>CAWIJS010000019.1:0-184943 GCA_963836485.1 uncultured Conexibacteraceae bacterium | reverse complement strand
TCCCCTCGACCTTGGCGAGCGTCAGCTCGGGCAGGATGCCGCGGCCGGAGCGTTGCAACGCGAGGCGTAGCTCCTCGAGCTCGGGGTCGCCGCTGCGCGCCAGCCGGTGCCGGCGCCGCACGGCCATTACGGCGGCGCCGGCAACCAGCGCGAGCGCCACGCCGCCAAGCACCAGCCACGTGCCAAGGCCGATCCCCCCACCGCCGGTGGCCGCGGCGGCGCCGCCGGCCCGCGGGTCCGACAGCCGGTCGCCCGCCGCGCCCGCGCGACCCTTCGACTTCGGGGTGGTCGACGCCACGGCCACCGTGTCGGTCTGCTGGGAGCGTGCCGGCGAGTCGCCGGGCGTCGGGTCGAAGGTCACCCAGCCCAGGCGCGGGAAGTAGGCCTCGACCCAGCTGTGGGCATCGAGGTCGCGGATGACGTGCGTGGCGCCGTCGCGCGAGCCGGGCGAGAAGCCGGCGACGACGCGCGCCGGCACGCCGCCCATGCGCAGCAGCAGCGCGGTCGCGCCGGCGAAGTACTGGCAGTAGCCCGCGTGGTCGCGAAACAGGAAGGCGTCGAGCGGCTCGAGCCGGCCGGGCGACGGCGGCGCCTCGGTGTAGCGCGCGTCGCGCTGGACGCGCGCGATCACCTTGCGCACGTAGTCATAGGGGTCGGTCGTCGCCCCGCGCAGCTCCTGGGCCAGCGCGTATTCGCGGGCGTACGGCGAGGCCGACAGCGCCTGGTCGGCGTCGATGATCCCGAAGCCGTTCGCCGCCCGCGCCACGCTGGCCGCGTTGCTGCCCCACGGTGCGAAGTGCACCTCGATCGGGCCGATCCCCGGCTGCGACGGCAGCTCGATCGCGAGCTGACGGATGACGTAGTACGGGTAGTCGACGCCGGCGCTGTGGAGCTCGACCGTGCCCGGCGTCGGCACGTAGACGACCGCGTCGTAGGAGTCGCCGCGGCGCAGCGGCTTGCCGCTGACCTGGAAGGTTCCCGGCGTCGCCGGGATGACGTCCTTGCTGGAGCGGTTGACGACCGTCGTCGTTCCCGCGACCAGGAACTGGCGGCTCTTGAGGCCCTTGACGGTGACGTGGATCGTCTGCGTCCAGTTGGGATGGCGTCGCGCGAACTGCGTGTCCGCACCGCCGCTCAGGAGGCCCTTGGCCTGACGCCACTCGCGACCGTCGAAGTCCTCCAGGTTGGCGGTCTTGAGGTAGAGGTCGCCGCGGGCGCGCACCCGCGCGATCTCCAGACCGTCGCGCGGCCAGTCCAGCGGGCCGTAGCTGTGGTTCCAGGTGAAGGTGGTGGTCTTGCCGCCCTGCAGCGCCTCGGCCAGCGCCTCGTAGTCGACCCACGGCCGCGGTGAATCCAAGTGCGGAGCCAGCAGTGCCGAACCGAGGACGGCGACGACGCCGATCGTGGCCGCTGCCGGCGCCTCGCGGCCGCTGAGGCGCTCGCCCCAGAGCATCGCGCCGAGCAGCAACGAGAAGAGAATGCCGTCGAGGTAGGGGTGCGACGGGCGGTGCTCGATGATCGCCACCACATAGAGGACGCCGAGACACAGCGTGGCCGCGAAGGTCTTCGGCCGCGGCGCGAGCGCGAGGATGGCGCCGGCCAGGAGCAGCACGCCACCGCCGCTGATCAGCACCGTGCGCACCCACGGGTCGGTGCCGCGATAGGGCATTCGCAGCTCGGGGAGCGTGGCGATCGCGTTGGCGATGTTGACGCTCAGCGTGTCCCAGCGATCAGGGCGCAGGTACCAGAGCGGCACGCCGGCCACCAGCAGGATCAGGGCGAGCGCGACGAGCACGATCGCGCTCAGCGCCGCGACGCGCCACACGCGGGTCGTGAGCACCTCGCCGGCGGCCGCCGCCACGATGCCGGACGCGAGGGCGATCAGGAACAGCCCGAGCAGATCCCCGCCGGCGCCAGGCCGGACGATACCCGCCCAGTGCGCTCCACCGAAGAGCCCGAGCGCGGCGAACGTCACGAGCCGCAGCGTCCAGGCCTCCGAGCGCGACGCGGCGCCGCGGGTGGCCTGCATCGATCCTGGGATCGGGATGGCGGTCATGCGACGGCCGCGCCGCGACGCGCCTCCGACAGCTCATAGCCGATGCACTCGGCCACCGTGAACGCTGCGCGGCGCCCGGCGATCGGCGCCGGCACGACGAGCACGCGGCCGCCGCCGGGCGCGTGGGCCAGCGCGCGCGGCGGGCGGGTGAGCCGGCGCGCGGCGACGTAGACGATCGGCCCGCGGCGGGCGGCCAAACCGGAGACCGGCGGCGGCACGTTGCCGTCGACCAGCGCCAGGCGCGCGTGCAGGTGCGTCCAGCCGACGAGGCCCGGATCCAGCGCCACGGGCCGGCGATCACCGGGGATCAGCAGCGCGCACCCGCCCGCGTGCGCAAGATGGACGGCCAGTGACGCCGCGGCGCGCACCGCCGCGTCGAGATCCTCCTCGCTGGCCGCGGCTCGGGGATCGAGGACGACGAGCGGTCGCGTGTCGCTGTCGGCGCGCAGCCGTCGCTCCAGCAGCTCGCCGCCCTTGGCCAGCGACGGCCAGTACATCCGTGACGCCGACGTGCCCTCACGTGCCTGGCGCAGCCCGTCGAGCTCGATCTCCGCGGCCACCGACGAGCGGCGCCCGAGCTGGAGCGATCCGGAGCCGTCCCCGCCGGCGCCCGGTGCCTGCACCGGCTCGATCCGCGGGAGCACCAGGACCTCGTCGGTGGCGATCGGCGCACCACGCACGATGCGCACCATTAGCCCAAGCGGATCGCGCACCGCCACGCGCGGCGGGGCGAGCAGCTTGCGCCCGCGGCGCGCGAAGCGCACGTCGATACGCACGCGCGTCAGCCGCCGACCGGTCGCCAGCGGCGCGGGCGCCGGCAGCAGCGGGTCGAGCACCCCGCCGGTCGGCAGCGGCCGCGGCGAGGTCACGCGGATCTCGACCGGCACCGCCTCTTCTTCCAGGGCCCGCCGGCGGCCAACGGTGCGCGTGACATGGATGCCGCGCGCGCCCGCGAGCACCCAGGCGGCCGCCCCGAGTGCGACGGCAAGGAACGCGGCGCCTGCGACGTACAGCGGCTCGGCATCGAGCAGGCCGGCGCAGAGGAGCAGCAGCAGGCCGAGGGCGCCGGTGCGGAGGAGCGGGCGAGCGGTCTCCTCCATGGCCAGGACCTCCAGACCCAGTCCTATAAGGCTGGGGTAGCGGCGAGCGCGTCGGCGACGACCTGCTCCGGGGTCGCGTCCAACGCCTCCGGCGCCAGGACGAGGCGGTGGGCAAGGACGACGCGCGCCAGCGCCTGGACGTCGTCGGGCAGCGCGTGGTCACGGCCCTGCAGCAGCGCGCGCGCCTTGGCGGCGCGCAGCAGCATCAGCCCGGCACGCGGGCTCGCGCCCAGCTCGGTCCGGGCGTCCTCGCGCGTGCGCTGCAGCAGCGCGACGACGTACGCGCGCAGGCGATCGGACGCGACGACGCGCGTGGCGATGTCGATCGCCTCCAGCACGTCGGCGGCGGTGGCGACCGGCTCCATCTTCTCGACGCGGTCGCCGGCCTCGTGGGCGCGCAGCATGTCGACCTCGGCGGCCGGCGTCGGGTAGCCGAGCGACAGCCGCGCCATGAAGCGGTCGACCTGCGCCTCGGGGAGCGGGTAGGTGCCCTCGAACTCGACGGGGTTCTGCGTGGCGAGCACGACGAAGGGCCGCGCCAGCTCGTGGGAGTGGACGTCGACGGTGACACGCCGCTCCTGCATGCACTCCAACAGGCCCGATTGTGTCTTGGGCGAGGCGCGGTTGACCTCGTCGACGAGCACGACGTTGGCGAAGATCGGCCCGGGCCGGAACTCGAAGCGGTCCTCGCGCTGGTTGAAGACGTTGGTGCCGACGACGTCGGCGGGCAGGAGGTCGGCCGTGCACTGCACGCGCTGGAAGCCAAGGTCGGTCACGCGCGCGAACGCGCGCGCGAGGGTGGTCTTGCCGACGCCGGGCAGATCTTCGATCAGGACGTGGCCCTCGGCGAGGATGCAGACCAGCAGATCCTCGAGCACCTCCTGGCGGACCTCGACGACATCATGGACCGCCTCGGCGATCCGCCGAGCCAGCAGCCCGGCGCGGGCGACCTCGGATCCGTCGAGGTGGCCCTCGGTGCTCATCTAGGCGCCGGCCTTCGCTTGGTCGGCGCGCAAGCGTTCGATGGTCGCGAGGATCGCCCGCGCGACCTCCGCCTTGGTCCCGCGCGGCACCGGCTCATCGCCGGCGGCAGTGACCAGCGTTACCTCGTTGTCGATGGCATCGAAGCCGATGCCGGGCTGGGAGACGTCGTTGACCACCACCGCATCCAACCCCTTGCGGACCAGCTTGTCGCGGCCGTAGTCCAACGCGCCTGCGCCATGTTCTGCGGCGAAGCCGACGAGCGTCTGCTCGGGGCGACGGCCGGCGGCCAATCCGGAGAGCACATCCTCGGTACGTTCGAGCACAAGCTCGAGCTCATCGCGATCCGTCTTCTTGACCTTGCCCTCGACGGCGCTCGCCGGCCGGAAGTCCGCGACGGCCGCCGCCATCACCAGGACGTCGGCGGCGGGAAACTCGGCGATCGCGGCGTCGCGCAACTGGGCGGCCGTCTCAACCTCGACGTACCGTACGCGCGGGTGGTGAGCGAGCGTGACGTTCGCGGCGATCACCGTCACCTCGGCGCCGAGCGCCGCGGCCTCCTCGGCGACGGCGAAGCCCATGCGGCCCGACGAGCGGTTGCCGACGTAGCGCACCGCGTCGATCGGCTCGCGCGTGCCGCCGGCGGTGACCAGGACCTTGAGGCCATCCCATGATCGGGTGCCCGTATCCGATTCGACGACGGCCTCGAAGGCGGCGACGAGATCGGCGACCTCGGCCAGCCGGCCTGTCCCCCACTCGTGCTTGGTCGCCAGCGCGCCCGTTCCCGGCTCGATCACGATCACCCCACGCTCGCGTAGCAGCGCGAGGTTGGCCTGCGTGGCCGGGTGCTCCCACATGTGATGGTTCATCGCGGGCGCGACGAGCACCGGACAGGACGCGGCGAGCGCCGCGCTGGTCAGCAGGTTGTCGGCCTGTCCGTGGGCGAGCTTGGCGATCGTGTTGGCCGACGCGGGTGCGATCAGGTACGCGTCGGCGTTGCGGACGAGCTCGAGGTGGCTGGCCGGATCATGCGCCGGCGGATCCTGATCGGGGAACGCGCCCCGGGCGGGGTCGCGTTCGAACTCGTCGGTCAGGACCGGGGCGCCCGTCAGCGCCGCGAACGAGGCAGCGCCGACAAAGCGCTGGGCGGTCGGCGTCTGGATCGTGCGAACGGCATGCCCGGCCTTGGTGGCCAGGCGCACGACCTCTAGCGCCTTGTAGGCGGCGATCCCCCCGCTGACCCCCAAGAGCAGGCGCATGGCGAGCGGGGTGGGTGGTGGGTCCGATCGGCCTAGCGGTACTGGTACTTGATCTTGCCCGCTGCGACTTCCTCGAGCGCGATCGTGAGGTAGTTCTTGCTGATGGTCTCGACCATCGGGGGCGGGAACTCGTCGAACGTCCCCTCACCCAAGTTGTGGTAGTACGAGTTGATCTGTCGCGCGCGCTTGGCGGCGACGAGAACCGACGCGTAATTGGAGTCGACGTGGTCGAGCAGCTTGTCGATGCGGGGGCTGATCACGGTTCCAGTGTACCCCGCACGATCGCCTCCAGCTGATCCACCGCCGCATCGAGGCGATCGTTGACCACGACGTGCTTGAACTCGCCCGCCGCTGAGAGCTCTTCGCTGGCCACGTTCAGGCGGCGCTCGACCTGCTCGGGAGTGTCGGTACCGCGCCCGACGAGGCGGTCGCGCAGCGCATCATCGCTCGGCGGGCGGATGAAGATCTGCGTCGCGTCGGGCAGCGTCTCGCGTACCTGGCGCGCGCCCTGGACCTCGATCTCCAGCAGCACGGGACGGCCGCCGGAGGTGTGGCGATCGAGCTCCTCGCGCAGCGTGCCGTAGCGACGCCCGGAGTACTCGGCCCACTCGACGAAGTCACCCGCGTCGACGTGGCGGGCGAACTCCTCGTCGGAGATGAAGTGGTAGTGCTCGCCCTGGGTCTCGCCCGGGCGCGCCTGGCGCGTGGTGGCCGAGACGCTCAGCGCGAGCTCTGGCACACGCTCGCGCAGCAGGCGGATAAGCGTGCCCTTGCCGACCCCCGAGGGACCGGTGATGACGAAGACACCGGACACGTGTATCTCGCGCGCGGCGCGCGCTACTTGCGGAGCATGCCGACGAGCTCGGCACGCTGACGATCCGACAGGCCGCCGATCGTCTTCGACGGCGAGATCCGGCAGGTCTGCAAGATCTTGTTGGCCTTCACCCGCCCGTACTTCGGGACGGCCAGGAGCATGTCGAAGACCTTGGCGGTCTCGAGGAACTCAGGCGGATCGAGAAGCAGTTTGTGGATCGACACTCGACCGGCCTTCAGGTCGCGCTTGAGCTGCGCGCGACGGGTGCGAATGACGTTGGCCTTTTGGAGGGCGTCCATCCGCTGATTGAGGCTGCGTTCGGGTGCCGCCGTGTGCTTGATGGGCGAGTTGGCGGCCGGCGACATCGGGGCGCCGATACTACACACCAGCGGGCCTCCAGCAAGGCGTGACAGAGCAATTCGGCTGGACCTCGACCTGAGGTCCACCCTTCTTCACCCTGCTTGACGGTGGCGACGGGTTTTGCAGGTACTTTCCTGCCCCATCTCCACACGCGGTCACCTGGCCGACCGGCGCGCGCCGCGAGCGGTCTCCGGTGTTTGCGGCTTTCCGTCTGAACGAGTGTGCAATGGCGACATAGATCGGACTCGAGCGACGGACGTCCGTGGTGCGACAAACCGCTCAGCGATCGTCCGCAACGGGGTTCGAACCCGCGTCGCGAAGCTGGCGCGCGAGCCCTCGCTGCACGCGCGAGGGCCACAGCGGACCGCCGTAGACGAAGGCGGTGTAGGCCTGCACGAGCGTCGCCCCCGCGGCCAACCGGATCGCCACATCCTCGGCGCTCTCCACCCCGCCGACCGACACGATCACGAGCTCGTCACCGAGCCGCGCGCGCAGCCGTCGCAGCACCGCGAGCGACCGGTCGGCCAGCGGCGCGCCGGAGAGTCCGCCCGCGCCGGCGCCGGCAACCTCCTCAGCAGTGCTGCGCAAACCGGCGCGCGAGATGGTGGTGTTGGTCGCGATGATGCCGTCGAGGCCGGTGTCCAGCGCGAGGTCCGCGACCGCATCGACGTCCTCGTCGGCGAGGTCGGGCGCGATCTTGACCAACAGCGGGACGGTGTGGCCGGCGGCAGCCAGGCCCTCGCGCACCGCCACAATCAGCGGCTCGAGCTGCGCCACTGCCTGCAGGTCGCGCAGCCCCGGCGTGTTGGGCGAGCTGACGTTGATGACGAGGTAGTCCGCGTGCGGGGCCAGCGCCTGGGCGCTGGCGCGGTAGTCGGTCGCGGCGTCCTCGGCGACCTTGGTCTTGCCGATGTTCACGCCGACCACGACACCGGGATCGCGGGCGCGGGCCAGGCGCGCGGCCGCCGCCTGTGCGCCGGCGTTGTTGAAGCCCATGCGGTTGACCAGGGCGCGATCGACAGGTAGCCGGAACATCCGCGGCCGCGGGTTGCCGGGCTGCGGCAGCGCCGTGACCGTCCCGATCTCCACGAAGCCGAAGCCGAGCGCCGTCAGCGCGTCAACGTGCGCGGCCTCTTTGTCAAAGCCGGCGGCGAGGCCGAGCGGCGATGGCAGGTCGAGACCAAGGGCACGCACGCGCAGCACGGGATCGCGCGGCGCCAGCGCGCGTCGCGCCAGCCGCCGCGCCCAGCGGGGGCCGAGCACGACGTCCAGCGTCCGGGTCCCGAGCCGGTGGGCGGTCTCGGCGTCGACGCGTCGCAGGACCAGCCCGAAGAGCAGCCGCCAGATCAGGGAGCTGGGTGGGTGGGGATGGATAGGCGCGTCCGGTGCAGCTCCTGCAGCGAGATCACCTCGGAGACGCCCTGGCGCTCGGAGGCGATCGCCCGCGCGGCGCTGAGTCCGGCGCTGAGCGTCGTCAGGCACGGAATGCCCGCGGCGACCGCGGCGCGCCGGATCTCCCAGCCGTCGGTGCGGGCGCCCGAGCCGGTCGGCGTGTTGACGACGAGCGAGACCTCGCCGCTCTCGATCAGGTCCACCACGTGCGGCGAGCCGTCGGCGATCTTGTTGATCGCGGTGGCTGGCACGCCGAAGCGCTGGATCGCCTCGGCCGTTCCGCGCGTGGCGACGATCCGGAAGCCGAGGTCGTGCAGGATCTGCGCGACCGCGCCGGCGGCCGGCTTGTCGCCGTCGGTCACCGTGATGAATGCGGTGCCCTCGGTCGGCAGCGCGGCGCCGGCCGCGGCCTGGGCCTTGGCAAACGCGCTGGGGAAGTCACGGGCGACGCCCATGACCTCGCCGGTCGAGCGCATCTCCGGACCGAGGACGGCGTCGGAGCCCTCGAAGCGATCGAACGGCAGCACCGCCTCCTTGACGCTGACGTGATCCAGCGGCGCATCCTCGGCCGGCAGGTCCAGGTCGGCGAGTTTCTCGCCGAGCATCAGCCGGCAGGCCATCTTGGCCAGCGGCACGCCGATCGCCTTGGAGACGAACGGCACCGTCCGCGACGCCCGCGGGTTGGCCTCGATCACGTAGAGCTCGCCGGCGTGGACGGCGTACTGCACGTTGCAGAGGCCGACGACGCCGAGCCCGAGCGCGATCCCGCGCGTGGCGGCGCGGATCTGGTCGAGCATGTCGGGGCCGAGCGAGTGCGGCGGCAACACGCAGGCGCTGTCACCGGAGTGGATCCCTGCCTCCTCGACGTGCTGCATGATCCCGCCGACCCAGACCGATTCCCCGTCACACAGCGCGTCGACGTCGACCTCGATCGCGTTCTCCAGGAAGCGGTCGAGGAAGATGTCGCGGCCATCGCGGGCATGGCGGGTCAGATAGTCGGCGAGGCCATCGCGGGAATAGACGATCTCCATCGCGCGACCGCCGAGCACGTACGACGGGCGGACGAGCAGCGGGTAGCCGACAGCGTCCCCCGCGTCCAGCGCGCCCTCGATCGTCGCGGCCGTGGCGTACGGCGGCGCCTTGAAGCCGAGGCGGTTCAGCAGCTCGCCGAAGCGGCCGCGCTCCTCGGCCAGATCGATCGAATCGACGCTCGTCCCGAGGATGTTCACGCCCGCCTGTTGCAACCCGTGCGCCAGCCGCAGCGGGGTCTGGCCCCCGAACTGGACGATGACGCCCTCGGGCTGCTCGATCGCGATGACGCCGAGCACGTCCTCCAGCGTCAGCGGCTCGAAGTAGAGCCGGTCCGAGGTGTCGTAGTCGGTGGAGACCGTCTCGGGGTTGCAGTTGATCATCACCGCGTCGCGACCGCTCTCGCGGACGGTCATCGCGGCGTGCACGCAGCAGTAGTCGAACTCGATGCCCTGGCCGATGCGGTTGGGCCCCGCGCCGAGGATCACCACCGAGGCGTTGTCGCCGCGGCGTACCTCGTCGGCCGCCTCGCGCTCCCAGCCCGAGTAGAAGTACGGCGTCTCGGCGGCGAACTCCGCGGCGCAGGTGTCGACAGCCTTGTAGGTCCGCACGCCGGCGAACGGCGCCTCGGGGTCGAGGGCGACGGCTTGGAGCTCCCTCAGGAACCATGGGTCGATGAAGGTCTTGGCGCCGATCTCCTCGATCGTCGCCTCCTTGCGGAAGGCCGCGAGGATGACGTCGAAGCGGTCCGAGGCCGGGCGGTCGAGCATCGTCAGCAGGTCGGCGCGCTCCAGCGCGTCGAGCCGCGGCGGCGCGTCGAGCTCGCGCGAGCGCATGGCCTTCAGGAACGCCTGGGAGAACGTGCGGCCGATCGCCATCGCCTCGCCGACCGACTTCATGTGCGTCGAGAGCTCGGCGTTGGCGCCGCTGAACTTCTCGAAGGCAAAGCGCGGCCACTTGACGACGACGTAGTCGATCGTCGGCTCGAAGCTCGCCGGCGTGACCCGCGTGATGTCGTTGGGGATCTCCTCGAGCGAGTACCCGACGGCCAGCCGCGCGGCGATCTTGGCGATCGGGAAGCCGGTGGCCTTGGAGGCGAGAGCGGACGACCGCGACACGCGCGGGTTCATCTCGATGACGAGGATCTCCTCGGTCGACGGATTCACCGCGAACTGCACGTTGGATCCGCCGGTCTCCACGCCGACCGCGCGGATGCAGGCCATCGCCTGGTCGCGCAACTTGTTGTAGAGACGATCGGTGAGCGTCTGCTGCGGGGCGACCGTGACGCTGTCGCCGGTGTGGACGCCCATCGGGTCGAGGTTCTCGATCGAGCAGACGATCACGACGTTGTCGTTGTGGTCGCGCATGACCTCCAGCTCGAACTCGCCCCAGCCGATGACCGACTGGTCGATGAGCACCTGGGTGATCGGCGAGGCGGCCAGTCCGCGCGAGACGATGGTCTTGTACTCCTCCTCGGTGCGCGCGATGCCGCCGCCTCGGCCGCCGAGCGTGAAGGCCGGGCGTACGATCGCGGGCAGGCCGATGCGCTCGCGCGCCGCCTCGGCCTCCTCGATCGTCGTCGCGATCGCGTTGGCCGGCATCTTCAGCCCGACCTTGGCCATCGCCTGCTGGAAGAGCTCGCGATCCTCCGCGGTGTTGATGGCGTCGTAGTTGGCGCCGATCAGCTCGACGCCGAACTTCGCCAGCGTGCCGTCCTCGTGCAGGGCCTTGGCGAGGTTGAGCGCGGTCTGGCCGCCGAGCGTCGGCAGCAGCGCGTCGGGGCGCTCCTTCTCGATGACCTGGGCGACCGGGCCGGGCAGCAGCGGCTCGACGTAGGTCGCGTCGGCGAACTCCGGGTCGGTCATGATCGTCGCCGGGTTGGAGTTCACCAGGACGATCTCGTAGCCCTCCTCGCGCAGGACCTTGCAGGCCTGCACGCCGGAGTAGTCGAACTCGGCCGCCTGGCCGATGACGATCGGGCCGGAGCCAAGGATCAGGATCTTGTGGATGTCGTTGCGGCGGGGCATCGGTCAGGCAGCGCTCCGGACGGCGCTCAGGAAGCGGTCGAACTGGTACAGGGCGTCGTTGGGGCCGGGCCCGGCCTCGGGGTGGTACTGGACGGTTGCGCCGTTGACCTCCAACAACTCCAGCCCCTCGACCGTGCGGTCATAGAGGTTGACGTGGGTCAGCGCGGCCTCGCCGAAGTCGGTCTGCCAGCGCACGGGCTCGTCGGCCTCCACGCGTCCGGTGCCGTCCGGCGCCTTGACCGCGAAGCCGTGGTTCTGGGCGGTGATCTCGATCTTGCCGGTCCGCAGGTCCTTGACCGGGTGGTTGCCGCCGCGGTGGCCGAAAGGCAGCTTGTAGGTCTCGAGACCCACTGCTTGGCAGAGCAGCTGGTGGCCGAGGCAGATGCCCCAGACCGGGCGCTTGCCGACGAGGTTGCGCACGGTGTCGACGACGTAGCCCAGCGCCGCGGGATCACCGGGGCCGTTGGCCAGGAAGAATGCGTCGGCGTCGGTGGCCAGGAGCTCGTCGGCAGTGACGGTGCAGGGGTGCAGCGTGACCTCGGCTCCGCGCTCAACGAGGTTGCGCACGATCGAGGACTTGATGCCGGTGTCGATGGCGTGGATCTTGATGGCGCCGCCGAAGCCGAGCGTGTGGGCCACCTTCGGCGTCACGACGCGCGCGAAGTCGGCGCCGACCATCGACGGCTCGGCGGCGATGAGCTCGCGTGCTTCGCTTTCGGAGATCTCGCCGGTGAAGACGCCGCCGCGCATGGCGCCCGCGTCGCGGATGTGGCGGACCAGCGCGCGCGTGTCGACGCCCGTGATCGCCGGGATGCCGCAGTCGATTAGCCAGTCGCACCAGCCGCGCTCGGCCTCCGGCGCGTCCTCGCGGTTGACCGCCTCGCGCATGATGGCCGCGCGCGCCCAGACGGCCTCGGACTCCATCGCGGTCTGCGAGACGCCGTAGTTGCCGATGTGCGGGTAGGTGAAGGTGATGAGCTGCCCGGCGAAGGACGGGTCGGTCATCGACTCCTGGTAGCCGGACATGCCGGTGGTGAAGACGACCTCGCCGGTGGCATGTCCGGGCGCGCCGACGGACTCGCCGTCAAACCGCGTGCCGTCCTCGAGCAACACGTAGGCGTTGGACTTCTGCATCTAGATGATCACCTTCTGGACGGCCTTGAACTCAGGGGTGCCGGCGCGCTCACAGAGCTCGAGCAGCGCGGCTTCGACGGTGGTCAGGGTCGCGCCGGCGCGGTCGAGGCGTTGGAGCCCTACCTCGCGATCGTGCGCGTGGCGGGAGCCGACCGCGTCGGTGACGATCTGCACGCTGACGCCGCGATCGAGGAGGTCGAGCGCGGTCTGCATCACGCAGACGTGGGCCTCGATGCCGCAGAGCAGCACCTGGTTGCGCCCGGCGAGGTTGAAGCCGTCGGCGCGGACCGCGCTGAAGACGGACTTCTCGACGATCGTCGCGTCCTCGGCCAGCCCGACCTCGGGCGCGGTGTGCTGCAGGCCCCTGGGGTACTGCTCGGTGGCGATCACCGGGACGTCGAGGATCTTCGCGCCCTCGACCAGGCGCCCGCAGGCGGCGGCGACGTCGGCGAACGTGTCGTAGGAGCGAAAGCCGTCCTGGACATCGACGACGACCAGCGCCGAGCGGCGGCGGTCATAGAGCCGCGTGGAGTTGCTCTGGGCGCTCATTATCGGACCACTTCCAGTTGACGGGCCCGGAACGCGAACGTCCCGGCGGCGATGGTCAGCAGCACCTTGCCGCGCAAGGTCTGGCCATCGAAGCAGCAGTTGGCCGAGCGCGACTCGTAGCCGCCGTCGCCCACCACCCATTCGCGCTCGAGGTCGACGAGCGTCAGGTTGGCCGGCTGGCCGGGGGCGATCTGTGGCGTCGGCAG
Source organism: uncultured Conexibacteraceae bacterium (assembly GCA_963836485.1). Classification (GTDB taxonomy): domain Bacteria; phylum Actinomycetota; class Thermoleophilia; order Solirubrobacterales; family Solirubrobacteraceae; genus Baekduia. The sequence continues at coordinate 172,036 of CAWIJS010000019.1, read as the reverse complement.
TGCGAACAGGTCCGCGCCGTCGGTCAGGCGACGCAGGAGCAGCTCCAGCGTCAGCACGCCGGGCAGGACCAAGTTGGTGTAGATCGCCGCAAAGGAGGTCTCCAGCCCGGTGGTCCCCATCGGCGCCTGCTCGAACGGGACCTCCTTTTCATCGCGCGCGTGGGGCGCGTGGTCGGTCGCGATGCAGTCGATCACGCCGGACTTCAACCCGGCGATCAGCGCCTGACGGTCGTCCTCGGTGCGCAGCGGCGGGTTCATCTTCATCCGCGTGTCGAGCGTGCGGACCGCGTCGTCGGTGAGGCAGAGGTGGTGCGGCGAGGCCTCGCCGGTGATCTGCACCCCGCGCTCCTTGGCGTCGGCGAGCGCCTGGACCGACGCGCGCGCGCTGAGGTGCTGGATGTGGATCCGGCCGCCTTCGTATTCGGCGATCAGCGCGTCGCGGGCGACCATCGTGGACTCGCTGATCGACGGGATGCCGGTGACGCCGAGCTGCGCGCTGACGTCACCCTCATGCATGGCGCCCTTGCCGCTCAGCGTCGGGTCCTCCTCGTGCAGGGCGATGACGCCGCCGCAGAGCCGCTGGTACTGCAAGGCCTTGCGCAGCATGCCCGCGCTGACGACCGGCCGGCCGTCGTCGGTGAAACCCGCGGCGCCCTCCTCGCGCAGCGCCGCCATCTCGGTCAGCTCGGCGCCGTTCATGCCGCGCGTGACCGCGGGCAGGAAGCCGACGGGGATGCGCGCGTCGCGCGCGGCGGCGTCGCGGACGGAGCGCAGCAGCGGCGCGGAGTCGAGCACCGGGTCGGTGTTGGGCATCGCCAGCAAGGCGCAGAAGCCGCCGGCGGCACCGGAGCGCGTGCCGGTCTCGAGGTCCTCTTTGTGCTCCTGGCCGGGCGTGCGCAGGTGCACGTGCGGGTCGACGAAAGCCGGGAAGAGGTGGCGGCCCTGTGCCTCGACGGTCTCGGCTTGGTCGGGCGGGGTGATGCTGCCCGCCGGCCCGATCTCCGCGATCTCGCCACCGCGCACGAGCACGTCGCGTGGTTCGTCGATCCCGGCGCGCGGATCGAGCACGTGGGCCTCGCGGATCAGGACATCGACCGGCGGCGCGGAGTTGTGCACCAATAACGGAGCGGCCATCAGGCGGGGACTCCTTCGGGGGCCCGTGTCGTGCTCGGCACGTGGGCCAACACTTCGTAGAGGACGGCCATCCGGACGACGACGCCCGCCGCGACCTGGGCGGTGATGACCGCCTGGGGCGAGTCGACGACCTCGGCGCTCAGCTCCACTCCGCGGTTGACGGGGCCCGGGTGCATCAGCACCTGCTTGGGCCCGAGCCGGCGACCGTTGACCTGGTACCAGTGGGCGTACTCGCGGATCGACGGGACCCAGCTCTCGTCCATGCGCTCGTTCTGCATCCGCAGCGCGTAGACGACGTCGGCCTGGGCGAGGTCGTCGAGCGTGTAGCGGACCTCGCAGCCCATCGCCTCGATTCCGCGCGGGATCAGCGTCGGCGGACCGGCGAGCGTGACCTTGGCCCCCATCTTCTGGAAGGCCATGATGTCGCTGCGCGCGACACGGCTGTGCAGGACATCGCCGACAATCCAGATGTTGAGACCGTCGAGGCCGCCGAGCCGCTGGCGCAGCGTGTGGACGTCCAGCAGCGCCTGGGTCGGGTGCTCGTGCTTGCCGTCGCCGGCATTGATGATCGAGGCGGGCGTCCAGCCGGAGACCAATTCGGCGGCGCCGGCCCATGGCGTGCGGATGACGATCGCGTCGGGCTTGTGGGCGCCGAGGGTCAAGACGGTGTCCTTGAGCGACTCGCCCTTCTCGACGCTCGAGCCGGAGGCGGAGAAGTTCACGACGTCGGCGGAGAGCCGCTTGGCCGCGAGCTCGAAGGAGCTGCGGGTGCGCGTCGAGGCCTCATAGAAGAGGTTGAGGACCGTGCGGCCGCGGAGCGCCGGGACCTTCTTGATCTCACGGTCGGCGACCTCGGCGAACGAGGCGGCGCGGTCGCAGATGCGCTCGATGTCGGCACGGTCGAGGTGCTCGATAGAGAGGAGATGCTTCATGCGGCTGACCGCTTGATGATGGACTCGTTCGTTTTCCGGCCTTGGATCATCATGCGGCCACCTCTGAGAGCTCCGTGATGCGGACCTCGTCGACGTGGTCGAGCTCCTCGACGTGCACGTTGACGCGCTCGGTGCGCGAGGTCGGCAGGTTCTTGCCGACGTAGTCGGGGCGGATCGGCAGCTCGCGATGGCCGCGGTCGGCGAGCACGGCGAGCTGGACCTTGGCGGGCCGCCCGTAGCTGAAGAGCGCCTCGATGGCGCTGCGCACCGTGCGGCCGGTGAAGAGGACGTCGTCGACCAGGACGATCGTGCGGCCGTCGAGGTCGAAGTCGATGTGGCTGGAGTGGACGGTGGGCTGGTCGGGAGGGGGGTGGGAGCCAATTCGTCCTACGTCGTCTCTATAGAAGGCGATGTCGAGATCCCCGATCGGGACCTCGCGCTCCAGCAGGTCAACCAGCAACGCGTGGATGCGGCGGGCGAGGATCGCGCCGCGGCGGTGGATCCCAACGATCGCCAGATGCTCTGGCTGATCGTTGCGCTCCACGATCTCGTGGGCGATCCGGACGAGGGTGCGACGCATGTCGTCCTCGTCGAGGACGACCTTCTCATGGTCCATCGGTGTTCCGTTCCTTCCTGGCCTCACGGGACCGGGTTAAAGGAGTGGGTGCTGCGGTCAAACCTAGCGGACCGTCCGGGCGTATGGTCGTGTCATGAGCGACTCAGCCGAAGACGATCGCGCCTTCAAGGCCCGAACGCGCGCGATGTGGGCGACCGGTGACTTCCCGCGCGTGGCGCGGGAGACGATCAACGATGTCGGGCCGACGCTGGTCGCCGCCGCGGGCGTGCGCGCCGGCCAGCGCGTGCTGGACGTGGCGGCGGGCTCGGGCGCGACCTCGATCCCGGCGGCGCTGGCGGGCGCTGACGTCGTCGCCTCGGACCTGACGCCGGAGCTGCTGGCCGCCGGCCGCGACGCCGCGCGCGAGGCCGGGGTCGAGCTGGAGTGGATCGAGGCCGACGCCGAGGCGCTGCCGTTTGCCGACGCGTCCTTCGACGTCGTCCTGTCGTCGTTTGGCGCGATGTTCGCGCCGCGCCATCAGGTCGTCGCCGACGAGCTGATGCGGGTCGCGCGCCCGGGCGGCACGATCGCGATGGCCAACTGGACGCCCGAGGGCTGGGTCGGCCAGTTCTTCCTGACCATGCTCCCGTTCATGCCCCCGCCGCCGCCCGGCGCGCTACCGCCGCCGGCCTGGGGTGTCGAGGACCACGTGCGCTCGCTGTTCGGCGACGGCGTGAGCGAGCTGACGTTCACGCGGCAGATCCAGACCGTCGACCGCTTCGCCACGCCGGAGGCGCTGATCGACTACTACCGCGAGAACTTCGGGCCGACGATCATGGCCTATAAGTCGCTGGCCGACGATGCGCAGCAGACCGCTGCGCTGGACGCTGCGCTGATGGACTTCGCGGTGCGGATGAACCTCGCCGCCCCCGAGGAGCGCGCGCGGTACGAGTTCGAGTACGCCGTGGTCGTCGCTCGCCGCGCGACCTAGGCTGCGCGGTATGACCGACGATCCTGAGCCCTCCCTCCGGGCGCTCTACCGCGCGGTGCTGGCCGCATGGAACACCGACGACGGCGCCGCCTTCGCAGCCCCGTTCGCCGACGACGGCCAGGTCGTGGGCTTCGACGGCAGCGAGATCGCCGGGCGCGCGAACATCGCCAAGCAGATGGCCGCGATCTTCGCCGATCACGCGACCGGCAGCTACGTCGGCATCGTGCGCTCGGTGCGCCCGCTGGGCGCCGACGCGGCGCTCCTACGCGCGGTGAGCGGCGTTGTCCCCGCCGGTGCGTCCGACCTCAAGCCTGAGCTGAACGCCGTCCAGTCGCTCGTCGCCGAGCGACGTGACGGCAGCTGGAAGATCATCCTGTACCACAACACCCCGGCGCAGTTTCACGGCCGGCCGGAGCTAGTTGAGGCACTGACCGAGGAGCTGCGGGGACAGCTGCCGCCCGACCGCGACTAACCGCGCGGCGCGTGCGTGGCCTCGATGCCGCGGACGTCGCCGTCCTCGTCGTGGAGGACGTTTGCGTCGGTGAAGCCGTGACGGGCGAGCTCGTCGTGGAGGCGCTCGGGTTGGCCGGCCCCGAGCTCGAGCAGCAGCGCGCCGCCGGGGCGCAGGAAGCGCGGCGCGCCGACGATCGCGCGGCGCAGGTGGGTTGTGCCGTCGTCGCCGCCGTCATAGGAGAGCGCGGTCTCGAAGGTGAAGGTGTCGCGTTGGAGCAAGTTCAGCTCGGGCGTCGGGACGTAGGGAACGACGCCGACGATGGTGTCGACCTGGCCTTCGAGCGCAGGTGGCAGTGGGTCGAGGAGATCGCCTGCGAAGACCTCGACGCCGTTGGCCCGCGCGCAAGCCGTTGAGCGCTCGTCGACCTCCGTCGCGACGACGCGAGCGTGCGGGCGATGGGCGCGCAGCACGGCGGCGATCGCGCCGCTGCCGGTGCAGAGGTCGACGGCGGTCCCGTTCTCCGGAAGGCGTTCGACGGCCCGGCGTGCCAGCTGCTCGCTCTGCCAGCGCGGGACGTACACCCCGGAGTCGATCCGGACTTCGATGCCGCAGAACGTGACGCTTCCGGTAATCCACGCGAGCGGCTCGCCGGTGAAGCGCCGCTCGATCAAGCCCTCGAGCCGCTCGCCATCACCGGCCGCGCAGGCCAGCAGCTCGTCGGCCTCCTCCTCGGCGGCAACGAAGCCACCAGCCTCCAGCCGCGCGACGAGCGCCGCGCGATCCTGGCTCAAGCGCTCGGTCCCGGGGCCGGCGCCGGCTCGGGCGGCGCCGGCCGGCTGGGGTCCCACCGGTGCAGCTCCGCCGGCCCCTTCTCGGGGAACGGCACGTCGATGAGATCGAAGTCGCGCGGGACCTCGGTGCGCGGGAAGATCGCACGCGCCTCGTCGCGGATCTCGCCGCCCGCGTAGCGCGTCGAGACATGGGTGAGCGCGAGCAGACCGACGCCGGCTTCGGCCGCCAACTCGGCCGCCTGGCGCGCGGTCGTGTGGCCGGTCTCCAGCGCGCGCTCGCGCTCCTCGGAGGTGAAGGTCGCCTCGTGGACGAGCACGTCGGCGCCGTCGGCGGCCACGCGCACCATGTCGCACGGCGACGTGTCGCCCGAGAACACCAACTTGCGTCCGTGGCGCGTCTCCCCCACGACCTGCTCGGGTGTAACGCCGCCAACCGTCTCGCCACGCTGCAGCCGTCCGAAGTCCGGCCCGGGCGCGACGCCGAGCTTCGCCGCCAGTTCCGCATCGAAGCGACCGGGGCGGTCCTCCTCGATCAGCGCGTACCCATAGGCCTCGCCGCGGTGGCGGACGCGCAGGGCGTGAATCTCATACCCATCGAACTCGACGATGGCATCCGGCTCCAGGTCAACGACGCGCAGGCGGTACTTCAGCCGGCCGAAGATCGTCTGTTGCACCGTGTCGAGCAGCTTCTTGGTGCCGGGCGGCCCGAAGATCGTCAGCGGCGCCGTGCGGTCGCGCAAGTCGAAGGACTTCAACATGCCCGGCAGGCCGAGCCAGTGGTCGGTGTGGAGGTGGGTCAGGAAGACCTCGGTGAGGTCGGGGAGCCCGACGCTGCGGATCAGCTGCCGTTGGGTCCCTTCACCGCAGTCGATGAGCACCTTGTCGGCGCCGCGACGGATCAGCGTCGCGGGCAGGCCGCGGCGGGCGGTGGGCACGGAGCCGGCGGTGCCGGCAAAGAAAATCGAAAGATCCATCAGGCGCGTGTGGAGGCTACCGCCGGGGGTAGGGTCGACCCATGCTCAAGGATTTTCGACAGTTCCTGCTGCGCGGAAACCTCGTCGACCTGGCCGTCGCGGTGGTCATCGGGGCAGCCTTTGGCGCGGTGGTCGCCGCGCTGGTCAAGGACATCATCACGCCGCTCATCGCGGCCATCGGTGGGCAGCCCGACTTCAGTGGGCTGGACTTCACCATCAACAACAGCCGTTTCGCGTATGGCGACTTCTTCAACGCGATTCTGACGTTCATCATCATCGCGGCGGTCGTCTTCTTCTTCGTGGTCAAGCCGGTGAACAAGCTGCTGGAGCGCATGCAGACCGGCGAGGCGGTGGATGAGGAGACGCGCGAGTGCCCGGCGTGCTTGAGCCAGATCCCTTATGCGGCGCGGCGGTGTGCGTTTTGCACGGAAGAGGTTGGGGCGGCGACACCGCCTCCGGCTGCGGCCTAGATCCCTCGGGGCGTTGTGCGGGCGGGGCTGGCTGGTCGGCGCTCCGCGACATCGCCACCACGCTCTGGTGGTCTGCGGTGTTGGGTGAAAGTTGTGCGCCGTGGCTCGGCGTCCATTTGTATGGGCACCGAACGGGGCGGCGCGCGGATGGCGACATCACGGATCACCTCTTGGTTCAACGCGCTCGCGCCGCCAACGCGCGTCGCCCGTCTGGCCCCCGCCGGCCACTGAAGCGGACGGCAAGCCAGCGCCGCGAGGCGCCGACCCCGCTCACTCCCTCGGTGCCAACAGACCACGTCGCACACGACGATGGCGGTTGCGCTGAGCGCCCGGACGTCAGCACCGGAGTTGTTGGTGTGGTCGTGCAGCAGCACGGCTACGACCTTGCACCAATTCTGCGCAGCTGACCAATTCCGTCCGCCCCGTCAGCTAGGCTCCGCCTTCAATCAAATACAGCACCCCCGCGCCGGTGAGACGGCCGGGGGCATGACCCAAAGGAGCAACCACTCCCATGAGTACCCCGCAGCGTACCCACGCTCGCATGCTCGTCGTCGATCGCGAGACCGCCGATGTCCTTCGGCGTGAGACCAAGAAGATGATGGACCTCGGCCACGAACTCTTTGAGGACTTCCTCCTCTACGGGCCCGAGGCGCAGTATGTGCTGGCGATGCGCTTCTGCGCGGCGACCGAGCTGATCACCGCCGTCGGCTGGGACCCCGAGAAGGACGATCCTGACATCGAGACCCTCGAGGTCCCGTTGACCGATGACCTCGTCGAGCAGCTGCGCCACCGCCGCTACGACCTCGCGCGTTGCAACAACGACCGCCTCGACGGCCTGCCCATCGACAAGCCGATCGATCCCGACCTCCTCGCCGAGATCACCACCGACCGCCTCGCCGCCCAAGCGCTGGACCGCCTCTTCGGCACCTACACCAACACCACCAAGAACTAATCGGCAACTGCTCGGGTCGCGGCACCATCGCGACCCGAGCTGCCGGTGTTCGGCCATCTGACCTCCTCGCGGGTCGGGTGCCGTCGCCTTCTTCTCCCCCTGCCATCCCCCAGCTGGTCGCGATGCCGTCAGCGACCTCCGGCACGTGGGTGAGCGACACGAACGTGACCATCCGCCGATCGCGGTGTACCACCTGCCATGACCTTCTCCACCGCGATCGCCTTCGCCCGGCGTCACGCTCGTACCCTGCTCGCCGTCGGCATGGTCGCCACGCTGGCGTTTGCGCTCTACGCGCGGCGCGGCGATCTCACGGCCTTCGACTGGTCGGTGAACCCTCTCGCGCTCGCCGCCGCCGCGCTGCTGCTCGCAATTCCGGGCCTCGTCCAGGCAGGGACGTTCGTCGTCGCGCTGCGTCGCGTCGGTGCGGGTGCGCGCTGGCGTCCGGCGCTCAGGATCTGGGCGCGCTCATGGCTGCTGCGTTACGAGCCCAGCGGCGCTGTCGGCTTCGCATATCGCGTCGGTGCGCGGGAGCGCCTGGAGGCGACCACACCGCAGGTCCTCACCGCCACGGCCTATGAGCAGCTGGCCGCTGTGGCCGGCGGCGCGCTGGCCGCGCCGATCGGCTTCGCCATCGCCGGGCTCCAGCCTCCGGCCGTCGCCCTCGCAGCCGCGTCAGTCGCGGTGCTCGCGCTCGTCGCGCTGCGTCCGGCGTGGCTCGGCGGTTGGGTCCAGCGGCGCCTGCAGGCACGTGGCATCGCCGCAGCCGCCCCGCTGCGCGGCCGCGAGGTCGCGGCGCTTGTCGCCGTCCACGCCGCCGGGTGGGCGGCGACCGCCGGCGGCCTCGCGCTGCTGGCCGGCACGCTCGGACTGTCCGATACGAGCACCGGCGTCCTGCTCGGCGCCGCCGCGCTGTCGTGGCTGGCCGGCGTGCTTGTCCCGATTGCGCCCGGCGGCCTCGGCGTTCGTGACGCCGCGCTGGCCCTCGGCCTCGCGCCGGTGCTCGGCGCCGGCGCGGCGACCGGGCTGGCGGTCGCGCTGCGCGTCGTCGGGTTCGCCGGAGAAGTGATGGCCTATGTGATCGCCGAGGCGCTCGCGGCCCTACCGTCGCGCGCCGCAGCAGCGGACGCGCCCGCCCCCGCCTTCCTCCCGCCGACCGACCGCACCGGCGTCATCGTCGTCGTCCCGACCTACCAGGAGGCCGAGTCCCTCCCCCTCTTCGTCGAGCGCTTTGCCACCACCGGCGTCGAGTTGCTGATCGTCGACGACGCCTCACCGGACGGCACCGGCGCGCTCGCCGACGAGCTGGCCGCCCATCGCCCGTGGATGCACGTCCTGCACCGCGAGGGCAAGGACGGGCTCGGCGTCGCCTACCGCGCTGGCTTCTCCTGGTGCCTGACTCGCGGCTACCGCGCCATCGGCCAGATGGACTGCGACCTCTCGCACCCACCCGAGAAGATCGCCGAGATGCTGGCCGTGCTCGACGGCCGCGACGCCGACCTCGTCATCGGCAACCGCTATTTGCCCGGCGGTGGCACGGCCAACTGGAGCCGCTCACGCCGCGCGCTCAGCCGCGTCGGCTGCACCATGAGCCGGCTGCTGCTCGGCCTTCCTTACGATGATCTGAGCGGCGGCTTCAAGCTCTGGCGCGCGAGCTGCCTGGAGGAACTCGGCCTCGACGGGATGCTCGCCGCCGGCTACGCCTTCCAGATCGAGACGACCCAGGTCGCCCACCTGCTCGGCAAGCGCATCGAGGAGATCCCCTTCACCTTCCAGGAGCGCGTCGCCGGCGAGTCGAAGATGTCGCTGGCGATCTCCCTGGAAGGGATCGGCGTGTGCCTCCAGCTCCGGCGACGCGGCCACGCGATCGGTGCGTAAAGCGCGCGAGGAGGGATTCGAACCCCCGACTTCCTCCTCCGGAGGGAGGCGCTCTATCCACTGAGCTACTCGCGCGAGTACGGGCATCGTAGCGGTCCGGGTCAACACCACCTGGACCTGGACACCGAGAAGCCCATCATGTTGAGGTCCAAAGCCCTTGAGGACCGGTGGCCGCGGTGCCATGGTGAGCAGGGCATGGCCGCCGCCAACGACCCGCTCACCCACCTCGCCTCCGAGCTCGAGCGCCTCTCCCAGGCCCACCTCGCCCTCAGCGAGGCAACCGCATCCCTGATCCCCCAGGCAGCACCCCACGAGCGCCGCATCCTCGGCCAAGCTGCCGCCGCATCCCGCGCAGCCGCGCGCACGGCTGCCGAAGCGAGCGCCAAGACGCTGGCTTCCACCGACGCCTAAGCATCAGCCGCTCGCACCGCCGCCGTGATCTTCAGCGCGGCCCGATCACAGCGACACCACGCGACCGCGCCGCGTCGGCCATTCGGCGGTCGTAAGTGAGGACGCCTGCCAGCTCATCGCCGAGCGCAAGTGCGCACGAGAGATGGATCGCGTCGAGCGTTCGCAGCTCTACGGGCTCCATGGTGGCCGCGAGGGCCCGGACCTCATCCGTCGTCGGGACAATGCTGAGCGCGGCAAGGAGTTCGAGGACGACTCGCCCGTCGGCGACGTCGGCGCGTCCCTCCGAACGGGCGCGGGCGGTTGCGCGCGGAAGCTCGATGGCGACGAGGTCGCTGGCGGCGATCCGGTCCCAGCGGGAGACCTCGGTCTCCAGTGCGTCGCTCTCAGCCTCGCGGACGACGAGTTTGACCAGTGCCGACGTGTCGGCGTACAGAACGCCGTCGGTGGCTTCAGCCACGTTCCCCGCGCTGCTCTTGCAGCGCACGTGTGCCGGCGTCGGTGATCGGCCCCGTCAGCGGTCCACGCCGCGCGAGCACGTCGCGCAAATCCGCCGTCGCGGGGCGAAGACGACCCTCGCGTTCGAGGCGGTCGAGAATCGGGTCGGGCTTCGATGTGCGGCGCGGCGGCTTCACACCGGACAGCGTAGACGGCAGCGTGGAGGGTGTGAAGCCGTCACGTCGCACACGGCTCACGTCCGGCACAGCATCTGCAGCATCCCCAGCGCCCGGGACGGATCGCGGCGCATCATGGTGAAGGCGGCTCGTGCCTGCTCGACGTCGTCGAGGGTTGCGTCGGGGCGCTCGACGCAGAAGCGGCCGATCCAGCGGACGGCGGCGCGCTCGTAGCGTTCTGGCTCACGGTCGCGGAGGAGGACGCAGACTTCGAGAGCGTCGTCGAGCCGGACGGTCGGCAGCTCGGTGGCTGCGGCGCGGATGATCGTGAGGTTGCCCGAGCGCAGGGCGCGCTGGAAACGGGCGTAGGCGGAACCTTCATCTGACACGAACACATGTTCGCATACCGCGCAAGACCCGCCGCGGCCCCTCAGCCGGCCGGCAGCTCCTGCACCACCGTGAGCGCGTCGGCGAAGAGGTCTCCCTGATCGCGAACCCGCGCGAGCACCGCGTCGAGGTCGAAGACGAGCCCTTCGGCACTCCCCACCTCGACCGCCGCGGCAACCTCGTCCCACCCCAGCGGCGTCGAGACGATCGGCCGCTCGCGCGCCCGCGGCGAGTAGACCGACACGGTGGTCTTGTTGATGTCGTTCTGGCTCCAGTCGACCAAGACCTTGCCCTTGCGCAGCGCCTTGGTCTGGCGAGCCACGACGAGGTCGCCTGCCTCGGCCTCCAGCAGCTCGGCGACCGCCTTGGCAAAGCCCTTGGTTTGCTCGTAGGTCACGCCCGGCGTGTTGAGCGGGACGTAGACCTGCATACCCTTGCCACCCGACGTCTTGACGACCGCGCGCAGGCCCAAGTGCTGGAACATGCCCTGCAGGACGGTCGCGACGCGGCAGCACTCCAGCAGCCCGGCGGGCTCGCCGGGGTCGAGGTCGAAGGCGACCATCGTCGGCGCTGAGAGCTTGCCGTCGGCGTCTGCCCGGTGCATCGGCGTGTGCAGCTCGAGATCGGCGAGGTTGCCGAGCCAGGCGAGCGTCGGCGTGTCGCCGGCCACCACGTAGTCGATGGTCTTACCGCGTTCGAGCTTGACCGGCGTGGTCGCAACCCAGTCGGGTCGGTGCGCCGGCGCCTGCTTCTCATAGAAGAACTGGGCTTCAGATCCGTGCGGGTAGCGCTTGAGCGTCAGCGGGCGCCCGTGCAGGTGTGGGAGCAGAACTGGCGCGAGCTCGACGTAGTAGCGGATGAGGTCGTTCTTGGTGTGGCCCGAGGGCCACAGCGCCTTCTCCAGGTTGGTGAGCCGCAGCTCGCGGCCTTCGATCTCGGCGCGCACGGCCGTGGCGCCGCGAGCGGGCGGGCGGGCCGATTTCGGAGCGACGGGCTCGCGGACGACCAGCCCCGCGGGCTTGTCGTCGCGCAGTCCCTTGTATGACGGCGCACGCAGCACACCCTCCTGCGTCCACGCGATGAACTCGACCTCGCAGACCAGCTCGGGCTCGACCCAGACCGCCTCGCGCGGGATCTTCACGGCGCGTGGAACCGCATCGAACGGCGACGTGTCGCGCACCAAGGGCCCCAACAACTCTCCGAGACGGTCGAGCTCGACGTCCGTGAAGCCCGTGCCGACGCGACCGGCGAAACGGAACGGCGCGTCGTCGTCCTCGCGCACCCCCACCAGAAGCGCCCCGATCCGGTCCTGACGCTTGCCCTCACCCGGCAGCCACCCGCCGATCACCAGCTCCTGGCGGTTGGTGTTCTTGATCTTGCGCCACGCGCCGCTGCGCCGACCCGGCTCATACGGGCAGTCCAGCCGCTTGGCGACGATCCCCTCCAGCCCCTGCTCGCGGCTGGCGGCCAGCACCTGCGTGCCACCGCCGACGACGTGGTCGGGAACCTGCCAGCGCTCACCATCCGCCAGGAGCGCGCGCAGCGCGGCGCGGCGCTCCTCGTAGGGAAGATCCATCAGCGAACGGCCGTCCAGCCACAGCAGGTCGAAGGCCATGTAGTTGACCGGCGCCTCCTTGGCCAGGCGCCGGATCTGGGCCTCCCGCGTGAGATGCATCCGGCCCTGCAACGCTGCGAACGACGGTTTGGGTGGGTGGGAGCCGTTCTCTTCAAAGGCCACCACCTCGCCGTCAAGGATCGCGCGGTGCATGCTCAGCGCCCGGTTCATCCGCCCCAACTCCGGATAACGCGGCGTGACGTCGTTGCCGTTGCGGGTCACGAAGCGCATTCGGCCGGGCTGGCTGAAGACGACGGCGCGCACGCCGTCCCACTTGATCTCGTACGCCCACTCCGCATCCTCGCGCGCCGGCGGGAGCGGGCCGGCCTTGGCCATCATCGGCACGAGCTGGTCGGGCATCGCCTCCTGGCCGAGGACCCAGCCATCGGCGGCCGGCTCGCCCATGCGGTGGATCATCCAGTCCTTGGCGTCCGACCCCATCGGGAAGAGCGCGTAGCGGCCGGTCACGCGCTCGCCGTGGAGCTCGACCTCGACCTTCTTGCCCTCCTCCCATTTGAGCACCTCGTAGGTGCCGCGGTCCCAGATCGTCATCGTCCCGGCGCCGTAGGAGCCCTTTGGGATCTCGCCGTGGAACTCCAGGTATTCGAGCGGATGGTCCTCGGTGTGGGCGGCGACGCGGTTGTCCTTCGCCGCCCACGGCAGGCCGTTGGGCAGCGCCCAGGAGGCCAGCGCGCCATCGTGCTCGAGGCGCAGATCCCAGTGCAGGCGCGTCGCGCTGTGCTCCTGGATCACGAAACGCGGCAGGCCGTCGGCGGCGCTGCTGTCGTCGCCGCCCGCCGGCTCGGGCGTCGCGGAGAAGTCGCGCTTGGCGGCGTACTCGTCCAGGCGCTGGGCCATCGCCGAAGGGGTTACCCGCCGGCGATGCGCAGCACGGTCTCGCGAAGCTCGGAGATCGGCGCGTCCTTCTCGACGTAGGCGACGGCACCGCCGCGGCGGCCCTCACCGTAGGCGCGCGGATGGCCGCTGAGGACGACCACGCGGATGTCGGGGACGACCTGCTGCAGCTCGCCGACCGCATCGCGATCGACGTCGAGGAGATCGAGCAGGACGATGTCGGGCCGCGTCTCGCCGGCGACCTGAAGGGCGGCGTCCACGTCGGGCGCCTCGCCGACGATCTCGATGTCGGCGTCGTCCTCCAGCTCCGCGCGGATCAGTGCCCGGAAGGCCGACGAGTCATCGCAGTGCAGGACGCGGACCATGCGTTGCGCAGACTACTCCGCAGCTCGGGCGTCTCCTTCGGGAAATCCACCGTTTCGTGTTTTGCGCGGTGGGCGGTAGCGCGAGAGCCGTCGTTGTAGCTTTCCTCCAATGGCCATCGCGCATCAGCCCGGCGAGCCGCTCCGTGTCGGCGCCGTCGACCTGCGCGACCTCCTCAGCGCCCATGTCGACGCGCTGGCTGACGCGGTGCTCGAGCGCTTCGCCGCCGGCGCCGGACCTGATGGCGCACCGGATGCCGCGACGCTACGCAACCTGCGCCTCGGTGCTCGCGCGGCGGTCGACTGCTTCCTCGCGCGGCTGGCCGGCGAGCGCCACGTCGCCGACGACGCACTCTTCGTCGCCCACGGCCGCGCGCAACAGGCCGCTGGCCGGACGCTAACCGAGCTGTTGTCGTTCTATCGACTCGGCGGGCTGGCGATGTGGGAGCGGTCGACCGCGCTGCTGCCCCAGGCGACATCGCTGCCGGCGGCCGAGATCTTCGCCTTCGGCAGCGCGGTGCTCGAGCTGGTCGACGAGCTGTCGGTCGCTGCCGCCGGCGGCTTTGCCGCCCAAGAGGCCGAGGCGCGGCGGCGTGGCCGCGCGCTGCGCGAGCGCCTGGTCTCACTGCTGCTCAGCGACCAGCCGGTCGCCGTAGACGTGCTCGATGCGGCCGCCGCCGCGGCCGGCTGGCGGCTCCCAGCCCACGTGCGCGTCGGGGTCGCCGCGCTCCCCGCCGACCCGCTGGCCGTGCCGGCCGGTCCGCCGCCGGACCGCGTGCTGACCGCCACCGTCGGCGACGGCCGCCTCGCGCTGGTGGTCGCCGACGGTGAGGAGGCCGAGCGCTGGCTGGCGCGTGCCGCGACGGCACTGATGCTCGAGGCGCCGATGGCGATCGGCCCGTCCGTGCCGGCCGCCGCCGCCGCACGCAGCGCCGCCCGCGCCGTCGCGCTCTTAGACCACGTCACTGCCGGTGCTTTGGGCGACCGCGACGGGCTAGAGGTCGTGCGCTGCGACGACCACGAGATCGCGCTGCTGCTCGGCGCCGCGCCGGATCTCGCCCGCGAGGTCGCCGGCCGCCGCCTCGCGCCGCTCGCGACGCTCGAGCCCGCCGCACGCGAGCGCCTGACCGCCACCCTCGCCGCCTGGCTCGCCGACCCGGGCCGACCCCAGGCGATGGCCGACCGCCTCGGCCTCCACGTGCAAACCGTCCGCTACCGGCTCAAGGCGCTGCGCGGCTTGTTCGGCGACGCGCTCGACGATCCGGACGAGCGCTTCGAGCTCGCGCTGGCGCTGCGCGTCGGCGAGCGGTAGGCCGCGCCGCGCCTTCGCGTTCTCCAAACCTGCTGTCCGGTCGACGGCGCGGGCGATCGCGCCTACGATGTCTGACGTGCTGACCGGTTCTGACGCAGGTACCCAGATCGAGCGCGAGCTGGAGGCGCACCGACGTGCGTTGACGGGCTATTGCTACCGGATGCTCGGCTCCGGCTCGGAAGCCGAGGATGCGGTCCAGGAGACGATGGTGCGCGCGTGGAAGGCGGCCGATCGGCTCCAGGAGCGCGCCGCGTTGAAGTCGTGGCTCTACCGGATCGCGAGCAACGTCTGCTTCGACATGCTCCAGGGGCCGCAGCGGCGAGCGCAGCCGATGGACCTTGGTCCGGCCTCGGCGGCGGATGCCGCGCTCGGCGCGCCGCTGACCGAGGGCGCGTGGGTCCAGCCGATCGCCGACGCGCGGCTCGCGCCGGCCGAGGGAGATCCGGCCGAGATCGCCGCGGGGCGCGAGACACTGCGGCTTGCCTTCGTGGCGGCGCTCCAGCATCTTCCGGCACGCCAGCGCGCGGTCCTGATCCTGCGCGAGGTGCTGCGCTGGCAGGCCACCGAGGTCGCCGAGCTGCTCGACACCTCGGTCGCGTCGGTCAACAGCGCGCTGCAGCGCGCTCGCGCGACGCTGTCCGAGCTCGACCTCGACGCCGCCGACGGCCCGGCCGCCGTCGACGAGGAGCAGCAGGATCTCCTGGCCCGCTACGTCGACGCGTTCGAGCGCTATGACATGACCGCGCTCGTCGCGCTGCTGCGCGAGGACGCCGAGTTCTCGATGCCGCCGTTCCCGCTCTGGGTCAAGGGCACCAAGGACATCGTGGCGTTCATGACCGGCACCGGCGCCAAGTGCGAGGGCTCGCGCGTGCTGGCGACCTCGGCCAACGGCGGCCCGGCGATCGCGATCTACAACCCCGACGACGACGGCTACTCGCCGTGGGCGATCGTCGTGGTCGAGACCTCAAACGGCCGGATCAGCGGGCTCCACCACTTCATCTACCCCGAGCTCTTCGCCGAGTTCGGGCTCCCGCCGCGCCTCGAGCGCGAGCACGCAGGTTAGGCCGCACAGCTCGATCAGCTCGACCAGGCCCGGCGAGGCGTCGCGGATCCGCAGGCCCATGCCGCCGCGACGCGTGGCGAGGTGCATGCGGGCGAGCAGATCGACGAGCACCAGGTCGGGACAGCTCGCGTCGAGATGGGCGACGAGCGTCTCGGCACCCTGCTCATCGACGACCACGAGGGTCGTCGCTCTGTCACGCGCGTCGCGCATTGCCCTGTTGAGACGCCCGCGGAGGTCCGAACTCATCGGCGGCCGATGAGTTCGACAAGCCGGCGACGTCTGAGCGACCATGACGACCTTCGCGCTGATCCCCGGCGCCGGCTCTGATCAGTGGTACTGGAGCCGGCTCGTGCCGCTGCTGACTGAGCGCGGCCACGAGGCGCTCGCGCCGGACCTGCCGGTCGACGACCCCGAGGCGGGCTGGGATGGCTACGCCGATACGGTTGCGGCAGCGATCGGCGATCGCACCGACGTCGTGATCGTCGGCCAGTCGATGGGCGCCTTCACCGCGCCGTTGTTGTGCTCACGGGTCGACGTGGCCCGGATCGCGCTGCTGTGCCCGATGATCCCGGCACCGGGTGACACGGGCAACACCTGGTGGGAGGCCGCCGGTCAAGCGGCCTCAGCGCGAGCCGCCGCCGAGCGCGAGGGCCGCGACCCAGACGCACCGTTCGAACTGGAGACGACCTTCCTGCACGATCTGTCGACCGACGTCCGCACCGCGCTGCTGTCCCGACCCGCACCCGCCCAGGAAGACCGGCTCTTCGAGGAGCGCTGGCCGCTGGACGCGTGGCCCGACGTGCCGACCACGGTGCTGGCCGGCAGCCGCGACCGCCTCTTCCCGCTCGACCTCGTCGAGCGCCTAGCCCGCGAACGCCTGGGACTGGACCACGTGGACACCGTCGCCACCGGCCACCTCGCGGCGCTCGTAGCGCCGGAGGCCGTGGCCGACTGGCTGCGCTAGCCGCCGGCTACTGCGGGAAGGATCTGCACCTCGCCGCCGTCCTTGACCGGCGTCGCGAGACCGTCGCCGAAGCGCACGTCCTCGCCGTCGACGTAGACGTTGACGAAGCGGCGCAGGCCGCCATCGCCGTCCGACAGGCTGTCGCGCAGCTCGGGGTGCTCGGCGTAGAGCGCCTCGAGGACGGCGCCGACGGTCTCGCCCTCGAGCGGGACCTTGGAGGCACCGCCCGCCGCGGCGCGCAGCTGCGTCGGCAGCTTGACCGTGACGCCCATCAGGCGTGAGCGGCGGGGTGGGTGGTGGACCGCATAACGACGTTCTCGAACTCCGAGAACTTCGGATCGATCGTGTGCGCCTCGAAGGTGTCGCGCACCGCGTCGAGCGTCTTGAGGCCGTCACCGGTGATGACGAGCACGACACGCTCCTCCGGGTCGATGTCGCCGCGATCGGCGAGCTTGGCCAGCGTCGCGGTGGTGACGCCGCCCGCCGTCTCGGTGAAGATGCCGGTCGTCTCGGCCAGCAGGCGGATGCCCGCCTTGATCTCCTCGTCGGTGACGCTGTCGACGCCGCCGTTGGTGCGGTTGGCCAGCTCGATCGCGTACGGGCCGTCGGCCGGGTTGCCGATGGCCAAGGACTTGGCGATCGTGTCCGGCTTGACCGGGCGGCAGACGTCGGTGCCTGCGGCGAACGCCGTGGCTACCGGCGAGCAGCCCGTGGCCTGGGCGCCGTTCATCGTCGGCGTGTCGCCCTCGATGAGGCCCAGCTCCCGCCACTCGTCAAAGCCCTTGGCGAGCTTGGTGAAGAGCGAGCCCGAGGCGATCGGCGCGACGACGCGGTCCGGCGTCGCGAAGCCGAGCTGCTCGGCGATCTCGTAGGCCAGGGTCTTGGAGCCCTCGGCGTAGTAGGGGCGCATGTTGACGTTGACGAACGCCCAGTTCTCCTGCTCGCCGCTGATCTCGGTGCAGAGGCGGTTGACGTCGTCGTAGTTGCCGTTGATCTTCACCAGGTTGGTGCCGTAGACGCCGGTCGCGAGGATCTTCTGCTCCTCGAGGTCGGCCGGGATGAAGACGTAGGAGGGCATGCCTAGCGCGGCGGCCGTGGCGGCCACGGCGTTGGCGAGGTTGCCGGTCGAGGCGCAGGCGAGCGTGTCGAAGCCGAGCTCCCGCGCACGGGCGGCGGCGACCGAGACGACGCGGTCCTTGAAGGAGTGCGTGGGGTTGTGCGCGTCGTTCTTGACCCAGACCTCCTTAAGGCCCAGGCGCTCGGCGAGGCGGTCGGCGCGGACCAGTGGCGTGCAGCCGGCGGGCAGGCCGACGCGCGAGAGGATCTTCGCGCTCGGGCCGGGCTGGCCGTCGACGAGCGGCAGGAAGTCGACGTAGCGCCAGATGTTCTGCGGGCCGGAGGTGATCCGGCGGCGCAGCGAGGCGACGTCGCCCGCGAGCGCGCTGTGGTCGTACTTGACCTCGAGCGGCCCGAAGCACTTGGTGCAGACGTACTGCGCCGTGAGTTCGTACTCGGTGCCGCACTCGCGACAAGCCAGGTTCGTAACAGCCATGTGGTGGAACTCCTCGTCTTCGCCGATGGATTCGGTGTGTGACGAGAAAGTGGCTTCCTACGCCACACGTCTCCAGGAATTGGCACCTTCCCGCCTAAGCGGGGGTTGCCGGGGTTTCATCGGGCCAGTCCCTCCACCCCTCTGGACGTGTACAGCTATGTGATCGGAACGATAGCAAGCGACCTTGATGCTGCAAAACGACATGTCGGCAGCGTGGTTTCGTCGGGCGAACGGTAGACTCCCTGGCGTCGTGATCCCGTCCGTCGACGAGCCCTTCAGTCGTAATGCCGAGGCTGCCCCGCCCGCCTCTGCGTCGCGCTGCCCGCTCCCGCACGGACGGCATCGCACGCGTCGCCGAGCCTGATACCCCGAACGTCGAGGTCGTCGAGGCCGAGGGGCTGCGCTGGATCAACATCGAGCGCCCCCGCCAGATCGACCGCGCGTGGCTCGAGGAGCACTTCGACTTCCATCCGCTGGACTACGAGGACGTCTTCTCGCGTAACCAGCGCCCGAAAGTCGACGAGTACGACGGCTACCTCTTCGTCGTCCTGCACTTCCCGGTCTTCGACAAGCGCGTCAACCGGCTCAACGGCGCCGAGGTCGACATCTTCGTCGGCCCCGACTTCCTGATCACGCTGCCGAACGAGAACCTGCAGCCGCTGCAGTACCTCTTTGACCGCTGCCGCACCAACGAGGACATCCGCGAGGACATGTTCTCTAAGGGCGCGGGCTACTTGTTGTACAAGGTGGTCGACGCCTGCGTGGACGCGTCGTTCCCGATGCTGCGCAAGATGGGGTTGAAGTTGGAGCGCCTAGAGCAGGCGATCTTCGACGAGGAGGCCAACCGCGAGATCGTGCGCGACCTCTCCAACGCCAAGCAGGAAATCATCAACTTCCGCAAGATCGTCCGGCCGCAGCGCGTGGCGCTGAAGGACCTCGAGCGCACCAAGCGCTACGTGACGGGCGAGCTCGACATCTACTTCGACGACATCAACGACGCGTCGGAGCGGGTGTGGGACATGCTCGAGAACTTCAAGGAAGTGATCGAGGGGCTGGAGAACACCAACGAGTCGGTGCTCTCCCACCGCCTGAACGACTCGATCCGGGTGCTGACGGCGTTCAGCGTGATCATGCTCCCGCTGACGCTGATCGCCTCGGTGCTCGGCATGAACGTCGGGGTCCCGGGCGAAGGGTCGATCCACGCCTTCTGGATCACGATCGGGGTCATGTTGTCGGTGTTGGTCGGCATGATCCTGTGGTTCCGCCGGCGCGGCTGGCTCTAGGCCGATTCTGCGGGCCGCCCGCTCGCGCCTGACGGTCGCCAGCGTGCTTGACGGGCGGCCGCCCGCCGGCGCGACACCGGCGACGTCAGCCACGACCGTTCGGGCCGCAGAATCGGCCTAATACGTTCTCGAGAAATGGATTCGGCGCGCTGTTGGGAGTTGTTGGGCACCGCCCGCGTGGCGCGGTTCGCGACAGTCGCGCCGGACGGACGGCCGTCGCTGGTCCCGGTCTGCTTCGCAGCGATCGGTGGCGTCATCTACCACGCGGTCGACCACAAGCCGAAGACGACGCGGGCGCTCGCGCGGCTGGAGCACATCGCGGCCGAGCCGCGTGTCGCGTTGCTGGCCGACCACTACGACGACGCTCGCTGGGACGCGCTGTGGTGGGTCCGGGCCGACGGCCGTGCGCGGATCCTCGACGACGGGCCGCAGGCGGCGCATGCGCTGGATCTGCTGGCCGAGCGTTACCCGCAGTACCGCGAGCAGCGGCCGGAGGGTCCCGTCGTGGCGCTCGACGTCGAGCGGATCAGCGGCTGGCGTGCCACGGCGTAGCGCCGCGCGCGCCAGCCGCGCTCGCCCTCTCCGGTGAACCGGAGGAGCGAGCGCGACCGGCCCTAGGGCACGGACTGGATGCTGATGCCTGCCTCGCCGCTGGTCTGCGGCGTTGTCGTCTGGACGGCGGCGTCAGCGTGCCCCGCGGCCACGAGGATGGAACCCGTCACGAGGAGGAGTGCAACGAGCTCTCGGTGGGAGATCCGCGGGGAGGTCACTGCGGGCAGTCTCGCGTCGGCGAGGGTCCATAACAGTCGTGGTCGCCTGCATCTGGAAGGTGCGGGTGACCGCACCGCCGACTCGTGTGACCCCGAGGCCGTTTCGGTGTACCCAGCAGCGTGCCCGCCGCCTCACTGTCGTCGCTCGAAGCCCTCGGCGACCAGTTCGCGCTGAACGCTGCCACCGAGCGCAAGCGCATGCTGGTCATCGTCAACCCTTATGCGACAACGGTTTCTGACCGTCTGCGCAACCTCGTCGTCTACGCCCTGCAGGGTCGCTACGAGGTCGATGCGGTCGACACCAAGGCGCGCGACCACGCGACCGAGCTGACGCGTGAGGCGGCCGGCGAGGGCTATGACGTCGTCGTCGCTTTCGGCGGCGACGGCACCGTCAACGAGGCCGCCAACGGCCTGCGCGGGTCCAAGACGCCGCTGACCTGCTTGCCCGGCGGCTCGACCAACGTCTACGCCCGCATGCTCGGGATCCCGAACGACATCGTGGACGCCACCGAGCACCTGCTGCGCATCGCCGACGACTGGCAGCCGCGCGAGGTGCGCATGGCGCGCGTCAACGAGCGGCGCTTCCTCTTCTCCAGCGGCCTCGGCCTCGACGCCTCGGTGGTCGCGCGCGTCGACGCCCACCCCCACCTCAAGGCGCGCTTCGGCCCCTACTACTTCGCCTACTGCGGCTTCGGTGAGTTCCTGGGCAAGTACGTCGCCCGCCCGCCACAGTTGGAGACCGTCACCGACGGCGGCGCGCCGCTGCCCGGCGTGACCGTGCTCGTCCAGAAGGGCGACCCCTACACCTACTTCCGGCGGATCCCGATCCACGCGGCGCGCGGTGCGACGCTGGCCGACCCGACGCTGGCCGGGATCGTGCTGCGCAGCACCCGCCCGACCGTCATGCCGGGGATCCTCTACCGCCTCTTCGCCGCGCGCGCCCAGCTGGAGCGCCACCGCCAGGTCGACGGCTTTGCCGGCGTCGACGAGGTCGTGGTGCGCTCTGTCGACGGCCGCCCGGTGCCGCTGCACGTCGATGGCGACTACATCGGCGACGTGACCGAGGCCGCCTACGCGGTGGACGAAGCGCCGCTGTACGTGGTTTCCTGAAGGGACCATGGACCCGTTCGCCACGGCGCTGAGCTCCGCCGACCAGCTCGCCGAGCTCTACGAGCCGGCGGCCGAGCGGGCCTGGGCGAAGGACATCGGGATGCTGGACGACGCAGCGCAGCGCCTGATCGCCGCTTCGCCGTTGGTCGTCGTGGCCAGCCAGGACGCCGAGGGCCGTGCCGACGCGACGCCGCGCGGCGGGCCGCCCGGCTTCGTCGCGGTCCTCAATGAGCATCATCTGGCGATCCCGGACGCGACGGGAAACCGCCGCCTCGACACGCTGACCAACGTCATCGCGACCGGCCACGTCGGCCTGCTCTTCCTGATCCCCGGCCGCAACCAGACGCTGCGGATCAACGGCCGCGCCTGCGTGTCGGCAGCACCGGAGATCCTGGAGGCTGCCGGCGCCGTCGGCAAGCCGCCGCGCACCGCGATCGTCGTGCGCACCGACGAGGTCTACGCGCACTGCCCGAAGGCGTTCGTCCGCTCGCACCTGTGGGACCCCGCGACCTGGCCGGCCGACGATGAGGTCCCGACCGCCGCTGAAGTCATGCTCGCCCACCTGCGCGACCCGTCGCGCACGCTCGCCGAGGAGCAGGAGTATCTCGACGAGGCGCTGCGGTCCCGACTCGCCTAGTTGGCGCCCGGGGTGATGCGGTAGGCGTCGAAGACGCCTTCGATGTTGCGCAGCCGCTGGACGGCCTGCTTGAGGCCTTGGGTGTCAGGGACCTCGACGACGAAGCGGTTCTGGACCATCGGAGAGCTGACGATGCAGCGGGCTTCGACGATGTTGAGGCCCGCCTCGGCGAAGGTCCGTGACAAGTCCTCCAACAACCGGTGGCGGTCCCAGGCGTCGACCTGGAGCTCGACGCGGAAAGAGCTCTGGTGGTCGCCCTCCCAGTGGACGCGGACGAACCGCTCGGGGTCCTTGCGCAGCGCGACGGTGTTGGGGCAGTCGTCGCGGTGGATCGTGATGCCGCGGCCAAGCGAGACGTAGCCGACGATCGGGTCGCCCGGCACGGGGCGACAGCACTTGGCCAGGCGGACGAGGACGTCCTCCACCCCATCGACGCGGATGCCATAGCTGCCGGCCTTGCCCGTCGGCTGGCGGCGCGCGCGGCGGGTGTTGACCAACGACTCGGCGGGGTCGGTCTCGTCCTCGGCAGCATCGCCCTGCTTGAGGCGCTGCATGACCTTGTTGACGACGACCTTCGGCGAGATCTTCGCCCCGCCCAAGGCCATGTAGAACTCCTCGGCCCGGCGGAAGCCCATCTCGCGGATGATCTCGGCCAGCAGCGGTGAGCTGACGATCTTCTGCGGCGGCAGCCCCTGCTTCTTGAGGTGCTCTTGGAGCAGCTCGCGACCGGTGTGCTCGGTGTCCTCGCGCGACTCGGCCTTGAAGAACTGCTTGATCTTGTTGCGGGCGCGCGTCGTCTTGACGAGCGCCAGCCAGTCGCGCGACGGACCGCGGTCGCGCTTGGAGGTGAGAATCTCGACGATGTCGCCGGAGTTCAACGAGTAGTTGAGCGGGACGATCTTGCCGTTGACCTTCGCGCCGACGCAGCGGTGGCCGACCTCGGTGTGGACCTCGTAGGCGAAGTCCAGCGGCGTCGCCCCCTGCGCGAGCGACTTGACCTCGCCCTTGGGCGTGAAGACGAAGACCTCCTCGTCGAACAGGTCGACGCGCAGGCTCTCCATGAACTCCTTGGGATCGTGGAGCTCCTGCTGCCAGTCGAGCATCGACCGGAGCCACTTGAGCTTGTCCTCCCCCTCAGGTCCGGCGCTGCCCTTCTTTGTCGGATCCTGCTTGTACATCCAGTGCGCGGCCACGCCGAACTCGGCCATGTCGTGCATGTCGCGCGTGCGGATCTGGATCTCCAGCGGCAACCCTTCCGGCCCGATGACCGTCGTGTGCAGCGACTGGTACATGTTGAACTTCGGCATCGCGACGAAGTCCTTGAAGCGGCCGGGCAGCGGCTTCCACAGCGAGTGGATGACGCCGACGGTGCCGTAGCAGTCCTTGACCGAGTCGACGACGACGCGCATGGCGGTCAGGTCGTAGATCTCGTTGAACTCGCGGCCCTTCTTGGTCATCTTGGAGTAGATGGAGTAGAAGTGCTTGGCGCGCCCGGAGATGCGCGCGGCGATCCCGAGCGCCTCCAGCTCGCGCGACAGCTCGTCGCCGGCGGCGTTGACGTAGTCCTCGCGCTCCTCGCGCTGCTGGTTGACCAGGCCCTTGATCTCCTGGTACTTGCGCGGGTGCAGCGCGGCGAAGGCGAGATCCTCCAGCTCCCACTTGATTGCGTGGATGCCCAGCCGATGCGCGATCGGCGCGTAGATCTCCAGCGTCTCCTTGGCCTTCTCGATCTGCTTCTGCTTGGGCATCGCGTCGATCGTGCGCATGTTGTGCAGGCGATCGGCGAGCTTGATCAGGATGACCCGGATGTCGGAGGCCATCGCGACCATCATCTTGCGGTAGTTCTCGGCCTGGGCCTCGTCGCGCGAGGTGAAGGTGATGCCGGTGAGCTTGGTGACGCCGTCGACGAGCGTCATCACCTCCTCGCCGAAGAGCTCCTTGACCTCCTCCAGCGAGGCCGAGGTGTCCTCGACGGTGTCGTGCAGCAGCGCCGCGACGAGCGTCTCGGTGTCCAGGCGCATGCCCGCGCAGATCTTCGCGACGGCCGTCGGATGGACGATGAAGTGCTCGCCGGACTTGCGCCGCTGGTCGGCGTGGTGCTCGCAGGCGAAGACGAACGCCTCCTCGACCCGCGCGCGGTCGATCGGCAGCGCGGCCTCGTCGGCGTGTTCCTCGACGATCGCGAAGAGGTCGGAGAGCAGGCGGCGCTCGGACTCGTTGAGGTCGGCGCGCTGCACCGCGGTGTGCTGCTCGGGATGGGCGACGAGGTCGACCGGGATCCGGTCGGCCTCAGCGGCCGCGGCAGCCGCAGCGGCGTCGGTCAGGCTGCCTGAGGCGTCGCGCTCGCGCTGGTCAGCCATGCCGCCCCCTCCGCGTGGCGCGCGGCGGCGGCCAGGAAGGCCGGCGAGCGCTCCAATTCCGTGTGCTGAGCCGGTGGGACGCTGACGGCGCCGCCGTCGTCGATCTCGACCAGGCCGAGCTCGAGCAGGACGGCGAGCAAGCGGCCGGCCGGAACCTCGCCCCAATCGCCGAGTGCGCCGTCCAGCCCGACGCCGCCGCGCAGCGCACGGTAGGTGCCGACGAGGCTGGGTCGCAGCGCGAGGTCTCGGTCCAGGACATCCCTGCAATAGCGTAGCTCAGGCTCACCCCACGCCAGATGGGCCATCTGGGACGGATCGCCGGCCAGCAGGAGCGCCGCTTGGTCGGGATGCAGGGGCGGATCGAGCGCCACGAGGTGGTGGTAGGCGTCGGCGAGCGCGGGATCGCGCTCCAGCGCGTCCCAGCTGCAGATCGCGTGGCCGCCGAGGCGCCCGGTGAGCTGGCGGACGCGCGCGGGCGCGTCGGCGCAGACGACCAGTACCGACTCGCCGGTGAAGACCAGCGCGCCGATCGTCCCGGCCAGCCCGGCGCCGCGGCGGTCGCGGACGCCGCGGCCACGCTCGGGGCTCGAGCCACCGCGGGCGCTGAGTCGCGCGGCCAAGCCGTCGATCGTCGGGCCGTCGTGGGACACGGGGCGTGCGGCTCCTCCGCCCCCGCCCCCGCCCGCGCGGCCGCCGTGCAACTCGGCCACGCCACCGGCCAGCACCGGCACGCCGACCGCCGCGCTGGTGGCGGCCGCCAACACCGCCTCGTGCCAGGCGGCAGTCCCGGGCATCGCCTCGCCGATCAACGTCGGTGCCTCGGATACCGCGGGCAGCAGCTTGCGCAGCAGCAGCCGCGGCTCGACCGCGCCCTGCCACTCGTTGAGCTCGAGCGTGAAGGTCGCGTGCAGCCGGCCCTCGGCCGCACCGTCGGGCAGCGCGCCGACGTTAAACGCGACGGCGCGCGCGCGGATCCCGCCGGCCTGCACGGTGAAGCGCACGTGCTTGCCCTCGCTCATCGGATGCGGGTCGATCAGCCGGGCGGCCGGAACCAGCAGCGAGACGGCCGGGTTGCCGATGCCGAACGGCGCCAGGCGGCCGAGCTCCTCGGCGAGCTTGGTCCCGAGCTCGTCGCCGGAGACGACGGCGTCGACGCGCTCGACCGGCACGAGATCCTCCGGCGCCAGCACGGCGGCAGCGTGTGCCGTGAAGGCCGCGCGGAAGGCCTCCAGCTCACTGCGCGCGACCGTCGCGCCGGCCGCGGCGCGATGGCCGCCGTGGCGCAGCAGGTGCGCCGCGCAGGCGTTGAGGCCGCCGAGCAGGTCGAAGCTCGGGATCGAGCGGCCGGAAGCGGTGCCCTCGGCCTCGCCCTCGCGTAGCGCGATCAGGACGACCGGGCGATGATGGCGCTCGGCGATCCGCGAGGCCACGATCCCGATCACGCCCGGATGCCAGCCGTCGGCCCAGAGGACGTACGCGGGCTGATCTCCGAGATCTGCGACCTGTGCTTCGGCCTCGAACGCGATCCGCTGCTCCACGAAGCGTCGGTCGGCGTTCGCGCGGTCGAGCTCTTCGGCGATCTCGCCCGCCCGCGTCTCGTCATGGGTGAGCAGCAATTCGAGCGCCGCGTCGGCGCGATGCAGGCGCCCGGCGGCGTTGATCCGCGGGGCCAGCCCGAAGCCGAGCGCACGGGCGTCGACCTTCGTGGGATCGACTCTTGCCACGCGCATGAGCGCGCGCAGCCCGACCTTCTCGGTCCGCCCCAGCGCGGCCAGGCCCTGGCGCACCAGGCGACGGTTCTCACCGCGCAGCGGCACGCAGTCGGCGACGGTCGCCAGCGCGACGAGGTCGAGGTCGGCCAGCGCGATCGCGGCGTCGTGACCCGCTGCCTCCAGCAGGGCGCCGGCGACTTTGTGCGCGACGCCGCCGGCGCAGAGGTCCGGACACGGATAGCCGCAGACCGCCGGATGGACGATTGGCGCGTCGGGCAGCGCCCCGTCGGCCCGCGGGCTGTGGTGGTCGGTGACCACGACGTCGAGGCCGAGCGAGACGGCCAGCGCGACCTCATCGACGGCCGTGATCCCGCAGTCGGTCGTGACCAGCAACTTCGTGCCGCGCGCGGCGAGCTTCTCGACCGTCGCGGCCGATAGCCCGTAGCCGTCCTCGCTGCGGCTGGGCAGGTACCAGTCGACCTCGGCGCCGACGGCGCGCAGCGCGCGCACGAGGATCGCGGTCGACGTGACGCCGTCGACGTCGTAGTCGCCGTGCACGGTGATGCGCGTCCCGGCGCGCGCGTGGCGCAGCAGCACCGCGATCGCCTCGTCGATCCCCCGGAACGCCGAGGCAGGATGCTCGTCCTCGGCGGCCAACCACGCCCGCGCCGCGTCGAGATCGGTGATCCCACGCCGGACGAGCACTTGCGCAACCGGGAACGACATGCCCAGATCACGCGCCAGCGACAGCGCCGCGGCGCTGTCGCACGGCGGGACATCGAGTCGCGGCGGGAGCATCGAACCGCAAGATGTCAGCGCGATCGGACACCACGACGGCGTTCATGCCGCACCTAGCGGCTTTCGCTGCGCGCGAGTGGACTACAAGTCCAGCGCGGGGATGCCGCGGCGTACGCCTTCGAAGTACACGAAGACCATCCCCAGGATCGCGCCCGGCGCGGCCTCGACGGCCTGCAGCAGGTGCGTGTCGTTCTGGCCGGGGATCGTGAAGCCATTGACCAGCAAGCCGAAGATCGCCGCGCCGAAGAGCGCCCCGAGGAAGGCCCCGACGATCCCGCCCCAGAAGCGGTCCGGGATGAAGATGGCGAAGTGCCACAGGGCGATGCCCATCATGAGCCAGGCGAACATGGCCATCAGCGCGGCCTCCCGTGACGCTTGTTGCGCGCCCGCTTGGGCTTGTCGCGCTTGTTGTCCTTGAGCACGAGGTCCTCGGGCAGCGCGTCGGCCGCCAGCTCCTCTTCAGACGGCTCCGCCGGCTTCGGCTTCGGGCGCGTCTGCGTCTTTGACGCGACCGGCCCCGGCGCCGTCTCGTGCGAGATGTCGGCGACCAACTGCTGGAACTCGCTCTGCGAGACGCCACGCTCCGGATCCTCCGGCGCGGTGATCCGACGCCCCGGCCGCTGCGGACCCTTGGGGTCGACCGTGATGGCGTGCGCGTCGGTCGCATACGCGGGCACCGGCGCACCGGTGTCCTCGACGATCCGGATCCGGCGACGGCGGTAGACCTCCTCGCGCTCCTTCCAGTGCGACAGCACCGGCGAGGCGATGAAGATCGACGAGTACGCACCCGAGATGACGCCGATCAGCAGCGCGAAGGCGAAGTCCTTGAGCGTGTCGCCGCCGAAGAACAGCAAGGCGAGGATCGGCAGCAGCGTGCAGAACGAGGTCGCCAGCGAGCGCGTCAGCACCTCGCTCATCGAGCGGTTGACGATCTGCGTGAACGCCGCGCGCGGCATGCGCGGCACGTTCTCGCGGATCCGGTCGAACACGATGATCGTGTCGTAGAGGGAGTAGCCCAAGATCGTCAGCAGTGCCGCGACCGTCGACGTCGTCACCTCCCGGCCCGTGAGCGAGTAGACGCCCGCCGTGATCAGCAGGTCGTGCATCAACGCGATCAAGACCGGGACGGCGAACTTCCACTCGAAACGCAGCGCGATGTAGGCGCTGATGACGATCAGCGACGCGATGATCGCGACGATCGCCGAGTTCGCCACCGTCTTGCCGAACGTCGGGCCGATCGAGTCCTGCTGATAGGCCTTGGTCTGCCCGAACTTCTTCTCCAGGACCTGCTGGACGCCGGCGGCTTTCTGGCCCGTCTCGCCGAGCGAGATCTGCAGCCCGTTGCCGCCGAGCTCCTTGTCGCCCTGGACCTTCTGGATCTCAGGGTTCTTGAAGCCGGCTGCCTGTAGCGCGTCGGAGATCTGCGTCTCCGACGGCTTGCCGGAGACGAACGCGACCTTGGCGCGCGTGCCCGACTCGAAGTCGATGCCGAAGTTCAGGCCCTTGCCGCCGATGGCCAGCGCCCCGATGAGCAGGATGATGCCCGACACCGAGAAGAACCACTTCGACGCCCCCATGAAGTCCTGGGTCCAGCGGCGCTTGCGCTCGCCGGCGCCCAGGGCGTTGGGGTGGGTGATGATCGGCGAGCGCTGCATCGTGCCGAGCACCGCCTGCGTGGCCAGGACGGCGGTGAACAGTGAGGTCAGCGTGCCAATGCCCAAGGTGAAGGCAAAGCCCTTGACCCCGGCCGTGGCCAGGATGAAGAGGATGAAGGCCACCATGAACGTGACGACGTTGGCGTCGATGATCGCCGCGATGCCCTTCTTGTAGCCCTGGGCGATGCCCGCGGCCACGGATCTGCCCCCGCGGATCTCCTCTTTGACGCGCTCGAAGATGACGATGTTCGCGTCTGCCGCCACGCCGATCGTGAGGATCAACCCCGCGATGCCGGGCAACGTCATCGTGATCGGGATCAGCTTGATCAGCGCGAACAGGTAGATCGCGTAGACGAACAGCGCGATGACGGCGATGACGCCAAGCACGCGGTAGAAGGTCAGCAGGAAGAGCGCGACGATCGCGAAGCCAACGAGGCCGGCGATGAGGCCCTGGTGCAGCGCCTGCTGGCCGAGCGTCGCGGAGACCTGCGACTGGGAGATCAGCTCGAGCTTGATCGGCAGGGCGCCCGTCTTGATCAGGTTGGCCAGGCGCTGGGCTGACTTGATCGTGAAGCTGCCCGAGATCTGCGAGCCGTTGGAGCCGTCGATGCCGTCCGGGTTCTGCTGCGGATCGATGTACGGAGCCGAGATCAGCTTGTTGTCGAGGACAATCGCGAAGTGGTTGGCGACCGAACTCGGCGACACGCCAGGCAGCATCGCGGCCTGGCCGCGCTGGGCGATCGCGCGCGTCGTCTTCTGCCACTTCTTGCGGCCGCTGTCGGTGAAGTTGAACGTGACGTCGGGCTGGCCCGAGCCGCCGGCGCCGCTGTCGGTGTTCTGCTGCGGGTCCTTAATGTCGCGCCCGAGCAGCGCCGGATCATCCTTGAGGATGTAATAGGCATCAGAGGCAGCGGCCTGCGCGGCCTTGTTGCCGCTGTCGGCCTCGGACTGGACGATGAGGTAGCCCTGCGGGACCTCGACGATCGATGTCGGTCGCTTGCCCGAGTTCTTGCAGGCGTCGCGGGCATCGGCCTCGGTGCCTTGCGGGCCGCAGAGCACCGTCTTGGCCTTGCTGTCGACCCCATAGAAGAGACCGGACGTCGTGTCGTCGGGCTCGTTGGTCGGCTTGAACTTCGACGCCCGCGTGACCGCCTCGTAATAGGTCTGCGTGCCGGCGCCGGGCTGCCCGGCCGACGAACCGCCCGTGACGGCCGTGTTGGTGGGGTCCGGCTTGCCGTCAGGACCGAGGACCGAGGTCTCCCAGTCATAGAACGCCAGAACGGCCGTCGTGCCCACCTGCTGCTGGGCCTGATCCGCGTTGCTGACATCTGGCAGGGACACGTCGATCTGGTCATTGCCAGAACGCTGAATTTCGGGCTCCGCGACGCCGAGGCTGTCGACGCGCTCGCGCATGATGTCCATCGTGCGCTGGAGGGAATCCGACGTGACCTTGCTGAATTTCGTCGGCTTGGCCTGGTAGACGAGCGACGTTCCGCCCTTGAGATCAAGGCCTTCGCGCGTCTTCTTCGACAGCGGCGATCCAGGGATAATCACTGCCAGCGACAGGATTAACAGGAGCCCGACGAGGGCGAGGACGATGAGATTTCTTCGGCGATCGGTCATGCGGAGCGGACGGCAGCGTACTGGGCTGGGACAGATGTGACGGCCGGACTCACTTGTCCGGCGTCAGGATCAGCAGCATGCCTCCGTCGTCATCGTACGCGGGGAACAGGTCCGCGGTCGCCTGAGCGGGCAGATCACCCTCCGCATTGACCTCCACCGGCTGGCGGAGCTTGCGCACGCCCCACTCGAGGACGGTGCCGACCGGATCGTCGTCGTCGACGAACTGCAACCCGAGCACGTCGCGCACCGGGCGGCCGATCACCTTCTCGTCGTCGAGGCCGGTGAGCTCGAACGAGCCGCGGCCGCACGCGATCACGTTGCCGTGCTGGTCGCAGGCGAAGAACGCGGCGTCCGGCGCGGGGTAGTAGTCGTCGAGCAGCTCGAAGAGGAAGCCGAAGCCGCATTTCGCGCAGCCGCGCGCTTGACGACGGAAGCCGGCGTTGCGCTCGGTCTCGGTCGTGCGGTTTCCGCAGTTGGGGCAGATGAAGAGATGGGCCATCGTTTCGGTCAGCAGGGTATCCGCACGGTGAACACAGTTCGTGACCGAGTGGTTGCAGCCTTCATCTCCACACAACACGCTGGCCACGTTGCAGCCTCGCGCCGGGTCCTCTGGTAGACCCCCGGGCCAATGGAGAGCTCGGGACAGCACCCCTCAGACCCAGAGGTGCCGCTCGGCGACGCGGCGATCGCAACGGAGATCGCCAATGCCGCCGCGCGCGGACGCGGCGCCGATCGGGCGCCGACGCTCGATCAGCTGCTTGCCGCGTTCGGTGAGCCGGCGCCCACGCCCGAGGCCCGCCGGCGCGTCGCCGCCGCCCTGCGCGTCGCCGGCATGGGCGTGCGGCCGGACGTCCTGACCGCCGAGCCCGGGCAGCGACTGCTGCTGCTCCCGCCTGGGGCTGGCTCGATCGGATCGCGCGGCCGGGCGCTCGCCGGGCTGCTGGCGGTTGCCGTGATCCTGGCCGCCGCCGCGGCAGGCGCGACGCTGTTGAACACCGGCGGTGACGACGATCGCGTGGCCGACAAGCTGCCGTCGGAGACGTCGACCTTCCCGGTGCAGACGAGCACCGCGCCGGCGTCGAGCACAACAGAGACGACGGCGACGGACCCGACGACCGCCACGGAGACGACCGCGACCGAGACCACGGCGACCGACACCACGGCGACGGAGACGACCGCCACGGAGACGACGCCGACCGAGACGACGGCCACCACGCCCGCCGCCGACACCGAGGCCGCAGCAGCTGAGCGCCGGCGCAAGCGCGCGGCGCGGATCAAGCGCGAGCGGGCGGCCGCGGCCAGGAAGCACCAGGCGGCTGCCGCCGCGGCGGCAGGCAAGGGGGTCACGGTCCGCGTCGACTCCAGCATCCGCCCCACCTTCCTCTGCGTCGACAACGGCCACGGCACGACGATGTTCAGCGGCACGCTGACCGGCAAGAAGGTCTTCCGGGCCAAGCGCGTGCGCATGAACATCGGCCTCGCCTCGACGCGCGTCACCGTCAACGGCAACCCGGTGCGCCTCGACGGCAGCCCGAGCGGCCTGGACATCACGCGCAAGGGTGGGGCCCGCTCGCTGGCCTTGGGCCAGCGCCCTTGCGGCTAGAAGAGGCCGGGCTCGCGGTCGGCCGGGGGTTCCAGGCCGAGGTGCGCGTAGGCACGTGAGGTGGCGACGCGGCCGCGTGGCGTGCGCTTGAGGAAGCCGCACTGCAGGAGGTAGGGCTCGTAGACGTCCTCGATCGTGTCCTGCTCCTCGCCGACGGTGACCGCCAGCGTCGAGAGGCCGACGGGGCCGCCGTCGAACTTGGTGCAGATCGCGCCGAGGATCTCGCGGTCGAGGCGGTCGAGCCCGAGATCGTCGATCTCCAGGAGGTCGAGCGCGGCGTTGGCCGCGTGGACGTCGACGACGCCGGAGCCGCGGACGTCGGCGTAGTCGCGCACGCGCTTGAGCAGCCGGTTGGCGACGCGCGGCGTCCCGCGCGAGCGACGGGCCAGCGCGGCGGCGCCGCCCTCATCGATCGCGCAGCCGAGGATGTGCGCCGACCGGTGGATGATTGCCGCCAGCTCCGGGCCGGCGTAGGGCTCCAGCCGATGCTGGATCCCGAAGCGGTCGCGCAGCGGGGTCGTCAGCAGCCCCGCCCGCGTCGTCGCGCCGACGAGCGTGAACGGCGGCAGCGGCACGTCCATGACGCGCGCGCCCGCTCCCTGGCCGACGGTGATTGGCAGCTTGCGGTCCTCCATCGCCGGATAGAAGGTCTCCTCCAGCGCGCGGCTCAGCCGGTGGATCTCATCCACGAAGAAGATCGAGCGCGGCTCCAGCGCCCCGAGGAAGGACGCAATGTCGGCCTTGCGCTCCAGGGCCGGTCCGGCGGTCTGGACGAACGGGACCTCGAGCTCGGCGGCGAGGATCTGCGCCAGCGACGTCTTGCCCAGGCCGGGCGGCCCAGCGAGCAGGACGTGGTCTAGCGCCTCGCCGCGCAGCCGTGCGGCCTCCAGCGAGACCGACAGCTGGTCCTTGAGGCCGTCCTGACCGATGAAGTCCTGCAGCGTGCGCGGCCGCAGCGAGCGGTCGAGGTCCTCCTCGAAGGCCTCGTCGGGCGTCTGAATCCGCAGGCCGGTCATGCGCGCGCCGCCCGTAGCGCCTGCTGCAGCAGGTCCTCAGGGGTGTCGCCCGAGGTCGAGGCCAGCAGCCGGTCGGCTTCCTCGATCGTGAAGCCAAGCTCAACAAGACCTTCACGCGCCAGGCTGCGCGGGTCGTCGCCGCGGCGGACGGTGATGTCGCCGGCCGGCACGTCCTCGACGGTCCCGACCTTCTCGCGCAGTTCGACGATGATCCGCTCGGCTGTGCGCTTGCCGATCCCCGGGACGGCGGTGAGCCGCTTGACGTCGCCGGCGGCAAGCGCGGCGATCAGCTCGCGCGGCGAGCCGCCCGAGAGCACGGCCTGGGCCATCTTGGGACCGACCGACTGCACGCCGATCAACAACAAGAACAGGTCGCGTTCCTCCTCGGTGGCAAAGCCGAAGAGCGCCAGCGCGTCTTCACGGACGACCAGATGGGTCAGCAGCGAGACCGACTCGCCGGCGGCGGGCACCTGGCGCAAGGTCTCGGCCGAGACCGCGAGGCGATAGCCGACGCCTGAAGCCGTCTCGATGACGACATGGTCGTGGCGGCGGACGAAGACCTCGCCGGCGACGAGCGCGATCATCGGACAGTCGCCATGACTGCCGCCAGCGGCGCGTGGTTGGCGTGGCAGACGCCGACGGCCAGCGCGTCGGTCGCGTGATCGGGCAGCGGGTCGTCGGGCAGGCCGAGCAGCGTGCAGACCATGCGCGCCACCTGCTCCTTGGCTGCGCGCCCGGTGCCGCAGACGGCCTGCTTGACCTGCTGAGGCGTGTAGGACGCGCAGGGCACGCCGCGCTGGCCGGCGGCGAGCATCACCACGCCGCGCGCCTGGCCCACGGTGAAGGCGCTGCCGGCGTTCTGGCCGAAGAAGAGGTCCTCCAGCGCGACCGCCTCGGGCTGGTGGCGCTCGATCAGCGTGCAGACCTCCGCGTAGATCGTGGCCAGCCGCTGCTCCAGCGGGACGCCGGCACGGGTCGTCACGACGCCGCCATCCAGCGCGACGAAGCGCATGCCGCGCCGGGCCACCACGCCGTAGCCGGTGTTGGCGAGGCCGGGATCGATGCCGAGGACGTTCACAGAGGACTGCATTCTGCGGGCGGTGCCGGATGTCCTCTGTCTCCTGGACGCTGGACACCCCGGTCCGCGATCCGTCCAGTCTCGCGACAACACGCACGAGCCTGGCCGCATGCAGGCCGATGCCAACCACGTGTCGGGACCACGCGATCTCAAGAAGGACGGACTCGACTGGGCCAAGCGGCCCTTCTCCGAGTCCCGCCGCCTCCGCGACGAGCTGCGTACCACGCATGCACGGGTCGCCGCGTTGGAAGCCGAGCGCAACGACTACCTGCGCAAGGACCGTCGTGCTGGCGTCCTGACGCTGGATGCCTTCCGGGAGGCCGCCGCCGCCGCGTTGCGGGGCTCGCAACGCCGCGGCGAGTCGGCTGCCCTCGTGCTCGTCGACATCGACGGCTTCCGTGCGCTCAACGGGCGCCGCGGCTCGGCCGCCGGCGACGAGGCCCTCGCGGCCGTCGCCGCCCGCCTGCGCGAGCTGGTCCGCGGCGGTGACGTCGTCGGCCGCACCGGCGCCGACGAGCTGGCCGTGGTCATGCCCGGCGCCAACCTTTCCGGCGCCCGCGGCGTCGCCGAGCGCCTCGTCTCGATCCTCGAGCAGTCCGGCCCCGTCACCGTGTCGGCCGGCATCGCCGTCGACGGCGGCACCGGCCAGCTGGACGGCTTGATGGCCGACGCGGCCGCGATCCTAGAGCGCGCGCGACTCGCCGGTGGCGGACGTGTGGGCGCACCGGGCCGTCTGCCGGCCACTGAACCTTCCCGTGGCGCGATCGGCGCGCTGGCGCTGGCCTTGGCCGAGCGCGATCGCGGCACCGGCGAGCACGCCGAGCAGGTCGTCGCGCTGGCCGGCGCCGTCGCCCGGCGCATCGGCCTCGATGGTGAGGACGTCGAGCGCATCGCCGCCGCCGCGCTGCTGCACGACATCGGCAAGGTCGCCGTGCCCGACTCGATCCTCACCAAGCCCGGTGCGCTCAACGACGACGAGTGGGCCATCATGCGCGAGCACACGGTCGTCGGCGAGCGAATCCTGCGCGCCGTCCCGGGCCTCGGTCCCGTCGCCCGCATGGTCCGCCACGGCCACGAGCGCTTCGACGGCAGCGGCTACCCCGACGGGCTGCGCGGCGAGGAGATCCCGCTCGGCAGCCGGATCGTCCTGGCCTGTGACGCCTACGACGCGATGACGTCGGAGCGTCCCTACCGCGAGCCGCTCAGCCACGATGAGGCGGTCGCCGAGCTGACCGCCGGCGCCGGGACGCAGTTCGATCCGCGCGTCATCGAGGCGCTCATCAGCTACCTCGTCGAGCGGACCCCGGTCGACTACGCCGCACGCTCGGCGACCGGCATGCCGCGCGCCACGGCGGCGTAGTCCTACACCTGCTTCATCCCGTCCCAGCAGAAGGCGATCACGCGGTCGACGAGGACCGCGCGTGGGACCTCGGGATGGTCGCCCCACCAGTTAGCCAGCGCCTGGCAGGCGCCTGAGGTCAGCTGGGCGTACATCTCGATCGTCTGATCGTCGCCGGACGCGCCGGGTGGGACGAGCGCGACGATCGCGCGGGTCGCCTGGGCCTGAAGGCGGTCGATGACCGGCGCGAGCTCGGGGTCGGCAGCGTCGCGAAAGAGTGCCCGCCACGCCTCGTGGCGCTCCTGCACCCACGCGAAGAAGGTGTCGACGCCGCTGCGAAGCCGCTCCTCCCCTGTCGCGCCGGCCGCGGCGTTGGCCTGAAAGCGGTCAAAGAGCGCCTCGGCGTGCTCGAGGATCAGCGTCTCGTGCAGCGCGTGCTTGGAGTCAAAGTGCTCATAGATCAGCGCCTTCGATGTGCCCGACGCCTTGGCGATGTCATCGAGCGAGGAGCCGTGATAGCCGCGCTGGGCGAAGACCTCTTGCGCGGCGGCCAGGATGCGAGCGCGCCGCTCGACCGCACTGAGGCGGCGGCGCGGAGCTGGACGGTCGGCAGACACCCCCAGAGCGTAGGCTGCGCGCCGTGGACTTCGCGCAGGAGGGCTTCTTCGATGGTCTGGAGGGCACGGCCCTGGCCGAGCGCCAGGCGCTCCTGGACTGGCTCGTCGCCGAGGGCTTCTCCGATGACGAGCTGCGCCGCGCCCATCGCCGAGGGCTGCTGGTCTTCCTGGCCGCCGAGCGTGAGGTCGGCGGCGAACCCAAGTACACGTCGTCGCAGATCGCCGAGCTGACCGGCGCCGATCCCGAGCTGCTGACCAAGCTGCGCCGCGCCCACGGCCTTCCCCTGCCCGAGGCCGACGCGGTCGAGCTCACCGACGTCGACCTGGCCAGCGCCCGAACCTCCAGCGGATTCGTCGAGCTCGGGCTAACCGAAGAGCAGATGATCGCAACCACGCGCGTGCTTGGCCGCTCGCTGGCCACCGCATCCGAAGCGATGCGCGCCCTGATGCTCGAGACCGTCCTGGAACCCGGGACGAGCGAGCTGGAGCTGGCCCAGCGCTACGCGGCTTCGGTCCACGCGGTCATGCCGCTCGTCGGCCCGATGATCTTGCAGATGCTCAGCCAGCACCTGCGCAACATGGTCCAGAGCGAGATGGTCGGCCAGAGCGAGCGGGCCATGGGCCGACTGCCCGGCGCGCGCGATCAGGCGGTGGCCTTTGCCGACCTCGTTGGGTTCACACGGCTGGGCGAACAGATCGCGCCCGAGGATCTCGGCTCGGTCGCTGAGCGCCTCTTCTCGGTCGCCCGCGAGGTCATCGAGCCGCCGGTCCGCCTGGTCAAGACGATCGGTGACGCCGTCCTGCTCACCGCGGCCGAGCCCGACGCGCTGGTTCACACCGCGCTGGAGCTCGTCGCGGCCTCCGATGCCGCGGCCACCGACGGCACCTTCCCCCAGGTCCGGGTCGGCGTTGCCTACGGGCCGACGGTCGCGCGCGGCGGCGACATCTTCGGCCGCGCCGTCAACCTCGCCAGCCGCGTCACGACGCTCGCTCGCGCAGGCAGCGTCCTGGCCACCCGCGAGGTGCGCGATGCCTCGGCCGACGAGTTCCGCTGGTCCTCAGCGCACGCGCGGCGGATCAAAGGGCTGCCGGAGCCGGTGGCGCTTTATCGCGCCCGGTCCCTCGCGGCAGGTTCCTGATCGCCGGCACCGCGAGGCACGCCACCGCGGCGAGGATCCCCAGCGCGGTCATCGCGGCCAGCGTCTCGTGGATGCCGACCGCGTCGCTCACCGGTCCGGCGACGACCACGCCCAGCGGGATCATCCCGGCGCTGGCGGCGTAGTCATAGCTCGTCACGCGCGAGATCGACGCCTCCGGGATGTGCTCCTGCAGCGACG
This sequence comes from uncultured Conexibacteraceae bacterium, assembly GCA_963836485.1. Lineage (GTDB taxonomy): Bacteria > Actinomycetota > Thermoleophilia > Solirubrobacterales > Solirubrobacteraceae > Baekduia. The sequence goes on along the minus strand of CAWIJS010000019.1, from coordinate 134,837 downwards.
TCTCCCAGAGCGTGAAGAAGCCCGAGACGCCGATCGCCGAGAAGAACTCGATCCCGGCGATGGCCAGCACGGGCAGGCCGCTGCCGACGATCACCGCCTGGCAGGAGGCGATGCCGAGGCCGATCGCCGCCGTGCGCAGCGCAAAGCGTGGGCGCCACTTCAACAGCAGCAGGTCGGCGACGATCGACCCCAGGCCGAACGCGATCGAGACCACCGCCCACGACGTCGCCCCGTTCAGCTCGTCCTCAAACAGCACGGGGCCGAGCACGTAGATCGAGGGCAAGACGATCGCGTGGTAGACGACCATCGCCAATAAGAACGACCAGACCCAGGTGCGGGCGCGCACCTCGCGCCAGCCACCGCGTAGGTCGGCGATGAACGCCTCCGGCGCCTCGGCGCGCTCGGCCACGCGCGGTCGCAGCGCCAGCAGGCACAGCACCGACACCAGGAACGTGCCCGCGTCGACGATCAGCGCCGTCCCCTCCCCCGCCACCGCCACCAGGACACCGGCCACCGCCGGCCCGATGATCGAGCCGGTCGACATCGCCATCGACCGCAGCGCGTTGGCCGGCTGAAGATGATGGGGTTGCTCGATCGTCTCCGGCATCAGGCCGCCCATGGCCGGCGCGAAGAACGAGTCGGCCGCGCCGAAGAGGGCGGTCAGCGCGGCGAGGTGCCAGACCTCGGCGTGGCCGGAGACCAGCAGCACGCCCGCCGTCAGCTGCGTCGCCAGCCGCAGGAGGTCGGAGATCACCATGATCCGCCGGCGCTCGAAGCGATCGGCGATGACGCCGCCGATCAGCCCCAGGACGATGAACGGCAGGAACCCGGCCGCCGCGACGATCCCGACGTCGGTCGTCGAGCCGCCGATCGACAGCACCGCGAACGGCAGGACGACGGCGGTGATCCGATCGCCGATGACCGACAGCGCCTGACCGGCGAACAGCAGGCGGAACTGGCGCTCCTCACGAAGCACCGAAGGCAACATGATGTCCTTCCTAGGACGCGGACATCAGGCGCTCGAGCACCTCGGAGTCGACGTCGAAGTTCGCGTGGACCGCGTCGACGTCGTCGTAGTCCTCCAGCGCGTCGATGAGCCGCAGCAGCTTGGCCGCGGTCTCCTCGTCGACGGGCACGAGCACCTTGGGGCGCTGGGTGACCTCGGCGTTCTCGATCGCGATCTCGGCGGCTTCCAGGGCGGCGCGCACGGCGGTCAGATCGGACGGCTCGGTGATGATCTCCCAGGCCTCGCCGTCCTCACGTGCGATGTCTTCGGCGCCAGCGTCGATAGCGACCAGCAGGTCGTCCTCGCTGTAGCGATCGCCGTCGACGACGATGACGCCCTTCTTGTCGAAGTTGTAGGCGACCGAGCCGGGCTCACCGAGCGCGCCGTTGGCCTTGCTCAGCGCGTGGCGCACATCGGCGCCGGTGCGGTTGCGGTTGTCGGTGACCGCCTCGATCAGCAGCGCGACGCCGCCGGGGCCGTAGCCCTCGTAGAGCATCGTCTCCAGCGCGGCGGTGTCGGCGCCGGCGCCGGTGCCCTTGGCGATCGCGCGCTCGATGTTGTCCTTGGGCATCGAGGCGTCGCGGGCCTTCTGCACGGCCAGCGCGAGCGACGGGTTGCCGTCGATGTCGCCGCCGCCCTCCTTGGCCGCGACGGTGACCGCCCGCGCCAGCTTGGTGAAGAGCTTGCCGCGCTTGGAGTCGACGATCGCCTTCTTGTGCTTGATCGAGGCCCACTTGGAATGTCCGGACATACGCCCTCGATTCTAGATGAGGGCGCAGGTCCGAACTCGGGCGGGTCAGCGGGCGAGCGTGAAGGAGCGATCGACGAGCTTGATGTTGCCGGCGAAGTCGTGAACGGCGATGTGCAGGTGCACGCGGTGGCCGGCGGTCGCCCGGATCCGGGACAGCTTGGTAGAGGCCAGGACGCGGAACTTGCCGCCGTGGATGGCGGTCGTGAGCCCGAAGGCGGGGTAGCCGGAGCCGGCACGCGCCGACATCAGGGTTTGGCCGGGCTCGCTGGTCGTGATCTCGGCGAGGTAGCCGTGACGCTTCAGCGCGCTCCTGAGGCTCTGGCGCGGGACGTGGACCGAGACGGTCGGCGCCTTCGTGTCGTCCGGGGTGGTGCCGGTGGCCGCCAGCGCGTCGAGCTGCTGGAACAGGTAGCTGTCGACGGGGCGCAGCTGTCCGGTCTTGGGGTCGAAGCGCAGCAGATGTGACTGCCTCTGGCCGTACCGGCGCGGCGCCAGCGCGGTCGTGATCCACAGCGCGCCGTCGGCGGCGGTGGTCACCGCGGTCGGGCTGTGCGTCTGCGTGCCGCCGAGCGAGGCCACGACGTGCTCGCCTGTGCCGTCGAGCGTGACGATGCTATTGGAGGCGGGGTCGACGCCGCGCAGGACGCCGTCGGCGCCGAGGTCGGCGACAACGTTCGCGGCGGAGGGCGCATCGGCGGTCACCGCGCCGGAGGTCAGGTCGATGGTCTTGTCGTGGCCCGCGGCGATGACGCGGGCGCTCTTGCCGTCGGGCGCGACGCTGAGCGTTGCGGAGCTTTCGGGAGCGATCGGCAGGCCGAACCCGCCGGCCGTGCGCAGCACCTTGTGCTCTGCAGCATCGATGCCATAGAGCGTGCCGGAGCGGCCGAGGCCGATCAGCTCGCCCGACGCGCTTCGGTCGAGGGCGACGATGCGCTCGCCGCCGGGCAGGCCGTCGATGGACTCGGGCACCGACAGGCCGGGGATCGTGTCGGAGCTGAAGTGGACGAGCTGGTTGCCGTCCGTCACGCCGACGAAGGCATCGGCGGCGTGAGCGGCCGCGGGCGCTGCAAGGGTCAGACCTGCGAGCACGGCGGCGAGGAGTGGGGTTCTTGGGGAGCGGGTCATGTCCCTACAACGAAGCCGGCCGCCCAAAGCGACGGTCCCCGACTGTCCGCCGCGACACGTTTGCGGTTGAAGAAGATTGCTCAGCGGCCGATGACTGGTTGGAGGACGTGCATCTGCACGTCCGCAAGGGGATGAGCACATGACGGCTACGCGCGCACCACTGCTGTCCACGCGTCTTTCGGGTCGCCGCGCCAGGCTGCTCAACTTCCTGACGGGCGCGGCCATCGCGCTGGGGCTCGCCGACCTCGTCGTGCTCACCGGCGTCCGGCTCTCCTCGCCCATTGTCGGCACCGTCATCCTGCCGCTGGCCACCGCCATCGTGGCCGCGGGGCTCGCCCTGACCCGCCTGCTGTGGTCCAGCGGCGATCGCGCGATGTGGATGCTGCTCACCGGCGGCCTGCTCTCGACGGTCGTCGGCGGCGTCATCTTCGCGATCGCCGGCAGCCACGTCGACCACGCGGGCATCCAGGACGTCTTCTGGCTGCTGGCCTATCCGCCGTGGTACGCCGCGCTGGTCGTCATCTCCCGCCACTACCTCGGTGGCGCGCACCGCTCGTTCTGGCTCGACGGCCTGCTGATTGGCCTCGCCTCGGCGACCTACGTCAGCGCGCTGTTCATCGGCAACCTCGCCGGGCTCAGCGACACCACGGCGGTGGTCAACGTCATCTACCCGGCCGCCGACCTCGCCCTGCTGGGCATCCTCTTCGGGACGCTGCTGATGATCGGCCGGCCGTCCCCGCAGGGTCTGCTGCTCGCGGTCGGCCTCCTCTTCACGCTTGCGTCGGACACGCTGCGCGTGCTCGGCCTCGTCGGCGGCCAGGGCGGCGCCACAACGTCGATGATGGTCTGCTGGAGCCTCGGGCTGCTGTGCATCGCCGCGGCCGCCTGGGCGCGACCGGCGCCGGGGCGTGTCCTGCCGGTCGGCGGCTGGTGGGAGCTGACCTCGCCGGCGTGCATCGCGACGCTGGCCTGCGGGATCCTCGTCGCCGACCACTTCTCGCGCATGGCGACCTCCGCGGTCCTGCTGGCCGCCGCGACGTTTGCCTGCGCGCTAGCGCGCCTGGTCTGGACGCTGCGCGAGGTGCGCTCGCTGGCCCTGCATCGCCGTGAGGCGCTGACCGACGACCTGACCGGTCTCCCCAACCGCCGGGCGCTGTTCCGTGAGCTCGAGGTGCTGACCGCGGCGGGCGAGCGCTCCTCGCGCCGACTCGCGCTGCTGCAGCTCGACCTCGACGGGTTCAAGGAGCTCAACGACACGCTCGGCCACCATGCGGGCGACGATCTGCTGATCGCGGTCTCGCGCCGGTTGGAAGCGGTCGTGCCTGGCACGCTGGCGCGCCTGGGCGGCGACGAGTTCGCCGCGATCGTGCCCGAGGGCCACGATGCGCGTAAGGTCGCCGCCGCGATCGGGGTGGCGCTGCACGCGCCGCTGGACATCGAGGGCGTCGGAGTCGCGGTCAACGCCTCGGTCGGCATCGCTCACTTCCCGCAGGACGCCCACGACTCGCGCGAGCTCGCGCGCCGCGCCGACGTCGCGATGTACGACGCCAAGCGCCTGGGCACGGTCGTCGCCGGCTACACGGCCGAGCACGACGAGCACTCGCTGGATCGCCTGGCGCTGGCCGCCGATCTGCGCGGTGCCTTCGACGATGACGACGAGCAGCTGTGGCTGGCGTTCCAGCCCCAGGTCGACATCGCGACCGGCCGGATCTCCGGCGCCGAGGCGCTGATTCGCTGGAAGCACCCGACGCGCGGCAACGTGCCGCCGGGCGTGCTGCTGCCGATCGCCGAGCGCACGGGGCTGATGCCCCAGCTAACGCTGTGGGTGCTCGAGCACGCGGTCGCCCAGGCCGCGCAGTGGCGCCGGGTCGGGCTCGACATCCACGTGGCGGTGAACGTCAGCGCGATCGTCCTGGTCGACGCGACGCTGCCCGACCGGATCACCGAGACGCTGGAGCGTCATGCGCTGACCCCGGACAACCTCTGCGTCGAGGTCACCGAGGACGCGGTCATGCGCGACACCTCCCGGGCGATCGCGATCCTGGAGCGGATCAAGGCGCTGGGCGTGGAGATCTCGGTCGACGACTTCGGGACCGGGCAGTCGTCGCTGGAGCAGCTCAAGAACGTGCCGGCCGATGAGCTGAAGCTCGACCGCTCGTTCGTCCTGGGCATGGTCGACGACCCGCAGGACGCGGCGATCGTGGGCTCGGTCGTGGGCCTGGGTCGGGCGCTGGGGTTGCGGGTCGTGGCCGAGGGCGTCGAGACGCCGCAGGCCTGGCAGCGGCTGGCCGAGCTGGGCTGCGATGTGGCTCAGGGGTTCGGGTTGGCGCGGCCGATGCCGGCGGCGCAGTTCGAGCGCTGGGCGCGCGAGCCGAGCGACCGGGCGCGGCTGATGGTGCCGCGGCTGCACACGTCGCGGGCGGCGTGGAAGCCGCGTGCGCGGGCGCGCGGCGTGGCGTAGGCACCAGCCCGCGATCCGGGTCGAGAGAAGCTGCACATGGCAGCTCCTAGCGACCCGGATTTAACGTCGGCGTCGGTACCACTCCAGCGTGCGCGCCAAGCCCTCTTCGAGGTCGACCTCCGGACGCCAGCCGCACACCCGCTCGATCTTCTCGACCGACACGTACTGTCGCGAGATCTCGCCGGGCGTCGTGCGGGCTGGGTCATAGACGGCCTCCAGCGGACGGCCGGCGACGCGTCCCAGCGTGTCGACCACCTCACGGACGCTCACCGGTCGTCCACCGCCCGCGTTGAAGGCCTCACCGCGCGCCCCCGCATCCTCGACGTCCAGCGCATCGGCGATCGCCAGGTACGCGGCGACCGCATCTTCGACATAGAGGAAGTCCCGCTCCGGCGTGCCGTCGGAGCGGATGCGCGGCGCGCGGCCGTCGAGCGCTGCGGCGATCAGCTCCGGAATCAGCCGCGACGGGTTGAGATCGCCGCCGCCGTAGATGTTGGCAAAGCGCGTCGTGGCGACCGGCAGCCCGAAGGCATGCCAATAGGAACGGGCGATGAGGTCGGTCGCGGCCTTCGACACGTCGTAGGGGAACATCGGCTGCAAGGCCATGTCCTCGGTGTAGGGCAGCGTGGTGTGCTCGCCGTAGGCCTTGTCAGAGGCCGCCACCACGACGCGCCGTGCGCCGCCGAGGCGGGCCGCCTCCAGGATCGACCACGTTCCCTTGATGTTGGTGGTGTAGGTCGAGGCCGGCGACTGGTTAGCGGCGCCGACGATCGTCTGCGCCGCCAGGTGGAAGACCGTGCCGATCTCCTCCTCGACGACGACGCGCGCCATCAGCGCCTCGTCGGCCACGTCGCCGTGCACGACGTGGCAGCGATCTTCGACCCCATCGAGCGCGCTGCCCACGGCGCGGTCACGACGCAGGACCACGACGCGCTCACCACGATCCAGCAGCGCGCGGACCAGCCACGCGCCGAGCATCCCGTAAGCGCCGGTGACGAAGATCGACTTCCCGTCGTTGCCAGCCATCAGCTCCACGTCCTCCACGGGGGTGCGCCCGACGCCCAGAGGTCGTTGAGCAGCACCGCGTCCTTGTAGGTGTCCATGCAGTCCCAGAAGCCGTCGTGGCGGAAGGCGCGCAGCTCGCCGTCAGCCGCCAAGCCCTCCAGCGGCTCGCGCTCCAGAACCTGGTCGGGCCCGAGGCGATCCAGCACCGCGCGATCGAAGACGAAGAAGCCGCCGTTGATCCAGTGCTCGCTGCGCGGCTTTTCGTGAAAGCCGGTGACGCGATCGCCGCCGTCGAGCTCGGTGACGCCGAACTGCAGTTCGGGGCGCACGACGGTCATGGTGGCCGCACCGTCATGGGCCGCGTGGAACTCCAAGAGGCGGCGGAGATCGACGTCGGCAACGCCGTCGGCATAGGTCGCGCAGAAGCGCGGGCCGCCGTCGAGCTGCGCCGCCGCGGCGCGCAGGCGCCCACCGGTCGGCGTGTCGGCGCCGGTGTCGACACAGCTGATCTCCACACCGTCCGGCCACTCCTGGCCCTCCACGAACGCCGTGATCTGCTCGCCGAGATAGCCCGTGCAGAGCACGAACCGCGTGCAACCCGCATGCGCGTAGAGCCGGATGACGTGCCAGAGGATCGGCAGCCCGCCGATCTCGACCAGCGCCTTCGGGATCGTGCTCGTGTGCTCCTGCAACCGGGTGCCACGCCCGCCACAGAGGATTGCCACCGGAGGGGTCTGGGCCATGCGGGCGGGAAGCATGGCGCACGGCGGCCGCTCACGTCCGGACGTCGCGTTCAAGCATGCTGCGCATTCGCCGATTCCCGGGAGGATGGAGCCGACGATCGTCCCCTTGCAACGCAGCGCCTTCTCCTACCGCGCCGGCCGGCTGGCGCTCGGCGCAGACACCCTCACGATCGACCATCCCAAGCTGCACAAGCCCGTGGAGATCCCGCTCGGCACGATCGCGAAGGTCATCGCCGGCCCGGGCGCAGAGGTCTGTCGCAGGACGACCATCCCCGCCGGGGTCCGGCCCAAGGGCGCGACGCTGGTCCTGGTGCTCACCACCCCGGCCAAGGTCTGGCTGCGCGGCACGCTCAGCCGCGAGGTCACCGAGATCGCGCTAGCCGCCGCCGACCCGGCGCAGGCCGCGATCACGCTGAGCCGGCTGCGCGTCGAACCGCCGGCCCCGCCGACGCCCGAGCAGCTTCGCGACGCGCGGCCGCTGAGGGTCGGGCTCGGCCTCTTCATTCCGGGCCTCGTCATGTTCGCGCTGATGTTCGGCACCCAGTACGGCTTGCGCCGGCTCTTCCCGCCCAAGGCCAGCGCCGCCGCCAAGGAGACGAAGGCCGAGAAGACCGAGGGCCGGTCGGGCCTGCCGAGGGTCCCATCGATCACGGGCGCCGTCGCCTTCCGCGCACACACCCCCGACGGCTCGCTGCTCTACGCCTGGCAGACCGGCGACCGGCTGCGCGTCCGGGTCGACACGTCGGCCTACCAATGCAGCGGCGGCGACTGGCGCCAGTGGTGGGACACCACCGACCGTCGCGGGATCACGCTCGCGGCCGGCGGCTCCTTCCACAATTACCACCACGAGGTCACCCCGATTCCATCGGGCGGGGTCGACGTCGCCGATTCCACGATCGAGGGACGCATCCGGCGCGGGATCCTCACCGTCGTCTTCTCCCTCCGCGACGACTACCACGGGGCCTACTTCAACGGCGCCTGCCAGCGCGCCGAGACCTTCTCCGCACGCCGCTTCGGCTGAGGTCACCATAGGATTGGGCGCAATGAGCGTCCCCGCCGAGATCTTCAAGGCCTACGACATCCGCGGCATCCATGGCGACCAGCTGGGGCCTGATGCCGCCGAGCAGATCGGGCGTGCCTTCGCCCGGGTGATCGGGCAGCTGGAGGGCAAGCCGACGACCGAGTTGCGCCTCGGTCTGGGCCGCGACATGCGCCTGAGCGCCCCCGAGATGGCCGCCCGCTACCGCGACGGCATGGTCGCCGAGGGCGCCACGGTGATCGACGCCGGGCAGGTCGGCACCGAGATGTTGTACTTCCTGGTCGGCTCACGCGACCTCGACGGCGGGCTGATGTGCACCGCCTCGCACAACCCCAAGGCCTACACCGGCGCCAAGCTCGTCAAGCGCGGCTCGATCGCGCTGAGCGGCGACGAGGGCATCCAGGACATCCGGCGGATGATCGAGGACGGCCTCGGAGAACCGACGGCTTCACCGGGCTCGGTCGAGGAGGTCGAGATCTACGAGGAGTTCCAGGCCGCCGCGCTCAAGACGATCGACCCCGCCAACGTCAAGCCGCTGAAGGTCGTCGTCGACGGTGGTAACGGCATGGCCGGCCCCATGGCCGGGCCGATCCTGCGCGGGCTTGGCCTCGACCTCGTCGAGACCTACTTCACGCCCGACGGCAACTTCCCCGATCACGAGCCCAACCCGTTGTTGGAGGAGAACCGCAAGTTCATCGTGGACAAGGTCATCGCCGAGGGCGCCGACCTTGGTATCGCCTGGGACGGCGACGCCGACCGCTGCTTCTTCATTGACGACACCGGCCGCTTTGTCGACGGCGATTTTCTGACCGCGATCCTCGCCGAGCACCTGCTGGCAAAGCGCGGCTCCCACGCCGACATCCTCTACGACGCCCGTGCCTCCCGAGCCGTCGCCGACACGGTCACGGCCGCCGGTGGCACGCCGCACGTCAACCGCGTCGGCCACGCCTTCTTCAAGACCCGCATGCGCGACGAGGGCGCGATCTTCGGCGGCGAGGTCTCCGGCCACTACTACTTCCACGACTTCTACAACGCGGACTCCGGCACGCTGCCGGCGCTCCTGGTCCTGGAGAAGCTGTCAGTCGAGGGCAAGAAGATGTCCGAGCTGCTGGAGCCGTTCAAGGCCAAGTACTTCATCTCGGGCGAGATCAACTCCGAGGTCAGCGACGGCCCGGCCAAGATGGCCGAGTTGGAACAGCACTACGGCTCGCAGCCGGGCGCGACCGTCACCCACGTCGACGGCGTCTCGGTCGACTTCGCCGACTGGCACTTCAACGTCCGTGCCTCCAACACCGAGCCGTTCCTGCGCTTGACGCTGGAATCCCTGGTCAGCGAGGCCGACATGGAGGCCAAGCGCGACGAGGTGCTCGGCCGGATCCGCGCGTGAGCGCCACGAGCGTCCACGTCCTCCCCGTTCCGACCCCGTTCGCGGTCGGGCGCGTCAACTGCTACCTGATCGACGACGACCCGCTGACGCTGGTCGACACGGGTCCCAACTCCGGCACGTCGTTGACCGAGCTGGAGGCCGCGCTAGCCGGGCATGGGCGCCGGATCGAGGACCTGGAGCGCATCGTCCTCACCCACCAGCACATCGACCACATCGGGCTGGCCAAGATCATCGCCGAGCGCTCGGGCGCCGAGGTCGTCGCCCTGGATCTGCTCGCGCCGTGGCTGGCGCGTTACGGCACCGAGATGGACGCCGACGACGCGTTCGCCGAGGGGCTGATGCGCAGCAACGGCGTCCCGCACGACATCGGCATCGCGCTGCGCGCCGTCACCGCGCAGTTCCGTGCCTGGGGCTCGTCGGTCGAGGTCACGCGCACCGTCAGCCAGGGCGACGTCCTGGAGTTCGCCTCGCGCGCGTGGCGCGTGCACCACCGCCCGGGACACTCGCCCTCGGACACGATCTTCCACGACGAGGCCAGCGGCGAGGTGCTGGGCGGCGACCACCTCATCAAGCACATCTCGTCTAACCCGCTGATCAGCCGGCCGCTGGGCGGCGATGATGTCGTCCCGCCCGCCCTGCGTCCGCGAGCGCTCATCGCCTACCTGACCTCGATGCGCGCCACGCGCGCGATGGACCTCGAGATCGTCTACTCGGGCCACGGCGAGCCGGTGACCGACCACCGCACGCTGATCGACGAGCGCATCGCCGGCCACGAGCGGCGCGTGGTGAAGATCGCGGGGATCCTGGCCGTTGACGGGCCGAAGTCGGCGTTCGCGATCGCCCAGGAGATGTGGGGCAACGTCGCGGTGACCCAGGCCTACCTGACGTTGTCGGAGGTGCTGGGCCACATCGACCTGCTGCTGGAGCGCGGCGAGGTCGTCGAGGTCGAGGAAGACGGGGTCGTCCGATTCGCGATGGCGTGAGAGCGGCGCGGCCGGAGGAGGCCGCGGCGGTCGGCGCGCTGGTGGAGGCCGCCTTCTCCCGCCACATCGCGGCCGTCGGCCGGCGCCCTGCACCGATGGACGACGACCACGCCGCCCGCGTCGCCCAGGGGCAGCAGTACGTCATCGACGGCGACGAGCCCGGAACGCTGGCGGCGAGCATCGTCCTGGTCGAGGAGGACGAGTTCTTGGTGGTCAACAACGTCGCGGTCGCCCCTGACTGCCAGCGCCAAGGCCACGGCCGCGCGCTGCTGACCTTCGCCGAGGACGAGGCGCGGCGCCGCGGGCTGCCCGAGGTCCGCCTGCACACCCACGCGCGGATGGCCGACAACTTGATCATGTACCCGCGGCTGGGCTATATCGAGACCGGCCGCGAGACGCAGGGCGCCTTCGACCGCGTGCTGTTCGTCAAGACGGTGAGCGGTCGCCCGTAGCCTGCCCGTCGCCTCAGCCGCGGGGCCACGAGTAGCGCAGCTGCCCGTCCGCGAGCGCATCGACCAGCTGGGTACCCAGGTGGTCGAGCTCCCAGGTTCTGATCCAGATCGTCTGTCTCAGCGCAACGATTCCGCCGGCAAACGAGATCCACGGCACGAACCACCAGTCGCTCTGGTCGTCGATGAACAAGCCGAAGGCCGTGCCGGCTGCAAGAGCGGCACTCATCGCGACGACGCACACGCCGATACGACCGTTGCGGCGCAAGACCGCGAGCAGTGTCTCGCGCATGTCGGCCAGCTGCGCCGCGGCCGGTGCCGGATCCGGATATGGACGACGGTGGAGACGCCGTTCCTGAACGATCATCATGCCGCCCAACGTGAGCCACGTGATCGCGGGGAGCCGCTCAACTGGCACGCCGTACAGGATCACGATGGCGGTGGTGACCGCGCTGACGGTCAGCCAGATCCCCGCTGCGCAGGCCTGAACGATGAGCGCCCGGTACACCACGGGCGCAAGCATGCCAGACCTCCGCGCTCAGGCGTCGCCGACGGGGTCGGTGAGCGGCAGCATGTTGGCCGCAGCGAGGCCGGTGAGCGCGGCGCGCCACTGGTCGGCGAGTGTCGCGACATCCATGACGCGGGCCAGTGCCGGCGGGTCGTGGCGGTCGCGGTAGGTGACGCGCAGGACCTCGGCGACGGTGATGTCGCTGCCGCGCTCGATCAAGGTCATGGTGTCGCCTGCCGCGACGGTCCCGGGCACGATCATCCGCAGGTAGAAGCCGGCGATCAGCCGGTGGGCCATCTCCTTGGGCAGCGTGCGAACGCCCCAGCGCGCGGCGACCTTGAAGCACGGTCCGCGCGGCTGGCTGACCTGGACGACCGCACCGTCGTCGCCCAAGGTGTAGGTGTCGCCGATGTGCACGTCCTGCTCGGTGAGGCCGGCAAGGGTCAGGTTCTCGCCGAACGCCCCAGGCCCGAAGCGGCGGCCGGTCAGGTCGGTCCAGAACGGGAAATGCTCGGAGGCGTAGCAGCAGATCGCCTTGTCGACACCGCCGTGCACGGTCAGGTCGGCCTGCTCGTCGCCGTCGAGGCCGAGCGGGCCGAGCGCGAGGCGACCGTCGGTCGGCTCCTTGAGGAACCCGGACGGCACCTCCTTGCCGCGCCAAGGCAGCGTGCTGGCGCGGGCAACCTGGAGCGAGACGACGCGGGCCGAGGTCATGCGATCACCTTGACGAGCAGCGCGTCGACGCGACGGGCGGTCGCATCCCAGGTCAGCGGCGCGGCACAGGGCGGGCCGGCTGCGCGCCAGGGCGCGGGGTCGTCGAGCGCACGCTCCAGGGCGTCTGCGACCGCCTCGGCATCGGTCGGGTCCACGAGCTGGGCGGCGTCGCCGCAGAGCTCGGGCAGCGCGCCGCGGTCGGCGACGACGGTCGGCACGCCGGCGGCCAGCGCCTCCAACGCGGTCAGCCCGAAGCCTTCGTACAACGACGGCAGCACGAACGCAGCGGCGCCCGCGTAGAGGCCGGGCAGCAGCGCGTCGTCGACATGGCCGAGCGCGCGGACGCCGGCCGCGTCGTTCTCGCTCCGGAACTGCGGCCGGTCGCCGCCGGCGGCCACGAGGTCCACCCCGCGCGCGGCGAGCCGCCGCGCCGCGAGGTCGAGCACGCCGAGGTTCTTGCGCGCCGTGCGGCTGGCGACGGTGAGGACGTACGGACGGTCGACGAGCCCGTGAGCGGCTCGCGCCGGTCCGGCGTCGGCTGCCGGCGTGAAGCGGTCGTCCACCCCGCCGGGCACGACCGCGACACGGTCGGCCGGCACGTCGAGCAGCTCGATCACCTCGTCGCGCGAGAACGCCGACGGCGTCAGCACCAGCGCAGCGCGCCGCGCGATCCGGGGCAGCACGATCCGCTGCCAGCGGACGTAGAGCGACGAGTACCAGGAGGGCTCGCGCAACGCCGCAACATCATGGACGACAACAACGTTCCGGCGGCCCGCCAGCGGCGCGAGGTTGGCCGGACACAGGATCGCCCGCGCGCCGCGACCCGCACGCGAGGCCGGCAGCACTACCTGCTCCCACGCATGGCCCGCCCGGTGCGCCAGCGCGTGCGGCGGCCGCGCCACCGCGTAGCGCTCCGGATCCAGCGTCGGCAGCCGCACGCTCAGCTCCCGCGCCCACCGCTCGACCCCACCGAGCTCCGCCCTCGCCGCAGCGCGCGCGTCGATGAGGACGGGGGCGATCCGCACACCGCGGAGTATGACGAGCGCCCCGGCACACCCACCCCGCGGCGTCGAGGGACGACTGAACCACCGAGAGCGTGGTTGAGTCGTCCCTCGATGGCCCGGAGGTGGGCGCAACCTCAGGGGCGTACGGTGCGTTGATGGTGGACATGCGCCTCGCCCTCCCCCTCGCCCTCGTCTGCGCCGTCCTTGCTGGCGCCGCCCCCGCCGCCGGCGCCGCCACGTGGTCGACGCCCCAGACCGTCTCAGCACCCCACACCTTCGCCGGCCCGCTGCTGACCGCCACCGGTTTCGACGGCACGCTCGTCGCCGGCTGGCCGTGGCAGGACAACGTCGGCAACGACGCGATCGGCGGCGAGGCCGCGGCCAACCGCGCGCCCGGACAAGCCTTCGCGCCCGAGCATCCCGCACCCGACGGGCTCGTCGGCCTCGCGCCGTTTGCCCGCACGCAGACCGTCGCGCTCGCCCAGCAGGGCATTCCCGGCCGCCCCGGCCCGACCGGCGCCATCCGCTATCGCCTCAACGTCGCCTTCGGCCCGCTCACCGGCGGCTTCGGCGCCACCCGCACGCTCGTCACCGCGCCGGTCGTCGGCCAGGCCCAGATCGCCGCCAACAGCCAGGGCACCGTGCTCGTCGCCTGGATCGAGGTCACCAAGACGAGCTCCGGCGCGACGCGACGGATCGTGCGGGCGATCGAGCGCCGCAACGGCCGCTTCGGCCGACCGTTCACGCTCTCGGGCAAGGGCCGTGCGGACACCCTCGCGATCGCGGTCGGCGAGCGCGGCGACCAGACGATCGCCTTCGTCCGCCAGGGCGACGTCCTGGCCCGTGTCCGGCGCCCCGGCCACAACTGGGGCAGCCAGCAGCGCGTCGCGCGCGCCGACGGCGGGACGCAGTGGCGCCTGCTCACGAAGATCGATCAGCGCGGCCAGGTCCGGCTGATCTGGCGCCGCCACCAGCTGCGCCGCAGCGCCGTCGCCGGCCGCACCGCGCTGGAAGGCACCGCGATGCTCGTCGGCCGCGGCCGCTTCCTCCCCGCCCAGACGATCCTGCCCGACGGCTCCAGCACGCCCGCGCTCGTGCAGACCGACAACGGCTGGGCGCTCGCCACCACCGCGACGACCACCGACGGCCCGCGGCCCGTCCTCTTCCGCACCCGCGGCACCTCCACCTTCGGCGGCCCCGAATACGCGGCGCCCGCGCAAGGCGGTCTGCGCGGTACCGATGTCGTCTTCGCCGCCAACAGCGGGATCACGCTGGCGTGGATCCAACCGGTGGCCGGTCAGGACTCCGACGGCCTCGTCCGCGCCGCCACGCTGCACAGCGATGCCAATCCCGCCCGCCCGGACACGCCGTTCGGCCCGGTCGAGGATGTCAGCCCGGCCGAGGCCGCCCACGAGGTCCGCCTCGGCGCCGACCCACGCGCGGGCGCGCCCGTCGCACTCTGGACCGCCCGCCCCGGCGGCACGGGCCCGTCCACGCCCATCGATCAGCTCAAGAGCGTCGTGCGCAGCGCCGTCCGCGTCCCGTAGATGACGGATGTCATGGAGAACTGCGGACACCCGCCACTTCCCTGCGTCCGTCCTTAAGGGGACCATCCGTCCATGTCGTTTCCCGCACCCGGCACCCTTTTGCTGTGAGCACCCAGCCCTGCCCACCGGACGAGGGACTTCTCGCCGTCCCTCGCCGTGGCCAGTGGGCGATGATGATCTCGCTGATCTTCATCGTCGGACCGGCCATCGACGCCGTCGACAAGCTCTCCGGCGCGCTGCTCATCCTGGCCCTAAGCGGCTTCGTGGCCTTCATCGCCGTGTACTGGCGCACGATGGTGGGCGGCTGGAAGATCGAGGACCGCACGATCGACGAGGACGCCGGCGCGGTCCAGCGCGTCCTGCTGCTGGCGGCGCTCGCCGCCGGGCTCGCGGCCATCGGCGAGGCCGACTGGTCGGGCCTCTGGTGCTTCGTGGCCGCCGCGACCGGCCTACGCATCGACCGCCGCTACGCGATCCCGGCGCTCTTCGTGCTCGGCGCCGCCGCCGCGGGCACCGAAGCGCTCAGCGATCCCCACGGCGGCGCGATCATTTCGCTTTTCATCGTCACGCTCGGCGTCGGCATGCTCACCGGCGGCTTCCGCCGCCTGCGCGTCGTCAACCGCGAGCTCGGCGCCGCCCGCGACGAGATCGGCCGCCTCGCCGTCGCCGACGAGCGCCTGCGCTTCGCCCGCGATCTCCACGACCTGCTTGGCCACTCGCTGTCGGTCGTCGCGCTCAAGAGCGAGCTCGCCTCGCGGCTGATCGACGAGCACCCCGACCAGGCCGCCGAGCACGTGCGCGACATCGAGGCCGTCTCGCGCCGCGCGCTGTCGGAGGTCCGCGAGGCGGTCGCCGGCTACCGGCGCCCGCTGCTCTCGGCCGAGCTGGCCGGCGCGCGCTCGACGCTTGCTGCTGCCGGAATCGAGGTCGACGCCGCGCCCGCGCCGATTGTCGAGCTGCCGCCCGACGCCGAGGCTGTGCTGGCCTGGGCGGTCCGCGAAGGCACGACCAACGTCCTGCGCCACAGCGAGGCCGGCCACGTCCGGATCAGCGTCGCCGTCGGAGCGCGTGATGCCGAGCTGGAGCTGATCGACGACGGCTGCGGTGGCGACGAGACCGGCGATGGCGACGGCACGGGGCTTGCCGGCCTCGCCGAGCGCGTCGCCCGCGTCCGCGGCCGCATGGACGCCGCACCCAACGCCGGCGGGGGTTTCCGCCTGGCGGTCACGGTCCCGCTGGAGGCCGTCTCATGATTCGGGTGCTGCTTGCCGAAGACCAGGCGATGGTGCGCGGCGCGCTTGCTTCCCTGTTGACGCTGGAGGGCGACCTTGAGGTCGTCGCCCAAGTCGCCCGTGGCGACGAGGTCCTGCCGGCAGCCCGCGACGCGGCGCCCGACGTCGCGCTGCTCGACATCGAGATGCCCGGCGGCGACGGCCTCAGCGCCGCCGCGCAGCTGGCTGACGCGCTGCCCGACGTACGCGTCGTCATCCTCACCACCTTTGGCCGCCCGGGCTACCTGCGCCGGGCGATGGAGAGCGGAGCCCGCGGCTTCGTCCTCAAGGACGCGCCGGCCACCGAGCTGGCGACCGCGATCCGGCGCGTGATGGCCGGCGACCGCGTGCTGGATCCCGCGCTTGCCGCGGCGGCGCTGGCCGAGGGCGAGAGCCCGTTGACGCCGCGCGAGACGGAGGTGCTCGGCGCCGCGCGCGGCGGCGAGCCCGTGATGGACCTCGCAGGACGCCTGCACCTGTCCGCAGGGACGGTGCGCAACTACCTGTCGAGCGCAATGCAAAAGCTAGGGGCCCACTCACGGGCCGAAGCGGTGCGAGTGGCGGAGGACAAGGGATGGCTGTAACCGAGGGATTGGACTACGTGCCGCTGGACGGCCGTCTAGGCTCCGCGGCGATGGAGGCCTCGTCGGAGAAGGGTGTGACACCGCAGGGCGTGCGCGCCGGCGATCCTGCCGCGCTGCAAGCGCTGGTGGACCGTCGCGGGCCGGCGGTCGTCGCGTTCTGCACGCAGGTCTGCGGCCCGCAGGCCGCCGATCGCGCCGCTGCTGAGGCGTTCGCGCGCTTCCGCGCCGCGGTGCGCGATGCGCAGGACCTCAAGAGCCTCGAGCCCGAGGCGCTGCTGCGCGGGGCCACGCGCCACGCCGCGGCCTCGATGGCCCGTCAGCCGTCGGGCCCACCGCCGCACGGCAAGCTGCGCAGCCGGGGGACCGAGACATGCGTCCACGTGCCGACGATGCTCGCCGCGCGCGCCAACGGCGCGCTGGGTCCGGCCGACCTGGAGCGCATCTCCCGCCACCTCGATCGCTGCGAGCGCTGCAACGCGCTGGCCGAGATCTTCCGCCGCGCCGAACTGGCCTATCAGGATCCGTCGGTCGACACGCTCGGAACCGACACGTCGTCGGTGCTGCTCGACGCGCTGCGCGCCGTGCCCGAACACGGCCATGACGTGGCGCCCGCGCCGGCCGACGGCACGCCCGCCGGGACCGCGTTGAACGGCGCGTTCCCGCATCTGCCCGACCTCGACGACGAGGTGCCGATCGCGGTCGTGGTGCCGCCGGCGCCGGAGCCGGAGGCCGTGCAGGAGCCGGAAGAGGCCGAGCACGACGCCGTCGCAGAGGACGAGCCCGATGCAGGCGAGGCCCACCTCGCGGCGGTCGATGACGAACTCGGTGAGACCAGCGAGTGGGACCACGAGCTGCCGGACGCGCCGCTCGCGCCGGAGCCCGTCGAGCCGGTCGCCGAGGCGCCGCTGCTGACCGGCGGCCACACGCGCCGCACCGGTGGCGCGCGTCCGCTGGTCATCCTGCTGCCGCTGCTGCTCGTCGTCGCGCTCGCCGCCGGCGCAGCCGGACTGGCCGGCTTCTTCAACGGCGACGACGGCGCGGCGACGATCTCCAAGCCGCCCGCCCCACGCGTGCAGGCGCCGGTGACGACGCCGCTGCCGATCCGCCTCAAGGTGCCCAAGCCGGTGGCGACGCCGGCGGCTACGGACGGTACGGCGGCGACCGCCGATACGACCGGTACGGCGGCCTCGGACGCGAGCACGACGGCCCCCGCCGGCACCGCCACCGGCACGCCCTAGCGGCAAGGGCCACAAAGCCCTCAAACCTCTCCAGATGTACGCTCGCGGACATGCGCGATGGCGTTCGCCCACGGAGCCACCGAGGACATGGTCCTCGCGTCGCGTGCGGACGCCCGTCTGCGGGGCCTGCGACCGAGGCGAGCAGCTCATGCTCGCCGCCGCGTGACTGAGCTCCCGCCCTTCCACAACGAGCCGGTGCTGGACCTCACCCAGGCCGCGCATCGCGACGAGCTGCGCGAGAGCCTCGCGTGGCTCGACGGGCGCCTGCCGCTCGCGGCGCCGATCTGGATCGGCAACGAGCGCCGCGATGGACGGCGCATCCTCTCGACCGACCCGGCGGATCCCGAACGCGTCGTCGCGCATGCGCCGATCGCCACCGCGGCGGAGGTCACGGCCGCCGTCCGGACGGCCGAGCGTGGCTATCGCCAGTGGGCCGCCGTGCCGGCACGCGAGCGCGCCGCCGTCCTCTCGCGCGCAGCGGCATGGCTGCGCGAGCGGCGCGCGACCTTCGCCGCGCTCTGCGTGCGCGAGGCGGGCAAGCCGTGGGCCGAGGCCGACGCCGACGTCTGCCAGGCCATCGACTTCCTGGAGTTCTACGCCCGCGGTGCCGTCGCGTTGGGCCGCGGCCGCGCGCTCTTCCAGGTGCCGGGCGAGCGCAACGGCCTGCACTACGTGCCGCGCGGGATCGTCGCGGCCATCGCACCGTGGAATTACCCGATCGCGATTCCGGCCGGGATGATCGCCGCTGGCCTGGCGACCGGCAACGCAGTGGTCTTCAAGCCCGCCGAGCAGACGCCGTTGTGCGGGTTGGTGCTCGTCGAGGCACTGCGCGACGCGGGCGTCCCGCCCGACGCCCTCGGGCTCATCCATGGCGGAGCCGAGACAGGGGCGGCGCTCGTCCGCGAGCCGCGCGTGGCGACGATCGCCTTCACCGGCTCCAGCCGCGCGGGCCTCGACATCCTGGCCACGACGAGCACCGTCGCCGATGGCCAGCGTCAACTCAAGCGCGCCATCGTCGACATGGGCGGCAAGAACTGCATCATCGTCGACGAGGACGCCGACCTGGACAGCGCGATCGCGCCGATCGTCCACTCGGCCTTCGCCTATTCCGGTCAGAAATGCTCAACGGCGTCGCGATTGCTGGTCCACGAGGCCGTTGCCGACGAGCTCATCGAACGGCTGGCGGTTGCCGTCGAGGCGCTCGAGGTCGGCGCCCCGGAGGAGTTCGGTACCGTCGTCGGCCCGGTGATCGACCGCCGTGCGCAGGCGCGTGTCGCCCACTACGCCCAGCACGCCGCAACGTCGGGCCAGGTCGTCGCCCACCGCGTGCCGCAGCAACGTCCAGAGCGCGGCTGGTACTGCCCGCCGACCGTCATCGCCGACGTCCACCCAGGCGCCGCGGTCCTGCACGAGGAGGTGCTCGGGCCGTTGCTGACGATCGAGCGCGTGCTGTCGATCGACGACGCCTGCCACCGCATCGACGCCCTCCCCTATGCCCTAACCGGCGGCCTGTTCACCCGCAGCCAGGACACCGTCGAGCACGTCGTCGCCTGCACGCCGGTGGGCAACCTGTACGTCAACCGCGCGATCACCGGCGCCGTCGTCGGTCGCCAGCCCTTCGGCGGCAACCGCTTGTCGGGCACTGGCACCAAGGCCGGCGGCCCGGACTACCTCCTGCACTTCGTCGAGCCACTCGTAGTGACCGAGACTGCCATGCCGCCGCCGGCACGGTCGGGGCGCTTCGACCCTGACCGGACGACCTGCGAGTCCACGCCCAGCTGACGTCTTATGCCACGCGGCTGCGCACGCGCTCGAGGAACTGCGCGTGGAGGCGGCGCTCGCCGCTCAACTCAGGGTGAAACGCGACGACGGTGATCGCGGCCTCGCGGGCGGCGACGGGATGGCCGTCGACCGCGGCGAGGATCTCGACGCCGGAGCCGTGTTCCTCGATCCACGGCGCGCGGATGAAGACGGCGTGGAGCGGCTCGTCGAAGTCAGGGAAGTCGAGGTCGGCCTCGAAGGAGCGAATCTGGCGGCCGAACGCGTTGCGGCGCGCGACGATGTCCATCAGCCCGAGGTGCTCGCGGTCGAGCATGATCAGCCCGGCGCAGGTGCCGAGGACCGGAACGCCGGAGCGCACGACCTCGCCCAGCGGCTCGGCCAGCCCCTCGCGCGCGATCCCGAGCGTCATCGTCGTCGACTCGCCGCCGGGCAGCACCAAACCATCAAGGCCATCCAAATCGGCGGGCGTGCGGACCTCGCGCACATCGGCGCCGAGGTCGCGCAGCAGCTTCAGGTGCGCGTCGAAGCCGCCCTGGAGCGCCAGGACGCCGACGAGCGGAGCCAACTCCGACCGCCCTACCAGCCGCGATTGGCGAGCACTTGGGACTCGTCCAACTTGCGCGCCTCCAGCGAGGCCATCGCCGCGCCCAGCCCGGTCGAGGCCGCCGCGACGCGCTCGGCGTCGGCGTAGTGCGTCGTCGCCTCGACGACCGCGCGCGCCATCGCCTCCGGGTTGGAGGACTTGAAGATCCCCGAGCCGACGAAGACCGACTCAGCACCCAACTGCATCATCAACGAGGCGTCAGCTGGCGTCGCGATCCCGCCCGCGCTAAACAGCGGCACGGGCAGCTTGCCGTTCTGCGCCACACCGCGCACGATGTCGTAGGGCGCCTGCAGCTCCTTGGCCGCGACGAACAGCTCGGTCTCGTCCAGCGTGCCCAGCCGCCGGATCTCTCCCGTGATCGAGCGCATGTGACGCACGGCCTCGACGACGTCACCGGTGCCGGCCTCGCCCTTGGAGCGGATCATCGCCGCGCCCTCGCCGATTCGCCGCAGCGCCTCGCCCAAGTTGGTGGCCCCGCAGACGAACGGGATCCGGAAGGCCCACTTGTCGATGTGATGGGCCTCGTCGGCCGGCGTCAGAACCTCGGACTCGTCGATGTAATCGACCTCCAAGGCCTCCAGCACCTGCGCCTCGGCGAAGTGGCCGATGCGCGCCTTGGCCATGACGGGAATCGTCACGGCCTCCTGGATGCCCTTGATCATGGCGGGGTCGCTCATGCGCGCCACACCACCGTCGCGGCGGATGTCTGACGGCACGCGTTCCAGCGCCATCACCGCCGCGGCGCCTGCGTCCTCGGCGATCTTGGCCTGCTCGGCGTCGACGACGTCCATGATGACGCCGCCCTTGAGCATCTCGGCCAGACCGGCCTTGACCCGGAACGTTGCTTCGTCTCGCATCGCGCCCCATTGTAGGGGCGCGAACGCCCCGACCTACTTCAGCCTGAAGGCTTTGATCCGATCGGCGTACTGGTCGGCATCGCGGCTGTACACACCGTATGCCAGCGCCTGGATCGTCGACAGCAGCGCCGTATGCGAGCGCACGTAGGCCGGCGAGTTGCTCGAGTAGTACAGCTTGATCTGCGCGAGCTTGGCGACCTCGGACAGCGTCGCGTCGACGACCGCGAGCGTCGGCGCCTTGCGATGGCGCGCGAGCTTCATGGCGCGGACGACCAGCGGGTGCGGACGGCCGGCCGACAGCCCGATCACCAGCGTGCGGTCGTCGATGCGGCCGAGGCGGCTGAGCGCCTCCTGTGAGGGCGAGGCGACGATCTCAGCGCGCAGGTCCAACAACATCAACAGGTGGCGGAAGTAGGAGGCGAAGAAGGCCATCTGGTCGGTGCCGCAGACCAGGACGCGGTCGGCTGAGGCGATCGCGTTGATCGCGGCCTCGACGTCAGAGCGCGAAACGCGCCGCGCCGTTTCCTCGACGTTCTGGTAATCGGCGGCGATCGCGGTCTCGAACTCGTTCTGGTCGAGCGAGAACAGCGGCTCGGGCGACGTCGTCGCCGATCCGGCGGCCTGGCCCGAGGCGACGTTGCGCCGGTACTCCTCTCGCGCGGAGTGCTGAAGCTCCGGGAAGCCTTCGAAGCCCAGCGCCTGCGAGAAGCGCACGACCGTCGAGCTGGAGGTGTTCGCGCGGCGCGCGAGCTCCTCCGCCGTCTGGAACGCGACCTCATCCAAGTGATCGACGATGTACTGCGCGACATCCTTCTGGGAGCGCGAGAACTCGTCGAATCGCGCCTGGATGTAGGCGGAAAGGGTCTGGTGGCCACGCGCCTCGTGCGGCGGGGCGGTGATGGTCGCGGACGTCCTCTTCATGGGCGACCGGTCTTTCGACACTCCGGCGGTGGAGTCCTCCAAAGATGCTCTCCGATCGGTCTCCGACCGTTCTGCTTGGGTAGAGCGCAGACGTGAGCGGGCGCGAGGTCATCGAAGCGGCGACGGAGCTGTCGCGCGTGACGTGGAAGGACCGTGTGGCGCGCCTGCGCCGCCTGGCGCCGACGCTCTTCCTCGGTGCCATCGCCGCCGGCGCGTCCTGGTACATCGCCACCAAGCTGGTCGGCACCAAGGGCGCCTTCTTCGCGCCGGTCGCGGCGATCATCACGCTGGGGCTGACGGTCGGATCGCGGCTGAACCGCGCGATCGAGCTGTCGATCGGCGTGCCGCTTGGAATCGCGCTGGCCGACGTCCTGGTCCTGGAGATCGGTTCGGGAACCTTCCAGCTGATCGGGATCGTCTTCCTGGCCACGGCGATCGCGGTCTTCCTCGGCGGCGGCCCGCTGCTGGTGACCCAGGCCGCGGTGTCGGCGATCCTCGTCGTGACACTGCAGCCGCCGACCAACGGCCTGTCGTTTACCCGCGCGGCCGACGCGCTGATCGGCTGCGGCGTGGCGCTGCTGCTGAACTTCGTGATCGCACCGATCGACCCCATGGCCTTGGTCCGTCGCGAGGCCGCGCCGGTCCTGGACGAGCTGGCCGCGGTGCTCGACGACATCGCGGCCGCGCTGCGCGATCGCGACCGCGACCGGGCGGTGGCCGCCCTGCGCCGCGCCCGCGACATCGACGCCTCCACCCAGCGCTTCCTCGAAGCGCTGACGGTCGGGCGCGAGACCGCCGCGGCGGCGCCGGCGCGGCGGATGCAGCGCGGGCCGCTGGCGATCTACAGCGAGGCGGGCGGCCAGATCGACCTTGCGGTACGCAACGTCCGCGTGCTCGCGCGCGGCGTGGTGCGAGCGATCGAGACCGACGACCGCGTTCCGCCGGCCGTCGCCGACGCGCTCTGCGAGCTGCGCCAGGCGGTGCTCGCGCTGGCGCCGTGGCTGGAGGATCCGCGGCGCGTCGACGCGGTCGTCGAGCCGGCGGTGCAGGCCGCGCGCCACGCCAGCGCGGTGCTCGAGCAGACGACCAACCTGTCGGTGAGCGTCATCGTGGGACAGGTGCGCTCGACCGCCGTCGACCTCCTGCGCACCACCGGGATGGAGCCCGAAGCGGCCCGGGCAAGGATCCGCGGTCAGCGGGTCTGAGCGCGCAGGACCACGCGGTCCTTGCCGCTGGCCTTGGCCATCAGCAGGCACTCGTCGGCGGCCTTGAAGAGCGTCGCAACGGTCCCGGCGTCATCCGGGGCGACGGCCACCCCGGCCGACGCGGTCATCGGCCCGGCGATCGACCAGGTGGCGTCGCGCACGGCGCCCACGAGGCGGTCGGCGCAGTGCGCTGCCTCGCGCTCGTCGGCGTTGGGGAGGATCACGCCGAACTCCTCGCCACCGGTGCGGCAGACAACGTCGCCGGCGCGGACGTGCCCGGCCAGGACCTCGCCGAAGGCCACGAGGACCTGGTCGCCGACCGGATGGCCGTGGACGTCGTTGACGCGCTTGAAGTCGTCGACGTCGAGGAGCACCAGGCCCACCGGCGCGCCGTCGCGCTGCGCGCGCGCCAGTTCGGCGGCCAGCCGCTCGTGGAAGTGGCGGCGGTTGAAGAGGCCGGTCAACTCGTCGGTCCGGGCCTGCTCGGAGAGCAGCTCGCGGCGCCGGGCGTTGTCGTAGGCCAGTGCCGCGAGGCTGGCAAAGCGCTTGATCAGCTGCGCCTCCTCGGGGGAGAACGTCGGGATCGTGCCGGCGAGCTCCGGTGCGGAGTCCTCGCGCCAGACGTTGAGCGTCCCGATCACGCGATCGGCGACGATCAGCGGGCAGAAGACGATCGCCTCGAGGTCTTGGGGGGTGTCGGCGATGATGTAGCGACCGAACCAGGGATGGCCCGGCTCGAGGTGCACGATCTGGCGCGATCGCACGACCTTGCCGGTGATCGAGTCGTTGAGCCTGGGCGGGTCGGCCAGCGTCTCCTCGACGAACTGGCCCTCGGCGAAGACCGGGATCAGCAGCTGGCGCTCGGCGTCGACCTCGTAGATCGCCAGGCTCGTGTAGGGCACGATGCCGCGCAGCGCGCGGGCCATGGACTGCAGCGTGGCGTCCAGCGACTGCTCGGCCAGGACACCGGCCACCGCATCGATAATCGACTCGAGCCCGCGGACCACGCGGGTGGCAGAGACGGCTGGCATGCGCTCCCCCGGAAGATCGACCGCAGCCGGCCCCGGTTGAGCAGCACGGTCGGTTTGCGAACAACCTCGTGCGTTGACACTTCGTTGTGCCAACAACTATTGTATGAGCAAGCGTGCCGGACGCCCTCTCCCCTCGACACCTCGCTTCGCGGCTGGCCCAGATCGCCCTGGTGCTCGTCATCGGCGGTCTCCTGCTGGCGACCCTCCCGGGCCTCGGCGATGTTCGCGAGCGCTTCGCCGACGCACGGCCCGGCTGGGTCGCGCTCGCGCTCGCGCTGGAGGTCGGCTCCGTCGTCTCGTTCATCGTGGTCTTCCGCGGCGTGTTCTGCATCAGAATGCCGTGGGGCTTCAGCGCGCAGGTCGGGCTGTCAGAGCAGGCGGCCAACGTGCTGCTGCCCGCCGGCGGCGCGGGCGGCCTTGCGCTTGGCGCCTGGGCGCTCAACCGCGCGGGGATGGCGGCGGGCCACATCGCCCGGCGCAGCGTCGCGTTCTTCCTCATCACGAGCTCGACGAACTTCGTGGTCGCGGTGCTTGCTGGGCTGGGATTGGTGACAGGCGTCCTGCCCGGGACCGGCAACCTCGCGCTGGCCGCCGTTCCGGCGGGGCTCGCGGTGATCGTCATCGCGTCGGTGCTCCTGCTGCCGCGGATCCTGCCGGAGAAGCCCGCGGACGATGACGACGTGCTGGCCGACCCCGCGGCCTCAACGCGTCTAGCGCGCCTGCGCTTCCGCCTGGCCCACACCGGCGCGACGGTGGCCGAGGGCGTGGGCGACGCCGGTGCCCTGCTGCGCTCTGGACGCCCGTCGGTCATCGGCGGCGCCGCCGGCTACCTGATCTGCGACATGGCAGCGCTGATCGCGGCCTTCCACGCCTTCGGCCACGCCCCGGCGGTCGGAGACTTCCTGATGGCCTACGTCATCGGCCAGCTCGGCGGCCTCGTGCCGCTGCCGGGCGGCGTCGGCGGGACCGACGGCGGCCTGGTCGCCGCACTGGCGCTCTACGGCACGCCGCTGGCGTCAGCGACGGCCGCGGTCCTGGCCTACCGCGCGTTCCAGCTCGGCCTCCCCGCCCTGGCGGGCACGGTCGCCTTCGGTCGTCTGCGCCAGACGCTGCAGCGCGACTCCCGCGCGGCCGCCGGCTGCGAGCCGATGGCCGCGCCAGTGCGGGTCAGCACGCCGGCGGCCGCCGCCCGCGAGCTCGTCGCCTGAGCAAGCCCCTTCGTGGTTGGCGCGTCGGCGGTGATCCGATGTCGCATTCGCCGCGCTAGGGGCCCGTATGACATCCCACATCAGCTTGGAGCAGATCGATCGCAGCGGGGCGCTGCGCGAGCTGGCCGACGAGGCCGGCGCGCTGGACAGCAACGGCACGCGGCGCGAGATGCTGCGCCGGACCGGCATCGCGGGCGCCGGCTTCGTTGCCGGCGGCGTCCTCTTCAACGGCATGTTGTCGCCCGCCCAGGCGGCCGGCATCACGTTCTCCACCAAGAAGAAGTCGGCGGCCAACGACGCGAAGATCGCCAACTACGCGCTGACGCTCGAGTACCTCGAGGCGGCGTTCTACAAGGCGGCCGTCGACGGCGGCGCAATCACCGACCCCGACGCGCTGGACTTCGCCAAGACCGTTGCCGCACACGAGGCCGCCCACGTCGCCGCGCTGAAGAAGGCGCTCGGCAAGGCGGCGGTCAAGTCGCCGACCTTCGACTTCGGCGCCGCGGTCACCGACCAGGCGACCTTCCTGAAGACCGCTGCGACGGTCGAGCCCGTCGGCGTGTCGGCCTACGCCGGCGCCGGCCCGTACATCAAGGAGCTGCCGATCCTCAAGGCCGCGCTGGCCATCCACTCGGTCGAGGCCAACCACGCCGCCTGGGTCACCGCGTTGTTGAAGTACAAGTTCGGTGGGACCGACTCCCCGGCCCCCAACAGCTTCAACCCGGCCCGCAGCGAGAAGGCCGTGCTGAAGATCGTGACGGGCACGGGCTTCATCAAGGGCTAGCACTTCCCGCGCGGCTCTCCTGCCGCACCGCCGGATGACGGCCGCCTCTCAGGCGGCCGTCATACGTTGTGCTCAGCTGCCTAGGCGCCGAGCCCTGAAGTATTCGAGCTCCGGGTAAGGTCGGGCGATGGCGGAGCAGTTGCACATCACCGCGTTGGTCGTATCGACGTGGAGCGGCGGTGACGTGATCGCGGAGCGGGTCGAGGGTGCTGCGCTCACGCTTGACGGAGTCGCCGCGGCGGTCACGGCCCTCGATGGCGATGAGCGCAACGACCTCTATCTGGAGAGCGCTGGCGAGGCGACGATGGTCGTCGCAGGAGGTCCCGAGTTGTGCTTCATCTACGCGACATTCGACAGCGCGACGTTCCTCATCCCCGAGACCGGGCGCGAAGGCGACCCCGTCGAGTTGCGGGCCGGTGGCCAGCTCGGCATCTTCCCCGCCGGCCACCTCGTGGACAAAAAGACGGCAGCAGCCGTGGCCACGACGTGGGCACGCACGGGCGCTCTGGACACGCGGCTCGACTGGCGCGAGTCTTAGCCGGGGACTACCGTTGACGGTGTGGACGGCGCACCCGCGCACCGACTCATCAGGGCCAGCGATCTCAAGCGCCAGCGCGGCTGGACCGACACGCTGCTGGCCACCCTGCTCGGCGCACCCGACGCGCTGTCGCCCAACCCGCATGGCTGGCGCGTGCCCATGCGCTGGTACCGCGAGGACCGCGTCCTGGACGCCGAGGCGACCACCGCCTTCCAGCACCGCGCCGAGCGCCTGAGCCCACCCCACGCCTGGCGCCGCACGCTGCCAACCCGCTCATGGTCGCCCGACGAGGTCGACCACCTCGAATGGCTCGACGACCCGCATCGCATCGCGCTCTTCCACACCCCACGCCAGCCACGGGTGCGCCGGCGCCGCCGCCCGCAGCCGGTGCCGGTCACCGCGGCGGCAGGGATACGCTGGGAAGTCCTACGCCTCTTCTAACGGGCTTGGATGGGCCGGCGAGGAGTCGAACCTCGATCTGATGGGTTATGAGCCCACTGCTCTACCATTTGAGCTACCGGCCCGCAGGATGCGATGTTAATGGGGCGCGGCGGGGTAAGCACGGCGTGTGCCCCCGACGCCTCGCCGGTCATGAACGACGACGTCCACGCCCTGCTGACCACCACGCGCACCTGGGCGGTCGTCGGGTGCTCACCGGATCCGGCACGGGACTCGCACCGGATCGCCGCGATGCTCCAGCACCGCGGGTTCACGGTCGTGCCGGTCAACCCGCGCGCCTCAGAGATCCTCGGGGAGCCGTGCTACCCGACGGTCGCCGACATCCCGCAAGCGCTTCAGGTCGAGGTGGTCGACATCTTCCGGCGCTCCGAGGTCGCCGGGACCCATGTCGACGAGGCGATCGCGATCGGCGCCAAGGGCGTCTGGCTTCAGCTCGGGGTCGTCGATCTCGAAGCCGGCAAGCGCGCGCGGCACGCAGGCCTGCGCGTCGTCATGGACCGCTGCCCGGCGATCGAGCTGCCGCGTCTGGCGACCGGCTGAGCCTCAGCTCGGGCCGTCGACCTTCGCCACCGCGCGCTCCAGCTCGCCCGGTGAGAACGCGCCCTCAAAGCGCGTCGAGATGATGCCGTTGCGGTCGATCACGAAGGTCCACGGCTCGGTCTGCAACTTGTAGGTCTGCAGCTGCGGCCGGAGGCCCTTGTTGATCTGGTTGTCCTGGTAGACCTCTTGGTGGATGAACGACACCTTGTCGCCCACCTTGGCCTGAACCTCGTCGACGACGTCGACCACCGGGCCGCAGACGCGGCTCTGACAGAGCTGCGGCGTCGCGAACGTCAGCACCACCGGCTTCTTGCCGACGACGTCGGCGAAGTCGTCCTTGAGCAGCGACGGTGCCGGCGGCACGCGCGTGTCGATCTTCGCCACATCGCCGGCGACGTCGGTCGGCGTCAGCGTGTGGATGACCGGCGCCTTGTCGCCGACGGCGGGCGGCGTGATCTTCTTGCCGCCGACCTGGACCGAGATCGGGCTCGTGGCCACGAGCCGGCCGTCGAGCTGGGCGATCGCCAGCATCGCGTACTTGCCGTTGCGCTTGAACGGCACGTCGGCGACGTAGACCCCGCGCGCCGAGTTCGGGTCGGTCGCCGTCTGCTTGCTCTCGAACTGCGGCGAGACCTTCAGCGACTCGCTGCGCGCGAGGTACGGGCCGTGGGCAGCCGAGCCGTCGGTGTTGCCGACATAGAGCGCCACGCCGGCGCCGGAGAGCTGCTTGCCGGCTGTGTCGAAGAGCGCGAAGCCGACGCGATTGGAGCCCTTGTCCAGGAGCGAGACGCTCGGCGCGAGCACGGGGCCGCTGGGCAGGTTGCCGATGATGTCGGGCAGCGTGCGGCCTTGGGTCGGCGGGAAATCCTCGGCCTTGGCCGCCGGCTGGGGCTGGGCGGGGGCGTTGGAGTCGCCGCCGTCGTCGGAGGAGCCGCATCCGGCGACCACCACCAGCGGTACCGACAGGGCGAGCAGCAGCAGGAGCAGACGGGATGAGGACCGAGTCACGCGAGGCATAGGCGTCGGGAAGGCTAGTGGCCTGATTGGATACCGCGCGCCGGTGTCGTGTTAAGCGGAGATGGAGGAGAGAGCGCCATGGCGGAGCAGCGTGCAGCGATCGTGACCGGAGCATCGAGCGGGATCGGGCTGGCGATCGCCGACGTCCTCGGTCAGGAGGGCTATGCGCTGACCGTTGCCGCGCGGCGTCCGGAGAAGCTCGAAGCCGCCGCGGCCGGCCTGCGCGAGAAGGGCTACGAGGTCGAGACCGTCGCCGGCCCGCTGGGCGACGAGGAAGGCGTCAAGGCCGTCGTCGCCGCCCACCGCGAGCGCTACGGGCGGCTCGATGTCCTCGTCAACAACGCGGGCGTCGGCATCGGCGCGCAGGTCGCCGAGATCGACACCAAGAAGCTCGACCTGCAGCTCGGCATCAACCTGCGCTCGATCATCCTGTTCTACCGCGAGACCGTGGACCTGCTGCGCGCCGCGGGCAAGGAGCACGGCGCGGCGATCGTCGTCAACACCGCGTCGATCGCCGGCAAGCGCGGCCAGCCGTGGCTGTCGGTCTACTCGGCGACCAAGGGCGCGGTGGTGAACTTCACCGAGGCCATGCACAAGGAGCTGTCGGGCGAGGGGATCAAGTCCACCGCCTTGTGCCCGGGCTTCGTCGACACGCCGATGACCGAGTTCGTCAAGCAGTCGGTCCCCGCCGAGGACATGATCACGCCGGGCGACATCGCCGAGGCGGTGCGGCTGTTGTTGAAGGTCTCCCCCGCGTGCATCATCCCGGAGATCCAGTTCATCCGGCCGGGGGATTGACGGGTCGCGTCAGCGCTTGATCAGCTGCCGGCGCCGCTGCGCCTCGCTGAGCGCGCGCTCGGCGTCGGCCGCGGCGCGGCGGTCGGTCAGCCAGCCAAGGCCGGTGCGACGCGCCTCACGCGAGCGGCGGTCGCGGGCGATCGCCTGATGGTCGGCGATCGCGGCGCCGAGGTCGACGGTGTTGAGGATCGACGCCTCCAGCTGGTCTTCCAGCACGCGCAGCTCGCGGACCGAGGCGCGGCGCGCCCGCTTGGCGCCCGCGAAGCGATCCCACGCATGGGCGAACGAGACGAAGCTCGTGCGGCCGCCGTGGCGGTGCGCGGCGAGCATCGGGCAGACCCCGCCGGCGCGATCGCTGTAGGCGCCGACGATGATCTCGTTGGCGCGAATCCCCTCGAGCATCGCTTCGCGCGTGCGCAGCGGCATGCAATCGATGGCAAGTCGCAGGTCGTCGATCGGCGTGTGGCGTGAAGCTCGCATAGGGTGTGCGGCCCTCAGGCTACGCCCTGGCGCTCGCGACGCCAAGGCGATGTCCTCCTGTTGAAAGGAACATTGCAATGAAGCTGGGTGTCCACATCGGCTACTGGGGTCTCGGGCTCACGAGTGCCGATCAGCTCGCAATCGTCCAGGAGGCCGAGCGGCTCGGCTACGACAGCGTCTGGACCGCCGAGGCCTACGGCTCTGACGCAGCCACGATCCTCTCCTGGCTCGCCGGCCAGACGACCACGATCAAGCTCGGCTCGGGGATCTTTCAGATGCCGGGCCGCAGCGCGGCGATGACGGCGATGACGGCCGCGACGATCGACCAGCTCTCCGACGGCCGCATGCTGCTGGGGATCGGTTCCTCGGGCCCGCAGGTCTCCGAGGGCTGGCACGGCGTGCGCTTCGGCAAGCAGATCCAACGCACGCGCGAGTACATCGAGGTGCTGCGGATGGCGCTGGCGCGTGAGCGCGTGGAGTACCACGGCGAGACGATCGAGCTCCCGCTGCCCGACGGGCCGGGCAAGGCGCTGAAGCTGACGATCGCGCCCGTGCAGGAGCGGATGCCGATCTACCTCGCAGCGATCGGTCCCAAGAACACCGCCTTGGCCGGCGAGGTCGCCGACGGCTGGATGCCGACGCTCCTCTCCCCCGAGCATCTGCCGATGCTGCGCAAGAACCTCGAGGAGGGCGCGTCGCGCGCCGGCCGCAAGCTCGACGGCTTCGACATCGCGCCGACGGTCAACGTGAACATCACCGAGACCGACGTCGACGGCGCGCGCGACGCGATGCGCCCGTTCATGGCCTTGTACATCGGCGGCATGGGCTCGCGCGAGAAGAACTTCTACAACACGCTCGTGCAGCGCTACGGCTTTGAGGATGCGGCCAAGAAGGTGCAGGACCTGTACTTGGAGGGTCGCAAAGAGGAGGCAGCGGCAGCGCTGCCGGCCGAGTTGATCGACCTGGTGTCCTTGGTCGGGCCGGCCGATCGCGTCCGCGAGCGGCTGCGTGCGTACGCCGATGCGGGCGTCGGGACGCTCGGTGTCTCGCCGATGGCCTGGACGCGCGAGGAGCGCATCAAGCAGTTGCGGCTGGTCGCCGAGCTGGCGGAGGACGTGGTCTGAGGGCGCTGCTAGGCGCGTTCGGGGATGCGGGCCACGCGTTCCCGATCATCGCCCTGGGCCGGGCGCTGAAGGCGCGCGGGCATGATGTGGTGGTTGAGACCTGGACGCGCTGGCAGGAGGACATCGAGCGCGAGGGAATGCGCTTTGCTCCGGCGCCGGAGTACCACGTCTTCCCGACAATAGAACGGCCGCTGAAGCCCTATGAGGCGGTGCGGCGGGCGGCGTCGGTCACGCGCGAGCTGGTGCAGGCCGAGCGGCCCGACGTGGTGGTCAGCGACATCCTGACGCTCGCCCCCGCGCTGGCCGCCGAGCTGGAGGGCGTGCCGTGGGCGACCCTGATCCCGCACGTCGACCCCCGTGGCGCGCCGGGGTTCCCGGTGTACTCGATCGGCGCGCGGCTGCCGCGCACGGCCGTGGGGCGCCGGCTGTGGGGCGCGTTTGATCCGCTGCTCGCGCGCGGGCTGGAGCTGGGGCGTTCGGAGCTCAACGAGACGCGCGCGCGGCTGGGCCTGCCACCGCTCTCGCACGTCCACGGCGGGATCTCGCACGCGCTAGCGCTGGTCGGGACGTTCCCGCAACTTGAGTACCCGCGACCGGGCGGGCCGGAGCCCGGGACGCACATCGTCGGGCCGCTGCAGTGGGAGCCGCCGTTCGGCGACGTGGCGCTGCCGGAGGGCGACCCCTCCTGGCCGGTCGTGTTGGTAGCGCCATCGACCGCGCAGGACCTGGAGGGCCGGATGCTCCGCGCCGCCCTCGCCGGGCTCGCCGACCTGCCGGTGCGCGTGCTGGCGTCGACCAACCGCCGCGGCGAGACCGGCGGCTTCACCGTCCCCTCCAACGCCCGCCTCGTCGACTGGGTCTCCTACTCGCGCACGATGCCCCACTGCGACGTCGTCGTCTGCCACGCCGGCCACGGCACGCTGATGCGCGCCCTGACCTCCGGCTGCACCGTCGTCGCCTGCCCCGCCGCCGGCGACATGAACGAGAACGCCGCCCGCCTCGACTGGTCCGGCGCCGGCATCCGCCTCCCCCGCCGCCTCATCAGCGCCCGCGGGTTGCGCTTGGCCGTAGAGCGCGCACTCGCCGACGACCGCTTGCGCGCGCGGTCGCGCGAGCTGGCGGCCTGGGCTGCGGCTCACGATCCGGCCGATCGGGCAGCCGAACTGGTGGAACAACTACACGTTCTGTAACGCGCCGTGTAGCATGCCGTCTATGGAGCGGCTGAACATCACGCTGGACGACGAGCAGGCCGAGAAGCTCGGGCGACTCGCCGACCGCATGCACGTGCTTCCCGGAACCATCGCCCGCTCGCTGCTCTCCAGCGCCATCGACGATGCCGACCCCGACGCCCGCAACGTCGTCGATCTGCTCGACGGAATCCCCGGTGCGTACGAGCGTGCGGAGCTCGGGTTGCGACAGGCCGCCACGGGCGAGACGATCCCGCTCGACGAGCTGTAGGGCCCGAATGGCCTCTGTCGAGCTCGCGCTCGCGGCCGTCGAGGATCTCGACGCGCTGGTCCGCGTGCACAGTCTCCCGGTCAACACACGTGCGCGAGTCGTGCGCTCGCTGCGCGCACTCGAGCGGTTTCCGCACATGGGTCCAGCTCTGACGGGTCGTTGGCAGGGACTGCGCTTCATCCTCGGCCCGTGGCGGTGGCTCCTGCTCGTCTATGTGCATATCGAGGCCGAGGACCGCGTGGTTGTCGTCGCGATCCAAGACTCGCGATCGTCGACCGCGGTCACCGCGGCACGCCGCTGAGCCCGCCTCCACGACGAGCAAGTGCTTGGCGTTGTGCGCGAACTGCCACGCTGAAGTCGAGAGCGGTCTGGTCGATGTCCCGGTAAGATCAGACAAGACCGGTTCTGCTGGGTAGCACAGAGATCGATCGGGGGTAGCTCAATGGCAGAGCTCTCGACTGTTAATCGAGTGGTTGTGGGTTCGAGTCCCACCCCCCGAGCTTCCGAAGCCCGCCCGGAGAGGCGGGTTTCGTCGTTCTCAGCCCGTTGGGGCGGTCTCGTCCATCGCCTGGGCGATGAGGGTGTTGCGACGGTCTTCGAGGATGTCGCGACGGGCGCGGAGGCCGGCGACGCCGCCGAGGCCGGCAGACTTGGCGGCCTCGATCTCGCGGTCGAGGCGTAGGAGCTCGATGTTGGCGAGCTGGCCTTGGAGGGCGGCGCGGGAGGGCGCGAGGTCGGCCGCGCGATGGACGAGCTCGGCGATCGCCCCGACGAGCATCTGATCGTCGTCCGGGATGCCGTCCT
Source organism: uncultured Conexibacteraceae bacterium (assembly GCA_963836485.1). Classification (GTDB taxonomy): domain Bacteria; phylum Actinomycetota; class Thermoleophilia; order Solirubrobacterales; family Solirubrobacteraceae; genus Baekduia. The sequence continues at coordinate 101,412 of CAWIJS010000019.1, read as the reverse complement.
GGGGGGCGTGGACGTGCTCGCGGACGTGGGCCAGGACGCGGCGCATCGGGTCGTTGCTGAACGCGGCGTCGTCGAGGTTGGCGAGGATCTCAGCGGCCGCGTCCGGCATCGCGATGCACTGGGCGAGGAAGTCGCGCTCGGCGCGCGCGAGCGGGCTCGGGCCGACGGGGCGCCGGAAGGACGGCGGCTCCTCGCCCCGGCGGCGCGACGCGCCACCGCCCTGACCGCCGCGAGAGGGTCGGCCTGATGGCAGCCGCTCGCCCGCCACCGGCAGCCACGAGGAGACCATCGACGGCGGCAGGTCCACCACGTCGGCCACGTGCGCAAGCAGCTCCTCCCGTAGCGCGCTGGGCGGCAGCGTCCCAAAGACCGGCTTGAGCGCCGCGATCGCGGAGTCCTTGCCCTCTGCCTGCGTCAGGTCCGCGCGCTCGAGCTCGCGGTCGACCTGGAACTTCACGAACGGCATCGAGCGCTCTACCAGCGCGCGCGTCGCATCAGCCCCCTGCTGCTGGACGACGTCGGCCGGGTCAAGCCCCTTGGGCAGCGGCACGACGCGCAGCGACAGCGACGAGGAGGCCGCGACGCGCTGCGCGCGCAGCATCGCCTCCTGACCGGCGGCGTCGGCGTCGAGCGCCAGCAGCACGGTCTTGGCGAGCTTGGCCAGCTCGCCGACCTGCTTGTCGGTCAGCGACGTCCCCATCACGCCGACGACGTTCTTCATCCCGGCCTGGTGCAGGGCCAGCACGTCCATGTAGCCCTCGGCCGCGATCACCTCGTCGGCCTTGGCCGCCGCGACGCGGGCGTGGTGGGCGCCGTAGACGATGTCGCCCTTGTGGAAAATCTCGCCGTCGGGCGAGTTGAGGTACTTGGGTTGCTGGTCGACGCCCAGCGCACGCGCTCCGAACCCGAGCACGCGCCCACGCTGGTCCTGCAGCGGGAACATGATCCGGCGGCGAAAGCGGTCATACAGCCGCCCCTCGGTCTTGCCGCCGCGCGTCGCCAGCCCGGCGTCGAACATCTCCTTGTGCGTGTAGTTGCCCACGCGCGCTAGCTGCATGAGCTTGTCCCACGTGCTCGGCGCGTAGCCGACCCGGAACGTCTTGAGCGTCTCCTCGGTCAGCCCGCGCTCCAGCAGGTAGGCGCGCGCAGGTGCGGCTTCGGCCGAGTCCCACAGGTAGCGCTCGTAGAAGACCGCCGCGCGCTCCAGCAGCTCCATCAGCCGCTCGCGCGCCATGCGCCGCTCGGCCGCCTGCGGATCCTCGTCCTCGACGGTCAGCTCGATGCCGACCCGCCGCGCCAGCGACTCCAGCGCGCCGGTGAAGTCCAGGCCCTCGGTCTCCATCACGAATTTGTACGCGTCACCGCCCACGCCGCAGCCGAAGCAGTGGTAGAGGCCCTTGCCGGTGTCGACGCTGAAGGACGGCGACCGCTCTTCATGAAACGGGCAGCGCCCCATGTAGCGCCCGGGACCGGCGCGACGCAGCTCGGTGCGCGTCGAGACGAGGTCGATCAAGTCGACCGCCTCGCGGACCTTCTCCTTGTCGCTGTCGGCGTAGCGGGGCATCGTTCGGACCCCGGAGCATAGGCCCCGCGCCTGAAAGATCAGGTGCTGCGTGGGCTACAGCGCAAACGACTCCGGGATCGTCAGCTGCTCGAAGATCCGCACGCAGTAGCGGTCGGTCATCCCCGCCACGTAGTCGATGATCCGCTGGCCGAGATCGGCGCCCGGCGCGCCGCCGCCATCGGGCAGCCGCGACAGGTCCTCGGCGTAGTGGTCAAAGAGCGTGTGCAGCAGCCGGTCGATCTTCACGTGCTCGCCGCGCTGGCGCTCGCCGAGGTAGACGCGGTCGAACATGAAGCTGCGCAGCTCGTCCATCGCGGCGCCCGCCTCGGCGCCCTGGACGATCGCGCCCGCGTCGGCCGAGTGCTCGACGAGGTCGTGGACCAGCGCGTCGATGCGGTGCGAGCCGGTGTCGCCGAGCACGGCGATCGCGTCGCGCGGCAGGTCGGCCTCGCGCAGTACGCCGGCGCGGATCGCGTCGTCGATGTCGTGGTTGATGTAGGCGATGCGATCGACGATGCGCACGATGTTGCCCTCCAGCGTGCGCGGCGGCTCGGCGCGGCCCGAATGGCCGAGGATGCCCTCGCGCACATCGTCTGAGAGGTTCAGCCCGCGCCCGTCCTTCTCCAGGACGTCGACGACGCGCAGCGAGTGCTCGTAGTGGCGAAAGCCCGAGCCGAAGCGCGCCGCCATGCACGCGTCCAGCACCGCCTCGCCGATGTGGCCGAACGGCGGGTGGCCGAGATCGTGGCCAAGCCCGATCGCTTCGGTGAGGTCCTCGTTGAGCGCCAGCGCCCGCGCGACCGTGCGCGAGACCTGCGTGACCTCCAGCGTGTGGGTCAGCCGCGTGCGGTAGTGGTCGCCCTCGGGCGAGACGAAGACCTGCGTCTTGTGCTTGAGCCGCCGGAACGCCTTGGAGTGCACGATGCGGTCGCGGTCGCGCTGCAACGGCGTGCGCAGCCCGCAGTCGGGCTCGGCGGTCTGCCGGCGTGCTGGGTAGGAGCGGGCGGCCAGCGACGAGAGGTGCTCGTCCTCCCACGCCTGCTGGCGTGCGGCGAAGGCCGCGGCGACACGGCCGGGTGCGGTTGCGACATCCACGCCATCGAGTTTCGCAGGCGGGCGCGCGGTCCTGCTCACCAGCGCGGAATCGGCACGAAGTCGTTGTACCGTCGCAACCATGCTCGCCCTTGTCGCCGCCGCCGACCGGCCCCACGTCACGCTCGTCGAGGTGCCCGACCCACAGCAGCTGCCCAGCGAGGCGCTGGTCGACGTCAAGGCGTTCTCGCTCAACCGCGGCGAGTCGGCCGGTCTGGCCTCCAAGGCGCCCGGCACGCTCGTCGGCTGGGACCTTGCGGGGACCGTCGCCGAGGCCGCCGCCGACGGCTCCGGCCCGCCGGCCGGCACCCGCGTCGTCGGCCTGAAGTTCCCACCCGGCGCCTGGGCCCAGCGCGCCGCGGTCCCGACAAGCGTCCTCGCCGCGCTGCCCGACGGTGTCAGCTTCGAGCAGGCCGCCTGCCTGCCCGTCGCAGGCCTGACCGCCCTGCGCGCGCTGGAGGTCTGCGGCTTCCTGCTGGGCAAGCGCGTGGCGATCACCGGCGCCTCGGGCGGCGTCGGGCGCTTTGCGATCCAGCTCGCCCGCGACGCCGGCGCCCACGTCACCGCTGTCGCCCGCCGGCCGGCGGGCCTCACCGAGCTCGGCGCCGAGGAGGTCGTCGACCACCTGGCGCCCGAGGGCGAGGGCTTCGATGCGATCCTCGACGGCATCGGCGGCGCGACGCTCGGCGCCGCGATCCAGCGGGTCGCCGCCCGCGGCACGGTCGTCAGCTACGCCTCGACGGTCTCCGAACCCGTGAGCTACCCCACCCGTGCCCTCTTCGGCCAATCGCCGGGCGCCAAGCTGTACGGGTTGCTCATCTTCGGAGAGCTCCAGCACACGCAGTCGGGCGCCAGCGATCTCGCGCGGTTGGCCCAGCGCGTCGCCACCGGCCACCTCGACATCCATGTCTCGCTGCAGGACTCCTGGCGCGAGGCCGGCCGCGCCGTGCAGGCGCTGCTCGACGGGGACGTCACCGGCAAGGCCGTCCTGACGGTCGACTAGCGCGTCTTCAGGTCCGGGTCGAGATCGCGCACCGCCGCCTGGGCCGCCGCCACCCGCGCGACCGGCACCCGGTAGGGCGAGCAGGACACATAGTCGATGCCCGAGTGATGGAAGAAGTCGATCGAGTCCGGGTCGCCCCCATGTTCGCCGCACACGCCGAGCTTCAGCGACGCCTTGGTCTTGCGCCCCAGCCACGCGCCCATCCGCACCAGCTGGCCGACGCCCGGGCTGTCGAGCGTCTCGAACGGCGAGCGGTCAAAGACCTTCATCTCGATGTAGCGGGCGAGGATCCGGCCCTCGATGTCGTCACGGGAGAAGCCCAGCGCGGTCTGCGTCAGGTCGTTGGTCCCGAAGGAGAAGAAGTCGGCCTCGTGGGCGATCTCGTCAGCCCGCAGGCAGGCACGCGGCAGCTCGATCATCGTCCCGAGCGAGTAGTCGCTCCCGCGCTCCAACCCGTACGACGAGCCCACACGCTCGATCAGCCCGCGCAGCAGCTCCAACTCTCGGCGGTAGTCGACCAAGGGCACCATGATCTCCACGTGCACATCGACGCCACTGTCACGCGCGGCGACCAAGGCCTGGAAGATCGCCTTGACCTGCATCTCGTAGATCGCCGGGTAGAGGATCCCGAGCCGGACGCCGCGCGTGCCGAGCATCGGGTTGACCTCCTGCAGCGCGCGCACGCGCTCGAAGGTCCGCTCCAGCGACGCGAGATCGTCGGCGCGCTCGATGCGCGCCCGCTCCAGCTGGGACTCGACGTCATGCAGCTTGGGGAGGAACTCGTGCAGCGGCGGGTCCAGCAGCCGGATCGTGACCGGCAGCCCGTCCATCGCCGCGAAGATCCCCTCGAAGTCGGACTGCTGCAGCGGCAGCAGCTCGGCCAGGCCGGCCCGGCGCTCCTCGTCGGAGGTCGCGAGGATTACCTCCACCATCTTGCCGTGGCGGTCCTCGCCGAAGAACATGTGCTCGGTCCGGCACAGGCCGATGCCTTGGGCGCCGAACTCGCGCGCCTTCGCGGCATCCTCGGGCGTGTCGGCGTTCGTGCGCACGTCGAGACGGCGCAGCTCGTCGGCCCAACCCAAGATGGTGCGGAACTCGTCGCTCATCACCGGGTCGATCAACACCACGTCCTCGGTGGTCACCGAGCCGGTCGTGCCGTCGATGGCGATCAGGTCCCCTTCGCGCAGCACCACCTCGCCGCCGAGCTTGACCTCGCCGGCCTTCACGTCGATCTCCAGCGAGCCCGCGCCCGTCACTGCCGGAACGCCCATGCCGCGGGCGACCAGCGCGGCGTGCGACGCCTTGCCGCCCTCGGAGGTCAGCACCCCTTGGGCGGCGTGGAAGCCCGCGACGTCCTCGGCTTCGGTGAACTGCCGGACCAACACCACCTCGCGCCCTTCGGCCGCCGCGGCCACCGCGTCGTCGGCGAAGAAGACGATCGCGCCCTTGGCCGCGCCCGGTGAGGCGGCCACGCCGCGGGCGAGCACGTCATACGACGCGTCCGGGTCGAAGGTCGGGTGCAACAGCGCGTCGAGCTTCTCGGCCTCAATCGTCGCCAGCGCGCCAGCCTTGTCGAGCAACCCCTCGCCGACCGCGTCGACCGCGAAGCGCACCGCCGCCTGGGCTGGGCGCTTGGCGTTGCGCGTCTGCAACATGTACAACCTGCCCTCTTCCACGGTGAACTCCGTGTCCTGCATGTCGCCGTAGTGCTGCTCGAGCTGGCGCAGGATGGCGAAGAGCTGCTCACGGACCTCGGGCTGCCACGCGCGCAGCTCGCGGATGTCGCGCGGCGTCCGGACCCCGCTGACCACGTCTTCTCCTTGCGCGTTGGGCAGGAAGTCGCCGGAGGGCTCGGGCTCACCGGTGACCTCGTCGCGCGAGAACGCGACGCCTGACCCCGAGGTCTCCCCCTTGTTGCCGAAGACCATCTGCTGGACGTTGACCGCCGTGCCCCAGTCGTCGGGGATGTGGTTGATGCGCCGGTACTCGACCGCGCGCTTGCCGGTCCAGGAGTCAAAGACCGCCCGGATCGCACCTGCCAGCTGCTCCTGCGGATCGGCGGGAAAGTCGTAGAAGGTCGTGAACGTCGCCGTCAACTCGCGCAGCGCATCGACGTCCAACTCGGTGTCCAGCGACACCCCGCGATCCTGCTTGATGGCCTTGATCGCGTCCTCGAAGCGCTCGCCCTCGATCCCGACCACGACGTTGCCGTACATCTGCACGAAGCGCCGGTAGGAGTCCCACGCGAAGCGCTCGTTGCCCGTCCGCTCCGCCAACCCGACGACCGAGTCATCGTTCATCCCGAGGTTCAAGACGGTGTCCATCATCCCCGGCATCGACTCGCGCGCGCCGGAGCGGACCGACACCAGCAGCGGGTCGCCCGCGTCGCCGAGCCGCTTGCCGGCACCTTCCTCCAGCACGCGCAAGGCGGTCGCCACCTGCTCGTCCAAGCCGTCCGGAAAGGCCTTGTCGGCGTTCATGTACGCCACACACGCCTCGGTGGTGATCGTGAACCCGGCGGGCACGCGCTCGGCGCCCAGCACGCGCGTCATCTCCGCGACGTTGGCCCCCTTGCCGCCCAGCAGGTCGCCCATCTCGCGCGAGCCTTCGGAGAACTCATACACCCACTTGGCGGCGCCCATGGCGGGCAACCCTATCCGTGCGAGGCCGCGCGCAAACGGACGTGGGCGTGGTGCTCCACCGTCTCGGCGATAGCGCGCTCGGCCTGGCGCAGCGCCCGCGGCGTGCCCTGCGGCGCATCGGCCAGCGGGCGCGCGAGCGCGTCGGTGAGGAACGTGTGCGCCTCGGCCGCGAGCGGGAAGCCGCCGCCCTCACAGGCCGCGCAAACCACGCCGCCGGCTGCGCCGGAGAAGCCGACGAGGTGATCGCGCTCCCCGCAGGCGGCACACGCCGCCAGCTGTGGCGCGAGCCCCGCGGCAACCAGCAGCTTGAGCCGGAACGCGAGCTGGTTGGCGTGTCCGGCGTGGGCCGCATCGCCCTCCAGCAGCGAGAGCTCGTTGCAGAGCAGGTAGAAGACCGGCTCGCTGGGCTCGGCCTCGCCGAAGAGGCGGTTGACCGCATCGCAGGCCCGCGCCGCGGCATCGAGCGTCGGGCCGCCGTCGCGCAGCCGGGCGTAGCCCTCGACGGTCTCGGCGCTGGTGACCGTCAGCAGATCCGAGCGCCCCTCGTGCAAGACCAGCCGCAGCCGGAAGAACGGCTCCAGCCGACCGCCGAAGCGGCTGCGCGTCTTGCGCACGCCCTTGGCGATCGCCGATATCCGGCCCCGGGTCGGGGTATAGAGATGGAGGATCCGGTCGGCCTCGCCGTAGCGCATGGAGCGCAGGACGACGGCCTCCGTCTTCAGCGAGCCGCCCAAAAGACCCTCGCTATACTTCGTGAAGTAATGGCCGCAGTCACCGTCTACACCACAGATCCCTGCTCGTTCTGCCTCCGCGCTAAGCAACTGCTTGACGCGCGCGGCATCGCGTACGACGAGATCAACCTGGCGAAGGATCCCGTCGGGCGTACCGAGCTTCTGGCGCGCACCGGCATGATGAGCTTCCCCCAGGTCCTCGTCGGCGATGAGCTCATCGGCGGGTTCCAGGAGACGATCGCTGCGGACCGTTCAGGCCGGCTGGCCGAGTTGCTCAAGGCCGCCGCCTAACCCGCGGCCGGGGCTGGCAGGACTCGCACACGTAGGTCCCCCGCCCGGCCGCGACCAGCTTGATCACCGTCGTGCCGCAGGTGTGGCACGGCTCCCCACGCCGCAGGTGCACCAAGAAGTCGTTCTGGAACGCGCCCGCGACGCCGTCCGGGTGGCGGAAGTCGTCGATCGTCGAGCCGCCAGCGTCGATGCCCGCCGCCAGGACGAGCTTGACCGCGTCGACCAACTCCGTGCACTGCTTGGTGCTGAGCTGGCCGGCCGGTCGCAGCGGGTGGATCCGCGCGCGAAAGAGCGCCTCGTCGGCGTAGATGTTGCCCACGCCGGCGATGTGGCGCTGGTCGAGCAGGAACGCCTTGACCGGCGCACGCCGCCCGCGCGCCAACGCCTTCAGCCGCGGGCCGGTCAGCTCGTCGCCGAGCGGCTCGATGCCGAGCTTGCCGGCAAAGAACGCCTCCAGCCCGTCGAGGCCCAGCGCGAGCTCGCCGGTGCCGAAGCGCCGCGGGTCGCAGAAGCGCAGCTCGTGGCCGTCGTCGAGCGTGAAGATCACACGCTGGTAGGGCGTGTCGGGCGCGGGGTCGAGCAGCAGGTTGCCGGTCATCCGCAGGTGGATGAGCAGGAAGACCTCGTCTTCTAGCTCGAAGATGAAGTACTTGCCGCGACGGCTGAGTCGTTCCACACGCCGGCCCTGCACCGCATCGACGAGCTCCTGGGGCGCGCGCGGCAGCGACCAGCGCGCGTCGAGGATCTCGACACGCTGGAGCACCCGCCCCTCGACGTGGGGCGCAAGCTGACGGCGGATCGTCTCGACCTCGGGAAGCTCGGGCATCGCTGCCCTGGAGGGTAGGCGGCGTGGCGGCGGGCGAGATGGTTGAGCGCGCTCGCAAGGGCACGATCCGGCGCGCCTGCGCCTCAACCATCTAGGCCAGGAACGGGACGCCGGGCATGTCCGGCACTTCGCGCCCGGTCAGCCACTGCAGGACGGTCGCGCCGACGTCGGCCATCGGGCCGTCGTGGCGGTGGCCGTCGGAGTCCTGGGTCACCGCGATCAGCGGCACGTGCTCGCGCGTGTGGTCGCTGTGATCGGTGTCGGGGTCGACGCCGTGGTCGGCCGTGAGGATGAGCAGGTCGTCGGGGCCGAGCATGGTCAGCCAGCCGCCGACAGCCGCGTCGATCTCGCGCAGCGCGGCGTGAAAGCCCTCGACGTCCTTGCGGTGGCCGTAGAGCTGGTCGGTCTCGACCAGGTTGGTGAAGATCAGACCGTGGTCGAGCTCGGCCAGCAGCGCGCCGGTGGCCGCCAGCGCCTGCTCGTTGGTCTTGCCTTTGTGGGCCTCGTCGATGCCGTGGCCGGCGAAGAGGTCCCAGATCTTCCCGACAGCGTGGACCGCGACGCCATCGGCGTGCAGCTCGTCGAGGTAGGTGCGCGAGGGCGGGTCGACCGAGAAGTCCCGGCGGCCGGTCGTGCGCTCGAAGTGGCCAGGCGTGCCGGTAAACGGTCGGGCGATGACGCGACCGACCGCGTCGGCGCCGACCATCACGGTCCGGATCTGTGCGCAGAGCGCGTGCAGTTCGGGCTCCGGCAGGACGTCATTGTGGGCAGCGATCTGCAAGACCGAGTCGGCCGAGGTGTAGAGGATCAGCTCACCGGTCTGCAGATGGTGCTCGCCAAAGTCATCGATGACCGCGGTCCCGCTGTAGGGCTTGTTACAGCAGAAGATGTGGCCGGTGAGCTGCTCGAGCCTGGCCACGATCTCTGACGGAAAGCCGTCCGGATAGGTCGGCAGCGGCGCGGGCGTTACGGCGCCCATCAACTCCCAGTGGCCGGTGGTTGAGTCCTTGCCGGGGCCCAGCGGATGCAGCCGGCCGTGGACGACCGGTGCCGCGGAGGGCGGGACGCCGAGGATCTCGGTGATGCTGCCCAGCCCGAGGTGGCCGAGCGTCGGCAGGTTCAGACCGCCGACGCGCTGGGCGACATGCGGGAGCGTGTCGGAGCCGGCGTCGCCGTAATCGGCGGCATCCGGGAGGGCGCCAACGCCGCAGGCGTCAAGGACGACGACAGCGGCTCGGCGCCGGCTCACTTCGGCTCAGAGACGTGCAGCGACCGCAACATCGGCCGGAAGACGTCGGCATCGACCTTGCGGAAGCTGTCGGCGTCCGCGTAGGCGTCGACCACGATCTCGGCGCCGTTGGCGTAGATGTGGGTCGAGCGCACCGTGCGCGGCTGGCCGGCGATGTGCTCGCGGGCACGGATCTGGACGGCGGGCTCGCCGGCGATGGTGGTCGCGGCGGTCTTGATCTGCTCGAAGGTGACGTCGCGCTTGGAGGAGGCCTTGATGAGCGCGTCGCGCGCGGCCTGCAGCTCGAGCTTGCTCTTGGGCAGCTTTTCGCCCCGCGGGTAGCGCCAGACGGCGACCGTCGCCTGCCCGGCCTGGGCGGTGGCGACGAGATGGCCCGTGCCTTGGTCGACGGACCAATCCGCGGGCGGCGTGAAGCTGATGCCCTGGGCCGGAAAGCTCCCGGACGCCGCGGCGCTCGTGGTCGTCGTCTTGGTGGGCGAGTCGCTGCCGCAACCGGCAGCGGCCAGGGCCGCGATTGCCGCGGCCGTCAGGGCAAGGGAAGCTGGGCGACGCATGGACCGACCATCGTGACATGCCATCCCGTCGGCATGGACGATCATTCGGCCGCGCCTCCGCCCCCTCCAGCCCGCGGGTGCGCGCTGAAGTACACGTCTTTCAGCCGCTCGGCGCTCAGATGTGTGTAGATCTGCGTCGTGGCGATGTCGGCATGGCCGAGCATCTCTTGCACCGCGCGCAAGTCGCAGCCGCCGGCGAGCAGATGCGTCGCGAAGGTGTGGCGCAGGGTGTGCGGGCTCATGCGGTCCTCCAGCCCGACGGAGCGAGCGTGGCGCTGGACGATCTTGTAGAGGCCCTGGCGCGTCAGGCCGACGCCGCGACGGTTGACGAACAGGTGGCGGTCGTCGGTGGTCGCGGTGAGCAGCTGGCGGCCGCGCTCCAGGTAGAGCCGCACGGCGGTGATCGCCTCGCGGCCGACGGGGACCAGGCGCTCCTTGGAGCCCTTGCCGCGGGCGCGCAGGACGCCGGCCTTCAGGTCGATGTCGGTGACCTCGAGGTCGATCGCCTCGCTGGCGCGCAAGCCGCAGGCGTACATGAGCTCCAGCAGCGCGCGGTCGCGCAGCGCGCCGGGGTCGGTCCCTCTGGGTGCGCGCAGCAGGCGGTCGACATCGCCGCGCGAGAGGACCTGGGGCAGCTTCTGGCTCTTGCGCGGCGCGCGGAGGTCGGCGGTCGGGTCGTGCTCCAGCGCGCTCTCGCGCCGGAGGTGGCGGTAGAAGGAGCGCAGGCAGGCGGCCTTGCGTTGCAGGGTGGCGGGCCGCGCCGCTGGCCGCTCCTCAGTTCCGGCGGCAAGCGCGTCCAGGAAGCCGGCGAGGTCGGAGTGCTGGGCAGCGAGGACGTCGGTCTCGGTCTCCCGCAGGTACGCGCCAAACTGCAGCAGATCGCTGCGGTAGGCCTCCAGGGTGTTGCGCGACAGGCCGCGCTCGAACTCGAGATAGGCGAGGAAGTCGAGCACGTGGTGCTCGAGCGCGCGTGACTGAGGTGGTGCCGGGGCGACGGCCATGGCCTCGTGGTTCGGGGCCGGACGGCCCGGTCCTCGCCGTGCAAGGCGATTCCCGGGCGGTGGGTCTGATCCGGCCTACTGCAGGAAGCCGGCGAGGTCGGTCTGGCCCGGGAGGCCCTTGACCTTCTTGATGGCCTTGGAGGCGACGCGGTACTCGATGGCGCCGGGCGAGATCCGGAACGTGCGCGCCTTCTTGGTCAGCACGTAGTGGGCGGACTTGCCGTTCTTGGTCAGGTCGAACGAGCCGACGCACGCGCCTTTGTCGTTGACGTGCGAGACCGGCTTGCAGCTGATCTTGATGTTGGTGACCTTGGCGCCGCCGCCCTCGATGCGGGCGACGTCGCGAATGCCCTTCTTGAAGGCCTGGTTGGCTTGCGGGTTCTTGACGGCGGCCTGGGCGGCGGTCGTGGCGACGGTGGGTGCGACGACCGAGACGGCCAGGGCGAGCGGGAGGAGCTTCGAGCGGATCATGCTCATGGAACGGCACGTTGCCCGCCGAGGTCACGGCGCGCGGGCGAACTGTGGAGGTAGCCGTACCTGCCGCGATCAGCGCCGCGCGCGCAGGCGCTCGAGCAGCAGCAGGCCGATGAGCGTCTTGGAGTCGCTGATGGCGTCGATCGCGCCGGCGAGGTCGCTCAGCGGCCAGCGCACGATCTCGATGCGCTCGTCCTCGCCGGAGTCGTGCACGCCGACAGCTTGGGTCAGTCCTTCGGCGAGGAAGAGGTGGACGACCTCGTCGGTGAAGCCGACCGAGGAGCGGTAGGCCTTCAGCGGGGTCCAGCGCGCGGCCTGCAGGCCGATCTCCTCGGCCAGCTCGCGCTGAGCAGATTGGAGCGGCGACTCGCCATCCTGGTCCAGGCGGCCGGCCGGCAGCTCCAGGCTGTCGGGGTCGTCGACCGCCTCGCGCGGCTGACGCACGAGCCAGAGGTGCTCGTCGTCGATCGCGACGATCGCCGCCGCGCCGGTCGTGCGCACGATCTCGCGGTCGGCGGTCTTGCCGTCGGCGTAGCGGTAGGTGTCGTCGGTGACCGTGATGATCCGGCCGGCGAAGCGAGTCTTGCTGGCGATGCGCTCGAACGCGCGGTCCTCGTGGGTCACGGCCGCGGCACCGCATCCAGGAGCGCGTAGGTCACGTCGAGCATCGACTCCAGCGCCGAGACGCTCACGCGCTCGGTCGGCTCGTGGTTGCGCTCGGTGCCGTTGGCGAGGCAGACGGTGTGAAAGCCCGCGGCCTCGAAGGCGTTGCCGTCGGATGCTCCGCCGGAGACGATCGCGCGCGCCGCGTAGCCGCAGGCGTCCAGCGCGCGCTCGGCGGCAAGGACCGCGGGCGAGGACGGTTTGTGGCGGTAGCCCTCGAAGAGCCGTTCGACCGTGACGTCGAGGTCGGACTCGCAGAGCGGCTCGTTGGCCGCATCGTGGCAGTGGTCGACCATCTCGGCGACGACTTGTTCAGCTTTGGCGGGGTCGAGCGAGCGCGTCTCGGCCAGCAGCGTGCAGCGCGGCGCGACGATGTTGGTGGCGCCCGCGTTGCCGCCCTCGATCCAGCCGATGTTGGCTGTCGTCTCTTCGTCGAGGCGGCCGTGGCGCATGGCGGCGATGGCGCGCGCAGCGGCGACGATCGCCGAGCGCCCGTCCTCGGGCCGGATGCCGGCGTGGGCGGCGCGGCCGCGGAACTCGGCCTCGAGACGGAAGTAGGTCGGCGAGGCCATCACGATCTCGCCGATCGGCGTGGCATGGTCGAAGACGTAGCCAAACGGGCTGCGCAGCTTGGACACGTCGAACTGCTGGGCGCCGGCCAGCGCGGTCTCCTCGCGCACGGTGAAGAGCAGCTCGAAGTCCGGGCCGACCCATCCGGGGGACTTCGCGCGCTCGGCGGCGATCAGCAGGTTCGCGACGGCGGCCTTGTTGTCGGCCCCGAGGATCGCGTCGTTGGCGTTCTCCCAGCCGTCGTCGACGATGACGGGCTCGATCGGGATGTCGCCGTGCGGGACGGTGTCGAGGTGGGCGCAGAGCAGGACGGCGGGATGATCGCCGTGGCGTGTGAGGACGTTGCCGGCCTCGTCGATCGCGCAGACATAGCCGGCGCGCTCCAGCAGCGCGACGATGCGCGCCGAGACCGCGGCCTCCTCGCCGGACGGCGACGGGATCGCGCAGAGCTCAGCGAACAACTCGTTGAGGCGGCGGCGCTCCGCCTCGGTGGCCCGCGGCGCTGCGGGGGCCGTCACCGCGACTCGGCCGGCTCGACCTCCGCCTCGGCCGAGCGCGAGGCGCGGACCTCACCCTCAGGGTGCTCGTCCCGCGCGCGGTGCAGCGCGGCGCCGACGAAGTCCCGGAATAGCGGCGCGGGCCGCTCGGGGCGCGACTTGAACTCCGGATGGAACTGCGAGGCGACGAAGAACGGGTGATCGGGCAGCTCGATCATCTCGACCAGCCGCTCGTCGGGGGACGTGCCCGAGACGGTCAGGCCGGCGGTCTCCAGGCGCTTGCGCAGGCTGATCGACACCTCGTAGCGGTGGCGGTGGCGCTCGTAGATCACGGCCTCGCCGTAGATCTCGTGCGCGGCGGTGTTGTTGTGGACCTTGACCGGATCGGCACCCAAGCGCATCGTGCCGCCGAGGTCGGAGACCTCCTTCTGCTCGGGCAGGAGATCGATCACCGGCCACTCGGTCTCGATGTCGAACTCGGTCGAGTTGGCGCCGGGCATGCCGGCGACGTGGCGGGCGAACTCGCAGACCGCGATCTGCATGCCGAGGCAGACGCCGAGGTATGGGATGCGGCGCTCCCGGGCCACGCGCGCGGCACGGATCTTGCCCTCGATGCCGCGGCCGCCGAAGCCGCCGGGGATCAGGATGCCGTCGGCATCAGCGAGCCGGCGCTGGGCGACCTCGTCGCTTTCCAGCGTCTCGGAGTCGACCCAGTCGACCTCGACCTTGCACTCGTGCAGGTAGCCCGAGTGGTTGAGCGCCTCGGTGACCGACTTGTAGGCGTCCTCGAGCGCGACGTACTTGCCGACGAGCGCGATCTTGACCGACTGCGTGGCGCGGTCGGCGCTGGACATCAACGCGGCCCAGGCGTCAAGGTCGGCCTTGGGGGCGTCCTCGATGCCGAAGTACTCGCAGATGAAGTCATCGACGTGGTGCTCGGCGTACCAGAGCGGCACCTTGTAGATGTTGTCGACGTCGACCGCGGAGACCACGGCCTCCAGCGGCAGCGACGCGAAGAGCGCGATCTTCTTGCGGATGTCGACGTCAAGCTCGTCCTCGGCGCGGCAGAGGAGCATGTCGGGCTGGATGCCGATGCGGCGCAGCTCGTTGACGGAGTGCTGGGTCGGCTTGGTCTTCAGCTCGCCGGCGTGGCCGATGTAGGGCACCAGGGTGAGGTGCAGGAACATCGTGTTGCGGCGGCCGACATCGACCGGGAACTGGCGGATCGCCTCCAGGAACGGCAACGATTCGATGTCGCCGACCGTGCCGCCGATCTCCGTGATGACGAAGTCGACGTCGTTGGTCTCGCCGAGCAGCTTGATGCGGTGCTTGATCTCGTCGGTGATGTGCGGGACGACCTGGACGGTGCCGCCGAGGTAGTCGCCGCGGCGCTCGCGCCGGATGACCGAGTTGTAGATGCCCCCGGCGGTGACGTTCGATGCGCGGCTGGCGTTGGAGTCCGTGTAGCGCTCGTAGTGGCCCAGGTCGAGGTCGGTCTCCGCCCCGTCCTCGGTGACGAAGACCTCACCGTGCTGGTAGGGCGACATCGTGCCGGGGTCGACGTTGATGTACGGATCGAACTTCTGGATGCCGACCGTGAAGCCCTTGGAGACCAGGAGGCGCCCGATCGAGGCGGCCGCGATGCCCTTTCCGAGGGACGAGACCACGCCACCTGTCACGAAGATGTAGCGGGTCTTTCGGTGGGCGTCAGGCACAGGCGCTCGTCTCTGGAGTTCGAAGGTGGGGCACGATCCAGGAACCGAGGGTAGCCGGAAACCCGGACGGCGTAATGTGGAGAGCCCGACCCGAGACTGACGAGCATGGACAAGATCGCAAAGACCGAGGATCAGTGGCGCGAGGAGCTCGCGCCCGACCAGTACGCGGTGCTGCGTCAGCAGGCCACCGAGCCGCCCTTCACCGGCAAGTACGTCGACACGAAGGAGCCCGGCGTCTACCGCTGCGCCGGCTGCCAGGCCGAGCTCTTCCGCTCCGATGACAAGTTCGACTCCGGCTCCGGCTGGCCATCGTTCACCGATGCGGCCGTCGCGGACGTCGTCGAGCTCCGCACCGACACCTCCCACGGGATGGTCCGGACCGAGGCGGTGTGCGCCAAGTGCGGCGGCCACCTGGGCCACGTGTTCGACGACGGGCCGCGGGACAAGGGCGGGATGCGGTACTGCATCAACTCGTGTGCGCTGACGCTGGAGAGCGAGACGCCGGCCTAGTCAAGACGAGGGCGCCGCTGCTCGCGGCGCCCTCACGCCGCCTTGCGGAGCTCCTTGGCATGCCGCCGCGCGGCCACGTCATCGGCCGGAGCGCCGAGCATGCGGACGAGCTCGCCGACGACTTGCTTCTCGGCGAGCTCGGTGACGGTGGTCACCGCGGTGGAGGTGTCGACGTCCTTGGCGATCGAGAAGTGACGGGCTGCGAGCGAGGCGACCTGTGGTAGGTGCGTGATGCAGACGACCTGACGGCCGTCGGCCAACGAGCGCAGTTGCTCGCCGACCGCGCGGGCGGTGTGGCCGCCGATGCCGGCATCGACCTCGTCGAAGACGAGCACGGCTCCGCCGCCGTCGTTGGCCGCACCCATCAACGCCAGCATGACGCGCGAGAGCTCGCCGCCCGACGCGGTCTCGCGCAGTGGCGCGGGCGGCACGCCCGGGTTGGGCGCGATGAGGAACTCGACGGCGTCGGCGCCGGTCGCGCCCGCCTCGCGCTCCTCGATCGCGATCTCGAAGGTCGCCGCCTCCATCGCCAGGTCGGCGAGGCGGGCCTTCACGTCGACCGCCAGCGTCTTGGCCGCCTTGGCGCGCGCCTTGCGCAACTCCAGGGCCAGGGTGCCGCGCGCCGCACGCGCCTCGGCGAGCGCCGCCTGGGCCTCCTCCAGCGCCACCTCGGCATGATCGAGCTCGGCTATCCGGCCGCGGCACTCGTCCGCGTGGGCGAGCACGGAGGCGATCGTGCCGCCGTGCTTGCGCTTCAACCGATCCCACGCAGCGAGACGCTCCTCCACCACGTCCAGACCGCCATCCTCGGCGTCGAGACCCTCGCCGTAGATCCGCAACTCCCCCGCAAGATCGTCGGCCTCGATCGCCAGCGCCCGCCAACGCTCGCCAAGACCGTCCAACGCCGGATCCACGCCCTCAACGCCGTCCAGCAGCGCGCCCGCCGACGACAGCACCACCGCCACGCCGCCCTCGTCTGCCACGACCGCCTCCGCGGCGCCCAGCGCCGCACCGCGCAGCGCCTCGACATGCCGCAGCCGATCGCGGCGACCGACCAGCTCAGCCTCTTCGACCTCCGACGGCACCGCCGCCTCGATCTCCGCCACCTCGAACTGCAACAGGTCCAGCTCCCGATCCCGGGCACCCGCGCGCTCCCGCAGCTCCTCCAACGACCCCGCCAACGACCGCACGCGCGCATGCAACGTCGCGTAGCGCTCTCGCCGGCCCGCCTGCCCCGGACCGCACGCCGCGTCCAGCAACTCCAGCTGCGACGAGGCCAGCGTCAGTTTGCGGTGCTCGTGCTGGCCGTAGAAGGCGATGAGGCCCTCGGCCGCCTCGCGGAGATCCGCGACCGACGCCGAGCGCCCGTTCAGGTACGCCCGCGTGCGGCCTTCAGCAGACACCCGCCGCGCGAGCACCAGCTCTTCCGCGTCCGGCGCCACGCGATCCCCGAGCAGCGCCCGCAGCCCAGAAGGCAGGTCGAACACGCCCTCGACATAGGCCTCCGCCGCACCCGGGCGCACGATCCCCGACCGCGCACGACCGCCGAGCAGCAGGTCTAGCGCATGGGCGAGCACCGTCTTACCCGCGCCCGTCTCGCCCGTCAAGACGTTCAAGCCGGGCGCGAGCCGCAGCTCGGCCCGCTCGATCAGTAGGAGGTTCTCGACACGCAGCTCATGGAGCACGCCGCAAGGTCTAACACCCCGATCGGACGAACACGCGTTCGCATGCGATCCTGCAACACCGCCGCCGCAGAACCGCGACGAAGCGCGCGTCCTACGACGCCAGGCGCCCGAAGCGCTCGCGCACGCGCAGGTAGAACGAGGACCCCGGCAGCTGCGCCAGATCCGCGGCCTCGCGGACGAACCGCGACGCCAGCGCCTCCCCCGGCGACAACTCTCCCGCCGGCCGGCCGTCGATCGACACGTCGACCGGCTCCAGCGAGCGGTTGTGGACCTCCAGCACGTCGGTCGGCGACACCACCAGCGCCCGCGCCGTCAGCGAGTGCGGCGCGATAAACGAGACCACGTAGCCCTCCACGCCCCATGCCAGGACGGGCCCGCCGTTGGCCAGGTTGTAGCCCGTCGACCCCGCCGGCGTGGAGATCACCAGGCCATCGCAGCGGACCTTGCCGACTTCTTGGCCGTCGACCACGTAGGCCAGCGTCGCCACACGCTCGCCGAGCTTGCGGTGGAAGGACACGTCGTTGATCGCCGCCTGCTCGCCACCGGGCGTCTCCAGCGCCAGCGCCGGCAGCGTCATCACGTCAAACTCGCCCCGAAACGCCTTTGCGAAGCCCTCGCCGACCTCGTCGGGGTCGATCGTCGCCAGGAAGCCGACCTCGCCGAAATTCACGGCGAACACCGGCACGCTCGTGCCGGCATAGCGGCGCAACGCGCGCAAGATCGTGCCGTCGCCCCCGAGCACCACGCAGAGGTCGACATCATCGCTCAACGGCGCATCCAGCTCGAGCGCCTCCGCCGCCACCAGACCATGCTTGCCGACCTCTTCACGATCAAAGCGCAGGACGAAGCCCGCGGCGAGCGCCGCCTGGCGCAACGAGTCCAGCGCCGCCGCCGTCTGCCCTGGGCGACCGTGGGTCATCACGGTCGCGGTCTTCATCGGATTCATGAGGCCTCCACCGCCTCGATGGCCTCAGCGGCCGCGACGATCCCCTCGTCGTCCAGCGCGCCGGTGCGCCCCGACTCGGCCAGCCAGACGAAGGACTCCAGGTTGCCCTTGGGCCCCGGCAGCCCTGACGAGGCGAATCCGAGGACCGAGGCTCGGGCGACGTCGCGCGCCGACCGGGCCACCGAGACCAGCGCGTCCCGGCGGTCCCCCGCCTCGCGGACCACCCCCCCGCTGCCGATCTTGTCCCGCCCCACCTCGAACTGCGGCTTGATCATGGCCAACGCATCGAACCCTTCAGAAGCGGTGCAGGCCAGCACCGCCGGCAGCACCTTGGTCAAGGAGATGAACGACACGTCCGCAACCACGAGGTCGGGCCGATAGGGCAACTGCTCAATCGTCATACGACGCGCGTTGGCGCGCTCGATCACCGTCACGCGCTCGTCGGTACGCAGCGACCAGTGCAGCTCGCCGTAGGCGACGTCGTAGGCGACGACGTGCGCCGCGCCCTCCTGCAGCAGGAAGTCGGTGAAGCCGCCGGTCGAGGCCCCCACGTCGACGGCGTGCCGCCCGGCAACCGAGATGCCGAACTCCGCGACCGCGTTGGCCAGCTTCAGGCCCCCGCGGGACACGAACCGCGGCCGCTCGTCGACCGCGACCACGACGTCCTCGGGCACGAGCTGCCCGGGCTTGGCCGCGCGGTCGCCGCCCGTGCCCAGCCGGACCTCACCCGCCATGACGGAGGCGGCCGCACGCGAGCGCGAGTCAAACAGGCCGCGCTGATGCAGCAGGGTGTCCAACCGGACCTTGACCACGACGCCGACACCGTACCGTCGTCGCGCTCAAACGCCGCAGACGGGGCGCTCAACACACGCTCAACACGCCACTGTGTCCGTGATCACAGTGCGCGACCCCGACACGCGACATAGTGATTGCAGAGCGAACGAGACGGCCAGCGGGAACCGGCCGGTAACACCAAGACTTCCCTCATCGCTCGCCGGCCCCGGCCGGTCCCACATACGACACATAGCAGTATCTCTCCTCCCCGAAACGGCCTGCCTCTCCCGGCGGGTCGTTTCATTTAAGCGGCCGGTTGCGGACGCTCTGCCGATTCTGGGGCGCTGCGCTCCAGAACCCGCGTGCAGCGGCCGACCACTAAAGCGATGGCCGAGCACCTCGCCCTGGCGGCCACCGCGCCCCCCGCATCGCAGACGCCCTCGGAGATCGAGGTCCTCTTCGCGCGCCAGCCGATTCTGGACGCCGACAGCCGCCTGGCCGGCTACGAGCTGCTCTACCGCGGCGAGACCGGCGCCGAGAGCCCGCACGCCGCCACGTCGCGCGTCGCTGCCAGCGCCCTCAGCGATCTCGGTCTGCGCCAGGCCACCGGCGGCGCGCCCGCCTTCCTCAACGTCACCACCGAGTTCCTGCTCGCGATGGACCCGCTGCCGTTCGGCCCCGAGGGCGTCGTCTTGGAGATCGCCGCCGACCGCGTTCCCGACCAGCCGCTGATCGAGCGCCTCGGCCGCCTGCGCCAGCACGGCTACATGCTCGCGCTTGATGGCTATGCCGGACAGCCCGCCGCCGAGGCGCTGCTGGACTTCGCCACGCTCGCCAAGGTCGACGCGCGCTCCATCGGCCCGTCGGAGCTCGTCGCGCTAGTCGCCAAGCTCCGCGGTCGTGGCCTACGCCCCGTGGCCAACGGCGTCGACACCCACAACGATCACGATCACTGCGCCGACGCCGGCTTCGAGCTCTTCCAGGGCGACTTCGTCTGCCGCCCGCGCGAGATCGTCGGCCACAACGTCCCAACGGCGTCGATCGGCGCGCTGCGCCTGGCCGCCGGCATCTCGGCCGCCGACACCAACATCGACGAGCTCGAAAAGGCGATCTCGCTCGATCCCGGCCTCAGCCTGCGCCTGCTCCGCTTCGTCAACAGCGCCGCGTTCTCGCTGCGCCACCAGATCAAATCGGTGCGACAGGCGATCGTGCTGCTCGGCCCGCGCACCGTCCGCCAGTGGGCGATGCTCCTGCTGTTGTCGGGCATCGACGAGCAGCGTGGACCGCTGCTGATCACCGCGCTGTCGCGCGGGCGCACCTGCGAGGCGATCGCCCGCCGCCTCGGCGCCGACGACCTCGACGCCTACTTCTTCACCGGCATGCTGTCGGTCGTCGACGCGCTGCTGGACCAGCCGATGGAAGAGGCGATCCGCGGCCTGCCGCTGTCCGAAGACGTCGTCGCTGCGCTGCTGGACCGCGCGGGCGGCAAGGGCCGCACGCTGACGATGGCCGAGGCGTGCGAGCGCGGTGCGTGGGACGACGCCGCGCTGCCGAGCCTCGACGCCGCCGCGCTCGCCGTGCTGCACGTCGAGGCGCTGGCCTGGGCCGACGGCACCGCCGCGGGCCTGACCTAAGCCTGCTCCCGCGCGCCCGCGGCCAGCCACACCAACAGCTCGCGCGCCGCGTCGACGACGCCGCCCCAGCGGGCGAAGCCGTGAACCATGTCCTCGAAGATGCAGGACTGCACCGACGCACCGGCCGCCTCCAACACGCTCACGAGCCCGAGCCCGTCGTCGCGCAGCGGATCCTGGCCGGCGACCGCGACCCAGGCCGGCGGCAGGCCGTCCCAGTCGGTGGCGCTCAGCGGCGCGGCGTCCGGGTGCGCGGGGTCGGCGCCGTCGAGGTAGAAGCCCCAGCAGCGCTCCATGTCGGCGCGCGTGAGCATCGGGCCGTCGGCGAACGACCGGTAGGACTCGCTCGCCAGCGAGGGATCCAGCGCTGGATAGGCCAACAACAACGCCCGCAGCGCCGGCAGGCCATCGCTGCGCGCATGGCGCGCCGCCACGACCGCCAGTTGCCCGCCCGCGCTGTCGCCGCCGAGGACGACGCGCGCCGGATCGATCGCCAGCTGCTCGGCACCCACCGCCGACCGCGCCCACCCCACGACCGCATCGACATCCTCGATCTGCACCGGCCAGTGGTACTCGGGCGCCAGCCGGTACTCCACCAACAACACCTTCAGCCCTGACGCGTTGGCCAGCGTCCGCGCCACGCGGTCAAACGTCGGGATGTCGCCGACGTACCACCCGCCGCCGTGCAACCACACCAACAACCCGTCGGTCTCCGGGAAGTGCTGCGGCGCGTACAAGCGCGCCGGCAGCCGCGCCTCGCCGCTGGGCACCACAAGGTCGACCGCCGAGGCCACCGGCTCGGCCGCGCCGCCGAGGCGCAGCGTCGCATCCAGATAGGCCGCGCGCTCGGCGGCCAGATCCGCCGGCGCGGGCTCGCCGTCGGCCGCCATCGCCTCCATCAGCGCCCGGACCTGCGGATGGACGGCGTCGAGCCCGTCCTCCCGGTCGGCGGCCAAGCCGCCGCCCTACGCTTCCGACAGCACTTCGCCGCGCCCCGCAAACAGCGCGGCCTCCACGCGGCGGGCGATGTCGCGGCCGGTGAAGCCGACCTCGGCATGCAGCAGCGCGGGCTTGCCGTGCGTGACGTAGCGGTCGGGCAGGCCGACGCGCAGGATCCGCGGGACTGCTACAGCCGCGTCGTTCAAGGCCTCCCAGACCGCCGAGCCAAAGCCCCCGGCCAGCACGCCCTCCTCGACCGTGACCAGCAGCTCGTGCTCAGTCGCCAGCGTCGTCATCAGCTCGAGATCCAGCGGCTTGGCGAAGCGCGCATCGCAGACCGTGACCTCCAGCCCACTCTCGGCGAGCAGATCGGCAGCCTCCAGCGCCTTGCCGACGCCGCTGCCGTAACCGACCAGCGCGACCCGCGTCCCCTCACGCAGGACCTCGCCGCGCCCCACCGGGATCGCCCGCACGTCGCTCAGCGACGGCAACGCAACCCCCACACCCTCGCCACGCGGATAGCGCAGGCCGAACGGCCCACCCTGTGTCAGCGCGGTGCGCAGCAGGTGCTTGAGCTGCGCCTCGTCGCGCGGCGCGGCCAGCGTGATGTTCGGCAGGCAGCGCAGGTAGGCGATGTCAAAGACGCCGTGGTGCGTCGGGCCGTCGTCGCCGACCAGGCCGGCGCGGTCCATCGCAAAGGTGACGTCGAGCTCCTGGAGGCAGACGTCGTGGACGATCTGGTCAAAGGCGCGCTGCAGGAACGTCGAGTAGATCGCGCAGACCGGCTTGGCGCCCTGCAGCGCCAACCCCGCGGCAAACAGCACCGCCTGCTGCTCGGCGATGCCGACGTCGAAGTAGTGCTCGGGCTCGGCCTTCTGGAGCAGGTTCAGCCCCGTGCCGGAGTTCATCGCCGCGGTGATCCCCACGACGCGACGGTCGCGGCGCACCTCGTCGATGAGCGCCTCGCCGAAGACCTGCGTGTACTGCGGCGGAGCGGCCGCCGCGGCGGCGACCTTCTCGGGAGTCGGCTTGGCGACCACCGTCGGCGCGCGGTTGGTGATGGACTTGGGTTTGGCGGCATGCCACTTCTCCATGCCCTCCAATCCACCGTCCTCAGCGGGAGTGAAGCCCTTGCCCTTGACCGTCGCGGTGTGGACGACGACCGGACGACCAGCCTCCAGCGCGGCGCGCAGCGCGAGCCGCAGCGCGCGCACGTCATGGCCGTCGATGACGCCCATGTAGGCCCAGTCGAGCTCTTCCCAGAAGAGGCCCGGCGCCCAGAACGACTTGATCGACTCCTTGAGCTGCGGGCCGAGGCGGTCGAAGGCCGCGCCGATGCCCCCGGGCAGGGTCGTCAGCTTCTCCTCGACGCCCTCGCGGGCGTGCCACAGCTTCGGGTTCAACCGCACGCGGTTGAAGTACCGCGACAGCGCGCCGACGTTCGGCGCGATCGACATCCCGTTGTCGTTGAGCACCACCACGATCGGCGTGCCGAGCCCGCCGGCCTGGTGAATCGCCTCGAATGCGACGCCGCCGGTCATCGCCCCGTCGCCGATCACGGCGACCACACGACCCGCGTCGAGGTCGCCCGCGAGCCGCATGCCCTCCTTCAGACCGACGGCGTAGCCGATCGAGGTCGAGGCGTGGCCCGCGCCCATGATGTCGTGCTCGGACTCGTGGATCGCGCAGAACGGGGCAAGCCCCTCGTACTGGCGGATCGTCGAGAGCTCGTCGCGGCGACCGGTGAGGATCTTGTGCGGGTAGGCCTGGTGGCCGACGTCCCAGAGGGTCTTGTCCTTAGGCGAGTCCAGCAGCGAGTGCAGCGCGACCGTGACCTCGCACATCCCGAGGTTGGCGCCAAAGTGGCCGCCGATCTCGCCGACCGTGTCGATGATGTGCTCCCGGACCTCCTGGGCGACCTGCTGGAGCTCGTCCTCCGACAGGCCATGAAGGTCCTGCGGGCGGTCGATGCGATCCAGGAGGCGGTCAGGTGGGGTCATGAAGTCCGGGTGAAGATGAAGTCGGTGATCTGCTCGAGCTCAGCGGCGCCCTGCGGAGCGCAACCCGAAAGAGTAGCCCTGGCGGTGGCATGGCACTGTGACGCGAGCTTCCTGGCGCCCTCCAGCCCGAACTCGGTGACGTAGGTGCGCTTGCCGTGACGCTGGTCGCTGCCCTGCGGCTTGCCCAATCCCTCGTCAGTACCCGTCACGTCGAGAATGTCATCGACGATCTGAAACAACACGCCGAGCTCACCGGCGAACCGGCGCCAGCCGATCGTCGTCTCCGCCTCCTCGGGTGCGCCCGCAAGCAGCAGCACGCAGATGACCGCCGCACCGATCAGCCGGCCGGTCTTGAGCTCGTGCAGGCGCTGCAGATCGGCCGGTGTCTCGCTGACGCCCGCGACGTCGAGGTACTGGCCGCCGACCATGCCGTCGACGCCGGTGGCCGCCGCCAGCTCGCGCGCGGCGGCCAGCACACGGTCCGGCTCTCCCGGCTGGGCCGTGAGCAGGTGACGGAAGGCCTCGGCGTAGAGCGCGTCGCCGGCCAGGATCGCGACGTCCTCGCCGAACTTGACGTGGCAGGTCGGCCGGCCGCGACGCAGCGCGTCGTCGTCCATCGCCGGAAGGTCGTCGTGGATCAGCGAGTAGGTGTGGATGAGCTCCAGTGCCGCGGCCAGCGGCAGGACCGCAGCGGCGTCGAGACCGACGGCGTCGGCGGTCGCCAGCGCGAGCACCGGCCGGATCCGCTTGCCGCCGGCCAGCAGGCTGTAGCGCATCGCCTCCTCGAGGCCGTCGGTCCGCGGTGCGCGGCTGGGAAAGCGCAGCGCGTCCAGATAGCCATCGACCTGCGCACGGAGGTGGTCGGGATAGACCACGGTGGCAGCGCTCACGATCAGAGCAGGTGGTCCTGGCCGGGATGCGGCTCGGCCGCAGCAGCGCGCGAGAGACGGTCGAGCTCGGCCGAGGCCTGCGACGCCAGCGACGCGGCGTCCTCGACCAGCGTGGCGGCCGCGTCCGGGGAGACATCGCCCGAGCGCAGCTGCTCGGCGGTGCGCTCCAGGCGGATGACCAGCGCGTCGAGCTGGGATGCGGCGTCGTCGGTGGTGCTCACGCCGCCATTGTGCCGCAACAAGAACGGCCCCGCCCGCCCGCTCGCTCAGGCGCTGTCGGCGGCGGGCTTGGCGGCCGCGCGCTGCTCGCGCAGGGCCGCGGCGAGGATGCCGTTGACGAAGCCGGGCGCGTCGGCGCCGCAGAACTCCTTGGCGATCTCAACGGCCTCGTCGATCGCGCCCTCGGCCGGGATCGGCGTCTCGCCCGGCACGGCGTCGGGATGGATCATCTCCAACAGCGCGATCCGCATGATCGCCTTCTCCAGCGGAGCGATGCGATCGATCGTCCAACCCTTGGCGTGGCGCTCGATCACGCCGTCGAGGTCGGACGCGTAGTCGGAGGAGGCGTAGGCCAGCGCCCGCGTGAATTCCGAGGCGTCGCGCTCGAAGAGGTCGTCGAGCTCACGGCTGGTGACGTCGTGCTGGTAGAGGGCAAACGCGGCGGCGCGGCGCTGGTCGGTGCGGCGGGACATGCGGGCCTGTCGCGCTAGACGCGCGACATGTACTCCCCGGTCTCGGTCTGGATCTTCACGCGGTCGCCGATGTTGACGAACAGCGGCACCTGGATCGTCGCACCGGTCTCAACCGTCGCGGGCTTGTTGCCGCCGCCCGATGCCGTGTCGCCACGCAGGCCCGGCTCGGTCTCGGTGACCTCGAGCTCGACCGAGGACGGCAGCTGGATCGAGGACGGCTGGCCGTCCATGAAGACCACGTCGACCTCGTCAGAGGGCTTGGTCCAGCGCAGCGTGTCGGCCAGCGCGCCGGCCGGGACCGTCATTTGCTCGTAGGACTCGGTGTCCATGAAGTGGGCGTCGGTGTCGTCGGAGTACAGGTATTGCATCTTGCGCGCCTCGGTCCGCACGGCCCGGAACTTCTCGCCGGCGCGGAAGGTCTTGTCGATGACGTTGCCGTCGGTGGTCCGCCGCAGCTTGGTCCGCACGAACGCCGGCCCCTTGCCGGGCTTGACGTGCTGGAACTCGACGACCTTGTAGATCGTGCCGTCAACCTCGATGTGGTTGCCGTTTTTTAGTTGGTTCGTGGAGATCAAGTTAATGGCCTTGCTTGCGGGCGGGACAGAGCGCAGGCGAGCGACCTGCGCGACACCGGATGGTAGGCGCCCGTGGGCGACGGGCGCGGTCAGGCGCTGCGGTGGGCCGACAGCTCGTCGTCGTCGACGAGGTCGGTCGGCGCGAGGATGAAGACCTCGCAGATCATGTCGGGGTCCTGCTGGTTGCCGCTCATGAAACCGACGACACGGCGGCCAGTGGCCTGCTGGATGACGGCTTCGAAGCGCTCGCGCATGACCTCTTGGAACTCCATGCGCTGCTGGATCACCGCATGGCCGCGACCACCGTCCAGGAGCGTCTGCTCCACGCGCGTGAAGCCGCCGCGCAGCAGACAGACGACGAGATCGTCCTGGTAGTAGGTCTTGGCCTGCGTCGGCCCACGACCGTAGTAGTCCTTCAACAAGGCGACCAGGCCGTCGGAGATCGCCGTGAGGACCTCGCCATGGTCGCCGTGACGGTCCACCCCTTCCGTCTCGCGCATTGCGGCGATCCTAGTCTCGCGGAGTACCATTGACCAACTATTCGCTCTCCGGGTCCTCGCCCTTCGGCCCCGGGAGCACGATGCCGGTCGGAGAGCGAGAGAAGACCCTGATCGAGCTCGAGCGCGGCACGATCGTCCAGGAGAATCGCAGCGCGTTCCAGCATGCCATGCAGGATCGGTTCATCAGCGACGTCCAGCGGTTATCAGGGCGCCATGTCCTGGCCTTTATCTCCAATCAGCACGTCGGACCCGACATGGAAATCGAATTATTCGTGCTCGGCCCTGCGCACTCTGCCTAGGCAGAGTTGGTGAGGCTTCTCCATAGGCGTACACTGCTGAGCAGGAGGGCACCATGATGGGGTCGAGCGAACTCGGCAGCGTCATCTGACTTCAAAACGGAGTTGTTGCGAGGTTGGGGTGGTGGACGTGTCTTCTGACGGCAGTTCCGTCTGTGTCGCGCGATCGGACTCGGGCATCGAGGAGTCCGAGGGGCTCGCCCTCGTCGGCGTCGGCGAGTCGCTCACCGACGACCGGAGGCTCTGATGTCCGACGACGCAGCAGCAGACCACCAGCGCAAGATCGAGGAGATCCTCGACCACGATCGACATGCGGCCACGGCAGATCAGACCGTCTCAGACCTCGACCAGGGCCTGGCGGAGTCCGATCAGACCTCATCGGAGCGCGATCAGCGCGCCGCCGACCGCGACCAGCAGTCGGCCGAGCGCGATCGCGCCGCCAGCGCACGGGTGCAGTCCGACCACCAGATGGACCCCGCCGACTTCGCGCGCAGCACCCAGGATCGCGCGCTCAGCACCGGCGACCGCGAGCGCTCGGCCGACGCTCGTTCGCAGAGCACCAGCCTGCGCGACGCCAACGCCGCCGGCCGCGACCGGGCCGCCGAGGAGCGCGATGCCGCAGCGCACGCGCGTGACCGACTGGCCGCCTCGATCGACGCCGAGATCGAGCTCCAGGAGCACGATCGCGCGACCGGCAACGCCGTGCGCGAGCCCGAGACCGCCGACATGACGCAACGGGCCGCCGTCGACCGCCGGCGGATGGCGGAGCTGCGAGACCGATCCGCCGATCAGCGTGACGCGGCAGCCCGCGATCGGCGGCGTGCGGCCGACGACCGCGAGCAGGCCGCCAGCGATCGACGGGCGGCGGCCGACGCGCTGGCGCGCGAGGGCGTCGACCATCTGACCGGCGCGCTGACGCGGCGCGCGGGGCTGGGCGCGATCCAGCGCGAGCTGGCCCGGACTGCCCGATCGGGCGAGCTGCTGATGCTGGTCTTCGTCGACGTCGACGGTCTCAAGGCCATCAACGACACCGTCGGCCATCCGGCCGGCGACGCGGTGCTGCGGGCGGTGGCGCACTGCATCACCGAGGATCTGCGCTCCTACGACGTGGTCATGCGCTTCGGTGGCGACGAGTTCGTCTGCGCGCTCACCGGTCCGGACGCCGCCGGTGCCCAAGAGCGGTTCACGCAGATCGCCACCCGGCTGGCCACGGTCTCCAACGGCCAGACCATCAGCATCGGGGTCGCCGAGCGCGAGGCGCACGAGTCGCTGGAGACGCTGATCGCCCGGGCCGACGAGATCATGCTCGCGGCGCGCAAGCGCGCTCGCGAGTAGCGTCCGCCGCGCGGTTCGTCACCATGTCGGGGTGACGAAGAAGGACACGAGCGCCGCACAGCGCATCGCCGAGCTGACCACCAGGGTCAAGGAGCTCAACGACGCCTACTACGGCACCGGCGACACGCCGATCCCGGACGCCGACTACGACGCGCTCAAGGACGAGCTCGCTGCCCTCGTCACCGAGCATCCAGAGCTCGAGCCCGCCGACAGCCCGCTGGGCAAGGTCAACGCGCCCGAGCACCTCACCGGGCCGACGATCCGCCATGCGCGGCCGATGCTCTCGCTGGCCAAGGCCAGCACCGAGGAGGCGATCCGCACCTTCTGCGCGCGCTTCGAGGGCCAGCCGTTCCGGGTCTCGGAGAAGCTCGACGGCCTGTCGCTGTCGATCGTCTACGAGGACGGCAAGCTCGATTACGTCGCCACGCGCGGGACCGGAACCGTCGGCGAGCTGGTGACCGACAAGGCGCGCTGGGTGATCCCCGCGCTGCCGAAGAAGATCCGCTTCAAGGGGCGCGTCGAGGTGCGCGGCGAGGCGCTGATGCCGCGCTCGACCTGGCAGGCCTACAACGACACCCATCCCGACAAGCCGCTGACCAACCCGCGCAACGGCGCGGCGGGCACGCTGATGCAGAAGGACCCCGAGGCCGCGGCCACCGCCGGGCGCCTGCTGCGCTTCTTCGCCTTCGGCGCCGAGCAGACTACGGCCCACCCACCCACCGAGCTCGACCCCGAGGCGCTCGGCATCGAGCTCGCGCACCAGACGATCTGCGAAGACGCGGATGCGGTCATCGCTGCCATCCACGCGATCGGCGAGCGCCGCGACAAGCTCGACTACGACATCGACGGCGCCGTGATCCGCCTCCACGAGCCGGCCGCCTTCGAGGCCGCCGGCTTCAACAGCGCCGAACCCCGCGGCGCGATCGCCTTCAAGTACCCGCCCGAGGAGAAGCTGACCAAGCTGTTGGACGTCGCCTGGCAGGTCGGCAAGGTCGGCCGGATCGCCCCGCGCGCGAAGGTCAAGCCCGTCTTCGTCGGCGGCGTGACCGTCGAGAACATCACCTTGCACAACCCGCGCCTGATCCGCGAGCGCGACCTGCGCATCGGCGACACGATCGCGGTCGTGCGCCGCGGCGACGTCATCCCGTTCGCCGGCCGCTCGATCCCCGAGGATCGCGACGGCAGCGAGCAGATCATCGAGCCGCCCACGCACTGCCCATCCTGCAACACCGAGCTCGAGGTCCGCGGCACCGGCGAGGAGCGCTGGTGCCCCAACCTGCAGTGTCCGGCGCAGATCACGCGCCGTCTGATGCACTGGGCGTCGCGCCCGGCGGCCGACATGGAGGGCGTCGGCGACATCTGGATCGAGAAGCTCGCCGAGGAGGGTGTGCTCAAGACCCGCAGCGACTTCTACACCTTGACCGCCGAGCAGTTGATGACCTACGAGCGCATGGGCGAGGTCTCGGCCAAGAACATGGTGGACTCGATCGAACGCTCCAAGGGACTGGGTCTACGACGGGCGCTGTTTGGCTTCGCGATCCCCATGGCCTCTGACGGGACGGCCAAGCGCTTCTGCCTGGCGGGCTACGAGAGCATCGAGGCGGTCGCCGACGCGACCGTCGAGGACCTCGTCGCGATCCGCGACATCGGCGAGAAGGTCGCCGAGAGCGTCGTCGCGTTCTTCGACCGCCCCGAGGTGCTCGAGGAGATCAAGGCCTTGCGCGCCCACGGCGTCGACCTCGACGTCCATGAGGAGGACCGCCCCGTCGACGTCGCCGCGGCGGCCGACTCGCCGCTCAAAGGCAAGTCGGTGGTGATCACCGGCGCCTTCACCGACCCGCGCTCGGGCGCGAAGGTCAGCCGTCCGGACGTCACGCGCCTGGTCGAGCAGGCCGCGGCAACGACCGCGTCCTCGGTCTCGGCGAGCACCGACTACCTGTTGGCCGGCGCGAACACCGGCGCCGCGAAGACCGCGAAGGCCGACAAGCTCGGCGTGACGGTCGTCGAGCAGGACGAGTTGTGGCGCTGGCTCGCACAAGCGGGCGTGGCCTAGACAAGGCTCGGCGTTCTAGGCTCGCACCGACGAGGCGTACAGCTTGCGCTCGTAGTCGATAAGCATGCGCGTGGCCGAGAACGTCGGTGCGAGGGTCTTGAGCGACGAACGCATGCGCCGCACCCAGGCGCCGTCGCCGGCATAGAACTCGGGGACGATCTCGTCCTCCAGCAACCGGTACAACATGGCCGCGTCACGCGCATCTTGGGCCTGATGGTCAGCGTCGACCTCCCCGGGCAGCGCCCAGCCGTTGGTGCCGTCGTAGGCCTCGGCCCACCAACCGTCCAACACCGACAACTGCAGACCGCCGTTGAGCACCGACTTCATGCCGCTGGTCCCCGACGCCTCCAGCGGCGGCCGCGGCAGGTTGGCCCAGACGTCGCAGCCGCCGACCAGCTTCGCGGCGCTGGCGAGGTCGTAGTCGGCGAGGAAGACGACCCGGCTCTGTGTGCCCGCCGCCCCGCGCAAGTGCATCAACTGTTGGATGAGCTGCTTGCCCGGCTCGTCCTTGGGATGGGCCTTGCCGGCGATGATCAGCTGCACCGGCCGGTCGCCGCGCAGCAGCGACAGCGCGCGCTCGGCGTCGTGGACCATCAGCGCCAAGCGCTTGTAGGTGGCGACGCGGCGGGCGAAGCCGATCGTCAGCACGTCGGGATCGAAGGCCGCCTCGCCGGCCTCGACGAAGGACCGTTCCTCCCCGCGCCCGAGGCGGTCGCGCGGGATCCGCTCGCGCACGAGGTCCACGAGCGCGGCGCGCTGCTCGCGGCGCACGGCCAGCAGCGCACCATCGGAGATGGTGTCCGCATCCGCCCACGTCTGCGGGTCGGCGGCCCGCGTGATCCAGCCCGCGCCAAGGTGCTCGTCGAGCAGCGCGCGCATCGGGCGCCCGAGCCAGGTCGGCACGTGCACGCCGTTGGTCACGTGCGTGATCGGCACGTCGGCCAGCGGTCGGTCGGGCCACATCTCCTGCCACATCTCGCGCGCGACCTCGCCGTGACGGCGGCTGACGGCATTGGTCGCCCGGGCGGTCCGGATCGCCAGCTGCGTGATGCCGAACGGCTCGTGCTCGTCCTCGGGATGGGTGCGGCCCAGGGCGAGGACGGCATCCTCGTCGAGGCCGCGTGTCTCGATCAGCGGCTCCAGCAGCGCACCGACCTCGGCGCCGGGGTAGGCGTCGTTGCCGGCGGGCACCGGCGTGTGCGTCGTGAAGACCGTGTGCGCGCGGCTGTGCTCGACGATCTCCTCGAGCGTCGCGCCCGGCTCCTCGAGCGCGCCGAACGCGGCGTGGCCTTCGTTGAGGTGGATCACCTCGGGCGTGATGCCGAGCGCGGCGAGCGCGCGACGACCTCCGATGCCGAGCAAGGCATATTGATTGAGTCGCACCTCGGGGGAGCCGACGTAGAGCTGCGCGGTCGTCCAGCGGGCGAACGCCGAGTTCTCGGGGCGCTCGGCGTCCAGCAGCAGGAGCGGGACGCGGCCGACGTCGACGCGCCAGAGCTGCGCGACGATCTCCTCGTCGTGGGTCGGCACGGAGACCGTCACGGGCTCGCCGTCCTCTCCCCGGATGAGCGCGGCGGGCAGCCGCTCGGCGTCGGTGTCGAGCCAGTACTCGCGCTGCCAGCCTGCGAGGTCGATCCGCTGGCGGAAGTAGCCCTGGCGGTAGAGCAGGCCGATGGCGACGAACGGCAGCGCACGGTCCGACGCCTCCTTGACGAGGTCTCCGGCGAGCGCGCCGAGGCCGCCGGAGTAGACCGGCAGCGACGCGTGGATCGCGTACTCCGCGCAGAAGTAGGCGACGGGGCCACCGCCTCGCGATGGCGGCGCGGATCGGTGCTCCGCCAGCCGGCGGTCCAGCGCAGCGGCGCGCTCCAGCAGCGCGCCGTCGGCGGCGGCCGCCTCCAGCCGCTGGGTCGCGGCCTCCTGCAGGAGCCGCACCGGGTTCGCGCCGCACGCGACCCAGCGCTCGGGATCGATCGCGGCGAAGACGTCGGGCCCGTCGGGATCCCACGACCAGGCGTAGTCGTAGGCGATCCGGCCCAACACCTCCAACTTGGCGGGCAGGCGCGCCGCCAGCCCGGCGATCGCGCGCTCGATGTCGCGGCGTCCTGCGTCGATCAT
Organism: uncultured Conexibacteraceae bacterium; assembly: GCA_963836485.1. Taxonomy (GTDB): domain Bacteria; phylum Actinomycetota; class Thermoleophilia; order Solirubrobacterales; family Solirubrobacteraceae; genus Baekduia. The sequence goes on along the minus strand of CAWIJS010000019.1, from coordinate 69,596 downwards.
GGCCTGCCCTCTACCCCTTGGCGGCGGGAACACACATGGCCAAGCCTAAGAGCTGTCCCAGCTCGGATCCGGCCGGCGCAGCCATGCGCGGACCTCGGCGGCGAGCACGACGGGCTCGCCGGTGGAGGTGAAGCCCATGACCGGCAGCTCCTCGCGGGCGATGGCCTGGGCCAGCCAGGCCTCCTCGACGTCCAGCCAGGCGGCGACGTCGCAGGGGCGCAGGAGCGCGTCGTCGGGCGGGCCGTCGGACATCTGTATCTGGAGGTTACGGAGGGCGACGGCCCTCGTCGCCGGAGAACCGGCAGGATGCGGAGCGGATGGCCGCCGCTCGCAACCTCGTCAACCTGAAGTCCGTCGACAAGGGCTACGGCAGCCGTTCGGTGCTGCGCGACATCACGCTCGGCGTCAGCGCCGGCGACCGGATCGGCGTCGTTGGACGCAACGGCGACGGCAAGTCGACGCTGCTGGCGCTGATCTCCGGCGCCGAGGAGCCCGATGGCGGAACGGTCGTGCGCTCGGGCGACGTCGAGCTCGGCATCCTCGGGCAGGGCGACGAGCTCGACGAGGCCCAGACGATCCGCTCGGAGCTGGTCGGCGGGCGCGCTGACCACGAGTGGGCGGCTGACGCCCGCTTTCGCTCGGTCCTCGACGGGCTGCTCGGCGGCGTCGACGTCGCGCGCTTCCCGCAGGGCCTCGACACGCTGATCGCCCCGCTGAGCGGCGGCGAGCGCCGGCGGATCGCGCTGGCCAAGACACTGCTCGACAACCCTGAACTGCTGCTGCTCGACGAGCCGACCAACCATCTTGATGTGGAAGGCGTGGACTGGCTGGCCCAGCATCTTGCGGCGCGGCGCGGGACGCTGCTGGTCGTCACGCACGACCGCTGGTTCCTGGACGCCGTGTGCACCGCGACCTGGGAGGTCAGCGACGAGACGGTGCACCAGTACGAGGGCGGCTATGCGGCCTACGTGCTGGCGCGCGCCGAGCGCGACCGGCAGGCCGCGTCGCGGGAAGATCGCCGCCAGCAGCTGATGCGCAAGGAGCTGGCATGGCTGCGGCGCGGGCCGCCGGCGCGGACGTCGAAGCCGAAGTTCCGGATCGAGGCGGCCAATGCGCTGATCGCCGACGAGCCTGCAGCCCGCGACACCGCCGAGCTGCTGCGCTTCGCCGGGCGGCGGCTTGGCGACAAGGTGCTCGACGCCGAGGACATCATGTTGGCCTACGGCGACCGGCCGATCCTGCGCCACGTGACCTGGCGGCTGGGTCCCGGCGACCGCGTCGCGCTCGTCGGCGTCAACGGGTCGGGCAAGACCTCGTTGATGAACATCCTGGACGGCACGCTCGCGCCGACCGGCGGCAGCGTCGACCGCGGGCAGACGGTGCGCGTCGCTCATCTCTCGCAGGACACGGCCGAGATCCCCGGCCACCTCCGCGTCCTGGAGTCGCTGGAGCAGGTGCGTGGCCGCGCGACGCTGGCCGACGGCCATGAGATCACCGCAGCGCTGCTGGTCGACCGCTTCGGCTTTCGCGGCGACCGCGCCCGTACGTTGGTGAAGGACTTGAGCGGCGGCGAGCGCCGGCGGCTGCAGTTGATGCGGTTGCTCATGGACGAGCCCAACGTCTTGCTGCTGGACGAGCCGACCAACGACCTGGACATCGACACGCTCACCGCGCTGGAGGATCTGCTTGACGGCTGGCCGGGGACGCTGGTCGTCGTCAGCCACGATCGCTACTTCGTCGAGCGCGTCTGCGACAACGTGTACGCCTTGATGGGTGACGGGGCGATCCGGCATCTGCCGGGCGGGATCGACCAGTACTTGGAGCTACGCCACGCGGCTGAGGCGGCTGACCGTGTCGCGACCTCCCCCGCGCCCGCTGCTGCCGCGCCGCGCCCCTCCGGCGCCGTGGTCCGAGCGGCGCGCAAGGAGACCTCACGCCTAGAGCGGGCGCTGGAGAAGTCGACGGCCCGCGAGGCTGAGCTGCATGACGCGATGGCGACCGCCGCGACCGACCACGCGCGGCTGCGCGAGCTCGACGCCGAGCTGCGCGCGCTGCTGGCCGAGCGCGAGGCGCTGGAGGTCGCGTGGATGGAGGCGTCGGAGGCGGCGGAGGGCTGAGCGCGTGAGCCCCGGGCGTGCTCAGCGCCCGAGCGTCCGCTCCAGCTCATGTGCCGCGTGCGGCAGCGGACCGAGTAGACCGCGCGTCTCGGAGATCCCAGCGCGCACCGCGGCGTCGCCGATCTCGACCGGCAGCATCGAGTCCTGGAGCTCACCGAGCTCGGCGTCGGCACGCTGGATCGCCTCGACCGCATGGTCGATGTGGCCGCGGGCGCCGGACGCGTGGCCCGCGGCGCCGACGGCAAACGAGCGCGGCGGGAAACCCATCCGCTCGGCGAACTCGGCGTAGGTGCGCTTCGCGCGGCCCGACGCGGCCTGGGCCGGACGGAACAGCAGCTCCTCAAGACGGTCGGCGGTCTGGTCGTCGAGCAACTCGTAGGCCTCACCGAGCATCGCGATCGCCATGCCGATCGCCTCGGTCGCGCTGCCCAGCTCGTCCAGCAGCTGCTGCCGGCCCTCCGCGTTGGTGTACGCCATTGGGCGGGAGCCTACGCGGTAGCGTGCCGGGTATGGCCAAGCGCTCCGGCTCCGGCGACATGGTGTGGTCGAGCGCCGACGGCGACCTGCGGCGTGCGCGCGATCCGAAGACGGTTGTCCGCAAGACCGATGGTCCCGTCAAGGTGCGCCGCGAGACCGCCGGGCGCAAGGGTAAGACCGTCACCACCGTGTTCAACCTGCCGCTCAACGACGTCGAGATCCGCGAGCTCGCCGGCAAGCTCAAGAAGCGCTGCGGCGTCGGCGGGTCGTCCAAAGACGGCATCATCGAGATCCAGGGCGACCACCGCGACACGGTGCTCGATGTGCTTCGCACCGAGGGCCTGACCGCGGTCCTCGCGGGCGGCTGACAAGCCGAATTGGCAGGTCGGGAAGCACGCGCCGCGCCGCCGGCGGCTACCGTCCCCGGCCATGGCCCCCAACGAGAAGCCCCAGGTCGAGGTCCCCAGCGACCAGCCGCCCTCCTACCAGCTCGAGCTCGACGACCTTGAGATCGGCGATGGCGAAGAGGCCGCTGCCGGCCACATCGTCGAAGTCCATTATGTCGGTGTGTCGTGGCAGACCGGCAAGCAGTTCGACGCCTCGTGGGATCGGGGCGACACCTTCAAGTTCGGCCTCGGCAAGGGCCAGGTCATCGCCGGCTGGGACCAGGGCGTGGCCGGAATGAAGGTCGGCGGCAGGCGCCGGATCACGATCCCGCCGAACCTCGCCTACGGCAAGCGCGGCGCCGGCGGGGTCATCGGCCCCGACGAGACGCTCGTCTTCGTCGTCGACCTCATCGGGCTGCGCTAGCGAGCATCCTTTCCGTGACCGGCCGCCGATCACTGCAGGTCCTTGCCGTGATCGTGGCGGTCGCGGTGTTGGTCGCAACCAGCCTCCTCATCCATCCGGTGCGCGAGGCCGCGGGCCACGCGGCGTCGGGCGACACGACGGCGCTGCGCCACCAGCTACGCGGCACCGGCGTGACCGGCGTGCTGCTGTTGTACGCCTTGATGCTCGGCCACATCGTGCTGCTGTTCCCCGCCGAGGTCATCAACCTGGTCGCCGGGTTCACGTACGGGATCCCGATCGCGATGGCGATCTGCGTCAGCGGCTGGTTCGCCTCGGCGATGGGGACCTACGCGCTCGGCCGGATCGCAGGTCGCCCGCTGGTCGAGAAGCTGGCCGGCGCGCGGCGGCTGGCCGCCGCCGAGGAGCTGATGGAGCGCGGCGGCTGGCCGGCGCTGCTGGTGTTGCGCTTGCTGCCGGTCGTGCCGTTCAGCGGCGTGGGCTACGTGGCGGGCGCGACGCGCGTGCCGGTCGGGCGCTTTGCGTGGACGAGCGCGATCGGCGCGATCCCGCTGATCGCGATCGCGGTTGTACTCGGCTCGCGCCTGGAGCACTTCTCGGCCACCGACCCGCTGGTGTGGGCCATGCTCGCGGGCTTCGCGGCGCTGTTTTTGATCTCGCACCCGCTGACGCGCCGCTGGCAGCGCTCGCGCGCGGCGCGCGAGCGCGTCTAACCGCGGCGCTGCTCGCGGTCGGCCTCGAAGCGACGCCGGTCGCGCTTGGTCGGGCGACCGCCGCGGTCGGGGTCGTGCGTGGGCGCGGAGGCCGCCTCCAACCGCCGCTGCTCGGCGTAGGCGGCGCGGCCGGCCTTGCTCTCGGCGGTCTCCTCGTAGAGCGTCGCAGCGACGGTCGCCGAGCCTCGGCGCTCGGCGGTCGCCGTGATCAGCACGGTGATCTTGACCGGCCCGGTCGAGAGCTCCAGGCGGTCGCCCGGACCGACGTCCTTGCTGGGCTTCACCGCGCGACCGTTGACGTGGACGCGGCCGCCCTTGACCGCGTCGGAGCCCAGCGCGCGCGTCTTGACGAAGCGCGCGGCCCACAGCCACTTGTCGACCCGCACGGGCGCGTCACGGTCATGCATCGACGTCCATCCTGGCACCATCGGGGCCGTGCCCGACGACGTCCTCGAGATCGCCACGCCGCACGGCCTGGCGCGTGCGCACCTCCGCCATGCGCGGCAGCCCCGAGCCGCGCTGCTGCTCGGCCACGGCGCGGGTGGATCGATCGAGGCGCCCGACCTGCTCGCCGCCGCCGCCGCGGCGTTCGCGGCCGGCGTGAGCGTCGCGCGCGTGGAGCAGCCCTACCGCGTCGCCGGTCGCAAGTCGGCGCCGCCTGCGCCGAAGCTCGACGAGGCGTGGCGGGCCGTGCACGCGGCGCTGACCGCGGCCGGCGCGCCGCTCGCCGGCCTCCCGCTGCTCAGCGGCGGCCGCTCCTCCGGTGCCCGCGTCGCGTGCCGCACCGCGACGGCCACCAGCGCCATCGGCGTCCTCTGCCTCGCCTTCCCGCTGCACCCGCCGCAGCGCAACCCTGACGCCGAGCGCAAGACGCGCCTGCCCGAGCTCACGGCTGTCACCGTCCCGGTTCTCATCATCCAAGGCGACCGCGACCCCTTCGGCATGCCTCCTTCTGGCCCGACCCGCACCGTCATCGCCGTCGCCGGCAACCACAGCCTCAAGACCGGCCTTGCCGACATCGGCCCCGCCGTCTCCTCCTGGCTGGACTCCCTCAGGGCACGGCCGTCGGCCCGGGCGCGCGTTCGGCCAGACGGCTGAAGCGCTCCAGCGCCAGCGTGATCCGGCGGGCTTGGAGCCAGCGCACGACCGCCCAGTCGAGGCCGCGGCCAGCGACGCCGAGGGTGGGCCGGTAGCGCAGGCAGAGCGTCAGCCACGTGCCGCCGTCCCCGTCTGAGGCAAGCTCGAAGATGCGGTCAAACGTCACCGCCAGGCGTACCGCCTCGGCGCGGTGGACCTGGCGGCGTGGCACATCGAACTCCACGATCCGCCAGCGCGAGGGCCCGACCAGCGGTGACAGCACGCGGCCGTGCTCTTCGTAGGCGACGCCGAGGCCGGCCGGTCGATCGACGGGCCGCGCGTGCAGGGTCCACGGAGCCCAGTCGGCGTAGCGCTCGATATCGCAGAGGACCAGCCACACGTCGCGTGGGGTCGCGGCGATCCGACGTCGGTCCGCGACGTCGGTCACCTCAGTCCCCCTGACCGTGTACGGCTACTTTCCAGTGCGATCGGCGCAACGTATCACCGCCCGCGGGCGCTGCGTCCTGCTCAGGAAGCGCGCTGCCGCGGCTTGGCGCCGAAGCGCTCGCGGCGCACCGTCGTCTTCTTGCCCTTGATCGTCCGCCCGCGCAGCGCGGAGACGACCTTGTCGGCCGACGCCTCGGGCACTTCGACCAGGGAGAAGCGATCGGCGATCTCGATCGCGCCGATCTGCCGCCCGTTCAAGCCCGCCTCGTTCGCGATCGCGCCGACGAGATCCTGCGGGCGGATGCCGCGCTCGCGCCCGGCACCGATGAAGAGGCGGGTCATCCCCACGCTCGGCCCGGCGGCCTCCTTAGCCCCGCGGCGCGGCGGACGGCCGCCGTCGCGCGGCGAAGCGGACCCGCCAGCCCCGTTCGGGCCCTCAGCCCGCTCAGCGCGATAACCGCCGACCCCGCGACGCTCGCCTGTCCCGCCTGGGCGCCCCGGCCTTCCCGGCCCGCGGCCCTGCTCCCGCGACGGCGCGGGGACCGCGTCGGGGATATGGGTCTCGTCGGCCTCGGTCGCGCCGGCCTGGTGGGCGAGCTTGACGGCCGCCAGCGCCACCTCCATCAACTCGAAGTCCTCGCCGAGCGACTCGACGACCACGCGGTAGCCATCCAGCCCCTCCGCGCCGTCGGCCAGGATCTCGGCCAGCGCGTTGCGCGTGGCCTCCAGCCGGCGGGCGCGCAGATCGGCGACCGTCGGGACCTTCTCGATCGCGATCGGCTGGCGCGTGATCCGCTCGATCGCCTTGAGCATCCGGTGCTCACGCGGCTGGGCCAGCGTGATCGCCACCCCCTCGCGCCCTGCGCGGCCGACCCGGCCGATGCGGTGGACGTAGGCCTCGGGCGCGGCCGGCACGTCGTAGTTGATGACGTGGGTGAGCACGTCGACGTCGAGGCCGCGGGCGGCGACGTCGGTGGCCACCAGCAGCTCGATGGTCCCGGCCTTCAGCCGCCCGATCGAGCGCGTGCGCTGCTCCTGGGTCATGCCACCGTGTAGCGCCTCGGCGCGGTAGCCGCGGCCGTTAAGCGTCTCGGAGACCGTGTCAACCTCGTCGCGGGTGCGACAGAAGACGATCGCGGCGGCCGGCGACTCGAGGTCGAGGAGACGGCCGAGCGCCGCCGGCTTGTGCGCGCGCGGGACGATGTAGGCGCTCTGGCGGACCTTCGGCGCCTCGCCGGGCGCGTGGCGCTCGCCGCCGAGTTGGATGCGCACCGGGTTGTTGAGGTGGTTGCCAACGATCTTGTTGATGCGCGGCGGCATCGTCGCCGAGAACAGCACGGTCTGGCGGTCGCCGGGCGTGTCGGACAGGATCGCCTCGATGTCATCGGCGAAGCCCATGTCCAACATCTCGTCGGCCTCGTCCAAGATGATGGTCTGCAACGTCTGGGGCTTCAGCGTCCGGCGCCGGATGTGATCGAGCGCGCGGCCGGGCGTGGCGACGACGACGTCTACCCCGCGCTCCAGCGCCCGGAGTTGGCGGACGATCGGCTGGCCGCCGTAGATCGGCAGCGTCCGCACGCCGAGGTCGCGGCCATAGCGGTGGATGGCCTCGGCGACCTGCGTGGCGAGCTCACGCGTGGGGACGAGCACGAGCGCCCGGGGCGCGTCGCCTTCGGCGCCTCGGCCGAGACGCTGGAGCAGCGGGAGCGCGAAGGCGGCGGTCTTGCCGGTGCCCGTGGCGGCCTGCCCGAGGAGGTCGCGGCCCTCCAGCAGTGGCGGGATCGCCTCACGCTGGATGGGTGTGGGCTCCTCGTAGCCGAGGGCGGTCAGGGCGGCGACCAACTCGTCGGCGAGGGCCAGGTCCGCGAAGCCGACGGCGCCGTCGGACAAATCAAGTGTCATGTAGGACAACAGGCTAGCGGTGACCCAGGTGAAGGAGTGTGAAGCCGCCCACGCAATCGACAGCGCGTTCGCTATCCCGTGGGGAGGTGCCCGACTCGCTCTTGCGCGATCCGCCACGGTCCTCCGTCTCCCCCGCCGCCGATGCGGCGCACGTGCCCGCGCCTGCCACCGGGGCGGGTGGGACCGATGCTGCGCCCCACCTGCGCTTCGCCCTGCTCGCCCTCGCCCTTGGCGGCTTTGCCATCGGGACGACCGAGTTCGTGGCGATGGGCCTGCTGCCCCAGATCGCCGCCGGCATCTCGGTCTCGATCCCAACCGCCGGCCACGTCGTCAGCGCCTACGCGATCGGCGTCGTCGTGGGCGCGCCCGTCCTGGCCGGCCTCGGCGCCAGGCTCCCGCGCCGCACGCTGCTGGTCGCGTTGATGGTGGCCTACGCGATCGGCAACCTGCTCAGCGCCCTCGCTCCCTCCTACCCCATGCTCATCGGCGCGCGCTTCCTGGCCGGCCTGCCACACGGCGCCTACTTCGGCGTCGCCGCACTCGTCGCCGCCGATCTCGCGCCCGAGGGCCTGAAGGCCCGCGCGGTGTCGCGCGTCCTGCTCGGGCTGAGCGTCGCCAACGTCGTCGGCGTGCCGTTTGCGACCTGGCTCGGGCAGACCTTCGGCTGGCGCATCGCCTTCGCCGCCGCGACCGTCCTGGCCGCGGCCACCGCGCTCAGCGTCCTGCATGCCGTCCCGTGGGCGCCCGCCGACCGCGCCGCGACCTTCAAGCGCGAGCTGACCGCGCTGCGGCGCCCGCAGGTCTGGCTGGCCGTCGCCACCGGCGCGATCGGCGGCGGCGGGATGTTCGCCGTGTACTCCTACATCAGCCCGATCCTCACCGACCGCGCCGGCCTCGCGCTGGCCGCCGTCCCGCTCGTGCTCGCGGTCTGGGGCTGCGGCATGGTCGCCGGCAACCTGCTCTCCGGACGGTTGATGGACTGGGCCCCGCACCGCGCGATGGTCGGCGCGTTCCTGGGCATGGCCATCATGTTCGGCACGTTCGCCTACACCTCGGCCAATCCGGTCACCGCGATCATCACGGTGTTCTTCCTCGGGATGGCCCTCATGTTGCCGACCGGCCTGCAGATGCGCCTGATGGAGGTCGCGGGCGACGCGCAGACGCTCGGCGCCGCGCTCAACCACTCGGCCTTCAACCTCGCCAATGCGCTCGGCGCGTGGCTCGGCGGCATCGTGCTCGCCGCCGGCCTCGGCCTGACCGCGCCGATGGTCGTCGCCGTAGCCCTCTCGCTCGCGGGCCTCGCGATCTTCCTGGTCGCGCTAGCGCTCGAGCGGCGCGGCGCCGACGCGGCGGTCAGCCGACCGTGATCCGGCGAAAGACGTCGCTGGCCAGCTCCTGCAGCTCGGTCACGTCGCGCCCCTGATCGAGCGCGGTGACGACGAGGTCGCGAAAGCCGCCGGTGATGATCGTCGCGACCTCCAGCGGAAGCGGCCGCAGCGTGGCGTCGTGCTGGCGAGCCTCTTCGACCAGCCGCATGATCTGGTGGGCCCAGCGCTCGTTCATCGCCTGGACGCGCGCCATCCCGTCGGGACCGATGGCCGCGGTCTCCTGGATGCAGGTGCGGCTCAGGACGGGCTCGGCGGCGATGATGCCGAGGTAGGCCGCCAGCGCGCGATCGACGCGCTCGCCGAATGGACCGTCGCCGGTCGCGGCGTCGGCGATCGTCTCCAGCAGCCGCGCGCTGATGACGTCAAAGAGCGCCAGGAAGCACGCGTCGCGATCGTCGAAGTGCTGGTAGAACGTCCGCCGCGACGTACGGGCATGTCGTACCACTTCGGCGACGGTCACCGAGCGCAGGTCCCCGTGCTCGCGGATCGCCTCGGCCATGCCGACCAGCAGCCGGTCGCGGAAGCTCTCCGGCGCGCCGGGCAGCAGCGTGGCGAGCTGCTCGGTCACGCGGCGGCTGCCACCGCCGGCGCCGCCTCACGCGCCGGCCGCCGGTGCACCAGCGCCTTGCCGCCGCCGGCCGGGCTCCACGCCACGCCCTTGAACTTCCACGGCTCGTCGGGCGCCGTCGTCGCCTCGAACGTGACGCGCTGCAGGATGACCCGCAACACGACGTCGAGCTCCATGTGCGCGAACGTCGCGCCGATGCAGCGCCGGACGCCACCGCCGAACGGGATCCAGGAGTAGGTGCCGGGCTTCGTGTCGAGGAAGCGGTCGGGGTCAAAGCGATCCGGATGCGGAAACAGCTCCGGATCGAAATGCGTCAGCCCCGCGCAGAGGCCGATCAGGACGCCGGCCGGCAACCGGTAACCACCGACCTCGAAGGGCTTGATCGTGTGGCGACCGGCGAAGGAGATCACCGGACGCATCCGCTGGACCTCACGGATCGTCGCGTCGCGCAACTCCTTGCCGCCGGCGTCGACCTCATCAACAAGGCGCGCAAGGACATCAGGATGGCGCCGCAGCCGCTCGACCGCCCAGCTGAGCGTGTGCGCGGTCGTCTCGTGGCCGGCCGCCAGCATCGTCACGAGCTGATCGCGAATCTCCGCGTTGGACAGCGCGGTGCCGTCCTCGCGGCGCGCGAGCACCATCATCGCCAGGACGTCGAGGCGCTCCGGCAGGTCGGGATCGCGGCGCGCGTCCTCGATCAGCGAGTCGAGGATCGCGTCGACCTTCGCGCGCAGGCGCAGGAAGCGGCCCCACGGGCTCAACGGCCCCAGATCGCGGTGCAGCTGCGGGAAGCGCGAGAGGCTCTGGCCCTGGTCGGTCCAGGTCGGCAGCAGCTCCTCAAGCTCCTCGGCACGCGCGCCGGTCGCCCCGAAGACCGTGCGCAGGATCGCCCGCAGCGTGATCCGTTGCATCGACTTCGCGGTCTCGAACTCGACGCCGACCGGCCAGCGGTCGATTTCGGCGATCGCGATCTCCTCGATCAGCGGCTCGTAGGCCTTCATCCGCTGACCCTTGAACGGCGGCAGCAGCAGCTTGCGCTGCTCCATGTGGTGCTCTTCATCAATACCGAGCAGCGAGTTGTCGCCCAGCACCTTGCGCAGCGGCGAGCGCGAGCCGGCGTGCAGCGTCTTGGCGTCGGCCATGAACGTGTGCTTGATCAGCGCCGGATCAGCCAGGACCACCAGGTGCCCGAGCGCGGCAAGCCTGATGGAGAACATGTTGCCGTAGCGCCGGCGCTGGCGCTCCAGGAACGGACGCTGGCGCGTCAGGACGCCGAGCGTCTGCAGGGCCATCGGCATGCTCGGCCCGGGTGGGACGCCGTCGATGATGGTGGTGTCGGTCATGTCAGCGGCCTCTCCGGACGACGCTCTCGAGCCGTTCGATCACGTTGTAGTACTTGCTTGGCGCGAACCGCACCAGCAGATCAAGGAAGACGGCGTCCGGGCCCACACGGATGCGCGCCTTCTGCTTCTCGACGCCCTCGTGGATGATCTCGGCCGCGCGCTCGGGCGAGGTGCGGGCGATCGTGGCGAACTCCCGCGCCGCGCTGGCGAGATCGGCGTGGTCGCCGTGATAGTCGGAGCGGAAGCGGGCGTTGGCCACGATGTTGGTCTTGACGCCACCCGGGTGGACGACGGCGGCGTGGACGCCGGTGCCGCGCAACTCCTGGCGCAGCGCCTCGGTGTAGCCGCGCACCGCGAACTTCGAGGCGCAATAGGCGCTCTGGTGCGGGAAGCCGATGAGGCCGAAGACCGATGACGTGTTGGCGATGACCCCCGAGCGCTGCTCCAGCAGGATCGGCAGAAAGGCGGTGACGCCGTGCTGGACGCCGTGGAAGTTGACGTCGAAGACCCACTGATCGTCCTCAGGCGAAGCATCGGCGACGCCCTGCATCACGGTGACGCCCGCGTTGTTGAAGACGAGTCCCAGCGGCGCCGGCATCCACTCCTTGACATCGGCGGCGAAGGCCATCTGGCCCTGGCGGTCGCGGACATCCAACTTCCGGATGAGGACCGGCCCGGAGATCGAGTCCGCCGTCTCCTGCAGCCCCTCCTCGTTCCAGTCGGCCAGTGCGACCGGACAGCCGTGGGCGGCCAGCCGCCGCGCCGTCGCCTGCCCGATCCCCGATCCTGCGCCCGTGATGACGGCCGTCCGGCCGTTGATGCTGGTCATGCGTCTCCTGACACCCCGGCTGGTACACGCGCGTACCAGCCTGACGGGGTGTCAGGATACTGATCGGTATCTGGTTGTCCAGCGGCTGCTGTGTGACCTACCTCCGGCCAGACGTCACCGTGAAGCTGTCGGTGAGGTCCGCGGTCGAGGAGTCCCCGGCGAAGACGTCGATCTCGCCGGGCTCCACGGTGAACCGTCCGGAGTTGTCGTAGAACCCGACGTCGCTGGCATCGAGACGGAACGTGACCGTCTTCTTCTCCCCCGCGTCCAGCGTCACGCGCTGGAAGCCGCGCAGGCGGCGGACCGGCTGCGAGAGGCTTGCGACCGGGTCGTGGATGTAGAGCTGGACGACGTCATCACCGGCACGCGAGCCCGTGTTCTGCACGTCGGCCGAGACCTGCACGCTCCCGCGCGCCGACATCGACTTGTCCGACAACTGCAAGTTGTCGATCTTGAACGTCGTGTAGGAGAGGCCGAAGCCGAACGGGAACAGCGGCGCGCACGTCGGCAGGTCGCGGTAGCGCGAGTTGTACTTCTGCGTCGTGTCGCACGGCCGGCCCGTGGGCTCGTGGTTGTAGTAGATCGGAATCTGGCCGACCGACTGCGGGAAGCTCACGGGAAGCTTGCCGCCGGGGTTGACCTTGCCGAACAGGACGTCGGCGACGCCGTTGCCGGCCTCGATGCCGCCGAACCACGCCTCGAGGATCGCGTTCGAGCTGTCGACGACCTTGCCCAGCGTCAGCGGACGGCTGTTGAACAGCACGACCGTGACCGGCTTGCCCGTCGCCTTGACGGCATCCAGCAGCTCCTGCTGCTTGCCGGGGAGGTCCAGCACGCTGCGCACCTCGGCCTCGCCGCCCTGGCCGCGCGTCTCGCCGAGCGCGAGCACGACCTGGTCGGCGGCGTTGGCCGCGGCGACCGCGTCGGCGAAGCCGGCATCCGATCCGCACTCGTTGGCCGGGTCGTAGAGGTCGGCGTCGATCATCTTGCAGCCTTCGGTGAACGTCGCGTCCGGGTTGTAGGCCTTGATGCCCGTGTAGAGGCTGACGGCGTCCTCGTCCTTGCCCTGGCCCCACCACGGGCCGAGCATGTCGTGCTGGTCGTCGCCGAGCGGACCGATCACCGCGACCGACTTGGCCGGATCGAGCGGCAGCGTGTTGTCATCGTTCTTGAGCAGGACCACCGAGCGGCCGGCGGCCTTGCGCGCCGCGTCACGGTCGGCCGGCTGCAGCGTCTTGCCCGCGATCGCGGCCTGGTCGACGTAGGGATGGTCGAAGAGCCCGGCGCGGAACTTGACGCGCAGGATCCGGCGGACGGCGTCGTCGAGACGGCGAATCGAGATCTGCCCGGTCGACAGCAGCTGTTTGCCGTTGTCGCGGATGTTGGTGCTGACCATCTCGGAGTCCGTGCCGGCGTTGAGCGCCAGCGCGCCGGCAGACGGTCCGTCGGCGGCGACGCCGTGGCCGCACGGCCCCTCGTCGGGGTTCTTGGGCGGGCAGGCGCGGAGCTCGGCGACCGCCGTGTAGTCGCTCTCGAGGAAGCCGTCGAAGCCCCATTCCTTCTTGAGGATGTCGGTCTCGGTGTGCGGGTTGGCGCAGCCGGGCTGGCCGTTGATGGAGTTGAACGAGCACATCGCCGTGTCGGCGCCGGCGTCAATCGCGGCCTTGAACGGCGGCAGGATCAGGTTGCGCAACCGCTGCTCGGAGACGTCGGTCGTGTTGTAGTCGCGACCGCCCTCGGCCAGGCCATAGGCCGCGAGGTGCTTGACGCTCGTGACGACCTTGTCGGGCGCGGAGTAGTCCGGGCCCTGAGCGGCACGGACCTTCGTGGCGGCCATGACCGAGCCGAGGTAGGGGTCCTCGCCCGAGGCCTCGACGATGCGGCCCCAGCGCGGCTCGTGGGAGACGTCGACCATCGGGCTGTAGATCTGCTTGATGCCGACGGCCGCGGACTCGCGCGAGGAGATCGTGTAGTCGTCGGTCGCGACGTCGGGGTCAAAGCTCGACGCCTCGGCCAGCGGCACCGGGAAGACCGTGCGGTAGCCGTGGATCGTGTCGTAGGCGAAGAGGATCGGGATGTGCAGCCGCGACTGCTCCACCGCGACGTGCTGGAAGTGATCGATCTTGGCCGGGTCGGTCAGGCTGAACACGCCGCCGACGCCCTTCTGCGCATCGTCGTCGGTGATCTGGCCGTCGGAGAGCAGCTGGACCTGCTGGAGCTTCTCGTCGACGGTCATCTGCCGGATGAGCCGGTCGACCTTGCGCTCGATGCCGCCGTTGGCCTGCGTGCGCACTGGCTGGAGCGCCTGGTCGTCGCCCGCTTCGGTGCCGGCGATCACCGCGCCGGCGCCCACCATGCTGCTCGCGACGATCGCAGCCGCGATCGCCATCCGTCCCCGTCGTTGCACGGTCCCCTCCTGCGTTGAAGTCCCTCGACCCTGCGGCGTGCCTTGGCGCACACCGCGTCCAGCGGCCTCTGGGTCCCCATCGTCGCGCGCGTTGAAACACGGTTCCGGCCTCGTTGTACACCCCGGTTTGGGGCGTATCGGGAGCGGACATGACGACCCGCGACCCGTACCGTCCCTTCAGCGTTCAGGAGACACGCCCATGTCCAGCAGAGCCCTCATCCTCGCCCTCGGAACCGCGAGCACCGCCGCCGTGGTGGCCGCCCCGGCCGCCCAGGCCAGCGACGCCGGGTTGAAGAAGACCGTCATCCGCCACGAGAAGCGCGTGACGCCGCTGGCCAAGGCGTTCGCCAAGGCCGACAAGGCGCTGGGAACCTCCACCACCGACCCCACCGCCGCCTCGGCCGCGGCCGGCGCGTTCCGGACGGGGCTGCGGTCCTACAAGACGGCGGTCGTGCCGATCAAGACCGAGACCCCGAGCTCGGCGGCCGGCAAGAAGCAGATCCTGACGGCGATCCGCGAGTTCGACCTGGGGTTGGTGCAGTACCAGAAGCTGCTGGACAAGGTGGCGGCGGGCGCTGACAAGAGCTCGCTGAAGTCGACGTTCGTGACCTTGAACAAGCGGCTCGCGGCGGCGTCGGATGACGAGGAGAGCGCGCTGCGGTTGCTCAAGATCATCAAGTAGGCGGTGCGCCGCCGTTGACGGGCGTTGCGCGGGGCGGGGTTGGCTGGTCGGCGTCTCCGTGACGATCGCCACCTCCGCTCCGCTACGTCGACATCTGAGAGTTGTTGGTGTTGTCGATTGCCAGACAGCAAGGCTCGCGCTTACACCAAGGCCACGAAGACCTGACGTCAAGGACCGACGGCCGCCGCGGACTCAGCCCGCGGCGGCCAGCCATTCGGTGCACCCCTGCCACAGACAACAGACGTGTTATTTCGACCGCTCTGCTGCTAACCTGAGTGCTGTGCTGACGCTACGGCCACTGATTTCCAAAGGCGACATCCTGCGGGCCTACAACCCGTCCAAGCCGAACTCCGACTCGGCGTTCCGGCGGCTGCGCAGGGAAGGTGCCATCAGCGATGGGATCACGATCAAGCCGCGAAGTGGCGGACGGCAGCGCGGCACGATCACCGCCTTCTATGCCCTCAACGAGGACGCGGCGATCGCCTATCGACACGGCGACCATGATCTCGCACGGAAGCTCGCGACCCAATCGGCGAAAGTCGAGGCGAGCGCTGCCGCACGTGAGCTGGCCAAGGTTGCTTCCACCGGATCCGATCAGGGAGTCGACGTGATCTTCGACGTCGACGGCGTGTACACGATCGTCAACGCCAAGCACCGAGCACCGCTGGACATCCTGGCGCAGCGCGCGGTCATGGACCGTCGCCGGTTCGACCGGCGGCTGCGGGCACTCGGTGCCCGTTCCTTCCTGGCGTGGCTGGAGGTGATCCGCGAAGATGGAGCGGAACTCAAGGATGAGGACGGCTTACGCCTATGGATGCCCCGGACCCCCGAGCTGCTGGAGCTCGGTGCTGACCACGCTCCGGTGCTGGTACGCAGCGACCTGATGAACGGCGTGTTGTGGACGTACGTCCAGAAGGCCTACACGTTGCTGGAGGACGACGACGCAAGCTCCGGCAAGGATCCGTTCGGCGACTTGCGGCCAGCTCTGCCCGACAACCTCGCCGAGCTACTCGATGACGCACCGCTGCGTCCGCTCGCAGCCACCGGTCCGGCGCTGCGCTGGGCGTGAACGGCGAGCCGCTGACGATCGAGCTCGTGCCGCGCATCGCCGCGGCCGAGGATGCGTTGGCCGTGCGCGCGCTGACGTGCGCAGGCCGCACGCCTCGATATGGCGACGCTGCCCAGAAGCTCATTCGCCGCTGCGGCAGTGTTCTGGCTGGCACGGTCGCCGAGCCTCGCGGGTTTCACTGCCTGCTCTTCGAGCAGCCGGCCGCAGACGTTGATGATCGTCTGGCGGGTCTTTCGGCTGTTCAGGACGCGGGCGACGGCATCTGCGACTGGATTGTCATGGGCGTCAACCGCTCGCTTCACGGCGGCCGTGTGTCCGACGGTCGATCGATAGCCGCAGCCGTCGCGCAGGAGACCGCATGTTTCGCGCGTGACCAGGGCTTTCGACACATGGTCGCGCAGGTTCATCGCAACCACCAGAAGTCCCTCTACATCGTCGAACGGCTCGGCTTCACCCTCGTGAGGAAACTCGACGCCGACTACAGCCTGTACGCGGTCGAGCTCGCCCCTTAGGCGTCAGCCCATCGCGGCCACCGCCGCCGTCGGCGCAAGCCGCACACCCAGACGGCTCTCGCCCGCCCACTCATACGGCCCCGGAGACCGGTGCCCGTGGACGACCAGCCAGCAACCGTCGTCGCCCCGGGACAGGACGAGCGTCTCGCGTTGCCGGACCGGAGACGGCACCCCGGCCAGGTGGAAGCTCAGCATCTGCGTGGCCATCGCCACGTCGGGGCCGAGTCCGCGGATCTCGAGATCCCATGCGTGACAGGCCTCGACCGCTGGCCCGGCGGACGCCCACTCCTCGACGATCACGCGCAGCTCATCGCGTGATCGCACCGGCGCGGCTTCGCTAGCCAGAACGAAGGTGACGTCCGGGGCCATGGAGGCCAGCATGGCATCGGTGTCGTAGCGGTCCAGCGCGGCGACGAGATCGCGGACGGCAGTGCGGACATCGGTGGACGGGCTCATAGACCAAAGCACACGCAAGGGCTCCAGAGGTTTCGATCGGGGCATAAGAATCGCGTCAGAGTGCGGGCAGCCGTACCCGCGACGGGGCGGTTGCACGCCCCTGGGCAGCCGCCGGGGTTCCCCTGATGCGGCGACCGCGCGCAGCCGAGACAGTGCGGCCATGCGCACTCCCCTTCAGCGTCTCCCCCATCGCCTGACCCCAGCCTGTGCCGCCGTCGCAGCCCTCGCGGCCGTCGCACTCCCCGGCACGGCGAACGCCGCGACGATCACGACCGACGGCGCCGGCACCTACACCTACGTCGGCGCCCCCGGCGAGGTCAACAGCATGAGCATCCAAGCGCCCGAGGCCGGCGGCATCCTCTTCTACGCCAACGAAGGCGTCAACGTCACCTCGGCTCCGGCCGGCTGCACCGACGCCTATGGCGCCGGCGACTGGTCAGAGGTCATCTGCACCGACCCGAAGGCCATCATCGTGCAGGCCGGCGACGGCGACGAGAACATCACGCTCTCGTCCGATCTGCCCGTGCCGGTCACCATCGACGGCGGCCCCGGCAGCGACTGGATCCGCGGCGACGACGGCAACGACACCTTCTTCGGCGGCCCGGGCAACGACAAGCTCGAGGGCTCCAAAGGCAACGACATGCTCGACGGCGGCGATGGCGACGACGAGCTGATCGGCTACTCGGGCGCCGACCACCTGCTGGGCGGCGCGGGCAACGACACGCTCGAGCCCGACGGCCACGAGGAGCCCTCCGCTGACGTGGTCGACGGCGGGCCGGGCATCGACACGATCGACGGCGACTACTCCTCGCGCTTCCGCGACAGCGATCTGCCCCAGGGCCTCAGCTTCACGTTCGCCGGCGGTGCCGACGACGGGCGCCCCGGCGAAGGCGATGACATCGTCAACGTCGAGCGGCTCAAGCTCTCAGAGAGCGCCCGTTTCGTCGGCACCGACGGTCCCGACTACGTCAAGATCGCCCAGGCCACCAACACCGGCGAGCTGATCGGCAACGGGGGCGACGACGACCTCAACGGCGCCGACGGCCCCGAGAAGCTCGACGGCGGCCCCGGCAACGACCACCTCGACGGCGGCTTCGGCGACGACACGATCATCGGCGGCCCCGGCCAGGACAAGATCTCCGGCGACCTCGCGGCCGGCGACTGCGGCCCGCTGTGGTGCAAGTACCCCTACGGCAACGACACCATCTACGCCCAGGACGGCGAGGTCGACTCGATCCTCTGCGGCTTCGGGACCGACACCGTCTACGCCGATGCGGCTGACGTGGTCGACAAGGACTGTGAGAACGTCACCCGCGCGGGCGCGGCAACCGCTGCCGGCACGCCGACGTCCGGAGCCAAGACCACCAACAACAGCAGCAGCAAGGGCGCGGGTGCCACGGCCACGGTGGCCGGCCGGATCCGCCTCGCGACCGCTCTGAAGTCCGGCTTCATCATCAAGGTCAACGGCGTCAAGGCCGGCACGACGGTCAAGCTCAGCGCCACCCGCGCCGGCACGCTCGTCGCCCGCGGCTCGGCCAAGGCCACCAAGAAGGGCACCGCCACGGTCAAGCTGAAGTTCACCACCAAGGCCAAGCGCGCCCTGCGCCATGCCAAGAGCTTGACGCTGAAGATCAGCGGTGGCGGTGTGGCGACCACGGTTGTCCTCAAACGCCGCTGACCTTCAGCGTGACGCTGAAGAAGAGCGGTGGCGGAGCGACCACCACGGTGGTCCTGAAGCGCCGCTAGCCACATCCCCGTCGGGTGGTCGACGCCAGGCGTCGGCCACCCAGCGCTCAGCGCCCGTTGCCGGCAGCCCGCTCGGAGATGAAGCCGACGAGATCGCCGAAGCGATCCTTGAGGAAGTGGTGGGTCGCCCCGGCCTGAGCGAACTCACGCTCGGCGCCGGGAACAGCGGTGAAGGCGACGATCTCGACGTCGGTCAGCAGCGCCTTGAGCTCGCGCGTGGTGGTGACGCCGTCCATGCCGGGCATGTTCTGGTCGATCACCGCGAGATCCGGTGGATCGGCGGCCGCCAGCGCCAGCGCCTCAGCGCCACCCGAGGCCTCCTGCATGAGGACGTCCACGCGATCGCCAAGCATCGCGCGCAGCAGCGCACGGATGTCGGGCGCGTCGTCGACGATGAGGACGCGCAGGGGTCGCTGATGTGGCACCGGGTCCACTGACATGGTCATCGGCTCGTCGCGCGCAGTTCCTGAGCCACCGGTACGCCACGTGACGATGGAACGGACGCTACACAGAGCGTCGCATCGGCGGGGCGCCGGATCTGCGCCGCTACCGTGGAGCGCCGTTGCCATCGAAGCGAGGAGCTCGTCTGTGCCCGTCCGCGTAGGTGTCCAGGTCCAACCGCAGCACGCCGACTTCGCGGGCATGCGCCGCGCCTGGCGCGAGGCCGATGAGCTCGGCGTCGACACGATCTTCTGCTGGGATCACTTCTATCCGCTCTATGGCGAGCCGGATGGCAAGCACTTCGAAGCGCTGACCACGATGGCCTCGATGGCCGAGGTCACCGAGCGCGCGCAAATTGGCGCGTTGGTGATCTGCAACTCCTATCGCAACCCGGAACTGCTCGCCGACGCTCACCGCACGGTCGATCACATCTCCGGCGGCCGCGTGATCCTCGGCATCGGCGCCGGCTGGTTTGAGAGGGATTACGACGAGTACGGCTACGAGTTCGGCGACGCCCCGGCCCGCCTGCGCGCGCTCAAGCGCGATCTGCCCCGGATCAGCGAGCGCCTCGGCAAGCTCAACCCGCCGCCGATGGGCGAGATGCCGATCCTGATCGGCGGCAGCGGCGAGAAGGTCACGCTCAAGCTGGTCGCCCAGCACGCCGACATGTGGCACGGCTTCGGCGATGCCGACCGGTTCAGGCAGAAGAACGAGGTCCTGCTCGGTCACTGCGATGCCGTCGGGCGCAATCCGGGCGAGATCGAGCGCACCTGGGGCATTCAGGCCGACGCGCTTCAGGCCGCCGACGACCTCGTCGCGGCGGGCGTCGAGCACCTCATCGTCGGCATCGGCGGCGACGGGAGTGGCTACGACCTCGGCGCGGTCCGCGAGCTGGTCGCCTGGCGCGATCGGGCCAACGCGACGGCGTAGGCCGTCGCCGCGACGCTCAGCGGCGGGCCAACACGTCGGGCCCGAGCGTGGCCGGTGTTGCGTGGCCGCTGAGCGCCAGCGTGAGGTCCAGCTCGCCGAGTAGGGCGCGCAGGACCGAGCGCACGCCGTCCTCCCCGGCCAGCGCCAGGCCCCAGAGGTACGGGCGGCCGATCAGCGTCGCGTCGGCGCCCAGCGCCAGGGCCTTGACGACATCGGCGCCGCCACGGATGCCGCTGTCGAAGAGGATCGTCAGGTCGTCGCCGACCGCGTCGACGACGCCGGGCAGCGCGTCGAGGGCCGCGAGCGCCCCGTCGACCTGGCGGCCGCCGTGGTTGGACACCAAGATGCCATCGACGCCGCGCTCTCGCGCCTCGCGCGCATCGTCGGGATGGTTGATGCCCTTCAGGATCAGCGGCAGCTCGGTCAAGGCGCGCAGCTTGTCGATCTGAGCCCAGGTCGCGCTCGGGTTGCTGAACTGGCCGACGAAGTGGCCGACCGCTCCCTGCGGATCCTCCTCGGGCGTGCGCTCCAGCGCGGCACGAAAGACCGGGTCGGCGAGGTAATTGGCGATGCCGATCGACTTCAGAAACGGCAGGTAGGCGCCCTGCAGGTCGCGCGGGCGCCAGGCCAGCAGCGGCGTGTCGAGCGTGACGACGATCGCGCCATAGCCAGCAGCCTCGGCGCGGCCCACGAAGCTCGCGGTCAAGTCGTCGTCCTTGGGCCAGTAGAGCTGAAACCAGCGCGGTGAGCCCGGACCTGCCGCGGTGCCGGCCTCGGCGATCTCCTCCAGCGTGAACGACGACGCGGTCGACGCCACCATCGGCACGCCCAGCGCCCCCGCGGCGCGCGCGACGGCCAGCTCACCCTCGGGATGGATGATCGACTGCACGCCGACCGGGCCGAGCAGGACCGGCGCCGGCATCGCGGTGCCCAGGACGGTCGTGCGCAGATCGCGCGCCGCGACGTCGCGCAGCATCCGCGGGACGATCCGCCAGCGCCGGAACGCCTCGAGGTTCTCGCGCTGCGTGTCCTCGGAGCCCGACCCGCCGAAGACATAGCCGCGCGCGCCGTCGTCGAGCTTGGCCGCCGCCGCAGCCTCTAGCGCCTCCCAGCCGACCGGCAGGTCCGGCAGCTGACCGGCAAGACCCTGCAGGTAGATCTCGTACTGGTAGTTGCCAAACGGCGTCGGCGTGGCATCGGGCGTCTGTTCGGTCATCGCCGCCGGAACCTACCGGCGGACCGGCAGACCGCAACTTCGCCGGACTGATTGAGTCTCGATCCGAGATGCCGCGCCCCCGCCATGCCGCCGTCGCCGTCCTGCTGTCCGTCGCGGCGCTACCGACCGCCGTCACATCCGCCGACGCCGCCTCACGTGCCCCCAAGCTCGCGGGCGTCCGCTGCGTCCCCGCCACCGCGGCGTCGTGCAAGAAGGGCGTCGCCGTGCGTGTCGGCCGCCAGGTGCAGCTGCGCGGCACGCGGCTGAAGCTCGGCCTGCGCGTGACCTTCCGCTGGCCGCGCGGAGCGCTCGCCACCAAGCTGCACCGCGGCGCGGCGGGCTGGGTCGCGCGCGTGCCGCCAGGGGTCCGGCCCGGGACCGTCGCGGTGACGCTCCGCGACAAGGCAGGGCGCAAGTCCAACATCATCAAGATCACGATCCTCACCGAGCCCAAGAAGATCGTCGCGCCGGCGCTAAGCGGCGACGGCTCGCTGCCGGCCGCCTTCCGCGGCAACGGCATGTGGATCTGGCAGCTGGAGAAGTCCGACGGCGGCAACGTCGACGCGATCGCCGCCCGCGCCGCCGCGGCCTCGGTCTCCACCGTCTTCGTCAAGGCCGGCGACGGCACCACGCCGTGGGATCAGTTCTCGCCGCTGCTGGTCGGCGCCCTGCACCAGCGCGGGCTGAAGGCCTGCGCCTGGCAGTTCGTCTACGGCAACAGCCCGACGAGCGAGGCGAGCGTCGCCGCCGCGGCCATCGCCGCCGGCGCCGACTGCTTCGTCATCGACGCCGAGGGCCAGTACGAGGGCAAGTACGCCTCAGCACAGACCTACATGAACGCGCTGCGCGCCGCCGCCGGACCGAGCTACCCGATCGGCCTGACGTCGTTCCCGTATGTCGACTACCACCCCGGCCTGCCGTTCAGCGTGTTCCTGCGACCGGGCGGCGCGCAGGTCAACCTGCCGCAGGCCTACTGGAAGGACATCGGCGGAACCGTCGACGCGATCAGCGCCCACACGCTGGCCCACAACCGCATCTACCAGGCGCCGATCGCGCCGCTCGGGCAGA
Organism: uncultured Conexibacteraceae bacterium; assembly: GCA_963836485.1. Lineage (GTDB taxonomy): Bacteria > Actinomycetota > Thermoleophilia > Solirubrobacterales > Solirubrobacteraceae > Baekduia. Next base: position 47,401 of record CAWIJS010000019.1, on the reverse strand, counting down.
CCTACGACAACCCCCCGGCCGCCGACCTGCGCCGCTTCCGCCAGCTCTGGGCGGCCTACGGCACCCAGGGCGTCTCCTGGTGGAGCTGGCAGGCGACCGACGCCGCGCACTGGAGCGTGCTCGACGAGCCCGCACCGCCCGCATCCGTCGAGCCCGACCCCGGCTGGCCCGCGCTCGGCAAGGGCGCCAAGGGCGACGAGGTCATCTGGCTGCAGGAGCACCTGACGCAGAGCTATCCGACCGTCACGGTGAGCGGAAAGTTCGACACGGCGACCGGCGACGCGATCAAAGCGATCCAGACCGCCAACGGCATCGCGGTGACCGGGACGACCGACGCATCGACCTGGGCCGCCGCGCTCGCGCTGCCGTTCACGCCCGTCGACTGGACTGCGACCGCGGCGAAGGCGACGGCACGTACCGCCCGCGCGGCACGGCGCCACCACGCCGAGTTCGGCCGCGTGGACTCCGCAACTCGCTGAGCGCCGCGCGATTGGGCAAGATGGTGGCCATGTCCGCTGTCTCGCCGACCTATCGCTTTGCCATGGCCGCGTGCTCGCCGGCCGTCCGCTGGTGGGGACGCCTGGAGGTCTCCGGGCTCGACACCATGCCCACCGACGGACCCGTCCTGCTCGCCGGCAACCACGACAGCTACTGGGACCCGATCGCCATCGGCATCGCCGGCCTCCCCCGCCGTCAGATCTGCGCACTGGCCAAGGCCTCGTTGTGGAAGCCCGGCCTGGGCCTGATCCTCGACGGCATGGGCCAGATCCCGATCGAGCGCGGCAAGGGTGACGTCCATGCGATGGACCGCGCGATCGAGATGCTGCGCGCTGGCGCGTGCATCGGGGTCTTCCCCGAGGGCACGCGCTCCAAGGGCCGCGAGCTGCGTGCGCGCAGCGGCTTCGGCCGCCTCGCAGACGCGGTGCCCGAGGCGCACATCGTCTCCTGCACCGTCACCGGCACGGTCGACCTGCCGAAGTTCCCGCGCAGCCGGCCGCACGTCCGCGTTCACTTCTTCGCGCCGAGCGGTGGGCAGCGCCAACCGGGCGAGACGCCAACCGAGCTCTCGGCACGCCTGCTGGCCGAGATCCGCGCTCAGGCGCCGCGCATGCCCACCGGCCGCAAGCCGCGGCCGGCCGCCGAGCAGGCCCCCGTCGGCTAGGCCGGCACCTTCTCGCGCTCGGGCGTCAGCGCCTTCGCGGCCTGACGCTCGGGCGTGATGACGACGACGTCGTGGGCCAGCCCCACCTTCGCCAGCCCGCCGATCACCAGCGCCGACACGTCGATCTCCCACGGCTTGAGCCCGTGGCGCGCCGAGCGCGGGAAGGCATGGTGATTGTGATGCCAGGACTCGCCGAGCGACGGGATCGCAAGCCAAGCCACGTTGGTGGACTTGTCCTCGATGTCAAAGCGGCGTGAGCCGAAGTAGTGGCAGACCGAGTTGACCGACCACGTGATGTGGTGCACGAGGAAGATCCGGACCAGGCCACCCCAGATGTAGCCGCGCAGCGCGCCCTGCCAGGTGAAGCCGTGCAGGACGTATCCCAACACTGTGGGGATCAGCAGCGAGATCATCACGTAGAGCGGGAAGCGCCGGCCGATGGCCTTCATCTTGGGATCCTCGTAGAGGTCCCTGGCGTACTGCTTCCAGTCGGCCTGCCCCTGGGTCTCCATCAGCCAGCCGGTGTGGGCGTGCCAGAGGCCGCGCAGCCCGCTGCCGTGGCCGACGTGCGGGCTGTGCGGGTCGCCCTCGACGTCGGTGTGCGCGTGGTGCTTGCGGTGGTCGGCGACCCAGTCGAGGACCGAGCCCTGCACGCTCAACTGGCCGAGCGACGCAAAGGTGCGCTCGAGCCACGGATCGACGCGGAAGGAGCGGTGCGTCAGCAGCCGGTGGAAGCCGACGGTCACCCCCATCGCGGTCGCGAAATACATCACGGCGAGGATCGCGAGGTCGATCGCGTCGACCCACGAGTTCCACAGCAGCACGATGGCCACCAGGACGCCCGCGAACGGCACGACCACCCCGGCGAGATTTGCGTAGCGCTCGACGCGGGTCATGTCTTTGCACGATGGCGTCAAGCGGACGAGGCTTCTTGTGCCCATCGACGCGTGTGACAGGACAGATCTTGTGCGCAAGCTACAAACGGGGATCGTCGCACTTCTCCGTGCGAGCGTCGCGCCACGCCGCGCCGCCCGGTAAACACCAGGGCACGTGCCCCGCCGTCGCCGTCGCCGCCGCTCGATGTTCGCCTCGGCGCCGCCGCGCCGCAGCGCGGGCGTCCCGTGGCTGGAGCCCGGCCACCGCGCCGGCGGTGGCCACCGCCGCCGGGCGCCGCGCCGGCGCCGCAGTCCGTTGGCGTACCTCGTGCCGCTCCTGCTGGTCGTGATCGTCGGCGGCGCCGTCGCGCTGGTGGTCCGCCATAACCGCGAGGTGGACCGCCAGCGCGGCGACGCCGCGGCGTTCGCCAAGGCCTACGCCGCCCGCGACACCACCGCGATGTGGCGCGCGCTCGACCCCAAGAGCCAGAAGAACTATCCGCGCACCCGCTTCGCAGCGCTGATCAAGCGCGCCGACGATGCGGCGACGGTCAAGGTCAAGCGGCTCGGCGCCGCCTCCAACCCGAAGAAGGGTGCCGTCACCGTGCCCGTCGCGGTCCAGACGCGCCTCTTCGGAACGCTCCACGGGACGCTCAAGCTCCCGGTCAAAGACGGCGGCGTCGCCTGGAGTCCGTACCTGCGCCTGCCCGGCCTGCGGAAGGGCGAGGCGCCCAAGCGCCGCACCCTGCAGTCCGCGCGCCAGGCGACGGTCCTCACCCGCAACGGCAACGCGCTGCTCGACGACCCGACGCTCAACATCTTCGAGAAGGGCCTGCACGCCCGCTATCGCGAGCGCCTCGCCGGGACCGCCGGCGCCGAGCTGCGCTACGGCACGCGCGTGATCGCCAAGGTCTCCCCGCACGCCGGCCGCTCGGTGCACTCGACGCTGCGCCCCGGCCTGCAGCGCGTCGCGACCGCCGCACTGGGCACCAAGCTCGGTGGCGTCGCGGTGATTCGCCCGCGCACCGGCGACGTCCTCGCCCTCGCCGGCATCGCCGTCAGCGCGCCCCAGCCACCGGGCTCGACGTTCAAGATCATCACCTTGTCGGCCGCGCTGGCCTCCGGCGCCGCGACGCCGAGCAGCAGCTACCCCGTCCGGACATCGGCGACGCTCTCGGGCGTCAAGCTCGCCAACGCGAGCAACGAGTCCTGCGGCGGCAGCCTCGCGCAGTCCTTCGCCGACTCCTGCAACTCGGTCTTCGCGCCGCTGGGCGCCAAGGTCGGCGCCAAGAAGCTCGTCGCCCGCGCCGAGGCGTTCGGCTTCAACGAGACGCCGCGCATCCCGGTCGCCAAGCCGAACACGATCTCCACGACGCTGCGCGACGCCATCGCCGTCGGCTCGGCGGCGATCGGTCAGGAGAAGGATCTCGCGACGCCGCTCGGGATGGCCAGCGTCGGCGCCACGATCGCCGCCAAGGGCGTGCGCGCCAAGCCGCGGGCGATCACCGAGGACCCCGTCATCCGCAACCGCGCCGTCAGCGCCAAGGTCGCCGGCCAGGTCCGCGACATGATGATCGGCGTGGTCCGCGGCGGCACCGGCACGGCCGCCGCGCTGCCCGGCGTCACGGTCGCCGGCAAGACCGGCACCGCGGAGCTGCGCTTCACCGGCAACGGCGGGTCAGACCCCAAGAACACCGACGCGTGGTTCGTCGCGTTCGCTCCTGCGGTCAACCCGCGGATCGCCGTCGGCGTGATGCTCGTCGGCGCCGGCGCGGGCGGCAAGGCGGCGGCACCGATCGCCAGACAGGTGCTCGCCGCCGCGCTCGCCTCGTCCTAGAGCGCCTCAGCCGCCGACCGCTGGGACGATCGGCGTGCAGATCGTCGAGCTCGCGTGCGCTGGATCGAGCGCGTTGAGCACCTCACGATCGACGATGTGGTCGTAGGGCATCGACAGGTGGTCACCGAGGTCCAGGATGCACTTGCTCTGGATCGTGATGTTGGTGACGTTGGCCCCGGTCAGGAACGCCGAGCTGTAGGGCGTGACGACCTCGTCGTAGCGCGACTGGATCACCGTGTACTCCACGCCGGGCACGGTGTCGCCGCCCGCGTTGAGGTTCGTCAGGAACGGTGAGCCGACGACCTGGTCGGTGCAGGCCGGGCAGAGCGCCCCGACCAGCGGCAGCGCGCCTGGGAAGTAGCCGGCCAGCGTCGCGAGGCCGCTCAGCGTCGTGCCGTGGTTGGACGGCGCGAGCCCGATCAGCGCGTTGACCTTCGCTGCGCCGCCGAGGTTCTTGAGGTAGTAGCGCGGCATCATGCCGCCCTGCGACCAGCCGACGAGGTCGACCTTCGACGCGCCCGTGCTCGTCAGCACCGCGTCGACCTCGGTCTTCAGCTCCCCGGCCGATGCCGCGATTGGGCCGTAGCTGCCGATCTGGCCAGCGAAGAGACCGCCGTAGTTGAAGGTGTAGACGCAGTAGCCGTTGTTCTTCAGCAACGGCGAGAGCGCGTTCCAGCTCGTGATCTGGTTGGCAAACGTGCCGTTGACCAGCACGACCGGCCGCGGGTGCGCGGCCGACGGATGACAGGACGGATCGTTGGCGCCGGCCGGCGAGCCGCCGGGTTGCACCGCCGACGCGGCGATCGCCGTCGGGAAGTTGTAGATGACGGGCAGTGCTGCCTGGGCGCTGGCCGCCCCTGCGGCGACGAACGCCGCCGTGACGACCATCGCGGCCGCCAAACGCTGAACGCGCATAAGTGTTGTCTCCTCCTCCTGCCGCCGCCCCCGCTGGGCGGCGATCGACACGCCGCGACCCTCTCAGAAGCCCACACCAAACTGCAACCAGAATGGTCGCTCTGGCAAGGGTGGCCTACCCAGCGGAGGCGACGATATGCACGGCCATCCCGAACGGGTCGGTGACGGCGAAGCCGCCGGGCACGTCCCGGGAGTCGATCTCCGCGGCGCGCACGCGGGCACGCACCTCCTCCACCTCGGCGTGCGTCTCGAGCACGACCGTCCAGTGGCGTAGGCCGACGATCCCCTCGGGCATCGGCGCCGCGCCCTCGCCGCGCCAGGTGTTGAAGCCCACGTGATGGTGGTAGCCACCGGCCGAGACGAACGCGGCGGTGGGCATCTTCGCCCAGACCTCAAAGCCGAGCACGTCGCGGTAGAACGCGAGGCCCGCGGCGATGTCGCCGACATGCAGGTGCACATGGCCGACGCGCAGACCCGGGCGCACCTGCGGGCTGAGCTCCTCCCCGCCGACGGTCGCCAGGAGCGCGTCGAGGTCCAGCCGCTTCGGGCCGTCGCCAGTGAACTCCTCCTCGGGCGTCGGCCACTGTTCGCGCGGGCGGTCGGCGGCCAGCTCGATGCCGTTGCCGTCGAGGTCGGGCAGGTAGATCGCCTCGTGCGTCCCGTGGTCTGAGGCGCCCTGGATCGGCGTCTTGGCCGCGGCCAGCCGCAGCGCGGTCCGCGCCAGCTCCTCGCGGCTTCCGAAGAGCAAGGCGTAGTGGTAGAGACCAGAGGTGCGGCCCGGTTGCCGGGCCGTGTTGTCCTCGTGCAGGACCAGCACCTCCTCGCCGCCATCGCCCAGCGCGGCGCTGTCAACGTCGTGGCGGTGCACGCGCAAGCCCAGCGCGGACTGATACCAGGCGACCGAGCGATCGAGGTCGATAACCGTGAGGTGCACGGCGCCGAGACGCAGCGTGGCGGGAAGCTCGCTGACACCGTCGACGGCGGGGCCAACGGTGACGGGGGTGAACGGGTTGGCGGGGCTCATGGGGTCCTTGCGGTGTCGCGTCGGGAGCGCAAAGCGGGCAATCGACGGTAGCGGCCTCGCTGCACGGCGAGCAGGAGCAGCCCCGCGACCAAGCCCCAGAACGGCGCGCTGATGCCCAGCGCCGTGACGCCTGAGGCGCAGACCACGAACGTGATGATCGCGGGCTCGCGCTGCTGCTCGTCGTCGGTCGCGGCGCGCAACGCGGCACCGAGCGTGCCCAGCAGCGCCAGCCCCGCGACGGCCTCGATCAGGACCGGCGGCGACGCCGCCAGCAGCGCGGTCGCCAGCCCGGCGGCAGGGCCGAGGACGAGATAGACCGCGCCCGCGCTCACCGCCGCGATCCAGCGCCGCGACCGATCCGGCCCGGCCTCGGGACCGGCGGCCAGCGCCGCGGTGATCGCCGCGAGGTTGATGCCGTGGCCGCCCAACGGGGCGCCGACGACGGTCGCCGCGCCGGTCGTGACCAGGACCGGCCGCATCGGCGCCGCATAGCCGTGCGCAGCGAGCACGCTCATGCCCGCGACGTTCTGCGACACCATCGTGACGATGAAGAGCGGCAGGCCGACGCCGAGCAGCGTGCCGAGATGCAGCGTCGGCGTCACGAACGTCAGCTGCGGCAGCAGATGCGCCGACGGACCGCCGGCGACCGGGTCGATCGCCACCGCGATCGCCGCGGCGGCCAGCGCCCCCGGCACCGCCCAGCGCCGCGCGACGCGCCACAGCACGAGCCAGACGACGACGGTCGGGATCCCGAGCTTGGGAACCTCGACGACCGCGTGGACCGGCTGCAGACAGATCGGCAGCAGGACGCCCGCCATCAGCCCGCTGGCGATCGGCCCGGGGATCGCGACGATCGCCCGCGTCAGCGGACGCCACAGGCCGGCGACGACGATCAGGACGCCGGCCAGCATGAACGCGCCGATCGCGGCCGGATAGCCCCCACTCACGTGGCCGGAGGCGACCAGCAGCGCGGCGCCCGGCGTCGACCACGCCATGCTCAGCGGCATCTTGTAGTGGTAGGAGAGCGCGATGCCGGTCACGCCCATGGCGACCGAGAGCACCAACAACCCTGACGACGCCTGGGCGTTGCTGGCCCCGACCGCGTGCAGGCCCGCCAAGACGATCGCAAACGAGCCGGCGAAGCCGACCAGCGCGGCGACGACGCCAGCGACGATGGGCTGGGAGCGGGCGCTGCTCACTCCGCACCCACACCCGGATAGATCATCCAGCACAACGTCCGCGTGTCGCGCAGCGCAACGTAGTGGTGGGCGACGTCGGCGGTGAACCAGACCGCGTCGCCCGGGCCGAGCTCGACCTCCTGGTCATACGGCCCGACGCGCACGCGGCCCTTGACGCAGAAGATCAGCTCCTCGGTCCCCGGCAGGTGGCCATCGGTCGCCTGGTCGACGCCGCGCGGCAGCTCGATGTCGAAGAGCTCGGCGCGGTGCTCCTGCGCGGCGGCGTGCAACAGCCAGGCGCCCATCCCGGATTCGGAGCTCAGCGGCTCGCCGGAGCGGGCGCGGATGGCCCGGACCCGGGGGCGCCGAGACGGCGGGCTCAGCAGCGCGCCCAGCGGGACCTTCAGCGCACGCGAGACCCGCCAGAGCGTCTCGACCGACGGGTTGCCGTCTCCGCGCTCGATCCGAGCGAGGATCGTCTTGGACAGTCCGGACGCCCGCGCAAGGTCGCCGAGCGACCAGCGCTGCCCGAGCCGCAGCTCGCGCACGGCGCTGCCGATCCGGCCAGCGAGGGCGTCGAGGTCGTCGTCGAGCGATGGGTCGGCGGTGGCATCCATGGTTGTCGATCGGCAACTCTAGTGCACCTTCCAAGCCTGCCGTGACGCGTCGGGCCTCGCATGGCAGTGTTGACGCCCTTATGAGCATCTCCCCCGCCCTGCTCCCCGGCCGCGTTGAGGCGTGGGCCGGCGGCTACCTCGCTCGGGCGCTCGTCGCGCTGCCCACCCCGATCGTCCGGCGCTTGGCCGGCGCCGTACCGCCCGAGGCGACGGGCCTGCATCCCGAGGCGCTGCTGCTCGGCAAGCTGGCGGAGATCGGGCGCGACCCGATGAGCGATGCGCAGCCGGTCGCCGAGCAGCGCCGGCGCCTGGCGCTGACCGCACGGCCGATGGCCATCCGCCCGAAGCTACCGCTGACCGTCACCGATCTGTCTGCGGGCACGATCCCCGTGCGCCTCTACGCCCCGCACGGCGCGCCGACGCCCGGCCCCTTGTTGGTGTACTTCCACGGCGGCGGCTGGGTCCAGGGCTCGGTCGAGACCCACGACGCGAGCTGTCGCCTGCTCGCGCACCTCAGCGGCATCCGGATCATGTCGGTGGACTACCGGCTGGCGCCCGAGCATCCCTATCCGGCAGCGGTGCAGGACGCGCTGGCGGCCTACGCCTGGGCGGCCGACCATGCCGACCGGCTCGGCGCCGACCCCACGCGGCTGGCGGTCGGTGGCGACAGCGCGGGCGGCAACCTCGCGGCCGTCGTCGCGCTCGCGGCGCGCGACGACGAGCGGCTGCCCGACGTGGCCTTCCAGCTCCTGCTCTACCCAGTGACCGACGTCACGACCAAGACGGAGTCCTACGCGCGCTGCTCCAGCGGCTACCTGCTGACCGAGTCCGGGATGGACTGGTTCATATCCAAGTACCTGCCGGACCCCACGCGCCGCGCCGAGCCACAGGCCTCGCCGTTGCACGCGCCGCAGCTGGCCGGGCTGCCGCCCGCCTATGTGGCGACCTGCATCCCCGACGTCCTGCGCGACGAGGGCGAGGCCTACGCAGCGAGGCTGCGGGAGGCCGGCGTCGCCGTCGCGACCCAGTGCCACGATCAGATCCACGGCTTCTTCAACACGACAGCGGCGCGCAGCAGCCGCGCGGCCTTCGGGCAGGTCGCCGGCGCGCTACGCCAGGGCCTGGCGTCAACGGCGCGGTAGCGAATCGGTGCCGGCCCGTCGTCCGCTGCCGGTACCCTGAGCGCAAGAGATGTCTGCCCGTCCGACCTCACGCGTGAAGCCCGCAACGCCCGATCAGGTGCCGTGCATGGAGCTGACCGAGGGCGAGGCGCGCTACCTGCTGGCGCTGCGCGACCTCAACTCGGCCGGCGCGCCGCCGTCGCAAGCGGCGGTCGCACGCAAGGTCGGCGTCTCGCACCCCACCGCCTTGGAGATGATCCGCCGCCTCCGCGGGCTCGACCTCGTGGCGCCCGACGCGCTGACGCTGACCGCCAACGGCACCAGCGCCGCGCTCGTGCTGAGCTCCCGCCGCCACGCTGCTCGCGTCCTCGCCCACGAGGTCCTCGGGCTCGACGACGAGCAGGCCGACGCGGAGGCCGACGCGCTGGCGACCAGCCTCTCGCCGGTCCTCGCCCGGCGTCTCGTGGCCTGGCGCACGCGGCGCGACACCGAGTAGCGCCGGCGCGACCCGACCGTGCGCGCGGCGCGGTCTAGATGAGATCGATTCTTGCTTATACTGGCGCGCTCGTGCCCGCCCCGTTCGACCTTCCGTTCGTCCAGCGCGCCGTCGTCGAGATCGCGCTGCTCGCCGTCGGCTCGGGGATCTTGGGGACGTGGATCGTGCTGCGCGGGCTGAGCTTCTACGCGCACGCCGTCGGCACGGCGGCCTTCCCGGGCCTGGTCCTCGCCGACGGACTGGGCTTCTCGCCGCTGCTCGGCGCGCTGGCGACGGCGGGGATCGTGGCGATCGGCGTCGCCGCGCTCGCCAACCGCGGCCGCGCGGAGTACGACTCGGCCACCGCGCTCGTGCTGGTCGGCGCGCTCGCCGCGGGGGTGATCCTGGCCAGCGACGTCTTTCACTCGCAAGGCAGCGTGGAACGACTGCTCTTCGGCAGCCTGCTGCTGATCGACCACACCGACCAGCTCGTCGCCGCGGCGGTCGGCGTCGCCGTCGTGATCGTCAGCGCGGTGCTCGGCCGGCGCTGGCTGGCATCGGGCTTTGATCGCGACAGCGCCCGCGCGTTGGGGGCGCGGTCGCCGCTGCCCGACCTGCTGCTGCTCGCGCTCGTCGCCGCCTCGGCGGTCGCCGCGCTGGATGCGATCGGCGCGCTGCTCTCCACCGCCCTGCTCGTCGTTCCCGCCGCGACGACCCGCCTGCTGATCGACCGGCTGCGCACCTGGCAGCTGGCGACGGTGGCGCTGGTGATCGTCGAGGGCATCGTCGGGCTGTGGCTGTCGGTGCAGACCAACGCGCCGCCCGGCGCGACGATCGCTGTCGTCGGCGGCGCCGTGTTCGCGCTGGTCGCGCTCGGCCGCGCGGGCCGGACACGCCTCGTTGCACGGAGCGCCGTCGCATGAGCGACGCGCCGCTGCTCGCGGCCGACGGACTCGCCGCCGGCTACGGCGGCCCGCCCGTCCTGCGTGACGTCAGCTTCGGCGCGCACGCCGGCCAGCGGGTCGCGGTGCTCGGCCCCAACGGCGGGGGCAAGACCACGCTCTTTCGCGCGCTGCTCGGCGAGTTGCGCCCGTCGGCCGGAACGCTGACCCGACCCACGCGGATCGGCGTGGTGCCCCAGACCGAGCGCTCGCGCCTGGACTTCCCGGTCAGCGCGCTGGACGTCGCGCTGATGGGCACGCTCTCGACGCTGCCGTGGTGGCGGCGGCCCGGCCGCGCCGACCGCCAGCGGGCCCGCGCCGCGCTGGCCGACGTCGGTCTCACCGACCGCGCCGATCACACCTTCGGCGACCTCAGCGGCGGCCAGCGCCAGCGGGTCCTGGTCGCCCGCGCGCTCGTGCAGGACGCGCCGGTGCTGCTGCTCGACGAGCCCTACGTCGGCCTCGACACGCCGAGCGTCGCGCTGCTCGACGATCTCTTGGGACGGCTCGCCGCGCAGGGGCGCGCGCTGCTGATCGCCACCCACGACGTCGACCAGGCGCGCGGCTGGGAGCGCGTGCTCTGCCTCAACCGCCGTCAGGTCGCCTTCGGCGCGCCAGCCGACGTCCTGACGCGGGAGACGCTGGAGGCGACCTACGGCGCCGAGATCGTCGAGCTGCCCGGGGAGCGTTGCGTGCTGCCGGCCCACCATCACGAGCACGGCCACGACCACGGCGCCGCGTGATCGTCGCGACCGTCTGGCACAGCCTGATCGCACCCTGGGAGCAGGGGATCGACCGCCGCGCGCTGTTCGAGGTGATCCTGCTCGGGCTGACGGGCGGGACGCTCGGCTGCTGGATCATCTTCTACAACTTGAGCTACTCCACCGAGTCGCTCGCCCACGCGCTGCTGCCGGGCCTGGTGCTCGCAGCGCTGGCCGGGATCCCGATCATCTTGGGGGGAGCCTTGGGCTTGGCGGTCGCGGCGCTGGCCATCGCGGCGGCCGCGCGGACCCCGGCGGTCGGGCGTGACACCGCGGTCGCCGTGGTGGTCACCGGGCTACTCGGGCTGGGCGCGCTGCTGGCGCTGTCGCCCGACACGCCGGCAGGCCTCGGAGAGCTGCTGTTCGGCGATGTGCTCGGGGTGAGCGACACCGACCTGGCGCTGGCGGGCGGGCTGGCGGTTGCCGTGCTGGCGGCGCTGGCGCTCCTGCACGGGCGTTTGCTGCTCGTCGGCTTCGACCGCCTCAACGCGGCGGCGTTGGGCGTGCGACCGGGCGTTGTGGACGTCGCGCTGCTGCTGCTCGTCGCCGCGGCGCTGCTGGTCGCTGTCCAGGGACTGGGCAACCTGCTCGTCGTCGCGGTGCTCGTCGGGCCAGCGGCCTGCGCCCGCGCGGTGACGCGACGCATGTCCACCATGATGGCCGTCGCCGCGGGCGTCGCGGTTGCCGCGGGGTGTGGTGGGTTGTACTTGTCCTACTACGCCGAGACGGCGGCGGGAGCCTCGATCGCGGCGGTGATCGTGGGGGCGTATGTCGTAGCGCTGGGCGTTGGGGCGGCGGAGCGCCGGGTGCGGGCCGCGTAGGCTTGGGCGTGTGGTTGGCGCTCAGTGCGGGCGCTGGTCGGGGTGCGCTGCGTGGTCCGTCGGCATCGAGGGGTGAGCGGGGTTGGCCGTGCGCCGCGCCCGGGGTCGTCCGCCGGCGCCCAGGCAGGCGATTCGCGACCGAAGTGCGACCCTGTCGGGATCCGGGGCGTTTTGGCCCCAATATCGAGGCCAGAACGCCCCCGACCTCAAGCGCTCTCGGTCAATGGCACTTAGACATTGCATGTCGATGTCCAAGTGCCATCGGCCTGAGGCTTCGACGCCGAAGCCTCATCTCGCTCGCGTCGATCGCACGCTGACTGTGCATATCGCGGTCACGGTGCGATCGAGTGAGTTCGGTGCCGAATCGCCCGCCCGGACACCCGCGGACGACCCCGGGGGTCGGGAACCGCCAAACCCCGCTCACTCCCTCGATGCAAACGGACCACGCGCCGCACCCCGGCCAGCGCCCCGAGCGGAACGCCACCGACGCCCGAACCGAACCGAAACCCCTACTCAGCGCACTCCCCACACGCCCCATGCAGCACCACATCATGCTCGGCCACCGTGAACGTCACCCGCCGCGCCAGCCGCTGGATCGCGCGCTCCAGCGCAGGATCCTCGAACGGGATCACCGTGCCGCAGGCATCGCAGACCATGTGATGGTGATGGCCTTCTTCGCGCGCCGCCTCAAACCGCGCCAGCCCCTGGCCCACCTCAACCCGGGTAACAAGTTTGAGCCCCTCGAGCTCCTCGAGGATGCGGTAGATCGACGCACGCGCCACCGGCCGTCCGGCACCGCTATCCCCACGCAGCGCCTCCTCCATCTCGGCCGCCGAAAGCGCGCAGTGTTGCGCGTCGAGCAGGCCGATCAGCGACGCTCGCGCGCCGCCGCGGCGGTAGCCGGCGCCGGCCAGCGCCTCGGTCGCGCGGACCGCCCAGCCTTCGGTGGCCGCGTGGTCATGGCCGTGCTTGGTGGGACCCATTCCCACCAAGGGTATCGACGGGCGCTCAGGCCCAGCCCGCGCACATGCGGCGGATGCTAGCCGCCGCATGTGCACGCCACCATGATGCTCGTGTTAGGTCGCGAGCTTCGCTGCGACCTGCGACAGCGGCTCGGCCAGCGCGTTGACGAGCTGGCTCAGCTGGCGGCGCTGGGCCTTGTCGATCGTGTCGTAGGACGGGTACTGACCGTTCTGCTTGAGCTTGGCCAGCGCCGCGTTGACCGCGTCGAAGCGGGCGGCGATCGTCGTCGCCAGCTGCGGGTCGATCTTGCGCAGTGCCGGGGCCAGCAGGCCGAACGCGGTCTCGGAGCCCTCGACGTTGGCCTCGAAGTCCGACAGGTCGGTGTGCGAGTAGCGGTCCTCTTCGCCGGTGATCTTCGAGGCCGAGACCTCGTCGAGCAGGCCGTTGGCGCCGTTGGCAAGCTCCTCGGGCTGGTAGGTCAGGCCCTTGGTCTTGGTCTGCAGGCGCTTGACGTCGGCCAGCAGCTTGTCGGCGATCGGCGTAAGGCCCTTCGTGCTGTTCTTGACCCAGAGGCCCTGCTCGATCTTGTGGAAGCCCGTCCAGGGCGTCCCCTTCTCGACGTCGTTGACGCGCGCGTCGATCTCGGGGTCGAGGTTGCCGAAGGACTCGGCGACCGGCTCGATCGTCTCGTACGGCGCGCGGGCGCCGGCGAACTGGGCCTTGGCGGCATCCACATCGCCGGCCTTGATCGCGGCGACGAACTTCGTGGTGCGGTCGACGAGGATCACCGACTTGCTCTCGACGTAGCTGCGGTAGGACTCGGTGGCCGACTGCAGCAGCGGATCGCCCGCGCCGGTCGCGGCGGCCGCGGTGCCACCGACGTTCAGGACGCCGGTGGCCGCGGTCTTGCCGCCGGGGCAGGAGATCGAGTACTGGCCGGGCTTCAAGTTGATGGTGAACGAGCCCGACAGCCCGGCGACCAGGTTCTCCTTCTCACCCAGGATGCGCGAGCCGGAGAGGACCTCGAACTCGCTGACGCGCCCGGTCCCGCCGTTGGTCACCTTGAACTCGGTGGGTCCGGCGTTGAGCTTGAGCGAGGCGGGCTCGCAGCCCGCGTCGGTCAGCTTGACGGCAACCTGCTTGGCGCCGGCAGCACCGGAGCTCTTGTTGTCGTCCGAGCCACACGCAACCAACAGCAGGGCTGCTGAGGTGACGACAACGGCCGCGACGGCGGCGTTCTTCATGCTTTGCTCCTTGGAGGGCTTCTTGCGTGCCGGCATCAAGATGTAGATGACGGCGGGAATCGCGTAGACGAGATAGCCGATGACCTCGATGGTCGTCGGGGTGGGCTGGAGGCCGAGCATGCCCGTGAGCAGCGCGGCGGTCCATGTGCCCGGAACGACCAGCCAGGTGAGGTCCAGCGCCTGGTTCTGGCCGAAGTTGACCCAGCCCGCTTCGTGGGCGGTGTGCAGCGTGCTGGCGACCAGCCCGGCGGCGACAAGCGCCAGCACGAGACCGGTGAGGCGGAAGAAGCGCTGGAGGTTGAGCTTGACGCCACCGCGGTAGATGGCAAAGCCGATGGCGATCGCGGCGACGATGCCGAGGACGGCGCCGACCCCCGCCGACCCCGGGTTCTCGGAGTTCTGGAAGACGGCCAGCAGGAAGACCGCGGTCTCCAGGCCCTCGCGGAAGACCGCGAAGAAGGCCATGCCGACCAGGGCCTTGACCGAGCCCTCCTTCAGCGCGCTGGCCGTGCTCTCGCGCAGATGGCCTGCCAGCCCGGCGGCATGCCGGCGCATCCAGACCACCATGAACGTGACGATGCCAACGGCGATCGCGCCGATGACCGTCTCCAGGCCCTCCTGCTCACGCTGGGGCAACTCCTGGTCGATGACTTGGAGCAGGACGCCGATCGCCAGACAGAGCGCCGCAGCGGCCAGGACCCCGGCCCAGACCCAGCGCAGAGCGTCGGTGCGGCCCTCCTGGCGCAGGAAGGTGGCGATGATCGAGACGATGAGCGCGGCCTCGATCCCCTCGCGCAAGCCGATGACGAACGTCGGAAGCATGCGCGCATCTTAGGAGACCCTAAGCGCTCATGTCGGGTTCCCTAATTCGGGTGCCCTCATTCGGGCGCAGAGACGTGCTTCTCCTCGTCGCGAGATTCGCCCGACAGGCTGTCTTTGAACTCGCGCATCCCCTTGCCGAGCGACTTGCCGGCCTCCGGGAGCTTCTTGGGTCCAAGCACGACCAGCGCGATGACGAGGATGACCAGCATTTCGGGGAAGCCGATGGGCACGAGGCCCTCCTAGCGGTTGGGTTCAGGAGGGTCTGCGCGGCGGATGCCCGATCGGATCAGCGATAGGTTCCGGCGATGTCCGAACCCACCCTGTCCCCCGTTCTCGACGCCTTCCGCCTGGACGGCAAGGTCGCCGTCGTCACCGGCGCCTCGTCGGGTCTCGGCGTCGCGTTTGCCCAAGCGCTGGCCGAGGCCGGCGCCGACGTTGCCCTCGGCGCGCGCCGCGTCGATCGCCTGCAGGAGACCAAGGCGCTCGTGGAGGCAACAGGCCGCCGGGCGATCACGGTCGCGACCGACGTCGCCAAGCCCGAGGACTGCACCGCGCTGATCGAGGCCGCGGTGCGCGAACTGGGCCGCGTCGACATCCTGGTCAACAACGCCGGCGTCGGCACCGCGGTCCCCGCGACACGTGAGACGCCCGAGCAGTTTCGCTCCGTCATCGACATCAACTTGAACGGCGCCTACTGGATGGCCCAGGCCGCCGGCCGGGTGATGGAGGCCGGGAGCAGCATCATCAACATCTCCAGCGTGCTGGGGCTGACCACCGCCGGTCTCCCGCAGGCGGCCTACGCGGCGAGCAAGGCCGGCCTCAACGGGTTGACGCGCGACCTCGCCCAGCAGTGGACGGGCCGCAAGGGCATCCGCGTGAACTCCATCGCACCAGGCTTCTTCGCCTCCGAGATGACCGACCAGTACCCGCCGGAGTACCTGGAGATGATGAAGTTCCGGATCCCCGCCGGGCGCACGGGCGACCCGCGCGAGCTGGCCGCGACCGTCGTCTTCCTCGCCGGACCGGGCGCCGGCTACATCACCGGCCAGGTCCTGCCGGTCGACGGCGGGATGACGATCACCTAGGCAGAAGGCACCCAGCCCGCCGGGAACGCGCCGGCGGGCACGAGGCCCGGACGGTCGTCGAACCACTTGCGGGCGACCTGCTCGGCCGGACGGCCCTCGATCAGCGGCCGCAGGTCGCCGACCGTGAGCAGCACCGAGAGCGTCGCACCGATCTGCAGGTCGGCCGCGTTGGGCGCCTCACCGGCCAGGATGCCCTCGGCGACGTAGGCGTCGATGCGGTCGAGCATGGCGGGCAGGGCCGCGAGGTCCTCGGCCAGCCGGACCGCGGTGATGTTGTGGTACTTCCACGCGCCGCGGACGAAGCGCATGGCGAAGTCGGTTCCGGCGGGGTCCAGCGTCGTCCCGCCTGCGACCATGGTCCCCATCGACTCGGGCCGGAAGTGCAGGACGCCCCATGGCAGCCGGCGGCCGAGATCCTGGAGCACGTCGTCGCCCCAACGCTCGGCAGCCGCGACGGCATCGCCGAGGGCGGCCGGATAAAGCGACGGCTCGGGAACGAGCTGCTCGAGACGCTCGAGGATCGCGATCGATCCGTGGACGGGCTCGTCGTCGAACATCGCGCCCGGAACCGTGTGGCGATCCTCGCCGTAGAGGCGCTTCATCTCCTCGATGTGCCGCCCGGCCTGGAGCTCCACGCGCTCGTACTCCAACCCCTTCACCTTCAGGGCGGCCTCGACCGTCGCGCACGGATGCGAGGGCGGCAGGAGGTGGACGACGATGCGCGGCTGCTCGGACATCGGCCCATCCTATGGCGGGCCGGCGTGCTAGAGCAGCGCCGGATCCGGGTCGTGCAGCAGGAAGCCCGCGGCGTCGAGGATGCCGCGCGCGTCCAGCCGCGAAAGCCGTGCGACGAGCTCGCCGTCGCCGCTCTCCCACGCGGCGACCGTCGCGGTCTCGGCCAGCGGCTTCAGCCCCGCCTCAGCAGGATCGTCCAGCGCCTGGCGAAACCAGGCGAGGTCGTCGGAGATGCGCCGCGGCCGGTCGCCCTCGGGGCTCCACGGATCCTCCTCCGCGCGACGCTCCGGAACGCCCGGTGGACGTGTCAGGGCGACGCCCAGCGCGCCCATCCAGTCGGGCTGCGGCTGCACCAATTCCAGGATGGCCATGCAGACATAGTGCCCGATGCCACCAAATCCTGACCGTCGAGACCGTTCCGCCCACCCGGGCGGCGCTACGCGATGGTCTGCAAGTGCTTCGGCAGGCCGGTCAGGACCTCGCAGCCATCGTCGGCGACGACGGCCAGGTCCTCGATCCGGACGCCGACCGCGCCGGGCACGTAGACGCCCGGCTCGACCGTCACGACCTGGCCGGTGGCCAGTGTCGAGTCCGAACGCTGCGACAGGCGCGGGCCCTCGTGGACCTCGGCGCCGACGCCGTGGCCAAGGCCGTGGCCGAAGTGCTCGCCGTGGCCGGCGGCGGTGATGATCTCGCGGGCGACGGCGTCGACCTCGCGCCCGCCGGCGCCGGCGCGCACGGCGGCCAGCGACGTCTCCTGGGCGCGCAGGACCAACTCGTAGATCTCGCGGTCGCGGGGATCGAGCTCGCCGGTCGCGTAGGTGCGCGTGCAGTCCGAGGCATAGCCATCGAGCTGGGCACCCCAGTCGATCGTGACCAGCGTGCCGGCCGGGATCGCGACGTCCCGCGGGACCGCGTGCGGCAGCGCGCTGTGCTCGCCGGAGGCGACGATCGGGGGAAAGGACGCGGCCTCGGCGCCGGCCTTGCGCATCGTCACCTCGATGTCGAGCGCGACGTCACGCTCGGTGCGGCCGACCAGGCCGCGGCCCAGGACCTCGGTCAGCGCGGCGTCGGCCAGCTTGGCCGCGGCGCGGATCTTGTCCAGCTCGCCGGCGTCCTTGACCGCACGCAGCCGCTCGACGAGACCGCCGGCGGCGACGAGCTCGACGTTGCCCGCCAGCCGGGCGGCCAGCGTGCCGTGGTCCTTGACCGACAGCGACGCGTCGTCGAAGCCGAGCCGGATCGTGCGGTCATCGCCCGCGCCGGCCAGGGCGGTAGCCGCCGCGGGCAGGATCTCGACGGCGATCTCGCGCCGCCAGCTGTCGTCGAGCTGTTCGGCCGCCTGGGTCAGGTAGCGGAAGTCGGTGAGGAAGAGGCGCTGGGGATCGACGTGATCGGCGTAGACGAGCGCCAACCCGTTGGAGCCGGTGAAGCCCGTCAACCAGCGCACGTTGACGAGGTTGGTGACCAGCAGCGCGTGGAGGTCACCCTCGGCCAGCAGGTCGCCGAGACGGTCGGCACGGTCGGTGGGCGTGCTCACAGGTCCAGCTCCTCCTTCAGGCGGATCAGCGCAGTGCGGTAGCCGTCGACGCCTTCACCTTTGACGGTCGCGACGCAGAGGTCGCGAACGACGGACACGCGACGGAACTCCTCGCGCGCGTCGACATCGGAGAGGTGGACCTCGACGGCAGGCAACGCGGCGATCTCCAGCGCGTCACGGATCGCCCACGAATAGTGCGTCCAGGCGCCCGGGTTAATGATGATCCCGTCGGCAAGGCCCTCGACGCGATGCAGGTGCTGCACGAGCTCGCCCTCGTGGTTGGTCTGAAAGAACCGCGGCTCCAGTTCGAGCTCGTGCGCAAAGGCGCCGATCTGCTGCTCGAGCTGGTCGAAGGTCAGCGACCCGTAGTGCGAGACCGGTCGGCGCCCGAGCATGTCCAGGTTGACGCCGTGCAGGATGTCCACGCGGTTGCGCGAGTTCACGATGCGACCAACTCTCGCACGGCCAGCGCCACGTCGTCGTCGGCGACATCCTGTCCGTGGACGACGTCACCGGCCGCGCGGACGAGCACGAACGGCGTGCGCGCGGTCGTCGTGCGCTTCTTGTCCAGCCGCGTTGCGGCGACGATCGCCTCAGGGTCGATGTCGTGGCCCTCCAGGCGCGTCGGCAGGCCGGCGTCAGCGAGCAGCGTCTCGACCTGGCCACGCAGATCCGACAGCCCGCTAAGACGCAGCGCGGCGAGCATGCCGAGACCGACGGCCTCACCGTGGCGCAAGGTGCCGTAGCCGAGCGAGACCTCCAGCGCGTGGCCGACCGTGTGGCCGAGGTTGAGGACCTGCCGGCGGCCGCCATCACGCTCGTCGGCGGCGACGACCGCGAGCTTGGTGCGCGCGCAGGCGAAGATGACGTCGTCGTCGACCGGGCCGCCGGCGGCGATCGTGTCCCACAGCGGACCGCCGGCGATCAGCGCGGTCTTGACGACCTCGGCGTAGCCGGCAGCGTGCTCCTCGAGCGGCAGCGTCGCCAAGGTGGTGGTGTCGGCCAGCACCACCGCCGGTTGGTGGTAGGCGCCGACGTAGTTCTTGGCCTCGGGCAGGTCGACGCCGGTCTTGCCGCCATAGGCCGAGTCGACCTGCGAGACGATCGTCGTCGGCGCCTGCACGATCGGGATGCCGCGCTGGAAGGTCGCCGCGCAGAAGCCCGCAAGGTCCCCCACCACACCGCCGCCCAGCGCAATCAGGTGATCTGCGCGGGTGACCCCCTGGGCGACGAGCGCATGCCAGACGCGCTCGGCCGTCGCCAGCGTCTTGTGCTCCTCGCCGGGCGGGATCTCGACGAGGCCCGATAGCGACGTAGACAGCGCCGCGCCGACGTGGTGCTCGGCGACCGCGCTGTCGGTCACGCAGAAGCTCCGGCCCTCTAAAGCTGGGAGCGCGCCCGTCAGCGCCAGCACGCCGCGCCCGACGAAGACCGGGTACTCGCCCGAGGCCGCCGAGGCCCAGGCCATCCGCGTGCCCTCCGGGGCGCCGGCCAGCGCGCGCAGCGCACCGTCGGCGCGCACGATCACGCCCGCGTCGCCCTGGGGCAGGTGCGCGTCGGCCAGCGACGCGTAGAGCGCGTGGCGCTCGGCGTGCAGCGCGGCGAACGCGTCGCGATCGCGTGCCAGCGGACGGTCACGACCGGCCGCGCGTGACCATGCGAGGTCCAGCGGCACGTCGAGCAGCACGGTCGTGTGGCCGGCCAGCGCCGCCTGCACGCGCGGAGCGAGCACCGATCCGCCACCGAGCGAGACGACGACGTCCTTGCCCTCCGCGCCGTCGAGCACGCCGAGCACGACCTCCTCCTCAGCCGCACGGAAGGCCGCCTCGCCTTCGCCGGCGAAGACCTCCGGGATCGTCTTGCCGAAGCGGGTGACCAGCAGCGCGTCGGTGTCGACGTGTCGCACGCTGCGCGCGTCGGCGAGCTCACGGGCGAGGGTGGTCTTCCCCGCGCCCATGAAGCCGATGACGACGGTCAGCCGCGCCACGCGATCCGTTCGACGTAGCGATCGACGGCGTCGCGCACGTCGTCGATGTGGTCGCCGCCGAACTTGCGTCGGTAGGCGTCGGCCATGACGTAGGCCAGCATCGCTTCACCGACGACGCCGGCCGCGGGAACGACGCAGGAGTCGGTGCGCTCACGCAGCGCCTGTGCCGGCTCGTGGGACGCGATGTCCACCGACCGCAGCGGCTTGGTCAACGTCGGGATCGGCTTCATCGCGACGCGGGCCACGAGCGGCAGGCCGGTCGTCATGCCGCCCTCCAGGCCGCCCGCGTGGTTGGTCTCGCGAAAATATCCGCGCTCTTCCGACCAGAAGATCTCGTCGTGGGACTGCGAGCCCGGCGCGCCGGGCAGGTCGAAGCCATCGCCGAAGGCGACGCCCTTGGCCGCCTGGATCGAGCAGAGCGCGCCGCCGATGCGGCCGTCCAGCCGCTCCTCCCAGGAGACATGCGAGCCGAGGCCCGGCACGAGGCCGAAGGCCACCACCTCGAAGACGCCACCGATCGACTCATTGGCCTTGCGCTGCACGTTGATGTGGCTGACCATCGCGCGGCTCGCCTCGGGGTCCAGGCAGCGGACCTTGTCCTCATCGACGCCCTCGAAGTCCGCCACGGTCACCGGCGTCGCCCGCGGTGCCACGTACACATCGCCGATCTGCACGACGTGGCTGCGGATCTGCACGCCGACCGCCGCCAGAAACGCCTTGCAGAGCGCACCGCCGGCCACGCGGGCCGCCGTCTCCCGCGCGCTGGCGCGCTCCAGCACGTTGCGCACGTCGCTGAAGCGGTACTTCTGCACACCGACCAGATCGGCGTGGCCCGGGCGCGGCAGGTGCACCTCGGGGATCTCGGCCTCAACCGACCACGGGTTCATCCGCTCTTCCCAGTTCGCGTAGTCGCGGTTGGGGACCTGGAGGGCGATCGGGCCGCCGAGCGTGCGGCCGTGTCGGACGCCAGCCGTGACGTTCGCGTGGTCCTTCTCGATCTTCATCCGCCCGCCACGGCCGTGGCCCAGCTGACGCCGGGCCATGTCGCGGTCGATCGACTCCTGATCGAGCTCCAATCCCGCGGGCAGGCCCTCGACGATGGTCGTCAGGCCCGGCCCGTGGGACTCCCCTGCGGTGATCAAGTTCAGCGCCATGCGGCGCTGAAGTCTATGAGGCGGCCGTGGGCCGCCGCTGAGCGCCTACGGGCTGGGGACGGTCAGGACCGTCGAGGTCTGCTGCACCGCGTCGCCATCGGCCGCACCGGCGACCGTCGACGGCACGTTGGCGACGTCGGGCGTCGTGGCCGGGTCCTTCTGGACCAGGAGGCCCAGGCCCTTGGAGAAGTCCCAGCTATCCAACACGGCCGGGTCGTCGGCCACGAGCTGACGCAGCGCCTCGCGCCCGGCCTTGGACTCACGGGCGTGGGCCTTGGCCGCGCTCGCCTTGCTCGCCGCCTTGTACTTCTTGATGGACTTGAGGTCGAGCTGGTACTGGACCACGCCGGCGGTGCCCGACTGCAGGTCAAAGAACTCCGTGTCGCCGGCGCGCAGCACGATCTGCTGGCAGTCGTCGTGCGTCGGCTTGCAGCTGCCGTCGCCGTTGGGCACGGCGTCGGCGTTGATCAAAAAGATCGCGGACTTCTGGTCGTCGGCGAGGCCGAGGTAGACGAAGAACGGGTTGTCTGACGACGGCAGCGGCGTGAGGCGCGCCACGTTGTCATAGCTCTTCTGCGCGCCGACCTCGCCGAAGCTGAGCTTCACGCGGTAGGCGTCGACCGAGGTGCTCTCGGGCTTCTTCGGGGTCGTCGGCGTCGTGCCCGGCCCCGTGAACGGGTTCGTGTCACCCGTCGAGGTCGACGGGCTCGTCGTGCCGCCCTGCGCACCGGCAGCCTGGTTGGTCGCGGTGGTCTTGACGACCGCGACCTTGACCGGCTTGGGCTGGTGGTGCTGGACGAACGGATCGCGGACCTTGCCGGCGCGCTGGATCTTGCCGGCGGCCTGCTCTTCGAGGCTGACGACCTGCTCGCGAGCGACGTCGCGGTGGTTGGCCAGGCCGTTGGGGGCCGTCACGGCCGCCACGTCGGTGGCCGGCGCGCCGGTGCTCGAGGAGCTCCCGCCGAGGACGATCGGCACCGCGACAAGGGCGGCGACGAGCGCGATGGCCACGGGCCAGAGGCGCTTCTCGACGAGATCATGCAGGACGTTCTTGAGGAAGCTCATCGGTCACTCCCGATCAGGCTGGCGGTGGCCGTGGACGCGGTGCCCGTCGCCGGGGTCGTCGGCGTGGCACCGGCGGTCAGACCCTCGTCGGCGGGCAAGAGGTAGGCGGTGACGGCGACGGTGGCGTCGACGTCGGGGAAGCCCTTGGGGCCGGCCTTGAGGCCGACACCGTCGACCGTCAGCAGACGGCCCTTCACGTTGATGCTCTTGCCCTGCACCGCCGTCAGGCCGTCGATGGCCTTCAGGAAGCGCTGCATGTGGAAGAACGAACCGGTGAAGTCAAAGGAGAACGGCATCGTCGGGAAGCCCGCGGTGCCGACGACCGCACCGGGCGGAAGCGCCGGCGTGACGGTGGCAGCGGGGGTCGAGCTCGTGGCCGACGTGTTGCCGTTGGCCGAGGCGACGGCCGCGGCGACGCCCGTGGGCGCAGCAGCGACGGCGCCGGTGCTCGTCAGCTTGATCGCGCGGAAGTCGACGTGGTTGACCTTCGCGGTGTGCGACAACTGGTAGACGAGCGACGGCATGTCGTCATCGACCGGCACGGCCTTGCCCAGGCGGGCGACCGTTGCGTAGTCGCTGGAGTACTGCTTGCGCGCGGCATCGGCGCTGGCAGCGCTGGCTTGCGCGGTGTCGAGGCGCGTCTGCGCGGTCGACACCTGAGCCGCCACGTCGGACGCCTCCTTGCGCTTGGGGCTGATCGCGAGGAACCAGAACGCGCCCAGCAGGGCAACGAGTCCGACGACGATCAGGACGGTGCGATCACGAGCGGTCACTTGCTGGTCACTCCCGTAACGGACGAAGCCGGGGTGGTGGTCGAGGCGGTGGTGGCCGGAGCCGTGGTGCTGCCCGGGACCGACGACGTCGCCGACGCGGTCGTGGTGCCGGCGGTCGTCGAGACCACGGCCCCGTTGGGCTCGTAGAAGATGTCGACGTTGAAGACGGGGTACTTGGCGTGGCCGCCGCGGCAGTCACCGGTGCCGGAGCCCGTGTCACTGACGGTCGTGCCGCTGCTGGCGGTTTCCTGACCCTTGGTCGAATCCTCCAGGCTCACGCGCTGGACGCCGTCGACGAGGCGCAGGCGCGCGATCAGCTTGGCAACCGACGCCTGGCTGGTGGTGCAGCCCTCCATCTGGATGGCCGGCACGTCAAGCGAGGAGCGCAGCGAGCCGGAGCCACCGCCGACGCTGACCGAGGACGAGGTCGTCGCGGTCAGCGAGGTCAGCCAGGCGTTCTCGGGCAGGACCCGCGAGACCTCGCGCAGGGCGTGCGCCCAGTCAAAGCGGCTGGCGGCCAGCTGCGAAACCGTATCGACGCGCTTGGCGCGGATCGAGGCGAACCTGGTGTAGCTGGTCAGCGCGGCCGACTTGGCCTCAGCTGCCGTGGCCTGCTGGCTGATGTCGGCCAGCTTGGCCTTCTTGTCGGTCACCGACTTGCCGGCGACGACGTAGGAAGCGGCGAGCACGACCACGAGGGCGAGCGCCCCCAGCAGGATGTACGCGCCACCGCCGGACTTGCCCGCGGCGCCGCCGGCGCCGCGCTGCTGGTCGGACGGGATGAGGTTGACAGCCCTCATGCGTGCGGGGCCTCCTCGACGGCCAGGCCGGCCGCGATCGTGAGCAGGTGGGGATCCAGGCCGTCGGGCGTGCCGTCGACCATGCCAGAGATGACCGGCAGACCAAGTTCGGCCGCCAGGGCGTCGTCGAAGCCGGGCACGGTGGCCGCGGCGCCGGTGAGCACCGCGCGCTGGACACGCAGGCTCATGCCCTCCTGGGC
Organism: uncultured Conexibacteraceae bacterium; assembly: GCA_963836485.1. Classification (GTDB taxonomy): domain Bacteria; phylum Actinomycetota; class Thermoleophilia; order Solirubrobacterales; family Solirubrobacteraceae; genus Baekduia. Next base: position 23,306 of record CAWIJS010000019.1, on the reverse strand, counting down.
GTGGTGGAAGTCCAGGGAGTTGCGCACCTCGCCGCCGATGCGGCGGACGCCGTCGAGCAGGACGGTGCGCGCCTCTTCGGCGATCTCGTCCTGGTCGTCGGACTCGATCTCGATCAGCGGGGTGACCAGACCGACGTGGCGCAGCCAGCCGCGTGCGTGCTCGAGCGTGAGCGCCTTGCGCTCGGCGAGCTCGACGGCGATGGCCTCGAGGCCGCCGCCGACGACGCGGGTGAAGAGGCAGGTGGTGCCCTCGGCGACCGCCAGGTTGGTGAGGCCGCCGACCGACAGGTAGAGCACCGGCTCGGTCGCCTCGCCCTCGGGCACCTTGCGGTAGAGCGCGCGGATCATGGCGAAGGCGGAGAGGTCGATGCCCTCGGGCTTCAGGCCGGCCGACTTGCAGGCCGCCATGACGCGGTCGACCATGTCGCGGCGGGCCGCGACGATCAGCACGCGCTGGCGTGGGCCGTTCTCGGTCTCGACGATGTCGAGCGGCTGGAAGTCCAGGACCGCTGAGTCCAGCGGCATGGGGATCTGGTCCTGGGCCTGGAAGCGGACAGCCGCCTCAAGCTCCTTGCGATCCTCCAGCGGAGGAAGCTCCAGGACGCGGACGACGATCTTCTGGTTCGCGATGCCGATGCGAACCTTCTTGTCGAGGCCCTTGTTTTCCCGGTACAGGAGGCGCAGGGCGTCGGCAAGTGCGTCGACGTCGTTCACCTCGCCGTCGCGGACGATGCCGGTTTCCAGCGGGACGAGCGCCGCGGTCTTGACCGATACGTGACCGTTGACGGTCACGGATGCGGCGTGGACGGCGGAAGGCTCGATCTCGAGTCCGACGATGGTGGTTGCGCGCTTGGCCATGTTCAGAGCAGTGGGTCGGCGGGGATCGGCGGCGCCTGAAGGAACCGCCCCGACACCCTCGGTTGTTCGTCCAAGAGCGGAGGCTCTTGAGCGCCGAAGGTGATCTCGCGTCCGCTCAGAAGCGGTCCGTGTAGCTGTTGACGATCGCGTCGCCCACGAAGAAGGCGACGAGCGCCCCGATGGCCAAAAACGGGCCGAACGGGACCTTGGTGCGGCGGCCGTCGGAGATGCCCTTCATGGCGATGATCGCGGCGCCGACGACGACGCCGAGGATCAGCGCGATGAAGATCGCGGGCGCGACGGCGCGCCCGAGGTACAGCCCGAGGACCGCGACGAGCTTGACGTCGCCCATCCCCATGCCCTTCTGGTGGATCAGGGTGGGCAGCAAGAAGAAGATAAGCGCCCCTGCGCCGGCCGCCAGCTGCTCGGGCAGATAGGACGGCTCGAGCACGGCACCGAGGGCGATGGCGAGCACGGCCGCGGGCGCGGTCAGCTTGTTGGGGATGATCTTGAGGTCCAGGTCGATGACCGCGATCGGCACCAGGAACGTGACGAGCACGAGCCCCAGGACCATCTGCAGCACGTCATCGGACTTCAGCGCGACGACCAGGACGTAGAGCGCCGCGGTCACGGCCTCGACGACCGGATAGCGGGCGGAGATGCTTTCTCCGCAGCCCCGGCAGCGGCCGCGCAGCACCAGCCACGAGAAGACCGGGATGTTGTCGTAGGCCTTGAGCTGCGTCTCGCAGCCCGGGCACTTCGAGCGTGGCTTGATGAGCGACTCGCCGCGCGGCAGGCGCCAGGCGACGACGTTCAGAAACGAGCCGATGAGAAGGCCGAAGAGTGCGGCCGGTGCAAGCGCGGGAGCCATCGAACACGATGATCGGCAGAAGCCCCCGCGCTCTTGACGCCGGGTGTTACCAGGTGCCGCCGTTGCAGCCCGACGAGCCGCCGCTGCAGGTGCGCGAAAGGCCCGTAGCGGTGTGGCTGACCGAGAACACGCCGCCCGACTTGGAGGTCTTGGAGACGGTGTAGGTCGAGGAGGTCACGCCCGAGACCGACATGTTGGGCAGACCGGCGGCGCTCAGCACCGCCGTCGTGGCGCAGCCGGTGTAGTCCTGGGAGTCGACGTAGCACGTCTCGACCTGGGTCACCGCGTTGCGGGCATCGGACTTGGCCGACGTGTCCTGAGACTTCTGCTGCTGGCTGAGCATGCTCGGCAGCGCGATCGCGGCAAGGATGCCAATGATCAGAATGACGACGAGGAGCTCGATGAGCGTAAAGCCCTGCTCGTCACGGATGGAAGCGTGCACGTGCCCTCCTTGGGGCGATCGTCTGGAGTGCTCTGTGGAGATCCGACGACGTCCAAGTCAGGTTGCAGCAAGTCCCGGATGGCGCAGGTTCTCCGCATAGCTGTCGGTCAGGCGACGCCCGGGCCTGAGCCGCCCGGCGCGTCCCTGGACCGATGTCGGCAGCTACCAGGTGCTGCCGGCGCACCCGCCACAGACACGGGAGACCGTGCCGGCGGCGACCTTGGTGATCGTGAAGGTGTTCGAGCTCTTGGACGTCTCGTTGACGGTGTAGGTGTTGGTGGTGCCCGAGGCGCCGGTGATCTTCGTCAGGCCGGCGGCCGACAGGACCGCCGTGGTCGCGCAGCCCGTGTAGTCCTGGGCGTCGGCGTAGCAGGACTCGATCTGGGTGACCGCGTTGCGCAGGTCGGACTTGGCCGAGGAGTCCTGGGCCTTCTTCTGCTGACCGAGGAAGCTCGGCAGGGCGATCGCGGCAAGGATGCCGATGATCAAGATGACGACGAGGAGCTCGATGAGCGTGAAGCCCTGCTCGTCGCGGTGAAAAGACGTCTTCATGATGCGCTTGCCCTTCCGGGGTCGGTCGTTGCTGGGGGGTCTCCCCTGCGTTCGGTCATGACGTCAAGAACTGGAGCACGTTTCACCCGTTTCTGGACGGGTGTCGACACGAGCCGTTAACGACTCGGGGCGGACCCGAAGGCCCGCCCCGACATGCCGTACGACTAGGTGGTGCTGGTGCTTACCAGGTGCTGCCGGAGCAGCCGGTGCAGGAGCGCGACACGACGCCGGTGTTGGCCTTCGTGATCGTGAACGTGTTGGAGCTCTTCGAGGTCTCGTTGACCGCGTAGGAGTCCGAAGCGACGCTCGCAATCGAGACGTTGGTCAGACCGGCGGCGCTGAGCACCGCGGTCGTGGCGCATGAGGTGTAGTTCTGCGCGTCGGCGTAGCACGACTCGATCTGGGTGACCGCGTTGCGGACGTCCGACTTGGCCGAGGAGTCCTGGGCCTTCTTCTGCTGACCGAGGAAGCTCGGCAGGGCGATCGCGGCAAGGATGCCGATGATCAAGATGACGACGAGGAGCTCGATGAGCGTAAAGCCCTCGTCCTCGTTCTTGAAACGCTGAAGCAAGACGATCCCTCCTGTGAGATCTGGGTTTGGCCTTCTCGTGCGGAGGGCCGACGTCCCTGTGGTTTCCGTCCGGGGATTAGGTCTTGGCAGCAAGCCCCGTCAGTTGCCCGGTGGTCCGTCACCGCACAGTCGGAGTGATCGGCCGCTGCAGGTCCGGCTTGCGCATGCATGTCCGATCTCTGGACTTCTGTACTACGGTGCGGACCCCAGAGCGCCGCTGGTCTGCTTCCCGCGCGCGGGCTCAAGGTCGGCGTTACTGGACCGATCTGGGGACTATGCGACGCCTTCGCTCCCTCGGCTGGCTCACCCTCGTCCTTGCGCTCCTCCTGGCCCCCGCGGCCGCCCAGGCGCAAGACACGAGCGTCGGCATTCCGGTGGCGCCTCCATCGTCGCCCACGGTGCCGCCCCCTGGCTTCAAGACCACCGCCCGGCAGGCGATCGCGATCGCCAAGCGCCAGCCGGAGGTGCAAAAGGTGCTGCGCGAGCACCCGCGCGCGATCTTCGACGCTCAGGTCTTTGGCAACTGGCGCTGGCAGATCGACGTGGCAGCCAAGAACGGTGACCGGGCGCTCGTCGATGTCGACATCAGCCCCTACGGCAACGTCATCGACGTCTGGAGCGGCATCTCGGCTTCGACCTACCTCGCGCGTGGCCACTTCGACACCACCATGCGCCAGCCGTGGGTGTGGTGCGTCTTCGGCCTGCTCTTCCTCGCGCCGTTCATCGATCCGCGACGGCTGCGGCGCCAGCTGCACCTCGACCTGCTCGTACTGCTCTCCTTCGGCTTCTCCTACCTGTTCTTCGAGCGTGCGCATCCCGAGACCGCGATCCTGCTGGTCTACCCCCCGCTGGTCTACTTCCTCATCCGCATGCTGCGCGCCGGGCTGCGACCCCGCCAGGCACGCGGCCGACTGGTGCCGTACCTGCCGACCGCCGCGCTGGCCGTCGGGGTCATCGCGCTGTTCGGCGCACGCGTCGCGCTGAACGTCAACAGCCACAAGGTGATGGACATCGGCTACGCGTCGGTGGTCGGCGCCGACCGCATCGACCACAAGCAGCAGCTGTACGTCGACAACGACACCCATGGCGACACCTACGGGCCGGTCAACTACCTCGCCTACATCCCGTTCGAGGCGCGTCTTTCCGTGGAAGGGGGCGTGGGATGAGCTTCCCGCCGCGCATTCGGCGACACTCGCCTTCGACCTGCTGACGATCATCGGGCTCTTCCTGCTGGGCCTGAGGTTCCGGGCCGGCCCAGAAGGCCGCCGGCTGGGCCTTGCGATGGCGTGGGCCTGGGCGGCGTGCCCGTTCACGCTGTTCGGCGTCGTCGAGAACACCAACGACGGGCTCGTGGCGCTGTTGCTGGTGGCGACGCTGCTCGTGTTCCGCTCGGCCCCGGCACGTGGCGCCATGCTCGGGCTCGCTGCGGCGGCCAAGTTCTCCCCCGCCGCCTTGCTGTTGCTGATCGCGCGCGGACGCGAGGGCGATGGGCGCCGGCAGTGGCTGCAGACGATCGTGGCGTTCACCGGCATCGTCGTCTTCACCTTTGCCATGTACTTCCCCGCGGGCGGGTTCCGCGAGCTGTGGAACTGCACGCTCGGGTTCCAGATGAGCCGCCTGCCGGACTTCTCACCATGGGTGATCTGGCCCAATATCGGCTGGACGCAGACCCTGCTGGAGCTGGCCGGCGTGGCGCTCGCCGCCGTCGTTGCGTTCCTCCCGGGGCGCCGGAGCCTGACCGAGGTCAGCGCGCTCGCGGCAGCGATCCTGATCGCCATCCAGCTGCCCGCCGGGCACTGGTTCTACTTCTACATCATGTGGTTCGCGCCGCTGGTGTTCATGGCGATCTTCAGCGCCCACCGGGAGCCGGCCGCCCTCGCGGCGACCGGTGCAGACGACGAGGACGTCGCCGACGCCGCACACGGCGACGCGCCGCAGCTGGCGCTCGCTTCCTGACCTGAAGGGTGGGTCAGGCCTCGACCGCGGCCGCGTCGCCCTCGGCGGCGGCCTTGCGGGCGGCCTGGGCGTCGTGGTCGGGGAGGAAGACGCCGGTGCCCTCGCACCAGGCGCAGTCCTCGTTGGACGGCGAACCGCCGAGGTTGGAGATCAGCGTGCCGGTGCCGCGGCACACGGTGCACGGCACGGGCTCAGCGGTCTCGGGGGTCTCTTCGTCAGCGCTCACGACGCCGCGAGCGTAGCGGCTCGCCGTCCCGGTGACCGATCCGCCCGGGCCACGACCCCGGCAACCGGTCCGGTGCGATGGCGCCGCAGTGGTCCTGTCGGGCGGACCGGCGGCGCAGTAGCGTCGCGCTCATGCAGCACATCGCCCCCACCCCCGCGGCGCGCGCGACGGCCCTGCGCGCCGGCGTTCTGGCGGTCGCCGGCGTCCAACTGGTCACCGGCCTCCTGCTGGCGTTCACGCCGGGCGCCTTCTATGACGCGATCGCCGATTTCGGCCCACGCAACGAGCACGACCTGCGCGACATGGCCGCCTTCTACCTCGCGTCGGCGATCGTGCTGGCGGTCGCCGCCGGCCGCCCGTCGTGGCGCGCACCGGCGCTGGCGCTCGTCGGCCTGCAGTTCGCGCTGCACGCCGTCAACCATCTCGTCGACGTGGGCAACGCCGACCCGTCGTGGGTCGGCCCCTTCGATCTCGCGACGCTGGCGATCGGCGGGCTGCTGCTGGGCGGCCTCTACCGCGCCGCGGCCCGCGACGACGACGCGCGAGGCGTCCGATGAAGGTCTTCGTGGCGGGGGCGGCGGGCGCGATCGGACATCCGCTGGTTGCTCGTCTGCTCGCCGAAGGCCACACGGTGGTCGGCACGACCCGCGATGAGGCCCGCGCGCGGGCGCTGCGGGCCCAGGGCGCCGAGGCGGCCGTCCTCGACGCCTTCGACGCCGCGGCACTGCGCGCCGCGGTCCTGGCGGCCGAGCCCGAGGTCGTCATCCACCAGCTGACCGCGCTCCCGGCCCAAGCCGACCCCAAGCTCATGGCCGCCGCGCTGGCGCTGACCAACCGCCTGCGGCGCGAGACGGTTCCGACGCTGCTGTCGGCCGCCACCGAGGCCGGCGCGCGCCGCGCGGTGGTACAGAGCATCGCGTTCGTCACCCGTCCCGACGGCCGCCCCGTCCACGACGAGGACGCACCGCTGTACCTGGATGCGCCCGAGCAGTTCCGCGACAACGTCGCGGCCGTCGGAGACCTCGAGGCGGCGACCGCCGGCGCAGCCGGCATCGAGGGGCTCGTGCTGCGCTACGGCTTCTATTACGGGCCGGGCACGTGGTATGCCAAAGACGGCACCATGGGCGAGTTGATCCGCAAGCGGCGCTATCCGATCATCGGCGGCGGCGAGGGACACATGTCGTTCGTGCATCTCGACGACGCCGTCGACGGCGACCGTGCGCGCGTTGGACCATGGCACGCCGGGCGTTTACAACATCAGCGACGACACGCCCGCCACCTCGCGGGAATGGGTCCCCGAGGCCGCGCGGCTGCTCGGCGCCAAGGCACCGCGCAAGGTGCCTGCGTGGCTGGCGCGACGGCTGGCCGGCGACGCCCTGGTCTATTACTCCACGACGCTGCCGGGCAACGCCAACGGCCGGGCGCGCGCGGCGTTGAACTGGGCGCCGCGCCCGTGGCGCGACGGCTTCGCCGAGGTCTTCGGCTGAGCACGACACCGAACCGGACCGGACGCTTCGCGCCGTCGCCGACCGGGACGCTGCACCTCGGCAACCTGCGCACCGCGCTCCTGGCGTGGCTGTACGCGCGCGCCCAGGGCGCGCCGTTTCTCCTGCGCATCGAGGATCTCGACACCGGCCGGGTCCGCCCGCACTTCGAGTCCGAGCAGCTCGCCGACCTCGCGGCGATCGGGCTGGACTGGGATGGCCTGGTCGTGCGCCAGTCCGAGCGGCTGGAGCTCTTCGGTGCGGCCTTGGAGCAGCTCGCCGCCGATGGCGCGCTCTATCCATGCTGGTGCACGCGGGCCGAGATCCGCGAGGCGGCCTCGGCACCGCACGGTCCGCTGCCCGAGGGCCACTATCCCGGCACTTGCCGGCGGCTGACGACCGCGCAGCGCGCCGAGCGCGAAGCCTCCGGGCGGCCACCCGCGCTGCGCGTCGACGCCGAAGGCGCAGTGATCACGTTCGTCGACCGTGTGCACGGCCCACAGCAGGGCGTGGTCGACGACTTTGTCGTGCGCCGCAACGACGGAGCGTTCGCCTACAACCTGGCTGTCGTCGTCGACGACGGGGCGCAAGCCGTCGGCGAGGTCGTTCGCGGCGACGACCTGCTCGACTCCACCCCGCGTCAGCTGTGGCTCGTCGAGCGCCTCGACCTCACCGCACCATCCTTCGCCCACGTGCCGCTCGTGCTCGGCCACGACGGTGCCCGGCTGGCCAAGCGCCACGGCGCCGTCACGCTCGCCGACCGCCTCGACCAGGGCGAGAGCGCTGCTGACGTGCGCGCGCACCTGGCCGCCTCGGTCGGTCTCGCCGCACCGGGCGAGCGGCCCTCCCCCGCCGAGCTCGTCGCCCGCTTCGACCCCGATCGCTTCACCCCGCCGCCGTCCGGCCCCCTGCCCGGGGTCTGACCCCTTCAAGAACCCGCCCCGCGCCGCCCCACGGGGTGAATGCGGATAGCGTGCGCGCCCATGTCGTGGTCGACCGCAGACATCGCCGCTCGTGCCCGGGAGACCGGACGCCTCGGCATCGACACGGAGTTCATGGGCGAGGGCCGCTATCAGCCCCTGCTCTGCCTCGCCCAGATCGCGCTCGACGATGGCGAGGGCGGCTCGGAAGTCATCGTCCTCGACCCGCTGACCGAGGAGTACGACCCCGCGCCGCTGGCCGAGGTGCTCGCCGATCCCGAGATCGAGATCGTCCTGCACGCCGCCCGCCAGGATGTGGCGCTGCTGCGCCGCGACTGGGGCGCCCCGGTGCGCAACGTCTTCGACACGCAGGTCGCCGCCGGCTTTGCCGGCATGCGCGCCCAGTTGGGCTACGAGCCGTTGTTGAAGGAGATGCTGGGCGTCAAGCTGCGCAAGTCCGCATCCTTCACGCGCTGGGACGACCGGCCGCTGACCGAGGAGCAGCTCGGCTACGCCCGCGAGGACGTCCTCCACCTGCTGCAGCTGGCCGGCGCGCTGCAGGACCGGCTCACCGAGTTCGACCGCCTGGAGTGGGCCCGCGAAGAGTGCCGGGCCTTCGAGGCGATCGACGACAAGCGCGATCTCGACATCGTCTTCGGCAAGCTGCCGCGCGTGAACTCCCTGGACCCACCGCAGCGCGCGGTCGCGCGCGAGCTGGTGCAGTGGCGCGAGGAGGCCGCGCGTGAGGGCGACCGGCCGGTGTCGAGCATCCTGCACGACGCGGCGCTGATCGAGATCGCCAAGCGCCGCCCGCAGAGCGTCGACCGCCTGCGCCAGATCCGCGGCCTCAACGACGCGACGCTGCATCGGCGCGGCAAGGCGATCGTCGAGGCGGTCGCCCGCGGGCGCGAGCGCGAGCCGATCGCCGTCGAGGGCGTCCGCCCCACCCAGCCCGACGCCGAGGACGCGCCGCTGATCGCCCTCGGCGAGGCGCTGGTGCGCACCAGGGCGATGGAGTCCGAGCTGGCCTATGAGTTGATCGCGGCGCGCGCGGACTTGCAGAAGATCGTCACGTCGGTCCGTGAGGGCGGCGGCGAGCCCGACGTGCGCACGCTGCAGGGCTGGCGACGCGAGGTCGTCGGCATCGAGCTGCTGGAGCTGTTTGCCGGGCGACGCGCGCTGCGTGTCGGCCCCGACAAGCGGCTCGAGATCAGCGAGTAGCCCGCGGGTCTGGCGCGACTAGGCCACGAGCGGCAGCTCGGCGGCCACCGGACGCTCATGGGTGGGTGGATCGGTGCTGACGCGCACGCGGTTGCGGCCGTCCTGCTTGGAGCGGTAGAGCGCGAGATCGGCCTCGGCGAAGATGTCGTCGTAGGCGAACTCGCCCGGCTCCGAGGCACTGACGCCGAAGGAGATCGTGACCATCAGCCCGGCGATCGGCTCGTCGCCGATGGCACGGCGCAGCGCCTCAGCGACCTCGGCCGCCTGGACGGTGTCGGCACCCGGCAAGATGATGAGGAACTCCTCGCCGCCGAGGCGGTAGGCGAGGTCATAGGCGCGCAGGGCCTTGCGCATCCGGTAGGCCACGTCCTTGAGCACGACGTCGCCGGCGGCGTGGCCGTGCCCATCGTTGATGGCCTTGAAGTTGTCCAGGTCGCCGACGATCAACGCGACCGGCTCCCGCAGGATCGCGGCCTGCTGGACCAGCTCGGCGATGCGCGTCTGCAGCGCGTTGCGGTTCAACATCCCCGTCAACGGATCGATGACCGACGAGCTGCGGTGCTCGAGATCGGACTTCATCAGCGCCGAGGAGAGCAGCGCGACGGCGCCGATCAGGGCGATCGGCGCGATGATCGACTGTGGGTGGTCGATGATGTAGGGCGTATCGACGCCGAAGGTCGTCGCCAGCAGCAGGAGCGTGACAACCCCGACGCCGACGGCAACCGCGCGGCTGTTGAAGCGGGCTGGCAGCGTGACGAGCGGGATGACCAGCCAGGCCACGGCCGGGCTGCGCGGGCCGCCGGTCAGGGCGATGCTGCCGGCGATGGCGAACTCCGAGATCAGCCACGCCGACGCGATCGTGAACTCGGGTCGTGCCGCGGTGGCCAGCGAGCGATCGACGACCAGGAAGCCCACCACGGCGACGGCGAGCGGCAGCAGCTCCCACCAGCCGACCCAATGGCCGCAGAGCAGCAGCGCGATCGCGAGCACGATGAACGACGCCCGGCGAAACGGCCTCAGTCGCTCCTCCATGTCAACGGCACGGACACGGTCCGCGGGCTCCGGGCAGAGCCAGGACCGCGGGGCAACGCTGATGTCTGCGTGCTGCTGCTCCACAACACGATGGTCGGCCGTCTTGTCAAGCAACCTGAGGTCCGGCAATCCTTCTTGCACAGGTTTCCGAGTGCCGTGAGGACCGAACGTGCACCAATTGCGCAGCCGTGCGCTATTCGCAGACGGGCATGCAATCGGTCAGCCGGCCCGCGTCCTGCGCCGCAACCGCGCTGCGGGCCTGGAAGCGGAAGGAGCGGAAGATCGCGCCGACGCCGCGCTGGTCAAACGGCCCGCGCGCGACGAGGATCGAGAGGTGATGGCCGCTGATGCCGACCGTCGCCTTGATCTTGCGGAAGTGCTGGCCGGTGCCGGTGCTGTCGAGCAGCACCTCCGGAGCCTGGCCGGCCAGGACACTGGCCTCCAGCTGCACGACCGGCGTATCGGCCGCCTGCGGGCGCATCGTCAGCACGAACGCAACGTAGGGCCGGATCGGGGCGTCGGCGGTGAACTCCGCGCACAACTGGGTCGGGCTCTTGGCCACGCGCAGGCGCAGCAGGTCGCCCTTGGGCTCGGAGCTGGCCTTGACGCCCTTACTCGTGCGCTGGTCGCCGGCCGGGTCGTCGGTCACGACCGGCCGCCCGACCTTCGCGCAATCGGTGAAGCTGCCGAAGTTCAGCGTGTCGTCGGTCTGACCACACGCCGTCAGCGCGAAGACCGCCCCCAGAGTCGCGGCACTGCCCGCGAGAATGCCGATCGGCCGACGCACGCCCGGCAGTCTCGCAAGATGGCCGCCGGAGCAGCACCGCGCCGGCCCGCCGCTAGCGATAGATGTCTTCGGGCGTGACCAGGCGGTAACGCTCGGTGTCTGTCTCAGCGAGCTTGCGCAGCTGGTCGGTGAAGCCTGAACGTGAGAAGAAGTAGCGGCGTGCGACGTCCTCGGCGCCAGGGATGAAGGGCTCGACCTGGCGGAGCAGGGTCTCCTCGCCGAAGTCCAGTTTGCCCGTCGTCCACTTGCAGCTCCCCGTCGCGATCACGGTGGCGTCGTGGTCCACTGCGACAACATCGATCTCCTGCGAGCGGGTCTTGCGTCCCTCTCCGGTGGGGACCGGACCCCACCACGCGCCGACGGCCGCAGCTTCCTCCTGCTCTCCCACGTACTCCTGACACAGGAGCTCGAAGGCCGGCGTGGAGACGAAGTGATCGAGCTGGGACATCACGACCTCGTCGACGTAGCGCTCGGCGTCAGCACGCGAGCGCAGCCGCGATTTGGCCGGATCGACGAAGCGGAAATAGAAGTTCAAGAAGCCGTCGACGATCATGTAGCTCGTCTTCTTCGAGCGCTCGCTGGCGGTGACGGGACGGTTCACGCGCACGAGCTGCATCCGCGCCAAGGTCCTGACGGTCTGCGAGACCTGCGAGTCGTCCAGGCCGGTGCGGTTGGCGATCTTGGAGTTCTGGGTCTGACCTTGGGCGATCGCGCGCAGCACGGCGATGTAGTTGCGCGGGTCGGGCAGCTCCTGGCGCAGCAGCAGGTCGGCTTCCTCGAAGAGGAACCCGTCGCGATAGAGGGCGTGGCGCAGGATGTGCTCGCGGAGCGGCAGGTCGTCGGTGAAGCGCTCCAAGTAATACGGCATGCCACCGCACACAGCGTAGGCGCGTATCCGGTCCTCCGGGGAGTAGCCGGGGTGAAAACGTGCCGCGTCGCGGTAGGAGAACGGCAGCAGCTGCAGCTGGCCGGTACGCCGACCGTACATCGGGCCGGCCAGCACCTCGCGTTCGAAGAAGCCGACCTCGCTGCCGGCAAGCACCAGCACGATCGGCAGGTTGCGCCCGGTCGTCCGCCACCAACGGTTGATCGTGGAGCCCAGCCCGGGGTCCTGGGCGGCCAGGTACTGAAACTCGTCGAGAATCACGATCGTGCGCTCCGAGCCAACAAACTGCTCGATGGCCACGAGGGCCGTGTCCCAGGAGGTGGCAGGCTGCGCCCGCAGCAGCTCGTTGCCCGAGACCCGGGCCAGCTCGGCGCTCAGATCGGCAAGCTGATCGGCGAGCACGCCCTCGGTGGCCTCGAAGTACAGCGCCCGCTTGTCGGCGCTGAAGTGCGTCAGCAGCTCGGTTTTGCCGACGCGCCGGCGCCCCCAGACGACGAAGAACCGGGCGGCGTCCGCGGTCCAGTTGTCGCTGAACGCAGCCAGCTCGTCGACGCGGTTGAAGAACACACATGTGATCTTATCGCAGGATAAGTTATAATGTCGTAAGATCTTATGCAGCTACGGGCTGAGACAGAAAGGCCTCGCCACCAACGACGACGGGCGCCCTCCCAGGCGCCCGTCGTCGTTGCTGCCGGCGCGCTGCGCGCGCCTCCCTGCCCGTAAGGGCGTTACTTGATCGCGTCGTAGACCTTGAAGAGCGGCATGTACATGGAGATGACGATGAAGCCCACCATGCCGCCGACCAGGACGATCATCACCGGCTCGAGGATCGAGGCCAGCTGCTTGACAGCGGCGCCGACCTGGTCCTCGTAGAAGTCCGCGATCTTGGACAACATGGTGTCCATGGCGCCGGTCTCTTCACCGACGCCGATCATGTGCGACACCATGCCCGGGAAGACCGGAGCGTTCTTGAGCGGCTCGGCGATCGTGCCGCCCTGGCGGACGCTGTCGATCACGTCGGCCATCGCCTTCTCGACGCACCAGTTGCCCGCGGTCTGGCCGGTGATCTCCAACGCGGACATCAACGGCACGCCGGCGCTGACGAGTGCCGAGAGCGTGCGCGACCAGCGAGCCAGCGCGATCTTCTGCACGATGTCGCCGATCTTCATCGGGATGCGCAGCTTGAAGGTGTCCCAGAGCTTGCGGCCGCCGTCGGTCGCCTTCCACTTCTTGAAGGCCCAGCTCGTCGCAAAGCCACCGATGATGAAGGCGTACCAATATCCGGTGATCGCGTTGGAGAGCCCGACGGTGAACTTGGTGATCGTCGGGAGGTCGCCGCCGAACTGCTTGAACGTGCCGACGAAGACCGGCACGAGGAAGACGACCAGCGCGATCAGCACGCTGAAGGCGAAGACCATGACGACGATCGGGTAGGCCATCGCAGCCTTGACCTGGCGGCGCAGCGAGTCGGCCGCCTCCAGCTGGTCGGCGACGCGCATCAGCGCGGAGTCCAGGACGCCGCCGGTCTCGCCGGCGCGGGTCATGGCGACAAACAACTGGTTGAAAACCTTGGGGTGACGCTCCAGCGCGTCAGACAGCGGCAGGCCGGCCTCGACGTCCTTGCGGACGAGCGAGATGGCCTCGACCAGCTTGTCGTTCTCGGTCTGTGCCTCGAGCACATAGAGCGCGCGCAGGATCGTCATGCCGCTGTTGACCATCGTCGCCAGCTGGCGGGTCATGATCGTCAGGTCGGCGGGCTTGATCCGATTGAAGAACGGGATCGCCAGCTCTTTGGAAGCGTGCTTGTCGGCGATGTCGAGGACGATCAGCCCACGCTGCTTGAGCTGGTCGGAGACGACCTGCTTGCTCTCGGCCTCCACCTCTCCGGTCGCCTTCGCGCCCGTGAGGTCCATCGCCTTGAAGACGTAGGTGGACATGCGCTATGCCGCCTGCAATCCGCCGATGCCGCTGGAGAGCCGCTTGAGCTCCTCCGGCGTGGAGGACCGCTGTTCGGCCTGGCGCTGGGTGATGCGCCCGGCGCGGACGAGCGCGGCGAGCGCGGTGTCCAGGGTCTGCATGCCGACGCCACCGCCGGTCTGCATCGCCGAGAGGATCTGGTGGGTCTTGCCCTCGCGGATCAGGTTGCGGACCGCGGGGGTCGGGACCAACGTCTCACAGGCCACGACGCGCGAGGCGCCGTCGGCCGACGGGATCAACGTCTGGGTCATGACGCCCTGCAGGGCGACAGACAGCTGCGTGCGGACCTGATCCTGCTGATGGCTCGGGAAGACGTCGATGATGCGGTCGACCGTCTGCGGCGCGCTTTGGGTGTGGAGCGTCGCGAAGACCAGGTGGCCGGTCTCCGCCGCGGTCAGCGCGGTGGAGATCGTCTCCAGGTCCCTCATTTCGCCGACGAGGATGACGTCGGGGTCCTGACGCAGCGCGCCCTTCAGGGCGAGGCCGAAGCCCTGAGCGTCGGAGCCCAGCTCCCGCTGGTTGACCATGCACTTCTTGTGGGAGTGCAGGAACTCGATCGGGTCCTCGATCGTGAGGATGTGCTCCTCGCGCGTGTCGTTGATCTCGTCGATCATCGCCGCCAGCGAGGTGGACTTGCCCGAGCCCGTCGGGCCGGTGACGAGCACCAGGCCGCGCGGCTTCTTGCAGTAGTCGTGGACGACGGGCGGCAGGCCGAGGTCGTCGATCTTGGTGATGACCGACGGGATCAGGCGGAACGCCGCGGCCATCGCCGAACGCTGCATGTAGGCGTTGACGCGGAAGCGCGCCGTGCCGGGGATCGCGTAAGCGAAGTCGAGCTGCCAGTCGGTCTCAAGCCGCTGGCGCTGATCGTTGCTGAGGATCCCGTAGATGATCTCGCGGGTGTCCGTCGGGTCGAGGACCGGATAGTCCTCCAGCGACGTCAGGCGACCACGGACACGGATCATCGGATGTGATCCCGCCGTGATGTGCAAGTCGGAGGCACGACGCTCGAGGACGTCGAGGAGGAGCTGGGCGAAATCGATCCGCATCGCCACGATGGTCGACCTCTGGACCACCGTTCTTGAGCCGGGTGGGTCGCAGTGGACGGGCGTCGGCGCCCGTTCAGCCCGTGCCGGTCACGCGCGAGACCTCGGCGATCGAGGTCCGGCCCTGGCGGACCTTCTCCAGGCCGTCGTCGCGCAGGCGGCGCATGCCGTCGCGCATCGCGACCTCCGCGATGCGGTCGGCCGGGGCGCGCTCGATCGCCAGGCGGCGGATCTCGTCGGTGATCGTCATGACCTCGTAGAGGCCGATCCGGCCCTTGTAGCCCGATCCGCCACAGCGCGAGCAGCCCTTGGGGTCGTAGGCCTCGATGTCGACGTGCGAGCGAAAGCCGTGATCGAGCAGCACGGCCGAGGAGATGATCGTGCGCTGCTTGCAGTGCGAGCAGAGCGTGCGGCAGAGACGCTGGGCGATCACGCAGTCGACGGCCGAGGCCACCAGGAACGGCTCGATCCCCATCTCGACCAGGCGCGTGATCGACGTCGGCGCGTCGTTGGTGTGCAGCGTGGAGAGCACGAGGTGGCCGGTCAGCGCGGCCTCGATCGCGATCTTCGCCGTCTCGGCGTCGCGGATCTCGCCGACCATGATGATGTCGGGGTCGGCGCGCATCATGGCGCGCAGGCCGTTGGCGAAGGTCAGGCCGGCCTTCTTGTTGACCTGGACCTGGGTGACGCCCTCGAGCTGGTACTCGACCGGATCCTCGATCGTGATGATGTTCTTCTCGGGCGTGTTGAGCTCGCCCACCGCCGCGTACAAGGACGTGGACTTGCCCGAGCCGGTCGGGCCGGTGACGAGCACGGCGCCGTAGGCCTGGTGGAAGGCCTTCTGAAAGCGCGCGGCGTCTTCCTCGCCCATGCCGAGCTTCTCGAAGTCGAACTGGACGTTGGACTTGTCCAGGATGCGGATGACGATGTTCTCGCCGTGGACCGACGGCAGCGTCACCACACGCAGGTCGATGTGGCGGCCGTCGAGGCTGAGGCCGACCCGGCCGTCCTGGGGCAGGCGACGCTCGGCGATGTCGAGGTCGCTCATGATCTTCAGGCGCGACACGACGCCCGAGACCATGCGCCGCGGCACGGTCATCGTCTCGACCAGCACGCCGTCGATGCGGAAGCGCACACGCATCGAGCCGTCCTCGGGCTCGAAGTGGATGTCCGAGGTGCCCTGCTCGGCGGCCTGGGCGACGATCTGGTTGACGAGTTTGATGACCGGCGCGTCGTCGGCCGACTCGCGCAGGTCGACGATCTCGCCGATGCCGTCCTCGTCGCTGCTGAGGTCGATCTCGGCCGTCGCCGCGACGTGCTCCAGGCGCGACTGGCGCGAGATCAGCGTCGCGATGTCTTCGCGCGAGGCGACCGCGACGCGGACCTCATAGCCGGTCATCAGCGCGATGTCATCGACCGCCAGGACGTTGGCCGGATCCGCCATCGCGATCAGCAGGCCGCGCTCGCCGGCGAAGGAGACCGGCACGGCCTCGTAGCGCTTGGCCGCCTGCGGAGCGATCAGGTTCGCCGCCGACATGTCGATGTGGAAGACCGACAGGTCGAGATGGTCGAGGCCGTGGCGCTCAGCGACCGCGCGGGCGTGGTTCTCCATCGACAGCGCGCCCTGGTCGAGCAGGACGGCCTCGGGCGTGGTGCCGGTCGCGCGCGCCGCCTCGACAGCCTGCTCGACGCGCGGACGGTCGACGAAGCCGAGCTCGACGATGACGTCGGTCAGGAAGCGGGCACTGCCGCCGCCGGTGCGGCGGGGCGGCGTGATGCCGTTCCAGTCCGCTGGACGTTCGTTGGACGCGGCGGGTGCCGCGGGCGCTGCGACCGACGGTGGCGCGACGGTAGCGCCGGCAACGACATCATCGACCGGGGCGCCGGGGATCGGCGGCACGGCGGTCAGGTGAGTCGCTGGTTCCGGGGTCATGGGAGTCGGGGAACGCTCCGCGAGCGCTGTCTCGCATCACGTCAATGGGCGCTTGGAGGCCGGTCCAGGCCTCAAAGCTCAACGCACCCTGGCGGACGAGGACCTCGAGGCCATCGACCACGGCACATCCGTGGCTGCTCGCTGTCGCGATCAGCTCGGTGCCGCCGGCCCGGTAGACCAGGTCCGCCACGGTTGCATATGTGCCCAGCGCATCGGCGTCGATCGGCAGATCCTTGAAGTTCCCGTCCGCCAGCCCGACACTCGTGCAGTTGACCAACAGGTCGGCGGCGATCGGCCGAAGAACGGCATCCACGCCGAGGTCGGCGGCCAGCGCGGCGGCCCGCTCAGGCGATCGGTTCCATACCGCGACGCGTGCCGCGCCGGCCTCGCGCAGCGCGTAGGCGACGCCGTGCGCCGAGCCGCCGGCACCGAGGACCAGCGCGGTCTGGCCGGCCGGCGCGCGGTCAATCGCCGCGAGCGCCGCCAGGATCCCGGGCGCGTCGGTGTTGGCGGCGGAGATGGCACCGTCGGCGGCGAAGCTCAGCGTGTTGGCTGCGCCGATCGCGCGGGCGGCGTCGGTGGCCTCGTCAGCCAGCGCGAGCGCCGCCTCCTTGTGCGGGATCGTGACGTTGGCGCCAACGAAGCCCGCGACCGGAAGCCCGCGCACCGTCTCCTCGAAGACCTCGGGCGGAACCGGCAGCCGCTGGTAGTGCCAGTCCTTGAGGCCACGCTCGGCCAGCGCAGCGTTGTGCATCTGCGGCGAGCGGCTGTGGGAGACCGGCCAGCCCAGGACCCCGAGGCGCTTCATGGCGCTAGCAGTGCGACGGGTCCTTGCCGCCGAGCTGCGCGCGCCTGCGGTTGTAGGCCTGCACGTCCTTGGTGAACTGGGCGTCGGTCGAGGAGAAGGCGTGCGCGCCGTTGCCGCAGGGCTTGACGACGTAGAACAGGTAGTTGACCTTGGCCGGGTTCAGCGCCGCCTGGATCGAGGCGAGGCCGGGGCTCCCGATCGGCGTCGGCGGCAGGCCCTGGCGGGTGCGCGTGTTGAAGGCCGAGTCCTGCTGCAGCTCGGACTGCCTGAGCGGCCGCGACCAGTTGTTGAGGTGGTAGCGCAGCGTCGCGTCGATGCCGAGCGGGATGTGCTGCTTGAGGCGGTTGTAGATGACGGCCGAGATCAGCCGGCGGTCCTTGGCGATCTGCGCCTCACGCTCGATCATCGAGGCGATGACCAGCACGTCGTAGTCGCTGAGGTTCTTGCGGTGGGCGGCCTTGCGGTCGAGCGGATCGAAGGTGCGCTTGAAGGTCGCCAGCTGCTGGGCGGCAAGGTCGCGCGCGGTGGACTTGCGCTTGAGCTCGTAGGTCGCCGGGAAGAGGAAACCCTCCAACGTGCGGGTACCGCGTGGCACGCCGTAGTTCTTGAAGCCCTTGACCTCGCGCGGGTTGCGGTGCGCGGCCTTCAGGTAGCTGCCGCTCAGCGCGGTCTGGCGGACGATCGCCGCGGTCTCGGCGATCGAGCGGCCCTCGGGGATCGTGACCTTGACCGTCGGCGCCGCCGCCGGGTTCTGCGTCAGCGCATCCAGCGCGGCGGCGTAGCTCATGTCGCGCTGCAGCGTGAAGCGCCCGGCCTTGAGGTCACCGCGCTTGCCCGAGATGCGCGAGCGAATGTTGAAGAAGAACGCGGAGTCGATGACGCCCTGGCTAGCGAGCTCGTCGGCGATCTCGCCGGCGGTGGCGCCGGGCGCGATCACGACGGCGATCGGGCGCTTGGCATCGCCGGCGTCGTGGCCGGGCTGCCAGACGCGGTAGGCGAACCACCCCGCCACCACGACGAGCGCCAAGAAGAGCAGCGGGATCAGCCGCCGGGCGCCGCGCCGCGAGCGCGGGAGGCCACGCTGGCGCGGGGGCTTGGCAGGCCGGTCGCGACGGCGCGTGCGCCGGCCGGCCGGGCCACGGACGGGCCCGGGCGGTGTGGGTCGGGGGCCGCCGACCTGTGGCAGGTCTCCGACCGACGGCGCGGAGACGCGCTTCACGCCCGCCGGGGCCTCCACCTGTGGGTGCAACTCGGTCCGGTGGTCGGGCTCGAAGGGCTCGGGGGGGACGGTGACCGGCTCGGGCTCGGGTTCCCACGCCGGCTCGGCGACGGGCTCGAACGCGCCCTCGTAGGCGGGTTCGGCCGGCAGGTCGTAGACCGGCTCTGGTTCAGGCTCGTAGGCGACGGGCTCTGGCTCGTAGACCTCGGGCTCGGGCTCGGGCTCCGGCTCGAACACGACGGGCTCCGGCTCGACCGCGGCCGGCTCGGGCTGGGAGTCGGGCGGCGGCGTGCGCCCCTCGCGCTCTGCGCGCCGGCGCTCGCGCTCCAGCCGCGCCGCCTCACGCTCGGCGGCGCTGCGCGCGCGCTCGGCGGCACCCCCATCCCCCTTGTTGCCTCCGAACAGCGGCGTCACGTTAGCTCCCCTCCGTGCAGCGCCAGCCAGTCTTCGAGCAGCACGGCGGCCGCACGCGAGTCCTCGCTGGTGCGCGTATCGCCGGACTTCGCCGCGATCGCGGTCGTGAAGCGCTCGTCGTAGAGCTCGACCGGAATCGGCTTGACGCGCTCCCGCAGCCGGTCGGCCCACTCGCGCGTCTCGCGTGTCTGGTCGGTGTCGCGGCCCGACAGGCCGAGCGGCAGGCCGACGACGATCCGCGCCACCTCGCGCTCGCGGGCGAGATCGGCGACGCGGACCAGGCCCTTGCGGGTCCCCGGTCGTTCGATGTGGTCGATGGGCGTCGCCAGCGTCCCCGTAGGGTCGCTCACGGCAACGCCGCACCGGGCCGAGCCGTAGTCCAGCGCCAGCACGCGCATGAGGCTAGAGAATCAGCAACTGCGGACGGTGTCTCACGAAGCCAACGCGTTTTCGATGTGCGCGCGGGCGGCCGCGAGGGCATCGTCGAGCTTCTCGGGATCGCGCCCGCCGGCCTGGGCCATCGTGTCGCGCCCTCCGCCCCCGCCGCCGACGACCTGCGCCGCGACCTTGACGAGCTCGCCGGCCTTGATCCCACGCTCGACGAGCGACGGCGCGACCGAGGCGATCAGCGCGACCTTGCCGTCGGTGACGGCGCCGAGGACGATCGCCGCGTCACCGAGCACGTTCTTGATGCGGTCGGTGGCGTCGAGCAGCGCCTTGGCGTCGGGCACCGCAACCGTCGAGGTCAACACACGAACACCTGACAGCTCGTCGGCCTGACCGGCCAGCGCATCGACGTCGACAGCGCCGTTGGAGCCGAACGAGTGCGCCTTCGCCGCGGCCTTGAGCTGCGCCTGGAGGTCGGCGACCTTGGCCGGCACCTGCTCGGGCGACGTGCGCAACTCGCCCGCCGCCTCGCGAATCAGCGCGTCGTGGGAGCGCAGCAGCGTCACGGCCTCCGGGCCGGTGACCGCCTCGATCCGGCGCACGTTGGAGGCGCTCGATCCCTCGCTGACGATCCGAAAGACGCCGATCTCGGCCGTCGAGCGCACGTGGGTGCCGCCGCAGAGCTCGCGGGAGTACTCGCCGCCGCCGATCTGCACCATCCGCACGACGTCGCCGTACTTCTCGCCGAAGAGCGCCATCGCCCCGAGCTCCTGGGCCTCCTTGAGCGTCGTCGTGATCGGGCGCACGGGGTCGTTGGCCAGGATCCAGCCGTTGACGCGGTCCTCGACCTGCATGACTTCCTCGGGCGAGAGCCGCGTGCCATGGGTGAAGTCGAAGCGCAGCTTGTCGGGCCCGACGTAGGAGCCGGCCTGGCGGACGTGGGTGCCGAGCGCCTCGCGCAGCGCGGCATGCAGCAGGTGCGTGGCGGTGTGGTTGGCCTGCGTGGCCTGGCGTGCGGCGCGGTCGACGCGCGCGACGACCTTCTCCCCCGTCTTGAGCGTGGGGTGGGTGGGACCGTCTCCCTCCAGGACCACCGCTTGGTCTTCACCTGAGCGCAGCACCTCGTTGACCGTCGCGCGGAACGCGCCGTCCTCGGTCTCGACGACCCCCGCGTCGGAGACCTGCCCGCCGCCTTGGGCGTAGAACGGCGAGCTGGCCAGCTTCACGAACGTGCGCCCGCCCTGCTCCAGCACGCCGGCGACCGTCGTGCGCTCCTCCAGGTGCTCGTAGCCGGTGAACTCCGTCGGCTCCTCCGACAGCTGGCGGATGACCTCCTGCTTGGCCCCGACGCGCTCCTGCGTGCCCGCGCCCGCCGAGGAGCGCAGGCGCTGCTCCTCCATGCGCGCGTCGAAGTCGCGCGATGTCGACCGGGACCTCGCGCTCACCCGCGATCTCGACCGTGAGGTCGATCGGGAAGCCGAAGGTGTCGTGGAGCCTGAAGGCGTCCTCGCCGCTGACCTCACCGCGCGCGAGCAGCTCGTCGAGCATCGCCAGGCCGGTCTCCAGCGTGCGGCCGAAGCCCTGCTCCTCGGCCGTGACCCAACGCAGGATCGCCTCGCGCTCGCGCGCGAGCTCCGGGTAGGCGGCGCCCATCGTCGCCATCACGACGTCGACGTACTTGGGCAGAAACTCGCCCTCGAAGCCAAGGCGATGGCCTTGGGCGATCGCGCGGCGCATCAGCCGGCGCAGGACGTAGCCGCGATCCTCGTTGGAGGGCACGACGCCGTCGGCGATCATGAAGGTCATGCCGCGCGAGTGGTCGGCGAGGATGCGCAGCGCGCGCTCGTCGATCTCGAGTCGTCCGGCCAGCGACCGCCCCAGCTCCATCAGCGGGACGAACTGGTCGGTGTCGAAGATCGAGTCGACGCCCTGCTGGATCAAGGCCATGCGG
This sequence comes from uncultured Conexibacteraceae bacterium, assembly GCA_963836485.1. Lineage (GTDB taxonomy): Bacteria > Actinomycetota > Thermoleophilia > Solirubrobacterales > Solirubrobacteraceae > Baekduia. The sequence goes on along the minus strand of CAWIJS010000019.1, from coordinate 1,765 downwards.
TTGAGGCCCAGGCCGGTGTCGATGTTCTGGTTGGGCAGCGGCGTCAAGCGTCCCGACCGGGTCCTGGTTGTACTGCATGAACACCAGGTTCCAGTACTCCAGGAAGCGCTCGTTCTCGCCGCCGGGCAGGTCGTCCTCGGTGCCCCACTCCAGGCCACGGTCGTAGTAGAGCTCCGAGCACGGGCCGCACGGACCGGTCTCCCCGGCCTGCCAGAAGTTCTCCGAGCGCGGGCACAGGACGATGCGCTCGCGCGGGACGCCGATCTTCTCCCAGACCGCGATCGCCTCCTCGTCGGGGCCGAGGCCGAGCTCCTCATCGCCCTCGAAGACCGTCACCCAGATGCGCTCGGGGTCAAAGCCGAAGCCGTTGAGCGACATCTCCCAGGCGAACTCGGCGGCGCCCTCCTTGAAGTAGTCGCCGAGCGAGAAGTTGCCGAGCATCTCGAAGAACGTGAGGTGGCGCGTCGTCGTGCCGACGACGTCGATGTCCGGCGTGCGAAAGCACTTCTGGCAGCTCGTCAGCCGATGGTGCGGCGGCGCCTCGAGGCCCTGGAAGTACGGCTTGAGCGGGTGCATGCCCGCGGTGGTCAGCAGGACCGACGGATCGTAGGAGGCAGGCACCAGCGATGCGCTCGCCAAGCGCTTGTGGTCGCGCTGCTCGAAGTACGACAGGAAGGACTCGCGGATCTCGTCAGACGTCACGCTGCGATCGTCGCACATCCGATGACGACATCCCCCGCCAGCAGCACGGCCGTCTGGCCCGGTGCGGGGGCCGAGAACGGCTCCGACAACAGCACGGTGCCGTCGTCCTGCGAGACGGCAGGGCAGGATCTTCGCGTGGTAGCGCAGACGGACGCCGTCGACCTCGGTGCGCGTCGCGGTGCAGGCGCACGCCGCGCAGCGCGACGCGGTCGACGTCGAGCGCCGTCTTCGGGCCGACGGTCACGGTGTTGGAGCGCGCGTCGGTCTGCAACACGTAGAGCGGCTCGGTGGCCGCGACCTCCAGGCCGCGGCGCTGGCCCACCGTGTAGTGGAAGTGGCCGCGGTGGCGGCCGAGCTCGCGGCCGGCGCGGTCGACGATCGCGCCCGGGCGCTCGCGCAGGCCACCGTGGCGGGCCAGGAAGCGCTCGCGGCCGGTGCCCGCCAGGAAGCAGAGGTCCTGGGAGTCGGGCTTGCTTGCGACCGGCAGGTCGTGCTCGCGCGCGAGCGCGCGAACCTCGGGCTTGGTCAGCTCCCCGAGCGGGAAGCGCAGCCGCTGCAGCGTCGCGCGGCTCAGCGCGGCCAACATGTAGGTCTGGTCCTTGGCGTCGTCGGCGGCGGCGCGCAGCAGGCCGTCGGGCGCACGGCGCGCGTAGTGGCCGGTGGCCAGCGTGGCGGCGCCGAGACGATCGGCGAAGTCGACCATCGCGTCGAGGCGGACCTCGCCGTTGCAGCGCACGCACGGGTTGGGCGTCAGGCCCTCGGCGTGCTCGGCCAGCCACGGGTCGACGACGCCGGCGCGGAAGCCGGCGCGCAGATCCAGCGTGAAGTGCGGGAGGCCCATGCGGTGGGCGATCGCCCGCGCCGAGCGCACGGCGCTGGCCGAGCAGCAGGAGGCCTCGGCGTCGTTCTCGGGGTCGCGCCAGAGCTCCAGCGTGACGGCGACGACCTCGTCGTGGGTGGCGGCGAGCAGGACGGCGGCGACCGTGCTGTCGACCCCGCCCGACATCGCGATCAGCGTGCGGCCGGCCGACGGCGTCGCAGCGGCCTCCTGGGCGACCGCGGC
>CAWIJS010000018.1:0-54125 GCA_963836485.1 uncultured Conexibacteraceae bacterium | reverse complement strand
ACCAAAAGGCGCCGGAGATCGCCGCGAGGCCGGCAAACGCGCCCGCCTCCAGCGCATAGAGCGCCGGGAGCACGCGGCTGACCGGCAGGTGGTCGAGGCCGGCGGTCAGCGCCGGGGCGACGAAAGCCGGCACGAACTTGCCGGCCACGAACAGCGCGGTCACCGCCAGGGCCGATCCGGTCCGATCAAGGACCAGGATCGCCAGGGCGATGACGCCCAGGTTGTCGCCCAGCTCATTGATCGCGTACGACGTCGCAAGCGCCGGGAACCCGCGCACGCGTAGTGATCTCCTTACCGGCGACACGTGCCCAATGTAAAGGCCCGCCCGGCCGCGACGCGGTGCGGCTCTGACTAAGGATTTAGCCAAATGGGCCGATAAGCGGGGCGTAATGGGCCGTAGGACCCTCGTCGTGATGCACGGACTGCTCCTCGCGGCATCGCTTGCCGGTGCCGTGGTGACTTCCCGTGCCTCAGACTGGGATCCGGCCGGGCTCGTCGTCCTCCTCGCGGCGCTCGCGATCGCCTCCGACGCGATGGCGATCGAGACCGCGAGCATGCGCCTCACCGGGTCGTTCATCGCCCTCGTCCTTGCGATGGTCGTCCTCGGACCGGCGCCCGCCGTGGCGATCGGCCTGCTGACCGTCGCCACCGATGCGCATCGCCTGCGCGACAAGCCGGCGGCGCTCCTCTCCAACGCCAGCACGTTCTCGGTCTTCCCGTTGGCCGGCGGCCTCGCCGCCCGCGCCCTGCATGTCGATGGCGGCGACGGCGTCAACCAGGCCCTTGGCGTCGCGGCCGTCTTCGCCGGCGTCAACCTCCTGAACTTCCTGCTGATCGCCGTCCCGCACGTCTGGACCGACGGCGTGCCGCTCGGCCGCTCGGTGCGAACGATCCTCGTCCCGCTGATGCCCTCTGAGGCGCTCGCCGGCGCCCTGACGGTCATCAGCGCCGCGACCTACCAGACCGTCGGCCTTCCGGCTCTCGTCGCGGTCCTCATCGCCCTCTTCCTCTTCCAGATCCTGACGCGGGAGCTGCTGCTCTCCCAGGATCGCGCCGAGCAGCTCGAGGCGCGCTCCACGCAACTCGCCTCGCTGCAGGTCGGCGTCCTGGCCGCGCTGGTCCAGACACTGTCACTGCGCGATCGCATGACGGCCCGCCACAGCGCCGCCGTCGCGCGCTACGCCCGCGCCATCGCCGAGGACGTCGGCTGCACGCCCGCCGAGCAGGAGCTCGTCCACACCGCCGGCCTGCTGCACGACATCGGGAAGTTCGCCTTCCCGGACCGCATCCTGCTCGCCAACCGCAAGCTCGACGACGACGACTGGAAGATCGTCCGCACCCATCCGTACCAGGGCGCGCGGCTCGTGCGCCGCATCAACGGCTATGGACCGGTGGCGGAGATCATCCTCGCCCACCACGAGCGCATCGACGGCCGCGGCTATCCCCGCGGCCTTACTGGCGAGAAGATCCCTCTGCTGTCGAAGATGATCTCGATCGCCGACACCTACGACGTGATGACCGCCCGCGACTCCTACCGCGATCCGGTCTCCCAGGCCGAGGCGATCGCCGAGCTGCGCCGCGTCTCCGGCGCCCAGCTCGATGGTGATCTGGTCGAGACGTTCATCCGCATCGTCGAGCGCAGCGGGCTGCAGTTCCAGCACACCACGGACGCCGATTTCGAGCGCGAGCTCGACTTCGATGCCCGTGTGCGGGGCTACGCGCTCCCGCAGGCTGCCTGATCGTCCACGGTCACCTTTCAGACGCCGACCGGCGCTGAAACGTCCAAAAGCCCTGCATATCGCAGGTTTGGGCGCCAAGGGCACATAAACCCGATCGGATAGGACATCCGTCCATAGACATGTCCGATCCCCATTTCTGGGGATGGCGCGATGGACGTTTGGGGCAGAAACTGGCCCCGTCATGACGAAACGGCGCCGCTGCTGGCAGGCGGGGCGCCGTCGTCGTACTGATATCCGTCCGTCCGCAAGTCGCTGCGGTGGTGCGCAGCGCGAACGTCTTTGGGGGTGCACCGTGGGTTACAAGAACTAAGTTCCTACACGGCGAGTTGCTTGTTCGAGGCGTCCCCGAGGGGGCGCCTCTCGCCTTTAAGCGGCAAGGCCCGAACAATCTTGAGGCCTGGGCTCGCACGCCTGGACGTTTGTGCGAGAGGATGCGCTCTTCGTGGACCGCCCCACCGCGCTGGACCTGGCCTTCCTGGATCTCGAGACGCCGCAGGCGCCCCTGCACGTCGGCTGGACCTTGCGGTTCGGAGGGGTCGGGGTCGCGCAGGCGAAGGGTCCACCGACCGTCGCGGCCTTCCGCCGTCATCTCGACGCGCGGCTGCACGCCGTCCCGCGCTTTCGCCGCCGGCTGGTGCGCCCGGCGCTCGGCGGGCCGTTCTGGGCTGATGACCCGGGCTTTGACGTCGCCCGCCACGTCTTCGGGGTGGGGCTGGCGGCGCCGGGAGGGGCGGCGGAGCTGCGCGCGGTCGCGGGAGCGCTGCTGTCCCAACCGCTGCCGGAGGACCGCCCGCTGTGGCGGATGTACCTCGTCGACGGGCTGGCCGAGGGCGAGGACGGCGGCACGCGCGGGTTCGCCATCGTCGGCCAGGCCCACCACGCGCTGGTCGACGGCGTGGCAGCGATCGCGGTCGCCCGTCTGCTCTTCGGCCCGGAGCACGAGAGCGCCGCGACCGACGCCTGGATTCCGTCGGCCGCTCCGGGCGCCGGCGAGGCGCTACGCGCCACCATCGGGACGCGGGCCCGCGCCGCGGGCGCGGCCGTGCGAGAGGTGGCGGGCGCGTTGTGGAGCGAGGCCGCGCCCGATGCCGCCGCCGCTTCCGCAGATCGCGCCACCACCGTCCTCGGTGACGCCGCTCGCGCGCTCGACAGCCTGGCGCGGCCTGCGGCGCCGACGAGCCTGGAGCGCTCGCTGACCCCACGCCGGGCCGTGGCGTACGCCGACGTGTCCTTCGCGGCCGTGCGCGAGGCGGGACGGGGCCGCGGTGCGACGATCAACGACATGCTGCTTGCGGCGGTGGCGATCGCCTTGCGCGGCGCCCTGCGGCGGCGGGGTGAGGCGACAGAGGCAATCCGCGCGCTCGTGCCGGTGAGCGTCCGCGCCGGCGAGGACCCCGCGTTGGGCAATCGCATCTCGTTCATCGGTGTCGAGCTGCCGGTCGGTGAGCCCGACGTCGAGCGCGTACTGAAGCTCATCCGCGCACGGACGGCCGCGGCCAAGGCGGGTGGCGATGCCGGCCTGCTGGAGGCGCTCGGCCGCGCGGCCGACGCGCTGCCCGGTCCGGGGCGGCGGCTGGTCGCGCGCTCGGCGCTGCGCGCGGTGCCGTTCACGCTCGTCGTCTCCAACGTCCCGGGCCCGCCGCTGGAGCTGTCGCTGCTCGGCCGGCCGCTGCGCAGCGTCCATCCCATGGTCCCGCTGCTGCACGGCCATGCGCTGACGATCGGCGCGGTCTCCTACGCCGGGCGGCTGCAGCTCGGGCTGGCGGCCGACGCCGAGGTCGTCGACGACGTGGTGACGATCGCCCGCGACCTCGAGGCGGCGTTCGACGCGTTGTGCCAACCGCTGCGGGCGGCGGCGATGCCGGGAAGCGTCACGCCTTGGCGCGCGCGGGCCCAGGCGCGCCGTCAGCGCGCAGCGAACCGGTAGACCGCGCCGCCCTGGGAGACGACGTAGACGCGGCCGGCGGCGTCCTGCCCGAAGGAGTCCAGGCCGCTGATGGTGGGCAGGCCGGGGATCGCTTGGTCGCCGCTGGCCTTGCCGCCGGAGAGACGGGCGCTGCGCAACTGGCCCTTGCAGTAATCGCCGTAGACGTAGCGGCCGTAGAGGCCCGAGACGGCGCGGTCGCGCACGACGTAGCCGCCGGTGATCGAGCACCAGCCGTCGTCGTGGCTCTTGGTGATGACGGGGAACTTCGCGCCGGGCGCCGGCTCGTTGAAGTTGCGGTGGCGCCCCTCGTAGGGGCGCCAGCCGAAGTTGGCGCCGCGCGCGGTGCCCTTGCGGGCGAAGTCGATCTCCTCGACGGCGTCCTGGCCGACGTCGCCGATGACGAGGTCGCCGTTGGCACGGTCAAACGAGAAGCGCCAGGGGTTGCGCAGACCGTAGGCGTAGATCTCTGGCAGCGCGCCGGCGCGGTTGATGAAGGGGTTGCTCGACGGCGCGGTGAACGGCTTGCCGCCATCGGCGCGCGGATCGATCCGCAGGATCTTGCCCAGCGGGGAGCCGAGGTTCTGCGCGTTGCCACGCGCGCCGTGCTGGTCGTTGCCGCCCCCGCCGTCGCCGGTGCCGACGTACAGGAAGCCGTCGGGGCCGAAGACGAGTTGGCCGCCGTTGTGGTTGGGCTCGGGATCGTTGTGGACGAAGACGGTGCGAGCGCTGGCAGGGTCGGCGAGGTCGTCGGACTTCCGATGGAACTCGACCAGGTGCTCCTTGGTGTCCTTGCCGGTGAAGTAGACGTAGAACAACCCAGAACGCGCATAGTCGGGCGCGAAAGCGAGGCCGAGCAGCCCTTGCTCCCCACCAGCCGTCACCTGGCTGCGGATGTCGAGGAACGGCGTCGGGAGCTTGCGGCCGGCGCGGACAACGTCGATCTCCCCGGCTTGGCCGACGACGAAGATCCGCCGCTTGTCGGCCGGGGGCGCGGTGACGTAGAGCGGCTGGTCGAAGCTGCCGACCTTGACGAGCTTGACGCCACGGTTGGCGGCGGCGGGCGTCGCCACGGTCGTGGCCCCGGCGGCGGGTCCAGTGTTCGCGTTCGCTCCGGCGCCATCACCATCGCTGCCGCAGGCGACGAGGGTCGCGGCCGCAACGACTGCGGCCAGCAGGAGGGCGCGGGGCGACATCGGTCGGAGGATGCCAAACGGCGCTCAGCGCGGCTGCAGACCGCAGACCACGAGCTCGACCGCGTGCGCGAGCCCCGCGTCATCGGGCGGGCGGCGGCTGACGATCGAGGCGTGGAAGATCCAGCCGGCAAGGAGCTCTGCAACGACGCGCCAGTCGGCATCCTCGCGCAGCTCGTTGCGTGCCTTCGCACGGTCATAGACCGGCCGGCCCTGGTCGAAGCGGAAGTCGGCGAAGTCGCGCAGCCGCTCGGCGACGATGACGTCCTGGCTGGCCTCGCCGAGGAGCGCGGCCCCGACCGACGACGGCGAGCTCGGCGCGATCTCCTCCCGCACGAGATAGGCCATCGCGAGCAGGTCACCGCGAAACGTCCCGGTGTCGGGCAGCGCGACCGGCGCATCACGCGACGACTGGTCCATCGCATCGAGCACGAGCAGCGCCTTGTTGGCATAGCGCCGGTAGATGGTGGTCTTGGCCACCCCGGCCTCCGCCGCCACGCCCTCGACCGTCAGCCCGTGGTAGCCCGCCTCGTCGAGCAACCGGCGCGTCGCAGCGAAGATGGCCTGATCGGCCTCCGCGCTCCTGGGCCGCCCGCGCGCCGGCGTGGCATCAGTGGCCATCTGGCGACTCTAACGTCGGCCGGCAGACGCCGCGCGCGACAATGATGGGGATGCAACCCTTGTCCACCCCCGCCGCCGCAGGCGCCTCCACGAGGCCAGACCCCGCAACGGATGCGCACCGGGATGCGGTCCGCGCGGTGCGTGTCGCGCTGGACGGCGACGTTCGGGCAGCGCACGCGGGGCTGCTGATGCGCGAAGACGCCCGGCCGTTCGCGCTGGTCGGTCGCTGGGCCGGCGCGGCGGCGTTGGCCGGTGGTGAGCCGGTGCGCATCGCCGACCCGGAGCGCGAGGATCCCTTCGCGCTGCTCGACGAGCAGCCACCCCTGCGCGGTGAGCTGCCGGCGGGCTTTGTCGGCGGCGGCTGGTTCGGGGCGCTGAGCTACGGCCTGGGCCGTCGGCTGGAGACGCTCGGGCCGCCGCCTCCTGCACCGGCCGGCGAGCAGTTGCCGGCGACGATGCTCGCTTTCTACGACCATGTGCTGCGCTGCGACGCCGACGGCCGCTGGTGGTTCGAGGCGCTGTGGAGCGACGCGCGGGCCGGCGTGCTGGAGCAACGCCTGGCGGAGCTGTCGGCGCGGGTGGCCGCGGGCGTCGACGGCCCGCGGCAGGTGGTGTCCGGGCCGTGGCGGGCAAGCCCGTCGCCGGCCGCGCATGCGCGCGCGGTGGAGGCCTGCCGCGAGCGGATCGCTGCCGGGGATCTCTTTCAGGCCAACCTGTCATTGCGACTGCACGCGAGCGTCGACGGCGAGGCCGTCGACCTGTTCACGCGGGGCATCGAGGCGCTGGCGCCGGATCGCGGAGCGTGGCTGACCGGGCCGTGGGGTGCCGTGGCGAGCCTGTCGCCGGAGCTGTTCGTGGCGCGTACGGACGACGTTGTCCGCACGGCTCCGATCAAGGGCACGCGACCGCGACCGGCGGACGCGGCGGCGGCCGAGGCGCAGCGTGCCGAACTGGCCGGCGCGGCGAAGGACCGCGCCGAGAACATCATGATCGTCGACCTGATGCGCAACGACCTCGGCCGCATCAGCGAGCCAGGGTCGATCGCGGTAACGGCACTGGCAGAGGTCCGGCCGCACGCCGGCGTCTGGCATCTAGTCAGCGAGGTTCGCGGCCGCCGGCGCCAAGATGTAGGTGATGGTGCGCTGGTCGCGGCGCTGTTTCCACCGGGCTCGGTCACTGGCGCGCCGAAGCTCGCGGCGATGGACGTCATCAGCACGTTGGAGAGCACCGCACGGCAGGCGTTCTGCGGTGCGATCGGCTTCGCAAGCCCGGCCGCGGGCCTCGAGCTGAGCGTGGCGATCAGGACGTTCGAGCTTGTTGATGGCCATGCTTGGCTGGACGTCGGCGGCGGCGTCGTCGCCGACTCCGACCCTGCCGCCGAGGCCGCCGAGGCGCTGGCCAAGGCCAGGCCGCTGCTGGCGGCGATCGGCGGTGAACTCGAGGCCAGGATGAACGGCGGCGCCGTGGTGGCGGCGGACTCCTCGCTCATCCCCCCGCGCCTCGGCGCCCATCCCGTCCCGCGTCCCGATCCGGTCGCCGGTGTGCTCGAAACCATCCTGGTGCTCGACGGGCAGGCGGTGGCGATGGAGGCGCACCTGGCGCGGCTGGCAGACGCCGCAGCGGCGCTCTACGGCGTGACGTTGCCGGACGCGCTCGCAGCGCTCGTCCGCCACACGGCGCTCGAGCAGGGCGGCCCGTGCCGCTTGCGCGTCTTGCTCGATCCCAGCGGTGAGATCGGCCTGCAGGTCGCGCCGCTGCCGGCGCCCGGTGACGGGACACAGCGCCTGGCCCCCGTCGTCGTGCCCGGCGGGCTCGGCGATCGCAAGTGGCGTGACCGGCAACTGATCGACGCGCTCGATGATCGCGCGACGGGCATCGGTGCCGTCCCCTTGCTCGTCGACCTTGACGGCGGCGTGTTGGAGACGACGCGGGCCAACGTTCTGGCGTGGATCGATGGCACGCTCGTGACGCCACCGCTGGACGGGCGGATCTTGCCGGGCGTGACCAGGGCACGTGCGCTGGCGTGGGCGGAGGACTTGGGCATCCCGACCGCCGAGCGTCAGCTCGACCTGACCGAACTCGGCGCCGCTGACGCCGTCCTGACCACTGGCGCCCTGCGCGGCCTGGAGCCCGTCACTGCCCTGGCCGATCAGCCAATGCCGGCGCCTGACACCCGCATGCGGACACTGATGACCCAGTTCCCACCGTTGCGGTAGTGACCAAAGGCTCCTGTTCCCGGACCATCGCGCTGCGGCCACGGTTCCGGTACCCCCTTGTCGGGCCGTGGCCGCAGCTGAACTTCGGTGCCCTTAGAACGCTGTCGCCAGCGCGAACGGAAAGACCGGGCCAGCGCCCTTCTGCCGCAGCTGGCCGGCCACCATCGCCAGCGTCCAGCCGCTGAAGCGGATGTCGTCGACGAGCAGCACCGGCTCAGGGTGCACAGCGCCGCTGACCGCGAAGGCACCGCGCACGTTGGCGACCTGCTGGGGCGCGTTGGCCATCTCGCGCTGCGGTGGCCCGTCGCTTACCCGTTGCAGCACCGGCGCGAACGGCAGCCCGAGCGCCGCCGCCAGCCGCTGCGCGAACTCCGGGACGAGCGGACCTGAGCGCAGCGACGGCACAGCGGTTACCCAGCGCACCGGCGCACCCCAACTCCGCACGGACTCCGCAGCGGCGGCGACCAAGTCATCGTCAAAGCGTCCACCCGCTCGCCCGCGCTGCACGAGTGGATCCCAGCCGCCATCCCCCAGCCGCGCGAGCGCACGCCCCTCTTCGGCACGCACCTCCTCGGGCACCTTCTTCATCCGGCCGTCGGCGTCGGGCGCCATCTTCTTGACCTCGAGCACCACCGGCCGCGATCGCAGATGCAGCGCGCCGTCGCGCACGAGGACCGGATCCAGCGGGCCGTCGAACCTCGGGCCGGCGCAGACCGAGCAGCGCCCACAATCCTGAGCAGCGGCCCCAACCGAACCATCGTCCAACTCCTCCTGCAGCGCCCGCATCAGGCAACGCCCGTCGGAACCGAACGCAGCCATCGCCGCCTGCTCGCGTCGCCGCAGCTCGGTGATGCGCTCGTAGCGCTCGGTGTCGTAGCTCCAAGAGGCCCCCGGCTGCGCGATCCAGCGGGTGCCGACACGCCCGACAGCGCCCTCGACGTCCAACACCTTCAACAACCCCTCGATCCGGCCCTTGCCAAGGTTGACCTGCGCCATCAGCTCTTGGGTCGCGGCGCCGTCGCCGCCGACGGACTCGAGATGCTCGAGCACTCGATCGACCACCTCGCGGCGCGGGAACGCCTGCTCGATGAAGAAGTCCTGGATACGCTTGTCCTCGGCCCCGCGCAGCAGCACGACCTCAGCGCGATCGATGCCACGTCCCGCACGGCCGACCTGCTGGTAGTAGGAGATGACCGAGCCGGGCGCCTGGTAGTGCACCACGAAGCCGAGGTCGGGCTTGTCATAGCCCATGCCAAGGGCGCTGGTCGCCACGACCGCCTTGAGCTCGTTGCGCAGCAGCCGATCCTCGACATCGACGCGACGACCGGTCTCGACCTCACCGCTATAGGCCTCGGCCGCAATGCCACGCCCCGACAGCCACGTCGCGACGAGGTCGGCGTCGCGCTTGGTCAAGGTGTAGACGATGCCTGAGCCCGGCAGCTCGGGCAGGCGCTCGGCCAGCCAGGCCAAGCGATCGGCCTGGGACGGCAGGTCGACGACCTCAAAGCGTAGGCTCGACCGGCCCAGCGCGCCGCGATAGGTCCGCAGCTCACCCGCGTCGCGGCCGGCACTCAGCTGCTCAGAGACGTCGGCCACGACACGATCGTTGGCCGTCGCGGTCGTGCACAGGACGCCAACGCCGTCGGGCAGGCGATCGAGCATGTCGCCGATGCGCCGGTAGTCCGGGCGGAAATCGTGGCCCCAGTCCGAGATGCAGTGCGCCTCGTCGATCACCAGCAGCCCGACACGAGCGGCGAAGACCGGCAGCATTTGCTCACGGAACTGCGGGTTGTTGAGCCGCTCAGGGCTGATCAACAGCAGATCGACGGCGTCGGCCTCCAGCAGCGCGGAGACCTCGCTCCAGGCGTCGCGGTTGGTCGAGTTGATCGTGTGGGCCCGCAGCCCGAGCTTGCGCGCCGCATCGATCTGGTTGCGCATCAGCGCCAGCAGCGGCGAGACGATCAACGTTGGCCCTGCGCCGGCCTCTCTCAATAACGCCGTCGCCACGAAGTACACGGCCGACTTGCCCCAGCCGGTCCGCTGGACACAGAGGACGCGCGCGCGGTCCTCGACGAGATCACGCACGGCGTCGAGCTGATGCTCACGGAACTGCGCCTGCGGTCCGGCAAGCGCGTGAAGGTGCTGTTCGGCGCGGGTGTCGATGACGGTGCTCATGTGGCTATCGACGGTAGGGGACGGCACGGCCGACCACCCTGAAACGCGCTCTCACGAAACCGTCTCTCCGCACGTTTGGCACAGAGCGACGTGCTGCGGTGACGTCCGAACCGTCACGCTCACAACGTCACCAAGCTCATGGCCACGACCACCGTTCAGACCGCGCCGCCCGCCCGCGCCACCGCCCTCGTCCTCGCTGCCGCGCTGACGACCGTCGCGCTCTGGGCATCGGCGTTCGTCGGCATCCGCGCCGCCGGCCACGACTTCTCTGCCGGCGCCCTCTCGCTCGCTCGGCTGGTGGTGGGCAGCGTCGCGCTCGGCGCCCTGGTCGCCGTCCGTCGCGCGCCGCTGCCCCCGCGCGCCGATGTGCCGCGCCTCGTGCTGTGCGGCGTGCTCTGGTTCGGGATCTACAACGTCGCGCTCAACGAGGCCGAACGCCACGTCGACGCCGGCACGGCCGCGATGCTCGTCAACGTCGGGCCGGTCCTGATCGCGGTCCTCGCCGGCCTGCTCCTCCACGAGGGGTTCCCGCGAACGCTGGTCGTCGGCTGCGCGGTGGCCTTCGCCGGCACGGTGCTCATCGGCGTGGCGACCTCCGACGATGGCCTCACCCCGAACACCGGCACGCTGCTCTGCCTCGTCGCCGCGGTCACCTACGCCGGCGGCGTCGTCACCCAGAAGCCATTGCTGAGCCGGACGTCACCGCTAACGATCACCTGGCTGGCGTGTCTGATCGGTGCGACGTGCTGCCTGCCGTTCGCGCCCCAGCTCGTGGGCGAGCTCGGCAACGCCAGCGGCGAGGGCCTCGCTTGGACCGCGTACCTCGGGCTCTTTCCGACCGCGATCGCGTTCACGACGTGGGCCTACGCGCTCTCACACACGAGCGCCGGGCGGATGGGCGCGACGACCTACCTCGTGCCGCCGCTGGCGACCCTGATGGGCTGGGCGTACTTCGGCGAGACCCCGCCGACCCTCGCAATCGCCGGCGGCGCGCTCTGCCTCGCGGGTGCCGCCCTGGCCCGCCGCGGGCGTTGAGCTCCGGACGCACGACCGCGCACGAGCGACATACGACACTAGGCTCGACGGCACATGACCGAGATCCTCCGCCTCGCCGCCTTCACCGACATCCCAGAGGGCGGCAACCCCGCAGGCGTCGTGCTCGACGCGACCGCGCTCGACGGCTCGGCTATGCAGACCATCGCGGCTGAGGTCGGCTACTCAGAGACCGCGTTCCTCACGCGCATCGGCCCCGATCGCACCTACGACGTGCGCTACTTCAGCCCCGCTGCCGAGGTGCCGTTCTGCGGCCACGCGACGATCGCGACCGCCGTCGCGCTCGCCCAGCGCGACGGTGCCGGCGACCTCGTCCTCAACACCCAGGCCGGCCCGGTTGCCGTGCGGACACAGGCCGACGGCGAAGACGTCACCGCCACGCTCACCAGCGTCCCGCCGCACGTCGAGCCGCCACTGACCGACGACGAGCTGGCCCCTGTCCTGGCCGCGTTGCACTGGCCGGCCGATGACCTTGACCCGCAGCTCCCACCGCGCATCGCGTTCGCCGGCGCGCGCCACCTCATCCTCGCCGCACGCACGCGTGAGCGCCTCGCGGACTTGGACTATAACTTCGATGCGCTCAAGACTTACATGTCGGAGCGAGACCTGGTGACGGTCGACCTCGTGTTCCGCCAAGACGCGACGACCTTCCACGCACGCAACCCCTTCCCAGTCGGTGGCGTCGTCGAAGACCCGGCAACCGGCGCCGCGGCCGCCGCGTTCGGCGCCTACCTCCGCGCGCTGGAGCTGGTGGCGCCGCCTGCTCAGGTCACCATCCACCAGGGCGAGGACCTGGGCCGACCCAGCCTCCTCCTGGTCGACCTCGACGCGGGCGATGGCGGCATCCACGTCACCGGCCGCGCGGTGCGGATCCCGGACCGGCCGGCGTGAGCGCCGTCGAGCTCGCGCCCGGCCTGTGGCGCTGGACCGCGCGCCATCCCGACTGGCATCCCGCCGACGCCTTCGGCGCTGAGGTCGCAAGCTTCGCGCTCGTCGCCGGCGACGAACTGCTCCTGGTCGATCCGCTCCTGCCCGAGGGCGACGGAGCCGAAGCCGTCCTCACCCGCCTCGACACGCTGGCCGCGACAGCCAAGAACACGCACATCCTCATCACGATCGGCTACCACGTCCGGTCGGCCGAGCCGCTCTGTGACCGCTACGCAGCGCACATCCACGGCCCGAAGACCGTCGCCAGCCGCCTCACCGACACCAGGGCCTTCACCATCCTGGAGCCCGGCGTCCCCGGCCCGGCCGGCACGATCGCCTATGCCATCGGCAGCCCACGCCGGACCGAGCTTCCGCTCTGGCTGCCATCCCACGCAGCCATCGCCTTCGGCGACGCGCTGGTCACAACGCCCGAGGGCAAGCTGCGCATGTGGGCCCAGAAGCCACGCGACGCCCAGCAGATCGCCTTCTACCGCAGCCGTTTCTCCCCAACGCTCGACCCACTCCGCGAGCTCCCCGCCGAGCGCATCCTCACCACGCACGGCCCACCGATCCTCAGCAACGGCGCCGCCACCCTCGCATCCGCGCTCAACGCCGATCCCTGGTTTCACCACAGCTGATCCGGGCGGGAGCCCCGATCACATCGGCGACGAGGGCCGCGCCATCCCCTCCGCCAGATCGCCGAAGCCCGGGGCGAGGATCGCGCCTGGCTGGCCGATGATCTGCTCGGCGACGACCGCCTCGGTGGTCAGCATCAGCGCTGCGACAGACGCGGCGTGCTGCAGCGACAGGCGCGTCACGCGGACCGGGTCGATCACGCCAGAGTCGATCAGGTCGCCGAACGCGCCGGTGAGCGCGTTGAGCCCGTGGCCGTCGGGCATCGCCCGGACCTGATCGACGACGGCCGACCCGTCGTAGCCCGCGTTGGACGCGATCCAGAAGAGCGGATCAGCCAGCACCGAGCGGACGACGTCGACGCCGGCGCCCGCGTCGCCCTCCAGCCCGACGTCGGCCAGCGCGCGCTCGGCGCGCAGCAGCGCGGTGCCGCCGCCCGGGACGATGCCCTCCGACATCGCCGCGCGCGAGGCCGCCAGCGAGCCCTCGGTACGACGCAGCTTCTCCTTGGTCTCGACCGCCGTTGCACCGCCCACGCGGATGACCGCCAGCCGCGACGACAGCCGCGCACGCCGCTCGCGCAACGACTCGATGTCGGTCTCGTTGGTCGCGCGCTCCAGCTCGACGGAGATCTCGTGCATCCGCCCGGCGACCGACGCCTCGGAGCCCGCGCCCTCGATGAACGTCGTGGCGTCCTCGCTGACGATCACCCGGCGCGCACGGCCCAGCGTCTCCAGCTCGACCTGCTCCAGCGACAGCCCTGCCTCGGGCGTGATCACGCGCCCGCCGGTAAAGGCGGCCAAGTCCTCCAAGTACGCGATGCGCCGGTGACCGAAGCCCGGCGCGCGAATCGCCGTCGCCTCCATCGTCCCGTGCTGGTTGTTCTGCACCAACATGCCCAGCGCCGCCCCATCAACCTTCTCGGCCAGGATGATCAGCGGTTCCGGCCGCCGCATGACCTGACCGATCGCGCCCATCAGCTCCTGCACGGTCGAGATCGGCTGGGTCGTCATCAAGATGTAGGGGTTGTCCAGCACCGTCTCCATCCGCATGCGATCGCGGATCAGGTACGGCGACAGGTGCCCGTTCTCGACATGTAGGCCTTCGACGAAGTCCACCGTGATGCCCGGCTGGTCGCTCTCTTCGACCGAGACCACGCCCTCCTCGCCCACGCGGTGTAGCGCGTCGGCGACCGCGTGGCCGATGCGCTCGTCCTCCTTGGCGGCGATCGTCGCGACGTGGCGCAGCAGCCCGACGTCGTCGACGTCAACCGCGCTGCGCAGCAGGGCGGCGACCACGAGGTCAACCGCCTCTCCGATGCCCCGGCGCAACATCATGGGGTTGGCACCGTCGTCGAGCACCCGCATGCCTTCCCGGATCAACGACTGCGCCAGCAGCGTGGCCGTCGTCGTGCCGTCGCCGGTCAGCTCGGAGGTCTTGTCGGCAACCTCGCGCACCAGCTGGGCGCCCATGTTGGAGAACTGGTCGCTGAGCTCGATCTCGCGCGCGATCGACACGCCGTCGTTGGTGATCGTCGGCGCACCTGTCAATCGCTCGAGCACGACGTTACGGCCCTTGGGCCCCAGCGTGACCTTGACGGTGTCGGCCAGCTCGTCGACCCCGGCCTGCAGCCGGCGGCGTGCATCGCTGTTGAAGTGGATGATCTTGCCCATGGGGATGTGGCCTCTCGTGTCAGGCGGCGTCGGCGACGAGGATGCCGCGACCCTGCAGGCGACCCTGGTCGAGGTCGGCCATGGCGTCATTGACCGCTTCCAGCGGATAGGTGCTCGTGTGCAGCGTGACCTTGCCCTGCGCGGTCAAGGTCATTAACTCGGCGAGATCGTTGTAGGAGCCGACGAGGTTCCCGATGAAGTTGATCTCACGCGAGATGATGTCGATCGTCGGCACGTTGATGTTCTCGCCGTAGCCGATGACGTAGTAGGAGCCGGCCTCGCGCAGCATCGCGACGCCGTCAGCGATCGCGCCCTTCTCGCCAACGAAGTCGATGATCGCCTCGGCGCCGACCCCGTCGGTCATCTCCAGGATCGTGTCGACCTGCGTGCCGTCGGCGGCGACCGTCGTGTCGGCGCCGATCTCGCCGGCGAGCGCCCGAGCGCGCTCGGACGGGTCGATCACGATGATCTCGGCCGGCGTCATCGCCTTCAGACACTGAATCCCGATATGACCGAGGCCGCCGGCGCCGATCACCACGGCGCGCGAGCCCGGATACAGGACGCTGACCGCCTTCTTAACAGCGTGGTAGGCGGTCAGGCCGGCGTCGGCCAGCGCCGCGATGTCCTTGGGGTGCAGGACCGGGTCGAGCTTGACGACCGACCGCGCGCTGGTCTTCAGCAGCTGGGCGAACCCACCATCGACCGAGATCCCGGGGAACAGGTTGTTGACACAGTGCACGTCGTCGCCCGCGCGGCAGGCGCGGCAGAGCCCGCAGGTGACCAGCGGGTGGACGATGACCGTGTCGCCGACCGCGACGTTGCTGACATCCGAGCCGATCTCCTGCACCCACCCTGCATTCTCGTGGCCCAACGTGTAGGGCAACTCGACGCCGGACTTCTCGGCCCACTGCCCCTCTTGAATGTGAAGATCGGTACGACACAGGCCAGCACCGCCGATCCGCACAATGACATCGTGCGGGCCGGTGACCGCCGGCTCGGCGATCTGCTCGACGGCGAGCGGCTCGTGGTACTTGTGCAGGCGGGCGGCGATCATGCGAGTGCGGTCTCCTGTGTCGGGTCGGGGACGCCGTGGCGGACGCGCAGCAGCGAGCGGCAGATGCCGCCGTTGCTCTCCAGGCTCAGGCTCACCAGCCGGGCCCGGCGCAGCCACAGCGGGAGGTCCGCAGCGTCCAGCACGGACCCGTCGCCGGCGATCAGCGCCGGGGAGTCGGCAGCAACCGGCAGGCCCAGCGCGCGGCGCAGGACGAGGCAGCGCGCCGCCTCGCGTGCAACCTCGGACGACAACGCCTCAAGATCGACGACACACAGCGCAACCACCGCGTCGGCCGACAAGGCGGCGCCATCGGGCGCCGCGCCGCCTTCCAGCAGCGCCGCGCACACCCGGCCTTGACGTGCCAGCAGCGCCTTGCGCTGAAAGAGCGAGCGGAGCGCGTCGAGGTCACCGGCCGTCTCGCCGGGGAACGCAGCGGCAAAGTCGCCGCCGGCGTCGACGGCCGCGTTGATCTCGGGTCCCGTGTAGTGGTCGCCGAGCACGACCGTCACCGCACCCACGCCCGGCAACGCGCGCACTGCGGCGCGCGCGTCCGACACCATCAAGAACGCGAAGTTCGGCGCGCACTGCGGGGTCGGCAGGCGCAGGTGGACGTCGACGTCGCCACGGCCCGACACCGAGAGGGAGTCAACGAAGCCGAGTGTGGTGATCGGCTCGTCGAGCTCGGGGTCATAGACCGCAGACAGCGCCGCGACCACCTGCGCCCGCCCAACGCCCATTACGCGGCGCCTTCGACCAGCTGCGCGTCGTCCCGTGCGGCCGGCGTTCCCGCCTCTGGGGGCAACTGCAGCTCCTTCGGCACGTCGACGCCGTACAGCCGCGCCCCGTTGAGCCCGAGGACCTTCTTCTTGGCCTCGGTGGTCCAGCGCGGGTAGTCGGAGAACGTCTCGTCGGGATAGTCCCAGGCGGCCAGCCCTTCGACCTGCCACTTGGGCTCCCAGATGCCGTAGTCGCTGCCGAACAGCATCTTGTCCTCGCCGACCCAGAACAGCAGCTCGCCCATGACCTTGGCAAAGAAGCGCGGGCGCGCGTGCATCAGTCCGCCGACGACGACCGACAACCCCGCGTACACGTTGGGCTCCTGCGTCGCCATGAAGCAGAAGTCCTCGATCCGCGGCAGCCCCACGTGCTCGACGATGAAGTTGAGCTCGGGGAACGAGGTCGCCGCGTGGTCGACGTCAGAGACGTCAAAGGCATCCTTGTCCAGCGGCCAGATCGTCGGCCCCTTGTGGACGTGGATGTTCTTGATGCCCAACTCCACGCACAGCTCCAGGAACGGCACCGCGTCGGGGTCCTTCAGCGTCCATCCCCGCGACGCGCCCAGCCACTCCGCCGTGTAGAGCTTCACGCCCTTCAGCCCGTACCGCGCATGGTCCTCGCGCAGCTGGCGCAGGCCCGCCTCGCCCTCGCGCGGGTCCCAGCGCCCGTTGACAATCAACTTGCCCGGAAAGCGCTCTAGCAGCGACGCGTTCTTGGTGATGTCGTTGAACCCGTCGGTGTACCACTGGCGCAGGTAGGTCGACTGGAAGACCGCATGGTCGACATAGCCCTGGGTGAAGACGTCCTTCTCGAAGTCCTCGGGCGAGTACTTCATGAAGTGCTCGATCGTCCAGTGCGTCTCCGGCGGCCCCAGGCCCTGGTAGGCGTGGAAGCACTCGATCCAGCCCTTGGCGTACTCCTCCTGGCCCTTGACCCAGTTCTCCGGGCTGGCGTCCCAGAAGTGCAGGTGGCTGTCGAAGATGAAGTACTTCTCTCCATCCTTCTCGTACATGGCTAGGCCCCCACCACCGGCAGGTCGAAGCTGATGTACTCGGCCGCGTCCTCGGGGTTGGCGAACATCAGGACGCGGTCGTCGAGCACGACCATGCGGCCGTAGTGGGTGGACATGATCTCCTCGAAGTCGTCCTGACCGAAGTCGGCCCAGCCGAGCGCGTCGGCGATCTCCTGGAAGTCGAAGTCGATCTTGTTGATGCCATCGACACGGATCATCGAGGGCAGCTCGCGGATCGTGATGTCCTTCTTGCCGTTCATCACCTGGGCGACGACGTAGCCCACCTGGTTGTTCATCAGGGTGACGCCGGCCTGGTTGGACGAGGTCCTATCGGACTTGAAGTCGGTCATGCGCGGATCTCCTTGGGGATGTCGATGGTCAGGTCTTCCAGAAGGTCGGCCATGCGGGCCTTGGAGCGCTCCAGCGAGTCGTCGAAGCGCACGTGCTTCTCGGCGACCTGCGACCAGATCGGCTGCAGTTGGTGGGCGGCCTCGAGGCTCACGGGGATCCACTCGGCCAGCCACTCGTCCATGAGCGCCTTGTTGGCAGCGCCGTGCTCGGGGTCGTCGGCGAGCATCCGGAACAGCGCCCGGGCCCCGCGCTGCTCGCGCGCGGTGTCGGCCTCTCCGCAACCCATCACGGTCGGGGTGACGAAGTCGCCTTGCAATGCCGCAGCCTGCATCACGAACCCACTGCGGAAGAGCTCCCCGACGAGCGGCTCGAAGACGACCGCGGTCGCGAAGAAGGCTTGCGCCCAATCGCGGATGCCGGTGAGCTTCTCGACGTTGGCGCGCGTGCCCTGCCAGAGCGGATCGTTCTGCCAGACATCGACATGCGCGGAGCCGTCGAAGCCGTCGACCTCCTCGGAGACCTCCAGGTTGTAGAGGATGATGTCCTGGGCGAAGCGCAGCTTGTGCAACGCGCCGACGGCCAGCGCGTTGTTGATCATGTTGGTCGGCGCGTCGCGTTGGGCCGGCGTGTAGACGTGCATCCCGAGCCCGTGCTCGACATGGGCCCAGGCCGAGACGTGGCGCTCGACGACCTTGGCCCACGAGCGGCTCCACGCGGCGTAGGCGCCCGCCGCCTTGGCGTTGGCCAGCGTCTGGCTGATCTGCCGCACCGTGTTGGAGTTGTTGCGGTAGATCGACTGCTCCCACTCCTCGTTGGGATCGAGGAACTCATGCCAATTCGACGACTTCAGCGCGGTCCACTCCTGCGGGTAGCCGGAGGAGCCGTCGGCGAAGGCATAGACCCAGCCCTGGGTGAGGTGGCGCTCGGGATCGGGCTGCACGTCGACGGTGACGTCCTCGTAGACGCTCGCCCGTCGCTTGCGCGGCTCGAAGTAGTTGTAGGACCTGCTGCGCGAGGACGGGAACTCCTTGGCCCCGGCCTCGGCGTCGGTGAACACCGGCTGCGGAACGCTGCGCTTGGGCGTGACGGTCTCTGGGGTCATCGGTGGGCTCCTTGCCGCGGTCAGTCCGCGGTGGTCGTGAACTTGTCGAAGTAGATGCGCGCCTCGGGGCAGCCACGGCGCTCCAGCAGGGCGATGGCGGCGTCGACCATCGGCGGAGGTCCGCAGAGGTAGGCGTCGACCTCGGTGAGGTCGTCCTCCATGCGGTCGACGACGTCGGTGATCAGCCCCGCTTCGCCGTCCCATCCCTCGGCGCTCTCCGAGAGCGCCGGGACGAACGTCATGTCCGGCAGCGCGCCGGCCAGCCGCTCGAGCTCGTCTAAGACGAAGAGGTCATCGGCGGTGCGCGCGCCGTAGTAGAAGGTCGCCGGCCGCTGCGAGCCCTTCTCCTCCATCGAACGCAGCAGCGACATGATCGGCGCCATGCCCGCCCCGCCGGCGATGAAGACCAAGCGCCGCGGCGAGGAGTCACGCAAGGTGAAGACCCCGTAGGGCCCCTTGCACCTCAGCGCATCGCCGACCTTGATGCCGTTGCCGTTGGCGCTCTCGGCCAGCAGCCCAGAGAAGTGGCCGCCCTCGTAGAGCTTGATCATGAACTCGAGGCGATCCGGCTGCCCCGGCGTGTTGGCCATGGAGAACGAGCGGTGCTCGCCCTCGACCCCCGGGATCGAGATATCCATGTACTGCCCGGCACTGAACACGAGCGGGTCTGGCAACCGCAGCACCAGCCGCCGGATGTCATGCGTCAGCGCCTCCACCGCTTCGACCTCGGCGGTGGCCTCGACGATCGGCACCCCGCTGCGGATGATCTCCTCGTCGTAGTTGATGAGCTCGATCTCGACGTCGCTCAGCGCATGGGCGCGGCAGAGCAGCGTGTAGCCCTCGGACTCCTCGAAGTCGGGGAGCGCGAACGTCGAATAGCGGTCGAGATCGACCTCACCGTCCAGCAGGAACGACTTGCAGGCCGCGCACTGACCCTCCTTGCACCCGTGCATCAACATGATGCCCTGGCGGAAGGCGGCGTCGAGGATCGTCTCGTCCTCGTCGACCTCGAGCTCGATACCGACCGGCTCGAGGCGTGCGATGTGCTTGTCACCCATGGGTGTGCGCGGCCTGTCCCGGTCGCTCAGGCCGCCGCCGGGCGTCCGCCCGGGCCGCCGGCCTTGTACTTGGCGACGTGGGCCTCGCGCTCCTCCGCAGACATCTGGTTGAGCAGCACGTTCGGGCTGTTCAACGTGACCCCGCGGACCTCGTCCAGCGTCCACATCTTCTTGGGGTCGAGATCCAGATGCGGCTGCGGGACGAGCGTCTTGCCGTCGTCGCGGACGTACCCGAGGTCCTGCATGATCTCGGCGACGTCCATGCCGTGGTAGAGCGTCTCCCACTCGCGCTTGCCTGACAGCTTGCCCATCGACGGCGTCGGACGGCCCTCGTACTCGGGCCGGAAGGCGACCGCGTCGGTCCAGTGGCAGGTCTCCGAGCAGTAGGTCCGGACCTGGCCGTCGACCTCGTCGACCACCATGTCCTCGCGGATCAGGCACGGCACCATGCACGACCAGCAGCGGTGCGGGTACTCATAGCCCGACAGCTCCGGCTCGAACGCAATCGGCTTGTGCCCGTTCTTCTTGGACAGGTCGGCGTAGCGCTCCCACCACTTGCCGTACTTGTCATACCAACCCGGGTACTTGTACTCGAACCACTCGAAGTCGTCGTCGTCCATCGCGTCGATCCGCCAGTAGTTGGCAAACCAGCCGGTGGCGAAGAACTGGGCGACCTCGTGGACGTAGCCCTTGTTCCAGATCCGATCCCACGCTTCTTCGACGAGGTCGTGCGGGATCGTCAGGCCGTACTTCTCCAGCGGCACGAGGTAGCTGCGGTAGTAATCGTCATAGATCCAGCGGCGCCACGACTCGGCGTAGCTGTCGCGGTCCTTGCGACGGTCCTTGGTGCCGTACTCGATGAACGTGCCGATCGCCGCATCGACCACGGCGTGGTTGTTCCACCAGGCGTAGCGCAGGTCGCGCTCCAGCAGCTGCCGGTTGCGCTCGTCGGCGAGCGCCATCAAGATGATGGAGTAGCCGTTGGAGATGTGGCGCGACTCGTCGGACTGCACCGAGTGAAAGACCGTCGGCAGCAGGTAGTCGCCGTTGGCCGCCGCCTCGCCGGGCATCGCCACGAACAGGACGTTCGTGAACGCCGTCTCGGCGACGATCGTCAGGTAGACGTTGGCCGCGGTGATCGCGTCGCCGGTGATGAACCCCTCGCCGAACTGACGGCCGATCGTGCCGGCGTAGCAGTTGGAGAACGCCTTCTCGGAGATGTCGAACCCAGCGGGATCGATGTAGTGGTTCATATACAGCCGCTTGAGGTTCATCTGGATCGTCGAGTGGCGCACCTCGTCGATCATCTGAATCGCGAGGCCGTTGTGGACCTCGGGGTTGGGCACCGCGTTGATCGCGAGCGGCATCGCGCGAGCGGCGGAGATCTCCGGGAACGGGATGATCGACAAGAACAGCTTCTGCCACTCCATCCAGCGCTCCTGGACCTGGCGGAACATGTTGCCGCGGATGGCGCCGTCCATCGCGCCGAAGACGCGGTTGTCCTTCTCCTCCTCCATCGGGAAGTAGGAGCGCAAGACCTGCTTGAGCGGGTCCTTCTTGGGAGCCTTCTCGAAGGTGTAGTCGGTCGGGTACTTGTCGACCGGCTCCACGAACGTCGGGTCCCACGACAGCTCTTGGATCTTGTTATGGGCCTTCGTGATGCTTGCCCTACTCATGGTGAGAGGTCCTCTCCTTACGACGAGGTCGTGGACACTGCAGTGGACTCCGACATTAGGGTCGGAGCAACCGGTCGCTCAAGAACGACGGGGTCTTCCGAGATCGCTGGAACGGCAGGGCCTCCGAGGACCTCCGCGGCCTGCTGGGCGACGTCGCGCAGGGTCGCCGAGAGGCTCTCGCGCTCCAGCTCGAAGCAGCGCGCGGACATCGAGATGCCCAGCGCGGCGACCGTCTGGCCGCCGGCAGTCCGCACCGGCGCCGCCAGACAGCAGAAGTCTGCGCCGAACTCCTCGCAGTCAAAGGCGATCGCCCCCGCACGGATCTCTGCGAGCTGCTGGCGCAGCAGCTGCGGATCGGTGATCGTGGCGGGCGTGAAGCGCCGCAGGCCGCGGGCGAGATAGCGCTCCAGCAGGCTCTCGTCCAGCAGCGAGAGCGCGACCTTGCCGAGCGCTAGCGCGTGGGCGTTCTCGCCGATCCGCGCGCCGAGGCCCGGGATTCGCGGCATGCCCTGGCGGCCGCGGGCGAGCGGAATGACGACCTGGCCGGAGTGCGCGGCGGCAAGATAGACCCGCTTATGGGTGCGAGCGAAGAGCTCGTCGAGGATGCCACCCAGGCCGCCCGGCAGATCGCGGCCACCAGCTGCCGGCACGAAGCCCGTGGCCTCGCCGACGAGGTGATATGCGCCGCTGTCAGCGTGGACGGCAAAGCCCTCCTGGCAGAGCGTGTCGAGCAGGTTGTAGGCCGTTGAGGCGCTCTTGCCGAGCGCCGAAGCGACCTCGTCGGCCCGCATGCCATCCGGCGCGTGGGCCAGCAGCGACAGCAGATGCAGGACGGTACGCGCGGTGCTGACACCGCGGCTGCGCGGTGCCGCGTTCGCAGCGCGACCGACGGGGAGATGCTCGGTGATGCTCGGCTCCTTCCTGAGGAGACCGCCCGGACCGGGTCCGGGGCTGACCCACCGCTCGCACGTTGCACAGCGGCACGATCAAGTGCACCACCGAGGGCGTTACAGGTCCGCTACAGCCCCATCGCCGAAGGAGCGGCGCAGCGCAGCGGTCCGCGCAGCCGCCAGGCTGCGGCGCGGATCGGTGTAGTCCAGCGCGGCGAGCAGCCGGCGCCAGGCGATGAGGTCGTGCTCACCCGAGGGCGAGCGGACCCAGGACCAGAGCGCGTCGGCGTCATCAGAGGTGATCACGGCCTGACGCAGCCAGGCGTCGAGCTCGTCGCGGGCCCGCTCGATTCCCGGTGCGTTGGAGTCCGGCAGCAGTGGACCGCCGTAGGCCGCGGCCGCGGCCGCGATCGCGTTGCGACCGAGCAGCGCGCGGACCTGGCGCACGTCGCTGTCGATCTCGCAGGTCAAGTGATAGGCCTCGGGCTCGATCGCGCCGTGCAGCAGCCGCCGCAAGCGGGACATCTCGACCCGGATGCTGGCCGGATGACCCTCATCGCCGTAGAGATCGGCGCAGAGCACATCGGCGCTGGCCCGTCCGCGATGCAGCAGCAGGAGCGTGAGCAGCTCGATGTGGCGCGGGCGCAGATGCAGCGGCGCGCCATCCAGGCTGATCCGCGGCGGCACGTCGCCGAGGACGTGCAACTCCAGACGCGGCGGCGCTGGGGTGGCGAAGCGCGCGCGGCTGGGCCGCACGACATAGAGGTCGTCATCCTCGACCGGCTCGGCGATCGCCTCGATGCCCGACGGCAGGTACAGGCGACCGCCGCCGACCGGGATCGCGGCGACGTCGGTCAGCGACCAGTGCTGTTTGGGATCGAGCAGGACGCGGCCGCTGCCGGTGATCAGCGCGGCACCCTGGGCCTCGGGACCGAGGCGGTTGCCGTAGCGGGCGCGCAGCCGATCGTCACGCTCCTGCAGTCCGCGGCGCAGCAGCTCCTCGACGGCGCGCGCGGTCGCGACGACCACCGAGAGGCTGTGCGGATGCACCGAGCTGATGTCCCCCGTCAGGTCGATGACGCCCAGCAGCCGGCCGGTGTCGGGATCGGTGATCGGCGCCGCCGCGCAGGTCCAGCGCTGCACGGGCTCGGTGAAGTGCTCGGCGGCAAAGACCTGGACGGCATGCTCGGCGGCCAGCGCCGTGCCGACCGCGTTGGTGCCCGCGCCGGACTCGCTCCACAGCGCGCCCTCGACGAAGTTCATGTCGTCGGCCGCGCGGCTGCGTAACTGTGCATCGCCGTGGATGCGCAGCAGCATGCCGTCGGCGTCGCTGATGACCAGCAGTTGGTCGGCCTCGACCGACGCCTCGGCCATGCACTGGGCGATCAGCGGCGCGGCGGCCGCAAGCGGATGGGCGTCCCACTGCGCGCGGGCGCCCTGCAGCTCGAGCACCGACGGCGCGGCCTGGCGGCCGGTGGGGTCGACGCCGGCGTCGCGCGAGCGCAGCCACGAGTCGACGATCGGGCCGCGTAGCGGGGGCGTCCCGGCGTCCTCGCTCTCCTGTGCCGGCCGGCCGCCGACGAAGTCCTCCCAGGCATCGCGCAGCTCCCGGGCGCGCTTGGCCGGGATCGTGGTCGCGTCGACCGCTACCCAGGGACTCCGGGACACCCGGGATCCCTCCTTGCTGCGAAGTGCCGGCGGTGGGACAAGCCGTTTTCCCCTGACATGTGCCGCCGCTCCAGCATTGCGGGAAGACGGCGGGCTTCTTGGCACGTGGTGTCAAACCACACTAGCGTCGGTGCCCACCGAGGTCGAGGGCCAACCGCCTTGATCGGCAGGTCCCTGCCAGGCGGCATGGCCTTGCGTGTCGACCCGTCCCTTCTTCGTGTGTGAGGAGCCACGTCGCCATGTCCGCTGTCGCCCAGCAGTCACCGTCCGCCCCGAGGCCCGCGGTCGCCGAGCCCGCCGCACCAGCGGCCGTCGCGGCGACCGGCGACCCCGCCGTCCTTGGCCTGCCGATCTTCGTCGTGGGCTCCGTCGCGCTGGCCATGGGGCTCGTCGGCTACGTATCGCCGGCCGCCGCGGGTAGCGCCATCCCGATCATCCTCGCCGCAACGGGCATCGGGCTGCTGATCAGCGCCGTGTGGGCCGCAGCGCTGGGGCAGACGCTGGTCGCGTGCATCTTCGGGCTCTTTGCCGGATTCTGGCTGAGCTACTCGGTGCTCGTTATTGGTCTGAACCACAACTGGTTCGCGATCCCGCCCGCGGACGTCACCCATACGATCGCGTCGTTCCAGATCTCCTGGGCAATCGTGATGGGGGCGCTGACGCTCGCCACGCTGCGGCTGCCGGTCGTCTTCACGGCGATCGTTGGGCTGGTGGTGATCGCCCTGGTGCTGTTGATCTTCGGCACGCTCAACACCGACTCGACGCTCACCAAGGCGGCTGGCGTGGTCTCGTTTGGCTTCGCGGCACTTGGCCTCTACGCGTTCCTCGGCGCCGCGTCGGCTGCGACCGGTGGCAAGGCCTACCCCTTGGGTCCGCCGCTGGTGAAGTGACGGCGACGGCGGTCCGGCGGCGACGTGCGCAACTGGTCCTGTGCGGTACCGCTCTGCCGCAGTACGTTGACGTTCATGAGCCCGCGCATCGCCCCGGCCACCGGCCTGCAGGCCCGGATCGCCACCTTCTTCGCCCGGCGCCAATACGGCCCTGAGATCGTTGAGTCGACCGGTATCTACGCCCAGAATCCACGGCTGATGTACTGGTTCGTCGGCTTCAACCGAGCGGTCGAAAAGCCCAAGCGCGTGCCCGAGCGCCTGCGCGAGCTCGCCGTCCTGAAGGCCGCGACGGTCGTCGAGTGCGAGTTCTGCATGGACATCGGCTCGGAGTACGCGCGCCGCACCGGGCTCAGCGACGCCCAGTTGCTCGCGCTCCACGACGCCGAGGCCTCGGGGCTCTTTGACGCCGACGAGCTGTTGGTCATCACCTACGCCCGGGCGATGTCGGTCACGCCACCCGAAGTCGACGACCAGCTGGTTGCGGCGCTGCGCGACCGCTACGGCGACCGCGGCGTCCTGGAGCTCACGCACCTCATCGCCTGGGAGAACGGGCGAGCGCGCACGAGCGCCGCTCTGGACATCGGCGCCGGCGGCTTCTCGGAGGGCAAGGCCTGCGCGATCGCCGCGAGCAACGACAAGGCCACGGCCGCCGTCGGTTAACGAGGAAGGGCCGCATCGAGGATGCGGCCCTTCGTGCTGCGTGTGCTGCGTGTATCGGGATGCCGAGATTTGAACTCGGGGCCTCTCCGACCCGAACGGAGCGCGCTACCAGGCTGCGCCACATCCCGAGGTACTGGGTCCAGTCTACTGAGACGTGCCTGCGACGGCCTTGTAGTAGCGGACCGCCAGGCCGGTGACCAAGGTCTGGAAGGCGGCATCGAGGGTCGTCGCCTCGCGCTGCGCCCAGCGGGCGAGGCCCTCGTCTTCGATCGCCTGGGCCTCGGCGATCACGTCATCGCACAACTCAGGATGGCGATCGGCGAAGAACGCGCCGATCGAGTACAGGCCGGTGTCGGTGAGCGAGCCGAGGAGGTCGGCGTCGGTGGGCTGGCTCTTCGCCTGCCCGCCCGTCACTTGCCTCCGAGCAGGCCGCCGACCGCGCCGGTAACTCCCTGGGTCACGTTGTCAACGGTACTGCCCACCGCGGCTCCTGTCTGCTTGACCGTGTCGCCCACCTGGCCGCCGACGGTGTTGCCGACAACATCGGTGGTTCCCGAGACGACCTGGCCGGCGGTCTGCGGCGGCGGGTTGCTCGACGGCTGGGTCAGCGCGCCGAGGTTGGGGTCGACGAGCGGCGCCGTGGAGCCACCGCCGGTCGCGCCCGTCGCCGTGTCGGTCGCCGTGTTCACCGCGCCGCTGACCGCACCCGCGGCCTGCTGGACCGCACCGCCGCCGGCCGGCTTGCTCGCGGCCGAGGTCGTGCCGCCGCCGCCCGTCGACGCCGAAGACGCGCTCTCATTTTTGCCGCCACCGGAGGAGGTCGAGGGCGCTGCCGCGCCGCCACCCGTCCCGCCGGCAGCACCGCTACCGCCACTGAAGCTTGAGCCGCCGGAGGTGCCTCCCGTCTTCCCCCGGCCCTTCCCGCTAGACCCGTGACCCGAGCGCGTCGCTCCGGTCGACGTCGCGATCGTGTGCCGCGCCCCGCTGGTGCTCGTCGAGCCACTCGCGGTCGGGGCCTTCGCCACGCTGGCCGGCGCCGCGTGCACGATCGGCGCGTCGTGGTGCTTGCCACCACCGGCCGCGTGATCGACCGCGCCTGCGCCGACGCCGGCGATCGCCACCGCGGCCGCCACAGCGGTCACCTTCATCCAGCCCGCCATCGTCGGCTCGCCGTACTGGGCGGCGGCCATCGACATCTGCGCCAGCGCCGGCCCGTGGTGGGCCGCATGCGTGGCGGCGACGTCGCTGCCGCCGTCGCCGCCGAACCACCGCTTGCGCAGGATCGCGGGCAGCGGCAGGAACGCGGCGATCTTCCCGCGCACCGTGCGCCGGCCGAGCGCCGCGGCATCCATCCCGGCCATCACCGCGTGCTTGCGGCACGGCTGGCAATGCGAGATGTGGCTGCCCACACGCCGCTGGTCGCGCGTGCCGAGCACGCCCGTCGCCAGCGTCGCGCGCTCGATGATCTCCTGGATCCGCAGGCACCGCGCACCGGTGCGCAGGTCCTCGTACTCCTCGGTCAGGCGGCGGCGGGCACGAAACAGCGTCGACTCCACCGACGGCCGGCTCATGCCAAGCCGCTCGCCGATCTCGCGATAGGAGAGGCCCTCGAGCTCACGCATCACCAGGATCTGGTGATGGGCGTCTGACAGACCGTCGAAGGCGCCGCAGAGATCGTCGAGCTGCTGTTTGCCCTCGACCGCCGTCTCCGGCGACGGGCTGATCGCGGCGAGCTTGCCGTGGTCGGCCGGCGCGAGGCCCTCCTCGGCATCGATGCTGACCTCCTCGGTGCGCCGCGTGCGCCGGAACGCGTCGATGCACGCGTTCTTGGCGATCTCATAGATCCACGGCTTGAAGGCGATCGGCCGATCGGTCTGGCGCATGCGCCGCAGCGCCGAGACGAAGACCTCCTGCGTGAGGTCCTCCGCGCGGCCGTGGTCGTGGACCATGCCGAAGATGTAGGCGCTGATACGCCGGTCATAGCGGTGATACAACCGCTCGAAGGCGTGGTCGTCCCCAGCCCGGACGGCCTGCACCAGATCGTGGTCGGTGACGTCGGTGCGACTCCGCGCTGTGGCGGAGATGCCCGGTGCGGCGAGCGTTGCCAAGATCCCGTTCCCTGTCTCTCCCCTTGTGCGCGGCTCCCACAGCCGCCACACGGGAATGTAGCGTTTCCCTTACCGGTATGCCACAAATCACACAAATCATCGCCTACCTCGATCAGCTGCTCGAGATCGACGCATTTCGCGACTATGGCCCCAACGGCCTCCAGGTACCCGGCCACCAGGAAGTTCAGACCATCGTGACGGGCGTCTCAGCGAATGGACTACTCCTGGACGGCGCGGTGGCCGCCGGCGCCGACCTCGTCTTGGTCCATCACGGCCTCTTCTGGCGTGGCGACCCGCAGCAGATCACGCCGATCCTGCACCGCCGGCTGCAGCCGCTCTTCACCCACGACATCGCGCTGGCCGCCTACCACCTGCCGCTGGACGCCCACCCCGAGCACGGCAACAACGCGCTGCTGGCCGAGGCGCTCGGCGGCATCGACGCACAGCGATTCGGCGAGATCGGCGTCCAGGTGCGCTTCGACGGCGACGGCCTGACGATCGACGAGCTCACCGCGCGACTGCGCACAGCGGTCGGAGACCGTGAGCCGTTGGTCGTCGGTGCGGGCCCGGAACGGATCCGCACGCTGGGCATCGTCACCGGTGCGGCGAGCGACAGCATGCTCGACGCTGTCGCCCTCGGCCTCGACGCCTTCATCACCGGCGAGCCCGCCGAGCGCGCGTTCAGCATCGCCACCGACGCGCAGATCCACTTCCTCGCGGGCGGCCATCACGCGACCGAGACCTTCGGCGTGCGCCGCCTGGGCGAGCTGCTGGAGCGCGAGTTCGGCATCCGCCACCAGTTCCTCGACGTGCCCAACCCGATCTAACCGGCGGTGCGCACGAGCTCGCCCAGCGCGCGCACGGCCGGTTCGACCGACGGCTCGGGCAGGTTGGCGTAGCCGAGTAGAACGCGCGCGACGTCGCCGTGTTGGAAGCCGTAGAGCCCGATGCCGTGCTCCCACGCCGCCGCCATCAGCGGCCCCAAGGCAACCGCGGCCGGCAGGCGGCCACAGAGGTGCAGACCGGCAGGGATGCCCTCGACCTTTAGCTCGGGCAGCTCGTCGGCGAGCGTGGCGATCATCAGATCGCGACGGCGGCGGAAGCTGGCGCGCATGCGCCGCAGGTGGCGATCCAGCTCGCCATGCTCGATGAAGCGCGCGAGCGCGAGCTGGTCGACCTGCGGGCTCCCGGAGTCGGCGAGCACCTTCGCCTCGCCGACGGCCTCCAGGAGATCGGGCGCGACGACCATCCAGCCCACCCGCAGCGCCGGCGCCAGCGTCTTGGACGCCGAGCCCAGGTAGGTGACCCGCGCGGGCGCGAGCGCCTGCAGCGCGCCGACCGGGTCGCGGTCGAAGCGGTACTCGCCGTCGTAGTCGTCCTCAAAGATCCACGCCTCGCGCGCCGCAGCCCAGTCCACCAGCGCCGCACGGCGCTCCGGCGCCAGCGCCATCCCCAGCGGGAACTGGTGTGACGGCGTGATCAGCACGGCGCCAACGTCGGCATGGTCGAGCGCCTCGACCACCAGCCCGCCGGCATCGACCGGGATCGGGACCACGCGCAGCCCCTCGCGCGCGAAGACCATGCGGTGCAACGGGAAGCCAGGATCCTCGACCGCCACACGCGCGACACCTGCCCGCCGCAGCGCGCGTGCCAGCAGCGTGATCGCCTGCGTGATGCCCGTGCAGACGACGACGTTGCCCGGCTCGGCCGCCACGCCACGCGCGCGGCCGAGGTAGGCAGCAAGCGTCACGCGCAGCGCCGGAGCACCCGACCGATCGCCATAGCCGAGGCCGACATCGGGGATGTCGCGCAGCGTCTCGCGCAGCGCGGCCAGCCACGCACGCCGCGGGAACGCCGAGAGGTCGGCGGCCTCGGTCCGGAAGTCAAAGCGCACCGGCGGCGCGATCCGCTCCTCGGGCGGCTCGGCGGGCTCGTGGCGAGCGACGCTGGCCACCCGCGTCACGGCACCCGGCCGCGCCACGAGGAAGCCCTCGGCGACCAGCTGCGCGTAGGCCTCCACCACCACCCCGCGCGAGACGCGCAGCTCGGCGGCCAGCGCACGCGTCGAGGGCAACGGCGTGTCGGCGTGCAGCGCGCCGCGACGGATGCCGTCGCGCAGCTGATCCTCGAGCTGAACGCGCAGCGAGCGATCGCCATTGCGATCGACGCTGACCAGCAGATCGAGGCCGAGGCGCTCGGTGGGCGTCATCGTCAGGACTCTTGCATGTGCGCCTCCCGTCGCCTTACGGACCGGAAATTGTGCGTTCGGCCAACGGGCTTGAGGCCGTCCGTGCCGCACGCTACGTTCCATTCGTCACCAACTCCCTACATAGGAGGCATGCCGATGGCTATTCACCTGACGCCGACTGAGCTGGCTCGCGAGACCGGACTCGAACGGCGTGACGTCATCGCCAAGTGCATGGAAATGGGCGTTCCGATCTTTCAGGGCCGCATCGACAAGACCCTGTTCCTCGCGTCGCTTGAGGACGTTTCCGGGGTCCACGGAACACGGGCGCAAGCCACCGCCTAGCGCGGAGCTCGCATGCCGCTCGCGCGCAAGGCGCGCGGACCTTAGACTCCTCTGCTGACACGGTGTCAACGCAGCAGGAGGAGCATCATCATGGAGGCTGGCACCACGCCCGCTCGCGGGACCGGGTCGACGACGATCGCCGACCTGTGCGCCCGAGCAGCCGAGCAGTTCGCCGACCAGGTCGCGATCAAGCACAAGGTCGACGGTCAATGGCGAGACGTCACCTTCGCGCAGGTCGGCGAGATCGTCACTGAGATCGGCCTGGGGCTGATCGCGCTGGGCCTCCAGCCCGGCGAGCGCGTCGCCATCCTCTGCAACACCCGCCCCGAATGGGCCTACGCGGACTTCGCGATCTCCTCCGCCGGCGGGGTCGTCGTCCCGATCTACCCCACCAACTCGGCCGGCGAGTGCGAGTGGGTGGCCGGCAACTCGGAGTCGGTCTTCGTCGTCTGCGAGGACGCCGAGCAGGTGGCCAAGATCGTCGCCGTGCGCGAGCAACTGCCCGCGCTGCGCAAGATCATCGTGGTCGACCCGTCCGGAGAGGTCGCCGACGCGATCTCCCTCGACGACCTGCGCGCTCGCGGCAACCGTCGCGACGCGCAGCTGCTCGCCGACCGCACCGCGGCCGTCGGCCCCGACGATCCGTTCACCTTCATCTACACCTCGGGCACCACCGGGCCGCCCAAGGGCTGCGTCCTGACCCACGGCAACTACCGCTCGGTCCTCGACATGGTCGCCGCCCGCGGCCTCTTCGAGGGCGGCGAGGACCTCGTCTACCTCTTCCTCCCGCTGGCCCATGCCTTCGCGCTGCTCGTCCAGCTCGGCGCGGTCGACCGCGGCACGGCGATCGCTTACTACGGCGGTGATGCCAAGGCGATCATCGGCGAGTTGATGGAGGTCAAGCCAACCTACCTGCCGTCGGTCCCGCGCATCTTCGAGAAGTTGTACACCTTGGCCCAGCAGCAGCTGAGCACCGAGGAGTTGGAGACCGTCCGGACGGTCGGCGGCCAGATCCAGGACCTCGAGGTCCGCGGTGCCGCGGTGCCCGACGCGCTGCGCGAGCAGTTCGCCGAGGTGGCGCCGAAGGCCGAGTTCGTCCGGGGCCTCTTCGGCGGCCGGATCCGTGAGGCGGTCACCGGTGCGGCGCCGATCGCCCAGGAGATCCTCGAGTTCTTCTGGGGCTGTGGCATTCCCGTAATGGAGGGCTACGGGATGACCGAGACGTCGACCGTCGCCACGAGCTCACGGCCCGAGGACCACAAGTTCGGCACGGTCGGCAAGCCGCTGCCCGGCGTCGAGGTCAAGATCGCCGACGACGGCGAACTGCTGATCCGCGGCGCGAACATCTTCGGCGGCTACTACCGCAACGACGACGCATCGTTCGGCGCGGTGGACGACGGCTGGCTGCACACCGGCGACCTCGGCTCGATCGACGCCGACGGCTTCATCTCGATCACCGGCCGCAAAAAGGACATCATCATCACGGCGGGCGGCAAGAACCTCACGCCGGCCAACCTGGAGAACGACCTCAAGCAGACCCGCTGGGTCTCCCAGGCCGTGATGCACGGCGACCGCCGGCCCTATCCGGTGATGCTGATTACGCTCGACGAGGAGGAGATCGTGCCGTGGGCCGAGGCTCACGACATCGAGGATCGTTCGATCCCGGCGCTCGCCAACGACGCGCAAGTGCGCGCGCTGATCCAGACCGAACTGGACGCCGCCAACGCGAAGTACGCGCCGGTCGAGCAGGTCAAGAAGTTCGCGATCCTCGACCACGACCTCTCGCAGGAGACCGGCGAGCTGACGCCGACGTTGAAGGTCAAGCGCAACGTCGTCAACGAGAAATACGTCGGCTTGTTCGACGAGCTGTACCGCTGACGCCGAACCCTGAATCGAACCCTGAAACGTGGCAACCGGCCAACAGCGCTGAACGAGGCCGTACTCTGTAGCTGTGCGCACGGATCCCACCGACAACGGCGGGCTGTTCCTCGGCCGCCGTCCAGGAACGGCGCCGACGAAGTACCGCGCGCTGCCCGAGCGCGGAACGCTGGCACGTCAACGCATCGACCGGACGTTCGCGCACCTGCTGCTGGCGGCCGAGGTCGTCATCACGCTGCTGTTCTGGGGCCCGATCCCCGCCGGCGCGCTGTGGATCGCCGGACGCGTCCAGTACTGGACCGGCAACGTCGGCTTCGCGATCCTCGTCGCCTTCGCCGTGATGATCGCAGTGCTCCTGGGCGGCCTGATGCTGCTCAAGCGCGTCGACCGCGCGTGGATCCTCGTGCGCCGTGCCGCAGGCATCGACCAGCGCTCGGGGGTCATGGGACGCGTCTTCGCGATCACGGCGATCGTCTGCGCGTCGATCTTCCTGTTCTGGTTCTTGATCATCAACGGTCCCGGCTCCTCGAGCTTCTCGGGCCAGGGCGGGTAGATGGCGGGCGAGCGCAGAGGACTTCTCGGCTACTACAAGCAGTTCGAGGGGCTCTCGGAAGAGGAGATCAACGCCGATTTGCGCGAGCAGGCGGCCGAGCGTCGCGCCAAGGCGCTCTCCCGGATCGAGCCGCTGGACCTGTCGCGCACGACCTGGCCCGACTACCCGCACCCCGCGATCGTCAAC
This sequence comes from uncultured Conexibacteraceae bacterium, assembly GCA_963836485.1. Classification (GTDB taxonomy): domain Bacteria; phylum Actinomycetota; class Thermoleophilia; order Solirubrobacterales; family Solirubrobacteraceae; genus Baekduia. The sequence goes on along the minus strand of CAWIJS010000018.1, from coordinate 21,578 downwards.
GCCATCACCTTCGCCGCGCGGCGCGGGCTGCACCGCTACCTGGATCGCTCAAGCGCCGAGCTGCGCTCCGAGCTGGCCCATCGGCACGGCGTGGCCGAGGGCCGGCTGGTCGTCGGCGACGGCGTCGCGCAGCTGATCTCCGAAGCGGCCGCCGCGCTGCTGGAGCCCGACGACGAGCTGATCACCCCGTGGCCGTCCTACGCGCTCTATCCGGTGGTGGCGCGTCACGCGCGCGGGGTCGCGGTACCGATCACGGGCTTCTCGGTCGACGGCATCCTCGAGGCGGTCAACGATCGCACGCGGCTGGTCGCGCTCTGCAATCCGAACGACCCGACGGGCGAGCTCCTCGGCGTCGACGAGCTTGCGCGCCTGCTCGAGGCGCTGCCCGAGCGCACCGTCGTCCTACTCGACGAAGCGCTGCGCGACTTCGCCGACGCCGAGCCGCTGGACGCGACGCTCGCCCTCTTGGAGCGCTTCCCGCGCCTGCTGATCTTCCGGACGTTCTCCAAGGCGTGGGGCCTGGCCGGGCTGCGCTGCGGCTACGCGCTCGGCGGCCCCGGCGCCGAGCCGCTGCTGGAGCAGCTCGCGCCCGAACTCGGTGTCAACGAGCTGGCCCAGGCCGGTGCGCTGGAGGCAATTCGCACCGTCGGCGGCGTCATCGAGCGCCGCCGCGCGACGATCGCCGCGCACCGCGAACGGCTGACCACCGAGCTGCGCGAGCGTGGGCTCGACGTCGGCGCCTCCCAGGCCAACGTCCTCTGGCTGCCCGCGCCGGGACCGCATGGTGCCTCGGACCTCGCGACGCGGCTGGGCCACTCCGGCATCGTCGTGCAGACCGGCAACGGCGTGGGCGCCCCGGACCGCGTGCGGCTGACGGTGCCCCACCGGCCTGAGGACGTCGATCGCTTTCTGCGCTCGCTGGACGCCATCTCCGGGTAGCCCCCGGACATGCTCATCGCCGGCGTCCTCGCTCTCTGCATCATCTTGGCCATCCTCGCGTTCCTGGCGCCACGGCTGTCGCGCCATCCGCAGCGCGGCGCGAGCCGAGCGTTCGGCCTGGGCGCGCGCGGTGGGTCCAAGGCGCCGGGCAAGCTCGGCAAGTGGTTCGCCAAGCCGTTTCAGACGTCGCAGAAGGCTGTCAATCGGAGCGCCGAGGGTGGGCGCCGGGGGCGGGGGAAGCTGCCGCTGTAAAGAGCGGCGCGGTGCGAGCGTCGATGGCGCTCAGCTCAGGCGTTGCCTGGTGTGCGCGGCGTGTCTGTCGGCACCGAGGGCGAGGAGCGCCGGGGATGCGCCACCGTGGCTGATGTGCCTGGGCCTCGCGACCGGGCGATTCGGGGCCGAATAGTGGGTTCCTCGCGCTCGATCGCACCGTGACTGCGATATGCGCAGTCTGGGTGCGATCGAGTGAACGAACGACACCGAACCCGCGATATGAGGCTGTCGGGTAAAGCTCGCGCGGGTGTTGGGGCGGTGGGTGTTGTTGGCCGGTTGTCGCTGTTAGGCGGGGGCCGGGGTGGCGTGGAAGAGTTTGAGGAGGTTGTGGGTGGTGGCGATGAGGTCGATCTCGGCCTGAACGGCGTGTTTGCCGCGTCTGAGGAGCCGGGTGATCTGGCGGTGGTGTTTGATGTGAGCGAAGACGGGCTCGACGATTTGTTGGCGGCGGCGGTAGGCGCGTTTGCCGGGTTCGCTGGCCAGCGTGTCGATCATCGCGAGGGCCTCGGGCTGGCGGGCGCCTGGTCGGGGTGGCACGAGGACGTTGAGGCCTTGGACTTTGAGCTGGCTGATCTGGCGGGCGTGCCAGTAGCCGGTATCGGCTAGCACGGTGTCAAAGCACGGATCGATGTTGATCGTGCGCAGGTTCTCGGCTGCGGTGTGCAGGGCCGGCGCGAGTTGTTGGCTGTCGGGTGACTGGTTGGTCGCGGTGGCGGCCAGGATGATCTGGCCGTCGGCGACCGCGGTTTGGATGTTGTAGCCCTGCAGCAGCATCCCGCGGTGGCGGACGATTCCTGAGTCGGGGTCGGTGAGGTTGACCTTCAGCCGGGCCATCGCGCGGCGGTCATCGACCGAGAGCCCGCGCGTCGGCGGTTTGCCTGAGAGCTTGCGGCCGGTCTGGGCGATCTTGTCGGCCTCACGCGCAAGCTTTTGCTGACGACCCTGGAGGATCTCTTGCTCGCGGGCCTCAAGGCCGGCCAGCAGCTCGTCGATGCGCTTGGCTCTTGTCGTCGGGTCAGCGAGCTCAGGCGGTAGCTCGTCGCCCCTGGCCGGACCGTAGAGCTCGTCTTCGGCCGCGTCGGTCTCGGCGGCCTCTTTCAGCGCGCGGCCGGCGAGCTCGCGTAGCGCCTTGAGGCCTCGGTTAGCGCCCAGCGAGGCATCGCCAGCCAGCTTGGTCGAGTCGACTGCGACCATTCCGACCCGGCCCATCCCAGCCTGCTGGCAGAGCGCCAGCACCTGACAAAACAGCCCTGAGATCGCGTCCTGGTGACGGGCACGGAACTCGGCGATCGTGGAGTGATCAGGGCGCAGGTTGACCGCGATCACGCGGCAGGCGACGTCCTCGGTCAAGCGACGCTCGACCTGCCGGCTGCTCCGGACACCGACCGCGTAGTTATAGATCAATAGGGCGGTCATCATCGCCGGGTCATACGGTGGGCGACCATGGCCGTCGGCCCGGTAGGCGCCGGTGATCGCTGACAGATCCAGGCGCTCCACCGTCTCGATCACAAACCACGCCAGATGACCGTCGGGCAGCCACTCGCGCAAGCTCGGCGGCAGCAACAGCTCCTGATCACGATCGCCACAAATAAACCGCTGACCCATCCACCAAGTCTCTTAACTTGCCCGGACAGATTTACCCGACAGCCTCTATACGCGGGTTCGGTGTCGTCAACTGTGGTTCGGGGCCGAATCCTTGATCTACGGCCGTCGACCGCGTGGAACCCGCGTATATCGCGGGTTCCACGCGCTTGCCATCCGACAAGGCCAGAATCGCCCGCCCGGACGCCGGCGGACGACCAGCCAACGCAGCGAGCCGCACTCCCCGCTCGCTCTCCTCGGTGCCGACACACCACGCTGCGCACCACCGGCCAACGCCCGCACTGAGCGCCACCGGCGCCCGCCCCCTACCGCCGCCGCGCCCCCACCTTCACGCTGCGCGACGTCCCACTCACATGCGCCCCACCGTCGTGCGGCAGCCCCACCGTGCGGACGACCATCGCCCGCTTGCGGGCGCGCAGCGTCACTGAGTAGCGTCCATCGGCGCCCACATGCGCCCGGCGCAGCGGCAGCCACTTGCCCGTCGTGCCCTGGCGCTGCAGGGCCGCGATCCCGCGCGAGGTCGCCGGAATCACCCGGCCGCGCACGACCACGCGGCCATCGGCCCGGCGCGTCAGCGACGTGATGCCCGCGCGGACCGCGCTGCGGACCACGACCATCTTGCTGATGATCGTCGGCAGGCCATCGGCGATCACGAGCGCGCGCACCGTGCGCGTCACCGCCGGCAAGGTGAAGGTGTAGGCCCCGGAGCTCGAGCTCTTCAGCGCGTTGCCGGTGTCGGCGAACGGCGCGTTGAACGGGAACGGCGTGGTCTGCAGCCGCACGCGAACCCCCGACACCTTGGAGCCGGCGAGCTTGCCGGTGAGCGTCACGGCGCCGCCGTAGGTGACCGGATCCTTGCTGGCCGTCAGCGTCGCAGCCGTCGGCGTGGACGCCACCACGAACGAGCGGTCCGCACCGCGGGTCGTACCCAGCGCGTTGGTCGCTGCGATCCGGTAGTGATAGCGCTTGCCCGCGGTGAGGCTGCTGACGCGCGCGCTGACCGAGCTGGTGCCCGTGCCGGCACCGGCCGACGCGGTCGGCGTCGACGTGCCGTAGGAGGTCGTCAGCCCGTACTCGAACTTGTAGGACGTGCTCGCGCCGTGCGGACCGACCGACGCCGTCAGGGTCGCGGCCGAGGTCGTCACGTCGCGCACGCCGCCGGTGGTCGCGGCAGGTCGCGTGGGCGCGACCGGCGCCGCGGCGGTCTTCACCGTGGCGTCGGCGCCCTGGACCGTCCCACCGTCGCTCGTGGCCACCACGCGGAAGTGGTAGGTCGTGTTGGCCGTGAGGCCTTGGACCGGGATCTCGACGGTGACCGGATCGGTCCCCGCTCCGGCGTCCTTGCTCGAGGACTGCAGCCCGTAGGCCGTGCTCGTCCCGAGGTCGAAGCGCACGCTGGTGGCCGTGCCGCGCGGCGTGACCTTCGCGGTCAGCGTCGCCTGGGTCTGCCCCACGTCCGTAGCCGCGCCGGTGTCGGCCAGCGGCGGGTCGGCCGCCAGCGCGGCGGTGGCGAAGACGAGCAGCGCAGCTGTGGTCAGGAAGGCGACGATCCGTGGCATCTCGCCCTCAGAAAACCAAAGCGACCGCGAAGTTGCGGCGCGGGGCGCCTAGGACCCGGAGTCCGATTGCCTGAGCAGGGTTCCGGTCGTCTGCTCCAGGATCTTGCGCCACGCCCGAGTCTTCTCCTGCTCGTCGGCGAAGTGCTTGACGACCTTGCGCACCCGCGTGGCGGAGATCTCGATCCCGTGACGCTCGCAGATGGTCTGGAACCGCTCGTAGTCCTCGGCGAGCTTGAGCGTCACGGACTGGAAGCCATGGCGGGCGATGTCGACGCGCTTGGTGAAGTTCATGATCGACGTCTGGAACATCAGCTCGTCGTTGGGCTCGGGCTCGATCAGCACGATGTCGACGCCCGGATAGCGGTCTTCCCACTGCTTGGCCATCTCGTGCAGTCGCTGGTAGGCCATCAACTTGAACGCCTGGTAGCCGATCTGCGGCAGGCCCATATCGCTCACATGCCGTGGGCGCGAGCCGAACAGTCCGCTCACCCGCTCGGTGAAGTCGTTGACGTAGGGCACGAGTGGGTTGACCACCACGATGAACTTGGCCCCGGCCTCGACCGCGATGTCGACGTTCGTCGTCGAGACGATGCCGCCGTCAATCAGCTCGCGGTCACGGACCCTGACCGGCTTGTAGACCATCGGCAGCGCCGTCGAGGCACGGACCGCAGTAGAGATCGGGACGTCGTCCCAGTCGTTGGCGCCGAAGACGATCCGCTCGCAGGTGTCCAGGTCGGTCGCCGCGAGGTAGAGCTCGGGGTCCAGCAGCCGGAAGTCGTCGCTGCGATCGGGGTCTGACAGCACCGTGCGCATGTAGGACTCCAGACCCGAGCCGGAGTACACGCCCGACGGCAGCCCCTCCGCCAAACCGAGCGCGAAGTCCATGACCGACACCTGGCCGAACTGCGGCGCGAGCTCGCGCAGGACCGAGACGGCCTTCCACGGCAAGGCCATGCCCTTGCGGGCGTACTCGATCAGGTTGGGCCGCAGCAGCTGCCCGAGGTCGATGTCGCGAAACGGCGTCGGCACCTGCTGGTTGACGACCCGCATCATCTCTTCGGGCGTCACGCCGTTGGCGGCCAGCGCGGCGACGAAGGAGCCGGCGCTCGTGCCGACATAGACGTCGAACTGGTTGACCGTGCGGTTGACCGAGAGCAGGTCGAGCGCCCGCAGCGCACCGATCTCGTAGACCCCACCGGTGAAGCCGCCACCGCCGAGCACGAGCGCGGTCTTGGACCGGCGCGGACGCCGGCGCCGGGGCGCGCCCTTTGGCGCCGCGGCAGACTCGAGCTTGACGACCTTGCCCATCTAGGAATCGTACCGGTGCCTGAAACCACACGAGCCATCCGACCGGCCAGGCACGGGCGGGCGGCCGGATATGTGCACCGCTCTGACGGCGCGCCTCGCTACCGTCCCGTGCCGTGCGCCGCCGTCTTTCCCTGCTCGCGCTCGTCGTGGCGCTCGCGCTCACGGCCGTCGCCCCCACCGCCCGGGCCGTCGATCGCGCAGGCCTGCGCTCAACGCTGACGACGCTCCACCACCGCCTCGGGCCGGCCGCCGGCGCCTACGTCGTCGACCTCGCCAACGGCGACGTCCTCTTCAGCCACCGCGACAGCCTCGCGCTGGCGCCGGCATCCAACGAGAAGCTCTTTACCACCGCGGCCACGCTGCTGCGCTTCGGCGGCGCAGGGACGCTGTCGACGACGCTGCAGACCGCGCCCGGCGCCGAGATCGATGCTGACGGCGTCCTGCACGGCGACGTCTACCTCGTCGGCGGCGGCGACCCGACGCTCGGTGACGCCGGCCTGCAAGCGCTGGCCGACCAGCTCGTCGCCAAGGGCGTGGTGCGCATCGACGGCGGCGTGATCGGCGACGAGTCGCTCTTTGACACGTTGCGTGGCGGACCGGACTCCGCCTATCGCCCAGATGGCGACCTCGGCGGTTGGCTGACCGCGCTGTCCTGGCGCCATGGGCGCGCCGGCGCCACCGGCCCGGCCAAGGCCGCCGCCAGCAAGCTCGCCGCCCTGCTCAAGGCCCGCAAGGTCAAGTACGAGCGCAAGCCGCGCGCCGGCAAGCTCAGCGCGGTGGCCGGCGGGGGCGTGGCGGCCGACAGCGAGCCGCTGGCCACGCTCGCCTCGCCGCCGATCGCCAGCCTGATCGCCCAGACCAACATCCCGTCGGAGAACTTCTACGCCGAGATGCTCGTCAAGGCGCTCGGCGCCCACTTCGGCTCTGGCGGCACGACCGCTGCCGGCGTCGCCGTCGCGCGCGCGCAGTTGGCCACCTTCGGCATCCACCCCAAGATGGTCGACGGCTCCGGCCTCTCGCGGTTCGACCACACGACGGCGCGCGAGGTCGTCCGACTGCTGGCGCGCATGGACAGTCAGGACGCCGCGCCGACCTGGGAGGCCTCGCTGCCGGTCGCCGGCAGGTCCGGGACGCTGCGCAACCGCATGCGCGGGACGGCTGCCGCGGGGCGCTGCGCGGCCAAGACCGGCACGTTGATCGGCGTCAGCGCGCTGTCGGGCTACTGCACGACCACCGGCGGCGTGCGCGTCGCGTTCTCGTTCATCGAGAACAGGGTCTGCAATTACTGCGCCAAGAAGGTCGAGGACCGGATGGTCTCGGCGCTTGCACGGCTGGACGGCTGAACGGGCTCACTGGGGCTGTAGGTCCCAGACCCACGTCTGCTGCGAAGCGCCGCCCGTCGTCACGCCGGCGTTGGTCCCCGCGACCTCGCCGTTGGGTCCCAACGGCTGCTGGGTCGGCGACCAGATCAGCGCGGGCACCCCGGTGACGACGCCCCAGGTGATGGCGTGGTCGTCGTCGGGGTTGGGGCATTGCGCGATGGTGCCGGGCACGGTCGCCGTCGCTGGGGGCGCGAGGGCGATCGTGAAGGTGGCCGGCGCCCCGGCCGTCAGCGTCAGCACATTGGCCTGCTGGTTGGTGGTGTCGAAGAGCAGATCGACGGCACCGTCGGCCAGCAACTGACAACCATCGACCAGCGTGCCCCCAGCGTGGTAGTGGAAGCTGCCGCTTTCGACGCCGTAGTAGGTCGGCGCCACCATGCCGGGGAATGCCGGGAACGGCGCCGGGATCGGCTTGAGCACCATGCTGCCCGACATCGTCACATCGATCGGGATGCCGCTCGGGCCAGGCCGGAGGTCGGCCGTGGCACTGAAGGTCCCGGCGAGCTTGCCCGTGCAGGAGACCGCCTGGCGCAGCACCGCCACGCGCGACGAGGCACCGCAGCCGGGCGGGGCGATCGGCACCGCGACCGTCGGCGCGGACCCGCGCCGGCTCACCATGCCGACCGTGACCTCGCCCTTGGCGCCCCCGACGTTGGTGACGTGGAACACCGTGCCGGTCGCCGGCCCGCGGATGTCACGGTCGGCCAGCGGGCTGATCGTCACGTTGCCCGAGCGGACCTGATCCTGCGCGTTGGACGGCAGCGGGCGGTGGTCATCGAGGCCACGCACCGTGACCGTGAAGTCCCCGCTCTTGCCCTTGCCGAGCGTCAGCGACGACGGAACCGCCTCGGCCGACACGCACGCGAACTCCACCATGTTCTTCAACGTCGCCGTAAACCCGTTGATCGCTCCGATCTCGGAAAACCAGCTCGTGCCGACCATCAGCAGAAAGAACGAACCGCCATCGGCGGCGAAGTCCTCCAATTTGACCGCCCCACCGCCGCTGAGCGTCATGTCCATGACGATCTTCAGCGGATCCTGGAGCGATCCGCCGGGATCCTTGAGCACGCTCTCGCCGATCTCGGTCTGCAGGCCCACGCGCTGAGGATCGGACGAGCTGTTGCTGAGGACCTTGTGCGTCGCGGCGATCTCGACGCGCTGGCGCGTCACGACGACGAGCTCGAGCTCAAGATGCAGCGGGCCGCGCAGCGCCATGTCGTCGTTGAAGCCGCCCGTGATCGTCGCGGTGTCGCGGTACTCGGTCTCGACGATCGTGCGCTTCCCACGCTGCTCGATCGCGTGGATGTCGGTATCGACGAAGACGAGCTTGGTCACCACGTTGCCGTCGTAGTCGGGACACTTGGGCCCGAAGACGGTGTGCTTGGAGGTCGAGGAGTGCGTGTAGCGCACCGTCGAGCGCTCGGCGCCCTCCGTGGTCTGCGTTGTCGAGGTGGAGCTCGCCGTGCCCTCGCCGGCCTGCCCGTCGGCCGGTGCAATCACGGTGCTGGTGCTGGTCGTGACCGGATCGCCCGGCTTGGACGCTGCCGCCTTCGCGGTCGCACCCCGGCGCACCTCGGCCTCACGCGCCCGCGCGAACGCGCGCTCGAGCTTGCGCGGGAAGCGCGACACCAGCTTGCGCGACGACTTGGGCAGGAGCTTGCCGGCGCCGACCATCCGCTCCACCGCCACCGCGGCCGCCGCGGGCGTACGCCCGACCGCCACCTTGCGCACACACAGGAGCACCGGCTTCTTGTGGTGCGCAGCCAGGTAATGCAACGCAACCTCCCCGGCCTTGCAGTGCTTCTTCTTGGGGGTTGCGGCGCCGGCAGGCCCCGCGAAGGCCGACAGCAGGAGGATCGTGGAGCAGAGCGCAACGGCGGCGTGCGCCCATCGACTCATGCGGTGGGGGCGTGCCGGCATCGTGAAGCCTTCTGCTCGTGGTGCGGGCCGCCACCATCGCAGCAGCCGGCAGCCCTGTCCAGCGTTACTCGACTTCTTGGGCCGCCGGCGCCAGCAGGCGCTGCAGATCAGCGGCCGACAGGGGCCCGATGCCGTCGTGGTGGGTCAGATCCAGATGCACCGGCGTCACCGCGACGTGCCCGGAGGCAACGGCCACCAGGTCGGTCCCCGGCTCGTCCTCGTAGCTCGGCTCGGTGCCGTAGATGAAGTAGGTGCGCCGCGCACGGTCGCCCCCATCGCCCTCCTGCTCCTGCAGCCGGTCGCGGTAGATCCGCTTGCCCAGCCGCGCGACCTCGACGCCGTGCGGCGTCCCCGCCGGCACGTTGATGTTCAACAGCGTGCTCGGTGGCAGCGGGACGTCCTCGAGCTCCGCAACCACGCGCGCGGTGAAGCGCGCCGCGACCTCAAAGTCGAAGTCGGCGCCGAGGCGGAAGTCCATCTCGCGGCTCTCGGACTGCTGGGAGACCGCGATCGCCGGCAGACCGAGCAGCAGCCCCTCCATGGCGGCGGCGACCGTGCCGGAGTAGGTGACGTCGTCGCCGAGGTTGGAGCCGTGGTTGATGCCCGACACGACGAGCTCCGGCGCCCAGCCCTCGACGAGGCCGAGGCTTGCGAGACGCACGCAGTCCACCGGCGTGCCGTCGGTCGCGTAGCCGAAGGTGCCGTCGCCGAAGGCGATGCGCTCCACGGCGAGCGCGCGACGGGTCGTAATGCCGCGCCCGATCGCTGAGCGGTTGCCGTCCGGAGCGACCACCGCGAGGTCGACGCCCGGCGTGCTCAGCAGCTCGCGCCGCAGTCGCTGCAGCCCTTCGGCGTCGATCCCATCGTCGTTGGTCAGCAGCACGCGCACGCTGCCAGCTTACGTCCCGCGCAGGCGGGCCGAGCCACAGCGGCGAGATGCACATGTTTGGCGCACCACGTTAGGCGGGCACTCCTGATGCGGGTTGAGAAGTCCCACCGCATCACCCGTCGCCGTCCATCATCAGGAGGAGATCCCCTACATGCTGCTCATCTTGGCCATCATCTTGCTGATCATCGCGATCGCTGGTGGCGTCATCATCCACCCGATCCTGTTCGCGCTGGCGATCGTCGCCCTCGTGCTCTTCTTCAGCGGCCGCCGCGGCGCCGCGGTTTAGGGGAACGCGACCGAGGCGAAGTAGAGCCCGTGAGGCGGGGCCGTCGGCCCCGCCTCGTCGCGTGGACGACCGCTGAGCAGGTCGACGAACGAGTCCAGCGAGCGCCTGCCCGTGGCGACCTGCAGCATCGTCCCCACCAGCACGCGGTTCATATGGCGCATGAACGCGTCGGCGGTGATCCAGAACTCCAGCGTGTCGCCGCGACGATGCCACTCAGCGCTCAGCACGACGCGCTCGAAGCGCACGTGCTCGGTCTCGGTTGGCGTGAACGCCGTGAAGTCGTGGGTGCCGACCAGCGCCGCCGCGCACGCGGCGAGCAGCTCGCGATCGAGCGGGCGCGGCCAGTGCAGGGCCCGGCCCACCTCGAACGGCGACGCCACTGGCCGAGTGTGCAGCCGAAAGCAATAGGTGCGCGAGAGCGCGTCGCGCCGGGCGTCGAAGCCGTCGGGCGCCGCCTCGGAGGCCAGCACCGCCACGTCGACCGGCAGCACGGCATTGAGCCCCTCCAGCGGCGCGGGCTCACCCGGATGCGAGACGATCTGCCCCCAGGCATGCACGCCGCGGTCGGTGCGCCCGGCGCAGGTGAGCTCGACGCCACGGCCACCGCGCAGCATCGCGATGGCCTCTTCCATGGTCTGCTGGACGGTCCGCAGGCCGGGCTGGCGCGCCCAGCCCGCGAAGCCGGTGCCGTCGTACTCGACGGTGAGCCGCGCGCTCAGGGGACCGCTAGCTCCGGCCGAAGAGGTTCAGCAGCGACAGGAAGATGTTGACGATCGAGACGAAGATCCCGGTCGCGAGCCAGACGACATCGTCCTCGGTCGCGTGGCGGCGCAGGTAGTTGAAGTCGACGACCAAGTACGCGGCCGAGATGGCGATCACGATCAGGCTGAAGATCGGGTTGCCACCGAGGCCGAAGAGCAGGAGGAGCAGCGAGATCCCGAACAGGGCGAACGTCGCGTACATGAGCGGACGCAGCCAGCCCACGAGGTCCTTCGAGGTCAACCACCCGTAGGCGCCCATACCCAGGGTCGTCAGTGCGGTGCCGCCGGCGGCCTGCGTGACCGCCACCGGATCGGTGTTGATGTAGAAGTCGAGCACTGGGCCGAGGCTCAGGCCCAGCAACAGGGCAAACGCGAAGAGCCATGCGATCCCCAGCGCGCCAAGCCGCAGCGGCGCGATGAACGCCTGCGCCAGGATCATGCCGAACGCCACGAAGCTCAGGATGCGCGCGGTGCCGAAATCGAGGTCGCGGCCCACCAGCGAGCCGACGGCCAAGAAGCCGATGGCGATGCCGACCAGGAACATGACCTGGCCGAAGAGGGTCATGGTGCTCGCGCGCGCCGGGGCGCGCGTGCCGGCGTAGCTGCCGTAGAGGTCGCTCATGTGCGCCAGGGTACCTCTTGGCAGGCGGCCCGCAACCGGACATGATCAGAGACGTGCGCAAGCTCCAGACCCAAGGCGTCCACCACATCACGATCACCGGCGCCGACCGCCAGACGTCGATCGACTTCTGGGAGGGCGTACTCGGGATGCCGTTCGTCTTCGAGCAGCCCAACCTCGACAACCCGAGCGAGAGCCACCTGTACTTCGATCCAGGCGACGGGCGGCTCATCACGATCTTCACCAACGAGGAGCGCACCGCCGACCCGGCGAGGACACCCACGGAGGGTGGGCGGGTCGGTCTCGTCCACCACCTGGCCTTCGCGGTCTCCAACGCGACCTTCCGCCAGGCCGTCGAGCGCCTCGACGAGCGCGCGATCCACCACAGCGGCGTCAAAGACCGCGGCTTCATGGACTCGATCTACTTCAGCGACCCGCTCGGCCTGCTGATCGAGCTCGCGTCCTACCGCTTCGAGCCGCCCCACGGCTTCACCCACGCCGAGGTCCTGCTCGAAGCCCACAAGCTCCGCGTTGCCCGCGAGGACTACAACATCGCCCCGATCCACCTGGCCGACGCGATCGAGGCCCTCACAACGACGTCGCGCGGCTCCCTGTCCGAGGACAGATCGCCGCGCGATCCCTACAAGAGCTGAGTCGAGCTAGACGAGCTCGATGAAGACCATCTCGGTCGCGTCGCTGCGACGCGGGCCGAGCTTGAGGATGCGGGTGTAGCCGCCCGGCCGGTCCACGTAACGCGGCGCGACCTCCTCGAACAGCTTGTGCACCGTGAACTTGTCCTGGCCCAGGATTGAGAGGGCCTGGCGGCGGGCGTGCAGGTCACCCTTGCGGGCGAGCGTGATCAGCTGCTCGACCTCGGGCTTGACGGCCTTGGCCTTGGCCTCGGAGGTCTTGATCCGCTCGTGCTGGATGATCTCCTTGCAGAGGTTGGCCAGCAGGGCCTTGCGGTGCGCGCTGTCGCGGCTGAGCTTGTGACGGGTCTTCTGATGGCGCATGGTCTCTCAGTCCTTCTCAGTCGTCGCGCAGAGCCAGGCCCCGCGCGTGCAGCGTCTCGATGACCTCGTCGATCGACTTCTTGCCGAAGTTCGGAATCGCAGCGAGCTCTCCCTCGGACTTCGAGATGAGGTCGCCCACCGTCTGGATGCCGGCGCGCTTGAGGCAGTTGTAGGAGCGGACGCCGAGCTCGAGCTCCTCGATGAGGATGTCGTGCATCGGGCCCTGGCTGGTGGCGCCGGCGCCGTTGGTGCCGGGCACCTGGCCCGCGTCCAGCGCGCCGCCGGGGCCTGCGCGGAGCTCCTCAATGCGGTCGGCGTCGGTGAAGATCGCCAGCTGGGAGATCAGGATCTCGGCGGCCTCGCGCAGCGCGGCCTGCGGATCGATCGAGGAGTCGGTCTCGATGTCGAGCGTGAGCTTGTCGTAGTCGGTGCGCTGACCGACACGGGCCTGCTCGACCGCGTAGGCGACGCGGCGCACCGGCGAGAAGATCGAGTCGATCGGGATGACGCCGATCGGCTGGTCGGGAGACTTGTTCTCCTCAGCCGGACGGTAGCCACGGCCGCGGCCGATCGTCATGTACATCTCGAGCTTGGTCTTCTTCTCGAGCGTCGCGATGTGCACGTCGGGGTTGAGGATCTCGACGCCCGCGGGCAGGTCGATGTCCTTGGCCGTGATCTCGCCCGGGCCGGTGACCACCAGCGGAGCCTCGATCTCGGTCGCGTCGGAGTGCATCCGGCAGACGATGCCCTTGAGGTTCAGGACGATGTCGGTGACGTCCTCGGTGACGCCCTTGATCGTCGAGAACTCATGGGCGACGCCTTCGATCCGGACGCTGGTCACGGCCGCACCGGCCAGCGAAGAGAGCAGCACGCGGCGCAGCGAGTTGCCGAAGGTGTAGCCGAAGCCGCGATCGAGGGGCTCGATCACGAACGAGCCGCGATGCTCCTCGACGGATTCGCTGGTGATGCGAGGGATCTGGAAGTCGAGCACTGGGAGGTCCTGGTTCTTCGTCGTGGTGCCCGGCGCAGCAGAGCGGGGAGTCGCCGGGCCTCTCGCGCAGCCCTCCCGCCGTCAACGGATGGGAGGGCGCGCGGTCAATCAAGTCCTACTTGGAGTACAGCTCGACGATGAGCTGCTCTTGCACGGGCGTCGTGATCTCACGACGCTCGGGCTTGCGCAGCACCTTCGCCGTCAGACCATCGTGATCGGCCTGCAGCCACGCCGGGACCTGAGCGGTGAGCTCGGTCGCGTCGCGGATGATGGCCTCAGCGCCGGTACCGACCTTGACGGCCAGCACGTCGCCTTCACGCACCTGATAGCTGGGGATGTCGACGCGCCGGCCGTTGATCGTCCAGTGACCGTGGCGGATCATCTGGCGAGCCTGGCGGCGGGAAGCGGCGAAGCCGAGCCGCACGACGACGTTGTCGAGGCGCGACTCCAGGAGCATGAGCAGGTTCTCACCCGTGATGCCCTCCTGACGCGACGCCTTGTCGTAGTAGCGGCGGAACTGGCCTTCGAGCACGCCGTAGTAGCGGCGGGCCTTCTGCTTCTCACGGAGCTGCACGCGGTACTCCGACTGCTTCTGGCGGCCACGACCGTGGTCGCCCGGCGGGTACGCGCGGCGCTCGACGCCGCACTTGTCGGTGAGGCAGCGCTCACCCTTCAGGAAGAGCTTCTGCCCTTCTCGGCGGCACTGCTTGCACTGGGGGCCTGTGTCACGAGCCATACGGGATTCCTAGACGCGGCGCCGCTTGCGAGGGCGGCAGCCGTTGTGGGCCTGCGGGGTCACGTCCTTGACGCCCGTCACCTCGAGGCCGGCGGCCTGGAGGGAGCGGATCGCGGTCTCCCGGCCGGAGCCGGGACCCTTCACGAAGACCTCAACCTTCTGGAGGCCCTGCTCGATGCCCTTACGGGCAGCGGCATCGGCCGTGACCTGCGCGGCGAACGGGGTCGACTTGCGGGAGCCCTTGAAGCCGGCGCCACCGGCGGACTCCCACGCGATCACGTTGCCCTCGCGGTCGGTGAGGGAGACGATCGTGTTGTTGAACGAGGTCTTGATGTGGGCCTGGCCGACGGGGATGTTCTTCTTCGGCTTACGGCGGCCACGGGCCGGGCGCTTGGGTGCGGGCACTACTTCTTCCCAACCTTCTTCTTACCAGCGACCGACATGCGCTTGGGACCCTTGCGCGTACGGGCGTTGTTCTTGGTGTTCTGCCCCCGGACCGGGAGGCCGCGGCGGTGACGCAGGCCCCGGTAGCACCCGATCTCCATCAGGCGCTTGATGTTCTGCGAGCGCTCGCGGCGCAGATCGCCCTCGACGACGAGGTTCTCCACGGCGTCGCGGAGCTTGCTGACCTCTTGCTCGGTCAGGTCGCGGACGTACGTGTCGGGGTTAATCCCGGCAGCGCTCAGCAGCTTGTTCGACGTCGGGCGGCCAATGCCATAGATGTAGGTCAGGCCGACCTCGACGCGCTTGTTCAGGGGGACGTTGATCCCGGCGATTCGTGCCATCAGAAACCTAGCCCTGGCGCTGCTTGTGGCGGGGGTTCTGGCAGATCACAAGCACCGCACCATGGCGGCGAATGATCTTGCACTTCTCGCACATCGGCTTCACCGACGGTCGTACCTTCATGGTCCCTTTCCAAGAGTTTGGCCCGTTGATGCGCTCTGGCTGCCGCAGGAGCTGCCGCTGCTACATCACGGATGGCGCGCACGCAGGGGCACAGCGCACGCGCGGACATTGGAAGATAGCAAAGGGGCGAACTACAGGGCGCCTTCGCCCTCATGCCACGGCGTCAAGATCCGTGGTCCGTCGGCCGTGACGGCGATCGTGAACTCGAAATGCGCCGCTAATGACCCGTCCTGGGCGTAAATTGCCCAGCCGTCGTCGCCCATGCGCACCATGTGGCGCCCGGCGGTGGTCATCGGCTCGACGGCGAGCACCATCCCGGCCTCCAGCAGCGGACCCTTGCCGGCGTCGCCGTAATTCGGGATCTGCGGCTCCTCGTGCATGTCACGCCCGATGCCGTGCCCGACCAGCGAGCGGACGACCGACAGGCCCTCCCCCTCGACGGTGGTCTGGACGGCATGGGAGACGTCGCCGAGGCGGTTGCCGGGTCGGCACTGCTCGACCGCATCAAAGAGCGAACGCCGGGTGACCTCCAGCAACTTGTCGGCAACCGGCGTGACCTCGCCCACCGCGAACGTCACCGCGCCGTCGGCGACCCAGCCGTCGTAGGTGACGCCGATGTCGATCGAGATCACGTCGCCCTTGCCGAGGCGATACGGACCGGGGATGCCGTGCACGACCATCGCGTTGGGCGACGCGCAGATCGAGCCGGCGAAGCCGCGATAGCCCTTAAACGATGGGACCGCACCCTGGGAGCGGATGTACTTCTCGGCGGCCTGGTCGAGCTCGGCGGTGCTGACGCCTTCGCGGATCTTGCCGGCGACCAGCTTCATCGTGCGGGCGTGGATGGCGCCGGCGGCGGCCATCTTCTCGATCTCGGCGGGCGACTTCTTGATGATCACGGCGCTGCCTCGGGTGGGTGGGGACGGGCGGGCGGGGCCGGCGGGCGGGTCGAGTCAGAGCTCGTCTTCGAGGCGCAGCGTCGCCACCGTGGCGCGCACGTGGTCGTGCACCTCGGTGGGCGTGCGCGTGCCGTCGAAGCGACGCAGCAGGTCGCGGCTCTCGTAATAGTCGACGAGCGGCTCGGTCTGGTCGTGGTAGACGGCCAGGCGCTTGCGAATCGTCTCGGGCTTGTCGTCGTCGCGCTGGATCAGCGCCGAGCCGTCGATGTCGCAGCGGTCGGGATGCTTGGGCGGGTCGAAGTCGACGTGGTAGACGCGACCCGACTTGCTCACGCGACGCCCCGAGAGGCGGCGCACGACCTCCTCGTCGGAAACGTCGATCAGCAGGACCGCGCTGATCTTGCGCCCGGCCTTCTGCAGCGCCTCGCCGAGCGCGTCGGCCTGCGGCACGGTGCGCGGGAAGCCGTCGAGCAGGAAGCCGTTGGCGGCCTCGTCGGAGGCGATCGCCTCGAGGATCACGCCGATGATGACGTCGTCGGGCACCAAGCCGCCAGCGTCCATGTGCTCCTTGGCCTGTTTACCCAACTCGGTGCCGTTGGCCACCGCATCGCGCAGGATGTTGCCCGTCGCGTAGTAGGGCAGCCCGAAGTCCTCGGTCAGGCGCTCGGCCTGGGTGCCCTTGCCGGCACCGGGGGGACCCACCAGGATGAGGTTCAGTTCAGACACGACGGCGATCGCAGGCTCCTTGCGGACCGGGGCTGCAAAGCCACCGGTCCCGGGAAGGTCGGGCATCCTACTTGAGGAAGCCTTCGTAGTTGCGCATCATCAGCTGGGCCTCGAGCTGTTTCATCGTGTCGAGTGCCACGCCGATGACGATCAGCAGCGAGGTCCCGCCGAACTTGAACGAGTTCGTCGCGCCGGTCAGCGCGATCACGATCGTCGGCAGGGCGGCGACCGCCGCGAGATACAGCGCGCCGGGGAAGGTCAGGCGCGCGAGGATGCGATCGAGGAACTCGGCCGTCGGCCGGCCGGGTCTCACCCCTGGGATGAAGCCGCCGTACTTCTTCAGGTTCTCGGCCTGGTCGACGGGGTTGAACGTCACCGCCGTGTAGAAGTACGTGAACAAGATGATGAAGATCGATTCGCCGATCACGTAGGGCGCCTTCCCGGGGTTCAGGAAGTTCGCGACGCTGTGGGTGGCGGGCGTGTTGATCAGCTGACCGACCGTGGGCGGGAAGGCCATGATCGAGGCGGCGAAGATGACCGGGATGACGCCGGCCATGTTGACGCGCAACGGCAGGTAGGTCTGGCCGCCGCCGCTCATGCGCCGCCCGATCACACGCTTGGCGTACTGGACCGGGATGCGGCGCTGGCCTTCCTGGATGAAGACGATCGAGCAGACGACGCCGAGCGCCAGGAACGGCATGATCACGACGAAGACCTGGTCGGGGTTGTTCCACCAGGACGAGAGGCCGGAAGGCAGCCGCGAGACGATCGACGCGAAGATCATCAGCGAGATGCCGTTGCCGATGCCGCGCTGGGTGATCAGCTCGCCCATCCACATCAGCAGGACGGTGCCTGCGGTCAGCGAGACCACGATGAGGAAGACGTGGGGCGTGTCGAACTTGGAGATGATCGTCTCGCCCGTCGACGGGCCCAGCGACTTGAAGAGGAAGACGTAGCCGATCGACTGCGCGAAGGCCAGCCCGACCGTGAGGTAGCGCGTGTACTGCGTGATGCGCGCCTGGCCGACCTCGCCCTCCTTCGACAGCTTCTCCAGCGAGGGGACGACCACCGTGAGTAGCTGCAGGATGATGCTCGCCGTGATGTAGGGCATGATCCCGAGCGCGAAGAGCGCGATGCGGCTCAACCCGCCGCCCGAGAACTGATTCAGCAGGCTGAGGATGCCGCCGCCGCCGAAGGACTCCTGGGCGTCCTTGACCGCCTGGACGTTGACACCGGGAACCGGGATGTGGGACCCGACGCGGTAGAGCGCGAGCAGCAGCGCCGTGAAGGCGAGCTTCTTGCGGATCTCCGGGACGGTGAACGCACTCAGGATGGTCGAGAGCATGGAGACGAAGAGGGTAACCGACGACCGAGGGCCCCGGTCGCCCGGGGCCCTCGAAGCCGGCGTGTGGGTGTTGCCAGAGCGGCTAGGACTCGACGATGACGGCGGTGCCGCCGGCGGCCTCGATGGCCGCCTTGGCCGACGCGCTGAACTTGTGCGCGTGAACGGTGAGCGGCTTGGTGATCTCGCCCTTGGCGAGGATCTTCACCGGAACGTCTGCCTTCTTGGCCAGGCCGGCGGTCTTCAGCGCGTCGAGCGTGACCTCGGCGCCCTTCTCAAAGCGCGCCTCGAGGTCCTGGACGTTGACGCCCTGGGTCGCGGTGCGGAACATCTCGAACGGCATCGACTTCTTCATATGCGGACCGCGCAGCTTGCGCATCCGCATGTGGATCGGCATCTGGCCGCCCTCAAAGCGCGCACGGTCCTTGGCACCCGAGCGCGATCCCGCGCCCTTCTGGCCGCGGCCAGAGGTCTTGCCCAGACCGGAGCCCTCGCCGCGGCCGACGCGCTTGCGCGGGCGACGGCTGCCCGGGGCGGGCTTCAGGTTGTGGAGCCCGATCGGCTCCTTCTCGATCTCGTCAGCCATGGGGCTAACCCTCCTCGACCTTGATCAGGTGGCGAACGCGGTGGAGCATGCCTCGGGCCTGCTCTGAGTCCTTGACCTCGACCGTCTGGCCGATCTTGCGCAGCCCCAGCGAGCGCAGCGTGTCGAGCTGCTTCTGGTTGGAGCCGTTCTTGCTCTTGATCTGGGTGACCTTGGGCATTACTCGGACGTCTCCTCCGCGGGCGCCTGCGCCTCGGCCTCCTCGGCGGGGGCCTCCTCGGTCGCGACGGCCACGGCAGCCTCCTCGACCGCAGGCTCGTCGTCGCCGGTCGGGGCGCCCTCGAGCGTCTCGACGGCGCCGGCGGGCTGCTCGTTGCTCAGGCCCAGGACCTCGGCGATCGACAGGCCGCGGATCTCTGCGACCTCCTCGGGCGTGCGCAGGTCCTGCAGTCCGGCCAGCGTCGCCTTGACGAGGTTGATCGGGTTCTGCGTGCCCAGCGACTTGCTCAGGATGTCGTGGATGCCGGCGAGCTCCAGCACCGCGCGGACACCGCCGCCGGCGATGACGCCCGTACCGGGCGAGGCCGGCTTGAGCAGCACGCGGCCGGATCCGAAGACGCCGACCACCGGATGGGTGATCGTCGAGCCGTGCTTGGGCACGCGGTAGAGGTTCTTCTTGGCGGCCTCGACACCCTTCTGGATGGCGATCGGGACCTCGTTGGCCTTGCCGTAGCCGATACCGACGACCGACGACTCGTCGCCGACGACCACCAGGGCCGTGAACGAGAAGCGCCGGCCGCCCTTGACGACCTTGGCGACGCGGTTGATCTCGACGACCCGCTCCTGCAGGTCGAGGCCGACCGGCGAGACGACGCGGTCAGCGAAGCTGTCGTGCTTCATACGGCAAGTCCTCCCTCGCGGACGCCATCGGCGAATGCCTTGACGCGTCCGTGGTACTGGTAGCCGCCGCGGTCAAACACGGCGCGCTCGATGCCGGCGGCCTTCGCGCGCTGCGCGAGGAGCTCACCGGCCTTGCTGCTCTGCTCCGAGCGCGGGAGGTCCCGCAGCTCGGCCTCGGTCCACTGGACCGCGGCCAGCGTCTTGCCCGCGACGTCGTCGACGAGCTGGGCGGCGATGCCACGGTTGGACCGGAACACGGAAATGCGCGGACGCTCGGCCGTGCCGTTGACCTTCGCGCGGACGCGACGGCGGCGGCGCAGACGGCGCTTTTCAGGGGTGGTGGTGCTCATGCTCGCTTACCGACCTTGCGGGCGACGTACTCGCCCTCGTAGCGGATGCCCTTGCCCTTGTAGGGCTCCGGCGGACGCTGCTTGCGGATGTTGGCGGCGATCTCGCCGACCAGCTGCTTGTCGATCCCGCGCACGATGACGCGCGTGGGCTGCGGGACCTCGAAGTCGATGCCGTCCGGCGCCTTGATCGACACCGGGTGGGAGTAGCCCAGCGCCAGCTCCAGGTCACGGCCCTTGAGGGCCGCGCGGTAGCCGACGCCCTGGATCTCCAGCGTCTTGGCGTAACCCTCGGTGACGCCGATGACCATGTTGGCCACGAGCGAGCGATACAGGCCGTGCATGGCACGGTGCTCGCCGCGGTCGGTCGGGCGCGTCACGGTCAGGACGTCGTCGTTCTGCTCCACCGTGATGTCGCGGTGGATGCGCTCGACGAGCTCGCCCTTGGGTCCGTTGACGCGGACCGACTCGGGCTCGATGGCGACGGTGACCCCTGCGGGTACCGAAATGGGCTTGCGACCAATGCGACTCATGACGTGATCACCAGACCTTTGCGACGACTTCGCCGCCGATGCCTCGGCGGCGTGCCTCGTGGCCGGTCATGACGCCCTGGGACGTCGAGACGATGGCGGTGCCCATGCCGCCGAGCACCTTGGGGATCCCGGTGGCGGGCACGTAGTAGCGCTGACCCGGGCGGGACGCGCGCTGCAGCCCCGACACCACGGACTTGCGGTCCTCGGTGTACTTGAGCTGGATGCGGATGAGCTCGGCAGGACGCTCGGCCGACGGGGCCTCGGTCTCCCACGCCTCGATGTAGCCCTGCTCGGCGAGGATGCGGGTCATCTCACGCTTGAGCCGGGAGGCGGGGATCTCGACGACGTCGTGCTGAGCCCGGATCGCGTTGCGGATCCGGGTCAGGTAGTCGGCGACAGGATCGGTCATCGACATGGCGCTACCAACTCGACTTCGTCATGCCGGGGACAAAGCCATTGTGCGCGAGGTCGCGCAGGCAGATACGGCACACGCCGAACTTGCGGTAGACCGCGCGCGACCGGCCGCACTTGCGGCATCGGGTGTACTCCCGGGTCTTGTACTTGGATCCACGCTGCTGGCGGACCCGCTGGGACGTCTTAGCCACGGTCTAGCTCTCCTGGGTGCCGTCGTCGGCGGTCACGTACGGGTTGCCCTCACGACTGAAGGGCATGCCGAACGCCTCGAGCAGTGCGTAGGTCTCGGCGTTCGACGTGCCCGTCGTGGTGATGGCGATGTCGAGGCCGCGCACATTGTCGATGGCGTCGTAGTCGATCTCGGGGAAGATGATCTGCTCCTTGAGGCCCATCGAGTACGAGCCCCGGCCGTCGAAGGCCGTCGGCTTGAGCCCGCGGAAGTCACGCACCCGGGGGAGCGCGACCGACACGAGGCGGTCGAGGAACTCATACGCCCGGTCGCCGCGCAGCGTCACGCTGACGCCGACGGCCATGCCCTCACGGAGCTTGAACTGGGCGATGGACTTGCGCGCGCGCCGGATCGACGGCTTCTGGCCGGCGATCGTCGCGAGCTGCTCGGCGGCCGCGTCGAGGACTTTGGAGTCCTGCTTGGCGTCGCCGACACCCATGTTGAGGGTGATCTTGATGAG
>CAWIJS010000017.1:0-12497 GCA_963836485.1 uncultured Conexibacteraceae bacterium | reverse complement strand
GCGTGCGTTACGTCGACGTGGAGACGGCAGCCGAACTGCGCGATGCCGCGATCGCCGAGTTTCCCGCCGCCGACGTCTTGGTGATGGCCGCGGCCGTCGCCGACTTCCGTCCGGCGAGCGCCGTCGAGGGCAAGGTCAAGAAGACGGGCCGCGATGAGCTCGAGCTGGTGCTCGAACGTACCGAGGATGTGCTCTCCGGACTGGCCGCCACCCGTCGCCCTGAGCAGACGCTCGTCGGCTTTGCCGCAGAACATGGCGCAGGAGCGTTGGACTACGGCCGCGACAAGCTGGTCCGCAAGGGGTTGGATGCGGTGGTGGTCAACGACGTCTCCCAACCCGGCATCGGCTTCGACGCCATCGACAACGAGGTGACGCTGGTCACTGCTGCCGGCGATGAGCCGGTGCCGCGCGGGACCAAGGCCGAGATCGCGCGGGCGATCCTCGCCACCGTCGAACGCCTGCGCGCCGCCCAGACCAAGGCGGGCACGTGAGCACCGAGGGCCACCTCGACGGATCCGAGGTCGCCCGCGCCGGGCTGCTCGCACGGCGGATCGCCGAGGCGGTTCACGACGTCGTTGAGGTCCGTCAGGAGGTGCTGGAGGATCTGCTGGTCTGCATCCTCGCCGAGGGCCATGTCCTGATCGAGGATCTGCCCGGCGTCGGCAAGACCACCCTGGCGCGCGCCTTCGCGCGCGTGACCGACCTCGGCTTCCAGCGCGTGCAGTGCACGGCCGACCTGCTGCCCGCCGACGTCGTGGGCACCAACGTCTTCAACCAGCGCGAGGATCGCTTCGAGTTCCGGCCCGGGCCGATCTTCGCCAACGTCGTGCTCGTCGACGAGGTCAACCGTGCCTCACCCAAGACCCAATCGGGCTTGCTGGAGTGCATGCAGGAGCGACGCGTCACCGTCGACGTCCACTCCCACGAGCTGGCGCGGCCGTTCGTCGTGTTCGCCACCCAGAACCCGGTCGAGTTCGAGGGGACCTACCCGCTGCCCGAGGCGCAGGTCGACCGCTTCATGGCGCGCCTGTCGCTCGGCTACCCGACGCCGGCGGCCGAGGTCGACATGCTCCGCGCCCACGAGGCCGGCGACCGCGTCGAGAAGATGGAGCCGGTCGCGACCGCCGCCGACGTGCTGGAGGCGATCGACATCGCCACGCGGGTCGTGGCGTCCGATCGCCTGCGCGCCTACGTCGTCGCGCTGCTGCAGCGCACACGTGAGGATGCGCGCACCGAGCTGGGCGCGAGCCCCCGCGCCGGCCTGATGCTGCTGCGTGCCGCCAAGGCGCGGGCGCTCCTGGAAGGTCGCGACCACGCGCTACCCGACGACGTCCAGGCCCTGGCGCGCGTCGTGCTTGCTCACCGCCTCGTGCTCGCGCCAGAGGCACTGGACGCGACCCCGGAGCAGGTCGTCGCCGACGCCCTGGCGGCGACGCCGGCGTTGTAAGGGTTAGGCCATGGAGGAGACCGCTCGCCCGCTCCTCCGCACCGGCGCCCTCGGCGTGGCGCTGCTGCTCTGCGCCGGCCTGCTCGACGCCGAGCCGTTGTACGTCCCGGGCGCCGCATTCTTAGCCGTTGCGCTTGGCGCCGCGGCGTGGGTGACCGCCGGCGCGCGTGGCATTCGCGTGACGCGCACCGTCGGCCGGCGGCGCGCGCTGGAGGAAGAGTCGGTCCCGGTCGAAATCCGCGTGACCTCGCCACGGCCGCTGCCGACCGGCGGCGTGCTCGACGCGCTGCTGCCGGTACCCGCGCCATTGGCGACCGGCAGGCGGCTGACGCGCGTGCGCATCGACGTGCGCTTCGCGCGCCGCGGGCGCAAGCTGCTCGCGCCACCACGCGTGGCGGTGCGCGATCCGTTCGGGCTGATGGTGCGCATCGTGCGCGGTGCGCCGATCGCGACCGACGAGGTGCTGATCCTCCCGCGGATCGAGCCCGTCCAGGCACCGGGCGCCGGCGGCGACGGCTCCGGGTCCCTGCAGCTCGGCAGGCGCTCGTCGGTGGCCGCGGAGATCGAGCTCGACGGCCTACGACACGCGCGCGAGGGCACGTCGGCGTCGCGGATGTACTGGCCGTCGCTGGCCAAGGGCGGTGAGCTGCTGGAGCGCCGGCTGCGCGCCGACAGCGACACGCGTCCGCTTGTCGTCCTCGATCCACGGGCGGCAGCGAGTGAGGAGGAGCTCGACGCGGCGGTCCGCGCCGCGGCGTCGCTGGCCGTCCATCTCGCACACGCGGGCGGATGCGCGGTGCTGATCCCCGGCGATCGCCGGCCGGTCGCCCTGGATCCCGGCCTCGTCGGCTGGGCGCACCTGCACGCACGGCTCGCGCTCGTCGACGGCAACGCGCCGCCGCCGGTGTCCGGTCTTGCCGCCCGCCGCGGGCCGATCGTCTACGTGGCCGCGCGGAGACTGACGCGCCCGCCGCGTGCGCTGGCTCACGCGCCGGGCGGTGGTCGCGTGCTCGTCGTGCCCGCGCCGATCGCCGGGCGCCGTGCGGCCTTCACGGTGGCCGGGTGCACCGGCTATGAGCTGTCGGAGGCGCGCCGCGGCGCGGCTGTCGCATGACCGCCATTCCGATCACCGATCCCACCCGCCGCCAGGCCCGCGCCCCCGGCGCCGCCCCAGCGCGCGCGGAGGCCTGGACGCTGCGGCTGGCGACGTTCGCCGCGCTGGGGATCTTCGGCGGTGCGCACTGGGCGGGCATCGTGCGACCGGGGGCGGGTGGTGACCTGCTTGGCCTGTTCCTGGTTGCCATCGCAGCCGGCGTGGTGGCCTCCGCGGCGATGGAGATGCTCACCGCCCGCGCACAGCGCATCGCCGCGCTGTCGGCGATCGTGCTCGCGGCGCTGACGATCCTCCTGCTGGTGGCGGGCGTGCCGCTCTGGTATCTGCGCCCTGATCGTTGGGACACGCTGATCATCAACCTCGGCAACGCGATCGTCGCGCTCCCCGATCTGCGCATGCCGTACCGCGGCAACGACGCGTGGGTGCGCGCGGTGCTGATCAGCGGCGGCGGCCTGCTGCTGCTGGCCGCGGCGATCCTCGCGCTCGCACCGCGGCCGCAGACGCTGCTGGCCGCGTTCTGCCTCGGGCTGCTCTACGTGGTGGCGATCATCGAGCACCGTCCATCGCACCCTTACCTCGACGGAATCCTGTTCTCGCTGCTGCTCGGCGCGATGCTTTGGGGTGAGCGGCTCAGCGGTCGCGAGGCGCCGATCGCGGCGACGATCGGGCTCATCGCGGTGCTCGGCTCGGCCCTGCTGGCCCCGCACCTCAACGCGCCGAAGCCGTGGGTGGACTACGAGGCGCTGGCCGAGGCGCTGCAGGGTGGCAAGACCACCACCTTCAGCTGGAACCACAGCTACGGGCCGTTGAACTGGCCGCGCGACGGCTCGGAGATCGCGCGCGTGCGTGCGCGCGGCGAGCTGTACCTCAAGACCGCCAACCTGGAGGACTTCGATGGTCGCGAGTGGCGCCAGGAAAAGGGCGTGCTTGCGACCGGCGAAGACACGGAGTTCGCACCGCGCCACCCGAACTGGACGCAGACGATCCACGTCACCGTCAAGGGCCTCAAGAGCCGGCAGTTCCTGGTCGCGGGCACGACGACGCTTGTCAACCACTCCAGCAAGAACGTCGACCGTGCCACGCCGGGGACCTTCCAGGTCAGCGACAAGCCGCTGCGCCGCGGCGACTCCTATGACGCAGAGGTCTACGTCCCGACCCCGAGCGACGTCGAGCTCCACCGCGCGGGCCCCGACTACCCCTATTACGTGATCCGCCAGCTCGCGATCCAACTGCCGGCGCAGCCCGGGCTTGGATCCATCCAGGTCCATTTCGCTCCGTGGGGGAGTGACGCCACGAGCGTGGCGCGGGCAGCTAGTGGCTTCTCGA
Organism: uncultured Conexibacteraceae bacterium; assembly: GCA_963836485.1. Classification (GTDB taxonomy): domain Bacteria; phylum Actinomycetota; class Thermoleophilia; order Solirubrobacterales; family Solirubrobacteraceae; genus Baekduia. The sequence goes on along the minus strand of CAWIJS010000017.1, from coordinate 8,610 downwards.
TGATCGACGCCGACCGGGCGCTGGCCGCATCGCCCTATGCCCGCGAGTACGTCCTGGCCCAGGAGCTGCGGGGGGCCACGACCGACCCCTATGACTACGTGCGCAAGGTGATCGCGCGCGTCCAGCGTGACGCGCGCTACACCGAGTCGCCGCCGTCGCCCGGACGGCTCGCCCCGCTCGACGCCTTCTTGTTTCGCGACCACGCCGGCTACTGCCAGCACTTCGCGGGTGCGACCGCGCTGCTGCTGCGGATGGGCGGGGTGCCGGCGCGGGTCGTGGCGGGGTTCTCGCCCGGCTCGCGCGATGGCGCCACCCGCGTCATCCGCGACCTCGATGCCCACAGCTGGGTCGAGGCCTACTTCCCGCGGCTGGGGTGGGTGACCTTCGACCCGACGCCCGGTGACTCGCCGGCGCGCGCCCAGCAGACCGACACCGTGTCGGTGACGGCGACGACCTCGACCCAGAACGCTCGCCCGACGCCAGCGGGCGATCGTCTGTCGGATCCCGAGGCCGGCGGCGCAGCCGTGAGTGACGGTGGCGGCGGGGTCGGACTGGGCACCTGGTTGCCGCTCGGCGCCGTGGCGTTAGTGCTGATTGCCGGTGCGACCGCGATGGCGGTGGCACGACGCCGGCGGCTGGCCCGCAGCGGCGACCCCGAGCTCGAAGAGCTGCGCCTCGCGCTGCGGCGCTCCGGTCGCGGCATCGGGCCGGAGCTCACGCTGGCCAAGGTCGAGCGGATGCTGGCCGGCAGCGACGGTGCGGCCGGGTATGTCGCCTCGCTGCGCGTCGCGCGTTATGGCGCCGGGGGCTCGGCTCCGACACCACGCCAGCGCCGCGCGCTGCGTCGCGAGCTCGCCGCTGGCCTCGGCCTGGGCGGGCGAATCCGCGCCCTGTGGGCGCTCCCACCATGGTCCGCCGAACTGCTCGACGCGTTGAGACCGCGCCGCCGCCGGTCCTACACTTGAGCCTCATGGACCAGCATGGCGCCTACGAGCTGTTTCGTCAGGGCACCGAGCTCTTAGAGGCTGGCGACCACCACGCGGCGACCGTGCCGCTGGCGCGCGCCCGGGAGCTGGCCCCCGACAAGGACTCTGTCCGCGAGGCCTACGGCCGCGCGCTCTTTCTCGCCCAACGCTTCAGCGAAGCGGCCGCGGAGTTCGAGGCCGTCGTCGAGCACGCCCCGACCAACGACTATGCGCTGTTCTGCCTCGGCCGCTGTCTGCAACAGCTCGGTCAGCACGCCGAGGCACTGCATCCGCTGGCCCTTGCGGCCAACCTCCAGCCGGAACGCGCGGACTACCGCAAGTACCGGGATCAAGCCCGCCGGCGAGCCGCCTGAGAGCGTCAGCTCGCCCTGCGCGGAAGGCGGTCGGACCTGCTCATCCTGCTATTCTCGCCATACAACTTCCGTGCCGGGGAGCAGTCCTCGGTGATGTACAGGGAGCGGGCGTGAGCCCGCTCTTTCATTTTTCGAGGGGAGGGTTGATGAGCACGACGATCCAGGCTGAAATCGAGAGCAAGCTCGCCGAGCGCGAGCCCGAGGTCGAGGTGTTGCTCGCGGAGTTGAAGGGGGACACCGTGGAGCTCTTCATCGATCATCCCGAGGGCGTCACGCTCGAGTTGTGCGAGCGCGTGACCCTCGCGCTCCCCGAGCTCTTGGAGGAGTACGGCCTTACGGTCTCCTCCCCGGGACCGGAGCGTCCTCTCAGCAAGCCGGAGCACTTCCGGCGCTTCATCGGTCGTCGGGCGCGCGTTCGCACGCGCGACGAGCACGACGGCCGCAGATCGTTCACCGGCGAGCTCGTGGGCGCTTCGGAGACGGAGGTGACGGTGGCCGCTGGTACCGGCATCGTCGCCATCCCGTACGACGCCATCTCCCGATCCAACCTCGTCGAGTCCTAGGAGCAGGAGCCTCATGTCCCGCGACATCCTGGAAGCCATGACCGCGCTTGCGCGCGAGAAGGGCATCTCACCCGAGAAGCTCATGGCCGCGCTCGAGGACGCACTGCTCTCGGCGTACAAGAAGCTGCCCGGCGCCGCGCGCTACGCGCGGGTCGAGGTCGACCCCGAGACGGGCGACTTCGTCGTCATCCGCTACCGCATCCCGAAGGACCTCGAGGCCGAGCTGCTCGGCGAGACGATCGCCGAGGAGTCCTACATCGATCCCGAGACCGGCGACAAGGTCGAGCCCCAGGATCCTGAGATCGACCCGGCGAAGTTCGAGCAGTACCGCGATCGCATCGAGGAGATCGACGACACGCCGGAGGACTTCGGCCGCATCGCCGCGCAGACCGCCAAGCAGGTCATCCTGCAGCGCATCCGCGAGGCGGAGCGCGACATGATGTTCGAGGAGTTCCAGGACCGCGTCGGCGAGCTGATCACCGGCATCGTCCAACAGTCGGACTCCCGCTACACGCTGGTGCAGCTGCGCGACCGCGTCGAGGCGCTGCTGCCCAAGAGCGAGCAGGTCGACGGTGAGCGCTACGACCATGGCCAGCGCGTCAAGGCCGTGATCAAAGAGGTCTCGCCCTCGACCAAGGGCCCCTCGATCATCGTCAGCCGCCGCGACGGCGAGCTGATCAAGAAGCTCTTCGAGCTCGAGGTGCCCGAGATCGCTGATGGCTTGGTGGAGATCGCCAACGTCGCCCGTGAGCCCGGCTACCGCTCCAAGATCGCCGTCGTCTCCCACGCCGATGGCGTCGACCCGGTCGGCGCCTGCGTCGGTCCGCGCGGCTCACGCGTCCGGATGGTCGTCTCGGAGCTCCGTGGCGAGAAGATCGACATTATCCCCTACAACGACGAGCCCGCCCGGTTCGTCGCCAAGGCACTGTCGCCCGCCCGCGTCCGCGAGGTGCTGGTCGACGACGAGTCCAAGCAGGCGACGGTCATCGTGCCCGACGACCAGCTGTCGCTGGCGATCGGCCGCGAGGGTCAGAACGCGCGCCTGGCCGCGCGCCTGACCGGCTGGCGCATCGATATCAAGTCCGAGACCGACTTTGCCGCGACGGCGACCGCCTCCGAGGAGTACGAGGAGGAGACCGGCGGCCGCTGCCAGGCCGTCTCGGTCCGTGGTCGCCGTTGCCCGAACGAGGCCCTGCCGGGCTCGCCGTTCTGCGGCTTGCCCAAGCACCAGGCGCTCTCGCGTTTCACCACCGCCGCCGTCGCGATCCTCGAGCCGCTCAGCGACGAGGAGATCACCGACCTGGCCGATCCCGACAAGACCTGGGACGACGTCGTCGACATCGTCACCCGCGCAGAGGAGCTCTACGGCGACCAGGAGGAAGTGGTCGTCGACGAGGATGCCGAGCCGGAGGAGGGCGAGTTCGACGACGATCTCGCGCCCGCCGCCGAGGTGGTAACCGAGCTCGTCGAGGACGAGCCTTCAGAGAACGGGCTGGAGCCCGCGCCGGAGGCCTCTGAGCCCGACGGGGCGGTGGACGCAGACCCCGAGACCCAGGCAGGGGAGCCGGCGTCGTAAGCTCTGTACCGCACCGGCGCTGCATCGGGTGTGGGACGGTCCGTCCCAAGTCCGAGCTGCTGCGCCTGGTTGCGGTGGCAGGTCGGGTCGAGGTTGACCCGGCGGCGACGATGCCCGGGCGCGGCGCCTACGTGTGCAGCCCCGAGTGTGCCGAGCAGGCGGTCAAGCGCCGCGCTGTGAGCCGTGCCCTGAGGGGACCGGCGGAGATTTCCGAAGACTTCGTAGAATCGATACGACTGCATGGCAAAAAAGCGAATCCATGAGATCGCCAAGGAGCAGGGACTGTCCAGCAAGGACGTTCTCGACAAGCTCCAGGCCGCGGGCCTTGACGTAAAGGCCGCATCCTCCTCCGTGGAGGAGGGCGACGCGCTGCGCGCGATGAGCGGCGACAAATCCGCTGGCAATGGCGCCGGCACACCATCTTCTGCGCCGGAGAAGGCTTCGCCCGCTCCGGCAAAGGGCGCGAAGGCCGAGCCCGCGGAGACGGCCCCACCCACCCGAGCTCCGGCTGCTGCCGCACCGCCCGCCGGTCGCGGTCAGCCCGCACGCGCGGGTGCGACGCCGCCCAGCCGCGGTGCTCCCGTGCGTCCGCCCGAGGGTCGTGGCCAGCCGGTTCGGCCGCCTGCCGGTCGCGGCCAGCCTGTGAAGCCGGTCCCACCCACCCGCGCGCCCGCCGGTCGTGGGCAGCCCGCCCGTGCTCCGCAGCAAGGCGGTAATACACCTGCCCGCCCGGGTCAGGCTCCTGCGCGTGGTGGCCAGTCCACCGGCCGCGGTACGCCGCAGCCCGCCCGTCCGGTCCCGCGCCGGCCTGTGCTCGACGACCTTCCGGTCGATCCGCGCCGCCAGATGGGCCGCAGCGGCCCCGGCCAGGCGCGCACGACGCCGCAGTCCGCGGCGACGACGCCTGACGTCCAGGCGCCCGAGCCGGTCGCACCCGAGGAGATCACGCCGCAGGCTCCGGAGGCCACGACGGCCCCGGCTGCTGAGGCCACGCCCGCCCCCGAGGCTCCGCAGGCTGCCGCGTCCGCCGAGGCACCGGCCAAGAAGGCTCCGGCCACCGCCAAGCCGAAGGGCCGCAAGAAGATCTCGGTCCCGGCCCCGTCGGTCGACTCCCAGGCCAATCGCCCCAAGATCGTCGTTCCCGGCTGCTGAGACGCCTGCCGCCTCCGAGCCGGAGGCTCCCGCGGCTGACGCGGCCGCCGCCGAGGCGCCCGCCGACGCCAAGGGCGCCACGACCGTCAAGGGCAAGGACGGCAAGGACGAGAAGGCGCCCGGGCTGGTCCCGCACGTCGAGCCGCCCCCGCGCGGCGCGGGTCCGCGGATCATCTCGGTCCCCGAACCCCCCAAGCGCCCCAAGCGCGACGAGACGCAGTCCCAGCCCTCGGGCCAGGCTGGTCGTCCCACGCGTGGCGGCATGCGCAGCGAAGGCGGCCCCGGAGCCGGCAAGCGCCGCGTCGTCATCGACTCCCAGGCCGCCCGTCGTGGTCCCGGCGCGGGCCCCGGCCCGGCGCCGCAGCGTCCGCCGCGCCGTCGCCGTCGTCGTCGCCGCACGCCGATGCCGGACACGCCGGACATGTTGGCCGCCGATCAGCTGACGCGGATCGACACGGTCCGGATCAACTCCGGCTCGACGGTCAAGGACGTCGCCGAGTACCTCGGCGTCCCGGTCCCCGACGTCATCAAGCAGCTCATGTCCATGGGCGTGCTGGCGATGGTCACCAAGACCCTCGCCGACGACCAGATCCAGGCTCGTCGCCGACGCGCTCGACAAGACGATCGAGATCGTCACGCTGAGCGACGAGGCCGATGTCGAGATCGAGTACGACGACGCCGACGAGGATCTCGTCGAGCGCCCGCCGGTCGTGACGATCATGGGCCACGTCGACCACGGCAAGACCTCGCTGCTGGACGCGGTCCGCAAGACCGAGGTCGCTGCCGGCGAGGCCGGTGGCATCACGCAGCACATCGGCGCCTACCAGGTCCATCACAACGGCAAGGCCATCACCTTCCTGGACACCCCGGGTCACCAGGCGTTCACCGCCATGCGTGCCCGCGGCGCCCGGGTGACCGACATCGCAGTGATCGTGGTCGCCGCCGACGACGGCGCGCGCCCGCAGACCAACGAGGCCATCGACCACGCCAACGCGGCCGACGTCCCGATCGTGGTCGCCGTCAACAAGATCGACAAGGAGGGGGCGGACCCGACGCGGGTGCGCACCGAGCTCACGCAGCTCGGCCTCCAGCCGTCGGACTGGGGCGGCGAGACCGAGTACGTCGACGTCTCGGCCAAGGCCGGCACCAACCTGGAGGACTTGCTCGACACGATCCTCGTGGTTGCCGAGCTCGAGGAGCTTGAGGCCAACCCGAGCGCCGAGGCATCGGGCGTCGTCATCGAGTCCAAGCTCGATCCGGGCCGTGGCCCGGTTGTCACCGTGCTGATCCAGCGCGGCACGCTGCGCATCGGCGAGTCGATCGTGGCCGGTGCCGAGCCGGGTCGCGTCCGCGCGATGATCGATTACCGCGGCGAGCGCGTGACCGAGGCGGTCCCCGGTGATCCGGTGGAGATCCTCGGCTTCGACGGCGTCCCCGACGCCGGCGAGCACGTCCGCGCTGTCGAGTCAGACAAGGAGGCCCGTCGCCTCGCCGCCGAGCGCGAGACGCGCGAGAAGTCCGAGGCGCTGGCCCGTCGCTCCGGTCGCAAGGTGTCCTTCGAGGACGTCTTCCGCCGTGCCCGCGAGGCCGAGCTCGCCGAGCTGCCGCTCGTCATCAAGGGCGATGTCGCCGGTTCGGTCGAGGCGCTCGAGGACGAGATCGCCCGCCTGCCCCAGGACGAGGTGCGCGTCGACGTGCTGCACAGCGGCGTCGGTGGCATCAACGAGTCCGACGTCATGCTGGCCGCCGCGTCGGAGGCCGTCATCATCGGCTTCAACGTGCGCCCGGTGGGCGACGCCGCCGCGCTCGCCGACCGCCAGGGTGTGGAGATCCGCGACTACTCGGTGATCTACGCGGCGCTCGACGACCTGCGTGCGGCGATGACAGGCCTGCTCGCGCCGGAGATCGTGGAGGACACGATCGGCTCCGTCGAGGTGCGCCAGACGTTCAAGGCGTCCAAGATCGGCACCATCGCCGGCTCCTACGTCACCGACGGCGTTGTCCGCCGCGGTGCGAAGGTCCGGCTCGTGCGCGACGGGACCGTCGTCACCGAAACCACCATCGACACGCTGCGGCGCTTCAACGAGGACGCCCGTGAGGTCGCGGCCGGCTACGAGTGCGGCATCGTGCTCGACAAGTATCAGGACGTCCGCGAGGGCGACGTCCTCGAGGTCTACGAGACGCGGCAGGTGGAGCGCGAGCTCCAGCCGTCGTAGTTTCCGGTCAGGAGCGGTGAGCGTGCCGATGCAGGCCTGCTCACCGCTCCGGCCGCTCGACGCCATGCAGAGGGTCTAGGATGAGTTCTCCAGGAGCGCGGATGCGCCGCGTGGATGAGGCTGTCCGCGAGGTGCTCGGCGATGCCGTCGCCCATGATCTCAAGGACCCCCGGGTCGGATTCGTGACAGTCACCGAGGTGCGAACGAGTGCTGACCTGCGCCAAGCGCGGGTCTTCGTGAGCGTGTTCGGCACCGAGGAGGAGAAGGCCGCGACGCTGGAGGGCCTGGCGTCCGCGCACGGCATCCTCCAGACGCGCATCGCTCGTGAGCTGCGGATGAAGCACACGCCGGCGCTGCAGTTCCTGCTCGACGACACGGCCGAGAAAGCGGCCAAGCTGGAAGCCCTAATCGAGCACGTCACGGAGGACGGAGCCTGATGGATCGCAACGGCGCCACAGCGGCACGCGAAGAGGCTCTGCGCGAGATCCGCGGGGCGAGGGCTTCTGCCTGGTCACCCACGAGCACCCCGACGGCGACGCGCTCGGCTCGCTGGTGGCGATGCATCGCATCCTTATCGCGCTGGGCAAGGACTCGGTCATGTTGATGGCCGCCGACGAGTTCCCGCTGCCCTACGAGTACCGCTTCTTTGACTTGCAGGGACTCTCGACGGTCCCGCCGACCGATCTGCCGCAGCGCACGATCATCTACCTCGACTGCGGCAACATCGACCGCAACCCGCTGGGCATCGTCAAGGGCGACGACGTCCACATCCTCAACATCGACCACCACCACGACAACACGCGCTTCGGCACGGTCAACCTGGTGGATCCCGAATCGGCCTGCACGACCGAGATCGTCTGGGACCTGATGCGCGCACTGAGCGTGGAGCCCGATCAGGAGCTGGCCGAGGCGCTGTACGTCGGCCTGGTCACCGACACCGGCCGGTTCATGTATGAGAACACCGGGCCGCGGTCACACGTGATGGCCGCTGAGCTGATCGAGGCCGGCGTCGACACGCACGCGATCTACCGTCGCCTCTACGAGGACATGCCCTACGCCAAGCTGGAGCTCCTCGGTCGCGCGCTGGCGCGCGTGGAACGCCATGACGACGGCGCCCTGACGATCGCCCGGCTCACGCGCGAGGACTTCGAGCGCGTCGGCGCTGAGGACAGCTACACCGAGGGGATCATCGATCACCTGCGCTCGGTGGAGCACACGAAGGTTGCGGCGCTGGCGCGTGAGATCGATGGCGCCGATCCGGACCGCATCCTCAAGAAGGTCTCGCTGCGCTCGACCGATGGCGAGGTCGACGTCTCGGCGATCGCCCGTGCGGGCGGTGGTGGCGGCCATCGCCAGGCCGCCGGCTTTACGACCGAGCTCGGTGATGACGAGCTGGTCGCCTTCTTGCGCGAGCAGATCGCCGCGCAACTCGCGCTGTCGTCGACCTAGGCGAGGCGTTCTTGGCGATGGATGGGGTCATCCTGGTCGACAAGCCAGCCGGGCCGACGTCGTTTGACATCGTCGCCCGGGTGCGGCGGACGCTGCCGCGCAAGACGAAGGTCGGTCATGGCGGCACGCTGGATCCGTTTGCGACCGGGCTGCTATCGTCCTGCTCGGTCGCGCCACGCGGATCCAGCGCTACCTGATGGAGCAACCCAAGGCCTATGAGACGGTCGCGCGGCTGGGGTGGACCTCGACCACGGGCGACCCGGAGGGGGAGCTGACCGAGACCGGCCGCGTGCCGCCGGCCGGCGCCGTCCTGCC
>CAWIJS010000016.1:0-188384 GCA_963836485.1 uncultured Conexibacteraceae bacterium | reverse complement strand
CTCGGCTCAAAACGCTCTCCTGCCATATAGGCGGGAGCGCGAACGGTCTCTCGGTTATCGACGCCAGAATGTCCCGATAATAGGCCTTGGCTACCTCAGCGAGATGGCGACAACAAGGCCACTTTCGCCGTCGGCCGACTGCGAGCCAGAGATGATCAGCCATCCCATCGGAATCCTTCAACTATGTCGGATACCTGACGGACTTACGAAAATCCTGGCGATATTTTCCTTAAATCATGCCTTGGTCGACCCCCATCTGGAAACCAATAAATCTGAAGGACGGACGCACGATCTCGACGCTGGGCGAGGCGCGGGCGCTCATTTTGTCTCTGCCCGAACCTGCCCGCGAGCGAACCGACTGGAAATACGTTGACGCGCTCCTGAACGTCGCGGCGGAGAACCACGCCAAGCGTGACGAAGCCCTGAGCCACCTTCTCGATACACTACGGACTGCTTCTCGATCTCGTGCCTTGTAGGAACAATTATCGCGATTTTTGCGTTTTGCCTGCCAACCCATACCGCGATTCTCCAGCGCGGTTGTGGGCGAGGGCCGCGAGGCGCCCGCGCAGCCTCGCGGCCTGCTTGACCTCATCAGAGCTGAGGAAACCAAATGCGCGGAAAGAAAACCAAAACGCGAGAAGAGCTTGCGGCCGAAGTTATGGCCCAGGTCCGCGAGCGGCCGTGCCGCAAGGTCGCTGGGGTGGTCATTGCCCCAGTACTGAAACGCTTCCCCGATCATCCCAACTGGCACGCCGCCTTCACAATGAAAGAACGCGCGCCAGTTCCGCACATCGCCTGGATAATTGGAAATCAGATCGCCGATCAGTTCGACCTGGCCCCCGAGAAAGCCGAACCTGAAGGCGCAATACGCACGACGGGCCGTCCCAAGCAGCGAGCCCCGGGGAGGCTAAGGACAACAAATCACCATTAAGGTCATTCAAATGAAATGCCGCTCCGGGCACATGTCTTTGGACGCATCACAACTCACTCCGGATTGATAATCAGAGTAGAGTCGCCGTAGACAAAACCGAGACTGGTTATGCGCTGCTTTTTCATGCGTGCCCACCATATCGCTGATGTGGAGGAGTTGCCTGGGCTTTCCTATGAAGACGCCATAGAAAAATCCCGAGAGATGTTTCTCGCGCGCAAGGCGTCGCGCGACTACTACGGTTTTGAGGTCTGGAAACTGTCAAGGATGGTGATCCAATATCCTCCTGTTGAGGCAAGCCCGCCTCGGGCGCCGTAAGTCCGAAATCCCCTAAATCTGGCTAGCCCGCCGCGAAAGGGAACAAGGTTCATTTCTGGCGCGTTCGTTTGACAACCCGACCCTGGGTCTCCATCTGGGTTTGGGCCAGGGCCGCGAGTGCTAGAGACGGGCTCGCGGCCCGCTAGATTGATCCAGTTCTATGCGCTCCGTCGTAGCTGGCTAACGACACCGGCGTCGGCCTCCGCGCACTGCGTCTTTCGACTTGGTTGAGATGACTCAGATCGACCAAAATGATCACCGGCATTAAAGTTAAAGCAGCTCGGTCCCTCCTCGGAGTTAGTGTGCGAAGGTTGTCGGCGATGGCTGACGTCTCTCAGACAACCATATCGCGGCTCGAGGTCGGCCGAACGCGCGGAAGTCGGCTGACATTTTTTAAGTTGCAACGGGCTTTGGAGTTGAACGGTTTGGAGTTCCTACCAGGCTTGCCGGGCGTCAGATTAAAGGCGGCTGTGTCGGCAGTCAGCGACGAAGCCGCGGTGCCCCATATTCCGGACAACGCAGAGCCTTACGACGGCGCGCCCGTCGATGATGGACTCGTTTGTGATGCTATGGGCTCGCGGTCGAACGAGCCGTGAAGATATCTCACCGCCAAGGAACGCAACGATATGGCCAAGGAACTAAAAACAAAGTCGCAACTCGAAGCGCTGGTCAGGCATGAAATGGGCGACGCCCAAATCTCGCACCTCGAAGTTGGCAGAGAGCAGGTCTACGGTTGGAATGTGTACGTGGTCGCTGACGCCAAATTTGCGAGGGAATATCAAGGCTTGGCGGACAAGATAGTTCAAAAATTGCGAGACCAATTCGACCTCGAGGAGTAAGGGATACGGTGTCGCGTTTATGGGCGGCGTGCCTTGGAACGCCTTGAAGGAAGACATTTGCGTATTATCTCCCCACGGTCGTCGACAATTACAAATCCTTCAACTGCTTCGTTGGGATTATTCTCCCGCATCGAGGCTAAGCGTATCTCGCACGCTTCGGCGAGCACATCCGGATTATGCAGAGCATATTTTTTGGCTTCGACCACCGTTGTTTCCTGCCCATCTGCAACCCATTTGACCTTGAACATGGGCGAGCCTCGCGATCTTGCCAGCGGACGAGGCTCTAAAGCCATCTCGAGCGATTAGGTTGCACTTGTCGCTCGATCTCACAATGACCGGCGGACAAGACGACCGGCTTGCCGGAAACTGCGCTGAGCCGCCATTCGTGCTATCTGGGGAGCCATGAGGATGGCTTGTCCGCGGGGTGCTTAAGTTGACGAATGGAATCCCAGCAATTCTTGATATTCGAATCTTGGCTTTTTTCTGCGCCCTAGGAATAGTGTTGGCGTTGGTCTCTATAGGAGCGCGCCGTATGATGCCCCAAACGCCCGGATGGATCTGGAGCGGGCTGACATGGCTCGGCATGTTGGCGGCCTTCTTCATAGTGCTCGACGTCGGCCTTACAGAGGTAATTGTCTGGTCCGGCCAGCCGTGAAAGGGGGGCGGTTAAGGCCTTTTCATTTTCTTCGAACGACGCTGCGATGCGCGCCGCCCCGCCCCACGTCGTGCTCGCCAGGGCAACCGAGAACTCCCCGCATTCACTCGGCACCTTTCTTTTCATGCCCAAGCCGACGTGAGCGAAGCGAGCCATTCGATCGTTTGGACGCTGTCTTTCATCGTTGGCTTGTACGTTAGCGTCGCGGTTCGGCTAAGCCCGGCAAAGGTATTATCCGTGCGAAATGGAGTGCGAACTCACTTACATACCCGGTCGCAGCGTCAATTCGGCAACTCCTGCCGCCAGCGCAACTCCAGTTTGCGCCTCCAGAGACAACGGTTGCAGGGTAACAGAGCGACCAAATCCACCGATTAGCGCATTTGCTCCGGCGCCGACGGCCGCGGTTGCTGAAGCGTCTACTCCAACGTAGTCGCCCGCGAGCGCTCCTTTCTTTGGTCCCGACGAGGGCGCAAGGACGTCCCAAGCCAGCACGCCGGCGGGGGAACCTACGTGAACCGTCGTCGCATCGAGTCCCACCACCTGGCCGACGGCGACGAGCTGCAGGTCGGCAAGTACAAGCTCACGTTCCTCTCGCGTTGATGGCCGCCGTGGAGGAGGAGCCGCTCATCGCTGCGACCGAGGAGCGTCCGGCCAAAGCGATGACCATCGGAGCGGTCTGCAAGGCGCTGGCCCAGGAGTTCCCGGACATCTCGATCTCAAAGATCCGGTACCTCGAGGACCAGAAGCTGCTGGAGCCGCGGCGCACGCCCGGCGGCTACCGGCTCTACGCGCACACCGACGTCGCGCGGCTGCGCACGATCCTGCGGATGCAGCGCGACGAGTTCCTGCCGCTGCGGGTCATCCGCCAGGAGCTGGCCTCCGGTCGGCTGGACGGCGACGAGGCGACCGTGCCGGCACCGTCGCCCGAAACGGTCGACGGCGCCCGGCCGCGGCGCCGGCCGTCGATGTCGGTCACCGGCGGCGGCGCGCTGTACTCGCTGGAGGACGTGCTGGAAGACACCCGCGCCGAGGCGAGCATGATCGCCGAGCTCGAGGAGTACGGCGTCATCAAGGGCGAACACCGCGCCGGGACCAAGTACTTCGACGAGACCGAGCGCGAGATCATCCGCGCGGTCACCGAGCTGGCGCGCTACGGGGTCGGCGGGCGCAACCTGCGCGCGTTCCGGACCTCGGCCGACCGCGAGGCCGCGCTGCTGCAGCAGATCCTGGCCCCGGCGCTGCGCTCGCGCAACGTCGAGCGCCGCAAGGAGGCCGTCGAGGCGCTGGAGAACCTGGCGGCCGTCACGACGCACCTCAAGCATTTGCTGCTGATCCGCGATCTGCGCAAGATCGTCGGATAAGGACCACCCGCACCGCGCGCCATGGCCGACGTCGACCTGTACTCGTTCGTCCGAGACATTCCCGACTTCCCGAAGCCGGGAATCGCCTTCAAGGACATCACGCCGGTGCTCGCGTCGGCCGAGGCGCTGGACGCCGCCGTGACGCAGCTCGCCGATCTGGCGCGCCCGCTCAAGCCCGATGTGGTCGTCGGCGCCGAGGCGCGCGGGTTCCTGCTCGGCGCGGCGCTGGCTCGCGAGCTGGGCGCCGGCTTCGTCCTGGCGCGCAAGCCCGGCAAGCTGCCGCACGAGACGGTGCGCGCCGAGTACCTGCTCGAGTATGGGACCGATGCGCTGGAGCTGCACTCCGACGCCGTAGCCCAGGGCGCCCGTGTCCTGGTCCATGACGACCTGCTGGCCACCGGCGGCACCGCGCGCGCCCTCTGCGAGTTGGTCGAGCAGCTCGACGGCGTCGTCGTGGGCTGCGCCTTTCTGATCGAGCTGGCGTTCCTCAACGGCCGCCAGCGGCTGGCGCAGTACGACGTCAACGCGCTGCTGCGCTACGACGACGGCGAGTGAGGCGCACGCGATGCCGGTGACGCGCCGCAGCGCGACGATCGCGGCCGTCCCCGCCGCGGTGTGGCAGACGGTCGCCGACCCGCATCAGCTGGCGCGCTGGTGGCCGCGGGTCGAGCGCGTCGAGGGCGTGAGCGGCAGCGGTTTCACCGAGGTGCTGCGCTCCGATCGCGGTGCGCTGGTCCGCGCGGACTTCCGGATCGGCCAGCGCAACAAGCCGCGGCTGGTCGCCTGGTCCCAAGATCTCGAAGGCACGCCGTTTGCCAAGCTGCTGCGGCGCTCGGAGACGACCGTGACGCTCGAGCCCCACGGCGAGGACGCCACGCGCGTCGAGGTGCGCCTGGAGCAGAAGCTCCAGGGCATCTCGCGCTTCGGCGGGTTTCTCGTCAAGCGCGCCGCACGGAAGCAGCTCGACGGCGCGCTGCAGGCGCTGGCGGCGCTGTATGACGCCGCCGCCGTCTGACTAGCCGCCGATCGTCCCCTTCAGGATGATCGTGGAGGGCTGCTTGGGTGTGCTGCTCGGCTCGCGGGTGACCAGCAGCTCCTTGTAGCTGGCGAGGTCGCTGGGGGCAGCGACGAGGCCCTGGAGGCGACCCTTGTTGGCGCCTGAGCCGGTCACGACCGGGAAGAAGCCGAGGAACTTCGACTTCGACCCGTTGCGAACCCAGAGGACGTAGTGGCCGGAGGCCGGCAGGTCTTGGCCGACGATCGCCAGCGCGCGCTGGCCGTCCTGGGAGACGAGGTTGGCGACGCCGAGCGGCTTGTTCCCACCGCTGGGCGGGGTGAGGTTGATCTGCTGCTCGACCTGGGCGGTCGTGGCGACCGTCGAGGTCTGGGTCGGCGTGGTGGCGGCGTCCTTGCTCTTGTTGTCGTCGCTGCCGCCGATGACGCCGGTGAGGACGAGCACGCCGCCGACGACCACGAGCAGGACGGCGACGATGATGAGGATGCCGCCCAGGCGCGATGAGCGCGCCTGATCGGCGCGGGCGGCACGGCGCGCGTGCAGCGCGTCAAAGGCCTCGTCGACCTCGGCCGGGTCGGTCGGGATCTCCGGCAGCGAGTCGTCGCCGGCCACGCCGGCGGAGCGCAGCTCGGTGGCGACGCCCCGCGCCCAGTCGCGACCCGGCTGGGAGCCTTCGAGCTGCTCGCGCGTCGCGGCGCGGGCTGAGGCCGACTGCTGGCCGAGCAGGTAGTCGCCGATGTCGTCCTGGAAGTCGTCGTCAAGATCGGGCAGGCCCGTCGGCCCGATGGCATCGAGCGCGGTGAGCGCGCGGTCACGGACCGCCTCGGTCGAGATCTTCAGCAAGCCCGCGATCTCGTCGTACGTGCGCCCTTGGCGCAGCACGAGCTGGAGAACGGCCTTCTGGTCTGCGGGGAGATCATCGAAGCGCGCCATGCGGCGCAGGAGGCTAACCGAACGACCGCCGGTATCGTGCCGCTCCCTCATGGATCTTCAGCTTCCCTACGCTCCCGAAGCCGGATTTGACGGGCTTTACGGCCTCGTCCTCGACGCCGTCGACCTCGATGCGGGCGAGATCCGCGCGCACGTCGACGTGACCGACAAGGTCAAACAGCCCGCCGGCCTGGTGCACGGTGGCGTCTTCGCCTCGATCGCCGAGTCGATCACGTCGATGGGCACGTGGTACGCGGTGCAGGCCGACGGCAAGTCCGCCCAGGGCCTCTCGAATCAAACCTCGTTTCTGCGTCCGATCCTCGGCGGGACCATCCACGCCTTGGCCCGCGTGCGCCACCGCGGCCGCACGACGTGGGTGTGGGAGGTCGAGATCACCGACGACGAGCAGCGCCTCTGCTCGCTCGTGCGGATGACGATCGCGGTGCGCTAGCCGCGATAGCGGTTGGTGATCGGCACGCGGCGGTCGCGGCCGAAGGCCTTGGAGGTGACCTTGATGCCGGGCGGCTGCTGGCGGCGCTTGTACTCGGCGAGGTCGACGAGGCGCAGGACGCGGTCGACGTCTGCTTCGGGCAGGCCGCGGGCGATCAGCTGCTCGCGGCCGAGGTCCTCTTCGACGTAGCCGAGCAGGATCGCGTCGAGGATCTCATAGGGCGGCAGCGAGTCCTCGTCCTTCTGGTCGGGGCGCAGCTCGGCGCTCGGCGCGCGGGTGACGATCGACTCCGGGATCGGGGAGTGCTCGTCGCGATGCGCGCGGACGTCGACCAAGCGGTAGACCAACAACTTGGGGCAGTCCTTGATGACCGCGAAGCCGCCGGCGCTGTCGCCGTAGAGCGTCGAGTAGCCGACCGACATCTCAGACTTGTTGCCGGTCGTCAGCACCAACCACCCGAACTTGTTGGACATCGCCATCAACAGGTTGCCGCGGATGCGGGCCTGGAGGTTCTCCTCGGTGATGTCCTTCTCGCGGTCGCCGAAGACCGGCGCGAGCACCCGGTCATAGAGCTCCATCGGCTCGGCGATCGACAGCTCGTGGCAGCGCGATGCCGAGGTTCTCGGCCAGCAGCCGCGCGTCGCCTTGGGTCCCCGAGGACGAGTAGGGCGAGGGCATGATCACCGCGGTGACCTTCTCGGGGCCGAGCGCGTCGACCGCGACGGTTGCCACCAGCGTCGAGTCGACGCCGCCGCTCAGCCCGAAGACGACGTGCTCGAAGCCGTTCTTGCGCACGTAGTCGCGCGTGCCGAGCACGAGCGCGGCGTAGACCTCGGCGTCGGCGTCGAGCAGGTCGTGCACCTCGCCGGCGGGCGCGGGTTCGGCGGCGCGGCCGGCGCTGGTGGTGAAGCGCCCGAGGTGAGCGACCGGGCGGTGCTCGACGCGCCGGGCTAGACGTGGGCGCGTGTCGCGCAGGCGGGCGGCACGCGCCGCATGGGCGTCGACGTCGGCAATCAGCAGATGCTCGGCGAACTGCGGCGCGCGGGCGACGACGGTGCCGTGGTGGTCATAGACCGCGCTGGTGCCGTCGAAGACCAGTTCGTCCTGACCGCCGACCATCGCGCAGAAGGCGAACGCGGCCAGGTTGTCGCGCGCGCGCTGCTTGAGCATCGTCTCGCGCTCGGCGGGCTTGCCGGCCTGGTAGGGCGAGGCCGACAGGTTGACGACGATCTCGGCGCCGGCCAGCGCCTCGTCGACGATCGGGCCGTCGGGAACCCAGTCGTCCTCGCAGATCGTCACGCCGACCGTGACGCCGTCGACCTCGATGATCGCCGGCTGGAGGCCGGCCTGGAAGTAGCGCACCTCGTCGAAGACGCCGTAGTTGGGCAGGCGCATCTTGCGGTAGATGCCCTGGACGTGGCCGTCGGCCAGGACGGCGAGCGCGTTGTAGACGTCGTCGGCGCGCTCGGGGAAGCCGACGAGCGCGACGATGCCGTCGGCGTCCTGAGCCAGCCGCTCGATCGCCGCGCGCGCGTCGCGCAGGAAGTGCTCCTTGAGCAGCAGGTCCTCCGGCGGGTAGCCGGTGACCGCCAGCTCGGGGAAGGCGACGAGCTGCGCGCCAGCCTCCTTGGCACGCGCGATGCCCGCGCGGATCGCGGCCTCGTTGCCGGCGAGATCGCCGACGGTGGGGTTGAGCTGGCTCAGAGCGAGGCGCATGCGCGCTGGACGCTACCCGGCCGCGCGGCCTGCGCGACGGCTCAGGAGCTGGTGACCGGCGTCGGGCGCCGGCGCGGGCCGGTGCGACCGAGGCGCTCGTCGGCTCCCGCAGCTGCGGCGAGGTCGTCGATCGCGCTCTCGAGGTGCTCGGCGATCTCCTCGAGGTCGGGCAGCGCGTCGAAGTCGGCGAGCAAGCCGAAGCCCAGCCGCCCGTTGTAGGACATGATCGCGATGCCGAGCGCCTGGTTCTTGGCCAGCGGGACGACGGGGTAGAGGCCGCGCATGCGCCGGCCGAGCAGGAAGAGCTCCACCTGCGGCCCGGGCACGTTGGTGACCACGAGGTTGAAGAAGCGCTGGCGGGCCTGCAGCCGCGCGGCCTGGCTCATGATCGTCGGCGGCGCGAAGTCGGCCAGCTGCGTGAGCGTCTCGGCGCCGACGGCCTGTCCGGACTCCTTGAGGTCCTTCATCGCCTCGTGGACCTGGGCGAAGGCGTCGCGCGGGTCGCGCACGCCGACCGGCAACGGTGCCCACATCGTCGCCACGCGGTTGCCGAGCGCGCCGCTCTCGGCCTCGGCGCGGACCGACACCGGGACCATCGCGCGCAGCTCGAGATCGTCGGTCGCCTCGCCGCGCCCGCGCATCCAGCGCCCCAGCGCCAGCGCGACCGCCGTCAACACGACGTCGTTGACGGTGCCGCCCAGCGCCGACTTGATGGCCTTGAAGCGCGCGAGGTCGGCGTCGACCCAGGTGTAACGCCGGTGCGGGCCGATCGGGACGTTCAGCGGCGAGCGCGGGGCGGGGCTGAGCCCAGCGCGCGCCATCGATCCGAGGCCGGCGACGCCGCCGGCGAGGCGCTCGGCGACCTGGCGCGGCGTGCGGGTCAGCGCCCGCAAGCCACGCACGGCCTCGGCCGGGACGGTTGTGCGCTCCAGCAGCGCCTCGGCCAGCAGCTCGGTGCTCGTCGGCACGGGGCGCGGCAGCCATGGCGCGGCGGGCTGCGAGACGGGCGTCGGGTCGGCTGCGGTGTCGAAGAGGACCGAGACGATGTCGACGCCGCTGACGCCGTCGACCAGCGCGTGATGGGTCTTGGAGAGGATCGCGAAGCGGTCGTCGGCCAGGCCCTCGACGAGCAGGATCTCCCACAGCGGCTTGCTGCGGTCCATGCGCTGGCCAAAGATCCGGGCCGCCAGGCGCTTGAGCTCGTCGTCGGAGCCCGGTGCGGGCAGCGCCGCGTGGCGGATGTGGTAGTTGGGGTTGAAGTGCGGGTCGTCGACCCAGCGCGGGCGGCCCTGGCCGAGCGGCACGAACGCGAGCCGCTGGCGGTAGCGCGGGACCAAGTGCAGTCGCGACGCGATCGCCTCGACGAGGTCGTCGTAGGCCGGTGGCGGCCCGTCGAAGGTCATGACGGCGGCCACGTGCATGTGGGCGCCACCGTCTTCGAGGTGGAGGAAGGACGAGTCGAGAGCGGTCAGCCGAGCGGGCACGTGACGGATGGTGGCAGCCGCATGGGGGAGGCCGCAAGGCGGTCGAGGACGGCGGCGCGAGAGGCAGGTTCTTGCAGGGTGTCTGCACACAGGTTCTACACAGGCTTTGCTAACCTTCAACAGAGTGTGTAAGGTGCGGAAGGCATGGGTAGGACACCTTTGTCTGACCTCTCTCCGGACTTGGAGCACGCAGCGATGGACCTCAGCGATCCCGTCATCTTCGGCCGCATCTACGACGAGCACCGGCGCAGCGTTCACGCGACCGCCCACCGCGTGCTGGGCAGCTCGGCGGCGGCCCAGGATGTCGTCCAGGACGTCTTCCTGCGCGTCTGGCGCAACCCGCAGAAGTTCGATGCCAACCGCGGCGAGGTCGGCAGCTATCTGCGGCTGATGGCCCGCAGCCGCGCGGTCGACGTCTGGCGCGAGGGGCAGGCCTCCGGGCGGGCCGAGGATCGCCTGAAGGTGGTCGTCGCCCATGACGTCTCCCGCGGCGCCGACGTCCAGCCCGATCACCTGGCGCTCGCCTCGGCCGACCGCTCCGACGTCCGCTCTGCGCTCGGCCGCCTGCCCAACTCGCAGCGCGAGGCGCTGGTGCTCGCCTACTGGGGCGGGCTGACCGCCGACCAGATCGCGACACGGGCCGGCGTGCCGCTCGGCACCGCCAAGAGCCGGATCCGCCTCGGCCTCGCGCGCCTGCGCGCCGAACTGGGGTCGCTGCGTGCGCAGGACGGCGTAGCCGCCTAACGTCGTTGACCACTCGGGTAGGGTGCGCACCGTGCCGGTGGTCGGTCTGCCCTTCGAAGACGTCGTCGTCGAGCTGTTGTCGCGCGAGCTCGCGTGGCTGGGGGAGGGCGTTCCGTGGTTTGACGCTCACACCCACATCGGCCACCACGATCCCGATGGCTTCGAGGCCAATCCAGACGAGCTGATCGCGGCGCTGGATGCGGCCGGTCAGCAGCGGGCGCTGGTCTTCGCCATGCAGGAGCCCGATGGCTACCGGGGGCCCAACGACTGGGTCATGCGCTCGTGCGCGGAGTCTGACGGGCGGCTCGTCCCGCTGGCGCGTATCGATCCCAAGGCGCCCGATGCGATGGAGGAGGCGCGACGCTGCCTGGCGGCCGGCGCCCGGGGCTTCAAGCTCCATCCGCGCAGCGATGGCTTTGTGCTCCCGCATCCGGTCGTCGAAGAGCTGGTCGCGCTGGCCGGAGAGCACCGGCTGCCGGTGCTCTTTCATGCCGGCCGCGGGATCCCGGACCTCGGCGACCCGATCGTGCACCTGGCGACCGAGCATCCGGGCGCGCGGCTGATCCTCGCGCACGCCGGCATCAGCGACCTCGGGTTGCTGGCGCCGCATGTGGGCCGCCTGCCGAACATCCTGTTCGACACGTCGTGGTGGCACGTGAGCGACATGCTGACGCTGTTTGCCACCGTGCCGCCCGGGCAGATCTTGTACGCCTCGGACATGCCGTACGGCGGACCGCGGTACCCGGCGCTGCTGATGCTGCGCTGTGCGCGGGCGGTCGGGCTGACGCCCGAGCAGGCTGCGGTGATCGCCGGCGGTCAGATCGAGCGGGTGCTCGCCGGCGACGATCTGCTCGACCTGGGGCCGGCCGCGGGCGCGGGCAACCTCGGCGCACGTGTGCTCAGCTTCGAGCGGGTGATCAGCTACGTGGCCACCGCCGTGCAGGTCACGTTCCTCCAGGGTGACGCGACCCAGGCGTTCTCCTTGGCACGCCTGGCTTGCCAAGCTCCCGACGGTGCGCAGCATCGTGAAGTGCTAAATGAGATGGATCGCTACATCGCGGTGTCGCAGCAGCGCCTGGCGGAGGGGATGCACCCGTTCGCGAGCCTGTACCCCGCGCTGGTCGCAATGGTGCTGGCGGGCACCGCCGAGGCTCTGCTCGCGGCCTGACAGCTGTCAATGGCGGACCGCTGGTTGTGTGACCCGGTTCACACAGTGGCCCGGGTCTCGGGATAGTCTGAACGAACACTTGTTCGAACGCCGAACCGTCTCCGCCTGATCGGAGATGGGCGGGGGACCCATTTGCCGGTCGTGAGTGCGATCCGATCGGCTGGGGCGAGTCGGGGCCCACTGGCCCCGTAGCGATTGGCCGACGCGTGCCCGATGCACGCGCCGCGGCTTGTTGCGAGCCCGACAGCTAACCCCGCAGGCGCTGATCACGTAGGAGGTGCCTCTCCTTGAGGCTCAAGAACCTGCGCGCTTCGGGTCTCACGAGCGCGCTTCTCAGCACGACCATCGTCGCGGCCGGCCCGTCTGTCGCGAGCTCCGATACGCAGTCCCCCTTGGCGCCCACGTTGGCCGCGACGCCCGTCGCGATCAAGGCCTCGTCCTCGCTGACCGTCAGGAGCGTGCGGCGCACGGTCATGGCGGGCAACAGCATCGTCGTCCGTGGCGCCCTGCGCCCGGCCGGCGCTGGCCGCGCCGTCTCGCTGCAGCTGGCCAAGGGCAGCGGCGGGTGGAGGACGGTCGACCACGACCGCACCGATCGCCACGGTCGCTACGTCCTAGTCTGGCGCGCGGCGCGGACCGGCACCAAGCGTGTGCGCGTCCACTTCGGCGGCACGCGCGAGCTGTCCTCGTCGCGCCATCTTGCGGGCACGGCTCGCATCTACCGCCGGGCGCTCGCCTCGTGGTACGGCCCCGGCCTCTACGGCGGCCACCTTGCCTGCGGCGGCACGCTGACGCCCGGCACGCTTGGCGTCGCCAACAAGTCGCTGCCGTGCGGCACGAAGGTCACGCTGCACTACCGCGGCCGCACCGTGCGCGTGCCGGTCGTCGACCGCGGCCCCTACGTGGGCGCCCGCGAGTTCGACCTGACCGCCGCGACGAAGGCGAAGCTCGGCTTCGGCTCGACGGGGACGGTCCTCACGACGCGCTAGGGGCGTTGCCACCTCGTACGGGCTGCGTCGGGATCTCGGCGTAGCCTCTGCGAGGTGGCGAAGCGCGTCATAGCCCACCTCGACTGCGATGCGTTCTTCGCGTCGGTCGAGCTGCAGCGGCGGCCGGAGTTGCGAGGGTTGCCGGTGATCGTCGCCGGCGGCGGACCACGTGCGGTCGTCACGACCGCCAGCTACGAGGCACGCAAGTTCGGCGTCGGCTCGGCCATGAGCGCGGCCGAGGCGAAGCGGCGCTGCCCGCAAGCGGTCACGATCCCGCCCGACCACCAGGCCTACTCCGAGAAGTCCCGCGAGGTCTGGGGCCTCGTCCGTGAGCGTGTCGACGTCCTCCAACAAGCCGGGATCGATGAGGCCTACGCCGACCTGAGCGACATCGACAAGCCGCTGCCGTTCCTGCGCGAGCTGATCGCCGAGGTCAAGGAGCAGACCGGCATCCAGATCTCGGCCGGGATCGCACCCAACCGGCTGGTCGCCAAGATCGCGTCCGACCTCGGCAAGCCCGCGGGCTTCGTGGCGATCGGCCGCGAGCAGTGCGCCGCCCACATCGCCGACCGCTCGCCGCGGATCGTCCCGGGCATCGGTCCCAAGACCGCAGCGCGCCTGGCCGAGATGGGCTACGCGACGCTCGGCGCGCTGCAGAACGCGCCGGTCGCCGAGCTGCAGGAGCGCTTCGGCGAGCGCTATGGCCACGACCTGCATCGTCGCGCGCACCTGCACGACGAGTCGCCGCTGGTCACGACCCGCGTGGCCAAGTCGCGGTCGGTCGAGACGACCTTCGATGTCGACGTCGCCGACCACGCCGAGCTGGAGTCGATCCTGCGCGGACAGTCCAAGCGGCTGGCCGAGGGGCTGCAGCGTGCGCAGACGCGCGGGCGCACGATCGCGATCAAGGTCCGCCTCGACGACTGGACGACGGTGACGCGTGCGCGGTCGATCGACGCCTACATCAACGACGAGGCGACGATCATCGCGATCGCGCTGGAGCTCTTTCGCGAGTACGCGCCGCCGCGCCCGGTCCGCCTGCTCGGCGTGCGCGTGGCGGGCTTCGAGGGCGTCGAGGAAGAACCGGTGACCGCTACGCCGCACGAGACCCCGCCGGGTCAGCTCGTGCTCTTCGCCGTCGGGTAGCGTCCCGCGTCATGTCGCATCTGACCGTCGGCGGTCGTCGCCTCTTCCATCAGCGCAGCGGGTCCGGCGAACCGCTGCTGCTGATCCAGGGCATGAGCGGGACGCACCTCTCCTGGGGCGAGCCGTTTGCCACCGACCTGGCGCGCGACTTTGACACCGTCGCCTACGACCACCGCGGTATCGGCCGCAGCGATCGCGTCGACGAGCCGTTCTCGATCGCCGACCTCGCCCAGGATGCCGCGGGCCTGCTCGACGAGCTCGGCTGGGAAAGCGCGCACGTGCTTGGCATCTCGATGGGCGGGATGGTCGCCCAGGAGCTCGCGCTCCAGCATCCTGAGCGGATCCGGACGCTCGCGCTGGGCTGCACCTACTGCGGCGGTCCGGACTCCGTGGTGGCGCCCCAGTCGACGCTTCAGCGCCTCAGCGCGGGAATGCTGTCGGGCGATCGCGAGCTGGCGA
This sequence comes from uncultured Conexibacteraceae bacterium, assembly GCA_963836485.1. Lineage (GTDB taxonomy): Bacteria > Actinomycetota > Thermoleophilia > Solirubrobacterales > Solirubrobacteraceae > Baekduia. The sequence goes on along the minus strand of CAWIJS010000016.1, from coordinate 174,181 downwards.
TTCGCACCGCCTTCGAGGTCAACGTCTCGGCCGCGTTTGCCGCGCAGGAGGGTGCCTATGAGGTGTTCCGCGCGATGGCCAAGTCGCTGCCCGCGCCGGTGCCGGTCATCATGATGCAGTTGCAGGCCATCGCCGGCCACGACACCAGCGCGCGCCTACCGTCGCTGGCGCTGCCGACGCTTGTGATCCACGGCGACGAGGACCGGATGTTGCCCGTCGAGAACGGGCGGTTGATCGCCTCGCTGATCCCGGAGTCGCAGCTGGAGATCTTCGCCGGCGTCGGCCACATGTTCTGGTGGGAGCAGCCGGTGCGCGCTGCGGAGCTGGTCCGCGCGCACGCGCTGGCCGCGACCCCCGGCTAGTACAGCGCGCCGGCGAGGCGCCGCCGCGCATCGCGGGCGAAGGGATGGTCGACGCCGAACGCGTCGAGGATCCCGACGACGACGCGGCGCAGGTCGTCCTTGGCGCCGTTGGCCGAGGCGATCGCCTCGATCAGCAGGTCGACCGCCTTCTGCGGGTCACCGCCGTCGAGCGCCACGAAGGCCTGGATCGCGCCATCGTCGCCGTCGCGCTCCAGGCGGATGCGGGCAGCGAGGCCGTCGGCCGCGAAGTCGCCCTGGGCGTTGGCCAGCGTCGCCAGCGCGCCGTCGAGGTCGCCGGCCTTGCGCTGCAGGATCGCGAGGCGCAGCTTGGCGTCGGCGCGCCCGGGCTCGAGCTCGATGGCGCGGCGCAGCGACGCCTCGTCGCCGACCTCGATCAGCGCGTCGGCCTCCGAGGGCAGCAGCGCGTCGAAGAACTGCGCGACCTTGGGCGGGGGCACGGCGCCGAGGAACTCCGAGACGACGGCGCCGTTCTTGAAGGCCTTGACGGCCGGGATCGATTGGATCTGGTACTCCAGCGCGATGCGCTGGTTGGCATCGGTGTCGACCTTGGCGAGGATGACCTGACCCTCGCGCTCGGCGGCGGCCTTCTCGAGCAGCGGGCCCAGGGAGCGGCACGGGCCGCACCACTCCGCCCAGAAGTCGACGACGACGGGGATCGTCTTCGACTGCTCGATGACCTGCTGCTGGAAGTCCTGCTCGGTGACGTCGATCACGGCCATGTCTCCTAGGGTACGACGGGTGACGCTGTTCCAAGAGCGAAGCGGCTCCGGCTTCCCCGTCGTCCTGCTGCACGGCCTCACCGCGACGCACCGCTACGTCGTGATGGGCTCTAAGGCGCTGCAGCGCGCGGGCCACGACGTGCTTGCCTACGACGCCCGTGGCCACGGCGCGTCGGATCCTGCGCCGTCGCCCGACGCCTACACCTACGCGGATCTCGCGGAGGACTTGCTGTCGGTGATGGATGAGGCGGGCTTCGAGCGTGCGGTGCTGGCGGGCGCGTCGATGGGCGCGCACACCGCGGTGCGGGTGGCGCTGGAGCATCCCGAGCGGGTGGCGGGGCTCGTCGTGGTGACGCCGGCTTATGACCCGGAGGACTGGCCGGGAGACCTCGTGCGTTGGGACGCGTTGAGCGATGGGCTGCGCGGTGGGGGTGTGGAGGGCTTCGTAGCGGCGTATGGCGATGAAGGCCCAGAACAGCGGCGCGCCACCCTGCAGACCGTCCTGCGCCAGCGCCTCGGAGCCCACGAGCATCCCGACGCCGTGGCCGACGCGCTGAAGGTCGTCCCGCGCTCACGACCTTTCGAGACGCGTGAGCAGCTCCGCGAGATCACCGCGCCGACGGTCGTCGTCGCCGACCGCGACGAGCCCGACCCCGGCCATCCGCTGGCCATCGGCGAGTTGTACGCCTCGCTCATCCCGGGCGCGCGGTTGGTCGTCGAGGAGGAGGGCCAGAGCCCGCTCGCCTGGCAGGGAGGCCAGCTCTCGAAGATCATCGCCTCGGTCGCCGCGGAGGCGGCAGCCGCCTCGGCGTAAAGGGCTCGTAGGGTGTCGGCGATGTCTGCCGGCTACTCCGGAACACCGCTGGTCCAAAAGCTCGGCTTCAAGCCCGGAATGAAGACGGCGATCCTGGCGGCGCCTGAGGGGTTCGACGACACCTTGGGTCAGCTGCCCGAGGGCGTCACGGTCACGACGCGCCTGGGTGGGTGCAAGGACATGGTGATCCTGTTCGTCACCGAGCGGGCGGTGCTGGCGCGGCGGCTTGATGCGTTGCGGGCGGCGATCGCGCCGGTTGGGATGGTCTGGGTGGCGTGGCCGAAGAAGGCGGCGAAGATGGACACCAACATCATGGAGGACGTTGTGCGCGAGGTGGTGCTGCCGAGCGGTCTGGTCGATGTGAAGGTCTGCGCGATCGACGAGACCTGGTCGGGGCTGAAGATCGTGATCCGCAAGGAGCTGCGGTGAGCACCGAGGCCGTCTTTACGCGGGATGGCGACGCGTTCGTCCCGTCGATCCACGCTCGTGGCCCGTGGGATGCCGGCTCGCTGCATGGCGGCGCGCCGACCGCGTTGCTGGCGGGCGCGATCGAGGCGCTCGAGACGCCGGCGCCGATGCGCTGTGTCCGGCTCGCCGTCGAGTTCCCGCGTGCGGTCCCGCTGGAGCCGGTGCTCGCGAGCGCCCGGCTGACGCGCGCCGGGCGCAAGCTCGCGCTCGCCGAAGCGCGGCTGACGACGCTGGACGGTACGGAGGTCCTGCGCGCCAACGCGACCTTGCTGCGGCGCGGCGACGTCGAGCTGCCCCCAACAGCGCTTCCGGCGCCGGAGTCCGACGTCCCGGGCCCGCAGGACGGCGCGGTCGAGAGCTGGAGCGGCGGCGGCGAGACCGCGGGCTTTCATCTGACGGCGATCGAGCTGCGCTTCGCTCGCGGCGACTGGGGCCGTGGGCCCGCGCTCGGGATGGTTTCGCTTCCGCATGCCGGTGGTGGCGGGGGAGGAGCCAACGCCCCTGCAGCGCGCCGTCGCGTTTGCCGACTTCGGCAACGGCCTCAGCCGCGCGCTGGACTTCCGCGAGCACTTGTTCATCAACACGGACTTGACCGTGCATCTGCACCGCGAGCCGGTTGGCGAGTGGGTCTCGCTGGACTCACGCACCGACCTCGACCGCTCGGGCGTCGGGCAGTCAACCTCGATCCTCCGCGACGAGGAGGGCCGCATCGGCGTCGCCGCGCAGTCGCTCTTCGTCGACGCCCGGGCGTAGTCCTACAGCTTGACCTTGCGCGCCTTGAAGCGACGGGCGCGCTTGATCGCCTTCTTGGGCGCGTCGATCATGTAGGTGCGCTTGCCGGTGCGCCGTGCCATCCCGACGGCGCTCAGCCGCTTGGCGACGACCGGGCAGCGCTTGCAGCGCGGGTCGCTCTTGCAGCAGCGCTTCTTGACCGTCACCTCGCGCGGTGTCGCCATCGGTCTGCGAATCTAGCGAGACCCGATGCCGCCGCTCCCGCTCCCGGACCCCGAGCTCGCCGACGACACCATCCGCCTGCGCGCGCCGATCGCGGCCGACGTGCCCGCGATCACCGAAGCCTGCCAGGACCCCGACATCCAGCACTTCACCTTCGTGCCGGTGCCCTACAGCGAGGACGATGCCCGCAAGTGGATCGACGGCGCGCCCGCGAGAGCCGCGGCGGGGGAGCAGCTGAGCCTCGCGATCGCCGACGCGCACGACCGTGCGACGCTGCTCGGCACCGTCGGGCTCCTGCGGCCCGACTGGACCCGACGCACCATCGAGATCGGCTACTGGGTCGCGCCGTGGGCCCGCGGGCGAGCGATCGCGGTCCGTGCCGTCAAGCTGCTCGCGCCCTGGGCGCTGCGCACGCTGGACCTGGCGCGCGTGGCCTGCGACGTCGATGTCGACAACGCCGCCAGCCGGCAGGTCGCTCAGCGCGCCGGCTTCGTTCGCGAGGACGTTCCGCTGGCTCCGATCGTCGTCAAGGGCCGGACCTGGAACCTGGTGTCCTACTCCCTGCGACCCGAGCACGTGGCGTCATGACCGAGATGATGGCCGTCGCCGAGGGCGCGCCGCCGGAGGCCGAGCCCGAGCAGCGCGTCACCGCGCTGGAGCTCTTCTTCGACCTCGTCTTCGTCTTCGCGATTACGCAGGTCACCGGCTTCATCGCCGCCGACCCGGAGTGGATGCGCCTGCTCCAGGGGATGGCGATCCTCATCGTGGTCTGGTGGGCGTGGGCGTCCTTTGCCTGGCTGGGCAACACGGCGGGCACCGACGAGGGGCTGTTTCGCGTCACGCTCTTTGCCGCCGCCGGCGGGATGCTCATCGTGGCGATCGCCATGCCGCGCGCGTTCGGCCAGGACGCGCTGGCCTTCGGGATCGCCTACGCGATCGTGCGGGCGCTGCACATCGGCGCTTACGCGATCCTCGGCCGCGACGACCCGCAGTTGGCCCTCGTGGTGCGCCGCCTGGCGCGGTCGATGCTGCCGGTCGCCCTGCTGCTGTTGCTCGCCGGGTTCGTCGACGGCCCGGTGCGCACGGCCTGCTGGATCATGGCGATCGTGATCGAGGTCGGCGGGCTCTTCTTCTTCGGCGTCGATGGCTGGCGCGTCGACGCGGGCCACATGGCCGAGCGCCACGGGTTGATCGTCATCATCGCCTTGGGCGAGTCGATCGTCGCGCTCGGTGCGGGCGCCGAGGGTCACGCGCTGGACGCTCGGGACGATCGTCGCCGTCGTGCTCGGCCTCACGGTCGCCTTTGCGATGTGGTGGGCGTACTTCGACGTCGTCGCGCTGGTCGCCGCGCGCCGCTTCCAGCGGGCCGTGGGGGCCGAGCGGGCGCGCATCGCGCGCGACTCCTACACCTTCCTGCACGCACCGATGATCGCCGGGATCATCCTGTTCGCTCTCGGCGCCAAGAAGACGCTGGCCCACGTCGACGATCCGCTGGAGGCCGTTCCCGCCGTCGGACTCTGCGGCGGCGTGGCGATGTACCTGCTCGCCCACGTCGCGTTCCGGCTGCGCAACGTGCACAGCCTCAACACGGCGCGGCTGGCGGTGGCGGTCGTGCTGCTCGCGCTCATCCCGGTGGCGACGGCGATCCCGGCGCTGCTGGCCATGGGCATCGTCGCCGCGCTGATGGTCGCCCTGTTGTCCTATGAGTTCATCCGCTTCCACGAGGCGCGCGAGCGCCTGCGCCACGCCCTGCAGCCGTGAGCGGTCCCAACGATCACCGCCGGCCGCCTGCGCGCCTGGCCGGGCTGCCCGAGCAGTTCTTCACGCAGATCCTCGCGGAGTCCGCGCGCGCGGCCGCGGCGCCCGGGGTGCCGTTCATCGACCTCGGCCGCGGCAACCCGGACGTCCCGCCGCCGCCCCACGCGATCGCGGCGCTGCGCGCTGCCGCGCTGGAGACCGCGACGCCGGCGGTGCACGGCTATCCGCCGTTTGGCGGCCAGGCCGACCTGCGCGCCGCGATCGCCGAGCGCTACCGCGCTGACCATGGCGTCGAGCTCGACCCCGAGCGCGAGGTCGCGGTCATCCCTGGGACCAAGACGGGGATCATGCTCGCCTGTCTGGCGACGGCCGGCGATGGCGACGCGATCCTGCTGCCCGACCCCGGCTACCCCGACTACCTCTCCGGCGCCGCGCTGGCCGGGGCGCAAGTGACCCCGCTGCCGCTACGGGCCGCCAACGGCTTTCAGCCGGACTTCGCGGAGGCGGCCGCCGCCCTCCCCGGCGCTGACCGTCCTCAACTACCCCTCCAACCCGACCGGGGCCGTCGCGGCGCCCGGGACCTTCGAGGCCGCTGTCGCGTTCGCCCACGCGCGCGGCTCCTGGCTGCTCAACGACCTGGCATACGGCTTCCTGGCCTTCGAGGGCCACCGCGCACGCTCGATCCTGGAGGTCGACGGCGCGCGCGACGTCGCGATCGAACTGTGGTCGGCCTCCAAGATCTATGGGATGGCCGGCTGGCGCGTCGGCTTCGCGGTCGGCTCGGCGACCCTCATCGCGCGGATCCAGACGCTGATGGACCACATGGCCGCCGGGGTCTGGACCGGGATCCAGCGCGGGCTGGCCGCGGCGCTGCGCTCCGACCAGTCCGACGTCGCCGCACGCCGCGAGATCTACCGCGTGCGCCGCGACCTGCTGGTCGGTGCGCTCACCGCGGCTGGCGCACCGCCAGCACCCGCGCAAGGGTCGTTCTTCGTCTGGTGGCCGCTGCCCGACGGGCTCACCCCAGCGCGCCTGATCGCAGATGCCCGTGTCGGCGTCGCGCCCGGTGAGGGGTTCGGCGCCCAAGGCGCGGGATGGGCGCGGCTCTCGCTCGCGGTGGCCGACGAGGACCTCGCCGAGGCGGCGCGGCGCCTGGCCGACGCCGCCCGTTAAGGGGGTCGGCGCGCCGAATCGTCCCCGGCGCGGGCCCAGCGCGTTAGATTCAGGTGCATGGCTGAGGCCACGGTCCTCGTGGTGGACGACGACGCGGGTTTCCGCGCCTATGCCCGCGCGGTGCTCGAGGGCGAGCAGTTCCGCGTGGTCGAGGGCGCGAGCGGCGCAGAGGCGGTGGAGGTCGCGCTGCGCGAGCGTCCCGACGCGATCCTGCTCGACTGGCGCATGCCCGGCCAGAGCGGCATCGCGGCCTGTCGCAACCTGCGCGCCGAGACGGCCTTGGAGGGGGTGCGCATCGCGGTGATCACCGGCCTCGACGACGAGCGCGACCGGACCCTGGCGCGCCACGCCGGCGCCGATGCGTTCTTCATCAAGGACCCGGACCCCGACGCGCTGACCGGCCAGGTGCGCCGGCTGCTAGCTGCCGGCAGCGCGCGCGTCGCGCCGTAGCGGCCGGGCCCCTTCGCGGGGCCTATGCTCGCGGGCGATGCCCGAGCCGACGGTCCCCGACCACCAGCGCCTGGCGGCGATGCGCCGCAGCTACGAGCGGGGCGGTCTTGCCGAGGGCGATCTCGCCCCGACCTGGAGCGCGATGCTCGAGCGCTGGCTCGACGATGCGGTGGCCGGCGGCGTGCGAGAGCCCAATGCGATGGTGGTCGCGACGGCCGACGCCGCAGGGCGCCCGAGCGTGCGGACGGTGTTGTTGAAGGGCTTGAGCGGCGACGGCCTGACGTTCTTCACCAACTACGACTCCGACAAGGGCCGCGAGCTGGCCGCCAACCCGGTGGCGTCGATCCTCTTTCCGTGGATCGACCTGCAGCGCCAGGTGCGCCTCACCGGACCCGTGCGGCGCCTCGACCCCGCGGCTTCGGACGCCTACTTCGCCTCGCGACCCCATGGCTCGCAGATCGGCGCCCTGGCCAGCCCGCAGTCACAGGTCGTCGCCGATCGCGCTGCGCTGGAGGCCGCGCGCGACGCGCTGCAGGCGCGCTACCCCGACGACGTTCCGCGCCCCGACAGCTGGGGCGGCTACGTCGTCTGCCCCGACGTCGTCGAGTTTTGGCAGGGCCGCCCCGATCGCCTCCACGATCGTCTGCGCTATCGGCAGACCGGCGACGGTGCGTGGACCACCGAGCGCCTCGCTCCCTAGCCCGTTAGGTGCCAGAGCGCGCCGGTGCCGAGCGCCTCACGGCGCACGGCGCCCTCGCCGGCCGCGGCGATCAGCGCGCGCTCGGCTGCGTCCTCGTCGAGCTCACCCAAGTTGGAGGTCATGCACGCGGCGACCTCGCGCGTGACCGGCGCGTAGGGGAGGGCGCGCAGGACATCGAGCGGATCCTCGGCCGGCGGGCGGCGCTCCAGCGTGACGTCGAGGTTGGCCAGCGCCGTGTCATAAGCCTCCAGCGGCTGGAAGCCGCCGACCTCGAGGCTGTGCCCCTCGCCGGTGGTGAAGATGACCGACGGCGCGGTGTAGCGAACGGCGCCGTCGGTGTTGGCCTCGCGGCCCTGGGCCTCGGTGGGCGAGCCTGCGGCCGTCCGTGACGCCGCGCGATCGGCCTGGTAGGCGTTCTCGACCGCTTCGCTGTCCAGCGCGGTGATCAAGGTGTCGGCGTCGACGCCGTCGCCCAGCGTCGCCAGCGCAGCGCGCAGGCCCTCGGGCGTGTCGAGCAGCAACGTGGAGGTGAACTGCGCGAACTGCAGCGCACGGAAGACCAGGAACTCCTGCTCGGGCTGGTGCAGCCGTGCGGCGACCACCAGCCGGCAGGCCAGTCCGGTGCCGGTGGCGCGCTCGCGCGGCTGGCCGCCGAACGGCATGCCGAAGCGGCGGCCGAAATTGCGGTAACCCTGAGCGCTGCGGGCTGGTGTGTAACCGGCCTTGATGTAGCGGTCGGGGCCTTCGGACAGGCCGATGAGCACGAGCCGCCAGTCGAGCTGCGCACCGAAGCGCCAGCGCAGCACCGCGTGGGCGGGAGATGCCGAGTAAGCCCACGGGCAGTGCGGGTCGCTGAAGTGCGTGAGGGAGACCGGAGAGGAGGGCATCTCCTGATGGTTGCACGCGCAACGGCATCATGTCGAGTACCTTCGTCCGGACAAGCACTTGCACTAGGTACGAGTTATAGGCAAGGATTTGGTCACGGGACGGCGAACACACGCGGGACGCAGTCCAAACCCCAAGGAGGAGGCCTACTCATGGCAACAGAGCGACCGAGTGGACTGAAGCAGCGTTCTTACCTGATCGGTGGGGACGAGATTAATTGGCTGGAGACGGCCGCCGGCAAGACCAAGCTGACGCAAAGCGATCTTGTGCGCCTGGCGCTGCAGCGCCTGCGCAAGGACCTCGGTGCTGCCCGCAGCCTCAAGCTCGAGGCCGTCGAGGCGCTCGCCAAGGGCACCAAGTGGGCGCCCGTCAAGCGCGGCGGCCCGCGCCGCCGCGCGAGCTAGCGACGAGCTCGCAGACCTGAGTATCGCGGCGCCGCTGCGGACAGACGTCCGATCGGGATGTCTGACACTGCGGCGCCGCGAGCTCGTGGCCGACCAAGGGGATGAAGATGGCGTCTGACCTCGACTACGTCCGCATCATCAACCAGTCGCGGCTTGAGCTCGAGGCCGCCGGCAACCCGTCCTACATGGTCGTCGTCGTCGACCACGCCGGTGAGCCACACCTGGCGCCGATGGTCTTCTCCACACCTGGTCCCGCGGTCGATCACGCCACGCGCATCGGGCGCGCCGCGTTCGAGACCGGCGAGCAGGTCGTCATCGTGAGCCGCTCGGTCGCTGATCGCCGCGCGATGTTCACCGTCATGGACCCGCGCACGCAGAAGAAGCTGCACCAGCGGCCCGAGGTCGTCGAGGAGACCCTCGCCGACATCGACCGGGCGATCTAGCCGGCGGCGTTCGCGCCCGCGGTGAACTCGTCGCGCTCGTCGGCCACCGCGCGGTACCAGAGCAGCGTCATCGGCTCCTCGTCGGTGAACTGCCAGCCGGGCTCACCGAGCAGCAGCGCCACCTCGTCGCGGATCGTCGCGTAGAAGCCGCGCCGCTCCGAACGCCAGCCCTCCAGCGTCTCGGCGCCGACCTCCGCGGGCGTCAGCCACGAGCCGTCGATCTCCAGGAACGGCACCGACGCGACCTGCGTGACCTCGACGGTCGCCCGCCGCCGTCCGACGTGGTCCATGATCGGCAGCCGCTGCCCGATGCGCGGCACGCCGCCCTCCAGCTCCCACTCGCGCGAGAGCGTGACCGACAGCGTCCTGGTCCCGGCGATGACGGCCTGGATGTTGGCCTCGCCACGGCCGCCGTCCTGCGCGTGGCCGAACTCGAGGAACGGCTCATGCGCGCTGCGCCACGGCGCGAGCGGGATCGTCGCGGTCAGCGCTGTGCCACCGCCCGGCGGGCTGTCGAGTGCCAGCGAGCCGCCGAGTGCGGCCACGCGGTCGCTCAGGCCGGCTAGCCCGCCGCCATCGGCGATCGTGGCGCCGCCGCGGCCGTCGTCGGCGATCGTGACGAACGCCTCGCCGAGACGGTTGGTGACGCTCACGCGCACGGCTTCGGCGTTGGCGTACTTCACCGCGTTGGTCAGCCCCTCAGAGGCCAGGTAGAAGGCGGTCAGCTCGACGGGCGCGGGCAGGCGCCGCTCGGGCAGCGCGTCGATGTGCAGCGGGATCGGCGAGCGACCGGCCAGTGCCTCCAGGGCGGAGCCCAGGCCTTTCTCGGTCAGCCCGGCCGGGTGCAGGCCACGAGCCAGTTCGCGCAGCTCATCGGTCGCCAGTCGTGCCTCCTGATGGGCGCGGTCCAGCAGCTCGAGCGCGTCGGTCGGGACGTCCTCTCCCAGCTTGCGGCGCGCGATGCCGATCAGATGGCCGAGCGCGACGATTCGCTGCTGGGCGCCGTCGTGGAGGTCGCGGCCGATGCGCTGGCGCTCGCCGTCGGCGGCATCAAGGACGCGCGCACGCGCCGCGGCGACCTCAGCGTCTCGCGTGCGCAGCGCGGCCTGGTGGCGGCGACGCTCGATCTCGGCGCCGGCGCGCGCGGCGAAGATCCGCAGGACGGCGAGCTCGTCTTCGTCGGGATCGATCGGCTGCGAGGACATCAGCGCGACGTAGGCGACGTGCTCGTCTCCGGCGCCCGGCAGGGCGACGCCGAGGTAGGAGTCCAGCCCGAAGTCGCGGACGTAACGGTCGCCGGGGTAGGCCTTGCAGGTTCCCTCGGGCAGGACGAGCAGCCCCTCGCGCTCGACGACCGCACACGGCATGGTGTCGTTCATGTCGAACTCGTAGCCCTCGCGCAGCTCGACGCCGTTCTGCCAGGAGGCGAGCACACGCACGCGGCCCGTGGCGGGCGGCGGGAGATGCTCGCCGATGAACGCCAGCTCGGCGCCGTAGGCGGCGGCGAGGTGGCGGACCATCGCCCTTAAGAACGCGTCGCCGACGACACCGGCCGTGCCCGCGGCGAGGCGGCGCAGGAGGTCGCGGTCGCGGGAGCCGGACGGGTCGTTGGGCGCTTCGGCGGCGGTCGACACTGCCCGCGGATGGTAGCCATGCCGTCCGCGAGCAACGCCTCAGCGCGTGTCGAGCGCGACGCCGCGCGGCAGCGTGAACGTCGGGTAGCTGCGCGGGTTGCTGGGCTTCTCGCGGACGCTGGTGGCCAGGCGGTAGACCGCGGCGGCCTGGCCGGCGGGCGCCTTGACCGTCACCTTGAACGTGCCGTCGGCGCGCGGCTTGAAGCGCTTGACGAGCACGACCTTGTGGCAGGAGACGCGGCGCACGAGGCGGATCGTCGCCACCGGCGTCGTGAGCGGCCGGACCACACGACCGGCGATCGTGACCTTGCCCTGCTTGGAGGTGAGGCTGGAGACGACCAGGCGCCGTTGGAGCTTGAGCGGCAGCGAGAGCTCCTTGCCGATCTCGGCGCGATAGCGGACGCTGTTGGCCTTCGCGTGGGAGGCGAAGTAGGCGGGGGCCGGGATCGGCGCCGTGGTCTGGAAGGACCCGTCCTTGCGGACCTTGGCATGGGCCACCACCTTGCCGGTGGCGCGCAGCCGGATCGCGACCTGCTTGCCCACGTAGCTGCGGTTGGCGGCGCCGAGCAGCTTGACATGGTCGCCTTGCTTGAGGACGTCGACCAGGATCAGCTTGCGGTCGCTGCAGGCCAGCAGTTGGTCGGCCACGCTCTGGCCGGCGACGGCTCCCTTGGTCGCAGGTTTGGCGACCGGCGCGGCGGCGGGCGGCGCGCAGGTCCCGTCGGCTGCGGCGACCTTCGCTTCGCCGAGCACGGCGTCGAGGATTGGGCGGCCGAGCAGCGAGATCGAGGCGTGCAGCGCGCGCTGGGTCAGGGAGTTGGCGTCGGCCAGTTGCTCGTTTGGCGTGAGCGTGAACGAGAGCAACTCGGAGGGTGGCAGCGGGATCGGCGGCAGGGCGGCCAGCAGCGGCTTGACGGCCGCGAGCACCGGGGTGAGCGCGACGCCGGTGATCGGCGTCAGCCCAAGGCCATAGAAGACCTGCACCTTGCTCAGGTCGAGGTCGGCGAGCGAGATCGACTGGCCGTTGAGCAGCGGGAGGGCGGTGGTCAAGACGGAGTCCAGCCCGACGTCCTGGCCAAGCACCTTGACGCCGGCGATGGTGCTGGAGCCCGCCAGCGCCGGAGCGCCCGCCGCACAGCTGACCGACGCGTTGGCCTGCAAGAGGTCGGCCGACAGCAGCGCCGGGAACGTGGTCGGCAGTAGGGCACGGACCGCGCTTTTGAGGTCGAGCGTGACGCCGGTGATCGTGGGCAACCCGGGCAGGCCAGGCAACGGGTTGGGCAGCGTGATCGGCTGCAGTGGCAGCGCGTCGATCGCCTGGTTGATCGGCGCGAGCGCTTGGTCGAGTACGGCCGAGCTGGGGAGGACCTGGAGGCCGGCGATCGCGCCGGTGGCAAAGCCCTGGCCGGTGACCGGGTCGGCGACGGTCCGGGCGGTGAGCGCCGAGGCGTTCAGCAGCGGTGGCAGCGCGACGGAGGGCAGCGCCTCGCCGGTGGCGCAGTCGCCGCTACGACCCTGGACGACGGGCTCGACCGTCTGCGTGCCGGCGAGCGTCGCCCGCAGCGGGCTGGCCTCGCAATGCAACGCCGGCGCCGCGTGGGCGCTCGCTGTGCCGAGCAGCGACAGCGCTCCAGCGGCCATTGCCGCGACGACTCGTCCGCGGCCGCGCGCCGACTGACCGAACCCGAAGCTGCTCAACGCTACCCCTTGCCTTGCCTTGCTGGTGGACCAACCACGACTGCCGGCTGTTCCACTACCCGCCGGTGCGGTATCCCACACCGCACCGGCGAGTGGACCATCGTCTAGCTGAGCGTCATGACCGGCTCGCCCGCGCCCGTCAGGCCGGTGCCCGTGCGGCTGCAGGTACCGCCCTTGATCGTGCCGCCGTTGTAGGCCTGGCGCACGCAGTTGCGCAGCGCCAGCTGGCCCCAGTAGTTGGGGTGCAGCGACTCTTGGACCTGGTAGGGCCCGAAGACCGTCGAGACCGTGCGGATCTGGTTGACCCACTCGGTGTTGTCGACGGCGCCCGACTGCGTCCAGGACGTCAAGCCCTTCTCCTCCAGCAGCCCGACCGTGTTCTCGCAGAGACGACGGCCGTTGAACGTCGACTGGATCTCCATGATCTTGATGTTGGTCAGGCCCGTTGCCGTGGCCGCGTTCTTGACCGCGGTGTTGATGGTGGGCAGCGCCGTGGCGTTGGCCCAGTTGGCGTCGTTGTTCCAAAAGCCGCAGCCGCCCGTGTTCTGGCGCGTGTAGCCCGTCTCGGCGTAGCGGAAGCCCGAGCCGTTGGGGATCGGCGACTCGTAGTCCTGGACGACGATCTTGTAGCCGGCATCCGTGTAGCCGGCGTTGGTCATCGCCTGGCGGATATTGAGGATGCCGTTCTTGATGGCCGTGGTCTGCGCGGTGATGTTGGCCGTCGTGAAGTTAGCCGTCACCGACGAGTCGTCGTTGCAGTAGTCGGGCCACCACGACGGCGAGGTCAGCCAGTCCGTGATGCACGTCTGGATGATCGACGCGAAGTTGAAGTTGTTGCCGCCGATCGACAACGAGATCATCTTCACGTTGTGGCTGGTGGCGAAGTTCTGCAGCATCAGCGCCTGGCCCTGGTTGGCGCCGCTGGAGTAGAAGTCCAGGCCGGGCTTGAAGTCCGAGCCGGCGACCGTCGAGGTCTTGGCCCCCGAGCACGCGAAGTTCACGCCGTTGACCCCGCCGCCGATGTAGACCTCCGCCGAATGCGACCGGTGGCAGTTCGGAATCTGCTCGGCCGTGTTGGTGGCGTTGTCGTAGTAGGCGGTGGAGCCGAGCGCGTCGGTGTAGGACGAGCTCACGTTGGAGTTGCCGGCCCAGCGGCCGGCCTCGCCCGAGATGTAGGAGTCGCCGACGCTCGTGACCCAGGGCGTTCCGACCCCCGGCCCGTCAGCCCGTGCGGTGCTCGTGTGCTGCAGTGCGAGGGCCGACAGCACCGCGATGGCGATGGCGACGAGCACCCCGGTGCGACGCGTGACCCCACGCGTCGCGAAGACCTGCGACATGTTTTCTCCTCCTGGCCGTCCGGGGCAGCGGGATGCCGCCCCAACTGGTATGCGAACGTAATCGGTGTGGCTCTGTCCGTGGGAGAACACCCTGCCAATTGGCAGGGTGCCGATCGCCGTGCAGGGGTGCGCCGTGCACGCTGCTAGCCTCTGCGGGGCGTACGACACCTCTGTCGTGCGCGAGGCAGCTCGCTTGGGTCCCGCCAGAGTGCGGTTCGGGTCGGCAGTCTCCCCGAATCGTCCGCGGCCCTCAGTGCCGCACTGGAGTTCCCAATGTCATCGAAGACCTTCGCCGATCTCGGCGTGTCCAAGGCCGTGTCTGCTGCGCTGGAGAAGCGCGGCTTCACCGAGCCGTTCGCCATCCAGAACCTGATCATCGGCGACATCCTCGAGGGCCGCGACGTCCTCGCGAAGTCGCCGACCGGGTCGGGCAAGACGCTGGCCTTCGGCGTCCCGATGCTCGACCGCATCGACGCCAACGGCTACGGCCGCCCGTCGGCCCTCGTGCTGGCCCCGACGCGCGAGCTCGCCTCGCAGATCGTCGACGAGCTCTACCCGCTGGCCCACGCCCGCGCGCTGAAGATCACCACGGTCTACGGCGGCGTCGGCATCACCAAGCAGGAGCGCGAGGCCGTCAACTCGCACATCGTCGTCGCGACCCCGGGCCGCCTCGAGGATCTGCTGCAGCGCGGCAAGCTGAAGCTCAAGAACGTCAACTTCCTGGTGCTCGACGAGGCCGACCGCATGCTCGACATGGGCTTCCGCCCGGCCGTCGACCGCATCGTGGCCAAGTGCCCGCGCGAGCGCCAGACCGTCTTTCTCTCCGCGACGCTGGACGGCGACGCCGGGCGCATCGCCCGCGAGTACACCAGCAACCCGGCCGAGCACGCGATCGAGCCCGACGTCACGACGATCGAGGCGATCGCCCACCGCTTCATCGCGGTCGAGCGCGACGACCGCCTGACGCTGCTGGTCCGCGAGCTGCGCGCCGACCGCGACCTCGCTCTGGTGTTCGTCCGTACCAAGCACGGCGCCGACCGGCTGGTCAAGCGGCTGGCCAAGGAAGGCGTCAAGGCCGTCGCCATGCACGGCGACAAATCCCAGCGTCAGCGCGAGCGCGCCCTCGATCAGTTCGAGCGCGGTGAGGTGGACACGCTGATCGCCACCGACGTCGCCGCCCGCGGCATCGACGTCCGCGACATCTCGCACGTCATCAACTTCGATCCGCCCGAGGATGGCGACACCTACACCCACCGTGTCGGCCGCACCGGTCGCGCGGGCCGCACGGGTGAGGGCGTCACGTTCGTCGGCACCGAGCAGGCCGGTGACGTCCAGAAGATGGCCAGCCAGCTGGGCATCCTGGATCAGTTCGGCCAGAGCGGCCTGCTGCGCTCCGTCCACGGCGGCGCCAAGCCGTCGTCCCAAGGCGGGGCGCCGAGGACGACGGGCGCGCGCAAGCGCCGTCCGCGGTCGCGCAGCGGCTCGGGCTCGACCTCGGGACGCTATTCGGGCCGGTAGGTCGGCGATGGCTCAGGACGTCGCCATCCGCGGGGACATGATCCGCCTCGGCCAACTGCTCAAGCTTGTCGACCTCGTCGACGGCGGTGGCGAGGTCAAGGACTACTTGAGCGCGGTCGAGGTGTACGTCAACGGTGAGCGTGAGGACCGCCGCGGCCGTCAGCTGCATCCTGGCGACATCGTGCGCGCGGGCGCGCAGGAGCTGCGGCTCGTGGCGGGCCCGGCGTGAAGCGCGGCCAGCTCGCCATCCTCGCGCTCGCCGCGGCTGCGATCGCGCTGATGGCGCTGATCGCCAGCAGCGGGGGGTCCAAGAGCGATGACAAGTCGGCGGCGTCCACCACCGCGACGACGCCCGCGGCGCAAGTCCCGCCCGGCGCGGTCACCGTCACCTTCGCCTACTCGCCGGAGAAGGAGGCGCTGCTCAAGCCGCTGATCGCCCAGTTCAACGCCTCGGGCGCCCAGGTCGGCGGCCACCCGGTCTTCGTCCGGGCCGAGAGCGCCGCTTCCGGCGACAGCGAGCACGCGATCGCCAAGGGCACCGCCAAGCCCGTCGCGTGGTCGCCCGCCAGCTCGCTCTGGGGCCGGCTGCTCAACTTCGAGGCCGACCAGCCCTACGTCGGCGACGACAACCCGTCGCTCGTGCGCACGCCGCTGGTCATCGCGATGTGGGAGCCGATGGCCAAGGCGCTCGGGTGGCCGAAGAAGAAGCTCGGCTTCGCCGACATCCTCAAGCTCGCGCAGTCCCGCGCCGGGTGGGGCGACTACGGCCATCCGGAGTTCGGCGACTTCAAGTTGGTGCACACCAACCCGGACTTCTCGACCGCCGGCCTGTCGAGCGTCGTCGCCGAGTACTACTCCGCCACGGGCAAGAAGGAGGGGTTGGTCGAGGCCGACCTCCCACGTGCCCGGGCCAAGGTGAAGGCCATCGAGTCCTCGATCGTCCACTACGGCGACACCACGCTCTTCATCGAGGACCAGCTCAAGCGCGAGGGCCCGGGCTATGCCTCGGCGGTCGCGATGGAAGAGGCGACGCTCGTCGACTTCAACCTGCACCGCGGCAGCCGCGACAAGCTCGTGGCGATCTATCCGCGCGAGGGCACGTTCTACTCCGACGACCCCTACATCACGCTCAACGCGCCGTGGGTCAGCGCCGCGCAGAAGCAGGGTTCGGCGGCGTTGCAGGAGTTCCTCAGCACGCGGCTGACACCCGAGCTCGTGGCCCGCTACGGCTTCCGGCCCGGTGCGTTGAAGGCCAAGCCGACGGCACCGCTGGACGCCGAGCACGGCGTCGACCCGGCGCAGCCCACGCGCGTCCTGGGCCTCCCCGAGCCGCGTGTCTTGGCCGCGCTGAAGACCGCATGGCGCGAGGACCGCAAGCCGGCCAATGTGCTGCTCGTGCTCGACACCTCGGGCTCCATGGTCCAGGAGCAGCGGTTGGAGCGCGCCAAGCAGGGACTGGCTGCGTTCCTGGCGCAGGTCGCGCCGCAGGACCGTGTCGGGCTGACCTCGTTCTCCGACGAGATCCGGCCCCTGGTGCCGATCGGGTCGATGGCCGACAACAAGGCCAAGCTGCAGCAGGTGATCGCGGGCGTCAACGCCGACGGCGGCACGAAGATCTACGACGTCACCGCGGCGGCCGTCGCGCAGGTGGCCAAGATCGCCGACAAGAGCCGCATCAACGCGGTGGTGCTGCTCACCGACGGCGAGGACACCGACAGCGACCGCACCGCCGATGAGATCGTGCGCCAGGTCGGCGAGCAGGGCGACTCGGCGCGGCGGGTGCGCGTGTTCACCATCGCCTACTCGTCGGGTGCCGAGGGCGCGGCGCAGACGCTCGCGCGGATCGCCGCGGCGTCGGGCGGCAAGGCCTACGAGGGCACGACGTCAGACATCGAGTCGGTCTACCGCTCGATCTCGAGCTTCTTCTAGCCATGGCGCTGCCGCCCGACCGACCGCCGACGCGCGAGGAGCTCGCGGCCGCGCTGGCCGCCAACGCGGCGGCCAAGCCCTTCAACATCGCGGTGCTGCTGGTGACCTTCGGCGCGGGACTGGCCGTCGGCGCACCGCTGGTGTTGGTGTTGTTGGTGGCGATGGTCATCTACACGGCGGCCGTGGCCCGGACCATGTTCGACGGTGACGAGGCCGAGCGGGTCGCCCAATCACGGCGCGAGGACCGCCGGCGGGCGCTGCAGTCGGGCCGTATGACCGTGGACCCGGCGACGCTCGCCTCCCCGATCGGCCGGCGGCTGGCCGAGGCGCGCCAGACCGAGGCGCGGATCCGCGACGCGATCGCGCGCGCCGAGCTGCCGTTTGACGAGGTCTCGGGCGAGGTTGACGGTCTGGTGACGCTCATGGAGCAGTCCGCGGTTCGCGCGCAGTTGTTGTACGAGGTGCTCGAGGAGACGCCGCCGGCCCGGATCGAGCGGCGGCTGGCCGAGCTTCAGGAGTCGGGCAAGACCGAGCTGATCGACGCGCTGCGCCAGCAGCTCGCGGTCCTGCACAAGGTCGACGCGCAGCTGACGCGCTTCTATGACGAGATGGAGCGCGTCAACGTCGAGCTCGACACGGTGCGCGGCACCCTCGTCAGCGTCTCGGCCTCGACGGACACCGCCAGCCAGCAGCGGTTGGCGGCCGACGTGCGCCACCTGCGCGACGAGCTGGTCGCCGTGTCATCCGGGATGAGCGAGGCCTACGAGCAGCAGAGCTCGGCGCCGGACCGGCCGGCGAGCGCCTAGAGCCCGATGTGGTTCGGGTTCAGCGGCGGCCGCGGATCGTCGCGCGGCGGCTCTTCGCTGCCGCGCTCCTCGGTCCGTCCGGGCTTGATCGGCCTTGGAAGACCGGGCGCCTTGATCTTGAACTTCTTCCCGTCGCTCGTCGTGAGCTCCTGGGGCTTGGGATCGAGCGGCTCTCCGGGGATCGGGCTCATGGCTTCGAGGCTACTCCGGTCGACGGCCCTGCCGTGCAGATCGGCGATCGAACACCTGACGGCTGGCCGGAAGGTCGGGCAGCCCGTCTGCGCGGTCGCGGATGGCGTCGCGCAGCGCCTGCACCGACGGGCGCTGGGCGTCGGCGGCGCGTGTCGCCATGAAGATCGTGCGGTCTACGGCGCCCTCGGCGATGGCGCGCACCGCGATGCCCGGGTGACCCTCGACGCCCACCAGGCGCGGCATCAGCGTCAGGGCCTGGCCGGCGGCGACCAAGGCGAGGCTGATGACGCTGTCGTTGGTCCGATGGCGGATGTCGGGGTCAAAGCCGCCGAGCTCGCGACAGGTCCGCACCGTCACCGCGTCCCAGCCGGCGTCGGGATGGCCGGTGACCCACGCGGCGTCGGCCAGCTCGGCCAGCGGGACGGTGTGGCGATGGCGCAGCGCCGCCGGATGGTCGGCGGGCAGCGCCAGCGCGACCGGGTCGCGGCAGAGGTCCTCGCGCTGGACACCGGGCGTCCGCGCTCGCGGCTGATGCTGCCACTCGTCGGCCAGCACGAGGTCGACGTCGCCGAGCGCCAGCGCCGGGAGCGACTGCTCGGGCTCGGCCTCGATGAGCTCGCAGCGCAGCTCGGGCGCCGTGACGGCCAGCTGTTGCATCGCCGGCACCGCCAGGCGCAACGCCATCGACTGAAACGACGCGATCCGCGCGCGCCCCGCCACCCGTCCGGCACCCGCGGCCAGCTCGGCCTCGGCGAGCGCGACGCGCTCCAGCAGTGCCTCGGCGTGACCGACCAGGATCAGCGCGTCGTCGGTCAGCCGGACCCCGCGACCGGCGCGCTCCAGCAACGGACGACCCGCCTCGCGCTCGAGCACCGCGAGCTGTTGGGAGACGGCCGACGGCGTGTACTGCAGGGCGTCGGCGACGGCGGCGATAGTGCCGCGGGCGTGCAGCTCGCGCAGGAGGCGCAGGCGGCGAAGGTCGAGCATCGTCCAGCGATGCTACCGGTTAGCCGTCATAAATCGGCATCGCTTCTACTCGGTCGCAAGCGGCAGGATCGCTGCCATGCGACGCACCGGAGCGCTCTTCTGCCTCGCCTCGGCCGCCGGTTTCGGCGCCATGGGCGTCTTCGGCAAGCTCGCCTACGACGCGGGCGCGACCGTCGAGACGCTGCTGGCGGTCCGGTTCGGGCTCGCCGCCGCGGTGCTCTGGCTGGTGGTGCTGGCCACGGGGCGGCTGGAGGAGATCCGCGCGCTGCCGCGGCGCGACCTCGGCGCCGCGCTTGCCCTCGGCGCCGTCGGCTACAGCGCGCAGGCCGGCGGCTACTTCGCCGCGCTGCAGCGCATCGATCCGGCGCTCCTGGGGCTGCTGCTCTACACGTTCCCGGTGATGGTGACCGTGGCCGCGATCGTCCTTGGGCGCGAGCGGGCCAGCGGTCGGACGGCCGTCGCGCTGACGCTCTCCAGCGCCGGCATCGTCCTCGTCCTCGCCGGTGCCGCCAGCGGCGCGCTCGATCCGCTGGGCACGGCGCTCGGCCTCGGCGCCGCCGTCGTCTACAGCGCCTACATCTTGATCTCCGACGGCGTCACCGCGCGGGTCGGCCCGCTCGCGCTGAGCACCCTGGTGTGCACGGGCGCCGCGACGACGCTTACGCTCGTCGGGCTCGCCGGCGGCGGCCTGGACCTCGGCGCTCTGAGCACCGCGGGGCTGGGGTGGATCGCCGCGATCGCGCTGGTGTCGACCGTCGGCGCCGTTGGCCTCTTCTTCGCGGGGCTCGCCCGCGTCGGCCCGTCGACGGCCTCGATCCTCTCGACGCTCGAGCCGGTGGTGACCGTGGTGCTGGCCTTCGTCGCCTTTGGCACGACGCTCGGTCCGGCGCAGCTGGCCGGCGGAGCGCTGGTGCTCGCGGCGGCGGTCACCGTGCAGGCCGGGCACGGACGCCGCCAGATCGGTAGCGATGAGTTCGTGCGCGCCGGTCCGTCTGTGGGATATGCCCAAGATCATCCCCAACCTGTGGTTTGACACCGAGTCTGAGGAGGCGGCGGCGTTCTACGTCTCGGTCTTCCCGAACTCGCGCGTGCTCGGCGTGACGCGCTATCCCGAGGACGCCCCGCGTGAGGCGGGCATGGTGATGACCGTCGAGTTCGAGCTTGACGGCCAGCGCTTCGTCGGGATCAACGGCGGCCCGGAGTTCACGTTCAACGAGGCCATCTCGTTCCAGATCGAGTGCGCCGACCAAGAGGAGGTCGATCGCTACTGGTCGCTGCTCTCGGCTGACGGCGGCTCCGAAGGGCCGTGCGGCTGGCTGAAGGACAAGTTCGGCGTCTCCTGGCAGGTCGTGCCGACCGGCATGGACCAGGTGTTCAACGACGACGACCCCGAGCGCGCGCGGCGCGCGATGGCGGCGATGCTCAAGATGGGCAAGCTCGACGTTGCGGAGTTGCGGCGTGCCGCCGACGGCGTAGCCGCGGGCTGAATACCTAGAACGCGAAGCGCAGGGCGGCCGTCACGGCGGCCGCCCCGATGACCACCCAGATCACCGAGGCGCCGCGCCAGAGCAGGAGGCCCGCGGTGGCGACGCCGACGAGGCGCGCGTCGATGTCGAGCTTGCCGTCGACGATCACGGTCTCGGTGACGACCAGCGCGGCCAGCAAGGCCGCGGGCAGCAGCGAGAGCACCCGCGTGGTGCGCGGGTGCAGCTCGCGCGTGCCGACAGCGAAGGGCCCGAAGGCGCGGATCGCGAACGTCGTGATCGCGCAGAGCGCGACCGTCAGCCACGCGCGCTCGCCGGCGCTCATGCGCGCACCGCCGCGGTGCGCGGCCGGCGGACGCCGACCAGCGCGATCGCCGATGCGGCCAGGATCCCGATGCCGGGCGGGGCAAGCAGGCCGCCGACGACCGCGACGATTGCGCCGCCGATCGCCACCACGCTCGCTTCGGCGTCACGCAGCTCGCCCACGAGCAAGGCCAAGAAGAACGCGGGGAAGACCGCGTCGACGCCGAGGGCCTCGGGGTTGGGCAGCGCCCCGCCGGCCACCACGCCGATGATCGTTCCGGTCTGCCAGGTCAGGTACTGCAGGGCCGAGGAGCCAAAGAGCGTGTGGCGGTCGAAGCGCCCATCGCCGCGGTTGGCCATGGCCCACGACGCATCGACCACCGCCTGACCCTCGAGCGCCCGGCGCACCCGGCCGCCCTTCAGCGACGGCCCGATCGCCAGTCCCATCGCGATGTAGCGCGCGTTCATGAGGACGGCCGCCAGCACGGCTGCCGAGACCGAGCCGCCTTGGCCGAGGATCGCGACCGCCGCGAACTGTGCCGAGCCGGCGTAGACGAGGACCGACATCGCGATCGTCGCTAGCGCCGGCAGGCCGGCGGCGCGGGCCGAGATCCCGAAGGAGAGCGAGACGACGAGGCCGGCCGCGGCGAAGGGGATCGCCTGGCGCGCACCGGCGACCGCGACGGGGGAGACCCTCACCGATCAGCGGCGCCGGCCGCCGCACCACCGACCACCGGCGTACCCGGCAGGTCGAACGCGTCGGCCAGCAGCTCGTAGGATCGCCGTCGTGCCGCGTGGTCGTAGGTGATCGTGACGGCGATGATCTCGTCGGCTCGATAGTCGGCGGCGAGCTGCTCGAGCTGCGCGCGGACCTTGTCGATGGCGCCCACGATCGTCCGTCGCCCGCGGGGTGGCGCGTCGATCCGCTCGCCCTCGGACTCCAGGAAACGCACCGCCTTCTCCGGCGGCGGCACGGGGATCAGCCGACCGCGCTGGAGCATCTTAAAGGCCATCCGCGCCGAGGTCGCCAGCAGCCGCGCCTCCTCCTCGCTGTCGGCGGCGAGCACCCATGCCGCCACCGCGGTCTGTGGCGCCATGTGGCGCTCGGAGTGCTGGAAGGCGGCCTGGTAGCTGGCGGCGATCGCCGCGCCTTCGGGGCTGATGAAGTCTGCGAACGCATAGGGGAGACCCAGCTCCGCCGCCCAGATCGCGCTCTGTGGCGAGGACCCCAGCAACCACGGCTCCGGCGTCTCGGGTCGTCCGGGCAGCTCGGCCAGGCGCGCGAAGCGATGGCCTTCGGGAAACGTCCCGTTCAGATAGGCCAGGAGCTCCACGAGCTGGTCCGGGAAGTCGTTGGGCGCGGCCGACCGGCGGTCGCGCTGCAAGGCGTAGGTCGTCAGCGGGTCGGTGCCTGCCGCGCGCCCCAGGCCGAGATCGATGCGCTCCGGAAACAGCCCGGCCAGGACGCTGAAGCTCTCGGCGACCTTCAGCGGGCTGTAGTGCGGGAGCATCACGCCGCCGCTGCCGACCCGGATGCGCTGCGTGTTGGCGGCGATCGGCCCGACCAGCACCTCGGGGCTGGGCCCGGCGAGCATCGTGCCGCCGTGGTGCTCGGCAACCCAGTAGCGGTGGTAGCCGAGGCGGTCGGTCAGCCGCGCGAGGTCGATCGTGTCGTGCAGCGCCTGTGACCCCGTCGAGCCCTCGCTGATCGGGGACTGATCGAGCACGCTGAGCCGGAGCATGAGCCCGACGCTAGCAGCGTACGATCGACAGCCAGATGAGCGCCCGTGCCTGGACCGCCTTCGCGGCCGTGTCGATCCTCTGGGGGATTCCGTACCTGTTCATCAAGGTCGCGGTCGACGATGGCGTCCCGCCGGTCTTCCTCGCCTGGGTCCGGGTGCTGATGGCGGCGATCGTGCTGCTCGCCCTCAGCCAGCGCGCCGGCGTGCTGCGGCCAGCGTTGCAGCCGTCCTTCCGGCGCTGGTTCCTGCTCTACGCCATCGTCGAGATCTGCGGGCCGTTCCCGCTGATCGCCGCTGGCGAGCGGCACGTCGCATCGTCGCTGGCCGCGATCCTCATCGCGGCTGTCCCGATGATCGTCGCGCTGCTGGCGATTCGCTTCGATCCGTCCGAGCGCGCCACCGGCAGCCGCGCCGTCGGCTTGGTCATCGGCTTCGCCGGGGTCGTCGCGCTCGTCGGCCTGGATGTCTCGGGTGACAGCAGCGCGCTGCTCGGCGCGCTGATGATCCTGCTGGCGGCGGTCGGCTACGCGACGGGGCCGATGATCATCAACCAGCGCCTCGTCGGGCTCGACCCGCGCGCGCTGATGGCAGTCGCGCTGAGCATCGCGACCGTCCTGCTGACCCCGGCCGCGCTGCTGGCGCCGCCGTCGCACACGCCGAGCACGGACGCGATTCTCTCGATCGTCGTCCTCGGCCTCTTCTGCACGGCCGCCGCCTTCGTCCTCTTCGGCGCGCTGATCGGCGAGGTCGGTCCCGGCCGCGCCACGGTCATCACCTACATCTCGCCGATCGTCGCCGTCGCGCTCGGCGTCGCGGTCCTCGACGAGCGCCCCGGCGTCGGCGCGGTGGCGGGGCTGTTGCTGATCCTCGCGGGCTCGTGGCTGTCGACCGACGGCCGTCTGCCGCCCGGGATTGCTCGACGGCTCACGCATCGTTCGCCGGCTCCCGGTCGGCTCTGACCCTGGCCATCGGTGTAGCCGCAGGCGCCCGCGATCCGCCACCATGGGATCGATGGGTCAGCCAATGAGACACGGACGTTTCCTGCTGCGCCGAACCGCTCGCACGCTCTGCGCTGCGGCGATCGTCCTTGGGGCGCTGGGCTCGGCAAGCGCGGGTGCCTCGGGCATCACCAACAGCGGCGGCGATCTCCGCGACGGCTGGTACGGCGACCAGCCCAAGCTGTCGCCCGACGCGGTCGCCGGCAGCAACTTCGGCAAGCTCTGGGATGCGCCGGTCGACGGTCAGGTCTACGCCCAGCCGCTGGTGGTGGATACCGGCGTCGACAAGAAGAGCGTAATCGTCGCTACCGAGCGCAACGAGGTCTCCAGCTTCGACGCCGAGACCGGCGACAAGAACTGGTCGGTCAACCTTGGCCCGTCCTACCCGGCCAACCTGATCGGGTGCGGTGACCTCAACCCCGACCTGGGCGTGACGGCGACGCCCGTGATCGACACGGCCACCAACACGGTCTACCTCACCCACAAGACCTATAACTCGGGGACCTCAGGGCCCGCCGCCTACTACGTCGACGCGCTTGACGTCGCCACCGGTGAGCAGCGCAGCGGCTTTCCGAGGAAGCTGGCCGGGACGGCCCAGAACGCGCCCGGCATCAGCTTCAACGCGACCCAGGAGCTTCAGCGTCCCGGCCTGTTGCTGCTCGACGGCGTCGTCTACGCGGGCTTTGGCGGGCACTGTGACTTCACGCCCTACCAGGGCTGGGTCTTCGGGGTGAACACGAGCGGCAACATCACCGCCCGCTGGAGCGCGGTCGCCAGCGGCAACGGCGCGGGCATTTGGCAGTCCGGCGCTGGGCTGATGTCCGACGGCCCCGGGCGGATCTTCCTCTCGACCGGCAACGGCGGCTCGCCGACGCCGCCACTGGCCGCGCCGGGCAACGGCATGTACGGCGAGTCGATCGTGCGGCTCGACGTCCAGGCCGACGGCACGCTCAAGCCGATGGACTTCTTCGCGCCGTCTGACGCGGCGCACCTCGACGACTACGACGCCGACTTCGCCTCGGGCGGGGTCACCGCCTTGCGCGACTCGTTGGGCACCTCGCAGTTCCCGCATCTCGGAGTAGCGGTCGGCAAGGCCGGCTACGTGTACCTGCTCAACCGCGACGACCTCGGCGGGATCGGCACCGGCGATGGCCGCGGCGATCGCGTCGTCAGTCGCGTCGGCCCGTACGGCGGCGTGTGGTCGCGCCCGGGCGTCTGGCCCGGCGACGGCGGGTGGATCGCCATCCCGACAGCGTCGCCGAGCGGCGGGGAGGACCCGAGCGCGAGCGGCTCGTCGGGCTATCTCAAGCTCTATCGCTACCGCGTCTCGGCCGCGGGCGTTCCCTCGCTCGACGCGCCGGTCGAGTCCGATGACGCGTTCGGCTTTGGCTCCAGCGCACCGGTGATCACCTCTGACGGCACGACCTCGGGCTCGGCGGTGCTGTGGATCGTGTGGTCGCCCGACGGCGGTGGCGCCGGTGCGCAGTTGCGCGCCTATGACGCGGTTCCGCGCAACGGCCACCTCAACCTGCGCCACTCGTGGCCGATCGGGCAGGCGACGAAGTTCGCAATGCCCGGCGTCGGCGACGGCCGCATCTACGTCGGCACCCGCGACGGCCACATCCAGGCCTACGGGGCGCCGGTCCAGGCC
The DNA here is from genome assembly GCA_963836485.1 of uncultured Conexibacteraceae bacterium. GTDB lineage: Bacteria > Actinomycetota > Thermoleophilia > Solirubrobacterales > Solirubrobacteraceae > Baekduia. The sequence goes on along the minus strand of CAWIJS010000016.1, from coordinate 148,751 downwards.
CAGGTCTCGGGTCCCTCGACGACCTTCCCGCTCACCACGGTGGGCACCACGAGCACCGTCGACGTCAAGCTGACCGTCAGTGGCACGGTCAAGGTCAACGCGATCGTCGCCTCGTCCTCGCCGTTCGCGGTGGGCACGCCGGTGCCGGCCGTCCCGGCGACGCTGGTCAACGGCGACACGATCACGATCCCGGTCGACTTCACGCCGGCTGCTCCGGGCTCGGCGGGCGGCATGCTGACCGTCGACACCGACAAGGGGCCCTTTAGCTTCAGCCTGACCGGCACCGGTCAGGCGCAGGCGGCGGTCTTGACCGCCTCGCCGCCGATCGTCTCCTTCGGCGGTGCGGTCGTCGGCGACGCGCAGGCCTCGGTCGTGACGTTCGGCAACGGCGGCGGTCAGCCGCTGACGGTCACCGGCATCACGCTGCCGGGTGCGCCGTTCTCGGTCGACGACACGCTGGCGGTTGGGACCGTGATCGGGCCGGGGGAGGCGATCAACGTCACCGTCCACTACCAGCCGACGGAGGTCGGGGAGTTCAACGATGACTTGATCATCAACACCACGGCGGGCGAGAAGACCGTCGGCCTGTCGGGCATCGCCGGGCTCGGGCCGAAGTTGACGCTGGAGCCTGCCGGCGGCTGGGACTTCGGCACGGTCACGATCGGTGAGAGCAAGACGGTGGCGGTCACCATGAGCAACACGGGCGACAGCCCCATGAACGTCACGAAGTCCAAGCCACCGACCGACGCGCGCTTCACCGTGCTCGACCCGTTGGACGAGGGCACGTCCATTCCCGCTGGCGAGAGTAGGACGCTGCGCATCAGCTTCACGCCGACCGAGGCCGGAGCGGTCAACGACAAGTGGATCATCAACGCCGGCGACGGCAGCGGCGTGCACGAGATCGCGGTGAGCGGGACCGGTCAGGTGGCCCCAACGCCGGAGCCAGAGCCAGAGCCGGAGCCGCCGCCCGTCGTCGGCCCCGTCCCGCCGGTTTCTGAGGTCTCGCCGCTGCCGCCGGGGCTGGGCCCCGAGGTCACCGCCCTGAGCCGTCCCGAGCTGATCGTCGAGAAGCTGCGTCCCGCGCTGTCGGTGACCAAGGCGCAGCTGTCGCGTGACGGGCGCAAGCTCGTGATCCGTGGCCGGGTGACGGCTGCCGCTCGCGGGCCGTTGAGCGTGAAGCTCCTCGCACGGGCCGGCCGCAGGACCGTGACGTCTAGCGCGAGCCTGCGCCTGCGCGGCCACGCGACCTACACCATCACCATGGTGCTTCCGAAAGCAGCGCGGTCGTGGACGCGCCTGCAGATCGTGGCGCACTTCCCGGGCAGCGACCGCGTCTGGCCCGGCACGGGCTCGCTGGTGCTCCTCCGCGGACGGTACCTTGGCGGCGCGTGAGCGCCTCTGCTGCCGACTTCGACGAGCTCGTCGCCCATCCGGGTGCTGGGCGCCGCTACGAGCAGTCCGTCACCGTCGGGCTGGCCGACACGGCGCCGAGCGGCCGCGTCCGCCTCGACGCGCTTGCCCGCTGGTTGCAGGATGTCGCGCTGGCCGATGTGGTCGACGCCGGCCTCGGCGAGGCCGCGCTCTGGGTCGTGCGCCGCACGCGGCTGGCGGTGACGCGCTTCCCGCGTTTTGGGGAGACGGCGACGGCCGCGACGTTCTGCAGCGGGATCGGGCGGATGTGGGCGCAGCGGCGCACGACCGTGGCGACGTCCGGCGGTGGCTTGGTCGAGGCCGTGGCGCTGTGGGTCCATCTCGATCCGACGAGCCTGCGGCCGACGCCGTTCGCGCCAGAGGAGCTGGAGCTCTACAGCACGTCGGCCGCCGGGCGTGAGATCAAGGCGCGGCTGCGCCATCCGGCGCCCGCGGAGGATGCAGCGTCGCGGCCGTGGCGCTTTCGGACCACCGAGCTCGACGTCGCCGACCACATCAACAACGCCGCCTACTGGGCGGTCTTAGAGGACGAGCTGCTGACCGGCGGCACCGAGCCGTCGGCGATCGACGTCGAGCTCGAGTTCCGCACGCCGGCCCAGCCGGGCGAGCACGCGGTGCTGAGCTCCGGAGCGCAGCGCTGGGTCGTGGCTGGCGACGGACCGGTCCACGCGTCGTTCCTGCTTGACAGATGAAACTACGGGCATTAGTTTTACGACTATGCCTAGCTCCCCGCATCGCTTCACCCGCTTCGGCTTCGTCAACGCGTGGCTCGTCGGCGAGGACGACGGCCTGACGCTGATCGACACCACCATGAAGGGTGCCGGCAAGAAGATCCTCTCCGCAGCCGACGGCCTCGGCGCGCCGATCGTCCGCATCGTCCTCACGCACGCCCACGGCGACCACATCGGCGCGCTGGACGAGTTGGCCGCGGCGCTACCGGAGGCCGAAGTCATCATCTCGACCCGGGACGCGCGGCTGCTGCACAAGGACATGTCCTTGGACCCGGGCGAGCCGGAGCGCAAGCTCAGCGGCAGCTACACCGGCGCCGAGACGGTGCCGTCGCGGACGGTCGGCCACGGCGATCGCATCGGCTCGCTGGAGGTTGTCGCGACGCCGGGCCACACGCCGGGCCACATCGCACTGCTCGACCCGCGCGACCGGACGGTGTACTGCGGCGACGTCTACTCGTCCCTCGGCGGGGTGGCCAGCAGCGCCAAGGCCAACCCGCGCTTTCCGCTGGTCCGGATGGGCACGTGGAGCCCGGAGATCGACCTCGAGAGCGCGCGGATCCTGCGGGCGTTGGACCCGGCGCGCCTGGCGCCTGGCCACGGCAAGCTCGTCGAGGCGCCCGGCGCGGCGATGGACGCCGCGATCGCGCGCGTGGGCTGAGCCGCATGCCGCGTGCCGGGTTAGACCATGACGTCGTCGTCGCGGCGGCGGCGGAGATCGCCGACGCTGAGGGCTTGGAGGCCGTGACGCTCGCCCGCCTCGCCGCGGCGCTGGGTGTCAAGCCGCCGTCGCTCTACAACCATGTCGCCGGTCGCGACGGCCTGTTGCGGGGTGTGGCGCTGCTCGGCCTCAGCGAGCTGGCCGCGACGCTGCGCGAGGCCGCGATCGGCCGCTCGGGCGCCGAGGGCCTGCAGGCCACAGCGCAGGCCTACCGCGCCTACGTCCTGGCGCATCCGGGCCGCTATGCGGCGGGCGCGATCGCTGCGCCGGCGGCCGGCGATGCCGAGCACCAGGCTGCGGGCGCGGCCGTGCTCGAGGTCATGCGCGGGGTGCTGCGCAGCTGGTCGCTCGACGACGAGCAGACGGTGCACGCGCTGCGCGCCATCCGCTCGGCCGTCCACGGCTTCGCCTCGCTGGAGGCCGCCGGCGGCTTCGGCATCAAGCTCGACCTCGACACGTCCTTTCAGCACCTCGTCGCCGCCCTAGCCGCGGGCTTCGGGCGCATGGAGTAGGCCTACAGGTCGATTACCCGCAGGCCGGGGATCCGGACCGCGAGGCGCTCGGTGACGATCCGGCGGTGGCACTCCGCCGGATCGGCTTCGAGGCACATGAGCGCTGTGGGCGGCCCGCCGCCGGTGATCTCGGCGGCCAGTCCATCGAGCGCCTCCAAGGAGGCTTCCTCGATGTAGGTGGTGAACTGCGCCGCGCCCTCGGCGATCTGGTTGTGCTTGTAGAACCAGCGGATATCGGCTGGCGTCCCGAGCTCGCGGCGATGCTCGTAGGCGATGCCGTGCTCGCGCAGCGCATCGCCCAGCCGCGTCTTGGACATGCCCGGGCGGCGGGACTGGGGGCGGAAGCGCACGTCAATGAGCCGGCGCACGCCGGCCACCTTCAGCTCGGCGATGAGCTCGGGTGGGAGCAAGCGCTCGTAGCCGACCGTCCAGATCGTGGGGGAGTTGGCCATCAGGTCGGATGCTGCCCGGCAGCGCCGCGATCAATCCTGCCACGGCGCGGTCGAGCGGCAGAGTAGCTCGAGCTCCTGCGCACCGGCGAGGGCGGCAGGTTCGGCGTCGGCCGCCGCGCGCACGCGCAACCGCTCCAGCGGCAGCGGCCCGTGGCCGGCGAGCAGGACGACGTTGCCCTGCCGGCGACCTCGCAGCACCGGCCCGGCGCCCAGCGCGGCGACGGTGGCGAAGTGCTCACGCAGGCCGGCGGCGATCGCGCGGACATCGTCCATCGGCGGCGTGTCGACCACGTTGATGGCCAACGCGCCGCCGGGCGCGACGACCCGTGCCGCATCGGCCAGCGCGGCACTGGTGGCGAGATGGCGCGGCACGCGCGCGCCGATGAACGCGTCGATCAGCAACGCGTCAGCTGAGGCGTCGTCGCGGCCCGCGACGTGTGTGCGCCCGTCGGCGATCCGGATCTTCAGCCCCGGCAGCTTGCGCAGCCCGAGGTGCTCGCGCGCAAGTTCGACGACGTCGCCATCGACCTCGATGACCTCCTGGCGGCGCGTTCGGGCGCGATCGGTTGCCGCCAGCGACCGTGCCAGCGCGCATCCGGCGCCGCCGACGTGCACGATCCGCCGCGCCCGCAGCGCCTCCACCACGTCGCGCATCCGCCGCAGGTAGTCGAACTCCAGATGGCGCGGATCGGCGAGGTCGATGTACGACGCGTCCATCTCACCCTGGCGCAGCAGCCGCCCCGTCGCCCGCTGCCCATCGCGCTGCACGACCAGGTCGCCAGTCTCAGCGAGGATCTCGGGGCCGGAGCGGCGACGGGCCATCCCGGCGGAACCTAGCCGCTACGCGTGGGGCGCTGCACTGGCAACCGCTGCCGCATCGCCCAGCGACGTCTCCGGGATCCCGAACGCCGCGACTAGCCCGGTCGCGTGCGGTCGCAGCGTTGCGCAGAGCGTGTTGACCGCCTTGATGACGGCCTTGGAGCGCGTCGAGGAGAGGCGCCCGTGCTCCTGGAACCAGCCGCGGTCGGCCTCGATCGTGCTCAAGGCGTACAGGTCGCAGACGCGGTCAAGCAGCATGCGCGCGCCGGGGTCGGTGCAGCGATCGATCGCGGCGGCGAAGGACTCCAACACGAAGCAGTCGACATAGGCGCGAGCGGCGGCGATGAGGTGGTCCTGGCAGTCGAGCAGGACCGCGAACGGCTCGCGACCGCCGTCGATGCCGCCCTTCAGCCGGCGCGCGACACCCGACCTGATGTGGTTGGAGCGCCAGCGCAGCAGCTCGAGCTGGACGTCGCGGCTGGCGAGATCTTCCTGGTCGTCGCGGCCCGGCAGCAGATCGTCGGCCAGGCGCGTGAGCACCTCGCGCATCGCGCTGCGCTCGGCGACGGTCTCGAAGACCTGGCCGGCGAAGAAGCTCGCGGTGCCCAGCGGGTCGAGCTCGCCGAGCTGGTCGCGGAAGTCGGTCAGCAGGTTCTTGGCGGCGAGCTGCAGCAACACCGTGTTGTCGCCCTCGAAGGTGGTGAAGACGTCGGTGTCGGCTTTGAGCGCGGCGAAGCGATTGCCCTTCAGGTAGCCCATGCCGCCGCAGGCCTCACGACATTCCTGGATCGTCGCGGTCGCGTGCCAGGTTGCGATCGCCTTGAGGCCGGCGGCCAGCGTCTCGAGCTCGCGCCGCTCACGGCCGAGCTCCTCGTCGGAGGTGAAGACGCGATGCAGCCGCGCGACGACGTCTTCCTGGGCGAAGTGCAAGGCGTACGCCTTGGCCAGCGCGGGCAGTAGCCGCCGCTGGTGGGTGCGGTAGTCCATCAACACGACCTCGTCGAATCGGTCCCGCCCACCCGGGCCGAACTGCCGTCGTGACTCAGCGTGACGGACCGCTATCGCCAGCGCCACCTTCGTGGCGCTGATAGACGCGCCGCAAACGCTGACACGCCCCTGGATCAGCGTGCCCAACATGGTGAAGAACCGCTTGGTGGGGTTCTCGATGGCGCTCTCGTAGACGCCGTCCTCGCTGACCGTGGCGTAGCGGTCGAGCAGGTTGTCGCGCGGCACGCGCACGTCGTCGAACCAGATCCGTCCGTTGTCGACGCCGTCGAGGCCGAGCTTGGCGCCGCAGTCCTCGATCCGGATGCCCGGTAGGACGTTGTTGTCGTCATCGCGCAGCGGCACGAGCAGCGCGTGGACGCCGCGCGGCTCACCACCCACGATCAGCTGCGCGAAGACCGCGGCCATACGACCGTCGCGCGCGGCGTTGCCGATGTAGTCCTTGCGCGCGGCGTCGTCTGGGGTCGAGATCACGAACTCGCCGCTGGCGGCGTCGTAGGTCGCGGTCGTCCCGAGCTGCTGGACGTTGGAGCCGTGGCCGGTCTCGGTCATCGCAAAGCAGCCAGGGAGCCTCAATGACGTGATGTCACTCAGGTAGGCCTCGTGGTGCTTGCGGGTGCCGAGGTGCAGCACCGCGCCGCCGAAGAGGCCGAACTGCACGCCGCACTTGACCAACAGCGACAGGTCGCCGAAGCCCAGCGTCTCGAAGCCGGCGATCGCTCCGCCGACCTGCCCACGCCCACCGAACTCCTCCGGAAAGCCACGCGCCGTCTCTCCCGCATCGGCCAGCTCCCGGGCCCACGCGAGGACCTGCGCACGATGCTCCTCGAGCGGCAGATCCGGCCGCGGTGCGTTCTCCGGCTCGCTCAACCACGCACGGCAGCGGTTGCGGACCTCGACGTGCTCGCCATCGAGCAGCGCTTGCAGCGCTGCGAGATCAACCGTCGGGACGGACTCGGGGATAGACGAAGCGGTCGTGGCGGCCATAGAGCCACGAGGATTCCCCGCGGCAGCCGTTCCCATGTGCGTCGATAGACCACGTAGTGGCCCATCGCGCTTGTGCTACTTTCGTGTACATGATGACGGTCGGAGTTGCCGAGCTGCGCCAGAACCTCAGCCGCTACCTGCGGCTCGTGGAGCGCGGCGAACGCTTGATCGTCACCGAGCGCAACCGACCGGTCGCAGAGCTTGGTCCGCCACCGAGCACCGGCGACGCACTCGACCGGCTCATCGCTGACGGGCGCGTCTCGCGTCCCACCCGCCGTGGACTTCCTGCGCCGCTGGCTTTGGATGGCGACTCGCGCGCGCTGAGCCGAGCATTGGATGAGATCCGCGGCGACCGCTGAGCGCGTTGTCACTCTTCTACCTCGACGCATCCGCGCTGGTGAAGCTCGTCCGTGAGGAAGACGAAAGCGCGGCGCTTCACCTCTTCCTCGACGGCGCTGATCTCGTCTCCAGCGAGCTGGTGCTGACCGAAGTGCCTCGCGCCGTGCATCGCGCGGCGTTCGACGATCCGGCGCTGTCGACCGACCTGCTCGTGGCACGCGCCGGCGAGGTGCTCGCGGCGCTCGCCCTGGTGCCGGTCGACCGGGCCGTGCTCATGGCCGCCGGCGCCTTTGCCGAGCCGGTACTGCGTGCGCTCGACGCGATCCATATCGCCTCGGCCGTCGACGTGGGGCCGATCGACGGCATGGTGACCTACGACGAGCGCCAGGCTGCAGCCGCCCGCCTCGCCGGCCTGCGCACGGTCGCGCCGAGCTGACCACTCGTCGGTGCCCGCTAGGACGCCACGCTCAGCGCCAGGCGCCGGCGGTGGATGATCCAGGCGATCAGGCCGGCGGGCAGCATCAGCCAATAGGAGACCAGGCGGTAGGCGAGCGTCGCGACGGCTGCGTCGCCGCCGTGGACGCCGGCGAGCGCGAGCGTTGCCGTCAGGCCGGCCTCCACGACGCCGATGCCGCCCGGCGTCAGCGGGATCTGGGCCAGTAGCTGGGCCGCGACGTAGGCGAGCAGGACCAGCGAGAAGGCCGGGTGCGCGCCGACGGCGATGATCGCCGTGACGAGGGCCAGGAGGTCGAAGAGCCAGCGGCCGACCGCCGCCCCGCAGGCGACGAGCAGGCGGTCGCCGAGGCGCTCGGTCACCTCGTCGCGCTGGACGACGAGCCGGTCGGGCAGCGTCGGCGACAGCGCGCGATCTCCTGGCAGCCGCTCGCTGACTCCGACAACGACCCGTCCGACCCAGCGCAGGGTCTGCTCGCTGCGCGCGGTCGCCAGACCCACGCCGAGCATCGCGATGAAGAGGCCGAGGCCGAGCACGCCCGTCTCGAAAAGCGTCTGCGGCACGCGCAGCCCGAAGACGACGGCCGGCAGGGCGAGCACCGGCAAGACGCAGAGCCCAGCGATCTGCAGGACGGTCGCGGCCGCAAGGCCCGTCGCGACCGACGCGCGCGGCACGTCGGAGCTGTTGAGCATGTTGTACTGGGTGGCCGCGGCGGTCGCCGCGCCGCCCGGGATCACCCGTCCGAGCGCGCCGCCGGCCAGCTGCGACGTCGCCACGCCGACCGTGTCGCGCGTGCCGATCGACAGCGCCTGCAGCTCCCACAGACACCAGCAGGACGCGGCCTCGGCCAGCACCATCCCGACCAGCCACCACGGCTTCAGGTTGGCCACCTTGGGAAAGGCGCCAAGCACCTCGCCGATCGCCGGAGCGACGCCGTAGAGGACCAGGGCGGTGAGGGCGAGCGCCGCCGCGCGCCGTGCCAGGGACGGCATCACCCGGTCACCCTAGAGGGAGCGGCGGCGCTCAGACCGCGATCGCCGGCGTCCAGCCGGCGGCGCCGGGCAGGCGTGGAACCAGCAGGCACTGAAACGCGCCACAGTCGACCCGCACCGCGGCACCCGCGCTGAGGCCGCCGGGCGCGGACCTGGGTTCGGGCCGCAGCGGATGGAGCCCCAACTGCGCATGTCCGCGGCGCGACGCCGCAGCGCAGAGCGCGCGCTCGGCATGCTCCTGGCTCAGGCGCCAGCCGGCCGCGATCAAGGCTGCGCCATGCCAAAGCTCCCAGCGCCAACGGCGCAACCCGACCCGGTTGGGGGGCAGCGGATGGAGGGCGTAGGAAAAGTGTGGGCCGTCATCGCGCAGCGGCACTCCTCCAAGCTAGCGCGCTCGCGGCCGATACAGGGGAGATGGGGGAACGATCACGCAGCTTCATCGCGCCACTGGCGGTGCTCCTCGTGCTGTCGCTCGGCGGCTTCGTGCTGCGCATGCACAGCCGGGCGCAGGCCACCGCGGGCGGTCGAACCGTCGGCCAGATCAGCGCGCAGGAGCGTGCGGCCACGTTCACGTTCGATCCGGGGCTGGCCCCGGCCGACCGCGATGCGTTCCTGAGCGCCATCGCTCATGCACGGCCCGAGGCCCAGGCGCTGATCGGCGCGATCGACGGCCTCGTCGACGTCCACATCGCGCAGACCGCAGCGGGCACGGTCGGGACCACGCAGTCGGTCGGCGACCGCTACAACGTCTCCGTCAACCTCGGCATCGTCTCGCGCCGCTACGGGCAGCGCGGCATCGACCGGACCGTCCTGCACGAGCTCGGCCACGTCGTCGACTTCGCGCTGGTGCCGCCGGCGCTGGACACTCAGCTCGACGCGGCGATCCCGCAGGGCTACGGCTGCGACACCCAGAACTCCGGCGGCTGTGCAAGCGTCACCGAGCGCTTCGCCGAGAGCTTCGCCAAGTGGGCGACGGGCGACATCGGCGTCGATCTCTACCTCGGCTACAAGGTCCCGCCGCCCGACGACCTCGCGGCGTGGGGCGCACCGCTGGCCAAGCTGGCCGGCTCCTGAGCTATCGCAGCCGCGCGTAGACGGCGGTGTCGGCGCGACGGGTGGGTGGGCCCGCTTTCACATAGGCATTGCGCCGCACGCCCTCCAGCACGTAGCCACAACGCTCGGCCACGCGCGTGGACGCGACGTTGGCGACCTCGATCAGCAGCGTGAGGCGCTCGAGCTCCTGCTCGTCGAAGGCCCAACGCGTCAGTGCGGTCACTGCAGCGGTGCCGACCCCGCGGCCGCGGGCGGCCGGCGTGACCGTGTAGCCGAGCTCGGCCTCGCCGGCCTCACGATCGATCGCCACGGCCAGCGCGAGCCCTAGGAACGTCCCGTCGCCATCCTCGACGGCAAACGCCTCGCGCGTCCGGTCGCGGCGGCCCTTCTCGTAGCGTTCCAGCCACCGCTGCGGGAAGTCGCGCTGTGGCGGATCCGGAAAGCGCGTGAAGCGCCGGACCTCTGTGTCCTGCGCGAGCAACGCGAAGTCGGCGAGGTGGTCGGCGCTGAAGGCGACCAGGCGGACGTCGGGCTCCATCCCGACGATCCTAGGACGACGACGGTCGCCGGCAGCATTGCCGGCGACCGCGGTGCTTCCGGTCCCTGCGGGACCGTGTATCGCGCCCTAGGACTGGACGTTGGCGTCCGCGGGCGCCTGCTGGGCATCCTCGGACTTCGACTCCTGCGGCTTGGGCGCCTTGCGGACGACCTTCTCGCACGAGCCGTTGGGGTTGGCCGCCGTGGCGTCGGTGATCACGTCGACCGTGTCGAGCAGCGCGACGTCGTTGCCGTCGCCGCAGGTGATCTTGTCGACCTCGCCATCGCGGGTGTGGAACGTGTCGTTGCCGGGGCCGCCGTTGAGCGTGTCGCCGGCCGTATCGACCTCACCATTGGGACCGGGGTGGACGTCGCCGCGAGCCAGCGCCCACAGGTTGTCGTTGCCCTCGCCACCGTTGGTGGTGTCGTTGCCGAGGTTGGCGTAGATGGTGTCGTTGCCGGCACCGCCGTCCTGGAGGTCGTCGCCGGTACCGCCGGCCATGCGGTCGTTGCCGTTCTCGCCGGACGAGTTGTCGTTGCCGCTGCCGCCGTAGATGCGGTCGCGGGAGTCGCCGCCCTTGAGCGTGTCGTTGCCGGCACCACCGAAGATGCGATCGAAGGAGGTCAGGTCGCCCGTGCCGTTGGCGTCGCCGGTGATCGTGTCGTCACCCGCGCCGCCGTTGAGCCAGTCGTTGCCCTGGACGCCGGCGATCGTGTCGTTGCCGGCACCGCCGAAGATCCGGTCGTTGCCCGGACCACCGTTGAGCTGGTCGTCGCCCCCGCGGCCGAAGATGCGGTCGTTGCCACCGTTGCCGTTGATGGTGTCGGTGACGCTGGTCCCGCGCAGGCGCTCGTTGCCGGGGCCGCCGTTGATGGTGGCCGCCAGCGCCGTGCCGGCCGGCACGATGGCCAGCGCCGCGGTGGCGCCGATGATGGACTTGCGAAGCTGCATGTGACGTCGTCCTCCTGGTCGTTGCTTTCCCTGGGAGGCAGGTTCACCGCTTCGGGGTCGCTTCCCATCGACCTCTCACCCAGTCCTCATGCTCCGTGAGGACTTCATGAGAGGCTTCGCGCACGCGATGACCAGCCGGGAACCTGCGTCATCCTCATGTCCATGCCCCGCACCCTCCTGTCCGTGTTGTTGATCTCGTTGCTCGTGAGCGCCCTCGCGGGCGTGGCGGCGGCTGACGTCGTCACCGGTGGGCGTCAGGCCGACCAGCTCTCTGGGAGCGCGGGCGCCGACGTGATCAACGGACGCGGGGGCGACGACACCATCTTCGGCCGCGGTGGCAACGACCGCATCAACGGCGGCGCGGGCAACGACACGATCGCCGGCGATGCGGGCAACGACATCCTTCGCGGTGGCGCGGGCGACGACAACCTGCTCGGCGGTGCGGGCAACGACCGCATCACCGGCGGCCCCGGCCAGGACCAGATCTACGGTGGCAACGGCAAGGACATCATCAACGTGCGCGACGGCGAGGTCGACACGGTCCACTGCGGCGCGGGGCGCGACACGGTGATCGCCGACGCGGGCGATGTGGTGGGCCACGACTGCGAGGTCATCCGCCTTGGCTGAGCCCGCGGCCGCGGGGCCCGTCGTCCTGCTGGTCGACGACGACCCCGCGATCCGGCGCGCGGTGAGCGCCGGGCTGGAGCTGGAGGGCTTCACGGTGGTGTCGGCCTCCGGCGGACGGGCGGCCCTGGAGGCGGCGGCGCGGATCGCGCCCGCGGTCGTCCTGCTCGATCTCAGCATGCCCGACCTCGACGGGCTCGAGGTGCTGGAGCGGTTGCGCGCGAGCGGCGATCAGGTTCCGGTCTGCGTGCTGTCGGCACGCGATGAGGTCGACGACCGCGTGGCCGGATTACAGGCCGGTGCCGACGACTATGTGGTCAAGCCGTTTGCGCTGGAGGAGGTCGTGGCGCGGCTGCACGCCCTGCTGCGCCGCCGGCCGGCCGGGGCGGACGAGGCGCTGGTGGTCGGTGACCTGCGGCTGGACCCGCGCTCGCGCGTCGCCCGCCGCGGCGAGCGCGAGCTGGAGCTCACGCGCCGGGAGTTCGAGTTGTTGCAGCTGTTGATGCGCAACCCGGGGGAGATCCTCGATCGCGCGCGGCTGCACGAGGAGGTCTGGGGCTACACCTTCGATCCCGGGACCAACGTCGCCGACGTCTTCGTTGGGTACGTGCGGCGCAAGCTCGAGCAGGACGGCGAGCCGCGGGTCCTGCACACAGTGCGCGGTGTCGGCTTCGTCCTGCGAGCCTGAGGGGCGATGCGCAGCCTCCGTGGCCGTCTGACGCTCGGTGTCCTGCTGCTGCTCGCGGCCGTGCTGGTCGCCGCGGGCGCCGCGGCGTTCCACGAGATCGACGCCTCCGAGCGGGCGGCGCTCGACGACCGGCTCAAGCGGACCGCGGAGCTGACGCGACCGACGGCCGTGGCTGCCGTCCAGCAGGAAGTCCCCGCCGACGACCCGCGGCTCGACGCCGTGCTGCGGGCGACGGGCAGCTCGCTGCTCGTCCGGCTGGGGCGGATCAGGCTGGTGCATGCCGGCCCGACGCCGCCCACGCACGGTGCGCTGCCGCGGGGCCTGTCGACCTTCACCAGCGGCGGCCACCGCTACCGCGCATACGTCACGACGCTGAGCGATCCGGACCTCGGAGGGCGCGCGCGGTTGGAGGTCGTCTCCAGCCTCGGTGGGCTAGAGCACCGCATCGACGAGCTGGAGCGGCGCGTCGCGCTGATCGGGCTCGTCGGGTTGTTGGTGGTCGGGTTGGCGGTGTGGTTGATCGCGTCGGTGGTGCTGCGTCCGCTGCGGCGGCTGCGGACGGTGACGGCGTCGATCGCCGATGATGAGGATCTTGATCGCCGTGTGCCCGACGATCGCGGGCCGGCGGAGCTGCGCTCGGTGGCGCGCTCGTTCAACGCGATGCTCGCGCGGCTGGGCCGCAGCGCGGCCGACCGCGAGCGCGCGCTGGCCGCGACGCGGCGCTTTGCCGCTGATGCAGGACATGAGCTGCGCACGCCGCTGACCAGCGTGCAGGCGACGCTGTCGGCGCTGCGGCGCCATCCGGATGTGGATGCGTCCCGTCGCGAGGCGATGCTCGACGATGCGCTGGCCGAGCAGCGGCGGTTGGTGGACTTGATCGACGGCCTGCAAGCGCTGGCGCGTGGCGATGCGGGGCCGCTGGAGCACGAACCGGTGGATTTGACCGAGCTCGTTGACGAGGTCGTCACGGCGGCGGCTGCGCGCCATCCGGCGGTCGTTGTTGCTGTCGAACTACCGGAGGCGCCGGTGGTCGTCGAGGGCTGGGAGCCAGGCCTGCGGTTGGTGGTGGAGAACCTCGTCACCAACGCGATCCGCCACGGCGGCGCACAGGTCCGTGTGGCGCTGGAAGCCACCGGGCCCGTCCTGTCGGTGGACGACGACGGCGCCGGCGTTCCGGAAGCCGAGCGCGACCGCATCTTCGCGCCCTTCGCCCGCATCGACGGCGCCGAGACACCCGGCTCCGGCCTCGGCCTCTCCCTCGTCGCCCAACAGGCCGGCCACCACGGTGCGCGGGTGGAGGTCACCCGCGCACCGAGCCTCGGCGGCGCACGGTTTACCGTGCGCTTCTAGGGCGTCATCTCAAGCAAGCTTGAGGTGCACGCTCCTCGTCGACACGCCGCCGCCGGCGGCCACCAGCTTGATCGTCAGCGTCGCCGTCACGTGACCGTGCGCGGCGCTCAGGTGCTTGCGGCCCGCGGTCGTCAGCGGGACCTTGAGCGTGCTCTTGCCGGCCTTGAGCTTCTGCGTGGCGCCGCCCAGCGACGCCGTCTTGCGGCCGTGCTTGAAGCTCAGCGTGCTCTTGGCCGTCGCCGCCAGCGAGAGCCGGACGGTGAGCTTCACGGCGCGGGCCTTCAGCGTCTTGCGCTTGGACACTGTCCGCGTGCTGAAGGTGATCTTCGCGCCCTTCGGCGGTGCGGGCGAGCCGTGGCCACCCTGACCCGAGGTGCCGCCGGGGCCACCGGCGGGGGTCCCGGCCGGGTGGTCCTCGTGGTGGTGATCGCCGTCATCCGGCGCGAAGCCGAGGCCGCTGAACTGCCACAGCTGCGTCGTGTGGCCGCTCGGCGTGACGAGGAACGGCGGATCGCTCGGTCCGGCGTTCTCGGGGTCGTTGCCCTGAGCGAAGCCGAAGTCGTTGTCGTCCTGGACGGCGAGGTTGCCGTTCGGGAAGAGGCCGATGCCCTCCGGCTTGTCGTGGTTGTAGCCGAACTGCGTCAGATCCAGGATCTGCGTCTTGGTGACCGCGACGATGCCGGCCGCGTTCTGGGCTTCGACCTGCGGGTCCTCACCGTTGGCTGACGGGTCGGTCGCGATGTTGGAGGCGCCGGTCAGGTCTGTCTCGTAGATGCGCTTCTGCCCGGCGCCGGCGGCGTCGGTCACGTTGTCGTGCTCGTCGACCAGCAGGTGGCGGGCATCGACGGCGTAGATGTCAGAGATGCTGATGTCGGTCTGCTTGACGCCGCTGGTCGCGCTCGGCGGATCCAGGCGGTAGACGAACTCACCGGTGAGCACCGGGTGCGCCGGATCGGTCACGTTGAAGCGGACCAGGCGCAGCGTGCGGGCGTCGCCCTTGCCAGCAGGCGGCTCGATCGAGGACTGCAACATGCCAAACAGCGTCTTGCCGTCGGGCGTCAGCGTGGCGCCCTCCATGCCGCGGTTCTGCTTGCGGAACGCGAAGGCGCGCGGGAGTGCGTCCTGCGTCGGCAAGACCGATTGGTCAGAGCCGGCGAACTTCGCCGGGTCGGCGCTGTCGGCCGCGATGTTCGCGGTCCCCTGCGGAACGATGCGGTTGAGCAGCGTGCCGTCGGGCGCAACATGGATCAGCGACGGGCGGTACTCGTCACCGAGCCAGAAGCCGCCATCGCGCGGGTCGACCGCGATCCCCTCGGTGTCCAGGCCGTACGGGTCGCCGGTCAGCTCGGTCACGCCGTCGACGGCGAACGGATCTTCGTCGCGGGAGGCCGACTGCTTGAAGGCGCCGGCGTCGGCGGGCAGGCCCGAGGCGGCGCCCTGCGCGGCGGTGACGATCTGCGGCAGGCCGGTGATCTGGTTCAGCGGGCCGGCGGCGACGGCCTTGGAGGCATCGGGGTGCGCGGCCATCCAGGCGCGCGCGGGGTCGACGGCGCCGGCCCTGAGGTGCAGCGGAATCCGTGCCTGGACGCCCATCTGGCCGTAGCGGCCGATCGCCACCTTGTAGATGGTGGGCGTGAACGACGGGGCGAGGAACGTGCGCGTCGTGCGCGGGGCGCCGTTGACGGTCACCGTCGGCTGGCCGTTGGGCCCGCGGTCGCTGATTGTCCAGTAGTGCGTGTTGTCGATCGGCGCGAACGCCGACCAGCCGCCCTCGACGACCGGCGTGTCGAAGATGCTCGCACCGGCCAGCGGCTGGGCGCCGCCCCACGTGTCTTGCTGCTGGAGCATCGGGACGGGTGCGTGGGCGTGAGCCAGGGGTGCGGCCACGGCCGTGACAGCGGCCAGAGCGGCCGCGGCGAGCGCGGCGCGGCGACGGGAACTCGAGGACAACGGTGCCTCCGATTAGGGCTTCATGCTTGACGGATGACGCGCGCGGAGGCTCACTTCCGAGGGCCACGTGTGCACGCTGCGCCATTCTCGTCACGCCGATCACCCCGGCCGGTGACCGAGCCGTGAAGGATGGGAGACCAAGTGGTGACCGGGTGGTTTCGATGCCCGCGCGACGCGGGCCTATGGCCACAGCCGCCTGATATAGCCGTCGTACACGCCGTAGATGTAGGGACCGGGAGTCTGGGTACGCCGGAGGATGCGATCGAGGTTCCCGACGAACCGCGCGGATTGCTCGCTGGCGCGCAGGTTGGCGTTGGTGAGGCAGAAGGCGCGAACCCCGGCGGCGGCAAGCGCATCGCGTTCGGCTGGGCGACGGCGGATGGCGTCGTCTTTCATGAGGACGATCCAGCCGTTGGTGCCGGCGTCGGTGAGCCACTGCTCGTCGGCGAGGCGCTGGGCGACGTCCTCGCCGTAGACCGACGCCATCGTGTGGACGACTACACCTTGTTCGGTCAACGCCTTGGCGAGGTGCTTGCGGCCGAGGCTTCGGTCGATGAAGAACTCTGGCGGCGTCTCGGCCATCCTGGGGCGACGGTCGGACGCGATCCTTTGGTTCGGCTACGCGGCGGCTCGGGTGGCGACGCGGACGACGTCTTCGACTTCGGGTTCGGGGACGCCGAAGTCGTCGGCGATGTCGGCGAGCGAATCGCCGGCCTTAAAACGGTCGACAAGGTCTTCGACGCGTGCCCCACCGTGGACGACGAGGGGCATGCCGAAGGCGCGGCTGGGGTCGACGATCACGTTGGTGTGCTCGTAGGCGGGAAGCCGTACCTGGGAGGCCCAGCCGTCGGTGCCGTAGGTGACGCGCTGCAAGTAGTCCTTGACGACCTCGGCGAACTCGCGCTGGCCGGTGCGCACGACGGTCAGCCCGCTGAGTTGTTCCTCGTCGTGCTCGGTGGCGTAGTCGTAGAGGACTTCGGCGCCGTCGGTGTAGAGGCGTTCGGAGGCGAGGGCATGGGCGATTCCGATCTCTTTGGAGAGCGCGGCCACGGCAGGGCGGATGCGCTGCAGAGGCACACCTGCACGACGGAACGCAGAGAGGATGTAGGCCTCGGCGAAGCCGATGAACGGCACCGTTGCCTCGCGGCCGCGCGACGGGAAGCAGGTGACGATGGGATCGGCGTGGGCGGGTCGAGCCCAGCTGTGAAGGGTGGAGTTCGGCAGGCCGAGGTAGCCAGCGGCTTCGCGCAGCGTGAACACGGGACGCTTGACGCGAGGGTCGTCGGCGGGGAGGTCCGTTGAGATGTTTTGCGTCAAGGGCATCGCACGTCGATCGTATCTCGCGTGCAGGCGGTTCGTTGGTGTCTCGCCCGGCCGGAGCCTTAAGGACGCGCGGGCGTTGGCGCCGCGAGGCGCGTGGGCGTCGCGCGGCCGCGGAGGGTCTCGGTCTCCCCGAGGCTCCAGCGGTGCGACTCGTCTGCGCCGGCGCGCGACAGCGCCGCCTCGGACGCCAGGACGCGGCCTTCGTGCTGCTTGGCCAGCTCGGTCAGTCGTGAGGCCTCGTTGACCGGGTCGCCGATCACGGTGTACTCGAAGCGCTGCTGGGCGCCGATGTTGCCGGCGACCGCGGTCCCGGCCGAGACGCCGATGCCGACGTCGCACTGCGGGACCTCGCGCGCGAGGCGCTGGCGCAGGAGCCGCGCTGCCCGCAGCGCGCCGCCCGCGGGGTCGTCGTGGGGCAGTGGGGCGCCGAAGACGCAAAGCGCCGCGTCGCCGACGAACTTGTTGACCGAACCGCCCTCGCCGTCGACGACTTCGACGACAACATGGAAGAAGTCGTTCAACAACTCGACGACCTCGGCCGGCGGCCGCTGGTGGGCGAGCTCGGTCGAGCCGACCAAGTCGATGAACAACACCGCGACCTCAAGCTCCTCGCCGCCGAGCGTGATCCCGCGCTCCAGCGCCTGGCGCGCGACGTCCTCACCGACCTGGCGGCCGAAGAGATCGCGCAGCTGCTCGCGCTCGCGCAGTCCGTCGACCATCTGGTTGAAGCCTGCCTGCAGCAGCCCGAGCTCGCTGCCGTCATAGACGTCGACCTCCGCGCCGTCCTCGCCGCGCTGGACCTGGCGCACCGCGCGCCGGACGGCCTTCAGCGGGTCGGCCAGCGAGCGCGCGGTCAGCGCCATCGCCGCCAGGCCGATGACCAGCGCGACACCGCCGAGCGTCACCGCCGTCGTCGCGACGCGGTCCGATGACGCGTCGATGATGCCGGCCAGCTCGCCGATGCCGACGAGCGTCAGGCCGAGCACCGGCACGCCGGTGCCGAGCGCCCAGGTCAGCAGGATCCGCGTCGTGATACCGGGCAGCGCCGGGTCTTCCGGCACCTGGTCGGCCAGCGCGCGGGCGGCCACGGGGCGCAGCACGCGCTGGGCCAGCAGATAGGCGACCGCGCAGGTTCCCGCACCTGCAAGCCCGACGGTGATCGCGACGATCAGCCCCAGCTCATGGCTGTAGCGCACGTTGAGCAGGGTGAAGACGACGGCGCCGAGGCCCCACAACACGCCATGGGCGATCAGCTCGCGCGCGGGGGTGAGCAGGACGACGCGCTGCTCCTCGTCGGTCGGCGGCCGGTCGGCGCGCAGCCACGCCATCACGGGGCGCAGCAGCCACAGGACCCAGAGGACGCCGGCGGGCACCGCGAAGACGAGGTAGCCGGCCAGCCACGCCACGTTGACGCGCCGCACGTGCGCGGCGTTGGCGACGTCGGGCAGCGGGAGCGCGAAGACGATCAGCGCGAAGACGATGAGCGCGCCGATGACGTTGGCACCGATCATCAGGACCGCGTAGGGGAGGGCGAGCCGGCGCTCCAGGTCAGACGGCGTGCCGAGCATCGGTCCCGGAACCTACTTCCTGGCGCACGCGGATCGACCGCCGACCGCTCTTTCGGGGCCGCACAACGGTTGGGTTAGCGTGATCGCTATGTCCCACGCCCCACGTCTCGCGCTGCTCGGCGCCGCAATCGCAACGCTGCTCGCGCTGGTCCCGGCCACCGCCGCATCCGCCGCCGAGCCCGCGCCGTTCGGCCACGCCTGCACGCCACAGAACGGCGTGCGCTTCTGTCCCACCAACGACCTCGCCTCGCGCCCGACGAGCTTTGACGGCACGCCGCTAGACGTCGACGTCACCCTGCCGGCAACCGGCGACGGGCCGTTCCCCACCATCTTGCTCCTGCACGGCCTCGGCGGTGACAAGACGTCGTTGGAGTCGACGGCGGGTGACCAGTCCTACTCCAACTGGTTCTTCGCCCAGCAGGGCTATGCCGTCGTGACGCCGACGGCGCGCGGCTTCGGCAATTCCTGCGGTAAGCCGGAGTCCCGGACCGCCGGCTGCGCGGCGGGGTGGACCCGCCTTGGCGACATGCGCTACGAGGTCCGCGACCTCCAGACGCTCGTCGGCCAGCTCGTCGACGAGGGCGTCGTCAACCCGAGTGCGATCGGCTCGACCGGCATCTCCTACGGCGGCGGGTTCTCCACCATGTTGGCCTTTCTGAAGGACCGCGTCCGCCTGCCGGACGGCAGCTACGCGCCGTGGACGAGCCCGAAGGGCACACCGATCTCTTTGACCGCCGCCTGGCCGCGCTGGCTGTGGTCCAACGGCGAGGCGATCTTCACCCGCAACGGCCGCGGCCCGTGGTCGCGAACCCCGACCGGCGTCGAGACCCAGGCCTACGCGGGCGGCATCTTCGCCGTGGCCTTCAGCGGCTTCGTCGCTCCGACCGGCGGCGACCTGTCGAGCGACATCACGATGTGGAAGACGCAGCTCGACAGCGGCAAGTTCGATGGGTCGACGCGTGCGACGCTCGACAACTCCTACAACTATCACGGCGTCGCGAGCGTGCCCGGCACGCCGAGCCCGCTGCTGCTGCAGTCGGGCTGGACCGACGCGCTGTTCCCCGTCAACCAGGCGCTCGGTGCTTATGACCACATCCGCAAGCAGAGCAAGAGCGCACCGGTCGCGCTGCAGCTCGGCGACCTCGGTCACGCGCCGGCCGCCAACCACGCCAAGGACGTCGCCGCCTACGACGCGCAGGGCCTCGCGTTCTTCAACGCATGGCTCAAGGGCACGGGGAGCAAGCCGGCGCCCGGTTCGGTCACGGCCTACACCATGACCTGCCCAGCGCTGGCGCCCGCGGGCGGCGGCCCGTACAAGGCATCGTCCTTCACGGGGCTGGCCAAGTCGACGCTGCGCTTTGGCACGACCAAGGCACTGAAGATCACCTCCAAGGGCGGGAGTACGAAGCTCGCCGGCGAGCTGTCACCGCTGTCGACCACCGGCTCGCACTGCGCGACCCACACGCCCGACCGCGGCAGCAAGGCGGTGCTGAGCACGACGTCCAAGGGCCAGACGCTGATCGGCCAGACGGTCATCACCGGCCAGGTGGCGGTGAAGGGACGCTATGGCCAACTCGACGCGCGCGTCTGGGATCTCAATGCGGCGACCGGCAAGCAGCGCCTGATCGACCGCGGCGCTTATCGACTCAAGGACAATGAGAAGGGCAGCTTCCGCTTTACGCTGGACGGCAACGGCTGGAAGTTCCCGAAGGGGCATCGGATCGTCGTGGAGCTGCTGGGGCGCGACGCGCCGACCTATGGGCCGAGCCCGGCGGTGTTCGGCGCGACGCTGACCAAGGTCAGGGTGGCGCTGCCGGTGCGCTGAGGGCGGGCCGGGTCGCGGCGGCGTGCCGCGACCCGGCCGCTTTGGTGGTTCAGCGTCGTGTACGTGTGGCCTTGGTGTAGGTGTCGAAGAGGTGGTCGAGGGTTTGTGCGGCGAGGCGGTCGTCGGTGATCTCGGCCAGGGTCTCGGGGGAGATCGGGCCGTTGTGCTCTGGGAGTCGGTCGGTGTTGCTCATGGCCAGGTCGTAGCGGCGGAGGCCGAGGAGGTTGATGAGGTCCTCGGTGAGTGGGACCTGGAAGGTCTCCTGGGTGGGGTCGACCTTGTCGGGGTTGCAGCCGACAGCGTCGACGAGGTCGAACACGTCGCGGTAACGCTGAAAGAGGCCGTGCTGAGCGTCGGGACTCAGGTCGAGCAGGTCCTCAAAGTGATCGTGCTCGAACATCGCGACCTTCTTGGCCTCGTCACGCAGGACGTCGGCGGTCTGGCGGTCGACGACGAGCGTCGTCGGCGCGTGGGTACGCTGCGGGGTACTCATGGGAGTTCTAGCTCCTTGGGTCATGCCCCCGGGCCGTCTCTAGCGGTCGCGGGGGTCTTGATTTGGTTGAAGGGTGGAGCTTAGCCGGGTGGGTGGACGGAGGTGCTCGATTGCGCAGAATCGTTGCGATGTTCGCCGGATGCTGTCCGAACGCCGACACCAACAACAACTGTCTAGGTGCAGGCGTAGTGGGTTGGACTTGGTGACGTCTGAGAAGTGCGGGTGGCGGACCGCCCGAGACTGACGTCGTGGGGCGCTGATCGCGGGCGGGCCTGGTTTTACGAGCGCTCGGGTGGCGCATCTGCTAGGGCGTTCCGTGCAAACGCTGGTCCGGGTGACGGCGTGGTCTGTTCGGCACCGAGGGGAGTGAGCGGGGTCGGCGGCGCTCGGCGTTGGCTCGTCATCCGCACTGGTCGCGGGGAGGGTGGGCCCGTTGGCGGCCGGTATCCGTCTGTCTACAGGCCCACATCGGTCATCGCCGCCATCTCGCGAGCAGGTGGGCCTGCTGGCGGCCAGCATGCGTCCGTCTACGGGCCCACCCTCGTGGGCAGCGTCATGGCTCAGCAAGTGGGCCTATTTGACGCGATCTGCTCGCGCTCAACAGGCCCACCCACGCTCGACGCTCCGGGCCTGCGATCCTCGGCGTCTGACCGTGGCGCTTGGGCATCGGCACGTGACGCTTGTGGCTGGCCCGCCGCGGTGGTTCACGACAGTTCGTCGCAATCCTGTGACCCATCGGATTGCGCAGCAGAATGGAACGCGCGTAACCCGCGATATACGCGGGTTTGGCGCGATCGACAATGAGGCTCGCGCGACGCGCGCTGGCGATCGTCACGGAGCGCCGCCAAACCAACCACACACCGCACCCCGACCCGCCGTCCCGACCCCCACGAACGCCAAGACCAGAGCGGAGTAGCCTCGCCACGCATGACCACCATCATCCCCACCTTCCGCTACGACGACGCCCGTGCCGCGATCACCTTCCTCAAGGACGCCTTCGGGTTCGAGGAGCACGCCGTCTACGAACAGGATGGCGCCGTCGCCCACGCCGAGTTGAGGCTCGGCGACGCCTACATCATGCTCGGCGAGCATCGGGCCGAGGGCAGCGACCTCGCCTACGGTGGCTCGACGACCTACGTCGTCATCGACGATCCCGACGCCCACCACGCCCGCGCCGTGGCGGCCGGCGCCGAGATCGTGCGTGAGCTCACCGACCAGGACTACGGCTCGCGCGAGTACGCCGCCAAGGACCCGGCCGGCAACGTCTGGTCCTTCGGCACCTACCAGCCGTCCTAAAAGAAGGAGTACGGCTACCCGCACTTGTGACCCCCAGAGCATGTGCGGTACCTTCTCCGCCGGCCTTCGCGGGCCACCTTATGCGCGACGTTGTCTGACAGCCCTCCGAGCAGCACCGACCGGCATCAAGCCAAGCCAGGTCGGTTGCCTGCCGCTGTCTCATGACCCCGTCTTCGCTTCCCCTAGGAGTACCGCATGCCGTCGATCCTCCTCGACGCCCGCAGCATCACCCGCCGTCACGGCGCCCGCACCGTCCTGCAGGACGTCGACGTCCGCGTCGACGCGACCACGCGCCTGGCGCTCATCGGCCCCAACGGCTCCGGCAAGTCGACACTTCTCCGTGCGCTGGCGGGGATCGAGCCGCTCGACGGCGGGAGCGTTCGGCGCTACGGCACCGTCGGTTACCTGCCGCAGCTGGCCGACCACCGCGGCAACGCGACCGTGCGCGCGACGATTCTGGAACGCCTCGGCGTCGCGAGCGCAGCGCGCGTCCTCGATCGTCTCCAGGAACGGCTGGCCGGCGGCGACCTCGATGCCGTCACCCCACACGCCGCCGCGCTGGAGCGCTGGCTGGCACTCGGCGGCGCCGACGCCGACGCCCGCGTCGCCCAGGCGGCCGATGAGCTTGGCCTCTCCGCGACGCTGCTCGACCGCCCGCTGGCCACGCTCTCCGGCGGCCAGGCAGCGCGCGCCGGGCTCGTGGTCCTGCGCGCCGCGCGCTTTGACGTCATCGCCCTTGACGAGCCGACCAACCACCTCGACGACGACGGCCTCGAGCGCTTGACGCACCTGCTGGCCTCCAGCCCCGGCGGCTTCGTGCTGGTCTCCCACGACCGCGCGCTGCTGGAGTCGTCTGCCGAGACGCTGCTCGAGCTCGATGGCCGCACGGGGGAGGCCACCTACTACGCGGGCGGCTGGGCTGCCTATGAGCACGCGCGCCACGCCGCCCACGCGCATGCCCGTGCGGTCGCCGAGCGAGCGCATACGCGCTGAGGTCGCGCTCTAGTCCTCCGGCAGATGCCCGACGAACACCGCGATGCCCGCGTGGTGCAGCACGTGCTGGCTGACCGACCCGAACATCGAGCCGATCCGCCCGAGCCCGCGCGCGCCGAGGATGACCGCGTCGTGGTTGCCGGCCTTGGCCTGCGCGACGATCTCGGGCCCCGCGTGGCCGCGGCGCTGGATCGCGTCGACCGGCTGGTCGTCGGGCACCGCGTCCAGCGCGGCGCGCATCGTGCGCTCGGCGCCGCGGTCGGCGTCGAGCTGCAAGGCGATGGGGTCGACGCCGGTGCCGTAGGCCAACGCGGCGCTCTCGTTGACGTTCGGGATCACCGTGAGGATCGTCAGCCGCGCGTTGTCGCGCTCGCTCAGGGCGATCGCCATCGCCAGCGCGAGGTCGGAGTGGCGCGAGCCATCGATGGCGACGAGGACGCGGTGGAAGGTCGGGCGCTCGGGCATGCCCCTCAGTGTGCCGGACGAGCGCGCGCATGCCACCGCACTAGGCTTGGCACCGGTGGCGGATCGCGACAGCACGCAGGACGGTGACGGGCGCGACGCGAGCCTGACGAGTGTCTTCGCCGCGCTGGCGGCCAACACGGCGATCGCGATCGCTAAGGGCGTCGCCGCCGCGCTGACCGGCTCGGCCGCGCTCTTTGCCGAGACGCTGCACACCGTCGCCGACGCCGGCAACGAGGTCTTCCTCTACATCGCGATCCGCCGCAGCGAACGTGCGCCCGACGCCAGCCATCCGCTCGGCTACGGTCCCGAGCGCTGGTACTGGGCGCTGCTGGCCGCGGTCGGGATGTTCGTTGTCGGCGGTGCGGTGTCGATTTGGGAGGGCATCAACGCGCTGGTCCACCCTCGTGAGCTGGAGGCGTTCTGGGTCGGCGTCGCGGTCCTCGTGATCGCCATCGTCCTGGATGGCATCAGCCGCACGGTCGCGGTGCGCGAGCTGCGCGGCCGGGCGACGCGGGCGGGCGTTCCGATGCGTCAGTACCTGGCCGAGAGCAACGACCCGACGGTTACGACCGTCTACCTGGAGGACACGATCGACGTTCTCGGCGCCTCGCTGGCGCTGGCCGCGTTGATCTTGCACAAGGTCACCGGCATCGAGATCTTCGACCCGATTGCAACGCTCATCATCGGCGGACTGCTGACCTACGTGGCCATCAAACTCAGCGGTCGCAACCGCGAGCTGTTGACCAACCAGGCCGTCGCGCCCCGCCACATCGACGCGCTGCGCGAGCGCTTGACCGCCCAGCCGGGCATCACGGCTGTCCACACCATCGAGGCCGTTCACCTCGGCCCATCCAGCGTCATGGCCGCCGCCGAGGTCGAGGTCCGCGACGGCATGAGCGCCACCGACGTCGCCGTGACCCTCGAGGTCGTCCGCGACACCATGTGCGCGACCGTCCCGGCCATCACGCGGCTCTACCTGACGCCGGTGACGCCGGAGCGAGTGACCGACGTCTAGCGCGGATGCATCCCGCCGTCGAGCGCGATGACCTTGCTCGTGAGGTACTCGTTTCCCAGCATCGCTATTGCCATGTCGGCAACCTCGGCGGGGCGGCCGAGGCGGCCGACGGGAACAACGCTAGCGAGGTAGCCGGGGTCGTCGGGGAGCATGTCGGTGGACTCGATCAGCGCGGGCGCGATCGCGTTGACGGTGATGCCGGCCCGCGCGACGCGTGACGCCAGATGATGGGTCAGGCCGTGCAGCCCGGCCTTGGACGCCGCGTAGTGCGGCCCGACGATCCCGCCGGTGAACGCGGCGACTGAGGAGACGAAGAGGATCCGGCCGAACCCGCGGTCGAGCATCGACGGCAGCACGCGGCGCGCCAAGAGATACGGCGCACGCAAGTTGATGGCCATCGTCTCGTCCCAGGCACCGGCGTCGACTTCGTCAAACCCGGCCTTGTGGGCCAGCCCGTGGTTGGCGACCAGGACGTCGACGGGCCCGAGCTCCTGCTCGACGGCGTCGATGAGCAGCTCGGCGGCCCGCGGGACGAGCAGGTCAGCCGGGATCGCGACCGCACGGCCGCCGCCGTCGACGATCTCGGCGACGATCCGGTCGGCGATCTCGTTGCGGTCGCGGTAGTGCACGGCTACCGCCACGCCTTCGGCGGCCAGCCGCCGGCAGAGGACCGTGCCGATCCCGCCGGTGCCGCCCGTCACCACTGCCACTCGGCCGTTGAGCATCTCGTGCCAAACCTAGCGCGAGGCCCCACCCGTCTGAGAAGCTCGTCGCATGTCCCGGTCCTTTGCGGCGTGCGCCGCGCTGCTCTCGTTGCTCGTCCTCGCCGCGCCGGCCTCCGCCGAGCAAGGCCTCTGGGACGGTACGAAGGGCGTGCAGCACCTGCATTTCAAGACCGCGCCGATCCTCGTCAAGCCGGGGCAGAACAGCATTAACAACGTCCTGGTGGCGCCCGGGCAGAAGCCCAAGGTCGACGGCTACATCGTGCGCGCACGACCGGACCTCAC
Source organism: uncultured Conexibacteraceae bacterium (assembly GCA_963836485.1). Taxonomy (GTDB): domain Bacteria; phylum Actinomycetota; class Thermoleophilia; order Solirubrobacterales; family Solirubrobacteraceae; genus Baekduia. The sequence goes on along the minus strand of CAWIJS010000016.1, from coordinate 123,172 downwards.
CTACCTCGACGGCACGGTGCCGCCCGTCGACGTCATCCACCTGCATCACGGCGTGTGGCTCAACGCGTCGGGCACCTCGCCCGCCTCACCGTTCGGCGCCATCCAGCCGATCTTCTTCGGCGGCGAGGAGAAGACGGTCTTCCGGATCCCCAAGGGCTACGGCTACGCCTACAAGAAGAGCGACACGTGGATCTTGAACGAGATGATCCACAACAATACGCCCAACGCCACCAAGGTCCGGCTAGTGTGGGACCTCGACTTCATCCCCAAGCGCTCGCCGCTGGCCAAGACGGTCACGCCCGTCATCCCGTTCTGGATGGACGTGCGCCGCGGCTGGGGCTACCCGGTCTTCGACGTCGCCCAGCGCAGCGGCGGCAGCGACGGGCAGTTCACCTTCCCCGACGACGCGACCACCGACCCCTACGCCGGCGGGCCGAAGCAGAACGAGTTCACCATGCCCTACGGCGGCACGGTCGTCGCCGCCGTCGGCCACCTCCATCCGGGAGGGCTGCGCGACGACATCGACGTCACGCGCGAGGGCGCGGGAACCAAGCGCGTCTTCACCTCCCAAGCCCACTACTACGACCCGGCCGGTCCGGTCTCCTGGGACGTCTCGCTGACCGCATCCAAGCCGAAGTGGCGCGTGGCGCTGAAGGCCGGCGACACGATCGGCATCCATGCCACCTACGACTCTCGGCAGTCCTCGTGGTACGAGAACATGGGCATCGTCTTGCTCTTCGTCGCGCCCAACGAGGCCAAGGGCCCGGACCCGTTCGTCACCAAAGTCGACCCGACCGGCGAGTTGACCCACGGCCATCTGGCCGAGAACGACCACCACGGCGGCAAGCTGGCCGTCTACCCCGACCCGCGCAAGGCCGCCGACGGCGCGGCGACGACCGAGGTCAAGATCAAGGACTTCCAGTTCCAGCCCGGCGACCTCGGCCAGATGTACACCAAGGCGCGCGTGCCGGTCGTCGCGCAGGGGACCAGCCTGTCGTTCGTCAACCAGGACGACCCTGGCATCGAGTGGCACTCGATCACCACCTGCCGCACGCCCTGCAACCGCCAGACCGGCATCAGCTATCCGCTGGCCAACGGGGCGGCAGGTACCCAGTTCGACTCCGGCCAGCTCGGCTTCGGGCCCGTCGGCGCCTCGCCCGCGGCCCAACGGGTCACGTGGCAGACGCCGGCGAACCTGCCGCAGGGCACCTACACCTACTTCTGCCGCATCCACCCGTTCATGCGCGGGGCCTTCCGGGTGGAGTGAGGGTCAGGCGGCCACCGGCTCGGGCGCGCGGACCGCCGTCAGCTCGTAGGCCGCAGCGTCGAACTCGCGCGTCTCCTTCCAGAAGCGGAAGGTGAAGTCCGGCCAGATGGTGGTGTTCTTGCCCTCGGCGTCGATGTACCACGACGCACAGCCGCCGGTGTTCCACACCGTCTTGCCCATCTTGGACTGCAAGCGGTTGTTGTAGTCGATGACAGCATCGGGGCGGACCTCGACACGACCGGCCCCGTTGGCGCGCATCTGGTCGAGTGCCCCCAACACGTAGGTGATCTGCGCCTCGATCATGAAGACGATCGAGTTGTGGCCCAGGCCGACGTTGGGGCCGACGAGCAGGAACAGGTTCGGGAAGCCCGCCATCGCCGTGCCGCGGTAGGCCTGCGGCGAGCGGTGCCAGACCTCCGACAGCCGCTTGCCCTCCTTGCCGGTGACGATGTTGGCCAGCGGGATGTCGGTGACGAAGAAGCCGGTGGCGAAGATGATGGTGTCGGCCTCGTGCAGCGTGCCGTCGGCCGTCACGTAGCCGTTGGGGCGGATCGCGGTGATCGCGTCGGTGACGAGCTCGACGTTCTCGCGCCCCAGCGCCGGATACCACTTGTTCGACGGCAGGATGCGCTTGCAGCCGATCGTGTAGTTGGGCGTGACCTTTGCGCGCAGCTCGGGGTCGGGGACCTGGTCGTTGATGTGCTTGCGCGCGAGCTTCTCCACCGCCTTGAGGATCTGCGGGCGGTAGACGAGGCCGGGCACGAGCAGCTCGCGGCTGAAGTAGACGCCGGCGCGGACGAGGCGTTGCAGCGGCGGGACGGCCTTGTAGAGCGCGCGCTCGACGCGCGTGATCGGCCGGTCGCGGTGGGGGACGACCCACGGCGGCGTGCGCTGGATGACGTCGAGGTGCGCGGCCTGCTGGGCGATCTCCGGCACGGCCTGAATCGCTGAAGCGCCGGTGCCGACGACTGCGACGCGCTTGCCGCACAGGTCGTGGTCGTGGTTCCAGCGCGCGGTGTGGAAGATCGTGCCCGCGAAGTCCTCGATACCGGGGAGGTCGGGGATAGAGGGCTCGCTCAGCGGGCCGGGGGCGGCGACCACGACGTCGGCGGTGTAGCTGCCGGTGCTCGTCTCGATCCGCCAGAGGCTCGCCTCCTCGTCCCAGCTCGCATCCGTGACCTCCGTGTTGAAGCGGATGCGGTCATAGAGGCCGAACTTCTCGGCGGTTGCGCGCAGGTAGTCGCGCAGCTCGGGCTGCTTGGGGTAGGTGCGCGTCCAGTTGGGGTTCGGGGCGAAGGAGAAGGAGTAGAGGTGCGACGGGATGTCGCACTGGCAGCCGGGATAGGTGTTGGCCCACCAGGTGCCGCCGACGTCGGCGGCGCGCTCGAAGACGAGGAAGTCGTGCTCACCGCGCTCAACGAGCCGGATCGCGGTGCCGAGGCCGCCGAAGCCGGCGCCGAGGATGCCGACGCGCACGTGGCGTGGGGCGGTGCCGTTGGGCTGTGGGGAAGAGGGGGTCATCGTCGCTCCGGGGTCTCTCGAAGGAACACGTCTGTCTCGATGGTACACTATTGTCTCTATGAGCGGCCCGAGTGAGATTCACGCGCTGCGCGTCCTGCCTCGCGGCCGCTATGCGGCCCCGCGCGCGGTCGTCGCCGAGTCCCAGCGCGAGCGGCTGCTCGTCGCGATGGCCGACGCGACCGCGGCCAAGGGCTACGCCAACGTGGCGGTCGCCGACGTCATCGAGCGCGCCGGTGTCTCGCGCCGCTCGTTCTACGAGCACTTCACCAACAAGGAGGAGTGCTTCCTGGCCGCCTACGACGCAGGCGTCGAGGCGCTGCTGGGCGCGATCGGCGAGGCCGAGGCGGGCGCAGGCGGCCTGCTGGAGGGCGCCCGCGCCGGCACCCAGGTCTACCTGCAGCTGCTGGCCGACAACCCCGCCTTCGCACGCACCTTCCTGATCGAGGTGCTCGGCGCCGGGCCCGCGGCGCTGGCCCGCCGCGATGCTGTGCACGAACGCTTCGCCGCGCGGCTCGCCGAGGCGCACGCGGCGTTTGCCGCGGCAGTTGGCCCGCCGGTCGGGTTGCGCGCGCCCGCGCCCTATATCTTCCGCGCCGCCGTCGGCGCGATCCACGAGCTGGTCATCGACCGCATGCTCAAGGAGGGCGCCGAGGCGCTGCCCGACCTGCTGGAGGCGATCCTCGAGGTCGAGCTCCGGCTGCTTGGGGCGCCCGCGTCCACGACGAGGAGAGAGACCGCATGACCTTGCCCACCGACACCGCCGGCCGCACGCCGGTCCCGCGCGACGCCACAGACGACTACACGCGCGACGCCGCGCGCCTGCGCCAGGACTTCCTGACGCAGCGCTCCGGCACCTCCCTGGACCACGTCGGCCACTACTCGCTGGATCCCGCGACGCTGCCGGGCAACATCGAGCACTTCTTCGGTGTGGCGCAGGTGCCGATCGGCGTCGCCGGCCCGCTCCTGGTCAACGGCGAGCACGCCCAGGGGCAGTTCTACGTGCCGCTGGCCACAGCTGAGGGCACGCTTGTGGCCTCTTACAACCGTGGCATGAAGCTCCTGCACGAGGCCGGCGGCGTCACGACGACGATCATCGAAGACCACATGCAGCGCGCGCCCTCCTTCATCTTTCCGAGCGCGCGTGAGGCACGGGCCTTCGGTGCGTGGCTGATCGAGCGCTTCGACGACATCAAGGCGGTCGCCGAGACGACGACGCGCTCGGGCAAGTTGAAGGACATCGAGCAGTACTCCGCCTCGCGGATCCTCTACACGCGCTTCAATTACACGACCGGCGACGCAGCCGGCCAGAACCTCACGGGCAAGGCGACGCAGGCCGCCTGTGACTGGATCAAGTCCGAGTACCCGGGCATCGAGCAGTACTTCCTGGAGTCGAACTTCGCCACCGACAAGAAGACCTCGCAGGTCAACATGTTGCACACGCGCGGCAAGCGGGTCGTGGCCGAGGCGACGATCCCTGACGCGCTGCTGCGCTCGGTGATGAAGTCCAGCAGCGAGCTGATGTTCCGCGCCCGGCAGGTCTCCAACCTCGGCGGCTTCATGTCGGGCGTCAACAACAACGGCGCGCACTCGGCCAACGGCATCACGGCGATCTTCATCGCTACCGGCCAGGACGTCGCCAACGTCGCCGAGTCCAGCGCGGCGTTCGTCCACGCTGAGCTGCGGCCCAACGGTGACTATTACTACTCGATCACGATCCCGTCGCTGATCGTCGCGACCTACGGCGGCGGGACGGGCCTGGCGACCCAGCGCGAGTGCCTCGAGCTGATGGACTGCTACGGCGACGGCAAGGTCCGCAAGCTCGCCGAGATCATCGCCGCGACGGTGCTCTGCGGTGAGCTCTCACTCGGCTCGGCGATCGTGGCCGAGGAGTGGGTCAAGGCCCACGACGCCTACGGGCGCAACCGGCCCTAGGCGCGGGACTTCAGCACGACGAGCGGGATCGTCCGCTCGGTGCGGGCCTGGTAATCGCCGTAGGCGGGGTAGAGCTCCAGCAGCGCGGGCCAGAGGCGCTCGCGCTCCTGCTCGGTGGCGACATGGGCCGTGACCGGACGGCGCTCGCGGCCGACCTCGACGACGGTCTCGGGCTTGGCGCGCAGGTTGTGGTACCAGGCCGGGTTCTTGGGCGCACCGCCGTAGGAGGCGACGATGACCATGTCCTCGCCGTCGGGCAGGTAGAGCAGCGGGGCGACGCGCTCCTGGCCGCTCTTGCGCCCGACGTGATGCAGGAGCAGCACCGGCGCGCGGTCCATCGAGCCGGCGATCCGGCCGCCGCTGACGCGGTAGACCCAGGTGTTGAGGCTCGTGATGACGCCCCACGCTTTAAACGCGAAGCTGCCCGGCGCCGGCGGCTTGCTGGCCGTGCTGAGCTTGCCGTAGATGCCCTTCGAAGGTGCCATGTGTTCGGACATCATCCCTTCAGCGGCAGGCGAACGCGTCGATCACCTGGGACATGCGTCATATCTGCAACCGCTGCCTGCGCCTGTGGCATCCCCGGCGCGACGAGCAGCGCTCGGCCTGCCCGCACTGCGGCGGGGCCCTGCGCCCGCACTAGTTCCGCGCGGCCGCGAAGGCGGCTTGCGCCCGCTGCAGCGCTGCCGGCGTCGCCGGCGCCAGCGGCAGCCGCACGTCGGGCGTCGGGATTCGGCCTTCGGCGTGCAGCAACGCCTTGATCACCGCGGGGCTCGGCTCGGCGAAGAGGGCCTCGACCAGCGGGAGGAGCGCCTCGGCGTGCGGCCGGCCGGTCGCGACGTCGCCGGCAGCGCCCGCGTCGAGCATCGCCACGACGCGCTCAGTGCAGAGATGCGACGAGGCGGCGATCGCGCCCGCGCCGCCCATCAGCATGGTGGGCAAGAGGAAGGCGTCGTCGCCGCCGAGCACCGCAAAGCCCTCGGGCTTGCCGGCCAGCAGGGCGAGCGTGTCGGCGTCCAGCGACCTGACGGCCTGCTTGAGGCCCGCGACGTTCTCGGTCGCGGCCAACTCCAGGAGCGCCGTCGCACCTAGGCCGCGGCCCGTGCGATAGGGGATGTTGTAGGTGATCAGCGGAACCGGTGAGCGCGCGGCGACCGCCTGGAAGTGGGCGAGGATCCCGGCCTCGCTGGGGCGGACGTAGTAGGGGACGACGGCCAGCGAGGCGACGACGCCCGGCACGTGCGCAAGCGCCTCGTGGCGCTCGATCGTCGTGCGCGTGTCGTTGGTGCCAGCGCCGACGATGAGCTCGGCGCCGCGATCGGCGCAGACCCGCGCGCAGGCCGCCACCACCGCGTCACGCTCGGCGCCGTCGAGCGCACTCGGCTCGCCCGTCGTCGAAAGCGCGACGAGACCGGCGGCGCCGGCGTCCAGCAACTCGGCGGCGAGGCGCTCGAGGGCGTCGATGTCGACCCGGCCGTCGGCGGCAAACGGCGTGATCACCGGCGCCAGCAGACCGGCCGGGCGGTAGGCGGAGGACATCCGCTCATCCTATGGCGACCGCCCGCTCAGGCTCGGTCGCGCTGCAGGCGCGAGGCGAGCGTGCGCACGCCGCGTGAGACCCGTGCGCGCACGGCCTGCTCGTTGATGCCCAGGCGCGCGGCCATCTCCTCGTAGCTGCGCTCTTCGAGGATGCGCAGCCGCAGCGCCTCCTGCTGTTCGTGCGACAGGTCGCTCAGATGGGACGCGACACGATGGCGGAGCTCCGCGGTCCCGGCAACCTCCTCGAGGCGCTCGAGCTCCAGATCAGCGGGCTGTGGACGTTGGGTGCCGAGGCGCTCGAGCGCCCGGGCCTCCGCTCGGTCGCGCCGGACGAAGTGGCTGACCTGGTGGCGGGCGATGCCGTACAGCCAGCCGACGGCCTCCTCGTGCGTCCGCCCGCGAAACTGACGGCGGTTCCTATAGGCCTCGGCGAACGTCTCGGCCGTGAGATCCGCGGCGACGCCGGCGTCCATCGTCTTGCGCGCGATGTACACCGCCAGGCTCGGCGCATGGGAGCGGTAGAGCGACTCCAGTGAGTCGCTGGTGATGGCAAAGCGTGGCGATTTGAGTCGGCGGCGGCGCATGGCGGCGCGACGACATTAAAGAGACGACAGTGGCTCTAATGCGCCGGCGACCGAGGAGTCTCGCACGGAAACCCGCCACGCATCGCTGGCGCCCGACGAGCGCAGACGTTGACGGATCTGGCTGCTTAGGAGCGGCTGGTCTGCTTAACGGCGGCCGTCGGCGAGGAGCCGCGGCGCTCGTGCTCGATCAGCGAGGCTGCCGTCTCCCGGCCCACATAGGGCAAGAGGACCGAGAAGAGGAGGTCGGGCAGCAGCGCGGGCAACGCGCTGCCGTGGCCCTGCAGCACCCGGGCGTAGACCACCTCGTAGATGCCGCCGACCAACGTCTCGGCCGTCAAGCTGGGTGGGAGCTTGGACTTCGGCAGCTCGGCGGCGGCAGCCTGCTCGATGAGCTCGGCGAAGGCCTTCATCGTGCGGTTGCGCCGCTCGATCGCCTTGCTGCCGGCCGCCATGACCTCGACGATGCACATGTCGGCGAACGCGGGCTCGTCGGCGACGAACTGCAGGAACGCGGCGAGGCTGTCACGCATCTTGGCCGCTAGGCCGTCGGCGGCCTCGTAGGCGGAGACGACGACCGTCAGCAGCTGCGTGGTGACCTCGTCATAGGCGGCGAGGTAGGCATCTTGCTTGCCACGGAAGTTGTCGTAGAACGTCCGGCGAGAGACGCCGGAGGTGACCACGATGTCCTCGACGCTCATCGCGACGTAGCCCTCTGCGCTGCAGACCTCGGCGACGGCGGCAAGGATCCGCTCGCGCTGGTTGGAGACCACGAACTGCCGCGACAGGCCATGGCGGCCGGCGGGCAGTTGATGGGAATCGCGGTGACGCTTCTTCGGAGTCTGCTCAGGCACGACTAGTGGAAACATACATGTCTCGCCGGACGCTTTGGACGTCAGGGCGCGGGGATGGCGCGTTCGGCCGCGGTGCGTATCGTGCGCTCGTACTCGGCCTCGGCGACGTCTGCTCCCACGAACGGCAGCAACGCGCTGTGCAGCAGCGACGGCAGCAGGCTCGGGAGCTCCTCGGTCCGCTGCGACGTGACGCGCGAGTAGATGACCTCGTAGATCCCGCCCACGATCGCCTCCACGGCGACCGGCGGTGCGGTCGAGGTGGCCAGCGCATCGCCCTTGGGCGGCTGCAGCAGCGCCTGGAACTCCTCCATCGCCGCCGTCCTGCGCGCGAGCGCGCGCGGTCCAGCGGCCAGCGCCTCGACCACGCACACCTGCGCCAGCACCGGCTCGGACGCGAGGAGGTTGAGGAAGGCGGCGAGACCGCGACGCACGCGAGAGGTCCAGCTCTCGCCCGAGGCAAAGGCGCTGGTCACGGCGCTGAGCAGCTGCTCGAGCACGAGCTCGTAGGCCGCCAGGAACGCCTCTTCCTTGTTGGCGAAGTGGTCGTAGAAGGTGCGCCGGGAGACGCCCGCAATGGCGATGACGTCCTCGATCCGCATGGCGGCGTAGCCCGACTGGCTGGCGGCTTGCAGCACTGCATCGAGGATCCGCTCGCGCTGGTTGGAGACCACGAATGCCCGCGGGAGTCCGTGCCGACCAGCCGGAAGTTGGTGTGGCGCGCGATTGTGCGACGGGCGTGGCTCCACGCCTCAAAACATACTGTTGTTTCTCACCGTCTGCCAGTGTCCGGATGCCCCGAAGCGCCCCGACCGGCGTGCGTCAGATGCCGGACCAACCAATAAGCCTGCGTCACACCGTTCGGCGTGGCGGCTCTTAGAGGGAGTGTGGGCCGATCCGGCGGTCTCAAAGCCGCCGGCAAGCGAACTTGGGGGACGGATAAGGATGCTGAGCGAGGTCCCGACCGGCGCGCGGGCGTGCCCGCCGGACTGCGCGACGTGTGCGCGGTTGCGCGGGGCCGCGGCGGCAGCCGTCCTCATGACCGGCGGGGTGGAGGTCACGATGGCCGATCTGGCCGCCGCCGCCGGGGTGCCGGCGTCGGCGATCGCGCGCCATTGTCCCGAGGGCGCGGCACGGGTCGTGGCTGATGCCTATCGCCGCGCGTCGGGCGAGCTGTTTACGGAGTACGCGGCGTCGTTTCGCCTCGCCGATTCCTGGCCGGAGCAGCTCGGGGTGGCGCTGGAACGGATGCTCCGGCGCCTGTCGCAAGAGCCGGAGGTCGCCCACCTGTGCTTCGTCACGTCGGTCAGCGGCGGTGAGGAGCTACGCGAGATCCGCCAGGTCTTCCGCACCCGCTACGTCGAACTGCTCGCCACCGAGCAGGAACGCCACGCCGACGACGAGGAGGGGCTCCTGCCGGAGCTCGCCCTCGAGTTGATGGTCGGCGCGGTGTTTCGCATGATCGGCGAACTGGTGGCCGACGGCCGCGCGCCTGAGCTGCCGACGCTGGCGCAGGACGTGGCGAGCAGGGCACGCGTGTTCGAGCCGCGGGTGGCGCTGACGACGTGAGCGTTTTGCGCCGCTGAGCGGCTGTCGTGCTCAGGTTGTCGGCATTGACGACCGCTCGGTCGCGAGCAGCGCGCAGATCGCTGGTGCAAGCCGCGGCAGCGATGCGTGCCGGCCGTCGATCAGTCGGCGCTGGACGATGCGGTGCACGGCGCCGAGCACCGCGTGGGCTACGTCATCGGAGCGCAGCATCCCGGGCGCCGGCCGCTGCGGTGGAGACTGATACCGGACGACCTCGGCCGCCAGGCGTCCCATCGTCGCCTCGTGGCGCGCGAGTCCGGCGGGCCCGGCAGCGAGGATGTCAATGCAGAGCACGCGCGCATGCGCCGGCCACGCAGCGAAGTAGCGCAAGAGCGCGGTCAGCGCGGGCTCGATGGCGGGGCCGGCCTCGGTGACGATCTGCAGCGTGTCGTCGCGGACGGCGTCGTAGGTGGCCAGCAGGCATTGCTCGCGGTTGGCGAAGTGCTCGTAGAAGGTGCGGCGCGAGGCGCGCGCGGCGACGATCACATCGTCGACGGTGACGTCGAGAAAGCCGTTGACCGCGGCGGCCTGGGCCATGGCGGCAAGTAGCCGGCTGCGTGCGCAGGCCGGCCAGGAGCTGGGCACCGCGGCGGCGCCATCGCGCAAGACGACGGGCCGGGTGAGTTCGGAGAGCGCGGTGGGCGGCACGGGCGACGACCTTCCCTGATCGATGAAGCGTCGCACAGCTCCGGGGGCTCAGACCCGATGAGCCCCCGGAGCTGCACGTGGTCCGGCCCGTGGCCGGGGTGACTACTTACAAGCGACGCTACCGGTGTAATTGATCGAGCCACCGGTGCTGAGGTCGAAGGTGCTCTCGTACGGCCACTTCTTGCTGGCCGGGCAGCTCGTGGTGGCGAGCCAGTCCTTGGCGTAGGACTTGCCGCCGAGCGTCACGTTCAGGGAGTCGAGCGTGATCGGGATGCCCGCGACGATCTGCAGGGAGGTCGGCACCTTGAAGGTGACCTTGTAAGCCCACTGGCCCGTCGACTTGACGATGGTCGCCGGGACGATCGCCTGCACGCGCGCGGGGTTCTGCAGCACGGTCCAGAACCAGATGTTCTTGCCGCCGCCGTTGATGACGGTGATCGACGGGTGCGTGATGACGGTGTCGGCGTGCGCGTCACCGGTGCCCTTGCCCATGATCGAGTGGGGTGGGCACTTGCTCGGGCCGCCGTGGCTCAACGTCGCCGCCGAGCACTTGGGGTACTTGCTGCCGTTGTAGAGGCCGCCCTTGGGGACGAGCACCGTGCCGCCCGTGATGATGGGGTGCTCGACATCACCGGGCGTCGTATAGGTGGCCTTGTAGATCAGCTTGACGCCTTGAGGCTTCTTCTTGGTCCCCGCCTTGTTGGGAGACACCGTCGTGGTGGACGTCACGGTCGTCGGCGGGCTCTGGGCCACCGCGACCGCGACCACGACCAGGACCAGCAGGCCCACGGCCGGGATCAGGAACTTGCGCATCAATGCTCTCCTCGTTGGTTCTGCGACGTCGGGGACCGTAGCCGCTCCCGTGTTTCGCTGCAAACAGAAGTGTCTGCATTGAGAACTCGCTCGACGTCGCGAAGTTGCGGCGCCTTTATACCCGCTTACGGTTCCACGTTGCCGCAAAAAACGAGCCCGTGTACATTGCCGCCATCTCCTCCGCGGTACGCCATCCGTCCCGGGCGCCGCGCCGGCTCGCCCTCGCTGCCCTGCTGCTCGTCGCAGCGGTGCTGGCGTGGGTGCTGCTGCGCAGCCATCCCCACGAATACCGGCTCGTCTTCCCGAGCGCCGGTCAGCTCGTCAAGGGCGATGTCGTGCGCATCGGTGGCACCGCGGCCGGCACCGTCAAGTCGGTAGGTCTCTCCGATGACGACCAGGCACAGGTCGACATCGCCATCAAGGACAGCTACGGCCGGCTGCACGAGGGGACGACGGCCACGATCCGCGCCGAGGGACTGACCGGTGTGGCCTCGCGGTACATCGATGTGAGCCCGGCATCCGAGACGCGGCCGGTCCTCGACGACGGGGCGTTAATCCGGGGCGACAAGACGACGTCGATCGTCGAGATCGACCAGCTCTTCAACGCGCTAGACCCCAAGACGCGCGAAGGCCTCAAGGGGTTCATCAAGGGCTCGGCCGACTGGTACAACGGCAAGGAGTCGGCGGCCAACCTCTCGGCGCAACGGATCCCCAAGGCGCTGGCCGAGCTCGATCAGGTCGCCGACGAGATCACCAGCGACAGCGCGAGCTTCGAGCAGTTTCTGACCGCCACGAGCGACGCGATGGGCGCGATCGCCGACCACCGCGCGCAGCTCACCGGCCTGGTCTCCAACACGCGTCAGACCGCGGCGGCGCTCGCGTCCAACACCACGTCGCTCAGCGACGCGCTGCATGAGGTCCCGACGGCCCTAGACAGCGGCAGCGACGCGTTCGTATCGCTGCGCCCGGCGCTCGGTGACCTGCGCAAGCTGACCGACACGACGGGGCCGGCCACCAAGAACCTCGCACCGTTCCTCAAGCAGCTCACCCCGGTGCTGCAGGAGTCCGATCCGGCCTTCGCCAGCCTGCGCAAGATGTTCGCCCAGCCGGGCAAGGCCAACGACCTGCTCGACGCGCTGCGCGACCTGCCGGCGCTTGGCAAGCTCACCGACCGGACCTTCCCGAGCGGCGAGAAGGCGCTGAAGGACTCGACGCCGATCTTCGGCTTCGCGCGGCCTTACGCGCCGGATCTCGTCGCGTGGATCCGCGGCTTCGACGCCGCGGGCGCGGCCTATGACGCCAACGGCCACTACATCCGCGGCCTACCGATCTTCAACGCCTTCACCTTCACCGACGACGCCAACGGCGGGCACCTGACGCCGCGGCCGGCGGACCAGCGCGGGACCAGCCCGGCGTTGACCAATGGCAACCTTCGGCGCTGCCCGGGTGGGTCGACGCCGGCCCCCGCCGACAAGTCGTCGCCGTTCGTCGACGACGGCGATCTCGCCGCGCCGGACTGCGATCCGTCCGAGAGCGTGAGGGCGACCGGATGACGCTCCGTCGCATGGCCGCGCTGAGCGTCGCCGTCTTCGCCGGATCGGTCGCCACCGGTGCGGCGCTGGGTGCCGGCGGCAACGACGACGGCAACGGCACCTACCGCGTGCGCGCGATCTTCGACAACGCGAGCTTCGTGATCGCCGGTGAGGACGTGAAGGTCTCGGGCGTCAACGTTGGCACCATCGACTCCCTCGACGTTGACGACCACCATCGCGCTGTCGTGGTGCTGAAGATCGACGATCCGGCCTTCCGACCGTTCCGCACCGATGCGCGGTGCGCCATCCGCCTGCAGTCGCTGATCGGCGAGCAGTACGTGCAGTGCGAGCCGACCCAGCCGCGCGGCGGCGACCGCGCGCCAGCGCCCGAGCTGGCGACGATCAAGTCCGGTGAGCCGGGGGCGGGCCAGCATCTGCTGCCGGTCGCGCGGACGCAGACGCCGGTCGGCGTCGACCTGCTCAACGACATCATGCGGGTGCCCGAACAGCAGCGGCTGCCGTTGATCATCAACGAGCTCGGCGCCGGCCTGTCAGGCAACGGCGAGGCCCTGCAGGCCGCCTTGCGGCGGGCGAGCCCGGCGCTGCAGTACACCGACCAGCTGGTGGCGGTCCTCGCGCGTCAGAACGCGACGCTGGGCAAATTGGTCGAGGACTCCGACAAGGTGCTCGGGCCGCTGGCCGACCGCCGCAAGGACCTCACCGGCTTCATCAAGAACGCCGGTGCGGCCGGCGCGGCGACCGCAAGCCAGGGCGACGCGCTGGAGCAGAACCTGGCCAAGTTCCCCGCCTTCCTGCGCGAGCTCGGCCCGGCGGCTGACCGCCTCGGCGCGCTGGCCGATCAGACCGGGCCGGCGATCCAGGCGCTGGACAACCAAGCGCCGGCGTTCAACGAGGCGACCGCCCGGCTGGGCCCGCTGGCCCAGCAGGCGCGGCCGGCGCTCAAGACGCTCGGCAAGGTCGCCGACCAGGGCCGGACGACGTTCCCGAAGATCGACAAGGTCGTCTCACAGCTCAACGCGCTGGGCATCCCGCTCGAGCCGCTGGCCGCCAACCTCGGCAGCCTGTCGACCAGCTTCGACAACACGGGCGGCATCGAGAGCCTGATGCGGTTCATCTACTTCTACACGGGCGCGGTCAACGGCGAGGACGCCTCGGGCCACTACACGCGGGCCGGGATCTCGGTCGGCAGCTGCGCGACGCGGACGCCTGACACCGACCCCTCGTCCGGGTGCTCGGCGAGCTTCTACACCGCCGATAAGAGCGCCGCCGCGGCATCCGCGGCGCGCGCCAAGACCTCGTCCACGCTGCTCGGCTACCTCCTGGGCGGCAAGTGAACCGGCGGCGCAACAACTCGATCGCGGCCAACCCGATCCTGATCGGCGGCGTCACGGTGCTCGTGACGATCGTCGCGGTGTTCTTGTCCTACAACGCCAACCACGGGCTGCCGTTCGTCCCGACCTACAAGGTCAACGTGGTGCTGCCCGATGCCGCGGGGCTGATCGCCGGCAACGAGGTCCGCATCGGTGGCGCCCGCGTGGGCGTCGTGCACAAGATCGATGCCATCGCGCGACATGACGGATCGACGGGCGCGCGGTTGGAACTGGCGCTGGACGACACCTCCAACCACCTGCCGGTTGACAGCGTGGTCAAGGTCCGGCCGAAGTCGTCGCTGGGCCTGAAGTACGTCGAGATCACCCGCGGCACGGCGTCGAACACGATCCCCGCCGACGGGACGCTGACCGTTCCGCGCGGCACGACGCGACCGATCGACATCGACGACTTCTTCAACATGTATGACGAGCCGACGCGCCAGGGCTCGACCGACAACCTCTTTGCCTACGGCACCGCCTTTGCCGGCCGCGGCGGTGACATCAACCAAGCGCTGAGCGATCTCGATCCGCTCGTGCAACACCTCGAGCCGGGCGCGCGCAACCTTGTGGCGGCCAGGACGAAGTTCCAGGATCTCTTCCCGGCCTTCGCGCAGGCGGCGGCTGAGGTCGCGCCGGTCGCGGGTGTCCAGGCCGCGCTCTTCGGCAACCTGAACACCACGTTCCGCGCGTTTGCCGACAACGCGGATGCCCTGGAGGCATCGATTGCTGGCGGCCCGCACGCGCTCGACGTCGCCACCCGCGAGCTGCCGGCGCAGGCCGGCTTCGAGGCCGACAGCACCGAGCTGTTCCGGCGCTTCAAGAAGCCGTTCGCCTCGCTCGCGGCTGCCTCCGTGCATCTGGCGCCCGCGTTCAAGGCAGGCACGCCGGCGCTGAAGATCTCGCCGCAGCTCAACGCGCGCATCGTCGCGACGCTCAACGCGCTGGACACGTTCGTCAGCGACCCGCGCGTGCTGCCCGCGCTGCAGCGCCTGACCGAGACGGCCAAACTGCTCAACCCAACCGTCGCGTTCCTGACGCCGGCACAGACGACCTGCAACTACGTGTCGCTGCTGTTCCGCAACCTCGGCAGCGCGCTGTCGGAGGGCGATGCGGTCGGGACGTTCCTGCGGACCGATCCGGTCGTGGCCGCCCAGCTGCCCAACAGCGAGGCGGGCCCGTCGTCGGCGCCGGCCAACGGGCCTCCCGACACGCCGACGACCAGGATTCGCGACACCTACCTGCACAGCAACCCGTACCCGAACACGGCCTCGCCAGGCCAGACCGCCGAGTGTGAGTCCGGCTTGGACAAGTACATCCCCAAGCAGCAGGTCATCGGCAACATCCCCGGCAACCAGACGACCGCCGTCGACAAGACCAAGCGGGGGACCGTCAAGTGAGGCGCAACCACAGCCTCGGCATGTCGCCGCTGCGCGCCGGCCTACTGGCGATCCTGCTCGCGGCGCTGGTCTCCTACTTCGGGTTCACGAAGGCCGTCCCGTTCCAGCATCACTTCGAGATCCAGGCCGTCGTCAAGAGCTCCAACCTGCTGCGGCCGCACTCGCCGGTGCGCATCGCTGGCGTCAACGTCGGCGAGGTCGTGCGCAGCGGCCGCTACAAGGACACCAACTTGTCGGTCCTCACGCTGCGGATCAACAGCAACGGCCGGCCGATCCATCGTGACGCGACGCTGAAGGTGCGCCCCCGACTCTTCCTTGAGGGCAACTTCTACGTCGACCTCAAGCCGGGCACGCCAGGTGCGGGAACGCTCGACGACCGCGGCATGATCCCGATCACCCAGACCGGGACGCCGGTACAGCTCGACCAGGTGCTCACCGCCCTGCAGTCCGACACGCGCGGCTCGCTGCAGGAGGCCGTCAAGGGGCTCGGCACCACCTTCGACGGCAAGCCGACGGCGGCCGAGGATGCCGAGCAGAACCCGGCGGTCCGTGGGCTCACCGCCGGCCAGGCGCTCAACAAGACGCTGGACACGAGCCCGCGCTCGCTGCGCGACACCGCACAGGTTGCCGGTGCGCTGCTCGGCCCCAAGCCGCACGACCTTGCCAAGACGATCCACGGCCTGGGCCAGGTGATGACCACCCTGGCCGATCACCAGACCGATCTGGCCGACTTCATCGTCGACTTCAACACCACGATGAGCACGACCGCGACGCACGCAGCCGATCTGCGCACGTCGATCGCCGAGCTGGGGCCGACGGCTCACCACGCTGCCGAAGGCTTCACCGAGCTCAACGCCGCCCTGCCTGCCACGCGTCAGTTTGCCCGCAACCTGACGACGAGCTTGCCCGAGCTGCCGGCGACGATCGCCGCGGCCAAGCCGTGGCTGGAGCAGGCGCGCCTGGCGCTGAGCGAGGAAGAGGTCGGCGGCCTGCTGCACCGCCTCCAGCCCGCCACGAAGAACCTGGCCGCCTGGGGCCACGCGACACGCGAGTGGCTGCCGCGCATCGACGCCTTCAACCGCTGCGCGACCAACGTGCTGATCCCGACGGGCAAGCTGAAGGTCGACGACGGCGCGCTCTCGGCCAACACAGAGAACTACAAGGAGTTCTGGTACTCCTTGGTCGGGATGGCCGGCGAGGGCCAGTTCTTCGACGGCAACGGCGGCTACCTCCGGCTCCAGGCCGCCCATGGCGCGTCGGCGATCGTCACGGGCAAGACCAACTACTCCAACTTCCCCTTCATCGGCAAGCCGACGCTGCCGCCGCTGAGCACCCGGCCGGCCTACGGCAACAAGCTGCCGCCCTTCGTGCGCTCGGTGCCGTGCACGAGCAACCCCGTTCCGGACATCAACAACGCCGCGTCCACCGGGCCGCGCGACGGTGCCAATCCCAACGGCCCGGCGCCTGACGACAAGGCCGTCGACGGCGGAGGTGGCGGCTGATGCGCGGCGTCCGCAAGCAGCTGGGCAACGCGATCTGGCTCGGTCTCATGATCACCTGCGGCCTGCTGGTGGGCGGCTACCTGCTCGCTCACCAGCGCGTGAATTGGCCGACCTGGACGCCTGGCCTGGGCAAGCAGTACTTCTACGTCAACGCCGAGTTCACGAACTCCGCCGGCGTGCTCCCCGGCCAGGGCAACGCGGTGACGATCGCCGGCGTGAAGGTGGGGGAGATCACCGGCGAAGAAGTCAAGAACGGCCGCGCGGTGCTCAAGCTGCGCATCGACCAGAAGTACGGGCATGTCCATCCGGACGCGACGCTGCTGCTGCGCCCGAAGACCGCGCTCAAGGACATGGTCGCCGAGCTCGACCCCGGCCGCAGCGGTCACGAGTTGCACAGTGGCGACACGCTGCCGGTCAGCTCGACCAACCCTGACGTCAACTTCGACGAGATCCTGGCCGGCCTCGACGGCGACACGCGCGCGGCGCTCGTCGCGCTGCTGCAGGGCGCCGGGACGGCGCTGGAGGGCAACGGCGGCCGTGAGCTGGCCGCCACGCTCAAGCGCTTCGAGCCGCTCTCCCGCCATGCCGAAGAGGCACAGCGGCTGGTCGCGCAGCGGCGCGTCAAGCTCCGCAAGGTGATGGGCAACCTGTCGCTGCTGGCCCAGGAGCTCGGCGCGCGGGACAAGGACCTCGGCGAGTTCGTCAACTCCAGCGCCGCGGTCTTCCGTCACTTCACCGCGCAGAACGACAAGCTCGGCGAGACGCTCTCGCTGCTACCGACGGCGCTGAAGAAGAGCGACGTCGCCCTCAGCAAGCTCGACACGCTGAGCACGACGCTCAAGACCGGGCTCAAGGACCTCGCACCCGGCGCCAGGGCGTTGGGGCCGTCGCTGCGCGACACGCGCCCGTTCTTCAAGGACACCACGCCGGTGATCCGCGACTCGCTACGGCCCTTCGCGCATGATGCCCAGCCGGTGGCAGCCAAGCTCGTGCCCACCGCACGGCACCTGGCCAAGGCCACGCCGGACTTGGACACGTTGACCAAGATGTTGAACAACTTGGTCGGCGAGCTGGCCTACGACCCGCCCGGCAACGGCGTCCACGGCAACAGCTACCTGTACTACGTGCCGTGGGCCGGCCACAACACCAACTCGGTGATGGCCTCTCAGGACGGCATCGGCCCGGTTCGGCACACGCTGGTCCTGTTCCCCTGCGGGACGCTCGACCTGCTGGGCAAGACGGCGCAGAACATCAAGGACAACCCGACGTTGGCGACGACGCTGCAGCTGCTCGACACGCCGCCGGTCGGATCTTGTGGGGCGGGTGTCAAGTGATCAAGACCGTCCCCACCTTCGGCCGCATCGCCGTCATGGCGATCTTCGCGCTGTCGAGCTTCGGCGCGTGCCTGTACCTCTGGATGGCCTTCGGCGGCTCGTCGCCCTTGCGCCCCAAGGGCTATGAGCTCCACATCGCCTTCCCGGAGGCGACGCAGCTGGCCAACCAGTCCGACGTCCGGATCTCCGGCGTCAGCGTCGGCAAGGTCGTCAAGCTCAAGCCCGACGGCAACCGCACGATGACCACGATCCAGCTCGAGCACCAGTTCGCGCCGATCCCGCAGAACACGAAGGCGATCCTGCGCGTGAAGTCGTTGCTGGGGGAGACCTACGTCGAGCTGACGCCCGGCAATCGCAAGGGCCCGCAGGTCCCCGACGGCGGCACGCTCAACGCCGGGCACGTGGCGCCGACCGTCGAGCTCGACGAGATCCTGGCGACCTTCGACGCGCCGACGCGCAAGGCGTTCCAGACCTGGATGCAGTCCCAGGCCGCGGCGGTGCAGGGGCGTGGCGCCGACATCAACGCGTTCTTCGGCGAGCTGCCGGGCTTCACGGACAAGTTCGAGCGGCTGTTCGAGACGCTTGACGCCCAGCAAGCGGCGACGAGCAAGGCGATCTCCTCGACGGGCGAGGTCTTTGACGCGATCAGCGAACGCGAGGGGGAGCTGCGCGGTCTGGTGACGGACTCTCAGCGGCTCTTCTCCGTCACGGCCGCTCGCAACGACGACCTGGCCAAGATCTTCCAGCGGCTGCCGCGCTTTGAGCGCGAGAGCAGCGCAACGCTGCCGCAGCTGACCGAGTTCGGCAACCACGCCCAGCCGGTCGTGCGTCAGCTGCAGCCGGCGGCAACGGCGATGGGCCCGGCGTTCGACGCGCTCAACAAGGTGGCGCCGCAGTTCGACGGCTTCTTCAGCCAGCTCAAGCAGGTCGTCGATGCATCGCAGAAGGGGCTGCCGGTGTTCAATCGGATCCTCGGCAACTTCCCGCAGCTGCTCGACGCGTTCCAGCCGTTCCTGCGCAACGTCAACCCGATCATCGATCACGTCTCTCAGAGCAAGCACGAGGTCACGGGCTTCTTGGCCAACACCGTTGGCGCCTCGGAGGCATTCGACATCGGGGCCGAGTCCAACGCGAGCTTCGGCACGCTGGCGGGCACCGACAGCAGCGTCCGCTACCTGCGGCTCGCGCAGTTCCTGAGCCCGGAGTCGCTGGCGTACTACCCGCGCCCGCTCGGCACCTCGCGGTTGAACCCGTACGCGGCGCCGGGCTCGCTCGTCGACTCCTTGAAGTCCGGCGGCTCGATCTTCGGTACCGGCCCGTGCCCGGTGGGCAACGTCGCGATCCCGACCACGGCCGACCCCGCCACGGTGGCGCCGCTGATCCAGCCCTACGTCTTCCGGGCCGACAGCGGTGACGCTGTGGCCGCCCCGCCCTGCAAGGTCCAGGGCGCCTACCCCGGCCACAGCACGAGCTTCCCGCAGCTGCGCGCCGAGCCGGCGAATCCCGCGCCGACCGGTTGACGAAACCGGCAGCGGTGGCATCCTGACCGGCGTGTCCCTTCCTGCCGTCTCCGTCCCGGTCCTGCACACCCACGAGGAGGCCGTCGCCGCCGCCCATGCGGTGGCGGAGGCGCTTGGCGCACGGCGTGGTCGCGCGCGATCGCGCCGGGTCGGAGGTCGTGCCGGCCGAGGCGCTGGCGACGCTCGACGCCAGCGGGCTGCTCGCCATCACCGTGCCGCGTGCGAACGGCGGGCCGGAGCTGGGCATGGCGACGCTTGGCCGAGGTGACCCGGATCCTCGCCGCCGTCGACCCGGCGATCGCGCAGGTCCCGCAGGCGCACTACCTGTTCGTCGACGTGCTGGCGGTGTGGGGGAGCGAGCAGCAGCGCGCGCGGCTGTTCGGTGACGTCCTGGCCGGCGCGCGGATCGGCAACGCGCTGGCCGAGCGCGGGGGACAGCACGCGCAGGATCTGAAGGTGCGCGGATCGCCGGCGGCGTCCTCGACGGCACCAAGTACTACTGCACCGGTGCGCTGACGGCGCGCTGGATCGCGGTCAGCGCGCTGGACGATGACGGCCGGCTGGTGGCGGCGTTCGTGGCGCGCGACGCGCCGGGCGTGACGGTCGACCGCGACTGGGACGTCCTCGGCCAGCGCGCGACGATCAGCGGGACGGCGAAGTTCGATGCCGTCGCGCTCGATCCCGCGCTGGTGCTCGACTACGCCCACGCCTACGAGGTGCCCCAGCAGCTCGGCGCGCGGGCGCAGCTCGTGCATGCGGCGATCGAGGTCGGCATCGCGGGCGGCGCGCTGCGCGACACGCACGCCTACCTGCGCGAGAAGGCGCGGCCGTCGACCGAGGCGGTGCGCGCGGCGGCGCGCGGTCGCCGCCGACGATCCCCATGTCCTTCACCGCTACGGCCGCGCGGCGACGCGCGTGCGGGCGGCCGAAGCGCTGCTGGCCGACGCGGCGGCGGTGCTCGACGCGATCGGTCTGGTGCCGGCCGACGCCGAGCCGCCGCACGCGGCTCGCTGGCCGTCGCCGGCGCCAAGGCCTTCGCGTCAGAGGTCGCGGTGGAGGTCGCCAGCGAGCTCTTCCAGCTCTGCGGCACCTCCTCGACGGCATCGAAGTACGACCTCGACCGCCACTGGCGCAACGCCCGCACCCACAGCGTCCACGACCCGCTGGACTGGAAGTACCACCACATCGCCGCCTACGAGCTGGCCGACGTGCTGCCGCCCAACCACAGCCAGCTTTAGCCCGGTAGCTGCTACCGCTCGACGATCACGTTCGTGGACTTGATCACGGCCGTCGCGGTCATTCCGGGGCGCAGATCGAGGTCGTCGACGGCCTCGCGCGACATCAGGGAGACGATGCGAAACGGGCCGCAGGCCATGTCGACCTGGGCCATGACGCCGTCGCGCTGGACGGCGACGACGACGCCCGAGCAGGCGGTTGCGGGCGCTGGTGCGGTCCCGTGAGGAGCGCTCGCGCAGCAGGCCGGCCAGCGCGGCGGCGGGCAGGTAGCGCTGGCCGCCGTGGCGCTCGAACGTGATGCGGCCGTCGCGCTCCCAGCGACGCAGCGTGTCGACGCTCAGGCCCAAGGCGGCGGCTGCCGCGCCGATGCGCACCATGTTCTCCATGTGATGACGCAAGCTACTTCGCAACGGCGCCGAAAGCGAAGCAATCGTGCGTGTCTCGCGTGCGGGAAGGATCCCGACGGTGCGGAGTCTCTGCAGATATGACCCGCCTCCTCACCTCCATCGCAGCGCTCGTCGTGGCCGGCGGGCTGATGGCCGGCTGCGGCGGGGGTTCGTCGTCGGGCTCATCATCGTCCGGTGGCGGCGGGGGCTACGGGAGCCAGGCGCCCGCCAAGACCACCGCTCCCGCCGCGGCACCCGCGGCCTCCTCCGGCGGCAAGCTCGCGCTCAAGGCCGACGAGAGCAACGGGCTCTCCTTCGACCCCAAGGCGCTGACGGCCAAGGCCGGCTCCGTGACGATCACGATGGACAACCCCAGCGGCAACAGCCAGCCGCACGCGGTCTCGGTCGAGGGCCCCGGGGGCGTTGCTGCGTCGGGCCAGATCGCCCAACCCGGCAGCACCTCCAAGGTGACGCTGAAGCTCAAGCCCGGCAAGTACACGTTCTTCTGCCCCGTGGACGGTCACCGCGCCGCGGGCATGGAAGGGACGCTCACGGTTCAGTGACCACGGCCTCGACGCAGGGCGTCATCGCGGCTACGGTCCGTGGCGTGCCCGACGAGGGTCAGCGCCCGCTGGATCCCCAGCGGCTCGGCGATCACGTCGACCGGCTGTATCGGGCTGCCCTGGCGCTGTGCGGCAACCGCCACGACGCCGAGGATCTCGTCCAGGAGACCTACGCGCGCGTGCTGGCCCGCCCGCGGTTTCTGCGCCACGACGATGACCTCGGCTACCTGCTGCGCGTGCTTCGCAACACCTTCCTTAACCGGCTGCGCACCCAGAGCCGGCGCCTCGCGCCGCTCGAGCTCGACGACGAGCGCGACGGCTTGCCGCGCGCGTCTGACCCGCGCCACCCCGAGGCGGCGCTGGAGGTCAGCGAGCTCCTCGGGGCGATCGCCGCGCTGCCCGACGACCAGCGCGACGCCGTCGTCGCGATCGACATCGTCGGGCTCAGCTACCGCGAGGCCGCCCGTGCGCTGCGCACCAAGGAGGCGACGATCACCACCCGCCTGCACCGCGGTCGCGCGCGCCTGGCCAAGACGCTGTCGGCGACGCTCGGCGAACCTGTCCGCGACACCACCCCACACCGATGACCGCCTACCGCACCCCGCCTCCGCCTGAAGATCCGCTGCCCGACGACGCCGAGAGCGCCGCGATCGGCCGCCACATCCAGCAGCTGGCACGAGAGATCGAGGCGCCTGCGACGTTGCGGATGCGCTTGACGGACGCGCAGCAGAGCACCGCCACCCGGCGGCGTTTCGCGGTGCCGGCGCTTGGCGGCCTCGGCTTGGCGGCGATCGCCGCGGTCGTGCTGCTGCTCGTCGGTCTCGGTGGAGGTTCGAGCGCGCCCTCGGTCGACGATGCGGTTGCGCTGGCACTGGCACCCGCCACGGCGCCGGCACCGGCGATCGATCCGGTCGACACGCAGGTCGTGCGTGAGCGGATCGGCGGCATCACCTTCCCCAACTACAGCTATGCCTGGCCGAAGTGGAAGACGACGGGCGCCCGGCGCGATCGGCTCTCGGGGCGCGACGCGATGACCGTCGTCTACCGTGGCCCGCGTGGCGACGTCGGCTACACGATCGTCGACGGCAAGCCGCTGGATCCGCCTGCTGGAGCCCGCCACGTGCGGGCAGGTGGCGTGGACCTCGCGATCGTGCGCCGGGACGGCGCGACGGTCGTCACCTGGGAGCGTGACGGCCACACGTGCGTTTTGGCGGGCCGCGGCGCCGGCGTGGAGCAGCAGCTCGTGCGCTTCGCCGCCTGGGCCTGAGGCTCGCCCGCGCTGCAGGACAGCGAGCGCGGCCGGGGGACGCGCTAGGCCGTGACCTTCTCGATCGCCGTCAGGACCCGCTGGGCCTCAAACGGCTTGGCGATGAAGTCCTTGGCGCCGGCCTTGACGGCCTCCAGCACCTTGGACTCCTGCCCCAGCGCGGAGCACATGACCACGGTGGCGCCCGGATCGATCGCGATCAGCTCGCGCAGGGCGGTCAGACCGTCCTTCTCGGGCATCGTGATGTCGAGCGTCATCACGTCGGGGCGGAGCTCCTGGTAGCGCTCCACGGCCTCGTTGCCGTCGGCGGCCTCGCCGACGACCTCGTGCCCACCGCTGGTGAGCACGTCGGACACCATGCGGCGCATAAAGGCTGCGTCGTCAACTACGAGAATGCGTGCCATGTCCCCCTCGGTGGTCGGCCGCGCAGGTCGGACCTGAAATCGCCTGGTCAGCTGACCAACCTGGCCCACGCTCGCTGGAGGATCGCGCTGACGGTCTCATCAGCGACCGGGTCGAAGTGCGCGTACCAGGCACCGACGGCCTTAAAGCGGCGCGGGACAAGCGGGCAGACGACGGCGTCGGCGTCCGCGTCGGCCAGCGCGCAAGCCTCGTCGGAGCCGACCGGTGCTGCGGCGATGACGCGCGCGGCGCCGCGGTTACGGAGGGCCAGAACGGCGACGCGCATCGTCGCGCCGGTGGCCAGGCCGTCGTCGACGACCACGATCGTGCGGCCCGCGACGGCGGGCGCGGGCCGGTCGCCGCGGTAGCGCAGCTCGCGGCGACGCAGCTCGCGCTCCTGCTCGTCGATCACCTGTGCGATCTCGCTGTCGCCGAGGCCCGCCGCCACGACGATCTCCTCGTTGAGCACCCACGCGCCGCCTGAGGCGATGGCGCCGAACGCCAGTTCCGGCTGCTGGGGCACCCCGAGCTTGCGCACAAGCAGGACGTCGAGCGGTGCGCTGAGCGCTTCTGCGACCTCGGCGCCGACGGGCACGCCGCCGCGGGGGAGGGCGAGGATGAGCGGCGCCGCCTCGGCCCGGCCCAGCGCGGCGGCGACCAGCGGCGCCAGCCGGCGACCCGCGTCGGCGCGATCGACGTAGGGCTGCTGCATGGACCGACGGCTGCCCGCGTGCGGGCGCGCCCAACCGTGGTGTCGGCGCTAGCGTGCGCGGCGATGATCACCGTCGTCCCCGAGGTCGCCGAAGCGTTGGCCGCCGGCCGAGCCGTCGTCGCGCTGGAGTCCACCATCGTCGCCCACGGGCTGCCGCGGCCGCAGAACGCCGAGATCGCGCGGCAGATCGAGGCGGCGGTGCGAGCCGGCGGCGCGGTCCCCGCGACGATCGCGCTGGTCGACGGCACCGTCCGCATCGGACTCGACGACGCGGCGCTGGAAGCGATCGCCACGCGCGATGACGTCGTCAAATGCAGCTCACGCGATCTGCCGATCGCCGCGGCACGCGGGGCGACCGGCGCGACGACCGTGGCGGCGACCGCGCATTTGGCCGCGCAGGCGGGCATCGGGCTGTTCGCGACGGGCGGGCTCGGCGGCGTGCACCGTGAGGCGGCCGACACGTGGGACGAGTCGGCCGACCTCGTCGCGCTCGCCCGGACGCGCATCTGCGTCGTCTGCGCGGGCGTGAAGTCGATCCTCGACATCCCAGCCACGCTGGAGCGGCTGGAGACGTTGGGGATCGGGGTCGCCGGTTATCGGACCGAGCAGTTCCCCGCCTTCTATCTCACCGACAGCGGGCACACGCTGCCGTGGCGGCTGGACACGCCGGAGGAGATCGCGGCGGTGCTTGGCGCGCGCGACGAGCTGGGGTTGGAGGGCTCGGCGATGGTCATTGCCAACCCGCTGCCAGAAGACCAACAACTTGACCCCGAGCTCCACGAGCGGGTCCTGCGCGAGGCGCTGGCCGCCGCGGCGGCGGAAGGCGTGGTCGGCCGCGATGTCACGCCGTTCCTGCTCGCGCGCTTTCACGAGGGCACCGGCGGTGAGTCGCTGCGGGCCAACGTCGCGCTCGTGCTCGCCAACGCGCGGCTGGCGGGGGAGATCGCGAGCGCGGTCGTCGCGCGCGGATGAGCTCGCCGGGCCCGATCGTCGTCGTCGGCGATGTGATGGTCGATGTGGTCGCGGCGGCGACCGAGTCGCTCGCGCACGCGTCGGACACCGACGCGCGCGTGCGCTGGACGGGTGGCGGGGCGGCGGCCAACGTCGCGGCGTGGCTGGCGTCCGAGCGTGTGCCGGTTGCGCTGGTCGCGCGTGCGGGTGCCGATGTGGCAGGTCGTGGCGCGGTGGCCGAGCTGCGCGACGCGGGAGTTGACGTCCATGTCGCGGTGGATGACGACCGCGCCACCGGGACCTGCGTCGTCGTGATCGGTGTCGATGGCGAGCGGACGATGCTGCCCGACCGCGGAGCGAACCTCGCCCTGGCGCCCGACGACCTCCCGGCCCAGCTGTTCGCGGCGGGTGGCCATCTGCACCTGTCGGGCTATGTGCTGCTGCACGACGGCCCGCGCGCTGCGGGGCTCGCCGCGTTGGACCACGCGCGCGAGGCGGGCATGACGATCTCGATCGATCCCGCCTCGGCGGCGCCGCTGGTGGCCTGTGGGGTCGAGCGCGTGCTGGGCTGGATCGGCGGGGTCGACCTGCTGCTGCCGAATCTCGACGAAGCACGCGTGCTGACCGGTGAGGAGGAGCCAGAGGCGGCAGCCCGAGCGCTGGTGGGGCGCGCGAGCGTGCGCGAGGTCGTCGTCACGCTCGGCGCGGATGGTGCGCTGTGGACCGACGGCCGTGAGGTCATCCGTTCGGCGGCGCCGGCGCTCGACCGCGTGGTCGACACCACCGGTGCGGGCGACGCCTTCGCCGCCGGCTGGCTGGCGGCGCGACGAGCCGGAGCGGATCCGCGCACGGCCCTCACGGCGGCCTGCGCGATGGGCGCACGCGCGGTCAGCCGCACCGGCGCGCGGCCCTAGGTCGGCGGCTCCTCAGCGTCGGCGTCAACGCGCTCGGCCTTCGGCTCGCGCACCTCTTCAAGCACACCGAGGATCTCGCCGACCCGGCAGACCAGCAGCCGCTCCTCGTCGACCTCAATCCACGCACCGGCGCTTGCCGGGAAGACGACGTGGTCGCCGGGGGCGACCGGCATCCGAACGCCGACGTGCTCCCACCAGTCCAGGCCTTGGCCGACGGCGAGCACGATCCCGTGTTGTGGCGGCGGCTCGTTGGAGCCGGCGGGCACGAGCAGTCCGGAGCGGCGGAAGCGCTCGGGCTCGAGCTCCTTGATCACGATGCGGTCAAACAGCGGGCGCAGGAGCTGCTTCATTGCAGGCAGCGTACGAGACGCAGCTTGCGGCAGGATGCAGCGCGTGCATCGCACCCGGGCCACCGCCGGAAGCATCGCGTTCTTCCTCGCCGGTCCCGGGCTGGAGGCGGGCCTCGGGCCGTGGCTGCTCGTGCTCGTCGCCGGCAGCGAGATCGACGGCTGGCCGATCGTGCTGCGCGTCCTCGGTGGG
This sequence comes from uncultured Conexibacteraceae bacterium, assembly GCA_963836485.1. Lineage (GTDB taxonomy): Bacteria > Actinomycetota > Thermoleophilia > Solirubrobacterales > Solirubrobacteraceae > Baekduia. The sequence goes on along the minus strand of CAWIJS010000016.1, from coordinate 96,789 downwards.
CTGCTGATGCTCGCCGGGATCGCGGTGCTGCTCGACGTCTTCACCCGCTTTGTCCGCGACGGCGGTGGCACGCCGTCGCCCGTCGCACCCACCGCGCACCTGCTCGTCGGCGGCGCCTTCCGGTACGTGCGCCACCCGATGTACGTCGCGACCGCGACGATGATCGTCGGCGAGGCGCTCGCCTTCGCGCAGCCCGTGCTGCTCGTGGCCGCCGCCGCGTATCTCACCGCGATGGCGACGCTTGTCGCGCTTGTCGAGGAGCCGCGGCTGGCCCGCCGCTTCGGCGCGCGCTACGAGGCCTACCGCCAGGCCGTCCCCGGCTGGATCCCGCGCGTGCGCCCGTGGGGCGGCCGGTGATGGGGCTCAGGGCGCCGGCGCGTCGTCGAGCAGCTTGCGGATCCGCTTGGCGCTGACGGGTCCGCGCACGCCAAGCGCCTGGGCGAAGTGGCTGACACGCAGCTCTTGCAAGAGCCATCCTGCCTCGAACACCGGTGCGGGAACCAGCCGCCCGAGCGACACGTAGGCCTTGATCCGCTCACGCTGCTCGGCCTCAAGCGCCCGCACCGCGTTCATGCGGTCGCGATCGACGGCGACCGCGTCGGGCAGCCGCTCCAGCCGGCGGTCGGCGGCATGGAGGTAGCGCACGATGTCGGGAAGGCGCGTGGCGCCGGTCGCGGTGATGAAGCCGGGGTAGACGAGATGGCCGAGCTGCTCGGCGACGTCCTGGCGGGCGTCGCGCAGCGGCGGCGCGACCATCGACTCCATGCGGCGGTGCAGGTCGGCGCGCGCGTCGAGGATCGCCAGGACGTCGCGCATGATCGCGACGGTCCGGTCCGCCAACGAGCCCGCGACATGGTCGCGCAGCCGCGCGAAGCCAGAAGCGTCCCACGCCGGTCCGCCGGCCTCGTCCATGAGCGCGTCAGCAGCCGCGGCGGTCGCGTCGTCGATGACCGCGGCAAGGCTTCTATGCGGCGCCGCGGCCAGCAGCAACTGCGCACGGTTCCCGAGCTGTCCGGCGACGTGACGCGCGGGGGAGGGGATCGTCAGCAGGAGCAGACGGCGCGTGCCGGCGCGCATCGCCGCACCTTGCGCCGCGGGCGACTCCATCATCTTGACGTCGACGCGGTCGCCGCGGTCGACGAGCGCCGGGAAGGCGCGGCCTGTCTCGCCGGCGGCGCGCAGCGCGATCTCGCGCGGCAGGACGTCGATCGACCAGGAGGTCAGCCCGGTGTGCTCGTGCTCGGCGGTCGCCGCCGACAGCGCAGCGCGCAGCCGCGGGCGGACCTGCTCGCGCACGGCGGCGAGCTCGGTCCCGGAGGCCAGCAGCGCGCCGGCCTCGTCCTCGACGGCGAACGTCATCTTGAGATGGGTTGGCAGGGCATCGGGATCGAAGGCCGCGGCTGGAACGAGCGCACCCTTGATGCTGGAGACCTCGCGTGCAAGAACTTCGACCAGCGGGCCAGAGCGCGGCTTCATCCGCTCGACGGCAAGCGCTGCCGTCTCGGGCACCGGCACCAGCGGGCGACGCAACTCCTTCGGCAGGCCACGCAGCAGCGCGGTGACCAACTCCTCGCGAAACGCCGGCACCAGCCAGTCAAAGCCCGTCGCGCGCAACTGCGGCAGGACGGCCAGCGGGACGTGGATGGTGACACCGTCATGCTCGCTGCCGGGCTCGAAGGCATAGGTCAACGGGAGCACCAGCTCACCCTGGCGCCAGGCGTCGGGGCGACCCACGCCGTTCAGGGCGTCGCGCGCCTCGGGCCGTACGAGGAGCTCCAAGGTGTAGGTCAACAGCGAGGGGTCGGTACGACACGCCTCCTTCCACCAGCGGTCGAAGTGGGCGGCGCTGACCACCTCCGCCGGCACGCGCGCGTCTAAGAAGTCATAGAGCGCGTGGTCGTCGACCAGCACGTCGCGGCGCCGCTCGCGCTGCTCCAGCGCGTCAACCTCCTCCAAGACCCGCGCGTTGTCGGCAAAGAAGCGATGGCGCGTGTCCCAGTCGCGCTGCACCAGCGCACGGCGCAGGAAGAGGTCGCGCGACAGCTCCGGATCGATCTTCGCGTAGGAGACCTTGCGGCCGCCGACGATCGGCAACCCGTACAACGTGACCCGCTCGGTGGCCACGACCTCGCCGCGGCGCCGCTCCCAACGTGGCTCGGAGTAGGTGCGCTTGACGAGGTGCTCGGCCAGCGGCTCGATCCAGGCCGGCTCGATCCGAGCCGCGGTGCGGCCGAAGAGCCGCGCGGTCTCGACCAGCTCGGCGACCATCACCCAGCTGGGCGGCTTGCGGGCCAGGGTGGAGCCGGGGAAGATCGAGAAGCGCGCGCCGCGCGCACCTAGGTAGTCGCGCCCCGCACCCCCGCGACCGTCGCGCTTGCCACTCTGGCCGATGGGCGCGGCCGCGACATCGCGCATCCCGATGTGCGACAACAAGCCCGAGAGCAACGCAAGGTGAATGTGTTGGACCTCGCCCGGCTCCTGGTTGCGCTTGACGCCAACCTCTTTGGCCGCCTGGCGCAGCTGACCGACGAGGTCCTGCCACTCGCGCACGCGCAGGAAGTGCAGGTACTCGGCCTTGAGCCGCTTACGGAACTGGCTGCCCGATAGCTCGCGCTGCTGCTCGCGCACGTAGGACCACAAGTTGAGATAGGACGTGAAGTCCGAGTGCTCGTCCTTGAAGCGGGTGTGCAGCTGGTCGGCCTGGGCCTGGTGGTCGACCGGGCGCTCGCGCGGATCCTGGATCGACAGCGCCGCGGCGACGACGATGACCTCCTCGACGCAGCGCAGGCGGTCGGCCTCGAGGATCATCCGCGCCATGCGCGGGTCGACCGGCAGCCGCGCGAGCTTGCGGCCCACCGGCGTCAGCCGCTTGCCGGTCGGCTGGGCGGGATCGATCGCACCGAGCTCGTGCAGGAGGTTGACGCCGTCACGCACCTGCCGCGCGTCGGGCGGGTCCAGGAACGGGAAGTCGCTGACCGCTCCGAGATCCAGCGCGGCCATCTGCAGGATCACCGACGCGAGGTTGGTCCGCAGGATCTCGGGGTCGGTGAAGCGCGGGCGCTCGAGGAAGTCCTGCTCGTCGTAGAGCCGGATGCAGATGCCGTCCGACGTGCGCCCCGAACGGCCCTTGCGCTGGTCGGCTGACGCCTGGGAGATCGGCTCGATCGGCAGCCGCTGCACCTTCAGCCGCGCGCTGTAGCGGCTCATCCGCGCCAGGCCCGTGTCGACCACGTACTTGATGCCTGGCACCGTCAGCGACGTCTCGGCGACGTTGGTCGCCAGCACCACGCGCCGGCGACGATGGGACTGAAAGACCTTTTGCTGGTCGGCGTTGGAGAGCCGCGCGTAGAGCGGCAGCACGTCGATGTCGTCGCGCAGCCGGCCCCGCAGGGCGTCGGCGGTGTCGCGGATCTCGCGCTCGCCGCTCAAGAACACCAACACGTCGCCCTCGCGGCTCTCGCGCAGCAGCTCTTCGACCGCGTCGCCGATCGCCTCCGGCTGGTCACGCTCGGGGCCGTCCTCGGTCAGCGCGAGCGGCCGGTAGCGCACCTCGACCGGGAAGGTGCGGCCGCTCACCTCGACCACCGGCGCGTTGCCGAAGTGCGTGGCGAACTGCCCCGGGTCGATCGTCGCCGAGGTGATGATCAACTTCAGATCAGGCCGCTTGGGCAGCAGCTGGTGCAGGAAGCCGAGCAGGAAGTCGATGTTCAACGAGCGCTCGTGAGCCTCGTCGATGATGATGGTGTCGTAGCGCCGCAGAAGACGGTCGTGCTGGATCTCGGCGAGCAGCAGGCCGTCGGTGACCAAGCGCACCAGCGTGCGCTCGTTCGAGCTGTCGTTGAACCGCACGGCGTAGCCGACGGCCTCGCCGAGGTCGACGTCGAGCTCGTCGGCGATGCGCTGGGCGACCGTGCGCGCGGCGAGCCGCCGTGGTTGCGTGTGGGCGATCGCGCCGCGAATGCCGCGCCCGAGCTCCAGGCAGATCTTGGGCAGCTGCGTGGTCTTGCCCGAGCCCGTCTCGCCAGCGACCACGACAACTTGATGATCGCGGATCGCCGCCAGCAGGTCGTCACGCCGCGCGCTGACCGGGAGCGCCGGCGGATAGGTGATCTTCGGGACCGCGTCGCGGCGCCGCTGCACCCGCTGCTCGGCGATCGCGAAGTCGCGATCCAGCCGCGCCAGCGCCGCCTCGTCCTCAGGGTGGCGGTGCGCGCGCTCCAGCCGCCGGCCGAGCCGGTGCTCGTCGACCAGCGTCAGCTCCTCCAGGCGGGTTCTGAGCTCGGCGAGCGGCACGCCCGCGAGGATAGGTGTCACCGCCGCCGACCGCCTTGCCTGCCGTGTTACGGTCGCGCCCATGTCTGAGACCGAGACGTTGCGTGCACGCCGGGAGGCCGTCGTACGTAAGCACATGGACTCTGAGAACCGCCACGACTTCGATGTGGCGCTCCACACATTCGACCATCCCCGCTACGAGATCATCGCGACCGGCGACGTGTACGACGGCGCCGAGGCGGTCTCGGAGTACTACCGGACCTCTTCGAGCCGGGTACCGACCGCATCGCGATCGAGCGCATCTATTTCGATCAGGCGACGATCGCGGCGCAGCTGCTAGGCCACGACGACCTGCCGGCGGCGGGCTAGCCGCACGTCTTTAGCGCCGGTTGCGGACGATCACGCGCGCGCCGGCCGACGGGATCATCGTCACGTTGCGGTGCACCGCACGCTCGGGCTCGGCATCGACGTAGGTGATGTCCAGCCGCCGCGCCATCGTCTCCAGCACCACGCGCTGCTCGGCCATCGCCAGCGCCGCGCCGAGGCAGCGCCGGATGCCGCCGCCGAAGGGGATCCACGTGTAGGTGCCGGGCTTGTTGTCGTCCCAGCGCTCGGGGCGGAACGCGAACGGGTCGGGGTAGACGTCCTCGCGGTGGTGGATGAGCAGGATGCTCATCGTCACCGGCGTGTCGGCGGGCACGGAGAAGTCGCCCAGGCGCCACGGGACCATCACGCGGCGGCCAATGATCGGGATGACCGGTCGCGAGCGCATGCCCTCGGTGATCGTCGCCTCGACGATGCGCGCTGACAGGGCCTCGTCGTCGCCGCGGACGGCGTCGCGCAGCCGGTCGTGGGCGGCGGGCGTGCGGACCAGCCGCTCCCAGATCCACGCCAGCTGGTTGGCGGTCGTCTCGTGGCCGGCGAGGACGAGCGTCAGCAATTCGTCGCGCAACTCGCGGTCGCTGAGCTCCTCGTCCTCCTCGGTCCGGGCCTGCAGAAGCAGGGACAGGATGTCGCGGCGGTCCTCGAGGTCGCTGACCTGGCGGCGCTCGCGGATGACCTGGTAGGTCGGGCGGTCGAGGATGTCGAGGCCGATCTTGGTGATGCCGACCGGCTCGTCGCGGCCGATGTTCATGAGCTCGGCGACCTGCGCGCTCTTCCAGGTCGAGGCCTGCACCAGGCCGCGAACGGCGCGACGCAGCCCGTGCTCGGGCGTCCCGCGCTGCGGCTTGCCGTCGATGCCGAAGATCCCGGCCATGATCACGTCGAGCGTGATCGCCTGCATCCGCGGTGCGAGCGCGATGGGGCTGTTGAGCGCCCAGGTGTCGATCTCGCGGTTGGTGGCCTCGACGATCATCTCCTCGTAGCGCGCGATCGCCTCGCCGTGAAACGGCGGCAGCAGCAGCTTGCGCTGGCGCAGGTGACGCGGGCCGATCGCCGTGAGCACCGAGTTGGGCCCGACGATCGGGCGCAGCGGCGATTCGCCCGTCAGCGACACCGCGTGGTCGGCCTTGGCGGTGAAGAGCGACTGGACGTGATCGGGGTGCGAGGTGATCACCGGGCCACCGGGCACGATGCCCTGCATCCGGAAGACCTCGCCGTGGCGCCGGCGGGCGCCGAAGACGAACTCGATCTGCCGCTGGTTGAAGCGCAGCATCTGCGACACGCGGGGGAGGTCGATCTGCGGCGGGGCGGGCAAGGTTGCCGCCTGCGCCTCGTCGATCGGTCCGGCGGGTGAGGGCGGCGCGGTGCCGATCAGCGGCTCGGTGACTGCGGGGGCGAGGCTCATGACATCAGGCAGTGTGACACCGATCGATGTCGCATCTGTGCGGTCGGGCACGGTTCTGACCATCCGGTCAGAACGCATACGGCAAGATGACCCGCTCGTGTCCCGCTCGCTTGCAACCTCCCCGCCCGCCGGCCGCCGGCGGGAGCGCCTGTCGGCCGCCGAGGCGCGGCGCGTCGCGCTCGCCGCCCAGGGCTTTGCCGAGCCGCCGCTGACCCGCGCCGTCGACACGCGCGCGTTGCGCAGCCGCGTGCTCGACCGCGTCGGCCTGATCCAGATCGACTCGGTCAACGTGCTGGCGCGCGCGCACTACCTGCCGACGTTCAGCCGGCTGGGGGAGTACGACATCGGGTTGCTGGACAAGTTGTCGCACTACGCGCCGCGGCGGCTGTTCGAGTACTGGGGGCACGAAGCGTCCTTGATCCCGGTCGAGCTGCATCCGCATCTGCGCTGGCGGATGCGCCGCGCGCACGACGACGCGTGGGGTGGGATGCGGCGGATCGCCACCGAGCGGCCCGAGCTGGTGGCCGCCGTGTTGGAGGACCTGCGCCAGCGCGGTCCGCTGACCGCGTCGCAACTGGCCGAGCACGACGAGCCGCGTGCGCCGAAGGGTCCGTGGTGGGATTGGTCAAACGTCAAGCGCGCGCTGGAGTTCCTGTTTTGGAGCGGGGAGATCACGAGCGCGCGGCGGCGGCGCTTCGAGCGGATCTACGACGTGCCCGAGCGCGTGATCGGTGCCGACGTGCTGGCGGTCCCGACGCCCGACGACGACGTCGCCCAGCGCGAGCTCATCCGGGTCGCCGCGCGGTCGATGGGGATTGCGACCGAGCCCGACCTGCGCGACTACTTCCGGCTGCCGAGCGCCGAGTCCAAGCTGCGCGTCGCCGAGCTGGTGGAGGCGGGCGAGCTGCTGCCGGTCGCCGTGGAGGGCTGGAGCGCGCCCGCGTATCTGGCGCCGGGCGCACGCGTCCCGCGGCGCGTCGATGCCCGTGCGCTGGTGGGGCCGTTTGACTCGTTGATCTGGGAGCGCCCGCGCGTCGAGCGCCTCTTCGGCTTCCGCTACCGGATCGAGATCTACGTGCCCAAGGAGCAGCGGGTGCACGGGTACTACGTGTTGCCGCTGTTGCTGGGCGACCAGCTGGTCGCACGCGTGGATCTCAAGAGCGACCGTGCTGCAAGCGCGCTGCTCGTCCAGGCGGCGCACGCCGAGCCAGGCACAGGTGTTAGCGCGTCGGACGTCGTCGAGGCGTTGGCGATCGAGCTGCGCCGGATGGCTTCGTGGCTCGGGCTGGACGACGTGGTCGATGTGGGGGCGGGCGACCTGTCGCCGGCGCTGCGCGCGGCGCTCGCGTAACCGATGAGTTCTGCGCGTACCGCACGTCCATGATGCGACCACGAAGCGACAAACGGAGCAGGCAATGCGCAAGTTGATCATCACGGAGTTCATCTCGCTCGACGGTGTCATGGAGGCGCCGGGCGGCGAGGCGGGGTACGCCCATGCGGGCTGGGTCGGGCCGCTGTTCAGCGACGAGCTCGGCGCCTACAAGTTCGAGGAGCAGAACGCCGCCGACATCCTGTTGTTGGGGCGCGTGACCTACGAGAGCTTCTACGGCGCGTGGCCGCATCGTGACGACCCGATGGCCGACAAGATCAACACGATGACCAAGTATGTGGTGTCGTCGAGCGCGGTCGAGACCAGCGACTGGCAGGACGTGACGTCCATCGGCGACGACGTCCTAGGTGGTGTTGCCGCGCTGAAGGAGGGGGAGGGTGGACCGATCCTGATCGCCGGGAGCCGGACGCTCGCGCAGTCGCTGCTGACCGCCGGGCTCGTCGACCAGATCAACCTGCAGGTCTTCCCGGTGATCCTCGGCAGCGGCGCGCGGTTCTACCCGGAGTCGCCGGACAAGCTGGCGCTCGAGTTGGTGTCCTCGCGCGAGGTGCCCAACGGCGTGCTGCTGCAGAGCTACCGGCCGAAGGCCGGCTGAGCTGCGGCTGTCGCTTGTCCGGCGCACCGGGTTGCGGCGCGCCGGCCAAGTCGTGAAGATGGCGCGCGTGCTCAGAGGACTGTCGCGCCATCTCGCCGGACCGCTGTCGTTGTTGGTGGTGATGCTCGCGGCGGTGGCGCCGCCCGCGGGCGCCGCCGGGTCGGGGACCTCAGATGCGTTGAAGGCTGACCTGACCAGTCTCGTGGGACAGCTGTCGGGCGGCGGGAGCCCGGCGCAGGTGCACGCCGCCAAGGCGAAGCTGATCGCCGCCGCCTACGACGACCAGGTCGGCGGGGTCTCGGCCGCGCGGACCATCGGCGACCTCGACTGCATCTCGCTCAATGTCCAGAAGGCGCGCGGCACGTCGAAGCGCAGCGCCGTGCGCGCGCGGTTCGCCGCCGCGCGCGGCTGCCAGGGCGACCTCACCAAGCTGGCGCGCGCCGGTGGTGCCAAGGGACTGGCGTCGGATCTGGCGGGCGTGGGGGCCACGTTGAAGGCGATCGGCGCCAAGGCCGTCGCCGGCAAAGCATTCGGCGCCAAGGCGACCGCGCTGCGCAAGACGCAGTCGAGCATCGTGGCGCGGCGCTTTGCCGGCGACACGCTGCACGGCGTGCCGTTCAACCAGGTCTATGACGACCTCGAGTGCATCGACGTCAAGGTCGAGGCCGGTCGCGCCAGCGGCGCCGCGTCCTGCGCCAAGCGCTTGCTCCGTCGATCGAAGTCGTTGGCACCGGCGAAGGATCCCGTGACCTTCGGCAGCGACCTCACCGGCACGGCCGTGACGCTGCCCGATCGCTTCGCGCCGGACGACACGGAGTTCTGGACCAGCGCGCTCACCGTTCCCGCGGCGGGCACTATCACGGCGTTCCGGCTGAAGACCGGCGACAGCCCGGTGGACCTGCCGCTGCGCTTCTCGGTCGTCCGGCCTCAGGGCGACGGCACGGTCGTGGTCGTGACGACGACCAACCCCGTGTATCCCCTCGCCGCCCACGACGCGGGCGTCCACACCTACCCGACCAGCGGGCTGAGCTTCGCCTGCTGCAAGGTCAAGGCCGGCGACATCGTCACCGTCGACAACTCCGGCACGACGACACCCGGCGCCTACGTCTGGTTCGCCGCGCGCTCAGACATGACCACGCTCTCGCACACCTCCAACGGCGACAGCCAGAACGCGGGCGTCGTCTGGTCGCCGATCACGCATGCGGGGTATGAGGTGCTGCTGCAGGTGGTGCTGCAGCCGCAGTGAGTGGAGGCGGAGGGCCTCGCTAGGACGCTTGGCCCCGTCGCCGTGCCCGCCGGCGGTCGGGGACGCTGAGCACGAGGAGCAGCAGCCAGAACCACTTCGCCAGCGATTCGGAGATCTCGTAGGCGATCGGGATCGAGATCAGGAAGACGAGTGCCCGGCTGGTCGCGCTGATGATCACCTCGCGTCGCCGGCGGCCGGACGGGTCAGGCTCCGGCTCGGCGTAAAGGCCGCCGCCCATCGCGACGAGCGCCATCAGCCCACTGAAGATGATGGTGAGGCCGACGTTGCCGGCGTAAAGGGCGACCGCGAGCGGCTCGTCATAGCGTCCCAGCACTGCCGTGGTGAACGGCATCAGCGCGATGAGCGCCAGCAGCGCTGTGTTCACGAGCACCAAGCGCCCGTTCGTGCGCCTGAGCGACGCGAAGAGCTTGTGGTGCTCGTACCAGAACAGCCCGATGACGGCAAAGCCGATCCCATAGGCCACGAAGTCATCGGAGAGGTCGGAGATCGCCGACCCGAGGTCGCTACCCGGGACGTCGGGCACGTCGATGTTGAGCACGAGCAGCGTGATCGCGATCGCGAAGACGCCGTCGCTGAACGCCCCGACGCGATCCAGCTCTCTCCGTTCGGCCTCGGTCGCAGCAGGCATCTGCCGACCATCAAAGCGATCGTGCCGGATGCAAACGGCCGAGGTGCGCGGCACGCGGTGCTCCACGTTGGCCGGTCGGGCAATGCCTGCACAGCCGACGAGTCAGTCATGCTTGCCCGCATGGGCCTTCTGGACGATCTGCTGTGGAACATCGGCCCCGAGCTGCCGACCCTTGTGGGCCGTCGAGCGGGGCGCGTCCTACGCAACGGTGAAGCGTCTGACGCGACGATCGTCGGCATCCTCGTCGAGCGAACCACCGACGGTGACAGCACCGAGCCCGAGTATCGCTACGCGCTGGACGTGCGCACCGGCCTCGGGACGTCACGCGTCGGCGTGCGCCAGCGGCTGAGCGTGAAGCGCTCCGACGCCCATGTCGGGGCGACGGTTCCCGTCAAGGTCCTCGACGACAAGGTCGTCATCAACTGGGGACGCCGTCTCGGCGCCGACGAAGAGATCACGGTCGGCACGTGGCGGATGGTGGACCCGCCGTCCGAAGGGGTAGAGGACCGATGGCGCCGAGATGAGCGGCGACGTATCGACGCCGGGGCACCGAGCTCGATCACCGTTCTGCGCGTGACACCGGTGACAAGTGCCTTCGGTCCGACCGAGAACCTTGACCTCGACGTGCAGCTCGTGCCGGCAGACGGCACAGGAGCGGAGACCCGTCGTCTCGAACGCGTGTTGCCGCCCGACTACGCACGGTTTCTCGTGGAGGTCGGCGCCATCCTGCCGGTCGGCATCGACAAGGACGGCCGGCGGATCACCATCGACTGGGAGACCGCAGCCAACGGTGGCGCCGGCCTTGACGCAGCACCGCCCGAGCCGCCGCCGCGTCCGGCGCCGCCGGACGCCCGGGCGCCATCGAACGGAGCAGGCGATAGTGCGATCCGCGCGGTCGACGCATTTGTCGCCCGCAGAGTCGGCGCCGGCGACCCGGCGGCCGTCGGCGACGTGACGCTGGAGACCTACGTCGAGATCCAGGTCGGCCTCATCCTCGACCGTGTCGCGCCGGCGAATGCCGACGCCTACGCGACGACGCGCCACGGCGTGCCGGCCGGAACCTGGGCGACGGTCGACGCAGCCTGGAAGGCGCGGACCATGACCGCGGAGTACGGCACGCAGTTCGGTGCACTGTTCAGTGAGCGGTTGAAGGCAGCGAAGAAGGAGCGCAAGAAGCGACGTTGACGTGCCGATCACGGTGGCGATGCTGGTCGATCTGCTCACCCGGTTCCAGGAGTTCATGGACGCGTCCTCCTCGGAGCCATGGGCGCTGTATCTCGTCCTGATGATCGTCGGACAGGCGGCGGCCGTCGCCGTGCACGAGGTTGCCCACGCGATCGTCGCTGCCCGGTACGGCACGCCGATCTATGAGATCGCCGCAGCTCCGGAAGGGCCGGCCCTGCGGTTCCGGTTTGCGGGCGTGCCGGTTCGGATCGGCTTGGGGCTGACGCGGGACGGAAGGTCTGAGGATCCGGTGGGCTGGGTCTGCCTCGACCCGTCGTCGCTCACTGCCCAGCAGCACCAGCGGGTGCTCCTGGCCGGCCCGCTGGCGGAGATGATGTTCGGCGCGCTGGCTGTCGCCGCCGTGGCCTTCGCCGACCTCAGCGTCCTGGCCCATGTGGCGCTCGGCTTGAATGCCGGCAGCGTCCTGCTTCGCGGTGCGCGCAACCTGAGCTCGGACAGGCCGGAAAGCGACGGCGCCCGGATTCGGCAACTGCGTCAGGGCGTGAAGCCTCCTACGGGTCTGACGCCGGGACGTCACGTGATCATGGCGAGCGGCCGCGAGTCGATCGTCGACGTCGCGCCAGACGGACGCCGGATGCTGTCGTTCTTCGAGGCATCAAACGAAGGGACCGCGGAGTCCGGCCGCTGGGTCACGCTCTTCGCGCGTTCGGAGGACGGCTGGGAGAAGTCGTACTTCGATGCTGACACCGAGCAGTGGGCGCCGACGCACGTCGATCCGATCCGCGGGCGGCTCGGTGTGGCGTTCGCTTGGGGCGATCCTCACGCCGTCGAGTGGAACGTCGCTCCCAGCGCAGATCGCCGCAGTTCTGGTCAGTTGATTTCCAAGTTGTCATAACGCTGATTAGCGGGCATTGCCACGAAATCCCCACCAGGGTCAGCGCTTCACGGTGAACGTGTGCGTCACTGCCCGGCCGGCCACGGCGCCCGCCTTCGGACGGGCCTGCAGCCGGTAGCTGCCTACGCCCAAAGCCTTGCCGTGCAGCACTCCGGTCCAGCGGACGCGGTTTGCGCCACGTATGTCGTGGTGCGAGAACGTCCCGGTGAGCGTCGTCCAGCGTGTGCAGCGACGGGCGCCGCGGGACGTGTGTTTGGTGCGAGCGATGCAGGAGCTGCCCTTGCGCACGCCGCTGCTCTTGCGCTGGATGGTGAACGTGGTCGTCGCGGCAGCGCTGTCGGTGTAGGCGATGACGGTGCCGCGGCCCTTCTTGTGGCTCTTGGTCGCCGGCCGGAACGCCGCGGGCGTCAGCCGCAGGCCGCTGAGCACCGGTGGCGTCGCGGCTGCCGCGCCACCCGATCCGCCGGCGCCGCCGCCGCCCGATCCCGAGGGTCCGCCGGATCCCGCACCGGCCGCCGCGGCCGTCGTCAGCGTCCGATCGGCACCCGCGCCCGTGCCGTCGGCTCCCGTGGCGATCGCCTGGTAGTGGTAGGCCGTGGCCGGCGCCAGCCCGTCGAGCGTGACGGTGAGCGTCGCCACGTCGGCGCCCGAGGCCACCGTGACGTCGGCCGTGCGCGCGCCGTGGGCCGCCGTCGTGCCCCAGACGATGTGCGCCTGCGACGCGCCGGCGCGGCGGTCGACCGTCATCGTCACCGTCGCGCTGCCCGCGGTCGTCGCGGTCGCCGGCCCGGTCGTCACGGCAGGCGCGGAGCGCTCGTAGGCGCCGATGTCGCACGCCGCGCCTGCCGGTCGATCGACCCCGCGCTGATCGGTCGCCGGGCAGCCGGTGGCGGCGGGGAACGCGTCGATCGCCGGGCTGTCGGCGGGCAGTGCGAACGTCGGCGTCGCGCCGCCGTGATCGCCCAAAGACGCGAGCTTGGGATCGACATCGGCTGCGCCCACGCACCCGCCGCCTGGGTAGGCGATGTTCGTGATCGTCGGGCCTGCCACGGCCTCCGGTGCGCATTGGTCGGGCACGTTGCCGGAGACGATCGTGCCGATCAGGTTCGCGGCGTTGGGCGATGGCCACAGGCCGCCGCCGGAGCGGCCGCCCGACTGGCCGGGCGTGGACGGGCCGTCGGTGCCGAAGTCTGTCCCGTTGCCGCCGAAGCCGCCGACACCGGTCCCGCCGTGGCCGGCGACGGTGGCCGTCGCATTCCCGACGACCGTGTCACCGATCAGCGCCACATAGTTGCTTGCGCCGACCGCCACCCCGGCGCCGGTGCCCGCGGAACCGCCGTTCCCGCCCTTGCCAAGACCGCCGTTTGGCCCGGCCGTCCCCTGCGAGCGACCGCCGGGGGCGCCGTAGCCGGGGCCGCCGTTGGCGCCCGCGCCCGTGCTGTTGCCGGTGATCGTCGTCGACGTCACGTCCAGGATATGGCCGAACGAGGCGCCGGCGTCGGCCTTGATGCCGCCACCGGCGCCGCCCTGGCCGCCGGTGCCGCCGTCGCCCTCGCCTCCGGCGCCGCCGCTCGCCGTGCCCGACGACGAGGCGTTGCCCCCACCGCCGGCGTAGCCCGCTGCGCCGAGGCCACCGGCGCCGGTGCGGTTGCGCGCGATGAGGCTCTGGCTGATGAACGAGCGCGCGGTCAGCGAGAACCCCGGGTTCTCGATGGCGATCCCGCCACCGGCGCCGCCCGGGTAGCCGCTGCCCCCGATGGCCCGTCCACCTGGGCCACCGGCCTGGCTCGTCCCTGTCGGCGAACCGCCCATGCCGGCGTGCGCGACCTCGCCGACGCCGCCGTTGCCGGTCACGTTGTCGGTGATGGTCGACGCCGTGATCGTCGTCGGCCCGGCGGCGAAGACGCCGCCCCCGTCACCGCCGGCGCCGCCCTGGCCGCCGTTGGCGCTGGCGCCGCCGTGACCGACGGTGACGTCCGATGCGCCGGTGACCACCGCGCCATGACCGCCGTTGCCGGTGATGTTGTGGTCGACGGTGCTCTCGGTCATCGTCAGCGTGCCGGTGTTCGCGATGCCACCGCCGGCGCCACCCGAGCCAGCCGTTCCACCGGACGGGAAGTCGTCACCGGCGCCGCCGGTGAGCGCCGGCAGGTCGGCCCCGGACCCCGTGGCGTTGCCGGTGATCGTCACGAGCGCCAGCGTCAGGGCGCCGGCATTGCGAATGCCCCCGCCCATCTCGCCGCTTTTGGCCTGGGCGTGCAGGACCGGATCCAGCGGCGTCAAGCCGCCGGTGATCGTCAGGCCGGTCATCGTCACGTTGCCGGTCCCGGCGATGTCGAAGATGCGGTCAAGCTGCGCGCCGTCGACCGTCGTGCCGCCGGCCGCGCCGTCGATGGTGAGCGTGTGGTCGATGTCCAGGTCGCCGGTCGCCGCGTCGGCGGTCCCCGAGTCGGGCTGAGACAGCGTCACGCGCGCCACCGCGATCTTGATGGTGTCGATCCCCGTGCCGGCCGCACAGCCCCCGACCGCCGCGCCCGTGTTGGCCGCGAGGATCGCCTCACGCAGCGTGCAGGCGCCCGCGACGGGTGTGTCGCCGCCGTCGTTGACGGTGATCGTGGTCGCCAACGCCGGGTCTGCCGCGGCCGCGACTACAAGGATCGCGACGGCTGGTACAGCGAAGAGGAGCCGGCGAATGAGGGCGGTCGACATGGCCCAACCCTAATTCGGTAAGGCTCCTCAGACCACTCGCGTCACGGATCTGACATAGGGTCCTTCCATGAGCCTGACGATCGTCGTCCCGGACCGACGCGTATGAAGGACGTTCGCCTCACCCACATCGGCGGCCCCACCCTCCTGATCGAGGTCGGCGGCTGGCGGATCCTCACCGATCCGACCTTCGACGCGCCCGGCAAGCGCTACTTCTTTGGCTGGGGCACCACCTCGCGCAAGACCACCGGCCCCGCGATCTCCGCAGACCAACTCGGCACGATCGACGCGGTTCTGATCAGCCACGATCACCACGGCGACAACCTCGACCCCGCGGGCCGCGCGCTGCTGCCCAAGCTGGGGACGATCGTCACGACCGTGCCGGGCGCCAAGCGCCTGGCCGACAGTGGCCCCACGCGCGGGCTCGCGGCTTGGGACACGACGCGGCTGGAAGCGCCCGGCAAGCCGGCGATCGAGATCACCGCCACCCCGTGCCGCCACGGTCCGCCCGGCAGCCACCCGATCGTCGGCGAGGTCGTCGGCTTCGCGCTGAAGTGGGACGGCCAGGAGCACGGCGTGCTCTGGATCTCGGGTGACACGGTGCTCTACGACGGCGTCCGCGAGGTCGCCCAGCGCCTCACCGTCGACACCGCGATCCTCCATCTTGGTGGCGTCAAGTTCCCCGTCTCGGGCCCGATCCGCTACACGATGACCGCGCAGGAGGCGATCGAGCTCACCACGCTCATCAAGCCTCGCGCCGCGATCCCGATCCACTACGAGGGCTGGAAGCATTTCCGCCAAGGCCGCGCCGCGATCGAGGGCGAGTTGGCCTCGGCGCCCGCCGACATCAAAGCGCGCTTTCACTGGCTGCCGATCGGCGAGCCGGTGCAAGACCCCGCAATGGACTGACGTCAAGAGCCACCGGGCACCCCTGAGGCATTCAGGTTGCCCGCGATTTCGTCGATCAAGGGGGTATGTCCTCTGTCGTCACGCGACTGCCCGTCAAGCGGGTCGGCCACAAGGGCGCCGGCCAGCTGGCGCCTGGCAACACCGTGGCGAGCTTCGAGGCCGCGCTGGCCACCGACGTAGACGTCATCGAGTTCGACGTGACCCGTCATCGCGGCCGGCTCGTCCTGGCCCACTCGCGTCTTGAGGCGCGGCGCCACCAGCCGCTGGACCTCGCGACCGGCCTCGCGCACCTGACCGACGCGCGCTACGCCCACGTCACCTTCAACGTCGACCTCAAGCGCCCCGGCTACGAGGCTCAGACCCTCGACGCGCTGCGCGCCGCCGGCCTGATCGACCGCTGCCTGATCTCCAGCCAGTTCGCCCGCTGCCTGGATCGCGTGCGCCGGATCGACCCGAGCGTGCGCGTCGGCATCAGCGTCGGCGGCTGGATCTCGCGCCGCCGCCATCGCTGGAACCGCCGTCTCGAGCAGCGCATCGTTGCGGCGATCGAGTCCGGCCGCTTTGACTGCCTGATGGCCCACCACCGCCTGGTCAACGCCGACTTCGTGACGCGGATGGCCGCCTGCGGCGGCGAGGTCTACGCGTGGACCGTCGACTCCCAGATCCTCATCGAGCGCCTCCTGCTCACCGGCGTCGCGGGCATCACCACCAACGACCCGCGGCTGTTTTTGCCGCGCGTCGCCCCCGCACAACTCAGCCGGTAACGCCCGACGGCGCGCCGCCCGCGTCGCCGAACGGCTCGTCGCGCGCCCGGACCGCATCACGGAAGCCGGCACTCGCCGCCCGCTGCTGGAACGCGTAGCCCTCGGCCGTATGCCGGGCGATGCCGTCGAAGACCGTGCCCAGCAGCTGCGTGGCCGGCAGCCCCTGAGCGACCGTCTGCTGGTTGACCAAGAGCTTCATCATCTGCAGCTGGTTGAGCGGCATCCGGGCGATCCGGGCCACCAGCGCCTCGGCCCGCTCATCGAGCTCATCGGCCGGCGGCGCCTCGATTGCCAATCCCCACTCCAACGCCTCGGCACCCGAGAGGCAATCGCCGGTGAAGAGCAGCCGCTTGGCGCGCTGCGGGCCCAGGCGCGCTGCCCACAGCGACGTCGTCGGCGAGCCCCACACGCGCGCGGGCGGGTACCCGATCTTGGCGTCGTCGGCGATCACCAGCAGGTCGCTGCAGAGCGCGAGGTCGGTCCCGCCGGCGACGCAGAAGCCGTGCACCTTGCAGACCACCGGCGTCGTACATTCGAACAGCGACATGAACGCGCGGACGTTGCGCGACATCATCGTGTGGTCGACCATCGGGTCCCACGTGCCGCGCGGGTCGTGGTTGGCCGCCATGACCTGCGGATCCAGCGGCGAGCCCGAGCGATCGCCCTCCCCCGCGCGCCCCAGCCCCTCGGCCGAGTCGACCAGGTCATAGCCGCCGCAGAAGCCCTTGCCGTTGCCGGCGAGCAAGATCACGTGCACCCCGGGGTCGAGGTCGGCGCGCTCGACGCACGCGGCCAGCTCGTCGATGAGCCCGCGTGTCAGGCCGTTGCCGCGCTCCGGCCGGTTGAGCGTGATCCGGGCGACGCGCTCGTCGACCTCGTAGGTGATCGTCTGCATCCCGCACTTCTACCGGTAGGAGCGGGGAGCGCGTGCGAAACCGTCTGGGGCGTCGCCTACGCTCCGTCGCCCGCATGATGCCCGTCGCCGCCCTCACCGATCGCCATCCGCTGCTCGCCCATCATCCGATCGGCGCCTCGACCGGCTTCCTGGCAGCAGACCGCGGCAACTGGCCCCGGCTGGCCGAGCGCGCGGCCGCCCTCTCCCCCTTCACGGCCGAGCTCGCCGCGCTTTCAGAGAGCGAGCTGCCGGGCCTGGCGGCCTACCTGACCCACGATGCGTCGCTGCCCTTCCACTACCTCAGCGTGCACGCGCCGTCCAAGGAGCTGCGGATGGCCGAGGCCAAGCTCGTCGACACGCTCGCGCGCCTGCCCGCCCAGGTCGACGCGATCGTCGTGCACCCCGACGTCATCGACGATCCCGCCGAGTACCGGCGCCTCGGCTCGCGCCTGGTGCTGGAGAACATGGACTCCCGCAAGTCCGGCGGCCGCACCGCCGACGAGCTCGTCCCCTACTTCGCCGCACTGCCGGCCGCCGGCCTGTGTCTCGATGTCGCCCACGCGCGCGACGTCGATCCCTCGCTGCAGGGCGCCCACGAGCTGCTGGATCGCTACGCCTGCCGGCTGCGTCACCTCCACGTCAGCTCGCTGGACGCCGACGGCCACCACGTCTCGCTGCACAAGGACGACGAGGAGGCCTTCCGGCCCGTCCTGCGCCGCTGCCGCGACGTGCCGTGGATCCTGGAAGCGCCGCTGGCGCCTTGAGCGCCTCGCCGTCTGCGCTGGAGCGCCTTGCCGCCCACAGCGTGGACGGGCTGCCGCACCTGCTCGCCGCGCGGGCGCGGACCGACGTCGAAATCGAGCGGCTCCGGACCCGCTTCGCCGGTGTAGAGGTCGATGACGATGTCGCGGTCGTCCTCTTCGGCTCCTGGGGCCGGCGCGAGCTCACCGAGCACTCCGACGACGACTGGCTGTTGCTCGTCGACGGCCCGCTGCGCGACACGCTGAGCCCCGACGTCGAGGAGGTCCGCTCGCTGCTGGGCGCCGGCGACCGCCGTCCCGGATCGCAAGGCGCCTTCGGCACGGTCAGTTCCGGACACGATCTCGTCGAGCACATCGGCCTGGAGGAGGACGACAACCGCAACCTGACCCAGCGGATGCTGCTGATGCTCGAGTCCGTGGCTGTCGTCGGCGATGACGTGCACCGCCGCTGCTGGGAGCAGGTGCTCGACCGCTATCTGGCCGAGGGGCGCAGCGACCACCGGCCGCCGCGGTTCTTCCTCAACGACACCATGCGCTACTGGCGCACGATCGCCGTCGACTTCGCCGGCAAGCACCGCGAGGACGAGCGCAAGTGGGGCCTGCGCAACG
This sequence comes from uncultured Conexibacteraceae bacterium, assembly GCA_963836485.1. Taxonomy (GTDB): domain Bacteria; phylum Actinomycetota; class Thermoleophilia; order Solirubrobacterales; family Solirubrobacteraceae; genus Baekduia. Next base: position 78,124 of record CAWIJS010000016.1, on the reverse strand, counting down.
CCAAACTGCGCACCTCGCGCAAGATGCTCTTCGCCGGCGGCCTGGTCCCGATCCTGCGCTGCCACGCGCTGCGCGGCGCCGACGTCCGGCCGTTCCTCGCCGCGCAGCTCGCGCTGCCGGCCAGCGACCGGCTCGCCGATGCGTTCCTGGCCGCCGACCAGGTCGACGCCGGTGTGCGCTGTCTCGGCGCCTATGACCGCTGGATTGGGATGCTCGGCGATGCCGCCACGCGTGAGGAGCTCACCGGCCTGGATCGCGCATCGGCCCGTGACTCGGCGACGTTCCTCGAGGTCCGCCGCCTCGCGGCAGAGTTCCAGAACGGCCTGCTGGCCCTGCTCTTTGAGACCTCGCTGGCGCCCGCGGTCCGCGAGTACGCGATCTTCTAGACCGCGTGCCAGCTACGATCGGGCCGTGCCCGATCGCCTGCATTTCACGGAATCCGACGAGGCCAACGCGCTGATCGCGAGCGACCCGTTCGCGCTGCTCGTCGGCTTCGTCCTCGACCAGCAGGTCACCGTCCAGAAGGCGTTCTCGGGCCCGCTGGCGATCAAGGAGCGCCTCGGCGCCTTGGACGCCGCCGCGCTCGCTGACGCCGACCTCGACACGGTCTTTCGCGAGAAGCCGGCCGTCCACCGCTACCCCGGCGCGATGGCCAAGCGCGTCCACGACCTTGCCGTCTACGTCCGCGACACCTACGACGGCGACGCCGCGCGCGTCTGGACCGACGCGACGACCGCCGCCGAGCTGCGCGCCAACCTGGCAGCGCTGCCCGGCTTCGGCGAGATGAAGGTCAAGTCGATGAGCGCGGTGCTGGCCAAGCGCTACAACATCGCCGTCGCCCAGGAGCTCGTGCCGTGGCATCCGACGCTCGGCGACGTCGACTCCGCGCAGGCGCTGACCGACTACCAAGCGGCCAAGCGCATCCACAAGGCCGAATGGACCAAGAGCAAGGCACCCGCCTGATGCGGGTCGCGACGCATCCCGGGAACTTCCACGCCGACGACGTCTTCGCGGTGGCGACGCTGCGCCTCGCCCACGACGATGCCGTCGAGGTTGTCCGCACGCGCGACGAGACCGTGCAGGCCGCGGCCGACGCGCGCGTCGACGTCGGCGGCCGCTCGGACCGCGAGACCGGCGACTTCGATCACCATCAGAAGGGCGGCGCCGGCGAGCGGGCCAACGGCATCCGCTACGCCAGCTTCGGCTTGGCCTGGCGGGCGTTCGGCGCGCAGGTCGCCGGCAGCGAGGCCGCGGCCGCGGCGATCGACGAGCGCCTCGTCCAGGGCGTCGACGCCAACGACACCGGTCAGACCATCGCCCAGCCGCTGGTCGGCGACATCCGGGCGATGAGCGTCAGCGGCGTCATCGCCGCGCTCAACCCGTCCTGGGACGAGGAGCTGACGCCGGCCCAAGAGGACGCGCGCTTCGAGGAGGCCGTCGCGCTCGCAACGCGGATCCTCGAGCGCGAGGTCGCCGGCGCGGCGGCCTATGACCGCGCGCGGCAGCTCGTGCTCGACGCGATCGCCCGCGCCGAGGACCCACGCGTGATCGAGCTGGACCGCAACATGCCGTGGCGCGAGGCCGTCGTGGCCGGCGCGCCCGAGGCGCTCTACGTCATCTACCCCAAGTCCGACGGCTGGGGTCTGCAGGCAGTGCCGGCCGCGCTGGGCTCGTTTGAGAACCGCCAGAGCTTGCCGTCAGCATGGGGCGGCTTGGGCAGCGAGGACCTTGCCGCGGCGACGGGCGTGCAGGATGCCGTCTTTGCGCACGTCGCCGGCTTCTACGCGTCAGCCGGCTCGCGCGACGGCATCACCGCACTCGCCCGGTTGGCGATGGCGCAGAGCAGCTGAGCGCGCGCGGTCAGCGCACGGCGCGACGGAACAGCAGCCCGCAGGCGACGGCGACGATCAGCGCGAGGAAGAACAGGCCGGAGCCGATGACCCCGGCGATCGCGAGCACGAGCGCGACGACGGCGACGACCGCAGCGCCGCCACCGATGGCGACGAGGGAGAAGGCGCGCGACTCGCGCTGACGACGGGAGAGGTTGTTGCCCATAGCACCGTCGATGATAGGCCGTACGACCTAGGCCGAGCGCAGGAAGGCCAGCACGGCGAGCACGCGCCGATGATCGTCGTTGGTCGCCGGCAGGTCGAGCTTGCCGAAGATGTTGGTGACGTGCTTCTCGACGGCCCCGGGCGTCACGACCATGTGGCGGGCGATCGCCGCGTTGGTGCGCCCCTCGGCCATCAGCTCGAGCACCTCACGCTCGCGCGGGGTCAGCGAGGCGAGCGCGTCGTCGCCCGCGCCGCCGGTGCGCTGGCGCACGAGCTCGGAGACGACCTCGCGGTCCAGCGCGGTGCCGCCGCCGGCCACCCGCTGTACGGCGTCCATGAACGAGCGCACCTCGCCAACGCGCTCCTTGAGTAGATAGCCGACCCCGCCCTCGCCGGACTCCAACAGCTCAGCGGTGTAGATCGGCTCGACGTACTGCGACAAGATCAGGATGTTGAGCCCGGGCTGACGGCGCCGCGCCTCGATCGCCGCGCGCAGACCCTCATCGGTGAACGTCGGCGGCAGGCGGACGTCGACGACGGCGAGGTCCGGCTTGTGACCCGCGACGATCCGCAGCAGACCCTCGCCGTCCTCTGCCTGGGCAACCACATCAACATCGTGCTCGCGCAGCAGCGCGACGATCCCCTCGCGCAGCAGCGCTAGGTCCTCGACGATCACCGCCCGCACGGCAGCTCCGCGTGGATCGTCGTGCCGGAGCCGGCGACGCTCGTGACCGTCAGCGTGCCGTCCAGCGCCTCGACGCGATGGCGGAGGCCGGTCAGCCCGCTGCCGTCGGCGTCCGCCCCGCCGGGACCCTCGTCGGCGATCTCGATCATCAGCCGCCCATCCTGCTCGCTGAGCCGGACGACGGCGGCAGCGCCGTCGGCATGCTTGGCGACGTTGGTCAGCCCCTCGGCGACGACGAAGTAGGCGGCGGTCTCGACGACGGGCAGCGGCCGCGCGGTGAGCTCCTGGGCCTCGACCGTGACGGGCGTCGCGGCGCGGCGGCCGAGCGCCTCGACCGCCGCGGCCAGCCCGCGGTCGGCCAGGACCGGCGGGGCGATTCCGCGCGCCAGATCGCGCAGCTCGCCGATCGCGGCGCTGGCCTCCTCGCGCGCACGGCGGACGAGCTCGGCCTCCTCGGGGCGGTCGCCGAGGCGTTCCTCGGTTCGGCCGAGCAGGAGGCTCAGAGCGACCAGCCGTGCCTGCGCGCCGTCGTGGAGGTCGCGCTCGATGCGCCGCAGCTCGGCGGCCTGGACGTCCAGCGCGCCACGACGCGTCCGGGTCAGCTCCCCGACGCGCTCGGCCAGTTGCGCCTCGCGCTCACGGCCGGGCAGGCGGTCGGCGTAGATCACCAGCGCGTGGACGGCGACCGCCACGCCGAGGATCAGCAGCGGCCACAGCGGCCAGAAGCCGCGCACGCCGTCGGTCGTAAAGCCCCAGACGATGACCAGGATCCCACAGACCATCCCGGTGACCATCGAGTGCAGCGCCAGACCGTGGCGCGCGCTGGCCGGTTGGCTGAGGCCGAAGCGGATGATCGCGTGGACGGCGACCGGCACGGCCAGGCCGAGCCAGACCCACGCCGCCCAGTAGTAGCCGCCGCCGGTGACCGCCCAGACGATCGTGGCGACCAGGCCGGCGAGCGCCGAGAGCGCGATGTGCAGCGGCAGCGCGTTGGCCGGCGGCTGCCCGGGCGCCGGGTCGGGCGACCGCAGCGAGATCGATGTGGGTGCGGTGTCGGCGTCCACGACGAGGCCATGATCGCAACCTGCGCGGCCAACGTGGCGGGGGGATGCCCCCGGGCCGCGCTACGGTCGGCTGGTCGATGCCCCGCCCGTGGCCCACCACGCCGCCCAGCGCGGCACACCGCGCCGCCTACCAGGACGCCGAGGTGGTGTCCTACTGGCTCGACGACCTCCCCGTGCGCGCCGCCGATCCGCCCCTCGCAGGCGCCGTCGATGCCGACCTGTGCATCGTCGGCGGCGGCTTCACCGGGCTGTGGGCGGCACTGCACGCCAAGGCCGACGACCCGGCGCGCGACGTCGTCGTGCTGGAGGCTGACCGCGTCGGCGCGGGCGCCAGCGGCCGCAACGGCGGGTTCTTGATTGCCTCGCTCACGCACGGGCTGGGCAACGGCCTGGCGCGCTTCCCGGACGAGATGGAGACGCTCGAGCGTTTGGCGTTCGAGAACTTCGAGGGGCTCAAGGCCGACCTCGTCGCCCATGGCATCGACGCGCAGCTCCAGGAGACCGGCGAGCTGACCGCGCTGCTCGAGCCCCATGAGGTCGCGGCCGCGGAGGAGGAGGCGGCGCTGCTGCGCGCCTACGGCCACGACGTCGAGGTGCTCGACGCGGCCGCGATGCGCGCTGAGGTCGACTCCCCCACCTACCTCGGCGGCGTCTGGGATCGCAGTGGTGCTGGCCTGGTCCATCCCGGCCGCTTGGTCGCAGGGCTGCGCGAAGCCGCGCTGGCCGCCGGCGTGCGGATCCACGAGCACACGCCGGCGAGCGCGCTGGCCAAGACGGCCGACGGTGGCGTCACCGTCACGACGCCCGGCGGCGCCGTCCGGGCACGCCGCGTCCTGCTGGCCACCAGCGCCTATCCCTCGCTCCTGACACGGCTCAAGCACTTCGTCGTCGCGGTCTACGACTACGTGTTGGTCAGCGAGCCGCTGAGCGCCGCGCAGAAGGACGCGATCGGCTGGCGAGGACGGCAGGGTGTCGGCGACGCTGGTAACCAGTTTCACTACTACCGGCTGACCGCCGACGACCGGATCCTGTGGGGCGGCTTTGACGCCGTCTACCGGCGCGGCGGCCCGGTCGGCGCCCACCTCGACGACCACGAGCCGACCTTCGCGGCGTTGTCTCAGCACTTCTTCGCGACCTTCCCGCAGCTGGCAGGCCTGCGCTTCACCCACCGCTGGGGCGGCGCGATCGACACCTGCTCGCGCTTCTCGGTCTTCTTCGGCACCGCCCTGGGCGGCCGCGTCGCCTACGCGACCGGCTACACCGGCCTCGGCGTCGCCGCCACGCGCTTCGGCGCCCGCGTCGGGCTCGACCTCCTCGACGGCCGCGCGACCGAGGCCACCACCTTGGACTACGTCCGCCGCAAGCCCGTCCCGTTCCCACCCGAGCCGCTGCGTGCCGGCGTCATCGCGCTCACCCAACGCGAGCTGGCCCGCGCCGACCGCAACGGCGGCCGGCGCGGGCCCTGGCTGCGCACCCTCGACCGGCTCGGCCTGGGCTTCGACAGCTGAGTCGCGGCGGGTTGGCTACTTGATGAACCCGGTGCCGGTGACGGCCGCGAGCACCTGGTCCTTGGTGAGGGCCGGGTTGAACGCGTCGGGCGCGGGCGCCTGACCGCCGATGTTGCGGATCCACGCGGCGTGGCGGGCCTCGACCGGGTGGATCGAGATCGCCGCCTTGAAGACCGCGTTGGACTGGATGTAGGGCGTCTGGCCCTGGTAGGCCTGCACGCCGGTGTCCTCGAGGACGATCGCCGTCGAGGTGAACGCCGACTGGCTGGTCACGGCCGAGCCGAAGTCGAACGTCGGACGCTTGACCGCTGCCGAGCCGAGCGCCTTCTTCAGCGCCTGGACATGTGCGGCCTCGTGGGCGTGCACGGTGCGCGCGAGGCGCTTGTGCTCGCCGGTCAGGCCGGCGTGCTTGAGCGCGCTCGCGTAGAACGCGGCCTCCAGGTACTCCAACGTGAGCGCGAAGTTGAGGATCGCCACATCGCCCTTCGGTGTCGCGGCCATCGCTCCCGCGGTCGGCAGCAACCCACCGGCGACCGCTGCGCCGCCGAGCGCGATGCCCGAGCTCTTGAGGAACCCGCGGCGCGAGTGGCGCTGGGCGGTGTCGGCGGTCTCCTGCAGCGCGCCATCGACGTCGAAGTCGAGCACCCCGCTGAGGTCGACCCTGGACTTGTTGGTCATGAACATGATCTTGGTCTCCCGGGTCAGGACTTGATGAAGCCGGTCTTCTTGACCGCGCTCAGGACTTCGGACATGGACATCGGCGTGCTGAACGACTCCGGCGCCGGCTTGACCGACTTGCCCGCGTAGAGCAGGTCGCGTACCCATGCGGCATGGCGCGCCTCGACCGCGAGGATCGCGCCGGCCGGGCCGAGCACGGCGTTCTGGTGGATCCGCGGCGCCTGGCCCTGGTAGGCGGCGACGCCGGTGTCCTCCAGCACCTTGGAGGTGCGCAGGAACGTGCTCCACTTCCGGGTCGTGCCCTTGAAGTCAAACGACGGCGAGGCAACGGCCTTGGCACCGAGCACGCCCTTGAGCGTCGCGACGTGGGTCGCCTCGTGGCCGGCCACGACCTGCGCGAAGTTCAAGACCGAGCCCGAGAAGCCGCCGCGCGCAAGCGCCTCGGCGTAGAACGCCGCCTCGAGGTACTCAAGCGTCAACGCGAAGTTGAGGATCTTGATGTCGTTCTTCTTGGAGCCGCCCTCGCGCGCTCCAGCGACGCCCCCACCGCCCAGCAGCGCCATCGCGACGCCCAGGCCGCCTGCGGCCGCTCCGGCCCGCCGGAACATCGCACCGCGGGTCTGGTCCGCCTCGTCCAGCCCGGCGACGGCCTCGGCCACCGCCTCATCGCCGTCGAACGCGACGACGCTCAGCTCATCATGCATGGAATTCTCCTATCGGGAGGAAGCATCTCCATGTCCTTGCGCCGCGCCTGCCGGCCCGGATCAACCTGTCGTCGATGTGGCGCGCCGGCGGTCCTGCGGTCAGACGAGCGGGCGGAGCACGGCCGCGGTGTGCGCGTCGGCCGGGAAGAACGCCTCGATCGACAGCTCGGAGACCGTGATGTCCAGCGGCGTGCCGAAGGTGGTGATCGTCGACATGAAGGCCAACTCGCCGGCCTCGTGGCGCAGCCGCAGTGGGACGACGATCTCCCCCGGCCCCGGCTGGGTGGCGGGCGATCCACCGTCAGGATCGTCACCCGGGTAGGCCTCCAACTCGGCCAGGAGCGCGCGCAGTTGCGGATCCTGCGTGACGCCGATCTCGCGCCGCAGCCGCCCGAGGATGTGGCTGCGCCACTCGGCGAGGTTGATGATCCGCGGCGCCATGCCCTCGGGATGCAGGCTCAGGCGCAGCGCGTTGATCGGCGGCTCCAGCAGATGCGCGGCGGCGCCCGCGGTGATCAGCGGCACGCCGGCGTTACCGTCGACCAACTCCCAACGCCGGTCGACCGCGACCGCCGGGTAGGGCTCGTGCGCGGCCAGCAGCCGGCCGATGACCTCGCGGACCTGCCCCAACTCGGCATCTTCCAGCGACGTCTCGGGATAGGCGGGCGCGTAGCCGGCGGCCAGCAGCAGCTCGTTGCGCTCTCGCAGCGGCACGTCGAGATGCTCGGCGAGCGTGACCACCATGTCGCGGCTCGGCTTGGAGCGGCCGGTCTCGACGAAGCTGAGGTGGCGCGTGGAGACCTCAGCCTCCAGCGCGAGCTCCATCTGGCTGAGCCGACGCTGGTCGCGCCAGCGGCGCAGCAGCGGGCCGATGCCGACGGGCGGCGCCGGCGGGGACAGGACGGCGGTGGTGCTCACCCCATCAACGGTATGCACCCGACGTGGGCGTCGCCATGACCTCGGAGGTCATGGCGACGACGCCGCAGCTCAGTGCTTGCGTGGCGCGTCGATCAGCCCTTGGCCGCCTGCGCCGCCGCAACCGCCAGCTGATCGGCGCGGTCGTTGAGCGCCTTGTGGGCGTGCTCGGCGCCGGTCTCGTGGCCCTTGACCCAGTGCCAGCGGACCTCGGCGTGGCGGGCGATCTCCTCCTCCAGCGCCATCACCAAGTCCTGGTTCTTGACAGGCTGGCCGGCAGCCGTCTTCCAGCCCTTCTTCTTCCAGCCGTGGATCCACTTGGTCATGGAGTCCAGCAGCAGCGTCGAGTCGGTCACGATGCAGACCGTCGAGCCGGCCGGCAGCGAGCGCAGGCCTTCCAGCGCCGCGGTGTACTCCATGCGGTTGTTGGTGGTGTGGCCCTCACCTCCGGACAGCTCGACCGGCTCGGCGCCGCCGGCGCCGACCACGATCGCCGCCCAGCCGCCCGGCCCCGGGTTGCCGCTGCAGGCGCCGTCGGTCCACACCAACGCCTCCCCCGGCCGGGCCTGCACCGGCGTTTCAGGGGCGCGCGGCGCCTTGGGTCGGCGGCGGTACGGCGGTGCGGAAGACGGCATCGGTCGGGAGCATAGGCTGCGACCATGACCGACTCCGAGCGTCTGGGCACCCCCACCGAGCCGTGGTTCGTCGTCAACGCGACCGAGGCGACCTGGAAGGCCGCACCGGGCTGGGGGCGCTTCCTCAAGTTCGAGCCGCAGGGCACGCGCTTTGCCGACTTCGGCATCAACATCCACGTCATCGAGCCTGGCGAGCGCTCGACGATGTACCACGGCGAGGACGGCCAAGAGGACTTCTTGGTGCTCTCGGGCGGCTGCACCCTCGTCATCGAGGGTGAGGTGCACGCGCTCAAGGCGTGGGACTTCCTGCACTGTCCGGCGTGGACGCGGCACACGTTCGCCAATACCGGCGACGAGCCGTGCGCGCTGCTGATGGTCGGCGCACGCCGTGACGGCGTCGAGACCGACTGCGAGTACCCGGAGGACACCAAGGCCCAGCGGCTGGGCGCAGGCGTGATCACCTACACCACGGATCCGGACGAGGCGTACGCGGGCACGCCGGACTCGGTGGACGAGCCCTACCGGGAGGGAACCCTGCCCGGAGCGTGAACTGCACGCCCCGGGCCGGTGATGTCCCTCTAGTGGGACCGCAGCGCGCCCCCGCAATGGGGGCAGGTGCTGCGGTGGCCATGGAACTGCGCGTCCCAAAGACGCAGGCAGTTCCCACAGATCAGGCGGATCATCGAGTGATCCTTTCTGTCGGCGCGATCAGGCGCCGGTGCAGCGAGCTAGTGCTACAGCTGCGAGACGTTGACCGCGTTGGGGCCCTTGGGCCCGCTCTCAGCCTCGTAGGAGACCTTCGCGCCCTCGGGCAGCGAACGGAAGCCGTCGCTGTTGATCGCCGAGTGATGCACGAAGAGGTCCTTGCCCCCGTCGTCGGGGGTGATGAAGCCGAAGCCCTTTTCGTCGCTGAACCACTTCACGGTTCCGGTAGCCATTTCTGGTCCTCCACTGCTTGGTGCTCTGGTGCTACGCGGAGGATGCTTCTTGGCAACGACTGCGGACACACGGGCACTGCTTTGCCGAGGTCTCTCCTCGGCCTGTACGTAGCAGAGCCTAGCAGCACTGGACATCGTGACCGAGACGGCTTCAGCGGCTACTCTTCGTCGTCCGGTCGGGCTGCCCACTGGACCAGGGTCTTCCCTCGTGGTGGACCCAGCTTTGGCAACGCGCCGGTCTTCGGATCGGCGGTCAGTCCGGGTGGTCTGGAGTGTGACGCCGCCCAGGCATACACACTCGTCCTGGGATGTTAGAAAACAGCGGTGGCCTCTGACCGGGCGGAGGCGCTCGGACCCACGCGGTCCGGGCGCCGTCATCCGCCCCACGGCCCGCAGGCTCGTCGCACGCAGACGCCTCGTAGGATGCGGACCGGTGTCCAAACCAGCGATTGAGACGGTGGGGCTGCAGCGCGAGTTCAGCGGCGGCCTCAAAGCAGTGCAAGGCATCGACCTCGCGGTCGCGCCCGGTGAGGTCTACGGGTTCCTCGGGCCCAACGGCGCGGGCAAGACGACGACGGTCCGCATGCTCGTGACGCTGCTGCGCCCCACGGGCGGGCACGCGACGATCGCCGGGTTCGACGTCGCCACGCAGCCAGGCCAGGTGCGCCGACGCATCGGCGTCGCGCTCCAGGAGGCAGCGCTGGACCTGCTGATGACCGGCCGCGAGCTAATGGAGCTGCAGGCCACGCTGCACGGGATCCCGCGCCGCACGGTCGCCCCGCGCGCGGCGGAGCTGATCGAGCGCGTCGGGCTGTCGCAGGCGGCTGAGCGGCGCGTCGCGACCTACTCGGGCGGCATGCGCCGACGGCTTGATCTCGCGATGGCGCTGATCCACGAGCCCGAGGTGCTCTTCCTCGACGAGCCGACCACAGGCCTTGACCCGACGTCGCGCACGACGTTGTGGGACGAGGTCCGCCGGCTGCGCGACGAGGGCACGACGGTCTTTCTCACCACGCAGTACCTCGAAGAGGCCGACCAGCTGGCCAACCGCGTCGGGATCATCGACCACGGGCGCCTGGTGGCCGAGGGAACGCCGGCGGCGCTGAAGGCCGAGGTCGGCTTGCCGCACCTGGACATCACGCTGCTGGGCGATGCGCCGGACGCCGACAGCGCGGGTCGTGCCGTCGCGCCGTTCGGGCAGCTGTGCGCGACGACGCCGGGCGCGCACGTGTCGCTGCGGGTCGCCGACGGCGCCGCGGCGATCGCCCCGGTGGTGCGCGCGCTGGACGAGGCGGGCTTCGCGGTCGAGGGCATCGAGCTCGTGCGCCCGACGCTGGACGACGTCTTCGCCGAGAAGACCGGGCACCGGCTGGAGGGCGCTGACGTCGCTGCGCCCGCGGTCGAGGCCGAGCCCGAAGCGCCGGTGCCCGCGTGAGCACGCTGACGGCGATTGCCGTCCCGTCGCTCGCCCTGGCCCGCCGGACGCTGCGCGGCGCGCTGCGCCGGCCGCAGTTCCTCGCGCCGCTGGTGATCATGCCCACGCTGTTTCTGGCGATCAACACGGGCGGCCTGCACCGCACGACCAACCTGCCGGGCTTCCCGCACGTCGACGGCTTCCTGGACTTCCAGCTCGCCGGGGCGATGACCCAGTCGTTGCTGCTCGGCGGGGTGATGCAGGGGATCGCGACGGCCTTGGAGATCGAGGGCGGCTTCTTCGATCGGCTCGTCGCCTCCCCCATCCCGCGCGTGTCGATCGTGCTCGGCCGGATCCTCGCGGGCACGGCGATCGCCGCAGCGCAGATCTTGTGGTTCTTGGTCTTGGGCGTGATCTTCGGCGTGTCCATCCACGGCGGCGTGCCGGGGATCCTGTTGGTGCTGGCGATCGGCTCGCTGGCCGGGACCGGCTTCGCGGCGCTCGGCGTGCTGATCGCGCTGCGGGCGCGCAACGCCTCGACCGTTCAGGGGATCTTTCCGCTGGTCTTCGTGATCCTGTTCATCTCCAGCGCGTTCTTCCCGCGCGCGCTGCTGCAGGCGCCTGCCAACTGGTTTGCCGAGTACAACCCGCTGAGCTACGTCGCCGACGGCATGCGCGACCCGATCATCGGATCGATCTCGGCGACGCCAGTGCTCGAGGGCTTCGCCGCCGCGGCGCTGCTGGTCGGGGCGTTTGTGGGGCTCGCGGTGCTGGCGCTGCGCGGAAGGCTGCGGACGGCATGAGCACCGAGGCAATCGGCCGCCTGCTGCCGGGCCGCACGTTCGAGCAGGCGCCACGCGGCGTCATGGTGTCCTTGCGCGTCATCGGCGCGCTGGTGCGCCGGGCGCTGAACGAGATCACGCGCGTGCCCGGCGCCGCGGTGCCGGGCGTGCTGGCGCCGACGATCTTCCTGGTCGGGCTGAGCGGCGTCTTTGGCGAGGCCGCGCGGCTGCCAGGCTTTGACGCAACGGACTTCCGCACGTTCATCGTGCCGGTCGGGCTGCTGCAGGGTGCGGCCTTTGCCGGCGCGGCGACCGGCGTCAACCTGGCTCGTGACATCGAGCGCGGCTGGTTTGACCGGCTGATGGTCTGCCCCGCGCCGCGCACGACGATCCTGCTCGGGATCGTGATCAGCGCGGCGCTGCGCGCGCTGCTGCCGGCCACGTTCCTGCTGATCGTCGCCTTCGCGCTCGGCGTCGACTTCCCGGGGGTCGGCGCGCTGGCGCTCGACGCGCTGCTGGTCATGGGGCTGGCGACCGCGGTCGCCTTCTACGCCGTGCTCGTCGCGCTGCGCTTCAAGACCCAGCAGGCCGCCCCGCTGATGCAGACGGTCGGTTTCATGGCCGTGCTCTTTACCAGCGCCTACGCGCCGCTGGCACTCCTGGCGGGCTGGATGCGGGCGATCGCCACGGTCAATCCCGTCACCCAGGTGCTCGACGGCGTGCGCCAGGGCTTCGTCGCCCACGTGACGTGGGCCGACACGTGGCCGGCGCTGGTCGCGATCACGGGCCTGCTCTTCGTCCTCGGCGCGCTCGCCGTGCGGATGCTGGGACGCGTCGGCGTGTAGTTCCTCGTCCCTGTCGCTGCAAGGGATCTTGCGGAGTGCAGGGATTTTGGCTGGTAGAACCACGCACGCGCCGAATCGTTCGCTTGCGAACGGACGGGGGACCCACTGCGACCGTGACCCGGTCGCCGGGGCGAATCGCGGTCCGGATGACCGCGTAGCGCTGCCGCTCAGCGGCGCGAGCCCGACAGCTCACCTCGCAGGCGCCCCAACCATGCCCGCAATCATCTCCCGCCCCGTCCAGGCGCTGCTCGCCGCGACCTTTGTCGTCGCCCTGCTCGCGCTCTCCTTCTCGGCCTCCGCCGACGCCAAATCGCTCAAGTACAAGAGCCACGGCACGCGCGTGAAGGTCCTCCAACGCGACCTCGGCATCGCGCCGGCCGACGGCATCTTCGGCCACGGCACCTCGCACGCGGTCAAGCGCTTCCAGCGTCGCCACCACCTGCACGCCGATGGGATCGTCGGCGCCGCGACGTGGTCGATGATCCGGCGCTCGCGCCACCACCGCGCACACGCCTCGGGCGTGGGCGGCAGTGGGCGCCGTGCGCGCGTCCAGGGCCGCGGCTCGTCGGTGCGCCTGCTGCAGCGCAAGCTCGGCATCGGCGCCGACGGCGTCTTCGGGCCGGGCACCTCCGGCGCGGTCAAGACCTTTCAGCGCGCTCACGGGCTGACGGCCGACGGCATCGTCGGCCCCGGCACCTGGCAGGCGCTCGGCGTCCGCGGCCGCCACCCGGTGCTCAAGCGCGCCGGCCTGGGCGGCGGCGTGCTCGCCGTCCCGCGCCACGTGATCCTCCTGCGCCGCGCGGTCGCCGCCGGCAACCGCATCGCCTACAAGCCCTACATCTACGGCGGCGGCCACGGCAGCTTCCGCGCCGCGGGCTATGACTGCTCGGGCTCGATCTCCTACGTCCTGCATGGCATGGGCCGCCTCGGCGCGCCGCTGGACTCCAGCGAGTTGATGCACTACGGCAAGCCCGGTCGCGGCCGTTACGTGACGATCTACGCCAACGCCGGCCACGCGTTCATGGTCATCAACGGCCGTCGCTACGACACCAGCGGCCGCTCAGCCTCCGGCTCTCGCTGGGGCCCGGGCCAGCGCTCGGCGGCGGGCTACGTCGCGCGCCACCCGCCGGGCCTCTAGCCGGGTCGCGGTGCGGCCTTTACCCTGAAGGCATGTGCCGCAACATCCGCACGCTTTACAACTTCGCGCCGCCGGCCAACGAGGACGAGGTGCGCGCCGCCGCGCTGCAGTACGTCCGCAAGATCAGCGGCTTCACCAAGCCGTCGCAGGCCAACGAGGAGGCGTTCTCGCGCGCCGTCGACGCGGTCACCGAGGTGACCGAGCGGCTGCTGGCCGAGCTCGTCACCAACGCGCCGCCGAAGGACCGCGAGGTCGAGGCCGCCAAGGCGCGCAAGCGGGCCCAGGCGCGCTACACGATCGCTGCGCCGAGCTAAGCGGCGCCGAAACGCGCTAGCGCTTGACCGCGCAGCGGCGAGCCGCGACGCGGTGCCCGACGAGGGCGATGTGCGCCCGGCGGCGGCCGTGGCGTCGCGCGGCGCGGGCGCGGGTGGCGCAGCGAGCTGCGGGGCGCTTGGACGACGCCGACGCGTTGCCTGAGGTGAAGTCGGTCACGTAGGTGCCGCCACCGCGGATCCCAGCCTGCGGTGCGCCGGCGGCGATGCCGATGCCGATCTGCGTGAAGCCGCCGTTCAGGATGTTGGCGCGGTGTCCGCCGCTGTGCATCCACCCGTCGACGATCGAGGCCGGCGTTGCCAGCGAGCCCGAGCCCCAGGCGATGTTCTCGCCCGCGCTCCAGCTGCCGACCGGCACCCAGCCTGCGGCCTTGATGCGATCCATCATCGTCCCGCCACCGGGCGAGACGTGGTCGAAGAAGCGGCGCTTGACCATGTCGGCCGCGTAATCGTCGGCGGCCCGGTCGAGCGTGGTCGATGCGTTGAACGCCTTCAGCCCGTGATCGGCGCGCTGCTCGTTGAGCAGGCAGAGGGTTGCGGCGGTCGCGCCGGAATCCGACGCGGACACGCCATCGTCAGCGCAGGCGGCCAGCGCCGCGGGAGCAGAGATGGCGAGCGCGGCGAAGGCGGCAATCGGGACGAGCAGGCGGCGAGCAAAACGAAGCACTGTCCTGCGCATCGAACCTCGGTCCGCGGGCCTGAACGAATCTTGACCAGCGTGGACACCTGTCCGATCCGCAAAGGCGCAAGCCACGATGCGGCGGCAGGGCGCCCCCGACCGTGCGGGGCCGAGGACGCCTGCCGGTGACCGCCATGGTCCGGTCCAGCGGAGTACGGCGGTCAGGAACCGATGACCGTAAAACGCCGTGCGCCGGGCGTCAGTGTCGATGCGGTCTCAATGACGCGGCGTCATCAGCGCCACGCGCACGCCGAGCCCGGCCTCGCGGGCCACGATGGCGATCTCGCGGCCGGGCTGTACCGCGGCGCGCGGGGCGCTGAGGGCGGCGCCGAAGCGTGCGGCGGCGGCCGTCAGATCGGTGGTCACGAGCGTGATGCCCCACAGCGACGCAGCCGCATCTGCCGTGCTCGGCGCCGGCTCGAGCGGGCCGACGACCTCGAGCAGGACGTCGGCGAAGAGGAAGAACCCCTGGCGCAGCGGGTGCTCCGGCGTGCCGCCGTCACGGACGCGGCGCAGCGCAAAGCCGGCCGCCTCGAGCGTCTCGTAGGTCCGTGCGGTGTCGGGCGTGGCCAGGACGACGTGGTCGATTGCGGTGACGCCGTTGGGGTGGGCGGCGGGCGTGCCGGGCACCGGCGCATCGCCGGTCGCCACGTCGGTGGGGACGCCGTCGAGGCCGTCCTCGCCCGGAATCGCGCCCGCGATCGTCCAGCCGCCGAAGCCGCCATCGCCACCCGCAAGCACCATGTCGGTCGTGCCGATCCGGCAACGACCGTCGTCGCCGACCGTGAAGCCCGCAGCGCGCCAGGCCTCGGGCTCGGCATGCACCTCGACCGCGACGAGCCGCGGCCGGGAAGCGGCCGCCGCGCCGTCGTCGCTCACGCCGTCGCCTCTTCGCCCTGCTGCGCCGCGTCCTCGCGCTGGGCCGCCTGCAGCGCCGTGTAGCGCCCGCCCCGCTCCAGCAACTCCTCATGGGTTCCGCGTTCGACGATCCGCCCACCGTCGAGGACGACGATCTGGTCGGCGTCGCGCACCGTGGAGAGCCGGTGCGCGATTGCAATCGTCGTCCGGCCGGCGGCCAGTGCGTCCAGCGCATCCTGCACCGCCCGCTCGGTCTCGGTGTCCAGCGCGCTCGTCGCCTCATCAAGCACGAGGATCGGCGGATTGCGCAGGACCACGCGCGCAATCGCGATCCGCTGCTTCTCGCCCCCGCTGAACCGGTATCCGCGCTCGCCGACCGTCGTCTCATAGCCCTCGGGCAGCGACGCGATCAGGTCGTGGATCTGGGCGGCGCGCGCGGCGTCCTCCAGCTCCTCCTCGCCGGTGCGGGTGCGCGTGAAGAAGGCCAGCGACAACCGCTGCAGGTGGCGGTAGACCGCAGCCCGCAGGTCGTGCATGACCTCCTGGCCGACGATGTTGCTCAGGTAGGTCTGCGCCACGCCGAGCGCGCCCGTGGCGATCGCGATCGCGATCATCCCTAGGACCAGCCAGGTCAACAGCCCGGTGTTGCGATCGGGGATCGCCTGGTCGAGGATCTCGCGCAGCAGGAACGGCGGGATCATGCTGAGCCCGGCGCTCAGCGCGATCAGCGCCAGGACGGAACCCAGCGGCTTGCGGTACGGCGAAAAGAGCGCGCCGATGCGGCGCAGCTCGCTGCGGCCCCTCACGCGACCGGAGCGCGCTCCGCCACGCGCCCGTCGGCGACGTCGGCCACCTCGTCGAAGACCCCGGCCAGATCCTCGGCCAGCGCCGGCCACGAGAAGCGCTCGTGTGCGTCCCGCCAGGCGCGGCGCCCGCGCCGGCGCCGCTCGACCGCATCGCCGAGCGCCTCGACCAGCGCGCCCGCCAGCGCGACCTCGTCGTCGGGGCCGACCAGCCAGCCAGTCGCGCCGTCAGTGACGATGTCGGCCGGCCCGAAGCGGTTGATGGCGATCGGCGGCAGCCCGCAGGCCATGCCCTCGACGAGCACCGACCCGAACTGCTCGCGCACCGAGGCCAGAACGTTGACGTCGGCGGCCGACAGGAACGCCGGAAGCTCGTCGTGGCCGTGCCAGCCGGCGAGGAAGACGTTGCGCGCGCCCGAGGCGGTGATCGCGTCGGCCGGATGCTCGCCCTCCCACTCGCCGGGATAGCCGCCGAGCAGGACGAGCGACGCGTCGGCCGGCAGCCGGTCCTCGTTCTGGGCTCGTGCCCACGCGCGGACGAGCAGCCCGATCCGCTTGACCGCGGTGAAGCGGCTGACGCTGATGGCCACCGGGCCGCGCGAGAGCGGCGCGATCTCGGCCTCGGTGTAGCTGATCGAGCCCTCCTCTTCGCCCGGCGCCCAGCCGCGCGGCGACGCCACAAGGTGGTGGCGCCAGTGCGTGGCGCGATCGACCTCGAGCTCGTCGAAGCGCTCGGGGTCGAAGCCGTTGGGGCTGAGCACGCACTGCTCCGGCGCGACGCCGAGCAGTTGGACCGCGCGGTCGACCTGCCCCGGCGACAGCACGAGCAGGCGCTCGGAGCGCTGGGCCCAGCGGCGCATCCGCCGCGCCCACGCCTCGGCGTGCGGCCACGGCGCGCCGTCGGCGATCTCTTCGAGCATCAGCAGCTCGGTGCCGTGCAGGTGGGTAACGACCGGGACGCCGGGCGCGACGCGCGCCGCCGCCTCGTGCAGCGGCGTGAGGTGGTGCAGGTGAAGGACGTCACACTCGTCAGCATCGGCGGCCACGAAGGCCCGCGACCACGCGGCGACGTGGCGCTCGAAGCCCGCGTCGTCGATCGCCGCGAAGACGCCGTCGCTGGCGCCCGGCCGATCCTCATAGGACGGATGCATCGGCGCGTCGCCGGCGCCGAAGTCGACCGGCCGGACGTCGAGCTCCTTGTAGAACGCGTGCGCATCGCCGTGGCCGCCGGGCAGCGAGCCCGTGACCAACGTCACGTCCCAGCCATTCGCGGGCAGCTCGGTCGCCAGCGCACGAGCGACATGGGCTGAGCCACCGCGTGGAAAGAACATCAGACCGGAGAGCGTGCGCACCCTCTTGTTGTACGACGTACCGGAAAAATGACTAACGGCGGCGGAAGACGATCGCCGTCGGCACCGTGCGCCCACCGGGCAGCGCGATGCCGTGCGCCTCGCGCGGCACGTTGCGCAAGCGGCCGCCGCAAACCAGCGACGTGGAGCCGCCACCATCGAGGTTCATCGCCTGGACGGCGCCGAGCGCCGCCATCGCCTCGGCCAGTTCGGACATGCTCAGGCCGGCCTCGTCGTCGGCGCGACCGTCACAGGCCACGGCCAGCACCTCGTTGCGACGCGTCAGGCCGATCGCCGCGCGCGGATGGCGCCCGGCGGTGATGTCAGAGTCAAACTGATGCGAGCCGGCCGAGAAGCCCTCGACGTCGCCGTGCACGAGCGCGCCACCGCGCACGAGCAGCGGCCCCGCCTGCAGCAGATCACCGGCCGGCGCGTCGGACAGGTCGCCACGGCGGCCGATCGCCACCCGCGAGCCATCGACGTTGATGCAGGCGCGCACGTCGTCAAACGGCGCGGTGAACGGCACATGGCGGCGCACAACGCCACCGGTGCGCAGCTCGCCCAGCGGCGTCAGCTCCGGCCGCTGGTAGAAGCCGCCGACCAGCGCCTCGTCAAAGCCGTTGGCGCGGCAGTAGACCTCCAGCGGCGCGGGCTGCGGGAGGCGGACGACGCGCAGGTCGAACCGGCGCAGGTCGTAGCGCGCGACGTACAGCGTGGTCCGCTCGCCGTCGGCCAGCCGGAGCCGCTCGCGCCGGAGGTGGCGCAGCTTGGGCAGCGGCGCGCGGAGCGGCGTCAGGCGAGGCAGGGTGCTGGCCATGGCTCGGGTCACAGTGTGGTTCTCGAAAGCGGTCGCCGCGTGAAGGTCTTGTGTTCGTTGGTCGACCGCGCAAGCGCAAGGATGAGTTCGCCGCCGCCTTCGCGCACCCTTCGGAAGACTAGGTACGCATCCGGCGGCGGTCGGTTGCACGATCTCTACGCTTTGTCAGGACGTGACCGTCGAGGAGCCGCCTGAGCCACCGCTGCGCACCTGTCCGAACTGCGGACGCGAGGCACGGACGCCGTACGAGCGCTGCCCCTTCTGCCAGACCTCCTACTACGCCCGCACGCGTGGCCAGCGGCGCCGGCGGTGGCTGATCGGAGGAACGGTCGCCGCCGTCCTGGCCGCCGTTCTCGCCACCATCGCGGTGATCGCCCTCGGCGATCGGTCTGATCGCGACGCGCGCGACAAGGTCGAGCAGACGCGACGCGTCGCGGCGCTGCGCGTCCGGATCGCTCGCGAGCAGGCCCCGCACCGCGGCGCCGCTCGCGAGCTCAGGCCCGCGGACGGCGCTACCGACGCGCAGCAACTTGCCGCCCGCAAGGCGCTGGTCGGCGCCGTCGAGCACCGGATCACCGCCGACGCGCAGGCGCGCGTGCAGACCGGCGAGCTCGACGGCCCGTTCTCCCACACCGCCTGCGGCCCGATCCTGAAGTCCAAGGCCGCCATCCCCGACGACCGCGTCCTGAGCAAGCCGATCGGCCGCTACGACTGCGTCGCGATCAAGCGCGACGTGACGCTGCACCCCGGCCAGAAGGTCGCCGAGCTCGGCTACGCGTTCGTCGCCGCGCTGAACTTCAAGACCTACACCTACACGTGGTGTCGCAACAACCCGGCTCAGGGCGAGGCGGGCAAGTCCCTGGTCTTCGTCCGGCTCGACCGCGCGTGCCTGGCCGCCACGGGCAAGGCGCTGGGCACCGGCTACGTCGCGGCCCCCGGTGAGCAGGGCACGACGACCGACGGCAGCTAGCGGTTGCGCTTGCGCGCCGCGCGCGAGCGCTTGGCCGCCGCGCGGTTCTTGGCCTTGCGGCGCTTGATGTCCTCTTCGCGGCGCTCACGGGACTCGACCTGGTCCTCGGTGGTGATCGTCGGCGCGACGCTGCGCGCGTCACGGACGATCGCCCAGGCGATGCCGAGCAGCAGGAAGCCGCCGGCCCCGAAGACCAGGACCTGCTGCCAACCGGCAAGGCCGCCGTTGCCGGTGGAGGTGTTGGCGGTCGTCACCGTGGGCGTCGGAGCGGGCGTCGTGCTCGCCGGCGGCAGCGGCGCGAACGGCGAGCTCTGGGCGTGCGCGGGGATCGGCAGGGCCAGCGCGAAGAGGCAAATGAGCAGGGCGAACCGGCGAAGCATCCGGCGCATCCTGCCACGTGCGAACGGCAAGGGTGAGATCAAACGCTGCCCGATAGGCTGCGTATGACATGCCGCCCAAGCAGCGCCAGATCCGGATGCAGCAGCAAGGTGGACTCGCTGCCATGCAACAGCTCGAGACCCGCTCCGACGAAGAGCTCGAGCGGGAGCAGAAGTTCAAGGCGGCCGCACAAGCGATCCTGGGCGCCCGCGCCGCCGAGCGCTACGACGCGAAAGCCTCGCGCGAGCACTTCCGCAGGGCGCTCGCGTCCGCCCGCCCGCAGGAGCGCATCGCGCTGCGCCGCATGGCCGATGCCTCGCTGGCGCTGGCCGAGCGCCGGCCGGACGACCTCAAGGCCGCCGTCGAGCGCCTCGGGCAGGCACCGCCGTCCAACCGCCAGCTGATGCTGCTGCGCTTCATGGGCCTCGTCGCCCCGCCGGCCAGCGCCGGCCGGCTCGCGCGGGTCCGTGGCGTGGCGGTCATCATCGGGCTGATCGTGGCCCTGATCGTCCTGGGCACGCTGATCGTCAAGCTGATTGCCTGGCCGCTGGGCGGGCTAAGCACGCTCGTCGCCGTGTGGGTCGGGATCCTGTTGATCATCGTCGTGCTGGCGGTGCTGGCCCTTCTGGGTCGCCGCCGGCAGGCCAACGCCAAGGCGGCCAGGGCCGCCGGTCCAGGCTCCTAGCCGTGTGCGGGCGCTACTCGCTCGCCACCCCGGCCTCCAACGACCTTCGGGCGCGCTTCGCGCTCGGTGAATCACTGGAGATCCGTCAGCGGTTTAACGTCGCCCCCGGCGACGATGTCGTCACCGTCACCACCTCCAAGGAGGGCGAGCCGCGCGGCTCGATCCTGCGCTGGGGGCTCGTGCCGTTTTGGGCCAAGGAGCCGAAGGTCGGCTACAAGATGATCAACGCGCGCGCCGAGACGGTGGCCGAGAAGCCGGCCTTCCGCGATGCGTTGAAGACGCGTCGCTGCCTGATCGTCGCCGACGGCTTCTACGAGTGGCAGCCACGCCCCGGGAAATCGCGCAAGCAGCCGTTTCACATCACCCGATCAGACGGCGCGCCGTTCGCCTTCGCCGGCCTCTGGGCCATCTGGCACGGCCAGGGCGACGAGACGCTGCGCACCTGCACGATCATCACCACCGAGGCTAACGACCGCCTGCGCGACATCCACGATCGGATGCCGGTGATGCTGCCCGATCAGGCGGCCGAGGAAGCGTGGCTCGATCACGCCACGCCCGCTCCCCTGCTGCAGGAGCTGCTCATCCCGCTCCCCAACGCGCTGACCGCCCGGCGCGCCGTCGGCCCGGCCGTCAGCGACGCGCGCCACGACGAGCCCGACTGTCTCGACGACGCCCCGCCGGAAGATGACGACCAGCAGGACCCGAGCCTGTTCTGAGCTCACGGGGGTCGGCTAGGGTCGTCACTAGTGGACCTGACGACCCCTCGCCTGCGCCTCCGGCCGCTCGCACCCGCCGAGATGCAGGACCTGCTCGAGGGCCAGGCCGTGGAGGGCCAGCGCTGGGCCGAGGGCTATCCCTTGGACGGCACGCTCGTCGCGGTCGCGATGCAGGCCGACCTCGTCAAGCACGCCGTCGACCGCGGCGGCTTCTGCCACTACCAGGTGCTGCTGCGCGAGGAGGACGTCGTCATCGGCGACATCGGCTTCCACGCGCCGCCCGATGATCTCGGGGAGGTCAGCATCGGCTTCGGGATTGTCCCCGCCGCGCGTCGCCGCGGCTACGCGGTCGAGGCGCTGCGCTGGCTCCTGGACTGGGCGCTCGCGCAACCCGAGGTCCGAAGCGTCCAGGCCGACACCGACCTCGTCAACCTCGCCTCGCAGCGGGTTCTCCTCAGCGCGGGGATGCGGTTGGCCTCAGACGAGGGCGACCGCAAGGTCTACGAGATCCACGCGCCGTGAGCCTGACGCCGCTGCTTGCGCGCTACGACCACGTGCTGCTCGACCTCGATGGCTGCGTCTGGGTCGGCGATGAGCCGACGCCCGACGCGGCGGCTGCCGTCACCGCGCTGCGCGCGGCCGGCAAGGGCGTCGCGTTCGTCACCAACGACGGTCGCCACGCCGGTGAGGAGTACGTCCGCAAGCTCTGGCGGCTCGGCTTCCGCGCGTCGCTGGAGGAGGTCGTCACGGTCGGCGGCGCCATCCAGCACGTGCTGGCCGAGACCGACCGCTGGCGCAGCGCCTTCGTGGTCGGCGCCGCGGTGATGCACCGCCACGTCGAGGAGGCGGGGTTGAAGATCGTCAACGGGCGCGACGTGCCCTCGCCCGACGTGGTTGTCGCCGCCGCGCACGACGACTTCACCTACGCCGAGCTGCGCGGCGCCGTCCAGGCCGTGCTCGGCGGCGCGGAGCTGGTCTGCGCGGGCCGCGACGCGCTCTTTCCGATGCCCGACGGCCCGTGGCCGGGGACCGGCGCGGTCGTCGCCGCCATCGAGGCCGCGACCGGCGTGGACGCCGTCAACCTCGGTAAGCCGGCGGCCCAGCCGTTCCACACGGCGCTGGAGCGCCTCGGCGCGGTCGGGCGGGTCGGAACCCGGTCGCGGGCGCTGGTCGTCGGCGACCGATTGGACAGCGACCTGGCGGGTGCGGCCGCGGCGGGGCTGGACGGGGCGATCGTGCTGACCGGCGCGACGAGCGCGGCGCAGGCACGGGCGGCGGTGGAGCCCGAGCCGGTCGCGATCGCCGCATCCCTGGCGGAGCTCGTCCTGCACCGTTGATGCGACAGGATGGGCGGCGCATGGAGCCCCGTCATCTCGCCCTGCTCGTCAACCCCTCGGCCGGTGGAGGCCGCGCGCTGAAAGCGCTGCCACGTGTCGAGGCCGAGCTGACGCGGCTCGGCCTCGCCTACCGCGTGCAGCGCACGGAGTCGATCCGCCACGCGCGCGAGCTGGCGGTTGCCGCCGTCGACGCCGGCGAGGTGCCGGTGCCGTTGTCGGGCGACGGGCTCGTGGGCGCGGTGGCCGGCGCACTGCGCGATCGCCCCGGCGCGGTGATGGGCGTCCTGCCCGGCGGCCGTGGCAACGACTTCGCCCGCGTCTGCGGGATCCCGCGCGACCCCGTGGCCGCCTGCGCCATCCTGGCGACGGGCGTGGCACGGCCGATCGATCTCGGCGAGGTCGTCTCGGGCGGCGCGGCCGATGGCGGGCAGACCTTCGTCGGGATCGCCTCGCTGGGGTTTGACTCTGAGGCCAACCGTCTGGCCAACGAGGCGCCGGCGTTCCTCGGGCCGTTGGTGTACGCCTACGCGGCCATCCGGGCGATGGTCAGCTGGCGGCCGGCGACCTTCGACGTTACCGTCGATCGCGAGCGCCGGACCTTCACCGGCTGGACGGTCGCGGCAGCCAACACGAAGGCCTACGGTGGAGGCATGTTCATCGCCCCCGACGCCGAGCTCGACGACGGCATGCTGGATGTCGTCATGGTCTCCCCGCGCTCGCGCCGGCACTTCGTCGGCGGGCTGCGGCAGGTCTTCCAGGGCACGCATCTGGGGCGCGAGGGCATCGCCGTCCTGCGCGGCGCCGAGGTGCGGATCGCCGCCGACCGCCCGTTCACGGTCTACGCCGACGGCGATCCGATCGGGGAGCTGCCGGCAACGGTGCGGGCCGTGCCCGGCGCGATCCAGGTCCTGTTGCCGGCCACATGACGTTGTTGGGGGCCAAGCTCGCCGCCGCGCGCGCCGCCGGTGCGGTGTCGCGCCGCTCCGGCCGGGGCGGCACGTCGCTGCCCGGCAAGCTCCTGCTGCGGATGGAGCCCGGCGCGGTCGGTGAGCTGGCCGGGCGGCTGGCCAACGGCAGCGCGGTCATCTCGGCGACCAACGGCAAGACGACGACGGCCGCGATGGTCGCCTCGATCCTGGAGCGTGGTGGCCACCAGTTGGTGCACAACCGCGCCGGCGCCAACATGGCGGGCGGGATCGCCGGGACGTTGTTGGAAGCGGCGGGGCCGCATGACTCGATTGTCGGGGACATGGGGCTGTTCGAGATCGACGAGTTCTGGCTCGACCAGCTCGTGCCGCAGATTCGGCCGCGCGCGCTGCTGCTGGCCAACCTCTTCCGCGACCAGCTCGACCGTTACGGCGAGCTGGACACGATCGCCGACCGCTGGGCGGGCGTGGTCGCTGACCTACAGAACACCATCTTGGTCCTGAACGCCGATGATCCGCTGGTCGCCGACCTTGGACGCGACCGCGAGGGCGCCGTCTTCTTTGGCGTGGAGGACCCCGCGATGGCGCTGGCGGGCATGCAGCACGCCGCGGACTCCAAGCACTGCCGCCGGTGCGGCGCGCCGTACGTGTATGACTACGTGTTCTTGGGGCACTTGGGTCATTACCACTGCGACGCGTGCGGCGCGACGCGGCCAGCGCCATCGGTGGCGGCGCAGCGCGTCGTGCTCGATGGCCTCGCCGGCGCGCGGGTGACCCTGCGCCTGCCGACCGCGACGATCGACGTGCGTCTCCCCCTTCCCGGCCTCTACAACGTCTACAACGCGCTGGCCGCCGCCGCGCTGACGACCGCGCTGGGTGCGTCCCCGGCCGATGTCGTTGCGGGACTGGAGGCCGTCTCGGCGGCGTTTGGCCGCGCGGAGACCGTGCGGATCGGCGGCCACGAGCTGTTGCTGTTGTTGGTCAAGAACCCGGCGGGCGCCAACGAGGTGCTGCGCACGCTGGCGCTGGAGCCGGGCGAGCACGATCTGCTGGCCGTGCTCAACGACCACACCGCCGACGGGCGCGACATCAGCTGGGTCTGGGACGCGGACTTCGAGCTGCTCGCCGGGCGGCTGCGGCGCGTGACGTGCAGCGGCACGCGCGCGGCCGAGCTGGCGCTGCGGTTGAAGTACGCCGGCGTGCCTGAGGAGCGGCTGGTGGTGGAGCCGTCGCTCGCGGCGGGGTTGGACGGCGCGGTCGCCGCCGTGCCGGAGGGTGGCCCGGGCGGCGGCAGGCTGGTGGCGATCCCGACCTACACGGCGATGCTCGAACTGCGCCGCGAGCTGGTCGCACGCGGCGTGGCGAAGGACAGCTTCGAATGAGCTCGGTGGTCTGGCACGACGTCGAATGCGGCGGCTATCTGGAGGACGTCACCCTGTGGCGTGAGCTGGCCGCCGCGGCGGATGGGCCGGTGCTGGACGTCGGCGCCGGAACGGGTCGGATCGCGCTGGACCTGGCGGCGCAGGGCATCGAGGTTGTCGCGCTGGACAGCAGCGCCGAGCTGTTAGCCGCGCTGGCGCAGCGCGCCGCCGACGCCCGCTTGCGCGTGGAGACGGTCTGCGCCGACGCCCGCGACTTCGACCTCGGCGACCACCGCTTCGGCCTGATCGCCGTGCCGATGCAGACGCTGCAGCTGCTCGGCGGGGCCGATGGCCGTGCGGGCTTCCTGCGCAGCGCCGCGTGCCATCTGCGACCTGGCGGCGCCGTCGCCGCCGCATTGGCCGACGCGCTGGACAGCTTCGACGGCGCGTCTGACGGTCTCCCCGACCCCGACGTCGCCACCGTCGACGGGTTGACCTACAGCTCGCTCCCGCTGGCCGTCGTCGACGAGGGCGACCATGCCGCGATCCACCGCCTGCGGCAAGTTAATGGCTTTGAAGAGCATGACGTCATCCGGCTGGCGCGGGTGAGCCCCGCCGAGGTCGCCGAGGAGGCCGAGGCCGTCGGGCTGACCGCCGAGGCGGCACGACGGATCCCGGCCACCGACGTCTACGTGGGCTCGACGGTGGTGGTCCTGCGCGGTGCCTGACCAGACGTTGCGCGTCTGCGCGCTCTACCCCGACCTGATGAACATCTACGCCGACCGCGGCAACATGGTGATGTTGGAGCGGCGCTGCGGCTGGCGCGGCATCGGCTTCGAGCTCACCGCCGCCGGGCTCGGCGACGAGGTCGACCCCGAGGCCCACGATCTCTTCTACCTCGGCGGCGGCCAGGACCGCGACCAGCAGCTCTGCGCGCAGGACCTGGTCGACACCAAGCGCGACGCGCTGCACGCCGCCGCTGCCCGCGGTGCGATCGTCCTGGGGATCTGTGGCGGCATCCAACTGCTCGGCGACCACTATGAGTTGGGCGACGAGCGGGTGCCCGGGATCGGGCTGGTCGACCTCAAGACCGTCCGCGCGATCGACGGCACCAGGCTGATCGGCAACGTCGCGATCGAGGTGCAGCTGCCGGGCCTCGATGGCCCGCGCGTGCTGGCCGGCTTTGAGAACCACGGCGGCCGGACGGCGCTGGGTGCCGGCGAGATGCCGCTGGGCCGCGTCCTCAAGGGCCACGGCAACGATGGCCGCTCGGGTTTCGAGGGCGTCCGCCACGGCACGGTCATCGGCACCTATCTGCATGGCCCGCTGCTGCCCAAGAACGCCTGGTTTGCCGACTGGCTGCTGGCCACGGCGCTGGGCGTCGCGCCCGACGCGCTCGCGCCGCTGGACGACCGGCTCGAAGACGCGGCGCACGCGTCAGCCCGTCGCGCCGCCGGCGTCTGAGCGAGCGGCTACTCGCGCGCGCCCGGCGCCGGACCCTCGTAGCGCGGGAGCCCATCGTCGGGCAGCGCTTCCCAGACCGCCGCGGTCTCCACGCGCTGGTGGTAGCTCGGGCGGATGCCGGGGTCGCCGTCGACCGTGCCAAGCCGGATGCCCAGGACGT
Source organism: uncultured Conexibacteraceae bacterium (assembly GCA_963836485.1). Classification (GTDB taxonomy): domain Bacteria; phylum Actinomycetota; class Thermoleophilia; order Solirubrobacterales; family Solirubrobacteraceae; genus Baekduia. The sequence continues at coordinate 51,929 of CAWIJS010000016.1, read as the reverse complement.
CGGGATGCTCGGGGTGCGAGCTGTAGAGCGCGCCACCGCAGGCGCTGCAGAAGGACTTCAGGAAGCCACCATCGCCCGGGTCGTAGTCGCGGATCAACTCCTCGCCCGCGGTCACCCGGAAGCTTCCGGGCGCGACTTTGGCCGAGGCTGCCGCGGCCGTGCCGGTCCGGCGCTGGCACCGCGTGCAGTGGCAGTAGCCCGCGGAGACCAGCGGCGCCGAGACCTCATAGCGCACGCCGCCGCAGAGACATCCACCGGTGAGAAGATCAGCCATGCCCTCCAGGATGCCACCGAGCACCTCAGCGGGCGTCGAGGGACGACTGATGGTCTGTATAGGACCATCAGTCGTCCCTCGATGGCTGGGCCGTGCGACCCTCGGCCGGTGCGCCGCCAACTGCGCTTCGCCACCGGCGTCGTCCTGCTCGCCACGATCGCCGTCGGCTGCGGGTCTACCGAGCCCGCGACGCAGCGGCTCCCGCCCGCGGCCCGGCCGGCGGCAGCCCCCGCCCTCACGGTCCGCCCTGCCGGCCGCGTCCTGCACGTCGGCGCGCTGGCCGATGCCGTCGCTGCCGACCCCAACGCCCACATCTTCGCTGTCGCGGTCCACGACCCGAGTCGTCTCATTATTGTCAGCGTGCGGACCGGGCGGATCCGGGAGCGCGTGGCGATCCCGACCGGCACGCGCCGCCCCGGTGACCCACCGCCCGTGCCCGCCGTCTTCCTCGTCCCCGCCGAGACCGGCCGGCGGGCGCTGGCGATCCAGCCCGCGCTGCGCACCGCGGCCGCAGCGCTCCCACCGGGTGCCGCGCTCGTCCTCGGCAGGACGTTCGTCGCCGACGCCCGCACGGCCGCCGTGACCGTCCTGGACCGCGGCCGCCCAACCGCGGTCCTGCCCGCCACGATCCACCCCGGTGGGCTCGACGCGGCCGACTTCGACCGACGACTCGCCGTCGTCGCCACCCGCGAGCGCACGCTCGCGCTGTACGACCCGCGCACGCTGCGCCGCATCGCCCAGCTCCCCGCCGGCGCGGGCCCGACCAGCGTCGTCGCCGGCGGCGACCGGCTCTACGTCGCCGACACGCGCGCCGATGCGATCCTGGTCTTCGCCACCGATGCCGGCCGCCGCCGGCTGGCCCGCGCCGGCCGCATCCCGCTCCCGCGCGGCAGCGCGCCTTACGGCCTCGCGCTCGATCCCGTCCGCCACCGGCTCTGGGTCACGCTCACGGCCCGCAACGACGTCGTCTCGCTGCCCATCGACGGCCGCGCAGGCCCGGTCCGACGGCTCCCCACCGTGCAGCAGCCCAACGCCGTCGCGGTCGACTCGGCGCTCGGCACCGTCGCCGTCACGGGCCGCGCCAAGGGCGTTCTGCAGCTCATCGACGCCCACGTGGCCAACGGCAGCGACGAGTCCGCGCGCGCCGCACTGCGCCGACCCCTCCGCGCAGCGGGCTAGGATCTCTGGGTCCGCCGGCCGCGGATCCTCTATGCGCCCTCCGAACACCGCCCACCCCGAGGGGCCGTCCGGCTACCCGCTGTCATTCTTCACTAGGTTGGTGGACAACTGATGTCCGCGTCCGCTGCAACCGTCGAGTTCGATCACGCCTCGAAGACCTACCCCGGCACCGAGGAGCCGGCGATCGGCGACCTCACGCTCGAGGTCCCCGCCGGCGAGCTGACGATCTTCATCGGGCCGTCGGGCTCGGGCAAGACGACCGCCATGCGGCTCGTCAACCGCATGATCGAGCTGACCTCCGGCGACGTGCGCGTCGACGGCGTCTCGGTCCGCGACCAGTCGCCGTCGGAGCTGCGGCGCGGCATCGGCTACGCGATCCAGCAGATCGGCCTCTTCCCCCATCTGACCGTCGCCGACAACATCGCGACCGTCCCCAAGCTGCTGGGCTGGGACCACGGGCGCGTGCGCAAGCGCGTCGACGAGCTGCTGGAGCTCGTCGGGCTGGAGCCGGCGATGGGCAAGCGCTATCCGGCCCAGCTGTCGGGTGGCCAGCGCCAGCGCGTCGGCGTCGGCCGGGCGCTGGCGGCCGACCCCCCGCTGTTGTTGATGGACGAGCCGTTCGGCGCCATCGACCCGATCACGCGCAGCCGTCTGCAGGAGGAGTTCCGCCGCCTGCAGACCGACCTGGGCAAGACCGTCATCTTCGTCACCCACGACATCGACGAGGCGCTCAAGCTCGGCGACAAGATCGCCGTCCTCAAGCCGGGCGGCGAGCTGGCGCAGTACTCCAGCGCGGAGGAGCTCGTCCGCTCGCCCGCCGACGCGTTCGTCGAGGAGTTCGTCGGCGCCGAGCGAATGATCAAGCGGCTGGAGTGGCTGACCAGCGTGCGTCAGGAGGGCCGCAGCACGTGAGCGCGGCGGCCGTCGGCATCCTCGCGCAGGTCCGGATCCACGAGCGCGACAGCCGCTCGCTGACCTGCGTGCAGAAGAACAACATCTGCCCGTCGTGGATCGTGCACCACCTCGGCGACTACCTGTCGCCCCTGTGGAAGCACCTCGAGCTGGTGCTCGCCTCCGTTGTCATTGGCTTTGCCATCGCCTTCGCGCTCGCGCTGCTGGCCCATCGCCGCCGCTGGCTGACCGGCCCGATCATCGGCGTCACCGGGATCCTCTACACGATCCCGTCGCTGGCGCTCTTCGCGATCCTGATCCCGCTCACCGGCTTCGGGTTCACCACCGCGCTGATCCCGCTCACCACCTACACGCTGCTGATCCTGTTTCGCAACATCATCGCGGGGCTCGACAACGTGCCCGACGAGGCGCGTGACGCCGCCCGCGGCATGGGCTTCACCGAGCAGCAGCTGCTGTGGAAGGTCGAGCTGCCGCTCGCGCTGCCCGAGATCTTCGCCGGCCTGCGCGTCGCGACGACGACCAACGTCGGGCTCGCCGCGCTGGCCTTCTACGCGGGCGCCGGCGGCCTCGGCCAGCAGATCCTGAGCGACATCGCGTTCAAGTCCAACGTGTTGGTCGCCGGCGGGCTCTGCGTGCTGCTGGCCTTCGTGCTCGACCTCGGGCTGCTGGGGATCCAGCGGCTCATGCTTCCCTGGCAACGGGCGACGGCGACCCCATGAAGGACGCCATCAACTACCTGCTGCACTCGCGCGAGTCGGTCGGCGGCGGCGTGCAGGTCGGCGGCAGCCATCTGCTGCCGCTGCTGTGGACCCATCTGCGCGTGACCTTCGAGGCGATCATCGTCTCGATCGCGCTGACGCTGCCGATCGCGCTCTGGCTCGGCCACAAGGGCAAGGGCCAGCTCGCCGCGTCGACGGCGGCCAACGTCGGCCGTGCGGTGCCGAGCTTCGCCGTGCTCGTCTTCGCCAGCACCTACCTGGGGCTCAACGCCGGCAACCTCGTCTTCGCGATGGTCCTGCTGGCCGTCCCGCCGATCTTCACCAACACCTACGTCGGGGTCCGCCAGGTCGACCGCGACGTGGTCGACGCGGCGCGTGGCATGGGGCTCTCCGAGCGCCAGCTGGCGCTGCGCGTCGAGCTCCCCCTTGCGCTGCCGCTGGTCTTCGGCGGCATCCGCACCTCGGTGGTCAACGTCCTGGCGACGGCGACCCTCGGTCCATATGTCGGGGTCGACACGCTCGGCGTGCCGATCATCAACGCCAACGTGCACGGCGACGCGGGGCGCCTGGGCACAGCACTCCTCGTCGCGCTCCTGGCGATCGCGGCCGAGCTCTTCTTCGCCGCGCTCCAGCGCGCCGTGACCCCTCGCGGACTCAAGCTCTCCCAAACGAACACCACCCCCAGTAGGAGGAACCGACGTATGCGATCTCGCAGCGTTCTCGCACTGCTCTTGCTCGTCCTGGCCACCGTCGGCCTGGCCGCGTGCGGCAGCGATGACAACAGCTCCAGTGGCAGCGCCGACACCGGCACCGCCGCCGCGACCACCCCGGCCGCCAATACCAAGATCATCACGGCCAACGCCGACAACGGCTCCAAGCCGACGATCACCATCGGCTCCAAGAACTTCACCGAGGAGTTCATCCTCGGCGAAATCTACGCCCAGGCGTTGCAGGCTGCCGGCTACAAGGTCAAGAAGCAGCTCAACCTCGGCTCGGAGCAGATCGCGCTCAAGGCCTTGAAGGCTGGCAGCGTCGACGCCTACCCGGAGTACACCGGCACGATCCTGACCAGCTTCTGCAAGGTCAAGGACAAGGACGTCAGCCACGATCCGGCCGCTGCTTATGTGCAGGCCAAGACCTGCATGGTCAAGGACGGCATCACGGCGGAGAACCCGACGCCGTTCACCGACTCCAACGGCTTCGCGGTCACCCAGGCGACGGCCAAGAAGCTCGGCAACATCACCACGCTGTCAGACCTCAAGGACAAGGCCTCCACCTTGACCATCTCGGGTCCGCCGGAGTGCCAGCAGCGCATCGACTGCCTGCTCGGCCTGGAGAAGACCTACGGGTTGAAGTTCAAGAAGTTCCTGTCGATCGACCTCGCCAAGCGTCACGAGGTCATCAAGAACGGCCAGACCGACGTTGGTGAGGTCTTCACCACCGACGGCCAGATCAAGGCCGACAACCTGGTGCTGCTCAAGGACGACCAGCAGCTCTTCCCGCCCTACAACGCGACGCTGCTGGCCAAGACGTCGGTGGCCAACGCCGCCGGGCCGGACTTCGCCAAGACCGTCAACCTGGTCACCGCTGGGCTGACGCTGCCGGTCATGCAGGAGCTCAACTCCCGCGTCGACCTCGACAAGGAGAAGCCCGCGGCGGTTGCCGCGGAGTACCTCAAGGAAGCCGGTTACCTGCAGTAGCTCGCTGGCTTCGCCGTCCGGGCGTGGCGCCTAGCGCGCCCGGACGGTGATGTCGCCCGCGTTGGTCAGGGCGTCGATGGCCTGCGGGGCGAGGTCATCGCGGATCAACCCCTCCACCTTGACGGTGCCGCCCTTGGTGTTGGCGTCGACGCGGTAGGGCCCGTAGGGCACGGTGACGCGGACGTCGCCGCCGTTGCTCTCGGCCTCGGTGCGGACCGGCTCGCCGAAGAGATCGAGCGAGACGTTGCCGGCATCGCTCATCGCGCGCACCGTGACGGGCTCCAGGCGATGGGTGCGGATGTCTCCGGAGGTGGTTTGCACATCCGCGCGGCCGCTCAGGCCGCGCAGATCCACGTCGCCGGCGTCGGTCCGGATCATCACGTCGACCTCTGGCGGGGCGTCGATCTGCAGGTTGCTGCGACAGCGCAAGACGGCCTTCAGCCCACCGCAGCGGGTCTTGATCGTCAGCACGCCGCCGGCGTAGTGCTCGCTGACCGTCGGGCGGTCGACGGTCCACGCGTCGTGGCGGGTGAGCAGGACGTCGCCGGTCAGACCGGCCCGAACGTCGACGTCACCGGCGTCGGCGCGCACCACGATCTTGTGCACCGGATTGGTCAGCATCGTCCGTGTTGTCGCGCTGCGATGCAGGGCTTCGGAGAGCCCGAACGCCGCCCCGCTCAACAGGAGCAGGCCGAGCGCGGCGAAGAGGACGATCCGGGCGGTCGACACCCGCGAGACGCTAGAGCGCGGCCGCTCGGCGTGAGGTACGGCTGCCACCCCTCCTTACCTCCCCACTGCAGGTGTCACTAGTCGGCCCCGCCCGCCCCCACCCGCCCGCCTGCAAATGGCCGCAGTTGGACAGGCGGGCAGCGAGCGTCAGCGCCCCGACGAGCCGAAGCCGGCTTCGCCGCGGTCGTCGGGCGAGGGCGGGAGCTCGTCGACGACGTCCATCGCCGGCGCCCAGAACGGCACGAGCAGGAGCTGGGCGATGCGGTCGCCGACGGCGACCTCGAACGGCTCGGCGCTCGCGTTGTGGAGCGCCACGCGCAGCTCGCCGCGGTAGTTGGGGTCCACGAGCCCCGGGGAGTTGAGCGGGTGGATCCCGTGGTTGATCGCCAACCCTGAGCGCGGGGTCACGAGACCGGCAACGCCGGGCGGGATCGCCACGGCGACGCCCGTGCCGACCAGCCGCCGCTCGCCGGGCGCGAGCGTCAGCGCCTCGGTCGAGCTGAGGTCATAGCCGGCGTCGTGTGGACGCGTGCGCGTCGGCGGCTTGGCGTCGGGGTGCAGCAGGCGAACGGCCAGCTCGGCCGCGGCGACGGGCGTCTGCATCAGACCGCGAAACGCGCGTAGCGCTCGGCGATCGCCGTCGGCAGCCGGGCGACGACGTGGACGCCTTCGGCGGTGTCCTCGCGGTGCAGGTCGCCGGCGACGTCGTGCAGCTCGGCCAGCCGGCCGCCCTCGGAGTACGGCAGCAGCAGCTCGACCGACTCCAGGGTGCGGGCGAAGGCGTGCTCGATCGCGACGTGGAGGTCGTCGATGCCGTCGCCGGAGAGCGCGCTGACCTGGATGCCGTCGGGATGGCGGTGGCTCAGCGCCTCGCGCTCGCCGGGGTGCAGGACGTCGACCTTGTTGAGGACCAGCAGCCGCGGCCGGTCGCCGGCACCGATCTCCTCCAGCGTGTCCTCGACCGCGCGCAGCATCTCCTGGCGGTCGTCCTCCTCGGCGCTCGCGTCGACCACGTGCAGGATGAGATCGGCCAGCCGCGTCTCCTCCAACGTCGCGCCGAAGGCGTCGACGAGCTGGTGGGGCAGCTTGCGGATGAAGCCGACCGTGTCGGTCAGCAGGTACGGGCGGCCGTCGATCGACAGCTGGCGGGTTGTCGGGTCCAGCGTGTGGAAGAGTCGGTCGCGGACGCCGACGTCGCTGCCCGTCATCGCGTTGAGCAGCGTCGACTTGCCCGCGTTGGTGTAGCCGGCGAGCGCGACCTGCGGCAGGTGTGCCCGCTCGCGCTCGGCGCGCTGGATCGCCCGCGTGCCCTTGACCTGTTCGAGCCGGCGGCGCAGCGCGGCGATGCGGTCACGGGCCAGACGGCGGTCGGTCTCGATCTGCGACTCGCCCGGTCCGCGCGTCGCGAAGCCGCCGCTGGAGACGCCACCGAGGCGCTCGAGGTGCGTCCACAGCCCGCGCATCCGGGCCAGGTTGTACTCCAACTGCGCGAGCTCGACCTGGAGCTTGCCCTCGGCGGTGTTGGCGTGGGCGGCGAAGATGTCGAGGATCGTGGCGGTGCGGTCCACGATCGAGATCCCGACCTCCTTCTCCATGTTGCGCTCCTGGCGGGCGCTGAGCTCGTCATCGACGACGATGACGTTCGCGTCCGCGGCCTTCGCGGCGTCCTTGACCTCCAGCAGCTTGCCCGGGCCGAGATAGGTGTTGGGATGCGGCTTGTCGCGGTGCTGAACAGCCTGCCCGACGACGGCGACGCCGGCGGTGGCCAGGAGCTCGCGCAGCTCGGAGAGGTCGTCGCCGGACTCCAGCGCGGCGACGATGTAGGCGCGCTGCTTGGCGCGGCCTTCGGCTGCAATCGCGCCGTTGCGCGTCTGGGTGGTGCGTCCGTTGCGACTGCGTTCCATGTGCCCCTTGAGTCTAGGTGCTGGGAACGGCGCCGTGGCGATCACGTAGCTCTGGATTTTAGAGTGTGAACCCTCATCTTGGTTACTCAGATCTGTGCCACGCACTCAACGGATGATGGAGACTTCGCCGACCGGCCAAGGAGTAGCGTGCGCCGAGGAGGTGGTGCCTGATGTCGGAGGTCATCGAACGGCCCGAGGACTGGATCCGCATCGGCGCGGCCGCGGCGGCATTGGGCGTGAGCGTCGACACGCTGCGGCGCTGGGAGCGCGATGGCCGGATCGTCTTCGAGCGGCGCGGGCAGCAGCGCTACCTGCGCGCCGATGAGTTGGCCAACCTCCTGCGCGAGCGTGCCCGCGAGGGGCGCTCCTCGGCACGCAACCGCCTGCAGGGCATCGTCCTTGGCGTGCGCCGCGACGGCGTGATGGCCCAGATCGACATGGCCTGCGGCCCGTACCGCATCGTCTCGCTCATGTCGCGCGAGGCCGCCGACGACCTCGGCATCAAGCCCGGCGATCAGGCCGTCGCGCTGGTCAAGTCGACGACGGTGGTCGTGGAAAAGCGCTAGCCGAAGAACTCGCGCGGAGCGTTCGGCGATAGCGTGGCGCCCCATGTCGTCCGCCGGCCTTGCCGACCGCCTCGCCTCGCGCGTGCTCGAGCTCGTCAACGTGCCGTCGGAGTCCCGCTCGGAGGCGGCGCTGGCGGCGCACGTGCTCTCGGTTCTGCCGGATGCGCGCGACGCCGGCGACACCTGCGTCCTGGCCGGTGCGACCGCGCGTGGCGACCGGCCGCTGGTCCTGCTCGCCGGGCACCTCGACACCGTGCCGGCACAGGGCAACCTGCCGGGGCGGTTGGAGGATGGCGTCGTCTACGGGCTCGGCGCCGCCGACATGAAGGCCGCGCTCGGCGTCATGGTGGAGCTGGCCCGCACGTCGCTGCCCGAGGCCACGGTCGACGTCGGCTTCGTCTTCTTCGGGCGCGAGGAGCTGCCCTTCGGCGACAGCGCGCTGACGCCGCTGCTGGCGCGCGAGCCCGGGCTGCGTGAGGCCGATCTCGTCGTGGTGATGGAGCCGACCGACAACGCGCTGCACGCCGGCTGCGTCGGGAACATCAACGCGACCTGGATCTTTCGTGGCGTCGCCGGCCACAGTGCCCGGCCGTGGCTGGCCGACAACGCGATCCACCGTGCCGGCCGCGGCATTGCCGAGCTGGCCGCGCTCGACCCCATCGATCACGCGTTCGCCGGGCTGACGTTCCGCGAGGTGATCTCGGCCGTGACGATCCGCGGCGGCGTGGCACGCAACGTCGTGCCCGACGAGTGCGTCGTGGAGATCAACATGCGCTACGCGCCGGGGACCAGCGCGGCGGATGCCGAGGCGCGGCTGCGCGCGCTGTGCGAGCCGCACGGAGAGCTCACCATCGACGGCAACGCGCCCTCGGGCGCCGTCCCGGAAGGCAATGTCCTTGTGTCGCGGCTGATCGAGGCCGGCGGGCTGGAGACCGCGCCAAAGCAGGCGTGGACGCCGGTGGCGGAGTTCGCTGCAGCAGGTGTCGACGCCATCAACTTCGGCCCGGGCGCGCCGCGCTTCGCCCACCGGCGCGACGAGCAGGTGAAGGCCGCCGCGTTGGTGACCTCCTACGAGACGCTCGTGAGGTTCCTGTGCGCCTGAACCCCGTGCTGGAGACGCTGGGCACCTACCCGTTCGTGCGTCTCGACGAGGCTAAGCGGGTCGCGACGGCGCGCGGCATCGCGCTGATCGACTTTGGGGTCGGCGAGCCGCGTGAGGAGACGCCGGCGTTCATCCGCGCCGCACTGGCGGCGTCGCTGGCGCCGGTGTCGACGTATCCCAAGGCTGACGGATTGCCGGCGCTGCGGGAGGCAATCGCGCGCTGGGTCACCCGCCGCTTCGGCGGCATCGCGCTGGATCCTGACGCTGAGATCGTGCCGACGCTGGGGTCCAAGGAGGCGGTCTTCCACATGGCCGAGGTGGTCGGCGGCACTGCGGTTGGCGTGACGGTGCCCGGCTATCCGGTGGGCGCGCGCGGCGCGCTGTTTGCGGGTCGCGAGGTCATCGAGATCCCGCTGGACCCGACGGCCGGCTTCCTGCCCGATCTCGACGCGCTCGACAGCGCGACGCTCAGCCGCCTCGGCCTCCTCTGGCTCAACTTCCCCAACAACCCGACGGGCTCGGTCGCGTCGCTGGAGCTGCTCGAGCGCGCCGCGGCACTGGCGCGCGAGCACGACTTCGTGCTGGCCTGCGACGAGGCCTACTCGGAGCTGTGGTTCTCCGGCCACGCGCCGGTCAGCGCCCTGCAGCTGGCCGACCGGACCAACGTGGTGGTCTTGAACACGCTCTCAAAGCGCTCATCGATGCCGGGCTATCGCAGCGGCTTCGTGGCCGGCGACCCGCGCCTGATCACCGCGTTGAAGAAGTACCGCCCGAACGTCGGCGTGGCGCCACAGGAGTTCGTCCAGCTCGCGTCGGTCGCGGCGTGGGACGACGACAAGCACGTCGAGGAGGTCCGCACCCGTTACCGCGAGAAGCGCGACCTCCTGTGGCCGGCACTGCAGGCCGCGGGCTTCCGCGACGCCGGCGGTCCCGCGACCTTCTTCCTGTGGTTGCAGACGCCCGACGGCGAGGACGACGAGGCCTGCGCGATCCGCTTGCTCGAGCAGGGCGTCGTCTGCGCGCCGGGCTCGTTCTTCGGACCCGGCGGCGCCGGCCACGTGCGCTTCGCGCTTGTCCCGACCCCCGAGGCGTGCGCGGAGGCCGCGCGCCGCCTGCGCTGAGCTAGTTGGCGTGCAAGGCGGCGTTGAGGCCGCCCCACGACGTTCCCGAGCGCGGCAGCACCTCGACCGCGCCGGTCATCGAGTTGCGGCGGAAGAGCAGGTTGCTCTGGCCGGAGAGGTCGCGCGCCTTGACGGTCTCCCCTTCGGGCGTCGTCACGCGCGTGCCCGCGGTGAGGTAGAGGCCGGCCTCGACGATGCAGCCGTCGCCGAGCGAGATGCCAAGACCGGCGTTGGCGCCGACCAGGCTGCCGGTGCCGACCGAGATGATGTCCTTGCCGCCGCCGCTCAGCGTGCCCATGATCGACGCGCCCCCGCCGATGTCGCTGCCGTCGCCGACGACGACGCCCTGGCTGATGCGCCCCTCGACCATCGAGGCGCCGAGCGTGCCGGCGTTGAAGTTCACAAAGCCCTCGTGCATGACCGTCGTGCCCTCGGCGAGATGGGCGCCGAGCCGGACCCGGCGCGCATCGGCGATCCGGACGCCGCCGGGCGCGACGTAGTCGGTCATCTGCGGGAACTTGTCGATCGAGGTGACGGTGAGTGGCCGATCTAGCGCGCGGGCGCGCAGGCGGACCGACGGTAGGTCGCCGGGGTCGACCGGGCCGCGGTTGGTCCAGGCGACGTTGGGCAGCGCGCCGAAGATGCCGTCCAAGTTGATGCTGTTGGGCGCGACGAGACGATGGCTGAGCAGGTGCAAGCGCAGGTAGGCGTCGTGGGTGTCGGCGGGTGGCGCCGACAGGTCCTCGATGACGGTGAGCACCGCGACGACGGTGACGCCGCGCAGCTCGTCGGGCCCGGTCGCGCCGGCGAAGGCTCCGCCGCCGAGGTCAGTGGCCTCGGCCGTCTTCAGCGGACGGCTTCCGCTCGCGGCGTTCTCGGGCCACGCGTCGAGGCCCAGGCGCGGCTCGAGATAGAGCGTGTCGAGGACCTTGCCCTCCGGCACGGTCATGGTCGCCAGGCCAGCGGCCCACGCGGGCCCGGTGATGCGCTGTTGCTCGGTCATCTGCCGCGAACGATAGGCACCGCGGAGGTCGGGCGCCGTGCGAGCGAGCCCCCAGGCGAGCTCGTGCACGGCACGAGCCGCTAGGCGAGTGCCGCAAGGTCGGCCAGCAGCGCGGCGCTCGCCTCACCCGCGTAGACCGGCACCGCCCAGCCGGTGAGCGTGAAGAGCAGGCTCTCGTCGACGTCGACGGTCAGCTCGCCACCGTCGAGCACGACGGTCACGGGGCTGTCGCCGCCGCGCAGGACGTGAGCGATCGCGGCGCCCGAGGCGCCGGTGCCCGACGCGCTCGTCTCCCCCACACCGCGCTCGAAGATCCGTGCGCGGATGCGATCTGCTCCAAGCACGCTGAAGAACGACACGTTGGTGCGGTTGGGAAACAGCTCGCTGTGCTCGATCGCGGGGCCGATGGCGGGCAGGTCGAGCGCTTCTAGCGCCGCGACGTCGGGCACGTGGATCGCGCACTGCGGGTTCCCGACCTGCACGTGCTGAAAGCGCCAGGCCCGGCCACCGGCCGCAACCTCTCCCAGGCCGTCCGCGCCGCCACTCGGGAAGTCCGTCGACTGCAGCCGCGCCCGCCCCATGTCCAGCGTGCAGGTGCGCTCGTCGTGGATCGTCGGCCGGATCTCACCCGCGGCGGTCTGGATCGAGAACTGCTGCTGGTCGGTCCAGCCCGACGCCCGCAGGTACATCACCGCTTCGCGCGCGCCGTTGCCCGAAAGCTCGGCTTCCGAGCCGTCGGGGTTGAAGATGCGCAGGCGCGCGACGAAGCCCGGGGCGTCGGGCGGCGAGAGCTCGAGGACGCCGTCGCCGCCGATGCCGAGGTGGTAGTCACACAGCAATCGCACCCGCGCGCCGGTCAGCGCGAAGGGCAGCACCTCACGCTCCACGATGATGTAGTCGTTGCCCAGCGCCTGCCACTTCTGAAATCGCATCGGCGCGCGCGACCTTATCCCAGCAGCTCCCGCGCCACGTCCTCGGGCGCGCGGTCGGTGAGGTCGACGTGCTCGACACCGGGAAGCTTGCGCAGCCAGGTGAGCTGGCGCCGAGCGTACTGCCGTGTGCGGCGCTTCATCGCCTCGACGTCGCCGTCCAGGAGCTCCTGGAAGCCGAGCGCCTTACGCGCGGTGAGTGATGCGCCGGCGGCGTCGGCAGCCCGCACTTCGTCGAGGACCCCCGCCGCGAGCATCGCGTCGACCCGCGCGTCGATGCGCGCCTTGAGGCGTTCACGCTCCATCGTCAGCGCGATCAGCCGCGTCGGCCGGCGGGTTTCGGCGGTCCACAGCCGGCTCTCGGCCGGCGGCCGGTCCTCCAGCGCGCCCTGGGCCTCGAGCTCCAGCGCACGGACAATGCGATGGCGGTCACGCGGATCGATCGCCGCGGCAACGGCCGGCGACCGCGCGGCCAGCTCCGCATGCAGCGTCGCGGGACCGCGGGCCTCGGCGTCAGCCATCAGCGCCTCGCGGACGCCGGGCGACGGCGGCGGGCGGAGATCGAGCTCGGCGAGCGCGGCCCGCAGGTACAGCCCCGTGCCCCCGACGACGATCGGCGTGTCACCGTCGGCGAGGATCGCATCGATCTCGGCGTGCGCGCGCCGGGCGTACTCAGCCACGGAGTACCGCGTATCGACCCCGACGATGCCGATCATCCGGTGCTCCAGGCGCGCGCGATCGGCCGCGTCGGCCGCACCGCTGAGGATCTCCAACCCGCGATAGACCTGCAGCGCGTCGGCCGAGACCGCGACTGGTCGCTCGCCACGCGCGCGCAGCCGATCGGCGACCGCGAGCGCCAGCGCGGTCTTCCCGACGCCGGTCGGGCCGAAGAGAGCGAGGATGGTCACCGCGCCACAGTGTGGCCGACGCGGCACCGCCGCCGCGTCTCGCGCAGCAGCATGAAAGAGTGCCCGCATGGAACTTCGCGGCTCATCCGTCCTGCTCACCGGTGCCACAGGCGGCATCGGCCACGCCATCGCCCGCCACCTGCACGGCGCGGGCGCGTCGCTGCTGCTGACCGGCCGGCGCGCCGACGTCCTGGAGCCGCTGGCGGCCGAGGTCGGGGGCCGCGCAACCGCGGTCGACCTCGCCGACCGCGAGGCCGTCGACCGCCTGCTCGACGAGGCCGGCGACGTCGACATCCTGGTGGCCAACGCCGCCCTGCCGGCCTCGGGCGACATCCTGAGCTTCACGCCCACCGAGATCGACCGCGCGCTGGAGGTCAACCTGCGCGCGCCGGTGATCCTGTCGCGCGTGCTGGGCGAGCGGATGGCGATGCGCGGCCGCGGCCACATCGTCCTGATCTCCTCGCTGTCGGGGAAGTCCGGTCAGGCGTCCAGCTCGATCTACAGCGCGACGAAGTTCGGCCTGCGCGGGTTCGGCCAGGGCCTGCGCGGCGACCTCGGCCCCCGCGGCGTCGGCGTCAGCACCATCTTCCCGGGGTTCATCCGCGACGCCGGCATGTTCCATGAGTCCGGCACCAAGCTCCCGAAGGGCGTCGGCACCTCGTCGCCGGACGACGTCGCCGCCGCCGTGGTCAAGGCGATCAGCGCCGACAAGGGCGAGATCGACGTCGCGCCGGCCAGCATCCGCATGGGAACGGCGTTCGCCCAGCTCGCTCCCGCGACCTCGGCACGCGTCGCCAAGCGTCTGGGCAGCGACAAGATCGCCAAAGAGCTGGCGAGCGGCCAGGCCGACAAGCGCTAGAACAGCGACTCCTGCACCGCGTCGGGCGGCCCGAGGCGGCGCAGGCCGACGTCGCGCTCGATCCGCCCGCGCGGCCCCATCGCCCGACGGAACGCGCGGTCAAACGGCCGCTCGTCGGCCGGGTCGCGGCGAAAGGGCCGGGCCCGCGGGGCGCCGGCGTTGCGCAACACCCGCGCGATGCGATCGCGCTCGGGCTGTTGCAGATAGGCGCCCCGCGCGTAGAGCTCCTCATAGCGCGCCACGAGATCCGGGCGATACGCGCGCAACCACTCCATGAAGACCCCGCGGACCTCGCCGCGCAGGTGCAGGCCGATGCCGCCGATGCTCGTCGCGCCGGCGTCGATCGCGGTCTGGATGATCTCCTCGACCTGCTTTGGGTCGTCGTTGATCCCCGGCATCAGCGGCGCCACGAGGATGCCCGTTGGGATCCCGTTGCGGTTGAGTTCGGCCACCGCCTCCAGCCGCGCGCGGGGATGCGGCGTGTGCGGCTCGGTCGCCCGCCACGCCTTCTCGTCGATGGTCGGGACGCTGAGGTTCGCGCTGACGTCGGTGACCTCCGCGATCTCCTTGAGCAACGGCAGATCGCGGAGCACCAGCGGGGACTTGGTCAGCACCGAGCACGGGTTGCGGAAGTCGCGTAGCGCCTCCCAGATGCCGGGCATCAGCCGGTAGCGCCCCTCGACCCACTGATACGGGTCGGTGTTGGTGCCCATCGCGATGTGCTCGCCCTTCCATGACGGTCGCCGCAGCTCGGCGCGCAGCACCTCGGGCACGTTGACCTTGACGACGATCTCGCGCTCGAAGTCACGGCCCGCGTCGAAGTCGAGGTAGGTGTGGGTCGGCCGCGCGAAGCAGTTGTGCGAGACCACGCCGTTGGCGATGAAGTCGCCCGTCCCGGTCGTGATGTCATACAACTGCTGCGGCGCGCCGAGCGGCTCGATCGCCACGACGTCGAGGTCGGCGTTGGACTTCACCGGACGGCCCTCGAGGCCCCATTTCGACGCCACCGCCGGCCCTGTGAGATGGCAGAAGCGCAGCTGCGCGCGCACGCCACCGCGCACCCGCACGCCGCGCACTCCGAGCGCGTCCGGCGGCTCGACGTCACACGCGAAGCCGAAGGACTGCAGGCACGCCTCCGTCCACGACAGGATTGTCGGGTCGGCGTTGTCGATCCGCACGCCGTCGCTGCCGCAGCTGCCGTCGGCGTCGAAGATGCCGGCCAAGTACCCCTTGCGCCAGTCGTCGCTCGGCGTGAACGGCCAGACGATCAGCGCATCGATTCGCTCCGCGCGCAGCAACGCGCCCGGCGTCCGCCGGCGGCGGGTCGCCACGCCACCGAGCCCGCTCAGTCCGGCCAGGCCACCCTCGACCCCGCAGGCGGCAAGGTAGGCCGCGGCACGCCCGCGCGCCTCGGGCTCCTGCGCGTCGCCGCGGATGGTCCCGCACAGATAGCCGCGTCGGTACTCCAGCGTGTCGACAGGCGGCGTGACGAAGCGGCCCGGCCCGAGCAGCGACACCGCCCGGGTCAGGTACGGCCGCCGCGTCGCGCCGCGCTCAGCGCGGAGCACGTGCTTCCAACCGCGGTTGGTCAGGAAGCGGTGGTCGGCGCTGGCCACGACCTCGGTGCCGTCCTGCAACGTCACACGGTAGGCGGCCTTCTCCGTGGCCCAGTGGGCGCGTACCCGCGTGCGCACATAACGCCGGTAGGTCGTGCCCTCCTGCTCGGTGCCGTAGATCTCGTCACCCACCCGGAGCTCTGCGAGCGGCCGCGTGCGCCCATCAGCCATGAGGACCGGCGTCTCGCCGGCCAGGCAGTACACACAGGCGTGCGAGCATCCGCGGTACGGGTTGATCGTCCACCGAAACGGCATCCGTGACGCCTCCGGCACGCGGTTGAGCGCGCTCTTGGCGTGGATCTCGTAGAAGCGCATCTCCAGCGCCTCGGGCGCATCGAAACGTCGCACCGTTGCCGGGTCGCGATAGCCCGGAAGCCGTGCTCCCTCCTTACCTTCGATCTTCAGATTGTCCCACCGCATGCGAACACATGTTCGCATAGGTGTTACGGATTTACGAACATCTGTTCGTAGCAGGCACTTCCGCGTTCGTCAGGAGACGAGGGCCCGTGCGAGCAGCGACATCTCGCCCGACAGCGTCTGTGAGGTCGAGCCCGTGATCTGCACCGGGACGATCTCGCCGGCCTGGGCCAGACCCGAGAAGTTGACCGTCTTGCCGTGGCCGCTGCGGCCCCGCAGCCGGGAGAGATCGGTCCGCGACGGACCCTCGACGAGCACGTCGAGCGTGCGTCCGACGAACCGCTGCGCTCGCTCGGCCGCCCGGCGTTGCACGGTCTCCACCAGGCGTTCCATCCGCTCCACCGCGACCTCATGGGCGACGAAGTCCTCGGTGAACTCCGCCGCCTCGGTGTCGCGGCGCGGCGAGTAGATGAAGGTGAACGCACCGTCGAAGCCGACCTCCCCGCAGACCTCCAGGGTCTGTGCGAAGTCCTCCTCGGTCTCGCCCGGGAAGCCGACGATGATGTCGGTGGTCAGCGCGATGTCGGGGTTGTGCTCGCGGATCAGCGCGACGCGGTCGAGGAAGCGGCCGCGGTCGTAGGTCCGGCGCATCGCCTTCAGGATCCGCGAGGAGCCCGACTGCAGCGGCAGGTGCATGTGCGGGCAGACGCTGTCGAGCGTCGCGTGCGCGAGGACGACGTCCTCGGTCATGTCCTGCGGGTGCGGCGAGGTGTAGCGGACGCGACGCAGGCCGTCGATCTCATCCAGCGCGTGCAGCAGCGCGGCGAACGAGGTCCTGTCGCCGCCGCGCACCGCACGCCCGTAGGCGTTGACGTTCTGGCCCAGCAGCGTGACCTCGATGACGCCGCCGTCGACCATCTCGCGGACCTCGGCGACCAGCTCGTCCAGCGGCCGGTCGACCTGGCGCCCGCGCGTGGACGGGACGATGCAGTACGAGCACTTCATGTTGCAGCCGGCCGAGATCTGTACCCAGCCCTGGACGTCGCGCTCGCGTGCCGACGGGAGATGGCCCGTGAAGCCCTCGAACTCGAAGAAGCCCTGAGCGGTCAGCGAGTCGCTGGTCAGGAACTCCGCGAGCTTGTGGACCTGCCCCGGCCCGAAGGCGACGTCGACGTAGGGGAACTGGCGAAAGACGTCCTCCTTGACCGACTGGGCCCAGCAGCCGCCGACGCCGATCACGATCTCCGGGTTGCGGCGCTTGTAGGAAGCGGCCAGCTGCAGGTAGGAGATGAAGCGGCTGTCGGCCTTCTCGCGGATCGAGCACGTGTTGAACAGGATCAGCTCGGCGTCGCGCTGCTCGGCGGTCTCCGCGTAGCCCAGCGCGACGAGCATCCCCTTCATCCGCTCGGAGTCGTGCTCGTTCATCTGGCACCCGAAGGTGGTGACGTGGAAGGTCTTGCTCACGGCCGACACGAGGGTACCTTCACTTCGCGTAGTCGACAGCTCGCGACTCGCGGATCACCGTCACCTTGATCTGCCCCGGGTACTCGAGCTCCTGCTCGATCTCGCGCGCGATCGTGTGCGACAGCGCGATCGCCTTCTCGTCGGTGATCGCACCCGGCTCCACGATCACGCGGATCTCGCGGCCGGCCTGCATGGCGTACACCTTGTCGACGCCGTCGTGGCGGGTGGCGAGCTTCTCGAGGTCGCGCAGGCGCTTGACGTACTGCTCCAGCGACTCGCCGCGGGCGCCCGGCCGGGCGCCGCTCAGCGCGTCGGCGGCCTGGACGATCACCGCCTCGACGGTCTGGGGCTCGACCTCGTTGTGATGGGCCTCCATCGCGTGGGCGACGGCCTCTGACTCACCGTGGCGGCGGGCGAGGTCGCCACCGACCAGCGCGTGCGGACCCTCGACCTCGTGCGAGATCGCCTTGCCGATGTCGTGCAGGAGCGCGGCGCGGCGCGCGGTCTTGGTGCTCGCGCCCAGCTCGGCGGCCATCAGCGCGGAGAGGTGCGCGCACTCGATCGAGTGAGCAAGCACGTTCTGGCCGTAGCTGGTGCGGAACTTCAGTCGACCGAGGACCTTGACGAGCTCGGGATCCAGGCCCTGGACGCCGGCCTCAAAGACCGCCGTCTCCCCCGCCTCGACCATGTGGGACTCGAGCTCGGACTTCGCCTGGTAGTAGGTCTCCTCGATGCGCGCCGGATGGATCCGGCCGTCCTGCAGGAGCTTCTCCAGCGTCATGCGCGCGACCTCGCGCCGAACGCCGTCAAAGGCGCTGAGGACGACCGCGTTGGGCGTGTCGTCGATGATGAAGTCGACGCCGGTGAGGTTCTCCAGCGCGCGGATGTTGCGACCCTCGCGGCCGATGATCCGGCCCTTCATATCGTCGCTGGGCAGCTGGACCACGCTGACCGTCGTCTCGGCCGCATGCGAGGCGGCCAGCCGCTGCATCGCGACCGACAGGATCGATCGCACGCGCCGCTCGGCGTCGCGCTTGGTCTCCTCCTCGACCTGGCGCAGGACGCGACCGGCGTCGTGGCGCGCGCCCTCCTCGACGTCCTTAAGCAGCGCCTGCTTGGCCTGCCCCGCGCTGAGACCGGCGACGCGCTCGAGCGCCTGCTCACGCTCGACGCGCAGGCGCTCGACCTCGTCGGCGTGGGCGCGGACGTGCTGGTCGCGCCGCTCCAGCTCGGCCTCGCGGCGGTCGAGGTCGGCGCCGCGGCGGTCGAGCGCCGCCTCCAGCGCCTGGGTGCGCGCGGCGCTGTGCTCGAGCTCGGCGGCCCGGCGCAGGAGCTCTGCGTCCTCGGGGGTCGCGACCGCGACGGGTGTCGCGACGGTGGCGAGCGCCGCGACCGGCCGCCGGCGTCCGTAGACGAGGGCCGCGACGACGATGGCGACTCCGATGAGCGCCGCGCCGATCAGGGTTTCCATGTGGGTGTCCTCTCCCCAGCCGTCGATGGAGGGCGGCGGCTGGTCTCCGGTCCTGCGGTTTGGGAGCGAGAGGCCCGGCCACCGGCGTGCTGGGAAGTCTCGGTTCGGTCGCCCTGAAGTCGGTCTTTCGCTGGCCGGGATCGTAGTACCGAAGGCGTTGCGCGTGCAATCAGCCTGGGATCACCGCGCGAGGCGGTAGAGCACGTGCGGTAGGCCTACATGCACGACATCGCGTTCATAGGTCATGCCGAGCTTGCCCATGACGGCGCGCGAGCCGTGGTTGACGTCGACGGTCTCGGCCACGACGGTGTCGAGCTCGAGGACGTCGAAGGCGACGCGCACGGCCTCGCGCGCCATCTCGGTGGCATACCCGTTGCCCCAGTGGTCGGCATCGAGGAACCACAGCAGCTCGACCTCGGGCCGGCCACCGATGTCGGCGTGGCGCAGGCCGACGTAGCCAATCGGTGTGCCGTCGGCGAGCACCGTCCACGATCCGAAGCCCCAGCGCTCCCAATGGCCGAGGAACTCGGCGAGGACCGCGTGGGCGCGATCGGCGGTGCGTAGGTGCTCTGGCCACGCCTCCTCGGCCACACGCGGGTCGGTGTACATCCGCGCGTAGGTGGTCGCGTCACCGGGCACGGGCCGCCGACCAACGAGGCGGGCGGTGCTGACGTGGTCGATGCCGAAGTCGATGGGCACGGCGGCGCTACTCGGCGGGCATCGAGAACGTGGACATCCGCTCGGCGTCGATGCGCGCGTAGACCGGTCCGGAGTCGAGGAACTCGTGCTCCCACTCGGCACCGTAGCGCGGCACGTAGATGTCGAGCAGCGCCCGGCGCAGGTCGGCGCCCTCTGGGGCCTGGATGTCGACCGGCGTGGCGCGACCATGAACGGTGACCGCGAGCTCCTCGCCCGGCAGGTGCGTGGCGCTGACCTGCGGGCGCTTGGCGATGTGGCGGAAGCGTATGGAGTCCGGCGCCGAGCCGAAGTGAAAGGCGCCGTGGAGGAAGACGCCGTCGACCGGCCCCGTGATCGGGCGGCCGTCGGCGGTGACGGTGGCCAGCGTCAGCAGGCGCATCCCTTGGAGCTTGTCGATCAGCTGCTCGGCGGTCAGGCGCCGCTCGGGCGTGTGGATGCGCAGCAGGTGCGGGCCGGCGGTGGCGTAGCTGCGGTCCAGCAGGGCCTGGAGGGCGGCGATCTCCTCGGGCGTCTCGTGCATGCGGGGCGGCGCTGCTCAGCTCGGCGTGGTCGCTGACGAACGTGGATCGATCAGGATCTTCGCATGCGTCTCCGGATCGCCGAGCGCGCTGAAGGCGGCGTCGACGCCATCGAGGCCGACGGTCCCGGTGACGAGCGGGCGCGGGTCGAGCTTGCCGTCGGCGAGCATGTGCAGGGTGTCGCGATACTCCAACGGTGTGTAGGCGAGCACGAAGCGCAGGTCGATCTCCTTGTTGATGGCCATCGCGGGCGTGAAGCGATCCGGGCCGACGCAGACGCCGACAACGACCACGCGCGAGAACAGCGGCGCGTCGTCGACGATGCTCGAGATCATCCCGGGCACGCCGACGCACTCGAAGATCACCGGGCGCTTGGGCATCGCACCGAGCTTCTCGCCCAGGCGCCAGAGGTGCCACCAGCCGACGGGCAGGCGCTCAAGCTTCTCGCGGGTCCCGACGGCGAGCTCGAAGGCCGCCGGCGCGTCGGTGATGTGGCCGCGCTTAGCACCGCCCTCATACGGCGAGCCGACCGCGGGGTCGATCACGACGTCGGCACCGCAAGCGGACGCCAGCGCGCGGCGCCCCGCCGAGAAGTCGCTGGCCACCACGGTCTTCACGCCGCTGGCCTTCAGGCAGAGGATCACGCCCAGCCCCACCGGCCCGCAGCCGATCACGATCGCTACGTCGCGCTTGCCGACCTCGCCACGTCGGACCGCGTGCCAGGCGACCGCCATCGGCTCGGTGAGCACCGCAACCTCCGGCGCGAGGCCATTGGGCACGGGCATCATCATCGACTCCTGGACGAGCATCTGCTCGGCGTAGGCACCAGGCGCATAGATCGAGAGGCCGACGGTGTCGACGCCGTGGGCGTTGCGCAGTAGCGGTACCGCGACGACGGACGTCCCCGTCGGCAGCTTGGCCCGACAGCCCGCTCCATACTCGGCGACCGACCCCGAGAACTCGTGGCCGAAGACAATCGGCTGGTCGGAGCGCCCGAAGTGGTCATAGCCCGTCTTGGCCGCCATCTCAGCCCACTCGTCGAGACCATGGCGAGCATGCAGGTCAGAGCCGCAGATGCCGCAGCGGGTGACCTCGATGCGGACCTGCCCGCGCGCGGGCGTGGGCTCAGGGATCTCGACGACGCTGAGCGCGGCGTGCTGACAGGCGACGGCCCTCATCGCCCTGCTCCGGTCGTGCTGTTGGCCTGTGGCGTGCGGTCGGTCATGACAAGGCCGAGTCTCGCAGCCCAGCGGCTACCGTGGCGGATATGCGCGCTCCCATCCAGCTCGACCTCCACCTGCCGAACTTCAACTACCCCGGCGTCGGCCCCGACGCGGTCTTTGAGCAGCTCGTGGAGATCGCGACGACGGCCGAGCGTGCCGGCTTCACGTCGGTGTCGCTGATGGACCACTACCACCAGATCCCGCCGGTCGGTCCGCCGCAGAACTGGATGTTCGAGGGCAACACGATGCTGGCGGCCATCGCCGCGCGGACGCAGACGATCGCGCTCGGCCTGCTCGTCGGCGGCGTCGGCTACCGCAACCCGGCCCAGCACGCCAAGATCACGACGACGCTCGACATCATCTCCGGCGGCCGGGCCTTCCACGGCATCGGCGCCGGCTGGTTTGAGGCCGAGCACGACGCCTACGGCTACGCGTTCCCGCCGATCAAAGAGCGCTTCGAGCGCCTCGAGGACCACCTGCGGATTGTCCGGGCGATGTTCACCGAGGAGCAGGCGACGGTCGCCGGCACGCACCACTCGGTCACCGACGCCTACAACAACCCCAAGCCGCTGCGCGGCGACATCCCGATCCTCATCGGCGGCAGCGGTGAGCGTAAGACGCTGCGGATGGTCGCCCAGTACGCCGACGGCTGCAATCTCTTCGGCGACCCCGAGCGCGCCAAGCACCTGCTCGGCGTCCTGGAGGGCCATTGCGAGAACGTCGGCCGCGACTCGGCCGAGATCACCAAGACCTCGATGATGACCCTGGCCATCGGCGAGACCGACGATGCCGTCAAGGCCAAGCTCGACGCGATGCGCGCGCTTGGCTTCCCCGAGGAGCGCATCGCCGCCACGACGGCCGGCACGCCCGAGCAGGTCCTCGAGCACGCCCACGCCTTCCGCGCCGCCGGCATCGAAGGCCTGACCTTCTCGATGCCCGACGTCCACGACCTGGAGGCCGTGACGCTGGCCGGCACCACGCTGGCGCCGGTCTTCAACCCCGACCGCTAGTCGCGCCCGTAGGCGCGGATCGCGTCGTAGGCGGTCTCAAGCTCGTAGCCCTTGCGCACGAGGAAGCCGAGGGCGCGCTCACGGTCGCGCTCGGTCTCGGGTGGGGTGCCAAATCGGCGGGTGAGGACGGCCAGCGCGGCGTCGAACTGCGATTCGGCCGCATTGCCGCCAGCGAGTGCGGCGGCGACGAGGCCGGCGTCGATGCCGGAGGCGAGCAGCTTGCGTTCGATCCGCTCGTTGCCCCAGTGGTCCAGCGTGCGGCGGTCCTCGGTGAAGCGCTGGGCGAAGCGCGCGTCGTCGAGGTAGCCCAGCTCGCAGAGCTCGGCCACGGCCTGCTCGATCGTGTCGGGCTCCACGCGCTTGGCCTCGAGGTGGCGCCGCACCTCGAGCACCGTACGATCACGGAACCCGAGGTAGCGGTAGCTCAGGTCGAGCGCGTGCTGGAGACGAACCTCCGGATCGACGGCACGTTCGGCGGTCGTCACGGGCAGCCGCTCCGCTCCGCCGTTACGCCGTGGCCGCCGCTGCTGTCGTCCGCTCGGCCGTGATCTCACCCGTCGCCGGGTCAATCCCCTCGGGCACCTCGTCGCGGTCGATCGGCGCGACAAGGTCGCGATCGATGCCGAGGGCGCGGTAGACCTTGTCCTCGATCTCGCGCGCGATCTCGGGATGCTCGTCGAGGAAACCCTTGGCGTTGTTGCGCCCCTGGCCGAGACGGTCGCCGTCGTAGGAGAAGAACGAGCCGGACTTCGAGACGATGTTGTGCTCGATCCCGAGGTCCAGGATGCAGCCCGAGGACGAGATGCCCTTACCGAACTCGATGTCGAACTCGGCCTGGCGGAACGGCGCCGCGACCTTGTTCTTGACGACCTTGACGCGGACGCGGTTGCCGACGGCCTCGGTGCCGTCCTTCAGCGTCTCGATGCGCCGGATGTCCAGGCGCTGCGAGGAGTAGAACTTCAGCGCGCGGCCGCCCGGCTGCGTCTCGGGCGAGCCGAACATGACGCCGACCTTCTCGCGGATCTGGTTCGTGAAGAGGCAGAGCGTCTGCGTGCGGTTCAGGTTGCCGGCGAGCTTGCGCATCGCCTGGCTCATCATCCGCGCCTGCAGGCCGACGGTCTGGTCGCCCATCTGGCCCTCGAGCTCAGCCCGCGGCGTCAGCGCCGCAACGGAGTCGATCGCGACGAGGTCCACCGCGCCGGAGCGCACCAACATGTCGCAGATCTCCAGCGCCTGCTCG
Organism: uncultured Conexibacteraceae bacterium; assembly: GCA_963836485.1. Lineage (GTDB taxonomy): Bacteria > Actinomycetota > Thermoleophilia > Solirubrobacterales > Solirubrobacteraceae > Baekduia. The sequence goes on along the minus strand of CAWIJS010000016.1, from coordinate 28,426 downwards.
CCGTAGTCGGGCTGGGACACGAGCAAGTTGTCGATGTTGACGCCGATCTCCTGGGCGTACAGCGGGTCCATGGCGTGCTCGGCATCGATGAACGCGCAGACGCCGCCCAAGCGCTGCGCCTCGGCGAGCACGTGGTAGACGAGCGTCGTCTTGCCCGAGGACTCCGGGCCGAAGAGCTCGACGATGCGGCCACGCGGCATGCCGCCGATGCCAAGCGCGAGATCCAGCGACAGCGCGCCGGTCGGAATCGCGTTGACCTTGACCTGCGCGCCCGGGTCGCCCATACGCATGACCGAGCCCTTGCCGAACTGGCGCTCGATCTGGGTCAGCGTGGTGGCAAGGGCGGTGTCGCGGGCCTTGATGGCCTTCTCGTCGGTAGCGGGCATGCGGGGTGAAACCTCTCTCGAACGCGGAAGTGCGAACCAGTGTGCGGGTCGCGTCGGACGGAACTTCGGAGATCAGAAGCGTACGCACGTTCGTGTGCCGAAAAGCGCACGCGAGCTCACGATTCGGGACCGAATTCCGCACGGGTCAGCGCCTCGTAGCGTGGCGGACCCTCCCCCAGCCAGGACCGCATCAGGGCCACGCCGCGGACATCGAGCTCCAGCGCCGGCGTCGGCGGCAGGGGCGCCGTCGACGGCGTCCACCCGCGGCGCACACGCGCCACGGTCAGGTGCGGCCGAAAGCGCCGCTCGTCGCGCTCGAACCCCAGCTCCTCCAGCGCATCCCAGAGCGTGGTGTGCAGCGCCGCCAGCGCGCCGGTCTCATCAGCGACCGCCACCGTCAGCACATGCGGGCGGCGCGGCGCGAGCCACAGCGCCGCACCGGTCGACAGCGCCGGCAGCGGCCAGCCCGCCAGCTCCTCCACCACCGCGCTCAGCGGCCCGACGTCCTCTAGCGGCCGATGGCCGAGGAAGGCCAGCGTCAGGTGGACCTGTTCAGCCGCGACGATCCGCAGCGCCCGGTCAGCCGCCACCGCCTCACGCGCCCAAGCCACCAGCGCGCGGCGGTCCTCGCCGCTGAGCTCCAGCGCGACGAAGAGGCGCGCGGGCACGCGATCAGCCTCCGGTCTCGCCTCGCAAGACGCGCCGGATCATGTGCATGGCGACCGTCGTCGAGCGATCGCGGACGTCGAAGCGGCCGCCGGGAAGGACGAGGCGTCGGGTGAGCCGATGGCCATCGGCAGAACTGACAGAAAAGCAGACGGTCCCCACAGGCTTGTCCTCGGTCCCGCCGCCCGGGCCGGCGATGCCGGTGATGCCGACCCCGACATCAGCGCCCAGCGCCGCGCGCGCCCCGTCGGCCAGCGCCTCGGCGACCTCGACCGACACGGCCCCCACCCGCTCGATCAATCCCTCGTCGACGCCGGCCAGCGCGACCTTCGCCGCGTTGGAATACACGACCACGCCACCCAGGACGTAGTCCGACGAGCCGGCCAGGTCGGTCAGCCGCCCGGCGAGCAGCCCACCGGTGCAGGACTCGGCGGTGGCGATCGTCCGCTCAGAAGCTCTTAGCAGCGCGGCGACCTGCTCGTCGACCGACGTCCCGTCGTCGGAGAACAGCTCACGCGGGTGCTTCGCGGCGACCAGCGCCGCGAAGGCGTCATAGACGTCCTGCTGCGGCGGCTCGTAGCGCGTGACGACCTCGACCTCGCCGCGCCGCAGGCACGTCGTGATCTCCAGCGCATCGAGGTCGATCCCCGCCGCGCGCGCCTGCAGCATGGTGTTGGCGATCTCGGACTCCGGGATCCCGAAGAGCCGCAGCATGTGCTGGCGATAGACCGTCGCGCCGCCGATCGCCGCGCGGAAGGCGTCCAGCTCGATCGCCGCGCGCCACATCGGCTGCAGCTCACGCGGCGGCCCGGGTAGCACCACGATCGTCGGAGCGCTCACACCGTCGGGCGGCGGCACGATCAGCCCCGGCGCCGTCCCGACCGGCTCCAGCACCGTCGCGCCGGCAGGCACCAGCGCCTGTTTGCGGTTCGACCGCCGAATCGCCTCCTCGTCGAGGTCCGGCCAGCGGATCGTCAAGGCCTCCAGGATCTTCCAGATCCGCCCCTCCAGGTCCTCGTCCAGCGCCAGCGGCCGCTGCTGGAACTCACCGACGACCGCCGCGGTCAGATCGTCCTCGGTCGGCCCCAGGCCGCCGGAGGTGATGATCAGGTCGACACCCGCGCTCGCCAGCCAGCCCAGCGCGTCGCGCACATCGTCGGGGCGATCGCCGACGATGATGTTGTGGGCGACGTCGACGCCGAGCTCGCGCAGCCGCTCGGCCAGCCACGGGCCGTTGCGGTCCACGACGCGCCCGGTCAGCACCTCGGTGCCCGTGACGACGATGCCCGCGCGCGCCGCCATCAGGAGCAATTCGGGACGGAGCCCGGGTCGACGCGTTTGAAGGAGCCCTTGCTGATCCGGAACGCGACCGGGCTGGCGTCCGGGACGTCGCGCACCTTGCCGTTGACGCGCAGCCGCGCGTTGCCGTTGCCCAGCAGCAACTTGAAGCTCTTAGACCGGTAGGGGCCCGCCGTCCCGCCCTGCTGGAGCGTCAGCCCCGGGATCCGCGCGTTGCCGCCCGCGTCGACCAAGCAGGCAAAGACCGGCCCGGGACCCGTCGGGACGACCTGGAGGCGCACCAGCCTGGAGGCGGCCGCAGCCTTCCTCTTGGAGGACGTGCTCTTGGCCGCCGACGAGGACGTCGTCGTCCGCGCCGGCACGGGGGTCGTCGTGGTGCGGCTCGTCGTCGTGTCGGCCGCCGGCGTGCCGTCGTTCCCGCTGTCGCCGTTGCCCTTGCCCAGCAGATACAGCACGCCGAAGAGCAGGACCACGATCACGCCGACCACCAGGCCGACCGGGATCCTGCGCGGCTCGCGCTGGGGCCGCATCGGCCCACCACTGCGGCCGCCCCGCCCGCCACGGCGCCGCGGCGCGCCGATCGGCATCAGGTCATGGTCAGACGGCCGCTCGTGGCGGAGCTTGTACTCCTCCAGCAGCAGCTTGGCGTCGAGGTCGAGCGCCTCGGCGTAGGTCCGCAGGAACGAGCGGACGTAGGCGGGGCCGGGCAAGAGGCCCCACTCCTCGTTCTCCAGCGCCCGCAGATACTTGGCACGGATCTTCGTCTCGGCTTCGATCTCCGAGATGTCGATGCGGGCGCGCATGCGCGCCTCGCGGAGGGTGGCCCCGATCTCCGGCATGGCTTGGGGCCGCAGTCTATGGAGCTACTGGACGGGCTGGTCGTCGCCTGGGTCCAGCGGATCCGCGTCGGCTCCAGACGCCGGCGGCTCCGGCAGTTCTGGCGCGTCACCGCTCGCCGCCGCGGACGCCGCAGGGATGTCGCCCTTCTCCGCCAAGGCGGCCAGCATGCGCGGCAAATCCTGCCCGGTGATCAGCACCTGACGCGGCTTGGAGCCCTCATAGCCGGAGATGACGCCACGCCGCTCGAGCATGTCCATCATCCTCCCCGCGCGCGTGTAGCCCAGGCGCATGCGCCGCTGCAGCATCGAGGTCGACGCGGTGCCCATCTCGACGACCAACTCGATCGCGTCGGCCAGCAACGGATCCTCGTCGGGATCCTTGCCATCGGCCTCGTCGCGACCGCCATCGGCGGCCTCCGGCTCGACCTCCTCCAGGAGGTCGGCGCGCAGCTCGGGCTCGCCCTGGCGCGCCCAGAACTCGGTGATCTGGGCGACCTGCGCTTCGTCGATGTAGGCGCCCTGGATGCGCTGAAGCTTGGAGGAGCCGACCGGCGAGAAGAGCATGTCGCCCATGCCCAGCAGCGACTCGGCACCGTTCTGGTCGAGGATCACGCGCGAGTCGGTCTGCGAGCTCACCGCGAAGGCGATCCGCGACGGCACATTGGCCTTGATCATGCCCGTGATCACGTCCACGCGCGGCGACTGCGTGGCAAGCACGAGGTGGATGCCGACCGCGCGGGCCTTCTGCGCGATCCGGATGATCGAGTCCTCGACGTCGCCGGGGGCGACCATCATCAGGTCGGCGAGCTCGTCGATGACGCAGAGGATGTAGGGCAGCCGCTTCTCGCCCTCCTCCTCGCGCACACGGTTGAGCTCGACCAGCGAGCGCGTACGCTTCATGGCCATGATCCCGTAGCGCCACTCCATCTCGCGCACGAGGTTCTGGAGCGCGTTGGCGGCCTGGCGCGGCGAGGTGATCACCGGTGTCAGCAGGTGCGGGACGTCCTCGTAGTGGTTGAGCTCGACCTGCTTGGGGTCGACCAGGACCAGCCGCGCCTCGTCGGGCGTGGCGTTGAGCAGGATCGACGACAACATCGCGTTGATACACGCCGACTTGCCCGCGCCCGTGGTGCCGGCGACGAGGATGTGCGGCATCTTGGCCAGGTCGGCGCCGATCGCCTTACCCGAGACGTCCTTGCCCAGCCAGACGGTGAGCGGTGAGTAGCCCTCGGGGCGCGCGCGGAAGACGTCGCCGAGGTGGACGGTGCGGCGGTCGCGGTTGGGGACCTCGATGCCGACGGCCTGCTTGCCGGGAATCGGCGCGAGGATGCGGATCTCGGTCGCGGCCAGCGCATAGGCCAGGTCGTCCTTGAGCTGGGCGACCTTGCTCATCTTCACGCCGGGCGCCAAGCGCAGCTCGTAGCGCGTGATGTGCGGGCCGCTGACGGTGCCGACGACCTTGGCCTCCACGTTGAAGTGGCTCAGCGCCTCGATCAGCGAGGCGGCGATCTTCTCGTTGCCGCTGGTGTCAGGGCGGATCTGGTCGCCGGTGGAGCGCTTGAGGACGCGCGGGTCCGGGACGATGTACTCGATGTCCTCGTGGTCGTCCTCGCCTCTTGCGGCCGGCAACTCCAGCTGCTTTGGCTCGCCATCGTCGTCGGGGTCGAAGTCCTGGGTGAGCTCCGGCAGGTCGTCGGTCGCCATCACGGCGTCCTCGACGGCCGCGTCGTTGGCGTCCTCGGCTGCGCTCTGCGGCGTGCGCTCGACGGTGAGGTCATCGTCGAGCGGCTCGGGCACGACCGGCTCGGTGGCCTTCTTACGGCGGCGGATCCGCGGCTCCTCATCGGGCAGCGCGCCCGCCGGCTCGTCGTCGCCGAAGAGGTCGGGGTAGCGCTCGACGCCGTCGAGCGACGGCGCCTCGACGTGCGTGGCCTTGACGACCAGGTCGTCGTCGGAGCTCTCCGGAACCCGCACGCGGGGGCGCCCACCTTTGGTCGCTCCGGCAGCGGTGGCAGCGGCGCTCCGCGGGCTCGCCTCCGGGCGCACCGTGGCGTCGCGCAAGGCGCGCGTGGACTCGGCGACCGTGCCGCCGGTGGCCTTCAGCACGCCGGCCACCGAAGCGCCGGTCAGCAGCAACAGCCCGGCCAGGAACAGGAAGAGCGCGAGGATGTGGGTGCCGATCGAGCCGATCAGATTGCTCGACACATAGAACAACGCCTCCCCGAGGTAGCCGCCACGATCGCGCAGGAAGTCGGCATCCCAGAAGCCATGACGGACGGTGTCCGGCCCGAGACCCAGCGTGCCGGCGGCGAACATCAGCGCCAGCGCAAGAACGAAGCAGAGGCCGCCGGACTTGAACGGCCGCACCGACGGCAGCACCGGGCGCATGACGATGACCGCGCCGGCGGCCAGGATGCCGATCGGCGCGACGTAGCGCAGCTGGCCCACGGCGAGCGCGAGCCCATCGACCACACCATCGCCGGCCTGCCCGCCGTCCCAGCCGAGATAGAGCGGGAAGATCAGGAACACGCCGCACGCCACGAGCGCCAGCCCGAAGAGGTCGAGATGGCGCTGCTCGATGATGGGGATGCGCGGTGCCCAGGTCGCCGACGAGCGCTTGGCGCGCGTGCGCGCGGCGCCCTTGCCCCGCGCCGGCGGCTTGCGCTTGCGCGCGGCCGCAGAGGATGCGGAGGTCGTGGTCTTGGACTTGGGCGCCGGCTTGCGCTTGCGCGGGGCGGGAGTACGGGTCGTGGCCATGGCTCGGACCCTCACCTTCGACGCGCTGCTGCCCGTCCCTGCCGCAGCGCGCGCCGCGCGTGCGCGGGCCGCCCTTGATCCTGGCTTGATGGCCGCCTTTACCATGCATCTGTGATCGACGGCCATGAGCGGCAGGCACGCGTCCTCATCGTGGAGGACGACGACGACATTGCGCAGGTGCTGCAGCGATCGCTGCGCCTGGAGGGCTACGAGACGCGGATCGCCGGCGACGGCGAGGCGGCGCTGGGCGCGGCCAACGACTTCGTGCCCGATCTCGTGGTCCTCGACCTCGGGCTCCCCAAGATCGATGGCATGGATGTCGCCCGGCGTCTGCGCGCCGCCGACGACGTGCCGATCCTGATGCTCACGGCGCGCGACGCGCTCGAGGCGCGGGTCGAGGGCCTCGATGCGGGCGCCGACGACTACCTCGTCAAGCCGTTCGAGCGCCAGGAGCTGCTGGCGCGTCTGCGCGCCCTGCTGCGCCGCCGGCCACCGCGTGGCAGCGCGTCGCTGGTCGTCGCCGACCTGTCGCTGAACCCCGACACCCACGAGGTCCGCCGCGGCGAGCGGGTCGTCGAGCTGACCCAACGGGAGTTCGAGCTCCTGGAGTACCTGATGCGCAACGAGCGCATCGTCGTCCCCCGCCAGCGGCTGCTGGAGGACGTCTGGGGCTATGACCCGTTCGCGACCACCAACACGATCGAGGTCTTCGTCTCCAACCTGCGGCGCAAGCTGGAGGGCGGCGGCGAGGCCCGGCTGCTGCACACGATCCGCGGCGCGGGGTACGTCCTGCGGGCATGAGCGCCCTGCTGCACTCCATGACGTTGCGCTGGCGCCTCGCCGCGCTGGCGGCCGGGCTGACGTTCTTGGTGTTGTGCGGCTTCGCGCTCGTCATCGGGCAGCTCACCGCCTCGCGCATTCGCAGCGACTTCCGCAACGAGATGTCGACGGCGGTCACCAACCTGCTCAGCAACCGCCTGCCGATTAAGTACGACAACGACAAAGCGACGATCCCGGAGTCGCTAGTCCGGACCTACGCGGCCCCCAACCAGGCCGTGATCCGGGTGCTGTTTAAGAACGGTGTCGAGATCGCCTCGACCGAGCACGCGCCGGACTTCGGCAAGCTCGGCCTGCTCGCGGGGCGCACCGGCGAGGTCGGCGGTTACCGCGTCGAGACGCGCGCGACAACGCTGGCGATCACCAACTCGCCGCTCGGGATCCCCGTGCTCGTCCAATACGCGCGCCGCACCGCGCCCGTCGAGGCCAGCGTCCATCGCGTGCGCGTGTTCCTGATCTTCGGCGTGCTGTTCGGCTCGGGCCTGGCGCTGGCCCTCGCCCTCGCGCTGTCGCGCCGCGCGCTGGCGCCGCTCACGCGGTTGACGTCCACGGCCCGCGACATCGCCGCCACGCGCGACCCGAGCCGCCGCGTGCCGATCCCCGACACCGAGGACGAGGTCGCCGAGCTCGCCCGAACATTGGACGACATGCTCCAGGCGCTGGAGTCCTCGCGGGCTGAACGCGAGGCCGCGCTGGCGCGCCAGCGGCAGTTCGTCGCCGACGCCAGCCACGAACTGCGCACGCCGCTGACCAGCGTGCTGGCCAACCTCGAGCTGCTGGCCGAGGTCCTTGACGGCGAGCGCGGCGAGGCGGCGCGCTCGGCGCTGCGCTCGACCCAGCGCATGCGCCGCCTCGTGGGTGACCTGCTGCTGCTGGCCCGTGCCGACGCCAACCGCGAGGTCCCCCACGCCCCGACCGATCTCGGCCGGGTCCTGATCGACGTCGCCGCCGAGCTTGGCCCGGTCGCCGGTGACCACGTGCTGAGCGTGGACGCCCATCCCGCGATCGTCAACGGCGCAGCCGACGAGCTGCACCGGCTCGCGCTCAACCTGATCCAGAACGCCTTCCAGCACACGCCGGCCGGAACGCGCGTGCACGCCTCGGTGACCAGCAATGGCGAGCACGTGCGGCTGACGGTCGCCGACGACGGCCCGGGCGTGGCACCGGCGCTGCACTCCGAGATCTTCGACCGCTTCGTCCGCGCCGAGGGCGATCGCGGCGGCTCGGTCGGCCTCGGCCTGTCGATCGTGCGGGCGGTCGCCCAGTCGCACGGCGGTGACGTCGTGCTGGAGTCCCCGCCCGAGGGCGGGGCGCGCTTTGTCGTGACGCTGCCGGCGAGCCGCGCGGAGGCGCCGTCGACCGACGGCGACCTCCCCACGGTGCGCGTCGAGGCTTAGACCTCTACGACGACCGGCAGCACCATCGGGCGCCGCTTCAGCCGGTCGTAGACGAAGGCCGCCAGGTCGTCGTGGAGCTTCTGCTGCAGGAGGTCGATCTCGCGGATCTCCTCCCCTGCCGCGCGCGCCAGCGAGCCGTTGACGAACTCGCGGATGTCGCCCAGAAGGCCCTCGGCGTCCTCGGAGTACGGCACGCCGCGGAAGATGATCTCCGGCTCGGCGACCGAACTGCCGTCCTGCTCGGAGATCGTCGCGACGACGACGAAGATGCCGTCGGCGCTGAGCATCCTCCGGTCGCGCAGCGCGACGTCGGTCGGGTCGCCGATGTCGACGCCGTCGACGTAGATCATGCCCGCGCGCTCGCGCTTGCCAAAGCGCGCACCTTCCTTGTCGAGCTCCAGCGGCAGGCCATTCTCGCCCTTGAAGATGTTCTCCTCAGGGACGCCGACCGACTTCGCCAGCTCGCCGTGCAGGTGGATGCGCTTGTGGTCGCCGTGAAACGGCATCACGTACTTCGGCTTGGTCAGGTTGAGCATCAGCTTGATCTCCTCCTGGTAGCCGTGGCCGGAGGCGTGGATCGGCGTGTCCTTGGGCGTCACCACGTCACAGCCGATGTGGTAGAGCCGATCGATCGTCTCGTTGACCGCCCGCTCGTTGCCCGGGATCGGGGTGGCCGCGAAGACCACCGTGTCGCCCTTGTGCAACTCGACCTGCGGATGGTCGCGGTGGGCCATGCGGCGCAGCGCGCTCAACGGCTCGCCCTGGCTGCCGGTCGAGACGATGACGAGCTTGTGATCCGGGAAGCTCGAGGCCTCGCGCGGCTGGACGAAGCTGCCGTCGGCCACGGTGATGTGCCCCAGCATGCGCCCGATGTTGATGTTCTTGCGCATCGAGCGGCCGACCAGGACGACCTTGCGCCCGTGCTCGGCCGCCGCGTCGACGACCTGCTGGACACGGTGGATGTTCGAGGCGAAGCAGGTGACGACGATGCGCCCCTCGCAGCGGCCGAAGAGCGCCGAGAGGTTCGGCCCCGCGATCGACTCGCTGGGCGAGAAGCCCGGGCGGTCGGCGTTGGTCGAGTCGCCGCACAGCAGCAGCAGGCCCTCGCGGCCCAGCTCGGCCAGGCGGCTGACGTCGGCCGGGTCGCCGTCGACCGGCGTCTGGTCGAACTTGTAGTCGCCGGTGATGAGCATCGTCCCGAGATCGGTCGTCAGCGCGACGGCCATCATGTCCGGGATCGAGTGCGTGAGGTGGATCAGCTCGATGTCGAACGGGCCGAGCTCGAGCGTCTCCCCCGGCTTGACGTCGTTGAGGTCGGTCTCCTTGAGCCGGTGCTCGTCGAGCTTGGAGCGCGCCATCGCCATCGTCAACGGCCCGCCGAAGACGGGGATGTCGGTCCCGAGCTCGCGCAGGATCCACGGGAGCGCGCCGAGGTGGTCCTCGTGGCCGTGGGTGATGACGATGCCCTCGATGTCCTCTGCGCGCTCGCGAAGGTAGGTGAAGTCGGGGAGCACCAGGTCGATGCCGACCTGCTCGGCGGTCGGAAACCGCAGACCGGTGTCGACGACGACGATCGCGCCGTCGTACTCGACGACGGTCATGTTCTTGCCAATCTCGCCCAGCCCGCCCAGCGGGAGGACTCGAAGCTTGCTGTTGTCCATGTTCTCCTAGGGAGCCCCGGCAGAAGCCAGCAGGCCGTGGCGCTCGAGGACCGCGCGGATCTGTGCGCGCTCGTCCTCATCGGCCTCGACCAGCGGCAGGCGCAGCCCGCCGACCGGATGGCCGGCCAGCTCGAGCGCCGCCTTGACGGGGATCGGATTCGTGGTGACGCCCATCGCGGCGTAGATGTCGCGCAGCGAGGCGTCGATCGCGGCCCGGTTGTCGGGCTCGTCGACCATGCGCCGCATCTCCTCGCCGACCAGGTGGCTGGCGACGCAGATGCCGCCACAGCCCCCGATCTCGAGCGTGCGCAGCAGGGCCTCGTCGTTGCCGGCGTAGATGCCCAGCCCGTCGATCGGCGCCAAGTTGTCGTTGTTGGCCTGCTTGACGTAGTCGACGCCGTCCAGCTGCGCCAGCTCGGCCAGCAGGTCGTTCGGCACGTCGATGACGCACCGTGACGGGATGTTGTAGAGGATGATCGGCACGTCGGTGGCCTTGGCCACCGCTGCGTAGTGCGCGATGAGCCCGCGCCGGTTGGGCTTGTTGTAATAGGGGGTGACGCTGAGGACGGCGTCGACGCCGAGCGCGGTCGCGCGCTCGGTCAGGGACACCGCGTGGCGCGTGTCGTTGGATCCGACGCCAGCGGTGATCGACGTACCCTCGGGCCGCTCGGCAACGGCCAGCTCGACGACGCGCAGATGCTCCTCGTCGCTCAGCGTCGAGGCTTCGCCGGTCGAACCGCAGACGACGAAACCGTCCGACCCGTGGTCGGCAAGATGGTGTAGAAGATCGACGAACGCCTGCTCGTCGACGTTCAGATCGTCGTCAAACGGCGTGACGATCGCGGTGAGGATGGCTCCCAGCCCGGCCACGTGATGCATTGTCCCAGGATCAGCCGGCAAGCGGGTCCCGACCTGCCCGACCGGGTCGATCGGCGTGAGCACGTACCCTCGTCGGGTGTCGGATCCCGCCTCCCTCGCCGCCGAGATCGTCGCGGTGCGCTGGCGTGCCGACGATGGCGGCTTCGCGGTGCTCGCCGCAATGGGCGATGACGGCGAAGAGGTCACGCTCACCGGTCCGATTGCGCACCTGCACGAGGGCGACACCGTCGAGGTCCAAGGCGCGTGGCGCGAGCACCCGCGCTTCGGCCGCCAACTGCACGTCGAGCAGCTCAAGGTCGGCGCTGCGAGCCCGGACGCAGTGATCACGCTGCTGGGCTCGGTCAAGCACGTCGGCCCGCGTGGGGCCGAATGGCTGCTGGCCCGCCACGGCGACCAGGTGCTCGAGATCGTCGATCGCGACCCAGGCGCACGGCTGCTCGAGGTGCCGGGCATCGGCAAAGCCAAGCTCAAGCCGGCGGTAGCGTCGTGGCAGCAGCAGGCCGGCGGTCGCGCGCTGGCGCTGCTGCTCGCCGAGCACGGCGTCCCGGCGGCGGTTGCCGCGCGGGTGCACAAGGCGCTGGGCGGCGGCGCGCTCGCGCTCCTGCAGCAGGATCCGTATGCGCTGGCCAAAGTCGAAGGGATCGCGTTCGCGATGGCCGACGCCGTGGCCCGCGCGCTCGGCACGCCCGCCGACGCACCCGAGCGCATCCACGCCGCGCTGGCGCACACGCTGCGCGCCGCTGAGCAGGACGGCCACTGCTTTCTGGCGCGCGATGAGCTGCTGCCGCGGGCCGCGCGGCTGGTGGAGCTTCCGATCGAGGTCGTCGATGGTCACGTCGAGGACGCCGAGCTCGTCCTCGACGGCGAGCGCGTTCTCGAGCCGCGGATGGACCGCACCGAGCGGCGGCTCGCCGAGCGCGTGCGCGACCTCGCCTCCGCCCCGCCGACGCTTGACGTCGACGTGCCCGACGAGCCGCCGGAGAGCGACCACGCGCCGACCGCGACGCAATGGGCGGCCGTGCACGCCGCGGCCGAGCATCGGCTCTCGATCCTCACCGGTCTGCCCGGCACCGGCAAGACCGCGACGATGCGCGCGCTCGTCGACCTCTTGCGCGCCCAGAAGCGGACGGTGCGGTTGTGCGCGCCGACGGGCAAGGCGGCGCGGCGTCTGAGCGAGGCGACCGGCGGTGCCGAGGCCACGACGATCCATCGGCTGCTGGAGTGGGTCCCCGGCGAGGGCTTCGCGCGCGACGCCGACGACCCGCTCACCGGCGTCGACCTGCTCGTCGTCGACGAGGCCTCCATGTTGGACGTCCGGCTGGCCGCTGCGCTGTTGGAGGCGGTCGGCCCGCGCACGCACGTGCTGCTCGTCGGCGACGTCGACCAGCTCGCGCCCGTCGGGCCCGGCCGCGTGTTGGAGGACCTCATCGCCTCGGGGACGGCGCCCGCGACGCGGCTGACCGAGGTCTTCCGCCAGGCCGCGCGCTCGCTGATCATCCGTGCGGCCCACCGCGTCAACCGCGGCGAGGCGCCGCTGGACCCGTCGCAGCCGCTGGGCCCCGACGACCTGCGCGACTTCTTCTACATCGAGCGCCCCAGCGCTGCCGACGTCTTCACCGAGGTGGTTTCGCTGGCGACCAGCCGCCTTCCCGACCACTATGACTTGGACCCCATCGCCGACCTCCAGGTCCTCGTCCCCATGCACAAGGGCCCGGCGGGCATCGACGCGTTCAACGAGACGCTGCGCGAGCGGCTCAACCCCAGCGGCCGCGACGTCAAGGGCACGCCCTTCCGGCTCGGCGACCGCATCATGCAGACGCGCAACAACCACGAGCGCTCGTTCTACAACGGCGAGATCGCAGTCGTCGCCGCCAATGATCCCGGCCGCGGAACGCTGACGCTCGTCGGCGACGACGGCCGCCGGCTGACGCTCGACACCTCAGAGACCGCGACGCTGCGGTTGGCCTACGCCTGCTCGGTCCACAAGATGCAGGGCTCCCAGGCACCGGCGATCGTCATCGCGCTGGCGCGCAGCCACGCGCCGATGCTGACCCGCAACCTCGTCTACACCGCGGTGACCCGCAGCCAGACCGCTTGCGTGATCGTCGCCGAACGTGGCGCGTTGCCGACAGCCTTGAGCCGCGTCGACGCCTCACGGCGCAACACGCGCCTGGTCGAGTTGGTGTCCTAGTTGCGGCTGGCGGCGCCGGCCGGGTGGGCCTCGATGTGGCTGACCGGCGCGTCGATCGCCCGCTGGATGCGGTGCGGGAGATCGATCTGCAGCCAGCGTGACGTGCTGTTCGGCAGCGTGGAGACGAGGATCTCATCCCAGCGACGGGGGTCCCAAACCTCGATGACCGCGCATGCGGGGTCAACGTCGCCAAGCATTGCCTCAGCCTCCACGCCGCCGGCATGGAGACGGTCGAGTGCCGCGTTGACGCGCTGACCCAAGCCCGTCTGCTGATCCTGTGGGACCAACAGCGTCACGGCAAGCGGACCATGCTCCGCTCGGGCGTGAAGGGTGTCGTACAGCTCGTCGGAGTCGACCGTCTGGTTGGCCACGACGAGGAGCTTTTCGCGGTACATACGCCGCTCCTCTTCGGGTGGTGGAAAGAACGTCTGGCGACGGTACTCCCCGCTCCTGGCGTCCGCAATGCCGGACCCTGCCGGGACGTCTAGGTGTAAGTCCCGTGGAGGTTGTTCCGCTCGTTGAGGCGGGCGATCGGGGTGTGGTGGCCGAGGGCTGAGTGTCGTCGGCGATGGTTGTAGTGCCAGAGCCATCCGTCAAGGGCTGCGGTGCGTTCGTCGCTTGAGCGGTAGATCGCGCCGTAGGCCCAGCCGCCGAGCATGGTGCGGATGAGCCTCTCTGCTTTGCCGTTGGTCTGGGGTCGGTAGGGCCGGGTGCGGAGGTGTCGGATGCCCAGCGTGCGGCAGGCGATCGCGTGGACCTTGGAGCGGTAGCCCGAGCCGTTGTCGGTCAGCAAGCGCTGGACGGTGATGCCGTGGCGGGCATAGAACGCGACGGCGCGGCGCAGGAACCCGATCACGGTGACGGCCTTCTCGTCGGCCAGGACTTCGGCGTAGGCCAGGCGTGTGCAGTCATCGATGGCGATATGGACGTAGTCCCATCCGACGGTGTTGCGGCGCTTGCCCGCTTGGTCAGTGAAGCTGCGCCGGTAGTGCTGGCGCTTAGTCTGGCGAACCCGCTTACCGGCGCCGCCCTGGATGCGCCCGAGCTTTTTGATGTCGATGTGGATCAGCTCGCCAGGCAACTGCCATTCATAGCGTTGCGTGGGCTGCAGGCCCAGACGGCCGAGCTTGCCCATCCCGATCCGGGCCAGGATCTGGCTGACCGTCGAGAGCGCCATGTTCAGCGTCTCGGCGATCTCTGGGCCGGTGAAGCGCAACCGCCGCAACGCGGCGATCGCCTCGACCCGCTCGGCCGGCGTCCGGTTCGGTGAGTTCGCCGGCGCCGAGGACCGGTCCAGCAACCCGAGCTCGCCGTCGGCCAGAAACCGCCTGCACCATTTCCGGCAGGTCTTGGCCGAGACCCCGAACCTCTCGGCGGCCTCCGCGATCGATGTGTTGTCCTCAACGACCATCGCAACCATCCGGCGACGGGCATTCAGACTGAGAGCAGCGTTAGCGTGAAGCTGCATCCGGTGTGCTCCTTGGAACTGAGTGGCTTGGCAGCTCTCAGCCTCCAAGAAGCCCCGGATGCAACTACCTCACCACCGGAACAACGTCCTCAGGAACTACATCTAGGTCGGCGTGTCAGCCGTCTTCGCGCCGCCGCTCGTCGTCACGCTTGAGGGCGTTGGTGAAGCGTCGTGGGACGCGCGGTGGCGTGATGCCGCCGTCCTGCTCCCAGAGCGTCACGACGATCAGCTCGGCGCCGTCGCGGCGGCAGACGAAGATGAGTGAGCGGTCGGTGAGGTCGCGGACGTAGACCGAGCCGCGGGCGCCGGTGGCGCCTGGTGGCGGATCGTCGTCGATGCGGCCCGCCTCGACGGCTCGGGCAACGCGGGCGATGATCTCGGGCCTTGCGTCCAGCGCCCCCGCCACCCGCTGGCGAAAGCGCTCGACGGCGTGATCAGTCACTGCGACCAACATGATGGACTACAGGACCAACCGGTAGCGGATCTCGCAGACGCCCGGCAGCGTCTCCTGCTCGGCGCCGTCGGCCAACCAGCCGTGGCGCTCGTAGAGCGCGCGGCTGTGGGTGTTCTCGCGGAAGGTCCACAGCAGCGCCGTCGTGTGGCCGGCGTCGCGCAGGATCGCCTCGGCGTGGGTGAGCAGGAGGTGGTCGACCTCGGCCTCGTGGCCGGTCGCTGGGTCGACGTGCAGGACGCCGATCTCCCCGTTGGCGACGCCGACGACGCCGACGATCTCCCCCTCGCGCTCGGCCAGCCACGCCTCGCCCGGCCGGACGCCGTTCCACAGCCCGATGCGATCGTCGAGCGTCGGCATGTGGGCCTCGTCGACGAAGCCCGCGTACTCCGCGCGCCAGGCGCGCACCTGCAGGGCGGCGATGGCGTGCACGTCCCTGGCGGCGACCGGGCGGATCGTCATGAAGCGAGAGTCTGCCGGTAGCGAAGCTCGGGCGCCTCGGCGGTGGTGCCCGTCGCCCCATCAGCCGACCAGCCGCGGCGCTCATAGAAGGCGCGCGCGTGGCCGTTGTCTTCGAAGAGCCAGACGACCGCCGCGCTGAAGCCCGCGGCGCGCAGCTGCGCGACCGCGTGCTCGTAGAGCGCCGCCCCCACGCCGGCGCCCTGGGCCGCCGGCTCAACATCGAGTGCGCACAGGCGACCAACCGATGGGTCGTCGACCTCCGGACCGAGCTTCACGACGCCGACGACGCGCCCCTCTACTTCGCCGACGAACGCACCGTCGAGCGCGCCGTCGGAAGACCAGTGGGCCTCACGCTCCTCGACCGTGATCATGTCCGGCTCGGCGACGATGTCGACATAGGCCCAGCGCCACGCCCGCACCTCCAGCTCGGCGAGCGCCCGGGCGTCGCTGACGGTCGCGGGCCGGATCACGCGTCGCCGAAGAGCAGCTGCTCCAGGCCGATCACGAGCGGCTCACGCTGATCGCCGACGTGCCGGACAGCCAGCAGCACGCCCGGCACGAACGACGTGCGATCGGTGGAGTCGTGGCGGATCGTCAGCGTCTGGCCGACGTCGCCGAGGATGACCTCCTGGTGGGCGACGAGGCCAGGCAGCCGGACCGAATGGATCGGCACGTCGCCCTCCATCAGCTCCGCCGTCCGCTTGGCCGTGCCAGAGGGCTTGTCGAGCTTGCCGTCGTGGTGCAGCTCGACGATCTCGGCCTTGGCCATCAGCTTGGACGCCTCGGTCGCGAAGCGCATCATCAGGATCGCGCCGATCGCGAAGTTCGGGGCCAGGAACGCGTTGCCGGGGCCGCGACGCTCGGCCAGCGGCGCCGGGTCAAAGCCCGTCGTCCCGATCACCACGTGCACGCCGGCCTCGACGCAGGCGATCGCGTTCTCCAACGCCGTGTCGGGGCGCGTGAAGTCAACGACCACGTCGCAGTCGC
Source organism: uncultured Conexibacteraceae bacterium (assembly GCA_963836485.1). Taxonomy (GTDB): domain Bacteria; phylum Actinomycetota; class Thermoleophilia; order Solirubrobacterales; family Solirubrobacteraceae; genus Baekduia. The sequence continues at coordinate 12,146 of CAWIJS010000016.1, read as the reverse complement.
CGAGGATGTCGGCCAGCGGCGTGTCCAGCGCAGGATCGGCGCGGCCGGCAAGGACGAGATCCTCAGCACTCTCTACCCCGGCGCAGATCGCACGCCCGACGTTGCCGGCCGCGCCGGCCACCCCGACCCGCAACGACTGACTCACGCCGCCTCCGCGAGCGTCGGGGACACCGCTTCCAGCGCGCCACGGAAGACGCTCTCGTCGCCGCCGATGCCGGCGGCGCTCAGGCGCTCGGGTGTGTACAGCTCACGCGCCAGCCCCGCGACGTCGTCGAGCGTGACCGCGTCGATGCGGTCGACGACCTCGTCGACCGTCAGCACCGGCATGTCGGCCAGGACCGAGGAGCCGAGGCGGTTCATCCGCGCCGTGGTCGACTCAAGTGCCAGCACAACGCGGCCCTTGACGTTCTCCTTGGAGCGATCGAGCTCCTCGGCGGTCACGCCGTCGGCCAGCAGCTTGTCGAGCTCGGTGCCGACGACCTTCATCGCCGTCTGCACGTTGTCGGGGCGCGTGCCGAGGTAGAGGCCGATCTGACCCGTGCCCGCGTAGGACCCGGTGAACGAGTACACGCTGTAGGCCAGGCCGCGCTGCTCACGCACCTCCTGAAACAGCCGCGACGAGGACGTCCCGCCGAGGATCGTGTCGAGGATCCGCAGCGCGAAGCGGCGGTCGTCGTCACGCGCCAGGCCGGGCGCGCCAAGCGCCACGTGGTACTGCTCGGTCTCTTTGGCGAAGAAGCGCCGGCGGGCCTGCGCGGTGCCGGGCAGCGCCAGCGGCGCGGGCGGCGCGCCGACCGGAGCCGGATCGCCGATCGTTGCCGAGACCAGCTCGACGATGCGGTCGTGGTCGACCGCACCCGCCGCCGCGACCACCACGTTCTGGGCGGTGTAGCGGCCGCCGTGAAACGCGCGCAGCTCGGCCGCCGGCGTGCCGGCCACCACCTCGCGCGTTCCGATGATCGCCCGGCCGAGCGGGTGCTCGCCGAAGACGGCCTCGCCGAGCACGTCGAAGACGCGGTCCTGCGGGTCGTCCTCGTACATCGCGATCTCCTCGAGGACGATCTCGCGCTCCTGGGCGAGATCCTCGTCGGTGATCCGCGGACGCCAGACCATGTCGGCCATGACGTCGAAGGCCCGCTCGAGATGGATGTCGAGCACGCGCGAGTAGACCGACGTCGTCTCCTTGCCGGTCCCCGCGTTGATCTCGGCCCCCATGCCGTCGAAGATCTGGTCGATCTCCAACGACTCGTAGCGGGCCGAGCCCCGGAAGAGCATGTGCTCCAACAGATGCGACAGGCCCGCTCGGTCAGCGTCCTCGAACCCCGAGCCCGTCCCGATCCAGAACCCTAGCGCCGCGGATCGCACGGAGTCCATGGACTCCGTGACGACCCGGACGCCCGAGTCAAGCTCGGTCAGGCGATGCTCTTCGCGCACTAGAGACCGGCTTCGCCTTCCGTCCTCACAGCTCCGCTCTTGGAGTGCGAGAGACCGCTCCGCCGTTCGTCCACGTTAGTCGCGCTCGGGATCGCGGTCAGAGCGATGGCGCGGGCGGCCGGAGCCGCGCGGGCGATCGCCGTCGCCGCCGCCACGCGGGCCGCCTTCGCGGTCGCGACGCGGGCCACGGTCGCCGCCGCCGCTGCGCTCACGGCGCGGGCCGCCGCCGTTGCCGCCGCTGGGGCCACCTGCTCCGACGGTCGCGAGCTCCTCGACCGACTTGCCCGCGATCTCGGGATCGTCGGCAAGGCGCAGGCCGATGCGGCCGCGCTCGCGGTCGACCTCGACCACGCGGACCTCGATGTCGTCGCCCTTGTTGAGGACTTCCTCCACCGTGCCGACGCGCTCGCCCGGCTTGACGTTGCTGATGTGCAGCAGGCCGTCGGTGCCCTTGGCGAGCTCGACGAAGGCGCCGAAGGTCGTCGTCTTGACGACCTTGCCGCTGAACGAGTCGCCGATCTCGACCTCCTTGGTCATCGTCCGGATCCGCTCGGCCAGCTTCTCGCCGAGCTCACCGTTGGCGGAGTAGACGAGGACCTGACCGTCGTCGTTGACGTCGATCTGGGACTCGAACTCCTCCGACAGACCGCGGATCGTCTCGCCGCCCTTGCCGATCAGCAGGCCGATCTTGGACGGGTCGATCTGCACCGTGATGATCCGCGGCGCGTAGGCCGACAGCTGCTCACGCGGCGTGGCGATGACGCGGGCCATCTGCCCGAGGATGTCCAGGCGAGCCTCACGGGCCTGAGCGAGCGCGTCGCGCAGGATGTCGAACGTGACGCCCGTGATCTTGATGTCCATCTGCAGGGCGGTGATGCCCTCAGCGGTGCCGGCAACCTTGAAGTCCATGTCGCCGAGGTGATCCTCGACGCCGGCGATGTCGGTCAGGACGGTGTAGTCGTCGCCCTCCTTGATCAGGCCCATCGCGATGCCCGCGACCGGCGCCTTGATCGGCACGCCCGCGTCCATCAGCGACAGCGACGAGCCACAGACCGACGCCATCGACGACGAGCCGTTGGACTCAAAGATGTCGGAGACGACCCGCACCGTGTAGGGGAAGTCGTCGATGTGCGGGACGACCGGCACAAGGGCGCGCTCGGCCAGGGCGCCGTGACCGATGTCACGCCGCTTGGGGCCGCGCATGAAGCCCGTCTCACCGACCGAGAAGGCCGGGAAGTTGTAGTGGTGCCAGTAGTACTTCTTGGTCTCTAGGCCGAGCGTGTCGAGGCGCATCTCCTCCTTCAGCGTGCCGAGGGCGGCGACGCTGAAGGCCTGGGTCTGACCACGCGTGAACAGCGCGGAGCCGTGCGTGCGCGGGGCGACCGAGACCTCGATCGAGATCGGGCGGATCTCGGTCTCGTGACGGCCGTCAGGACGCTTCTTGTCCTTGGCGATCCGCTCGCGGATGATCTGCTTCTCGATCTTGGCAAACGCCGACTTCGCGTTGGCCTTGTACTCGTCGTAGGTGTCGGCCTCGGGATCGCCGGCGTACTTCTCGACGACCGCGGTCTCGACGGCCTTGGTCGCGTCCTGGCGCTCGAGCTTGTCGAAGACCTGGGTCGCGGCATCGAGGTCGGCGCCGTGTGACGCGCGGATCTCGTCGAGCAGGTTGGCGGGAAGCTCCTTGACCTCGACCTCGAGCTTCGGCTTGCCGGCCTTCTCAGCCAGCTCACGCTGGGCGCCGCACAGCTTCTTGATCGCGTCGTGGGCGATGTCGAGTGCGTCGAGAATCTCGGCCTCGGAGACCACGTTGGCCCCGGCCTCGACCATCAGGATGGCCTCTTCGGTGCCGGCCACGATCAGGTCGAGGTCGGTGTTCTCGAGGAGGTCCTCCTCGTCGGGGTTGACGACGAAGTTGCCGTCGATCTTGCCGATGCGGACCGCGCCAACGGGGTTGGGCAGCGGGACCGGCGAGATCATCAACGCCGCCGAAGCGCCGTTCATCGCAAGGATGTCGTACGGATGGACGTGGTCGATCGAGAGCGGGATCGCGACGATCTGCGTCTCATAACGCCAGCCCTTGGGGAAGAGCGGGCGGATCGGCCGGTCGATCATGCGCGCCGTCAGCGTGCCCTTCTCGCCCGAGCGGCCCTCGCGCTTGAAGAAAGAGCCGGGGATCTTGCCCGCGGCGTACATCCGCTCCTCGACGTCCACGCTCAGCGGCAGGAAGTCGATGTCGCGGAGGTTGCCCACGGTCGCGGTGTTCAAGACCATGGTGTCGCCCTGACGGACGACGACGGCGCCGGATGCCTGCTTGGCCATCTTGCCCGTCTCGAAGGAGATCTCCTTGCCGGCGATCTCGACGGTGACCGTGGTCACGGCGTCATCTGACATATGTCGTTCCTCCTGGGGCCCACGCGTCGGACTCGGCGGGCCGGGTGTTCTTCATCTTTGATCCGAAAGTTCGCTCGTCAGTCTACCGAGGGGCGCAGAAGGGCAGGGGTTACCGTCACGCCGGCGCGCATCCCCTCGCGCAGGTCACGCGTGACGCGCTGCGCCACCGCGTCGGAGCGGCGGTCGACCTCGAAGCGGTCGAGGTCGAGGCCGAGATCGTTGCAGCGGTCCCAGAGGTGCGGATCGTCGATGCGCCCCTGGTCGGCGAACAGCGCATCGTGAAAGGGCCAGAAGGCGCCCTGGAGCGCGGCCGCCTCGGCCGCGTGAGCCAGCGGCGCCGCGCGCGGGTGGCGTGCGCGCAGCGCAAAGTGGCGGAAGACGACGGAGCTGCCGGCCTCTTTGAGCGCGATCGCCGCCACCGCGCAGCGCGGGCAGCTGAAGTCGGCGTACATGACGACCAGCTCGGGGTCGTCTGGCTGACCGCGAAGATGATCCTCGGGCCGGACCGCAGGGATCGGCGCGCTGGTGAGATCGCCCATGCGATGCAGACCGTACCCACCGGTGATGAAGGTCTTCACGTTGTCGCGAGAACAGTCGCTGCCGGGCAGGCCGGAGGAGGTCTTTCCGTTCTTTGCCGACGCGCGCAACCTGGAGGCGATCACGCCGCCGTTGCTGCGCTTCGAGGTGGTAACGCCGGGTGAGATCCCGATGCGCGTCGGGACGCTGATCCAGTACCGGCTGACATTGCGCGGGATCGGCGTGAACTGGCTGACGTCGATCCAGGAGTGGGATCCGCCGTGGCGGTTCGTCGACGTGCAGGTACGCGGGCCGTATGCGCTGTGGCATCACACGCATGAGTTTGCGGCGGCGCCTGGTGGCAAGGACACCATCATGCGTGACACGGTTCGTTATGCGGTTGGGTTCGGACCGCTCGGCGCGCTGGCCGCGCGAGCGTTCGTCCAGCGCGACGTGGCGACGATCTTCGACTTCCGGCGCGACGCCGTTGTTGCGGCGCTACGAAGCGCCGCCGACGGACGCAAGCCCGTCGAAGATCAGGTTCACACCGGGCAGGTCCCCGGGTGAGTCTGCGAGGTGCGACCAGGCGACGACGCCGTCGGGACCGATGATGACCAGCGCCCGGTTGGTCATCCCCACCGGCTCGAAGTACGCGCCGAACACCCGGGCGGCCGCGCCCTTGGGCTCGAAGTCCGAGAGCTGCTCGATCGAGACGCCGAGCTTCTCCTTGAAGGCGGTCTGCGACCACACCGCGTCGGTCGAGACGCCGTAGAGCGTCGCGCCCTGCTCGGCCAGCTCGGGCAGCGCCTCTTCGTAGATCTGAAACTGGTCGGTGCAGACCGGGCTGAAGGCGAACGGGTAGAAGACCAAGACGGTGGTCTTGCCCTGCAGGTCGTCCGGCGTGAACTCGCTGCCGTCTCCGCGACGGAGCAGGAAGTCGGGGACCTTGGTCCCGGGGGCGATGATGCTCACGGGAGACCCTCGCCGGCGCTTAGCGGCGCAGGCCGAGCTCGGCGATGAGGGCGCGGTAACCCTCGAGGTCGTTCTTGCTCAGGTAATTGAGCAGACGACGGCGCTGGCCGACGAGCATGAGCAGGCCGCGACGGCTGGCGTGATCCTTCTTGTGCTCCCGAAGGTGCTCGGTCAGATCGTTGATGCGCGCCGTCAGCAGGGCGACCTGGACCCGGGTGCTCCCGGTGTCCTGGGCGTTCTCCCCGAACTTGGCGACAATTTCCTGCTTGCGGTCAGCGGTCAGCGTGCTCATGTGCGACGCGGAAGGCTAGCAGGGGCGGGCGTCAACCCGCGGAGAGGTTGCGTGCCTCGTCGACGTCGCGGCCCATCTGCTCCACGAGCGCGTCCACGCTGTCAAAGCGCCGCTCGCCGCGCAGCCGGCGCAGGAACTCGATGCGGATCTTCTCGCCGTAGAGGTCGCCCGACCAGTCGATCAAGAACGCCTCGATCAGCTCCCCGCGACCGGTGACGAACTGCGGCCGGACGCCGACGTTGGTCGCGGCCGCGACGAGCGTCCCGTCGGGCAGCGCGACGCGGCAGGCATAGACGCCGTGGCCGGGCACGACGAACCCCGGGCGCGGCACGAGATTGGCGGTCGGAAAGCCCAGCGTGCGGCCGCGCTTGTCGCCATGCTGGACCTCGCCGTCGACGGCGAACGGCGCGCCGAGCAGCTGATCGGCGTACTGCACCGCCCCACCGGCCAGCAGGCCACGGATGTGGCTGGAGCTGACGACCTCCCCGTCGACCTCCAGGAGCGGCACCGTGCGCGTCTCGAAACGCGGATCCGCGGCGAGCAGTTGCACATCGCCCTGGGCCTTGTGGCCGAAGCGGAAGTTCTCGCCGACGCTGACGTGCGTGGCCGCGACGCGCTCGACCAGGACGTGGTCGACGAAGTCCTGCGCGCTGCGCGCGGCGAAGTCACCGTCGAACGGGATCACGACCAGCTCATCGATCCCGAGCGACGCCACCAGCTCGGCCTTGCGCTCCAAGGTCGTCAGCAGCTTGGGCTGCGTGCCGGGCGCGACGACCGACTGCGGGTGCGGATCGAACGTGACCACGGTGTCGGCGCCACCAATGACCTCGCGGTGGCCGAGGTGGACGCCGTCGAAGGTGCCGATGGCCACCCGCCGCGGTCGCGGCTCCACGTCGGGCAGGTACGTGAGCTTCACGCCCGGAAGCCTACGCGGGGCTTGGCGTGGCCGTCGGTGACATGGGCCACGCAGACCGCCTCACCGCCGGGATCGAGCAGCAGCACCTCGCCGTCTGCAGCCTCCCCCGGGACCGCCACCACCTGCCCGTGGCCGGCCTTCCGCGCCGTCGGCTCATCCAGTGCGATCGCCGGCAGGATGCCGTCCAGCGCCTCGGCGAGGCTGAAGACCCGTGGTGCGAAGGCGTCGAGATCGTCGCGGTCGGGCGGCGCCACGGCGTCAGCGACGGCAAAGCGACCAATGGCCGTCCGGCGTAGCTCGAGGCAATAGGCGTCGCCGAGGTCGGCGATCAGCGACCGCACGTAGGTTCCCGACGAGCAGGCGATCGAGAACGCTGCCCGGCCGCCCTCGCGCCAGCGCTCCTCGAAACGCGCCACGCGGACCTCACGCTCGGGGATCTCCACGCTCTCCCCCGCCCGCGCCATCGCGTAGGCGCGCCGGCCGCCGATCTTGATCGCGCTGTAGGCCGGCGGCCGCTGGCGGATCACGCCGGTCGGCAGGACGGCGCCGGCCGCCGGCACGCGACCGGTCTCGGTCAGCTCCCCCTCCGGGTCGCCCGTGGTCGAGGTCCACCCCAGCCGCGCGACCGTCTCATAGGCCTTGGGTTGCTCCATCAGGTAGCGCTGAATCCGCGTGGCGCGGCCCAGCAGCACGATGAGCAGCCCGGTCGCGAACGGATCCAGCGTGCCGCCATGACCGACCTTCGTCCCGCGCGGCAGCGTGCGCCGCACACGCGCAACGATGTCAAACGACGTCGGCCCGGCCGGCTTGTCGACCAGCACGACCCCATCAACTGACAAGCCGCGCCTCCCTAGGTCGACGACAGCGCCAGCTGCGCAGCGATCTGCTCGCGCAGGAAGGCGACCAGCTCGTCATCGCCGAGCTCGGTCGAGAAGCCCGCCGCCTGGCGGTGCCCGCCGCCGCCGCCCGCGCGGGCGATCGCCGACACGTCGACTTCGCCGTCGGTCGAGCGCAGCGAGACCTTCTTGAGGATGCGCTCCGGATCGGCGCCGTCGATCTCGCGCGCCAGCGCGGCAACCTTGGTGTGCTCGACCGAGCGCAGGTGGTCGATGATGCCCTCGGTGTAGCTGTCCTCGGCGCCGACGCGCTCGAAGTCCTCGCGCGTGAGCCGCGCAATCGTCAGCGTGCCGTCGTCGTGGCGCTCCACCCGCGCCAGCGCGCGGCCGAGGAGCTCGAGCTTCGCGTAGGGCATGTCCTCGTAGAGCCGGCGATAGATCGCGTGCGTGTCGACGCCGGCCGCGATCAGCTCGGCGGCCATCACGTGCGACCGCGGGCCGGTGTTCTCATACATGAACCGGCCGGTATCGGTGACCAAGCCGACGTACAGCGCCTCGGCCAGCTCCTGGTCAGGCTCGACGCCCAGCGCACGCATCAGATCCCAGACGATCTCCGTCGTGCACGCCGACTCGGGATCCACGAGGTCGACCGTGCCGAAGCGCGTGTTGTCGTGGTGGTGGTCGATGTTGAGGATGTGGACGTCGTCGCCCTTGACGATGCCCAGCGGGTTGCGGTCGATGTTGCCGCAGTCGAGGTAGATGATCGTGCGCTGCGGCAGGTCGGTCGGCGGGACCGTCGAGAGGCCCTGCAGGTCAAAGAAGCGGTACTCGTAGGGCAGCGGGAACTCGTCGGCGGCCATCAGCATGACCGAGTCCTTGCCCAGGGCGGTGAGGATGCGGTGCATCGCCACCAGCGAGCCGAGCGCGTCGCCGTCAGGGTGCTCGTGGGTCACCAGGCAGAAGCCCTCGGCCCCGCGGATCTCGCGTAGGACCTCCTCGCGTGCCGCTGTCGCGCCGTTGCGGTCCATCAGGCTCCGTCCTCCGTGACGTGCTCGATCAGGGCTTCCAGCTTGGCGGCCTTCTCGGCCGTGTCGTCGAGCAGGAACTGCAGGGCCGGGGTGTGCTTCATCCGCAGCTCGCGGGCGATGCGCGTCTGGAGGATGCCGTGCGCGGAGGCCAGGCCCTCCAGCGTCGCCGCCTTCTCCTCGTCGGTGCCGAACACACTCACGAAGACCCGCGCTTGGCGCAGGTCAGCACTCGTTCGCACCTCGGTGACTGTCACGAAACCGACCCGGGGGTCCTTGAGATCATGGGCGACCGCATCGCCGAGCACCTCGCGGACGGCTTCGTCCACGCGGCGCATCCGCGCTCCTCCAGAACTCATCCTAGACCCTCTTCATGGCGTCGAGCAGCCGGAGCGGTGAGCAGGCCTTCATCGGCACGCTCACCGCCCTGACCGGAAACTACGACGGCTGGAGCTCGCGCTCCACCTGCCGCGTCTCGAAGACCTCCAGGACATCGCCTTCGCGGACGTCCTGGTAGTTGTGGAGCACGATGCCGCACTCGTAGCCGGCAGCGACCTCGCGGGCGTCCTCGTTGAACCGCCGCAGCGTGTCGACGGTGGTCTCGATGACCACGGTCCCGTCGCGCACGAGGCGGACCTTCGCGCCGCGGCGGACGACGCCGTCGGTGACGTAGGAGCCGGCGATGGTGCCGATCTTCGAGGCCTTGAACGTCTGGCGCACCTCGACCGTGCCGATCGTGTCCTCCACGATCTCCGGGGCGAGCAGGCCTGTCATGGCTGCACGCAGATCGTCGAGGGCCGCGTAGATCACCGAGTAATCGCGGATCTCCACGCCCTGGCGATCGGCCAGCGCGGCAGCGTCGCCCACCGGGCGCACGTTGAAGCCGATGATGACGGCCTCCGACGCGGCGGCGAGCATGACGTCGGACTCGTTGATGCCACCGACGCCGCTGTGCAGCACGTCGACCCGCACCTCGTCCTGGGGCAGGCGGGCGATCTCGTCCTCGAGCGCCTCGACGGAACCGGCGACGTCGCCCTTGATGACGAGCGGCAGCTCGGCGAGCTCAGCCTCACGGGCACGGCGGAAGACGTCCTCGAAGGACACCTTGCGACCGGAGCGGCGGGCCAGCGCCTCGGACTTCTCGCGCGTCTCGCGCTCGGCGGCGAGGCGACGGGCTTCCTTGTCTGACTCGACCGCACGGACGTGCTCGCCGGCGTCGGGGACGCCGTCGAAGCCGAGGATCTCCACCGGATCGCCGGGGACCGCCTCGGTCACGCGCTCGCCGCGGTAGTCGATCATCGCGCGGACGCGACCCGGCTCGGCGCCGGCCACGATCGACTCGCCGATGCGCAGCGTGCCGCGCTGGATCAGCACGGTGACGACCGGGCCGCGGCCCGGATCGAGCTTGGACTCGATGACGACGCCTGATGCCTCGGCGCTCGGGTTGGCCTCGAGCTCCTCGAGCTCGGCAACCACGAGGATCGTGTCGAGCAAGTCCTCCAGGTTGGTGCCGGCCTTGGCCGAGACGTCGACGTACTCGGTCTCGCCGCCCCAGTCCGACGGCTGGAGGCCAAGCTGCGTGAGCTCGGTGCGCACCCGCGTCGGGTCCGCCCCCTCCTTGTCGATCTTGTTGACGGCGACCACGATCGGCACGTCGGCCGCGTTGGCGTGATCGATGGCCTCGTTGGTCTGCGGGCGCGCGCCGTCGTCGGCGGCGACCACGATCACGGCGATGTCGGTCACCCGGGCGCCGCGGGCACGCATGGCGGTGAACGCCTGGTGGCCTGGGGTGTCCAGGAAGGTGATGGTCTTGCCGTTGTGATGGACCTGGTAGGCGCCGATGTGCTGCGTGATGCCACCGGCCTCGCCAGCGGCGACCTCGGTCTTGCGGACCGCGTCCAGCAGCGACGTCTTGCCGTGGTCGACGTGACCCATGATCGTGACGACCGGCGGGCGCTCGACGAGATCCTCGGCGGCGTCGTCGTACTCGATCTCGTCGTCGGCCTCGTCGGAGAGCGTGACGATCTCGATCTTCTTGTCGAGCGCGTCGGCGACGAGCTGGATCTCCTCGTCGCCCAGCGTCTTGGTCACCATCGCCAGCACGCCCATGGACATGAGCTGCTTGATGACGTCGGGAACCGGGACGCCGAGGTACTCGGCGACGTCCTTGACGGTGGAGCCGGAGTTGATCCGGACCGTGTCGATCCGCGTCAGCTGATCGGCAGCCAACATGTCCGGCGTGTCCGGCATCGGCGTGCGGCGACGACGCCGGCGACGGCGCGGCGGACGCTGCGGTGCTGGGCCGGGGCCCGCGCCGGGACCGCGACGGGCAGCCTGGGAGTCGATAACGACGCGGCGCTTGCCGGCACCGGGTCCACCCTCGCTGCGCATCCCGCCGCGCGTAGGACGGCCGGCCTGGCCCGAGGGCTGGGACTGCGTCTCGTCGCGCTTGGGGCGCTTGGGCGGCTCGGGGACCGAGATGATGCGCGGGCCTGCGCCGCGCGGGGGCGGCTCAACGTGCGGGACCAGCCCGGGCGTCTTGTCGTCCTTGCCGTCCTTACCCTTGGCGGTCGCGGCGCCCTTGGCGTCGGCGGGTGCCTCGGCGGCGGCCGCGTCTGCCGCGGGGGCCTCAGCCTCGGCGGCGGCCGCCTCGGCAGCCGGGACGACGATCTTGGGACGGTTGGCTTGGGAGTCGACCGACGGCGCCGGGACCGAGATCTTCTTGCGGCCCTTCGGCTTGGCGGTGGCCGGAGCCTTCTTGGCCGGTGCCTCGGCGGGCGCAGCAGCCTGCGGCGCCTCGGGAGCAGACGTGGCCTCAGCGGCCGGAGCCGTGGTGGCCTCGGGCGCCTGCGGCGTGATCGCTTCGACCTCGACCGGCTCGGACGCCTGGACCTCGGTCGTCGCCGCCGCGGGCTGCGGCGTCGTGCGAGCTTGGCCGGGGCCGCTGCGACCCATCTGGCGGCGCGGATCGACCGGGAGGTCGTCTAGGACGGGCCGGCGCGGGACCGGACGGACGGGCTGCGGCGTGCCACGACTGCCGGGCGGCGGGCCGCCACGTGCGGGAGCCTGGCCGGGGCGTGCGGTGGTGCTGCCCTGTTGTGGTGCGCGTGCGGGCTGGCTACGGCCGGCGGGCGCGCTGGATGCGCGCACGGGCTGACCGCGCCCGGCGGGCGGGCGGACCGGCTGCCCACGACCCTCAGGCGGACGCACGGGTGCGCCGCGGGGCGCGCTCGCGCGGGCGGGCTGGCCGCGACCGGCGGGCGGCGCGGCGGCGGCGGCGGCCGGAGCCTCGCCCTTGGGCGGAGCCTCACCCTTGGCCGGGGCCTTCGCGGGCGGTGCCGTGGAAGATGGTGTGCCAGCGCCGTTGCCGGCAGCTGTCTTGTCGCCGCTCATCGCGCGCAGCGCGTCGCCCTCCTCAACCGAGGAAGAAGCGGCCTTGACGTCAAGGCCCGCGGCCTGGAGCTTGTCGAGAACGTCCTTGCTGGACAGTCCCTGCTCCTTGGCGATCTCATGGATTCGCTTTTTTGCCATGCAGTCGTATCGATTCTACGAAGTCTTCGGAAATCTCCGCCGGTCCCCTCAGGGCACGGCTCACAGCGCGGCGCTTGACCGCCTGCTCAGCACACTCGGGGTTGCACACGTAGGCGCCCCGCCCGGGCATCGTCGCCGCCGGGTCCACCTCGACCCGACCTGCCACCGCAACCAGGCGCAACAGCTCGGACTTGGGACGGACCGTCCCACACCCGATGCAGCGCCGGTGC
>CAWIJS010000015.1:0-251111 GCA_963836485.1 uncultured Conexibacteraceae bacterium | reverse complement strand
CGGCCAGCAGCGACCAGCGCGTCGAGCGCAGGCTCCAGAGCTTGGTCCACTCAGAGCGGATGACGTTGGTCTGAGTTACTCGCCCGCGCGCGCGGGCGGCCGGGACGTCCTCGGTGGCGACGGCGGTGCTCATGCGGCGTGCTCCAGTTCGGGGTCGGGTTCGGTCGTCGTGGCGCGGTACTCGACGCTGTCGCCGGTCAGCGCCATGTAGGCGTCTTCCAGCGACGCCTTCTGGGGCGTGAGCTCGTGCAGGATCACGCGCTGGGCGGCGGCGATCTCGCCGATGCGCTCGCTCTCGAGGCCGTGGACCTCGAGGACGTCGCGCTCGGTGCCGGTGACCGTCGCTCCCTCGGCGACCAGCCCGTCGCGCAACCGTGCGGCCTCCGGCGTGCGGACGCGCACCGCTGCGTTCTGGGAGGCCTGGGCGACGATCTCGGCCACGCTGGTGTCGGCGATCAGCTTGCCGCGGCCGACGACGATCACGTGCTCGGCCGTCAGCGCGATCTCGCTCATGAGGTGCGAGCTGAGAAAGACGGTGGCGCCATCGGCGGCCAGGCGCTTGAGGAGGTTTCGGATCCACAGGATCCCCTCGGGGTCCAGGCCGTTGGCGGGCTCGTCGAGGATCACCGTCTTGGGATCGCCCAAGAGCGCGGAGGCGATCCCCAGGCGCTGGCCCATGCCCAGCGAGAACCCGCCGGCACGCTTGCGCGCCACCGACTGTAGCCCGACCATGTCGATGACCTCGTCGACCCGGCGCCGTGGGATCCCGTGGGTCTGCGCCATGGCCAGCAGGTGGTTGTAGGCGCTGCGGCCGGTGTGGATCGCGCGCGCCTCGAGCATCGCGCCGATCTCGTGCAGCGGCGCGGCCAGGTCGCGGTAGGCCTTGCCGTTGACGGTGACCGTGCCGGAGGTCGGCGCGTCGAGACCCAGGATCATGCGCATGGTGGTGGACTTGCCCGCGCCGTTGGGGCCCAGGAAGCCGGTGACGACGCCGGGCTGCACCGTGAACGTGAGGTCGTCGACGGCGAGGCGATCGCCGTAGCGCTTGCTGAGGTGCTGGGCATCGATCATGGACAACATGCTCCTGGAGTCGGTGAGTGATCACCATCGGTCGGGGGGATGGACTTGCCGACGGGCGTGTACGGGTCAGGTGCCACTGGAGGTCACCCTCAGGTCGGATGCGCGCTCATCCCGGACCAAGATGCGGGACGGTCCTGACTGACGACGAAGGCCGGGCGCGACCGTGCACAGCGCCGGCAGCGGATGCGTCAGGACGCTCAGCGACAGGCCGGTCATCGGTGGCGCAGGCCGCGATAGGCCAGGACGACGAGGAGGGCGAGCAGCAGGCCGACCGGATCGAGATGGTGAAACGGCATCGTCACCGGATGGTGCGCCCCGGAGCATGACTGGCGCCTGAACGCCAGTGGGCCATCCTCAGAGGTCACGGAGCTGCTCGATCGCCGGCCGACGGAGCGCGCGCAGGGTGAGCGCGCCCGCGGCTCCGACGGCGCCTGGCGGCGTCGTCGAAGTTCGTAGCCTCTTCGCAGATGCCTGCTGACCTGCGCATCCTCGTCAGCCGCGGGCCGGCGCGCCCGCCCGCCGTCGCCGGTAGACGACGTACCCGATCCCGACGACGATCCCGGCCACGATCAGCACCTCGACGCCGGTGAACGCGTGGTGCACCTTGTCGTAGTTGTCGCCGAGGGCCCAGCCGGCGCCGGCGAACGCGAAGCACCAGAGCGCCGAGCCGGCGAGGGTCAGGAGCGTGTACGGGACCAGCGGGGTCTCAAAGACGCCGGCGGGAATCGAGATGAACGAGCGGACCAGCGGCGTGATGCGGCCAAGGAAGACGGCGGGACGCCCGTGGCAGTCGAACCATCGCTCGGCGCGGGCCAGGTTGGTGGCGTTCAGGTGCAGCCAGCGGCCGTGGCGCTCGAGCAGCGGCCGACCGCCCCAGCGGCCGATGGCCCAGCCGACGAGCGAGCCGAGCAGGTAACCGAGCGTGCCCGCCAGCGCGAGCACGATGTAGCTCTCCAGCCCGGTGTGCAGGCTCTGGCCGAACAGGACGGGATGGTGGGAGGAGATCGCGCCCGCGGCCAGCGCACCGGCGTACAGCATTGTCAACTCGCCGCCGACCGGGAGCACGGCGTCGACGGCCATGATGATGAAGATGGCGTACGCGCCGTGGCGCCCGACGAAGTCGGTCAGCGTCGTGGTGATCGAGGCGAGGACGAGGTGCGAGGACATGGGCGGTGCCCGTCCACGATGCGCGCTCGTGCCTGACCGCTGCCTGAACGCGAACGTGAACGCGACGTTCGTGTGCTGTTCAGGTCGTGTGAAGCATCGTGCGTCCCTCGACAACGGCAGGCGGCGGTGGGATCCTCTGAGCATCAGTCCGTCGTCGGTGGGTGAGGAAGTGACCCGCCGCTCCGACGGGTCACATCAGGAGGTTCAAGATGTCCTCCAACCTCACGCGGGTCCTGCTGGTCACAGACCACGTCGAGCCCACCCCCGCGGTGCTGGAAGCGCTGTGCGCCCGCGCTGCCTGCGGGCCTGTTGGGTTGCGCGTCATCGTGCCCAACCCTGCGGCGGCGGAATGGCATCCGCTGCACCCCGAGCGCCACGTGAAGGCCGCAGAAGCCAGCGACGCGCTGGCACGGACGCTGCCGATCGTCGAGGCTTCATGCGGCGTGACGGCCGAGGGGTTCGTCGCGGTGGCGCACGACCCCATGGATGCGATCGAGCAGAGCCTTCGCGAGGACCGCTTCGACGAGATCATGGTGGCGATGGCCCAGCACGGCGGGCTCACGCACCGGTTGCACCTCGATCTGCCGCACCGGCTCGCGCACCTGCACGTCCCGGTGACGGTGATTGCGGACGCGCGCCACCCGGCGACCACGGTCGGCTGACGCCGGACGTCGGTCCGGCGTCTCGGCCGGGCTCGCCGTGGGCGCGCCGGCGCCATCGCCTCATCGATGCCGCGCACGCCGGATCTCGCCGCGCAGATGCATCGCGTCGCCGTGTTCGCGGCCGACGGCTTCGCGGTCTGGGACAACAGTTGGTACGGCGGGCATGCACTGCCCGGCTACTCGCTGACGTTTCCGGCGCTCGGCCGCGAGAGGTTGGAGGCGGTGCTGATCTTCGCGGCGATCACGGCGTCGTTCGTCGGCGCCAACGCGGCCGAGCGGATGAAGGTCAAGGCGCCGCTGGCGCGGGGCGAGCAGCCGGCTCGGCGTGCCGAGGCGCCGCCGGAGCCGGTCTCACAGTCCGCCTAGCCGGACGTCACCCGGCGTTCAGGTGCGCGTCAGGTGTGCGGGCCTACGGTCCGGCGCGCGATGCCCCATCTCTCCGAGCTGCACGGCGCGGCGACCCATCTGGCCGTTGTCGCGATCCCGCTGTTCGCGATCCTGCACTTCCTGCGCCGCGCCGGGCGCGGCGGCCCGGCGGTGGCAGGTGCCGAGCCGTGGGCGCTGGGCGCCGCACTGGTCGGCATCGCCGCCGCCGGCGCGACCGGGCTGCTGGTCTGGGGCCAGGCGCAGACGACGCTGCGCGGTCAGCACTTCCGGGTCGGCACCGCGCACTTCTGGCTGGGGATCGCGGTCGCGGTGCTGGCGGTCGCCGCGGCGGGCGACTGGTACCGCGCGCGGCGCCGCGACGGACCGACGCACCGCCCGAAGGTCGTGCCCGCGCTGGCGGTGCTGATCGTCGCCGGTGTGGTCGTCCAGGGCTATCTCGGCGGCCGGATGACCTACGACGACGGCGTCGGCGTCTACGACGGCGGGCAGATGGCCCAGACGTCGGCGGGCGTCGCGAGCCTCGATAGCGTGCTGGCCAAGGGGACCGATCAAGTCGCGGCGGGACGGATGGCGTTCTCGGCGCAGGGCCTGGGTTGCGCGCGCTGCCACGGCGATCTGGCCCAGGGGCTGCGCGGGCCGAGCCTGGCCGGCGGCCGCGAGGTCGGCGACTTCCGCCGCGTCCACGGCCACGGCCTGTTCCCGGCTCGTGCGGTCAGCGACCAGGCCTTCGCGGCCGTCGACGCATGGCTGCGGACGCTGGCGCCGTCTGAGCGGCGGTGACGACGGCCACGCACGCTGGCCGGTCACTCCGGGCTAGCGTCCGCGGCGGGCACGGCCCCGAGCGACGCGACCTCGCAAGCTACTTTCCAATCTGGCAAGTTGCTGCTAGCTTTCCAGTATGGAAAGTTCGTGGAGGCCTCCGAGCCAGGACGAGGCCGCGGCGGCGCTGGGGGAGGCTGAGGCGTTGCGGGCGAAGCTCGCGGGCGGCATCGTGCTGCCGTCATGGTTTGCCACCTCGATCGGTGCGGCGATCTCGCTGCAGATCGGGACCGCCGCGCTTGGTCTAGGCGACGGCTCGCCTTGGGCGTGGACGGCGCTGGCGGCCGGGTTGGTGGTCTTCGTCGTCGTGAGCGCGGTGCAGCTCACGCGCTTTCGCCGTCGTAACGGCGTATGGCTCGGCGGCCTGGCCGGCCATGTCGTGCTGGGAACGGGCACGGGCGCGTCGTCGTCGTACGCCGTGGCGGCCGCTACGGCGATCTGGGCGGCGTTCGCAGGTCAGTGGTTGCTCGTCGCGGTCGCCTCGCTCGCCGGCGGCATTGCCTACGCGCTCGCAGGCCGGCGCTGGCTGGCGGCCTATCGAACGGAGCCCGAGGAGCACGGCCGGGGCGAATCGGCGGCGTGGCTTGCCGTCGTGGCGCTCGTCGCCGTCGGCGGCTTGGTCCTCCTGGTGCTCGAGCGTTGAAGGCCGCGCTAGATCCGCTCCTCGTCGCGCCCGCGCGTCTCACGTTGATGACGATGCTCACCGCGGTGTCGGACGCCGAGTTCTCCACCCTCCGCGAGCGCCTCGAGGTCAGCGACTCGGTGCTGTCCAAGCACATCACGACCCTCGCCGAGGTCAACTACGTCAACAGCCGCAAGGGCACGCATCTTGGCCATCGCACCACCTGGATCTCCCTGACTGGACCCGGTCGCAAGGCGCTGCGCGCACACGTGGCGTTCCTGCGCGACCTGATCGCAGGCGTCGATTGACGCTCGAAGTCAGCCGGGTCCGTCCGTGCAGGTCGAGTCCAGGTCGGCGCCGGTGCTGGGGTAAGCGTCTGGACCCTCGACGGCAGCCGCGCGTTCCCGGTCGGCCGCGCGATCCATGCCAGGCGTGTGTGGGCCAATTGCTATCACTAGTACCGTGCCGGCGCGGCGTTCGGCGGCTACAAGGCCTCCGGCACCGGCGCGAGAACCACCGCATGATGCTCGACCATTGCTCCCAGACAAAGTGCCTGATGGTCAACTACGACGCTGAGCCGATAGGGCTCATCCTGCGGCATGGGCTCGCGGCGCGGACGTTCTCAGCTGTTGGGCGTCTTCGATCGCGCCGGTGATTCGATGAGGTGGGTAAGGAGGTCTGGGGGACGGTCGATCGTCGCGTTGGAGGTCGGGCGGCCGAGACCGAAGCCCTGGCCGCCTTGGATGGTGCGGTCGATCCGGGCGGTGTGGTCGTCGATGGTGTTAAGGAAGTCGAGTGTCTCTTGGTCTTCGATGCCTTCGGCGATGACGTAGGCGCCGGTCTGGCGGGCGTAGGTGGCCATGGCCATGAGGACCGCGCGGGCGCTGCGATCGATGGCGGCGGAGAGGACGATGCCGCGGTCGATCTTGACGAAGTCGGCGTTGACCTTCTGGAGCATCTCGAGGCCCGAATTACCGGTTCCGACGTCGTCGAGGGCGAGCTTGAAGCCCTCGCTGCGTAGGCGCTGCAGGGAGATGACGACGGCATCGGTGCGGGCGCCGAAGCGCTCGGTGATCTCAATGACGACCTGGCCGGGTGCGAGCCCCGCCGGTTGGACGAGAGGGAGCAGCCAGTCGGTGCCGTCGGCGTCGAGGTCGAGGGTCTGTGGTGAGAGGTTCAAAAACAGCAGGGCCCCGTCAGGCAGCTCTGGCACCTCGGCCAGCGCGTGTCGAACGCAGAGCACGTCGAGGTCGTGGACGCGCCCGATCTTCTCGGCGAGGTCGAACGCCTCGGCTGGTCCGGAGAGCCCGAGGTCGGATGGGGGCGCATGAGCGCCTCCAGGCCGAGCAGTCGCTGTGAGCCGAAGTCCCAGATCGGCTGGTACACCATGCTCAGTCGCGCTTCGTCGATCAGTCGCCGGACGCGGTCGGTCCGGGCCGAGGTGGTGATGACGACCTGGTCGCGGATCTCGTCGAAGTGGGCGATGCGCTTGCCGCTGCGCTTGACCTCGTAGAGCGCGGCGTCGGCCTCGGAGCGAAGGTCTTCGGCCGACTCGCCGTCGCGAAGGTCGCTGATCCCCATGCTGACCCCGACCTCTGCGGCGGCGAACGCGTTGTCGAGGCGCGTGGCGATGGTGCGGGCGCCATCGCCGTCGGTGTGGGGCAGCAGCATCGCGAATTCGTCACCGCCGATGCGAAAGGAGCGATCTTCCGTGCGTCCTGCGCTCAGCACGCCGGCGACCCGGTTGAGGATCGCGTCGCCGTGAGGGTGGCCGTGATGGTCGTTGATGAACTTGAAGTCGTCGAGGTCGAAGACGATGACCGCCAGGGGCTCTCGGAAGCGGATGGCGGCTGCGACGGCTCGCGGAAACTCATCTTGGAAGGCGCGGTGGTTGGGCAGGTCGGTCAGTCCGTCGCGGGTCGCGCGCTGCAATGCGATGCGATGGCTGCGCAGGAGCATCCGCCCGCCGACGAGGTAGAAGACCCCGGTCCCGCCGAACAACGCGAACAGCCCTATCAGCATGAGTATGCGGCGCACGTCGCCGAGATTGGCGTCTAGGACGCGGTGATCGTAGGAGACCTCGAGGGCGTAGCGCCCGCCAGGGAGATCGACCGGTGTGACGAACTCGAAGTCACGACGATCGCGCCGCGAGTCGGCCTCCAGGCCCGCGTAGCTCTTCCCTCGGCGTAGGGCGTTGCTGATCCGCCTATCGGAGTCCCGCTGCCCGATCACGCTCCCGGACCGGTCAGAGGCCACCACAACCGACTGAGGATCAATGAGCAACGCTTCGAGGACTCCGTCGCGCTCGGCGATCGAGGCGATCAGGTGGTCGGTCGCGGTCCTGGCCGCCGTCTCGTCGTCCTGACGTCCGATCGCCGCCGCGCTGCGGACGTCGGCCCGTTGCACGCGGGCGTAGTCGGCGATCTGGCTGCGGCGTAGCTGGTGGGCCAACAGCCCGTACCCCACGGCACCGACAATCGACAACGTGATCACGACGGCCAGCAGCAGACGTCCCCCGAAGCCGACTCGCCGGCCACGGGCGGCCGCCGATCGGAGTCGGAGCCTTCGGTGCATGAACGTCGGCAGCGCCGTCGCGATGGGTCGCCATGGCTGGGCCACTACCTCCACCGTCGACGGATCTCACCGCGACCTTGACAGCGTGCTCATCACCTGTCCGACGATCGTCACGCCTGCATCGGACAACCTCTAGCAGGACTGCTCATCTATAAACGATAATGAGCCGATACCCGTGAGATATGCCGACAAGCGCGCGGTCCACGCGGTCTGGGCCGTCAAAGGGTGACGCGCTCGGTCTTGGCGATCTGACGGTCGGAGAGGTTCTCGGGCATCTGCCCGATCCGCTGCTCGCGCTCGGGGCCGACTGGATCATCTTGTATGTCAATGCTGCCGCTGAGCGGCTGCTGGACTGTCGCGCCGAGGAGCTGGTCGGCACCAACATCTGGGATGCGTTTCCCGAGGCGGCGGAGTCCCGGGTGGCGTATGCCCGTGCGATGCGGGACGGCGTCGCCGTGCAGTTCACGGAGTTCTATGAGCCGCTTGACCGTTGGTTCTCGGTGCAGGCGGTGCCGCAGCGGATGGGTCTGTCGGTGTTCTTTCACGACATCGACGCGCTTAAGGCTGCCGAGCAGCGTGCCGCCCGCTTGGCCGAGGTGCTCGCGGCACGGGAGAAGGTAGCGAGCGCGATCGCCGCTGAGGAGGAGTTGTCGGGCATCTTCGAGTTGGTGTGCCGCCAGAGCGTCGAGCTGTTGAACGGCAGCGACGCTTGGCTGATCCGCTCCACCGAGCCGGGCTATGAGGTCGTCGGGACCACCGTCACCGATGCCGAAGGGCTGGGCCTGGGCGCCCGGCCGACGGTGCTTCCGACGGCGCTCGTCGTGCCGATCCGCCGCGCGGGAGAGGTATGGGGCGCGCTGTGCGTCGGGAGCCCGGACTCGAGCGACGCGACGGTCGAGGCGGACACCTGGCTGGGCGACCTCGCCGACTTGGTCGCCGTGGCTGTCGAGAACGCACGTGCTCGGGAGGAGCTGGCATGGCAGGCATCTACCGATGCCCTGACCGAACTGGCGAACCTGCGCTCGTTGCACGCCAGGCTCGACGACCGGATCGACCGGGCGCGCGACGGCGGCGCGCCGTTGACGCTCGCCCTGTTCGATGTTGATCACTTCAAGGCCGTCAACGACGGCCTTGGACACGAGATCGGCGACATGGTGCTGCAAGCGGTGGCCTCGCAGCTAGGCGCCGCGTGTCGTCAGCAGGACCTCGCCGCACGCATCGGCGGCGACGAGTTCGCGCTGGTCTTGGAGAACTGCGACATCGAGGCGGCGTTGAAGATCGTCGAGCGGCTGCGCCGGCAGATCTGTGCGACGCATGACGCGGCGCTGCCGGCGGTGACCGTCTCGGTCGGGATCTGCGCGTGGGAGCACGGGCTCGATCGCGAGTCCATGCAACGCCGCGCCGACGACGCGCTGTACTGGGCCAAGCTGCACGGTCGCAACGCCGCCTGGGCCTACGACGCCGAGCTGATGGACATGCTCAGCCCTGAGAAGCGCGCGGGCGCACTGCGGCGCGATGGGACGGTCGTCGACGCACGCGAGCTGCAAGAGGGTGTGCGCAGCGCCAAGGCGTTCTGGCAGTCAACGCTCGACGCTCTGTCCAGGCACATCGCGGTGCTCGACGAGTCCGGTCAGATCATCGCCACCAACAAGCCCTGGCGTGCGTTCTCCGAAGCCAATGGCGGCGATTCCGAGCGCACCGGAGTCGGCGCCAACTACCTCGAGGTCTGCGACTCCGTGGGCACCACGGTCTCCGCCGCGGTCAGCCGCGGCATTCGCGAGCTTCTCGCGGGTCATCAAGACACGTTCGAGCTCGACTATCCCTGCCATGTCGGTGGGCAGGAGCGGTGGTTCACCGTGCGCGCTAACCGCTTCGAGGCCGATCGTCCACGACGCGTCGTCGTCCAGCACGAGGACATCACGGTCCGGCGCAACGCCGAGGAACAGAGCGCGTTCCAGGGGCGTCTGTTAGATGTCATCGGCATCTGCGTGATGGCCATCGACGCCGATCTGCGCATCATGTACTGGAACAACTGCGCCGAGTCGCTCTTCGGCTGGACGGCCGCCGAGGTCATCGGCCGTCCGGTCCTCGACCTCGGCATCTTCGCCCCCGATGCTGCCGACCTGGTCGTCATCGAAGAGACCTTGGTCCGAGGCGGCTCCTGGCATGGGCACCTGGCCGCCAGCACACGAGCCGGCCGCCAATTCCCGGCCGGCGTCACCAACACCGTCATCTACGACGACCGAGGGCTTCGCGCCGGAGTCATCGGGACCGTCTATGACCTCACGCAGATCAACGCCTATCAACGCGAGCTCACAGCGTCACGCGACTACCTCCACACGATCACCGAAAGCGTCGCTGACGGCTTGCTCGTCTTCAACGCCGCCGGCCTCGTCACCTACACGAACACCGCCGCACGCACGCTCCTGACGCGAGGTGCCGACCTCGTGGGCACTCCGGCCCGCTCCGCGTTCTACGGCGACACGACGACAGATGCGACATCACGCCTCCTGGATCCCCGCGGCCGTCCCGCCCGCGCAGAGGACGATGTGTTTCGCAGCGCCGATGGCATGGCGATCCCTGTGGCGTGGACCGCCGCATCCCTGTCGATGCCGTCCGACACCGCGCCTGACGCGCCGCCCGACGACGCGGTCGGCGGCCGCGTCGTCGTCTTCCGCGACATCACCGAGCAGTCAGCTCACGAGGAGCGGTTGCGCAACCAGGCCGAGGGTCTGACCTGGGCCAGGCGAATCCGCAAAGGACTCGAGGAGGACCGCTTCGTCCTGCAGGCACAGCCGATCGTCGAGATCGCCACCGGCATGGTCGTCGATCACGAGCTGCTCATCCGGTTGCGTGACAGCGATGACAGCCTGGTGGCGCCGGGGGTCTTCCTCCCGGCTGCAGAGGCTCACGACCTGATGGGCGACATTGACGTCTGGGTCACCGAGCAGGCGGTTCTGCATGCGCAGGCGGGCATGGCCGTGCACTGCAACCTCTCGTCGCAGTCGCTGGGCAGCAACCGCCTGCTCGTCATCCTGCGCGAAGCGCTCGAGCGCACCGGTGCCGACCCGCGGCGGTTGACCTTTGAGATCACCGAGACCGCGATGGTGCACGACAGCGTCCGAGCCACCACGTTCGCCCAGCAGCTGCGCGATCTCGGTTGCCATGTCGCGCTCGACGACTTCGGCAGTGGCTACAACGGCTTTGCGCGCATCACGCAGCTCCCCGCCGACGTCCTGAAGATCGACCAGCAGTTCGTCCGCGACCTGCTCACCCACGATGCGAACGAGAGCGTCATCAAGGCCATCGTGGCGCTGGCCACCGACCTCGGGATCAAGACCGTGGGTGAAGGCGTTGAAGACGCCGCCACGCTGCAGCGCCTCGGCGAGCTCGGCGTGCAGTACGCCCAGGGCTACTTCCTCGGCCGGCCAAGCCAGCTGGCATTGCCCGGCCGAGCGGTTGCGGCAAACCCGTAGGCATGGTGCGGGCCGGTGCCGATGACGGTTGCCGATGCAGGCTCGAGACTCGGTAGCCAACCTAGGGGGAGCCATCATCATGATCTTGGTCTGCTACGACGGATCGACTGACGCGCAGAGCGCCATCGACAGTGCGGCGGGGCTCATGCCCGGCGCCGAGACGACGGTGCTGAGCGTCTGGGAGGCGTATCTCGACACGATCGCCCGCAGCGGCGCGATGGGGGCCGGCGGCTTCGGGATGGTCGGCTCGCTCGAGGACGGCGAGGCGGTCGACGCCGCCTGCCGGGAGTCGACGCTCCAGGTCGCCCGCGACGGCGCGGAGCGTGCGACGGCGGCTGGGCTCGTCGCTCGGCCGCATATCGCGAGCCGGCAGGCGGGTGTCGCCTTCACGATCCTCAGCGTCGCGGCCGACATCGAGGCCGACGTGGTGGTTTTGGGAACGCGCGGCCGCGGAGGTGTGAAGTCCTATTTGTTGGGCAGCGTGTCGCATGAGGTCACCCAGCACGCTGATCGCGCGGTGCTGGTCGTGCCGTCCGCCGGTCTGGCCGAGCATCGGCGCGGCTGGGTACGCCACGTCGACGAGTCCGCGAGGGTCGCATGACCTCCCTAGGCCAGGCGTCCAGCGGCACGCTGTGGCACCGCTCCAAGGTGAAGCCCTTGGAGGTGCTCGTTGTTGGGGGAGGGATTGCCGGCGTCGAGGCGCTGATGGCCCTTGCCGACCTGGGGGAGAGCCGGCTGCGACTGCGCATCGTCGCCGCCAACCCGTCGTTTGTCTTGCGACCGCAGATCCTCGGCGCGCCGTGGGGCGGCGACCCGTTGCACATCGACCTCGCACGGCTGTGTCGCGCGTTCGGCGCGGACTTCACCGCCGGGACGGTTGACGCGGTGGACGCCGACGAGCACCGCGTCCGCCTCGCGGACGGCACAACGCTCCCGTATGACCGGCTGCTGCTGGCGCCGGGTGCGCGGCCGGCGTTGCCCTACGCGGCGGCACACGTGCTCGGATTCGGTCCCTTGCCTCACGAGTTGACCTCGGAGCGCGCGGGCAGCGTGGTGATCGTCGTGCCGCCCGGGACGAGCTGGACGCTGCCGGCCTACGAGCTGGCGCTGCTCACCGCTGCGCGCGGGCGCCGCGACGTCCGCGTCGTCACGGCCGAGACCGCGCCGCTGGAGCTCTTCGGCCCCGCTGCGCAGCCGGCGATCCGGGCCCTGTTGCATCGGTGCGGCGTCGTGGTCGAGGCCGGGCGTGCGCCCGAGATCGGCGCCGACGTCAGCGATCTCGCCGACACGGTGATCGCGCTGCCATTGCTCGAGGGCCCGGCGATCGCCGGCGTCGCGCAGGATCGTCACGGGTTCGTGCAGGTCGACGCGGCAATGGCGGTTCTGGAGACCGAGCACGTCCACGCCGCCGGTGACGCCACCGACGGTCAGGTCAAGCAGGGCGGCCTGGCCGGGCAGCAGGCCGACACCGCGGTCGCCGGGATCGTGCGCTCCTGCGGCGGCGAGCCGCCGATGGTCGCCTACGAGCCGGTCCTGCGCGGCAAGCTCACCAGCGCCGACGGTGAGGAGCTCTTCCTGCGCCGAGCGCTGGACGACGACGATGCGGGGGAGGCCTCCGCCGATCGGTTGTGGGAGCCCGCCGGCGTCGTCTGCGCATGGCGGCTGGCCCGCTGGCTGTCCTACCGTCGCGACGAGCTCGACGCGTACACGCTCGACCACGTCGCGCGGCCGCGGCACCCGGTCGCGTCATGACCGTGGGGCCCGAGCTGCTGCGCGACGGAGCCAGGGTCGATGTGCGGCCGACCACACGAGCCGACGCCGCGCTGCTCGAGGGCTTCTACGCGGCGCTTTCGCCCGGGAGCCGAGCACTGCGCTTCCTCTGCGGCGGCCTCGACATGCACGCGGCGGCGCGCTCGCTCGTGGCCGATGACGTCGTCGGGCTGCTGGCCACGTCGGGGACGCACGTGCTCGGTCACGGCGTGTTGATCCCGAGCGCACCGGGGACCGCTGAGGTGGCCTTTGCGGTCGCCGACGTCGATCAGCACCGCGGCGTCGCGACGTTGTTGTTGGAGCACTTGGTCGATGAGGCCGCGCGCAGCGGGCTCACGACGCTGACCGCGGAGGTCGATCCCACCAACCACAAGATGATCGAGGTCTTTGCCGACGTTGGTCTCGCCGAATCGACCCGGCTGCGGGACGGGACGCTGCACGTGGAGCTGGACACGACGCTGACGCCGTTGGCGCGTAGCCGCATCGCCGCCCGCCACGCCGGCGCGGTCAGCGCGGCGCGTACGGGTGCTGGCGCTGTCGATGGGGTCAGCTCTCCTCTTGGGCGGTCCTGCTAGTTCCGGCTGGGACTGGGCGGCCGACGAGATAGCCCTGGGCCAGGTCGCAGTTGAGTTCCCGTAGTGCCGCGTGCTGTCGTGAGGTCTCGACGCCCTCGGCGACAACGCAGAGGCCCAAGCTCTTGGCCATTCCGATGAGCGCGGTGACGATCGCGGCGTTGTCGTGGTCCTCAGGGAGGCCGTCGATGAACGACCGGTCGATCTTGATGGCGTCGATCGGATAGGCCTTGAGGACGGCCAGGGACGAGTAGCCGGTGCCGAAGTCGTCGAGAGCGATGTGGACGCCCATGGCGGCGAGGGCCCGCACGTTCTGTCCTGTGGTGTCGTCGGAGGCCAGCAACGCGGTTTCGGTGATCTCGACGTACAGGCGGTCGGCGCTCAAGTCCCTTGCTCGTAGCGCGTCGGCGACGATCGTCGGGAGGCCGGGGTTCCGCAACTGCTGGGCCGAGACGTTGATGCCGAGTTGCATCTCGTGGCCGTAGTCGGTCGCAAGTGCCGGGAGGGCCGCGCACGCGGTGTGGAGGATCCAGGTTCCGATGTGGGTGATCTGACCGGTCACCAAGCAGCTCGCCGCGCTCGAGCGCGACGGCCAGGCCACACGCATCCCCGGCCAGCACACCGACGGCCGCCGCCAGCCCGATCGCTGGACCGCCACGGGTGTCGACCATGCCGCGCCGCGCTTGCGGCCTGGTCAGCTCAACGAGCTCGTTCTTACCTACATCACCAACAACTCCGAGAGCGCCCCGCACGGGCCCGTCGCCATCGCTCGCGCACTCGGACGTTCCTCGGGAGCCGTAGCCAACTGTCTGGCACGCCTGAAAGTCGCAGGACGGTTGCGCCAGACCAGCGACAAGCCGCGCCGCTATGTGTTGCGCAATCGGCACGGCCGCTGACCGGTCACCTCTCGCTGCGGTCAGACCGAGGCAGGGCCAATGCGGAGCTCATCTCTCGTTGCGGGAGTCGCTCAGCGCGACGACCGCAGCAAAGAGCCTTGCGAAGCTTCGTGTGATCGCGAAAGGTGGTCCTGTCGCGACCGTAGGCTTGAGGGCAATCGCGAGCTCGGCAGCGCTCTCGCGGTACTTCCTGTCCGGTTTGTACGCTCGTCCGGACGAAGTTCCGGTCAGTGCTCTCCAAAGCACCCTCAGGTCGTTCGACATCCAGACCTTGCGCGACACGCTCGACATCGGCTTCGCATACGACTACCACGCCGTCTACCCGCGCATCGGTGTGGAAGTGCGCCTGGTGGTGGGCGATCACGATCCATTGGTCACCGAGCAAGACGCACGAGACGCTAAGGCGCTTGTCCCACGCCTCTCTTACCACGTGTTGAAAGACACGGGACACTTCGCGCATCTAGAGCGGCCCGTAGAGACCGTCACGCAGCTGTATCTGCAGTAGCGCTGAACCATGCACGCGACGAACCCCGCGGGCGGTGTTGCTCAGCGTGGTGCTGCGGGACACGGGTCCTTGAGTTGACGCCAGGACGGCTGAACGCCCTTTCGCTCTCGTGCTGCGCACCCGTGAACTTCGGAATGTGGCTCGGCGGCGATGGATCCGGCTACTCCAGAGGCTGACGACAGCGCGCAGGACGGTTGGTCGTGTCCGATGTCGCGGGGCAGCCGGATAACCGCGAGAAAGGCGGCGTCTCCGGCATCCTGACTCCGTCATGAGTCACTGACGACCGGTCCGGACGTCATGGTTTGCTAGTGGTGCCAAGCAGCGGTGGGGAGGCGGACAAGTTCGGCAATCGGTACGAAGGCCGTTGGACGGTCTCGCGGCTGCTGTTCATCTTGCTGGGTCACCTCTCGTCCATCGTCGTCGAGCGCCGGGGCGAGCGCGACGAGGACGTCGAGTTTCTGATCACGCGCAACGATGGTCTGGTCGAGGCCCATCAGGTCAAGCGGCAACGACGCAACCAGAACGGTTGGAGCGTCCTCAACCTCCGCGAAGTCGGGGTGTTGGCCGCGGCCGCGAAGCACGCGAAGCTCGGTGAAGAGTTCTGGTTCGTGTCGCTCGTGCCGTGCCGGGACCTGGACGAGCTTTCGGACCGGGCCCGGAGCAGCGACGACGCAGAGACGTTCCGCGCTGGGCTAACCAAGGAACTGGCGCCGAAGCACGGCGTGTTGAGGGAGGAGTGGGGCGAGGACACGTTCGAGATCCTTCAGCGCGTCCGGGTCAGCTGGCCTGACGAGCGCCAACTCGTCGACACGAACGCCGCGTTGGCGGAACTGCTTCTCACCGGCGCTGATGGTCGCGCGGCCGCGGCGGCCCTCGGGGACCTCGTTTTGAGTCATCCCGGCAAGTTGCTCGACGCGGCGACGATCGAAGCGAGACTCGCCGACTATGGACTCGCGCGCGCCCAGCTCACCGGCACGTCGGCAACGGCGGCCGTCCGTCGTACCTACACCGCCTGGGCCGAGGGGATCGCCGGCGAGTTGCTTCAGCCCGAGATCCGGCGCTCGGAGTCAGACGGCGTCGTGGAGCGTCTTCGCGCGATGTCCAAGCGGGTTCTTCTCGTGACCGGTCACGCAGGCGCGGGCAAAAGCTCGGTGCTCCACCAAGCCGTCGGGATGCTCGCCGAGGAGTGGCCGGTGCTCGCGCTGCGGCTCGACGAGATCCCGGAGTTCTCCTCGACCCACGAGCTAGGAGTCGAGCGCCTTGGCCTGTCTGCCTCGCCGGCGGTTGCGCTCGCCGCTGCCGCCCAAGGGCGTGAATGCTTGCTGGTCATCGATCAGCTTGACGCGGTCAGCTTGGCCTCGGGCCGGATGCCTACGACCTTCAACCACGTCGCTGCGCTCCTGCGCGAGGCCCAGACCTTCGATGAAATGCGCGTCCTGATGGCGTGTCGTGAGTTCGACGTCGACAACGACCATCGCCTCCGCGCTCTGATCGACGACGAGGGACCTGCGGAGCGCTTTCACGTCGACCTCCTCGACATCGGACGTGTCGCCAATGCGGTCCGCGACATGGGGCTTGACCCCACGATGCTCACGTCCGGGCAGCACGAGCTGCTGCGCATCCCGCTCAACCTGGTGTTGTTGAAGGCAGTGGCCGACCAGCCGGGCGCCACCGCCTTCTCCACGCCGCGGGATCTGATGCGCTTGTTCTATGAGCGCAAGCGTCAGGACTGCGATGTCCACGCCGGCGCTCCGATCAGGTTCAGCACCACCATCGAAACCATCGCTTCGCACATGAGCGAGAGGCAAAGACTCTACGTGCCGGAAGCGGCGCTCGACGCGGACAACCTGCACCGCGACGCCGGCGTGATGGCTTCAGAACACGTCCTCGTGCGCGACGGCACGCGGATCCGGTTCTTCCATGAAACGTTCTTCGACTATGTCTTCGCGCGTGGCTGGCTGACGTGCGACGAGTCTCTGACCGCCTTCCTACTGGCCGGGGAACAGGAGCTGTTCCGCCGGACGCAGGTGCGCCAGGTCCTACTTATGCTCCGCCCGGAAGAGCCGGAGCGGTTCATCGTGGAGGTGGGCGAACTGCTCGGCCATCCGAAGATCCGCTTCCACATCAAGGACGTGGTCATTGCCTCATTGCGCGCGTTAGACGACCCGAGCGACGCGGAATGGCGAGTCGTCGAGCGGCTGATCGGCGGGAAGCCGCCGTTTGCCGACCGTCTTTGGACGATGCTGCGTACGGCCGCCTGGTTCGATCGGGTCGACTCCGCCGGAGTCTTGGCCAAGTGGCTCTCCGGCGACGACGAGCACTTCAACCGTGCCATCGACATTATGGTGTCGTCCGCTCGTGATCGGCCGGCGCAGGTCGCTGCGCGCCTCAGCGCGCTCCGAGCCGACCCGCGCTACGACGGAGCACTGCGACACATCACGAGGTTCGCGGACCTGGAAGCATCAAGAGAGCTGCTCGACGTAGTCCTCGAAGGGGTGCGGCGAGGCGTGTTTGACGACAACGAACGCGACCTGTTCATGAGCGCCGATGGCTTGGGAGAGCACAATCCGGTTTGGGCATGCGAGCTCCTGTGTGCTTGGCTCGTCGAACGTCCCGATGCACTCGAGCTCAACGGGCTTGGACAGGTCAAAGCGCTGGAGAGTCGGGACGCGGGACCAGTGGGACTCGTGGCCAATGCCGCAGCGGCGGTGCCGCTGGAGTTCGTGACCTTTGCCGTCCCGTACCTGCTCGAGGTCATGGCCCTCACCGAGAGCGAGCACCGGCGACCGTTTAGTCGCCAGTTCCGGAGTCGTCACATGGCTCGTGACCGACGACATCGTGATCTTGGAGACGCCCTGCTGATCGGCGTCCGCGATGCGTTGCGTCAACTCGTCGCGGCCGGCTCGCACGACGTGGTCGAACCGTTCCTCCAGAAGCTCACGACCGATCAGCACGACGCCGCTCAGTGGCTGCTCTACGAGACGTTCGCCGCTGACGGCCAGACCTACGCGGGGCGCGCGTTTGCCCTGCTGACCGCTGGGGACGAGCGGTTGTACTGCAGCTACGGCGTCGATCCGTTCTGGTGCACCCGTCAGCTGGTGCGTGCGATCGCTTCTCATCTCGATGACGAGCAGCTTGAGCGGCTCGAAGTCACCTTGGCGGCGCTACGCCCAGCGTGGGAGGACCAGGACCGCCCTCGAGGGCAAGCTGCCTGGACGCTCCTGAGCGCTCTCCCCGCAGAGCGGCTCACCGATGATGGCCGTCGGCGAGTTCAGGAACTCCAGCGACTGTTCGGCCAGGAGCCCGATCCACCAGGCGATGGATTCGAAGGAGGCTCGGTGCGGTCGCCCATCTCCGCTTCGGCGACCGACAAGATGTCGGACGCCCAATGGCTCGGCGCCTTTGCCAAGTACGCGCACGAGCGAGAACGGTTCTCCGGCCCAGTTGGCGGTGCGGACGAACTCGCGACGGAACTTCGTAGACGGGCACAGGCCGAGCCGGAGCGATTCGCGGCCCTCGGCCTTCAACTGGGCGAGGAGACGCACCCGGCGTACATGCGGGCGATCGTGAGCGGCGTGGCGGAATCCCCGGAGGCCGAGACCGACGTCGTGCTTCGCCTCGTACGTCACGTCGACCAACTCGACGACGCCGAATACGACCTCACCGTCCTGAACGCGCTGCGCGGTCGCTTGGATGACCTTCGCGATGGCGACATGTGGTTGTTGCTCGACCGTGCGCTTCACTCGAGCGATCCGGAAGGTGACGGCGACCCGATCGTGACCTCCAACGATCCCGACGAGTTCGCCGATCCCTACGCGCGCGGGATGAACACCGTGCGCGGGTTCGCGGCGCTGCTGCTCGGCGACGCCCTGGTCCATGACCCCGACGGCCGCCGGACGGCGCTGGTCGCTCCATCGCTTGATCGTCTCGCCCGCGACCCGAGCCTTCCGGTCCGCGCCTGCGTGGGCCACTTGGTCGGGGCTGCGTTCCAGCACGCGCGGCCGCAGGCCGTCGCGGCGCTCGATCTGCTCGTCGCTGGACCAGACGCGCTCCTCGCCTCGGACCCCGTCCAACGTGCGGTCGTCTTCGTCGGATTCTCAGACCCAGAACGGGCCTTGACCACCATCGCGCGCATGCTGGCTTCGTTTGAGCCACAGGTCCGTCGGGCAGGAGGAGGTCTCGCGGCATTCGCGGCGCTGGAGTGGGACGCGCCCTACCTCCTGACGCAGGCGAGGTCTGCCGATGTCGACGCCCGTCGTGGGGCAGCTGTCGCGTGCGCCAATCGAGTGCCGGTTGCCGCGGTCCCGGAACCCGCATGTGAAGCGCTCGTGCAGTTCTTCGACGATCCGGAGAAGGCCGTTCGCGAGGACGCGGCTGAAGTGGCTGCGGCGCTTCGTGACCGGCCGCTGGATCCGCACCGCGCTCTGCTCGAACAACTCATCGGCTCCCGCGCTCTCGACTCCGCGCTGCCGCAGCTGTTGATCACCTTGGAACACGCGACCGAAGCGGTCGACGACCTCATCCTCCAAACCGGGCGCCGCTTCCTGGAAGTCCATCACGATGACCTCAGCGACTTCGCGAACACGGCCCACGCCGACTCTCGCGAGGTTGGCGAACTCGCGCTACGTGCTTACGCCCAGGCACGGGCACAGACCACACGTCGGGCCGCGCTGGACGTGATCGACGACCTACTCGCCGCCGACGCCTACAACTTGGCTCGGCTCGTCGACGATGTCGGCCGTTAGGCACATGGTGAGCGAACGGGTCGATTAGTGCCTGTATCGAGCGTTGATCGCGGGAGACACGCGTGCGTCACGCGTTTCAGGCACTCGAATCCCAGGAGTGCCTGGACCGTCTGGAATCGACCCGAATCCGCAGGGTTTCCAGCCCGGCGTCGACCACGGCGAGATTCGCGAATGCCCTGCAAATAAGCAGTTCTGCCCGCATAGAGCTTGTGCTTGTGGTCCAGGCGGTCGCGGGTTCGAGTCCCGTCGCTCACCCTCGATGAGACCCTGCATATCGGGGTTTTCTTCGTGTTCCGGGCCAGGCAAGGTCGCCGCGAAGGTCGCCGGTGTGCTCCTGAGCGTTAGCCCTTGAGGGCTACCGTGCCCAGCGAGCGGCGCGGGCTGCCCGCCAGTGTGGTGGCCGCCGACAGCCTGAGTGTGCGACGGGTCAGGTAGGCGCGCCCGGCGCGTACCACGACCAGGTGAAGGGTCTTGGTCTGTCCACTGGCGAGATGTACGGTGCCTCGGGCGACCGTCACCGAGCGGCGATGGACGCGCACGCTGAAGGTCATCGAGCCCTTGCAGGGGGTTCCGGGCAGGCAGCGGACCCGGACCGTGAGTGTTGAATGCTTCCCGCGCTTGACGGGGCCGAGCAGACGCAGCCGGGCCGCCGCGGACGACTGGGC
Organism: uncultured Conexibacteraceae bacterium; assembly: GCA_963836485.1. Classification (GTDB taxonomy): domain Bacteria; phylum Actinomycetota; class Thermoleophilia; order Solirubrobacterales; family Solirubrobacteraceae; genus Baekduia. The sequence goes on along the minus strand of CAWIJS010000015.1, from coordinate 231,171 downwards.
GTGGATGACGACGGGCGCCGTTCCGGACGCGGCCGGCGCGGCTGCCGGCGGCTGCACGACGGCGCTCCCTGGAACCGTGACGGCTACAGACTGCGTCCTGGTGTCTTGGGCGCCTTCGTCATCCAGAACGGTCACGGCGACGCGGAACGTGCCGGGCGCGGTGAAGGTGTGATGGGTCGTGGCGTCCGAGGAGGGGTCGGTGCCGTCTCCGAAGTCCCAATGGGTCTCAACGACCTGCCCGTTGGGGTCGTGGCTTGATGCAGCGTCCAGAGTGACCGCCTGGCCGATGAGCGCTGTCGCTGGCGCGCTTAGGGCGGCGACCGGCGGAGCGTTGGTCACGGTGATGTCGCGCGTAGCGGTGTCGGTCGCGCCCGCGTCGCTGACGGTTGTGAGCGAGGCGGTGTACGTCCCGGCGGCCGTGTAAACGTGTTGGGTGGTTTGCCCGCTGCCGGTCTCGCCGTCGCCGAAGTCCCAGCTGTATGAGCTAAGGGTGCCGGACTCAACGTGAGAGGCGGATGCGTCGAAGGTGACCGCGGTCGGCGCGCCCACCGTCGCTGGAGTCGGGGCGATGGCGGCGGTGACCGCGGGGGCGGGGTTTCCGACAGCGAGTGGACCGAGCGCGTCGAGGTGCGCGATCAGGTTCCCGGCGCCGTCACTGGTAGAGGAGAGCTGCTGCCACACCCCGTCGATGACGGCGTACAGGTCGCTGGCGCCTTCAGAGGGAACGGTCACGTTCACGCCGCCGGTGTACTCGGCAGAGCTGCCCGCGAGGTAGATATGCACGGGCACGAAGTCGCGGGCGGGCGGCAAGGAGCCGTCCGACGCTGCGACTGCGGCCGCGTTCAGCGCCAAGGCAGCGCGCCTCTCGCTGTTCGACGATGCTGCTGAACGCAGCTGCGGAGAAGGGGCGCCGCCCTGCGGGTTGTAGGTATTAACAAACGCCGTCCCGGACAAGTTCACTGCCGCATAGAGCAGGTGCACGTTGCCGAAGTCGACCGGGATGTCGTTGCCGATGCTCACATGCCGTTGGTCTGAGAGGACCGACGCGACCTTGTCGGCAATAGCCTGCTGGCCGGCGGGCGTCGGATGAAACGGAGCCATCGACTGGTTGAGACCGACACGGATGGAAGGGCCGTACACCCATGGGTCATCCGTGCACCAGCGGTGTTGCGCGAACGCCGACGGCGGCGGCACCACGACGGTATTTCTGAACTCGCGAGCGACGGACGCGATTCCGCTGTTGAGTTGCGCCAGTCCGTCTTCGAGATAGGCCATCTCCGCCGAGGTCAGCGTGACGCCGAGTCGGCGAGCCGGGTTGATATCCACGCAGCCGCTGTCTGAGGGATAGTGAGCCGGAAACGGGTTGTAGTACTGGGTGACGGCAACAATCGGGATTTTCCCGGCCGCGGTTCCGCGGTTGCGGATTTCAGTCAGGGCGCGACGCAAATCGTTGCGCTGGCGGGTCAGCGCTGCGGCGAGTTCGGCCCGGTCGACGTTCTCACCGCACGAGCCCTGCAGGCCCCAGACCGACACCGTGTAACACGCCGACACCTTGCTTGAGAAGTCGATGTCGTCGGCGCCGACCGTCAAGGTCACGACGTCGGGACCGGCATCGTCGTATCGGGAGTTCGGCGCCTCGGCGTCGGCGTACTCGTCGCTGCCCAGCTGGGCTTCATGCTGGCCGTCTTTGGTCCGCAGCAGCCCTTCGGGAACCGACGCGCCCGTGCAGGCAAGGTCGGTCAGCGTCGCGCCCAGAGAGTCCGACAGCGCGTGCGGGTACCCCGACGTCGTCTGGTGGCAGTTTTCGAACTGGTTGTCGGTGTCCCAGCCCGGGGCGCCGAAGGGCTGGGTCCACTTGTGTGCGGCCGAGTCCCACTTATAGCCGTACCCGATGCCTTCGCCGGCGGCGACCGAGTCGCCGAGCGCGACGTAGTTGCGGGCGTGGATGACACCGACCGGGGAGAACACCGTCGCCCACGACCGGGTCTGGCCGCCGCCGGCGGGGATGGTGACCGTCCAGCTGATGGCCGCCCCGTTGTCCTGGTAGGTGGTGCAATCGCAGGTGTCGGGCAACGGCTGGCCGGACGCGATGGCGCGCCAATTCGACGAGTAGTGGGTCTCAAGGTGCTGGCTGGAGCCTTCGACCGGGACGAAGCCCTCCACGCGCGCGGCCGGCGAGTTGTTGGCGTTCTTGGTACAGAAGATGCCGCCATTGGTCTCATCCACGTACCCGTAGCCCCGGTCGTCATCGCCGAGGTAGCAATCGGCGCCGTGGGACAGCACAACGGTCTGCGGCTGGCTTGAGGTGTTGGTGATGAGCAGGCGGCTGTCGTACTTGTCAGACCCATTCACATAGGTGTCGGTCTGGGTCACGTTGAGACCGGTATCGCCGACCGCCACTGCGGTCGATACCCGGTATGGACTCGATGCCGTGCCGCTGCCGTCGACGAACTGCGCGTCAGGTGTGAACGGCGTCGAGAAGCTGCCCTCGGCGGGCAGCCCGGCCGCCCCGTAGACTCGGCCGCTGACCGACAAGAATGTGCCGCACGCTCCGGGATCCTGATTGCCGAAGAACTCAGCGTAGGTATCGCCGGTGTAGTGGACCTGGCATTCGAGCCCGCTGCCCACATAAATGGAGTCCAGCGGCCCGTTGGAAGAGATGATGTGACTAGCGCTGGCCGCCGCGGGAAATGTTGCAAACAGGCCGCACAGCAAGACCGTTGCGCGCGAGAACAAGACGCGGCTAAGTAACCCGCCGGCAGCAGCACAGAACATGAATCCCTCGTCGCTCGATTTCGATTTACGTGCAGTAGCCCCGGCGGCTCTGCGTTCGCGACGTTAGTCGGTTGCTGAGTGCTAAGTCAATGTGCCCACGAGATGGCCCCCCAAGAGGCCAGGTTCCGTTCACCTTGAGCGAGTTCTCGCCGGCGCGGTCGCGATGCGGCGGCCTCGGGTCACGGCCTCCGCGATCAGACGGGATCTGGCGCGCCGTCGCCTGACGCCTTGGAACCTTTCAGTCTGACGTCGCGGTGATAACCGCAGCGGCCCGACGGAACTCGCCGCTGCCTGTGCCAGACACCATGGAGTACGGGCGCCACGCCATCCCGTAACGGCCGGTCAGCTCGACGGCTTCGGGCAGCTTCGCCGTCCGCCACCAGGTCGCCGCCCCGACCCAGCCGAGTCGTCCGGCGAGCTCGACGCCCTCGTGAAGGCTGAACTGCGTGTCGGCGGCGGGCCCGCGTCCGCGGATGGCGACTCGCCGCTGCCAGAGCTGGGGCACGTTGCTGAGCGCGACGGCTAGGCCGGCGTCCGCGACTCCGGCGGCGACGAGGCGCTCCAGCCGCACGATGTCCCAGACGTAGCTGAAGCGCATCCGGTCCTCTGCTCCCTGAGCGCGCAAGACGAACGGCTCGTCGTCGAGGACGGCGGCGAGCTTGGCGACCGGATACTTCAGCTCGACAGCGACCGTTATGCCTGGAAAGTAGAGGAGCAGGTCGAGCCGCTCGTTGGTGTCTGCCGAGAGCCGGCGTTCGAGCCGGACATGGGCGTCGGGGTGCAGCTGATGAGCCTCCCAGGCGAAGGCGTGCTGGAAGTCTGCCTCGGTGTGGAAGGCGGGCCGCGAGCTCGCCAGCCGGGCCATAACCACCTCGGCCAGCTCGGCCGCGGTCTGCGCCGCGTCAGCGGGCGGCTGACCGTCGCCGCTCACAGCGATGTCCTCTCCCCGCGCAGTGCGTGAGTATCTGCAGCGTGGTCGTGGCCATCGCCCCGATGTGCGTGGTGACCTCGCACAGGTACGCCAGCCGCTGCTCGCTGGGTCCGCGGGGCTTGACCTCGAACAACGTCGGCCTCGCCTGGCCGACGAAGAAGCTGTTGTAGAGAACGATGGAGCACTGCTCCACGTGGCGCATGTAGGCGACCACCAAGCTCTCACCGAGGTCTGCGGTACCCATCGAAGCTGACCATAAACGGCGTCCCAGGTGCGGGATGGGACACCATCAAGGATCCACTCCCACCTCGTCGCGGCTTCGGGGCTGTGAACCGCTAGCCGCCGTCGGCACTGACGAGGACGGTGCCGTCGTCGCGGACATCGACAAGCATGGCTGCGGGCGCTGCGGCCTGTCGGGACAACTGCTCGGCGATATCGGCGAGTGCGCCGTCCAGCGGGCCGGGGCCGGCTTCGAGCTTGGCGAGCTCGGAGTTGCTGAGCTTGCGGCGCACCCGCTCGACCGGGTTGTTGGTGCGGTTGAGCTCGTGGACGGTGTGCCCGGCCTGCCACTTTGCGTGTGCCAGAAACACGTCTCCGGCGAGACCGGTGAGGTCATCGAGACGTTCGGTGATGCGGGCGGTCTCCTCACGGCGGAGTGTCTCTGCGGCCCGCTGGTCAGTTTGCGGCAGCGCCGCAAACGCTGTACTGACCTCGGCCAGGGCTTGGGTGCCGCGCAGCAGCAGCGACCAGGAGGCGTTGACTGCGGCCGCTGTCGCACGCTTGGCCTTCTGGTCCTTGCCGTCGCCAGAGCGGTAAGCCTGCAGCAGGCGTCTCGTGCGGTGCAGCAGTTCGCGCCAGTCGTCGTCGACGCGGTGCATCTGGTCGCCGAGCTCCTTGACGCGGTTAGCTGAGGGCTGCTCGCCGGCGGCCAGCGCCGCCTCCACGTTGGCGGCGAGCTCGCGCGCCTTGTCAAAGGCGCTGAGCATGCGGTCCTCGTCACGGGCGATGAGCTCGTCGAGCTTTGCGTCGATGGCTGAGAGCTTGCCGCTGATTTCGACGAGGTAGTGCTGCTGGGTGGCCATCGCCATCACCTGCCAGGCGGCGGGGCCTACGAGCTTCATCAGCGATGGACTGACCGCCTTGAGGTCGGCGCGGCCGGCGAAGTTGCCGCTTGCATCGAGGACCTGTTGGGTCGCATCGCCCGAGGACGGCTTGGCGTAGCGATATCCGTGGTTCTTGAGATTTTCTGCGAGTTCGGCGCGGGGCGCCAGGCGGTACAGTCCCGTTGACGCCCGCTTGCGAGTGGCGATGCCGAGCAGAGGGCGAGTCGTGCTGCCTAGGAGGTCCAGCACGGGGCCGGCCTGGTCGCGGGAGAGCGCAACGCTTCGCCCAGCGCTAGGCGACGGCGTCACCGACGACTGCCGCTCGACGTCGAACGGAAGGTGCTCCTTGCCCGGGCTCATCGGTGGACGCTCGGGCGCGGCGAGGAGGGCATCCATACGGACCCTACCGCCAGCCGGGACTTCAATCCCAGTGCGCTGCAACCCACAGCGAGTCAGCGACGGCGACATCGCCGCGGCGCTGACGACGCCTCAGTGATTGCAGAGGCCTCGCGCCGGGCGACACGGCATCTGGTCGTGGCTGAACGGGTTGCGGATCGCCCAGGTCGAACGTCAGCAGAGGAGAAAACCGTGATCGCGCCCAGGAGCCACACCCGGAGCGATGGGTACGTCGCGCGAACCGTCCGATCCCGCTGCGAAGCTGCGCCCCCGCATGCGGCCACAGCCCCCTTTGCCGAGGTCCGAGGACCCTCTGTGGCTGTGGGCGCTCGTCTCTCGGTGGGGTCGTCTTCCGCGGCTCTGGCTCATCTACGCCGTGGTCGTCGCCGCCATCGCTCCTGAGGGCCTTCGTGTGGCGAGCCGCTCGCTGGCGGTGACCGTCGTAACCGACCGCGTCGTCTGGCTCCTAAAGCGACTGGTGCACCGCCCGCGTCCGTCTCCGCGGCGCTCGGACACCCCCAGCGACTTTTCGTTTCCGTCCGCGCACGCAGCGAACAGCATCGCCTTCGTCACGACCATGAGCCATGCATACCCGCCGCTGAGGACTGGCTCGATGCTGACAGCTGGCCTGGTCGCGCTGTCGCGCCGAGTACTCGGGCATCACTATGTAACAGACATTGGTGCGGGCGCTGGTGTGGGGTATGCCATCGCTGGCGCCTACCAGCGGTGGACGTCCGCCCACGTCGAACGGGAAGCCTGAAGATGATTGCCACCAAAGTGGTCCCAAAGTGTGAGCAGGAGCTTCCGGCCCAGGAGGGTGCCACCACACAGCCGCCCACTCCCGCGTTCGCTGGGGCTCGCTGGCTGGCCAACGCGACCAGCGTCGTCGGCATGGTGCTTTGCGTCTCCGCCGGGATCATGCTGGCCGCGCATGGGTCGCTGGCGCTGGCCGGACTGCTGTTCGCGCTTGGCGGCATCTGCGACATCTGCGACGGCTACTTCGCGCGGAAGGCGCCGGCGTCGTCACGCGGCGCGTTCCTGGATTCGATGTGCGACAAGATTGGCGAGGCGGCGTTGTTTGCCGGGTTGCTCATCGCGCTCGACGATTCGCAGGCAGAACTGCTGCTCGCGCTGGCCTTCGCCGCCGGCTCGGTCTCCTCGTATGCGAAGTCGAGTGCGGTCGAGCATGGCCTGGAGCTGACCTGGAGAGAGGTCCGCTATTTCGGGCGTGCCGGCCGCGTGATCATCCTCGCCGCTACGTTGATCCTGGCTCATGCGATCCTCGACCCCTCGACGTGGCTGAGGGCCGGCTTCGCCGTGCTGCTGGCATTCAACGGCGCGGCGCTCGTGTGGCGGCTCGGGCGCGTGATTCTGACGATCGTGCCTTACCACACCGGGGAGCGGGGGCCGCAGTCGCAGCGTCCGTCAGGACCACTCGCGCCTCATTTTCACCGTTAGGCTGTCGCTCGGCGTCGACGGGCAGCTCAATAGACAGATTCATGTCTGTTTCCTCCGAAAGGCGCAACGCTGGTACGTTGCACCGGAGGAGGTTGTGTTGTCGGACTGGTTCATCGCAGTCATGGAGGAGTACAAGTCGCTTCGTGCCGAGGCTACGGCGGCGCGTGATGCGCAACTGGTCGTGCTGCGCTTCGGCGTGACGCTGGTCGGCATTCTCGTTGCGCTCGGGGCGGCGCTGCGCAACGACGACAACCAATTGTTCGCGGGCATCGTGCTCAACGCGGTCGTGCCGATCGTGGTCCTGTTCGTCGTCGAGATCTGGTTCGGAGAGATCGCCCGGACCGTCCGCATCGGCAATTTCGTCGCAAGCATCGAGAAGCAACTCGAGCGGCAGTTCCGTTATGTCGCCGATCGTCCTCCGATCGGGTGGGAGACCTGGCTGCGCAAACAGACCGGGACGAATCGCCGCTCAGAGCAGCAGCGCACCTCGATCTCGCGCACGATCGCCATCATGGGGTTGTTCATCGTCGTCATCGCAGGCAGCGCAGCCGCGGGCTTCGTCTTCGTGGGGGAGAAGCCGCCCGTAGGGCATCAAGCGCCTGCCGCCGGCTGGCGGTGGGCGCTCTTGGCGGGCACGATCGTTATTCTCGTAGTGATGATCGGCAGGGCGGTCTGGATCGCTCACAGCCTTCGTGACGATCAGCCACTCGGCCGCTATGCGGTGTGGAAGAAGCGCAAGAAGCGCAAGAAGCCCATGGTCATCGTCGTTGCTTCGGCGATCCGAGATGCTTCGATGGGCTCGGCTGACGGTTCCGGCGTCCAGCCCACGCCACCAGCTTGAGAGCGTGACCGCGTACTGCCCGAACTGAGTGCGCACGGAGAGACCGCTTAGGGTCGCCGTCGCACCGGCGATGACGGCGTCCCTGCGACCGCAGGCGGGCGGCGTGATGGCTGCCGCCCGCCTGTGTCCTTGTCGCTGGCTTATGTCGTGATCGTGTTGGTGTAGGCGTCGAAGACGCGGTTGAGCGCTTCGACGCCGTGGCGGTTGTTGTGGATCTCGGACATGACGAGGGTGTTGGCGTCGTTGTCGGCGCCGATGTTGTCGAGGAGGTCGAGGTTGGTGTCGAGCAGGTCGCAGCGGCGGCGGTGCAGCTGCTGGACGTGGCCTCGTGTCAGCGGCACCTCGACACTGTCCCGGCGGGCCACGGTGTCGGGGTCCCAGCCCAGCGCATCGATGACGGCCGTGGCATCCCGGAAGATGTCGGCGAGCGCGAGCTGTTTGGCGGGGACATAGTCGATGAAGTCCTCGAGCGGCTCGTGGTTGAACATGAAGACCTTCTTGGCCTCGATGCGCAACACATCGGCGGTCGACGGGTCGACGGTGATACGGCAGGCGGAGCTACCCTGGTGGGCACTCATGGGAGCTGATTCTCCTTTGGGTCATGCCCCCGGGCCGTTTGCGCGGTCGCGGGGGTCTTGATGTTGATTATGTCGCTTCGGGAGCTTACTGGAGGGGGCGGCGGAAGGGGATCCGCTCACGCTCCGTCCCTAGCGGTTGGGGCGGGCGCCCTCGACGGGCACGTACTCGAGCGCGGTGCGGTCCCAGCCGCCCAGGTCGGCCGCCGCGTCGTAGGTCGTCTGCAAGAACCCCAACAACGTCGCGTCGGGGTCGGCGGCGGTCCGGACGGCCTCGTAGGGCAGCAGGAACTGGCGGAAGTCGGTGGAGTAGAACGCCGCGTCCGGCGTCACCGGCGCGGCGGCGTAGCCCTCGGGCTCCGGGTAGGCATAGGCGTAGAACGCGCCCTCCTGGCCGCCGCCCGGCCAGAAGCCACAGCTCGCCAGCTCGTGAGAGTAGCCCTCGACCATCACCCAGTCGCCGCAGTTGGGCGCGCCGCCGGGGTGGCGCGGCGCGGTCCGGCCCGAGAAGCGCGTCACGGCCAGGTCCATCGCGCCCCAGAAGAAGTGCACGGGGCTGACCTTGCCGCCGAAGCGCGCCCGGAACGCGGTCAGCACGCGGTCGGCCTGGACGAGCTGGCGCCAGAACAGCTGCGCGGCGACCGGGTCATAGCTTGCGTGCGCGGTGTCCTGGTCGAACGGGACGGCGTCCTCGATCTCGACCGGGACCGGCCAGATCCGAACCGCGAGGCCCAGCGACGCGAGCGCCTCCTCGACCTCGGCGTAGAACGCGGCGACGCTCTTGGGCTCCAGCGCCAGCTCGCGCTGCATGCCGCCCTCGACCGTGATCCGCAGGCGGTGCACGCAGAAGTCGAACTCGATCTCGAACGTGCTGCCGTCGCCGGACGGCATCGCCGACGTCGTCAGCCCGCGCGGCGTCACGTAGAGCGTGACCTGCCACCAGTGATTGACCATCGGCGCCTGCGCCAGGCGGATCTTCCCGATGACCTGCGTCCAGCGGTGCAGCGTCTCGCGCGTCGCGGTCCAGTCCTCCACGCGCAGTGCCGGCCAGCGGGTCTCGGTCATGACCGCGAGCCTACGGCTACGGCACGGAAGTGCGCGGTCTTTCGCCTATCGGCTGTCGGGTCCGCTTGCGCCGAAGGTGTGTGGCCTGCATCTCAACGGCGCGCAGGTCGTCGCGCGGCGACGGCGGCGACCTCGCTGGCGAGCGTGGTTGACCCTAGGCCGGCGTCGTTGAGCTCGCCGCAACGCCGAGCGCGATCAGCCAGATCCCGTAGAGCGTCGGGCCGAGCAGGCTGTTCATGTCGCCGCCGGGAGCCAGGAAGCCGTGGTCTCCGAAGACCGTCGCGCTCTCGACCAACTGCTCGATGGCCAGTACGCCGGAGACGACGGCCAGCCAACGCGGGAAGTCTCCGGCACGGCCGGCGAAGATCACGGCCACGGCCTGTGTGAAGATCGGAAAGGTCAGCAGCGGAGCCCAATAGGCCTCGATGTCGGCGACGGTGCGAGCGGTGGCGGGGTCGAGTGTTCCCGGATGCCGCGCGAGCCCCAGGCGCAGGAGCAGACCGACGGCGAGCAGGCCGACCGTCGTCGCGGCGGCGACGACGAACGCGTAGCGCGCCGCCGTCGACATGCGATGGGCGACGAACGCGACCAGCGCGGCGGCGGGAACCGACGCGGCCATGGTCAGCCAGGCCTGAAGCGCGATCGCGTCGTGGTGGTCGCGGTAGAAGCCGACGACCGCCGCGGCGCTGTCGGTCACCCCGGGCGGGGCCGGGACGGCGGCGACGGCGGCGATCAGCAGGGCGACGAACGCTAGCGCCGCCCAGAGCGGCTGGCGGGTCGCCGTCGCCTGGGTCATGCGACGACCGCTTCGACGCCGATCTCGACCAGCAGACCGTCCTCGAAGAGGCACGGGACCGGCACCAGCGTGGTCGCTGCGACGGGGGCTCCAACGTTGGCGGCGGCGCGCATCACGCCGTCCATCAGCTGCTCGAGCTTGGTCGCCTCCCAGTCGACCACCGCGATCGTCACGCGGACGACGTCGTCCATCGTCGCACCGGCGCCGGCGAGGGCGGTCGCGACATTGCGCAGCGCCTGCTCGGTCTGGGCCGCGAGATCGCCGGGGCCGACGAGCTCCCGTTCGGCGTTCATCGCGGTCTGTCCGGCGACGTGCAGCGTGCGTCCGCCGCGGACCGCCACGACGTGCACGTAGCCCTCGGGGGTCAGCAGGCCGGCGGGGTTGAGGCGCTCGATGGTCAGCGCGGCCGGCTCCGCGTCGGGGGTTTGCGCCGGTGATGGGGAGGTCATGGCATCACGCTGACGTGCGACGGCGGCTCGCGCGACAGGACGGCACCCTGCACTTTTGCCGCACTGACCCTCGCGATCCGGGAGGATGACGCGAATGTCCCTGCGCGAACGCGAGCGCGAGCTCGCCGCGATCGACGAACTGCTCGAGCAGGGCGGCCTGCTGGTCCTCGAGGGACCGGCCGGGATCGGGAAGACCTCGCTGATCGAGACGGCGGTCCTCCGCGCCCGAGCCGCCGGCCGCCGCTCGCTCGTCGCCCGCGGATCGCTGCTCGAGGCCGCGTTCCCGTTCGGCCTCGCGCGCCAGCTCTTCGAGCCGCTCCTGCGCGCCGATGACGATGCGGCGCTGCTGGCCGGGGCGGCGGCCGTCGCCGTGTCGGCGATCGGCCTCAGCGCGTCGGCCGAGGTCCCCGAGCCCTCCGGCTTCGCGGCGCTGCAAGGGCTTGCGGCGCTCACGGCCAATGCGGCGGAGGACTGCCCGCTGCTGCTCGTGCTCGATGACGCGCAATGGGGTGACGGGCCGTCCCTGCGCTTCGCCGCCTTCCTGGCCCGCCGGCTCGACGGGCCTGACGTCGCGCTCTGCGCAACGATCCGCAGCGGTGAGCCCGGTGCACCTGAACGGCTGCTCGACGAGCTGCGAGGCGCTCCGCGCGTCCGCATCCTGAGTCCGTCGCCGTTGAGCGCGACCGCGACCGCGACGCTCGTCCGCGAGCGCGACGCCGCGGCAACCGACGCGACGTGCGCCCGCTGCCACGACGCCACCGGCGGCAATCCGCTGCTCATCGCCGAGGTCCTGCGCGCGATGGATCACGGCGACGACGCGGTCAGCGCTGCGGCGGCCGGCATGGGCGGCGGGGTGCGTCGCCGGATCGAACGCGCGGATCCGGCGGCCCTGCGGGTTGCGGGGGCGGCCGCCGTGCTCGGCGAAGAGGCGACGCTCGGACACGTTGCGACGCTCGCCGGCGTGGATCCCGTTGCCGCCGGTCGTGCAGCCAGTGCGCTCAGTGCGGCCGACGTGCTGACCGGCCCCGAGCCCTACGCCTTCACCCACCCGCTCGTGTGCTCCGCGGTGCTCGACGCGCTCGATGATGGCGAGCGCGTGGAGCTGCATCGGGCCGCGGCACGGATGCTCGGTGAGGAGGGCGCCCCGGATGAGCGCGTCGCCGCTCACCTCCTCGCCACCCCGGGAACCGCAAACGCCGCGACGCTCGCCCGGCTGCGCGCCGCCGCCGCGACCGCACTGGCCCGCGGCGGTGCCAGCTCAGCCGTGCCGCTGCTCAAGCGCGCGCTGGCCGAGCCGCCTGTCGCGGCGTTGCGCGGAGCGGTCCTGCGCGAGCTCGGGGCCGCCGAGCGCCTGGCCGGAGACGGCTCGGCGGTCAACCACCTGCGCACGGCGCACACGCTGGCTGGCGAGCCCCGCGAGCGTGCCGTGCTGGCCCACGAGATCGCCATGGCGCAGTACGACTTCGGCTATTACGCCGACACCGCACAGACGTTGTCGACCGCGCTGCAGGAGGCACCCGAGGATCTCGACGTCGCGATCCGCGACGAGCTGCGCGTCGACCTGTTGACCATCGCGCTGCTCGTCTCGAGCGTCGACCGAGATCAGCTGGCGGCCGACTTCGCGCGCGGCACCGCGCCGGCGAACCCGGCGGTGCTCGTCGCTCTGCAGCTCGCCGGCCTCGCCCTCCAGGGCGCCGACGCGAAGACCGTGCCCAGCGCAGCGGCGGAGATCGAGTCGCTCATCGCCGCGCTGCCACCTTCGCCGGCCCGTCTGGACATCCACACGTTGATGTGGTTCGCCTTGCAGGCCTGTGAGCGCTTCGAGGGTCTGCGCACGATGCTCGACCGGGTCGAGCACGGGCTCGAGCCGGGCTGGATGCGGCGGCAGTTCGCGATCAACCTCGCCCGTGGACACCTCGAACATCGGCTCGGCAACCTCGAAGCCGCGATCGCCGTGCACGAGGGGAACCTTGCGTTCGGTGCCGACAACGTCACCGGCGTGCTCTACACCCTGGCCGGGCTGGCGTCGGTCCTGATCGATCGCGGAGACGGCGAGCGTGCGAGCAGCCTGCTCGAGGCGATCGAGGTGCCGCCGTCGATGAACGAGTTGCACCTGGCATGGGTCCACGCGGCGATCGGCCGCGTCGCCGCGGCCGCGGGCGACGACGCGGCGGCGGTGCGCTCGTTCGACACGGCACGCGCGATCTATCGCGCCGTCCCGGGCGAGGCCGACGCGATCTGGCAGTACGGAAGCGCCGATCGGATCGCCTGCTACCTGCGCCTCGACCGCGTCGACGAAGCCCGCGCGGATGTCGAACGAACGCTGGAGATCGCCTGCAAGGCTCAGCTCGTGGGGCTCGAGGGGATCGCGCTGCGCTTGCGCGGCATCATCGACGCCGACCGGGCTGACCTCGAAGCGTCGGTGGCGTGCCTGCAACGCACGCCGATGCGTCTCGAGCACGCGAGCGCGCTGTTCGAGCTCGGGGCTCACCTGCGCCGGGCGGGTGAGCGCAGCGCAGCCCGCGATCCCCTGCGGCGCGCCCTCGGCCTCGCCCATGCCTGCGGCGCGACCCCGCTGGCCGAGCGTGCGCGCGAGGAGCTGCTGCTCGCCGGCGCCCGTCCCCGGCGCGACGCGCAAGCTGGACGTGATGCCCTGACCGCGGCCGAGTCGCGGGTGGCCCGCCTGGCTGCCGCCGGCCTCACGAATCGCCAGATCGCCCAGCAGCTGTTCATCACGATCAAGACGGTCGAAGGGCACCTTGCCCGAACGTTTCGCAAGCTCGACGTCCACCGTCGACAGGACCTGGCCCGCGCCATGGACCTCGCCCTGGTCGCCGAGCCTCACCCGATGCGGATGATGTGACCCGAAGGATCGAGGCCATACGGTCGGCTGACGATGCGCCTCTCGCCCCGCCTCATCGGCTCTCTCACCGTCGCCGCGACCTCCGCAGCGTTGCTCCCCGCCTGCGGCAGCTCGAGCAACGACAAGCCGGCCTACTGCGCTGACCGCAGCAACCTCCAGCAGTCGGTCAGCGACCTGAAGGGCGTCGATGTCGTCAGCGGTGGCCTCGGCGCGGTCCAGTCGCAGCTCGCCAAGATCGACGCCAACACGAAGGCGCTGGTGGCCTCGGCCAAGGCGGACTTCCCGCAGCAGACCGCGGCGATCAGCTCCTCGGTCGCCGCGTTGAACACGTCGGCCAAGAGCCTGGGCTCGACCCCCTCGGCCACCGGCGCCGTGAGCGTCGCCAAGGACGTGTCGAGCGTCGTGACCGCCTTCCAGGGCTTCTCGGACGCGACCAAGGACAAGTGCTGAGCGGTTCTCTCAGGCGGCCTTCGTCGCACGGCGGCGGCGCAGCGCCCGCAGGCGTCGCAGCCGCGGGGACTTGCGCGTGCGGCCGGTGCGCAGCGTCGCTACCGCGCACGCCAGGAAGCACGCCGCGCCCAGCACGGTGTTGACGTTGGCGGCGGCCAGGTCGAGCGGCGATCCGGTTGCGGGCACCACGTAGCCGGCGACCGCCGCGATAGCGAAGAAGACGCAGCCGAGCAGGTTGAGCGAGGGCTCCCACCAGCCGGCGCCGTCGTGGGCCGGGCGCCAGCCGTTGCGGGCGCAGGCGCGGTAGGCGATCAGGCCGGAGAGCAGGAAGCAGGTCGAGCCGAACGCGTCGGGGCGCCAGACGACGCGGTCGTAGCTGGTGTTCGACAGCGATGTGTGCACGGCCTGGTAGGTCGTGATGTTGAAGAACAACGTCCCGGCGAGCTGGATCGCGGCGGCACGCCACGCGGCCCGCCCGGTGCGCGAGGAGCGGCGCTCGGGGAACGCGATCGCGGCCTGCAAGCTCCCGCCGCCGGTGAAGAAGAGCGAGCCGATGAAGAACGTGATGGCGTCGGCCTGCGCGCCGGCGAGCTGGGCGTAGCCGGGGAAGGGGGCGACGACGAAGCACACCGATCCGAGCGAGAAGAGCGCGGCCATGCAGCGCTCGCGGCTCATGATGCCCGGCGCGGCTACGGAGCCGGCGGAGCGACGGCCGCGCCGTTGCCGTGCCGGTTGCCGTCGTCGAGGCAGAGGCGATGACGCACGACGGCGATCCCGGTTCCCACGGCCACCGCGGCGACGACACCCGACGAGACGGCGGTGCCCCTGACGACCCGGGGCATGGTGCTGCGCGCGCGGCGGTGGGCGTACCACGTGCCCGTCTGCAGCGCGGTGAAGAGCAGGAGCCGGTCCACCTGCCGGTTGGCGACGTGATGGGCTGCGCGGACCGTGCGATCGGTGGAGGCGAGCATGCGCCGAGCGTAGGACGAGAAACCCCTGCTCGCATCCTCCGAACGGGGTGATGGCAGGGCACAACGACGGCGCCAGACTGCTCACGTGGAACCCGAGATCGCACGTGGCATCGCCTACTACAGCCACCACGATCGGCGCGATCGACTCGGAGAGCTGCGGATCGAGCACGTCGTCCGCGTGGTCGCCGCCGTGCCGCCTTCTGCGCGCACGACCGCGTGGCTCCACGACGTGCTCGACCACAGCGACACACGCCCGGCGACCCTCCGAGAAGAGGGGATGACGGAGCTCGAGGAGGAGGCGCTGGCCCTGCTGACGCGGGCCCAGGACGAGCGCTTCGAGCTCCACATGCTGCGGATCGCCCACGCGCCCGGGCCCGCGGGCGACGTCGCGCGCGCGATCGAGCTCGCGGAGCTGGACGACCTGCTTGAGCAGTCGGCCGAGGACCCGTCGCGCTGGGACGTGCCGCCATATGCCTGGGCGCGACGCCATATCGCCGGCGCGATGGAAGGCGCATGGACCCCGTCGTAGCCCGCAACGTCGCGCGACGGCTCCACGGCGGCCAGCGCACCCGCTTCCTCACGCTCGTCGAGCTCGAGGCGCTCGGGCTGCTGACCCACATCGACGACGAATCCTACGAGCTGTACGTGTTGCGCATCGTCCGTGCCGGCGGAGCGGCCGGACGGCTGGCGCGGGCGGTGAAGCTCGCTGATCTCGAGGATCACCTCGACCACGCGGAGATCCCGGCCGACGCCCCGCCATATGCCTGGGCCCGCCGCCGCGTCGCCCTGGCGCGAGCCCGCGACGTCGGAGCCGGCGTCCACCACGGGTCCGCCACCGCAAGCCCGCGATGAGCTCGCTGCTGCGCCGGTACGTCCCGATCGCTCGGCTGGCTGCCGTCCTATGACCGTCGCCTGCTCACCGGCGACGCCGTCGCGGGGCTCTCCGTCTGGGCCCTGCTCGTCCCACAGAGCCTCGCCTACGCGTCGCTGGCCGGCGTGCCGGCGCAGTACGGCCTGTACACCTCGTTCGTGGCGCTCGTCGCCTACGCCATCTTCGGCACCTCGCGCCACCTGGCGCAGGGCCCGAGCGCCGCGGTCTGCGCGGTGTCGGCGGCCGCGATCACGCCGATCATCGGGAGCTCCGCGCTGGGCAGCGACAAGGCGATCGGCTGGACCGCGGCGCTGGCGCTCGCGACCGGGCTCGTCTACCTCGCGCTCGGCCTGCTGCGGATGGGGTGGGTGTCGACGTTCCTGTCCAAGGCGGTGATGGCCGGCTTCGTGCTCGGCTTCTCGATCGGCATCATCATCGACCAGTCGCAGAAGCTGCTCGGCGTCGACAGCGTGGACGGCTCCTACGCCCAGGAGCTGTGGGGGACGATCAAGGAGATCCCCGACACGAGCACGACCACGCTCGCCGTCGGGGCGTGCTCGCTCGCGGTGCTGCTGGCGATGCGCCGGTTCGCGCCCCGCTGGCCGCGCATGCTGCTGGTCGTCGTGGCCGCCATCGCGGTGTCCGCCGCGCTCGACCTGTCGTCGCACGGCGTCGCGGTCACCGGCCACGTGCCGACGGGACTGCCGTCGGTCGGGCTGCCCGGCGTCGGCTGGAGCGAGACCACGGCGCTGCTGGTCGGCGCCCTCTCGATCGTGTTCGTCGGCTACTCCGAGTCGCTGGCGTCGGCGCGCGCGATGGCGAGCCGGCACCACTACGAGATCGACACCGATCAGGAGCTGATCGCCCAGGGCTTCGCCTGCGGCGCCGCCGGGCTGGTCGGCGGCTTCGCGAGCGACGGGAGCCTGTCGAAGACCTCGGTGGCAGAGGCGTCCGGCCAGCAGACGCAGATGGCGTCGCTGATCAACGCCGCGCTGGTGCTCCTGACGATGCTGCTGCTCGCCGGCCTGTTCGAGCAGCTGCCGTCCGCGACGCTCGGCGCCGTGGTCATCGACGCGATGGTCGGGCTGGTCACGTTCGTGGACTGGCGGCGGTACTACCGCGTCAACCGCGCCGACTGGGTGTTCTTCATGGGCGCCGGCCTCGGCATCCTGTTCGTCGGCATCACCCAAGGGATCCTCATCGGTGTGGTGCTCTCCCTGCTGCTGCTGATCGCGAGATCCTCGCGCACGTCGGTCCGGGAGCTCGGGCGCGATCCCCGCACGGGCCGGTTCCACGTGCTGTCGCGCCACGAAGGCCTGGAGCTCCTGCCGGGCGTGCGGATCGCGCGCATCGACGGACCGCTGTTCTTCGCCGACGCCGACGCGTTCCGGACCCGCATCCGCGAGATCGCCGCCGGCGAGGGCGCGCCGGGCCGCCTCATCGTCGACGCCGAGGCCGTCCTGCTCACCGACACCGACGGCGCCGACATCCTCAAGCAGGTGGCCGGAGAGCTCGCCTCGGAGGGGTCGGCGCTGCAGCTCGCCTCGGTGCACCCACCGGTGCTCGCGCTCTGGGAGCGCGCCGGGCTCGTCGACGCGCTGGGCGAGGGAGCGGTGTTCGCGACAGTCGAAGAGGCCGTCGGCGAGCCGCCGCGCGTCAGAGACCCGGCGTTGCGCTGAGCCGGCCGGCGTCGACGGCGTCGCGGAAGGTCGCGTAGTCGCGCTCGTTCTGATCGGCGTAGGTCTCGGCGAACGCCGCGAGGGCGCGGTCGAAGGTCGTGCCGGAGCCGAGGTAGCCCGCGATCGCGGCGGGGTCGCCCGAGCGGGCGTGGGCCTTGGCCAGCGTCCACCCGCAGAGGTGCGCGTAGGTCATCATCGTCCGCGGGCCCATCGTCTCGACGACCGCCGAGCCCTTCTGGTCCCAGAGCTGGCGCACGTAGAAGTCGCGGCTCACGCCGTCGACGCCGTCGATGCGGACCCACCCGAGCATGAGGTCGCTGGCCGCCTGCATCAGCCGCTGGCCCTCGACGACGCGCTTGCCGTGGTTGGCGAAGGCGCTCTTGCCGAGGAACGGCTCGAGGACCGAAGCCTCGGCCTCCTTGGCCTGCAGGAACAGCGGGTCGGCGGCGTCGCGGCCCTGCATGAGCATGATCCAGGCGCGGGTGCCGACGCTACCGACGCCCACCACCTTGCGTGCTGCGTGCGCGTACTGGAACTGCTCGAGCAGATGGCGGCGGTCGCTGGGCAGCGAGCGCCGGTAGTCGCGGATGATGGTGCGGATGATCTGCTCGATCCGCGGGAGCTCGTTGGCGGTGGCGACGTCCTCGATCGTGACGATCAGTGGAGGGTCGCCGACGATCCGCGGCTGTCCGTCGACGATCTCGGTGAGCTTCCCGAAGGCCTTGAGGCTGTCCTTGCTGCGGGTCTTGGCGAGGTTGCGCTCGAAGCGCTTGACCTCCTTCGGGCTCGCCTGCTCGGCGAACTGCTCGGCGATCTCCTCGACGTCGATGCGGGCGTACCAGAGCTCGAACTTGCCCAGCGCGGCGAAGTCCCGCATCGACTCCCGGTAGGCCCGGCCGACGGTCTTGTTGATGGCCTTGCGCTGGCGCGCGCTGAAGCCGCGGTCGCGCCCGGCGACCGCGAAGCTGGCCACCAGCCGCTTGACGTCCCACTCGAACGGACCGGGCAGCGTCTCGTCGAAGTCGTTGACGCTGAAGACCAGCCGGCGGTCGGGCGCGGCGTAGGCGCCGAAGTTGGAGAGGTGCGCGTCGCCGCACAGCTGGGCGGTCAGGCCGGTTCGGGGCGAGCCGTCGAGATCGGCGGCCATCAGGAAGGCCCCGCCGCGGTAGAAGGTGAACGGCGAGACGAGCATGCGCCCGTGGCGGATCGGCACGAGCTCCTGGACGCGGGTCCGGGCCTGCTCTTCCAGCAACGCGACCGGGTCGCGCCGATCCGGCGCCGGCTCCCAGTCGGCGAGGCTCGACCGCGGCACCTCGGATCGGACCGCGCGGCCGTGGGCGGCACGGTCGGCGGTCGTGCGACTTGGCTTGGCGCCCCCGTTGCGCGTCGCGGCGCTCGCGGGCCCTGCTGCGGCGGTGGTGGTCACCCACCCATCGAACCTCGACGGCTCCGCGCGGGCATCATCCGTTCGGGGTGACGGCACGGCGAACGGCGTGCGGTGAGGTGCGACGACAGATGTCGCTCCAACTCCTCGTGGTCGCGCTGGACGCCGCGCTCTACCCGACCCTCCTGGCGGCGGTCGCGATCCTGCTCTCACAGCCGCGACGCCGGCCGCTGCTCGCCGCCTACCTGGCGGGCGGGCTCACGATCAGCATCGCGCTGGGGCTCGGCCTCGTCGCCATCCTGAAGGGCTCCGGCGCGGTGAGCAGCGACCGCGCGGGGTTGAGCTGGATCACCGACGTGTCGGTCGGTGGCCTGGCGCTGCTGCTGGCGGTCGCGATCGCGACTCGTGCCGACGCGCGGTTCAAGGAGCGCCGGCGGGGCGCCGGCGCCGGCCCAGAGCGGGCGGCCAAGACCCAGGAGCCGCTGACCCAGCGCATCCTGGCCCGGGGCTCGGTCCCGGTCGTCTTCCTCGCGGCCTTGGCCATCAACCTGCCCGGCGCGGCCTACCTCGTCGGCCTCAAGGACATCGCCGCCGGCTACCACGGCACGGGCGCCGTCATCGCGCTCGTCGTCGCCTTCAACCTCGTGATGTTCGCGCTGGCCGAGATCCCGCTCGCCGGGCTGGTGGTCGTGCCCGAGCGCACGGTCACGGTGGTGGAGCAGATGAACGGCTGGGCCTCCGCCAACAGCCGGCGGATCGCCGTGGTGCTGTGCGTCGTGCTCGGCGTCTTCCTGATCGCGCGCGGGGTGGCCAAGGCCTAGTGGCTACTCGCGCGACATCATCGCGACGGCTTCGCGCTCCAGGTCGACGTAGGGCTCGCCGCTGACGTCGACGGCGACGCGGTTGATCGTGCCGCCGGTGAAGGCGAACGGCGCGCTGCCGGGGTAGTCGGCGGTGACCGGGTCGCTGCCGTCGCGCCCGACGCACAGGCCGTCGCCGGCGATCGAGAACTTGCCGGGCTGCGTCTTGATCTTGCCCTCGCCGACCTTCACGTCGCCGTGAAACAGCGAGAGCGTGCCGACCGACAGGCCGGGCGGGTCCTCGCCCTCCTTCTCGAACGCGGCGGACAGGATCAGGCCCTCGCCGGTCGGCAGCTCCCGGTCGGCGACGACGAGCTGCTCGACGCTCCCGACGAAGCTGTAGACGTAGTGCAGCCTGTTGTCCTTGACGTAGAGCGCGTGGCCACCGAACCGCGCCCCGTGCGCGAACAGGACGCCCTCGGCGCCGGCCTCGGGGATGTCGACGACCGCTGCGACGGCGTAGGAGCGGTTGCGGATGTTGACCGCCTGGGATTCGGGCACGTCGGCGAGGTCGGGGTAGTAGATGTAGCGGTTGCGCGGCGGTGACAGGAGCGGTCGCGGCGTGATGATGATCTCCAGCGCTGAGCGGTCGTCGAGCGGGAACGCCCCGTTTGCGCCGGCCTCGGCGTGCCAGAGGTTGACCAGCTTCTGCAGGCGCTCCGGCTCCTCCGCCGAGAGGTCGTGCAACTCGGAGCGATCGACGTCGGAGTGGTAGAGCTCCCACGTGTCCTTCTCGAAGTGGCCCCAACCACTCAGGGTCGGGTGGGTCGTGACGGCCGTCCAGCCGTCATGCCAGATGCTGCGGGAGCCGAGCATCGAGTAGAACTGCGTCTCGCGTGCGCTCGGCAGCGCCGCCGCGTCGAAGCTGTAGCGCATGCTGACGCCGTCGAAGTGGCTCTGGACGTGGCCGGCGATCGTCTCGGGCGGCTCGACGCCGAGCGCGTCGAGCATCGTCGGAACCAGGTCGACGGCGTGGTGGTACTGCTCGCGGATCTCGCCGCGCGCCTTGATGCCCTTGGGCCAGGAGATGATGCACGGGTCAGAGGTGCCGCCGGCGAACTCGTAGCGCTTCCACATCTTGAACGGTGTGTTGAAGGCCATCGCCCAGCCGTTGGGGTAGTGGTTATAGGTTCCCGGACCGCCGAGCTCGTCGAGCTTCGCCAGGTTCTCTGCCATGTCGTCGGGGATCCCGTTGGCGAACTTGCTCTCGTTGACCGAGCCGTTGGGCCCGCCCTCGCCGCTGGCGCCGTTGTCGGAGACCACGACCACCATCGTGTTCTCGCGCTGGCCGGTCTCCTCGAGGTAGTCCAGGAGGCGCCCGATCTGCCAGTCGGTGTGGGCCAGGAAGCCGGCGTAGACCTCGGCCATCCGGCTGAACAGCCGCTGCTCCTCGGCCGACAGGGAGTCCCAGGGGCGCGTGACGTCCAGCGCCGGGAACGCCTCACCGTCGGGCCCGGAGCGGGTCTCGGGCGTCCCGATCGGGTTGATGGGCGGCAGCTCGGTGTCGGGCGGGACGATGCCCAGCTCCTTCTGACGGGCCAGCGTCTGCTCGCGGATCGCCTCGTAGCCCATGTCGAACCTGCCCTTGAAGCGATCGCTCCACTCCTTGGGCGCGTGGTGCGGGGCATGGCAGGCGCCCGGCGCGTAGTACAGGAAGAACGGCTTGTCCGGCGCCAGCACCTTGGCGTCCTTGATGAACTCCAGCGCCTTGTCGGTGAGGTCGACCGTCAGGTGGTAGCCATCGTCGGGCGTGCTCGGCGGGTCGACGGGATGGCTGTCGTAGACGAGCTCCGGGAACCACTGGTTGGTCTCCGCGCCGAGGAACCCGTAGAAGCGCTCGAAGCCGCGGCCGGTCGGCCAGTTGCGCCGCGTGGAGGCGAGGTTCATCTCCGCTTCGGGGCAGAGATGCCACTTGCCGACCATGTACGTGTTCCAGCCCTGGGCGCCGAGGATCTCCTGGATCTGGCCGTTCTCGGGTGGGATGACGCCGCTGGCGTTCGGAAAGCCGCTGGCGGCCTCGGTGATGCAGGCCATGCTGTTGCGCGTGTGGTTGCGGCCGTTCAGCAGGCAGGAGCGCGTTGGTGAGCAGAGCGCCGTGGTGTGCCATTGCGTGTAGCGCAGGCCGTCGCCGGAGATCCGGTCGATGTTGGGCGTCGGGATCGGGCCGCCGTAGCTCTCGAGCGCGGAGAAGCCGACGTCGTCGAGGACGATGTAGACAACGCTGGGCGCGCCGTCGGGCGCCCGCGGTGGCTCGAACGGCGACCAGTCCGGGACGGAGTCGCGGATGTCGGTGTTGATCTTGCCCTTGAACGGCTTGCTCATCGTGATGCGCTCCTGGTCGGCCCGCGCGGCGTGGGTTCTCGGAGTCAAGCCTGGTCGAGGGCCGCGCCGTGCGCATCATCCAGTCCGGGTGATGTGGGCTCCTCGGCGCGCATCGCGGCGAGATCGGCCGAGATGCGGACCGCCGCCGAGGTCAGCGGCGCGGCGAGGACCATCCCGACCGTGCCGAACAGCGCTCCGGCCCCGATCGTGACGACGAGCACGACGAGCGGGTGGATGCCGAGCGCCGCGCCCATCACCACCGGCTGGATCAGCTGCTGCAGCGCGCCATTGGCGAGGAGCGCCACGACGGCCATCGCGATCGCGGTCTGCGTGCCGTTGGCGCCGAGCGCGATCAGCACGGTGAAGGCACCGGCGGACCATGCGCCTAGGAACGGGATGTAGGCCGCGACGAAGTTCACCACGGCGATCGAGCCGGCCAGCGGCACGCCGAGCAGCAGCGCGCCCAGGCCGATGACGATCCCATTGAACGCCGCGATGGCGGTGACGCCGCCGAAGTACCCGCGCAGCGACTGGAGCGTGCGACCCAGGACGACCCGCGCGGCCGGGCGCGGCACACCGAGATGGCGCTCGGCCCAGGTGCGGATCGCCGGGCCGTCCTTGAGCAGGAGGAACAGGCTCAGGGCCGTGAACGAGACGAAGACCGCCAGCGACGCCAACCCCGAGATGCCGGCGCCGAGGCCGTGCAGCAGCGAGTGAAACGCGTCGCCGATCCCCGAGCTCGCGCTGCTCTTGGCCTGCTGGGCGCTGTCGCTGCTCGCCCCGAGGTCCTTGAGCGCCGACTGGAGCTTGTCGGCCGCGTGCTGGAGCTTGTCGGTGAGCTCGGAGGACTGGCTCGAGACGCCGCTGACGATCATCACGAGCAGCGTCGCGCCGGCCACGGCGACGCCGACGAACACGAGCGCCGCCCCCGCCAGCCGCGGGATGCCGTGGCGCTGGAGAACGCGGACGATCGGCGACAGCACGGCCGCGAGCACGGCCGCGACGACGACCGGGATGAAGATCGTGCTCGTGAGGTTCGCGATCCAGACCGCGCCGACGACGACGATCGTGACCCCGGCGAGCAGCCAGGCGGCAAAGCCGAGGTCGCGGAGCCACGGCGGCGCGGCGAACACGCCGGAGAGCTCGACCCGCTCGAGCGCTTCTGGCGGGTCCTCGGCGGGTTTGCGCGTGCGGCCCATTGGTTGGCGAGGAGCGTCACCGGGCGCGGCACGGGCCGCATCGTCCGATGCGGGTGATGCGAGCCGATGCGCCGACCGAGACGCTGCACCCATGACCGATCAGGACCCCCGCGCGCACGATCCGACACCGCCGCCGACCGGCGAGCCGCCGCCCTCCTACGGCGAGCCCCCACCGCCGGGCGTGCCCGCGGCAGAGGGGTCGCACGGCTGGGCGATCGTCGCCGGCGTGTTCGTGGTGCTCCTGCTCGGGGTGCTCACGGCATTGGTGATCGACCGCGGCGACGAGGGCGCGACGGCGAACACGGCCCCGTCCATCAGCGTCGACGTGCACCGCACGACGAGCACGAAGAACGCCACGACCACGGTGGCGGCACCGGCCCCGGCTCCGTCCACGGTGACGGTCACGCCCACGGTCACCGTTGCGCCGGCACCGGCCAGGACGGTCACGACCCCTGCTCCGACGGCCGGCACGGACACCCCGACGACCACGACGCCGTGAGCCCGTCTCACCATGGCCCTCGCCGTCATCCCAAGCGTCGGCACGTTGAACTTCATCTACGGCATCGCGGCGATCAGCGACAGCAAGTTCTACGTCAAGGACGCCCAGTTCATCATCAGCGACCTGAACACGTGGGGCTGGTTCCTCGTGATCATCGGCGCCGTGCAGGTCGTATCGGCGTTCGGGATCTGGGCCCAGACCGGTGGGGCCCGCTGGGTCGGCATCATCAGCGCCGGGCTCAACGCGATCGTCCAGATGCTGGTGATCCCGGCCTACCCGTTCCTGGCGCTCGCGCTATTCGCGATCGACATCCTCGTCATCTACGGCCTCCTCGCGTACGGCCGTCGCACGACCGGCTGAGCCGTTGCGGCGTGTGGGCGGGCGCACGCAAGAAGGATGAGTGCCTCCATGCCGACCGCAGGAGGCGCCGGCACCCGGTCGCGGGTGCCTGCCGCCGGTGTGTCACCGGCCGACACACCTGGGCACCACCGTGTGTCGGGCTTGCCGTTGCGGCAACCTGCTTGTGGCATGCCCGACATCGCAACAGAACGCGCGGAGGTCGGTGTGCTGGTCGTCGACGACCAGCCGTTCTTCCGCGATGCGGCTCGCGCCGTGCTGGACGGGCTCGTGGGCTTCAGCGCGGTGGGCGAGGCGTGCTCGGGGCACGAGGCGATGCTCGCCGTCGCCCGGACCCGCCCGGAGCTCGTCCTCATCGACGTCCGCATGCCGGGCATGAACGGCATCGAAGCCGCACGGCGCATCATGGCCGGGCACCCCGAGACGGTGGTGGTGCTGATCTCGACCGACGACTTCACTGACGCCGTGCGCTCGTGCGGCGCGGCGGCCTTCGTGCGCAAGCAGGACTTCGGGCCGTCGGTCCTGCGCGCCGTCTGGGCCCAGCACGATCAACACCTCGACTGACGACGGCTCAAGACGCGCCGGTCAGTGCAGCCCCGATGTTGACAACGCCGGGGTGGGCGACCTTCCCCGTAAGGGCCCCGTCGGGCTGGGTGGAGGAGAGCAGCGCCGAGCGGATCTGGCCGTATGACAGATGTGCGTTTCGGGACCGGAGCATGGCGGCGGCCGCGGCGACGATCGGCGAGGCCATTGAGGTGCCGCTCAGCACCTTGTACCTCGAGCCGAGATAGGTGGAGAGGATGCTGTCACCGGGGGCACCGAGGTCGACGCTCTTCGCGCCGTAGTTGGAGAACGAGGCCAAGGCACCGGTCGTGGTGACGGCGGCGACGGAGATGATGTTGGTGTTGGTGAACGCCGCCGGGTACTCCGGTGCCGAGTCGTTGCTGGTGCCGTCGTTGCCGGCGGCGAAGACCAGCAGGACGCCCTTCTTCTGGGCGTAGTCGACCTCGTCCGCCAGGGCGGTGGACTTCGACGACGCGCCGAAGGAGCCGTTGACGATCTTGGCGCCCATTCGGACCGCGTAGTCGATGCCGGCCGCAGCGTCTGACGACGAGCCCTTGCCTCTGGAGTTCATGAACTTCACGGGCATGACCAAGCCGGTCCAGCAGAGGCCCGAGATACCCGTGCGGTTGTTGCCGCGGCCGGCGATGATCCCGGAGACGTGCGTGCCGTGCCCGTCGTCGTCGACGCCTGAGTCGCGGCCCTTGACGAGGTTGATGCCGTAGTAGTCGTCGACGTAGCCGTTGTGGTCGTCGTCGACGTTGTTGCCCGCGATCTCATGCGGGTTGTGCCAGATGTTGCCCTTCAGGTCGGGATGGTCGTACTGGGCGCCGGTGTCGAGCACCGCGACCTTGGCGCAGCTCGTGTGCGCGGTCCAGGCGACGGGTGCGCCCACGGCGCCGGCGCCGCTCGCGGCTTCCGAGTACTGTTGACTGTAGAGCGGGTCGTCGGGCGCTGTCGACGTGTTGAGGTAGTAGTCAGGCTCGGCGTACCGGACGCTGTGCTGACCGCGCAGCCGGCGCTGGAGGGCGCTCAGCGCGAGCCCCTTGGCGCGGAGCCGCACCACCGTTCCGTCAATGTGCGATAGGCGCCCCACGAGCCGTCCGCCGGCGTGCTCGATGACGCGCTGCTGGGTCGACGGCGAGACGCGGCCGCTGAACCCGACGACGAGCTGGCCGGCGACGGTATCGTCGGACGCCGCCGCCGGCGTGGCTGCGGTGACGCCCACCAAGATCGCGATCGCGATGGCGAGGAGGGGCCGGCGCCGCGGCCGCGAGAGCAGGATCCAGAGCACGTCTGACCGCTAGTGGGCGAACGCCGACACCTGGGGGACTCCCGGGCGGGCGCCGGAGCGCTCCAGCGTCGCGGTCTGCTGGCACAGGTCGTCGAGGAACAGGTCGGCCATGTCGTGCGTCATCCCGGCGCGCACGACGACGCGCAGGACCGACAGGTCCTCGCGGTTGGCGGGGAAGGTGTAGGCGGGCACGAGCCAGCCGCGCTCGCGCAGCCGGTCGGAGACGTCGAAGACGGTGTACGCCGTCTCGGGCTTGACCGCGAACGCGAACACCGGCAGCTCGCTGCCGTCGGTGATCGTGCGGTAGGGCCCCATCGCGGCGACCTCGGAGGCGATGTGCTGCGCGACCGCGCTCGAGTTCTGCTGCACGGCCGTGAAGCCCTCACGGCCCAGGCTCAAGAACATGAAGTACTGCGCGACGACCTCGCTGCCCGGCCGCGAGAAGTTCAGCGCGAACGTCGGCATCTCGCCGCCCAGGTAGTTGACCTTGAACACCAGGTCGTCGGGGAGCGCGTCGGCGTCGCGCCA
The DNA here is from genome assembly GCA_963836485.1 of uncultured Conexibacteraceae bacterium. Taxonomy (GTDB): domain Bacteria; phylum Actinomycetota; class Thermoleophilia; order Solirubrobacterales; family Solirubrobacteraceae; genus Baekduia. The sequence goes on along the minus strand of CAWIJS010000015.1, from coordinate 204,944 downwards.
CAGCGCCCAGCCGACGCCGGGGTAGACGAGGCCGTACTTATGGCCCGACGCGTTGATCGACTGCACGCGCGGGAGCTGGAAGTCCCAGACGAGCTCGGGCTGCACGAACGGGGCGATGAAGCCGCCCGAGGCGGCGTCGACGTGCAGCGGCACGTCGGGCCCGCCGCCGGCGGCCAGCGCGTCGAGCGCCGCCGCGATCTCGGCGACCGGCTCGTAGCTGCCGTCGAAGGTCGACCCGAGGATCGCCACGACGCCGATCGTGTTCTCGTCGCAGGCGGCGGCGGCCTGCTCGGCCTCGAGGTGGAAGCGCTCGCCCTCCATCGGGACGAGCCGCGGCTCGACGTCCCAGTAGCGGCAGAACTTGTCCCAGCAGACCTGGACGTTGACACCCATCACGAGGTTCGGCTTGTCGGTCGACAGGCCGGCGGCGCGCCGGCGCTCGCGCCAGCGCCACTTCAGCGCCATGCCGCCGAGCATCGCCGCTTCGCTGGAGCCGGTCGTCGACGTGCCGGTGGCGTCGCCGCCGCCCGGCGCGTGCCAGAGATCGCCGAGGATGTTCACGCAGCGCTTCTCGAGCTCGGCGGTCTGCGGGTACTCGTCCTTGTCGATCATGTTCTTGTCGGCCGTCTCGGCCATCAAGGCGGCCGCGTGCGGCGGCATCCACGTCGTGACGAAGGTCGCGAGGTTCAGGCGCGCGCTGCCGTCGAGGAACAGCTCGTTGGTGATGAGGTCGTGCGCGACCTCGCTGCCGGTGCCGGTCGCCGGCAGCTGATGGCGCGGCAGCGCCGCGGCGGTGGCGTCTCGGACGAGCGGGGAGGCGATGCTCGAGGAGACCGGGCCGGTTGGTGTGCGGGTCACCGACCCATCGAACAGCGACGCCCGGGCCGCCGCATCATCCGTTCGGGATGAGGTCGGGGAACGGGTGCCGCGGCTCAGCGCGTGCCGTTGCCGTTGGCCAGCACGAGCGTCTTCTGCGCGGCGAACTCCTCGTCGCTCAGCGCGCCGTGGTCGTGCAGCGTGGCGAGGCGCTCGAGCTCCTCGACCGGCTGGCTGCGTGCCGGAGCGCGCCGCGCGTCCCGGACCGCCCGCACCGCCCGCGTGGCGTGCCCCTGCAGCGCGGCGCGGGTCGCGCCGGCCTCCGCCTCGGGGAACTCGGCCGCGATTTGGCGGCGGAAGGCGGCCAGCCCGGTGAAGCCGAGCACGATCATGACCAGCACTCCCAGCGGCATCCGCGTCGCCGGGATCGGCGCCCAGGCGATCACCAGCAGCAGGGCCACGGTGACCAGGGAGTAGGCGAGGGCCGGACGCTCGCGCAAGGTGGGCGCCGCCGCGCGCCGTGCCGCGATGGCCGGCCGGTAGGGGCCGGCGAGCCACGCGGCCGCCACGGCGGGGATGCCGATGACGACCGTCGCCTGCGCGATGTCGCGCAGCATGTGCGTGCCGATCGACCACGCGGCCTGCACGGCCGGCTCCACGGCCGCCGTGGAGGACAGCTGGCCGACGACGTAAGAGCCCGCGATGCTGCGGGCGACGAGGACGAACAGCCCGGCGGCGATGAGGTCGAGGCCGGCGATGAGCAGCGTCTCGCGACGGCGGCCGCGGGCGAGGTAGACGGCGCCGGCGAGCATGGCGATCGCCAGTGCGGGCAGCACGGCGGAGAGACCTCTCACCCAGGACACGGCGCTCTTGAGCGTGTCGACCTGGGTGTTGGACATGACCGTGATGTTTCCCGCGTCCGGCGGGATCCGGTCCGACAGCGAGCGCGGGAGCCCCAGGCGGCCGATGACCTCGACCACCAGCGAGCGCAGGTTCAGGACGATCGCGCCGCCCGAGGCGGTCACCAGCTTCGACTTGTCCTCGGCGATGTTGATGAACTGCTCCGCGGTGACGCGGTTGGCCTGCTTCCAGACCTCCTGGACCCGCGGCCGGCCGAGCGCCCGGTTGGTCGTCCTCTGGGCGAGGTCGCGGAGGCCGCTGGTGGCCGGCCCGGCCAGGGGCTTGAGCCGCGGCGGCAGCGCGCTGGCGATCTGCGCGGTGACGTCGGCGTTGGCGTACACCTGGTCGACGAGGTAGCCGGAGACCTGCGTCCGGATCTCGCTGTTGTTCAACATCGCCGCGCTCGTGTCGGACCAGTTGTCGGCATCGAGCACCTGGCGGTTGGCCCAGAGCGCGAAGACGGCGAGCACGGCCAGGACGGTCGCTCCGCACAGCAGCCCCCGGATTGCGACGCGGCGGCCGCGCCCGATCGGCGCGCCGGGGTCGTCGGCCTGCGTCGGAGCGGGTGCTTCGGGCGGTGGCGGGGCAGCGTCGGTCATGGCGGGTCTCCTTGGCGCCCACCGTCGCAGCGGCTGCTCGGGGCGCGCAACGGGGCGGGCTTGCCTGTGGAGAGGTGCACGCACCATGAGGCGACACCTGCCGGCGTCCCCCGGCCCTGTCCACGGGGCGCCGGTCAGGGCTACAGTTGCCTCATGACCCTCCGGGTGGCGCTCGCCGAGGACAGCTTCATCGTGCGCGAGGGGATCGCCCAGGTCCTGTCCGACCACGAAGACGATGTCACTGTCGTCGCCCGCTGCGAGGACGTCGAGTCGCTACTGAGCGCCGTCGAGGAGCACCGGCCGGACGTCGTGGTCACCGATATCCGGATGCCGCCGACCAACACCGACGAGGGGATCCGGCTGGCCGCGCAGTTGCGGGACACGCACCCCGAGATCGGCGTCGTCGTCCTGAGCAACTACGCCGACCCCGCTTACGCCTTGGCGCTCCTGGATTCCGGCTCCGAAGGCCGGTCCTACCTGCTGAAGGAGCGCATCCACGACCGCTCGCAGCTCGTCTCGGCGATTCAGACGGTCGCCGTCGGCGGATCGCTCATGGACCCCAAGATCATCGAGCCGCTGATGCGCTCCCGGCACCGCGCCGAGCACTCGCCGCTAGACGACCTCACCTCGCGTGAGCTCGAGGTCCTGGCCAAGATCGCCCAGGGCCTGAGCAACGCGGCGATCGCCGACGAGCTGGTGCTGACCAAGCGCGCCGTCGAGAAGCACATCAACTCGATCTTCCTGAAGCTGAACCTCTCGGGTGCCGAGGACGTGAGCAAGCGCGTCAAGGCGACGCTGATGTTCCTCGCCGAGGTCGACCAGCCTTCGGCGAGCCCGCGCTCGTTCGTGTAGGCGTCCTGCGGCGCACCACCCGATTCGGGTGATGCTCGGCCTCATGGCCGGACCTACGGTCGGTGAACCCACCGACGAGCGAAGGGACGTGCCATGAACAAGCCGATGTTCTTCTTCACGGGGATCTACGAGACCGTGGCCCAGGCCGAGAGCGACTACGACGCCATCAAGGCGCTGCACGGCAACGGCTCCATCGGGTCTTATGACGCGGCCGTGCTCTCGCGTGCCGCCGACGGGAGCGTCAAGGTCACCAAGGACGAGAAGCCCGTCAAGCACGGCGGCTGGGTCGGCCTCGCAGCCGGCGCCGGCGCGTCGGTCCTGTTTCCGTTCCTGCTGCCCTGGACCGTGGGCGCCGCTGCCGGCGGTGCGGGCCTGGGCGCGTGGTTCGGACACCTGGCCCACGGCATGTCCCGGCACGAGGCCAAGGAGATGGCCGCGATGCTCGAGCCCAAGCAGGCGGCGCTGATCGTCATCGGGATCGATGAGGATGTGGCCAAGGTCGAACAGGCGACCGGCGGCTCGCTGAAGCACGTCACCAAGCACCTCGACGGCTCGGACTTCCAGGAGGCCGAGGGCGAGGCCATGCGAGCGCTCGAGCAGCAGGAGCGCGTCGAGGCGGCTGTGTGAGACGACGGAGAGGCCGAGATCCATCGTGTCTCCGCTTGCGGCCACCACGGTGGATCTCGCTCGGCTGCAGTTCGCGACGACCTCGATCTACCACTTCCTCTTCGTCCCGCTGACGCTCGGCCTCGGGCCGATCGTGGCGATCATGCAGACGCGCTGGCACCGCACGGGCGACGAGGCGTGGTTGCGGCTGACGAAGTTCTTCGGCACGCTGTTGTTGATAAACTTCGCGATCGGCGTGGCGACCGGGTTGGTGCAGGAGTTCCAGTTCGGGATGAACTGGTCGGTGTACTCCAAGTACGTCGGCGGCGTGTTCGGCGCGCCGCTGGCGATCGAGGGGCTGGCGGCGTTCTTCCTGGAGTCGACGTTCCTGGGGCTGTGGATCTTCGGGTGGGACCGGCTGTCGCCGCGTCTGCACCTCGCCACGCTGTGGGTGGCCGTGGCCGGCACCTGGCTGTCGGGCTACTTCATCCTGGTGGCCAACTCGTGGATGCAGCATCCGGTCGGCTCCAAGGTCAGCGGCGGGGAGGCGCAGTTGACCGACGTGTGGGCGCTGCTGTCCAGCCGCTTCGCGCTCTACGCGTTCACCCACACCATGTTGGTCGCGTTGACGATGGGGTCGCTCTTCGTCTTCGGCATCGCCTGCTGGCACCTGCTGCGCGGGCGCAACGTCGACCTCTTCCGCCATGCCGCGGCGCTGGCGCTGATCGTCGCCGTGCCCGCGACGATCGGCAACATGGTGGTCGGCAGCCGCTTCGGCCTGGCGACGACCGACTACCAGCCGATGAAGATCGCCTCGGCTGAGGCGCTGTGGAACACCGAGCAGCCGGCCGGGTTCTCGCTCTTCCAGATCGGCGGCTTCACCCAGTCCGACCAGAAGCCGAGCTTCGTGATCCAGGTGCCCAAGCTGCTGTCGTTCCTGGCGACGGGGACGTTCACGGACCAGGTCGAGGGCATCAACGAGGTCAACCAGGGCTACCAGAAGCAGTACGGCAAGGGGAACTACATCCCACCGGTGAGGGTCACGTACTGGAGCATGCGCGTGATGGCCTACCTCGGGGCGCTGATGACGCTCGTCGCCCTGCTCGGCGCGTTCCTGTACCGGCGCGGGACGCTGGAGACCAAGCGCTGGTTCCTGCGGACCGCGGTCGTGGCCATCGCCTTCCCGTACCTGGCGGCGACCGCGGGCTGGCTGCTGACCGAGGTCGGCCGGCAGCCGTGGATCGTCCAGGGGCTGCTGAAGACCGCGGCCGCCAACTCGCCCAGCGTCGGCACGGCGACGATTGCCGTGAGTCTGGGCGTCTTCGTCGCGCTCTACGCCGCGCTCGGCGTCCTCGACGTGATCCTGATGCGCCGCTTCGCCCGGCTCGATCCGCCGGAGCCCGGGCGCGCGGCCGAGGCGCCGGTGGCGGAGCTGGTGCCGTCATGAGCCTCGAGATCCTCTGGTTCTGCCTGATCGCCGTTCTCTGGGCGGGCTACTTCGTGCTGGAGGGTTTCGACTTCGGCGTCGGGATGCTCGCGCCGGTGATCGGGCGCGACGACGACGAGCGGCACACGGTGATCGAGACGATCGGCCCCGTCTGGGACGGCAACGAAGTCTGGCTCGTCGTCGCGGCCGGCGCGACGTTCGCGGCCTTCCCGGCCTGGTACGCGACGATGTTCTCCGGGCTGTACCTGCTGCTGCTGGCGATCCTCGTCTGCCTGATCGTGCGGGCCGTGTCGTTCGACTGGCGCGGGCGCGGCGCCGGCGAGCGCTGGAACCGGCGCTGGCGCTGGGCGAGCACGGCCAGCAGCGTGGGCGCGCCGTTCTTCTGGGGCGTCGGGCTGGCCGCGCTGTTGCACGGGCTGCCGCTGGGCTCGGATCAGACCTTCGCCGGCAACGTCGGCGACGTGTTCAGCGTCTACACCGTGCTCGTCGGGCTCGCGACCGTGCTGCTGTTCGCCTTCCATGGCGCCACGTTCCTCACGCTGCGTCTGGCGGGGGCGCTGGGCGAGCGCGCGGCGGCCATGGCACGGCGCCTCGCGCTGCCCACCGCGGTCGTCGTCGCCGGCACGCTGGCCTGGACGGTCGGGGTGGCGATGGACCGCAACGACCGCGGCCTGCTGCCGGTCCTCGTGCCCGCCGCCGCCGGCGCGGCCGTGGTGGTCTGCGCAGGTCTGCTGGCCGGCGCGCGCCGGCCGGGGTGGGCGTTCGCGGCCACGGCGGTGACGGCGGTGACGATCGTCGTCACGCTCTTCACCGGTCTGTATCCGCGCGTGATCGTCTCGTACCCGGACTTCTCTAACAGCCTGTCGATCTCCGACGCGGCGACGGCGCACTACGCGCTGAGCGTCATCACCGTCGTGGCCGCGGTGTGCACGCCGGCGGTGCTGCTCTACCAGGGCTGGGCCTACCACGTCTTCCGGGCACGGGTCGGCGGCGCCCCGTCGGTGTGAGGCGGCGTGCGCGCGCTCGATCCGCGTCTGCTGCGCCGCGCCCGGGCCGCTCGCACGCTGCTCGCGGTCGACGTCGGGCTGGGCCTCGTGACCACCGCCGCGGTGCTGGCGCAGGCATCGCTGCTGGCGTGGGTGATCGCCCGCGTGTTCGCGGGCGCCGCGCCCAGCACGGTCGTGGACGCACTGGTCGCCCTCGCGCTGCTCGGCCTCCTGCGCGGCGCGGTGAGCTGGGGGACCGAGGTCGCCGGGCGCGGGGCGGCGTCGGCCGTGCTCTCCGAGTTGCGCCTCGCGCTGCTGCGCCGGCGCCTGACCGAGCATCCCGAGGCCGTCGACGGCACCGAGGCGGGGGAGGTCGTGGCCGCCGCGGTCCAGGGCGTGGATGCCCTCGGCGCGTACTTCGCGCGCTACCTGCCGCAGCTCGTGCTGGCGTGCCTGGTCCCGGTCGCCGTTGTCGGCTTCGTCGCGACGATCGACCTCGAGTCCGCGCTGGTCATGGTCGTCACGCTCCCGCTCGTCCCGTTGTTCATGGTGTTGATCGGGTTGCGCACCGAGCGCCACACGCAGGAGCGCTGGGCGGCGCTGGTGGCGTTGTCATCGCACTTCCTCGACGTGCTGCGAGGGCTGCCGACGTTGCGCGCATTCGACGCTGCCCGCGGGCAGCTGGCCGTGATCGCGACGGTCGGCGAGCGCCACCGGCGCGCGACGATGGCGACGCTGCGCGTCAGCTTCCTGTCGGGCTCGGTGCTCGAGCTCGCGGCCACGCTGGGCGTCGCGCTCGTCGCGGTGCTGGCCGGCGTGCGCTTGGTCAGCGGCAGCCTCGGCCTGCAGGCGGCGCTCACCGTCCTGATCCTCGCGCCCGAGCTCTACCTGCCGCTGCGCCGGCTCGGCGCCGAGTTCCACGCCAGCGCCGACGGGCTGGCGGTTGCGCAGCGCATGCTCGCGCTGCTCGAGGCGCCGGGGCAGACGTCGGCCGCCGGCGTTCGCTTCCCGGCCAGCCCGCGCCGCGCGCCGGTGCGCCTGGAGGGTGTGTCGTTCTCGTACCCGACACGGCCGGGCCCGGTGCTCGACCACGTGGATCTGGAGCTGGCGCCGGGCGAGACGCTGGCGCTGGTGGGGGAGAGCGGCGCGGGCAAGAGCACGGTCGCCGCGCTCGTCCTCGGCCTGCTGCGCCCGACGGCGGGGCGGGTGACCGTCGACGGCGTCGACCTGGTGGAGTGCCGGCACGATGCGTGGCTGCGCCAGTTGGCGTGGGTGCCGCAGCACCCGGCGCTGCTGCCGGCCAGCGTCGCGGACAACATCCGGCTCGGCGATCCCTCGGCGACCGACGTCGCGGTGCGCGAGGCGGCGATGCTGGCCGGCGCCGACGCGTTCGTCCGCGCGCTGCCCGACGGGTATTCGACGGTCGTCGGGGACGGCGGGCGGCCGCTCTCCGCGGGACAGTTGCGCCGCATCGCCCTGGCCCGGGCGTTCCTGCGCGACGCCGCGCTCGTGGTGCTCGACGAGCCGACGGCCGACCTCGACCCCGTCAGCGTGGGCGTCGTCGGCGAGGCGGTCGCGCGGCTGGGCGCGCGCCGAACCGTCCTGGTGATCGCCCACCGGCCGGAGCTGATCGTCTGCGCCGACCGCGTCATCCACCTCCCGCGCCCGGGCGGCGACTCGGAGCTGGCGACGACGCCATGAGCAGCACCACGGCACGGATCCTCGACCTTGCGCGCGTGCCGCGGCGGCGCGTCGCGCTCAGCGTCGTGCTGGGCGCGCTGACCGTGATCTGCGGCGCCGGCCTGATGGCGACCGCCGGCTACCTCATCACGCGCGCCGCGGAGCGGCCGGCGATCCTCTCGCTGGGCACGGCGATCGTGGCCGTGCGCTTGTTCGGGCTGGCGCGCCCGCTAAGCCGGTACGCCGAGCGGCTCGCCTCCCATGACGTCGCCCTTCGCGCGCTCGCACGCGCGCGAGTGACGGTTTACCGCCGGATCGCGCCGCTGGCGCCCGCGCAGCTCCGCGGCTACCGCGACGGTGACCTGCTCGCGCGGCTCGTGGCCGACGTCGACCGGCTCCAGGACCTGCACCTGCGCGGGGTCGGGCCGCCGCTCGTGGCGCTGCTCGCCAGCGCGGCGTGGGTCGGCGCGGCCGCCGTCGTGCTGCCCGCCGCCGCGCTGATCCTGGCCGGCGGGCTGCTGCTCGCGGGCGTGGCGGTGCCGCTGCTGGCGGCCGGACTCGGGGCGCGCGCGCAGGCCCGGCAGGCGGCCGCCCGGGGTGCGCTCGCCGCCGAGCTGCTCGACACGCTCGTCGCCGCGCCCGAGTTGGTGGTCTACGGCGCGGGCGACCCGGCGCTGGACCGTGCCGCGGCCGCCGACCGCGAGCTCGTGCGCCTCTCCCGCCGCGACGCGCTGGTCGGCGGCTTGGGCGAGGGGCTCGGCGTCGCGATCGCCGGCGCCACCGTCGCCGGGACCCTGCTCGTCGCGGCCGAGGCCGTCGCCGACGGCCGGCTCGATCGCGTCTTCGTCGCCCTGCTCGCGCTGCTGGCGCTCGCCGCGTTCGAGGCGGTCACGCCGCTCATCGCGACCGCGCGCGAGCTCCCTGCCGCGCTGGCCGCCGGCCGGCGCCTGCTCGCGCTCACCGACACGGAGCCCGCGATCGCCGATCCGCCGCTGCCGGCGCCCGCGCCGCCGCGCGATGCTGTCCTGGCGCTGGAAGGCGTCTGCGCGCGCTACGGCCCCGGCGAGCGGGCCGTGCTCGAGGACGTGACGCTGCGCTTGGCACCCGGCGGCCGCGTGGCCCTCGTCGGCCCCAGCGGCGCCGGCAAGACCACGGTCGTCAACCTGCTCCTGCGCTTCCTCGATCCCGAGGCCGGGCGCGTGACGCTGGCCGGACGCGACTTGCGCGACTACCGCCAGCAGGACGTGCGCCGCGCGATCGCGGTCGCCGGCCAGGACGCGCACCTCTTCTCCACGTCGATCCGCGAGAACGTGCGCCTGGCGCGCCCCGAGTGCAGCGACGAAGAGCTGACCGCCGCGCTGGACCAGGCGCGCATCGGCGACTGGGTTCGCGGCCTGCCGTGCGGCTGGGACACCGCGGTCGGCGAGCGCGGCCGGTCGCTGTCGGGCGGCCAGCGCCAGCGGATCGTGCTGGCGCGGGCGCTGCTCTCGCGTGCGCCGGTGCTCGTGCTCGACGAGCCGACGGCGCACCTCGACGAGGCGACGGCGACGGCGCTCATGCGCGACGTCTTCGCGGCAGCCGGCGACCGTGCCGTGCTGCTGATCACGCATCGGCCCGAGGGCCTGGACGCCGTCGATCAGGTCGTGACGCTCGACGCCGGGCGCGTCGTGGCGCGCGCGCCGTCGGCCGCCGCCTGAGGTTGCAGCAGCTGCCGCCAGCCGCGCAGCAGACCGTGCACCGCGGCGGCGCCGACGATCGGCCCTTCGGGCAGCGGGAGCGCCGGCGGCGCGAGGACGAACGCGCGCGTCTGCGGGCCGCCGAGCCCGCCGTGGAACGAGATCAGCTCCTCGAAGGCGCAGCCCTCGTCGACCATCGGGTCATAGAAGCTGCCGACCATGATGTCGGCGACGTGCGCGAAGCCGTCGGTGCGGCGCAGGTGGTCGGCCGCGGTCGGCGAGAACGGCGCGAGCGGGTCGTCGCCCTTGACGCGGTCGTCGTCCAGGTAGCGCGCGCCGCCGCCCGGGCCGAGCACGACCGCGCCGTCCTGCGCGGAGCGCACGAGCAGCCAGCCCACGTGCGGGTGGTCGCGCAGCGCGTCGACGAGCTTGGGGTGGCGCTCTTGGATCTCCTCGAGCGTGAGCCGCCGCGGCTCGCCCTCCATCAGGTAGACGAGCCCGAGGTTGCCCGAGCCGAGGACGACGACGTCGCGATCGCTGATATCGGACTTGGACTTCTTGTCGTCCTTGCCCTGGTTGCCGCTGGCCTCGTCGACGGCGTGGTGGACCATCGCGCGCTGCTCGTCGCCGCCGGAGAAGCCCGCGACGCTGCCGCCGGAGGTCAACGAGCGCTCGACCAGCTCATCGAGCCCATAGCCGTTGCGCTGCTTGAACGTGGCGCCCTGCGTCTGGCCGTGGTCGGAGAGCACGACGATCTCGTAGGGTCGCGGCGCGTAGCGGCGGGCGCGCTCCAGCCGGCCGAACTGCTGGTCGAGCTTGCGCAGCGCCTCCATCGTGTCGGCGCGCTGCAATCCCGAGTGATGAGCAACCTCGTCGTAGCTGGAGAACGTCGCGTAGACCGCCGGCCGCCCGCGCATCATGTCGGTCAGGACGCCGTGGACGATCAGGTCACGCACGAACACGCACAGCGCGGCGCGCAGGAAGGGGTAGGAGCCGCCGCGGTGCCCGCGCGGGCGGACGTCGCGCCGCGATGCGCGCAGCGCCGAGGTCACCTCGATCCCGACCTCGAACCAGAACAGGACGAGCGTCCGCGTGACGTTGAAGCCGTTGGCCAGGAACGCCCGGTAGCCCGGGTTCGGCCCGCGCTCGGCGTCGGCGCGGCTGACGGTCAGGATCGTCTCCTCCGCCTCGCCGGAGAGGAGGTTGCCGCGGCTGGCGCCGCCGTCGACCAGCAGCCCGACGCCGGTCGCGTGGCGGCGCTCGATCTCCGCGCAGTCCTCCGGCGAGGAGCAGACCATCATGCGACCCGCCTCCTTCTCGACCCAGCGGAAGGCGGGGATGTCGTCGTTGGAGCCCAGCAGGATCCCGGCCTGGCTGGCGCCGGTCTGCGACGAGAGGTCGGTCTCCCACTCGGCGAGGCGATAGCCGTCCTGCGCGATCCAGCGCGCCATGTTGGGTGCGCTGCCGTCGCGCATCGCGGCCCGCAGGATCGGCAGCCCGAGGCCGTCGATCTCCAGGAACAGGATCCCCGGCACGTCGGTCGGGGCGCCGGCGCCCTGGCGCTTGGCGATGCGGCGGGTGACACGCAGCGAGTACTCGTCGTCGTCGTTGGTGCCGAGGATGATCTGCAGCACCATGCTCACGGCCGTGATGACGAGCGCCGCCAGCAGGGCGTCGCCGAAGCCGGCGATGTGGACGTCCTCGTCGGCCAGCAGCGCCGCTGCGCCCTGCAGCACGAGGGCGTCGGCGACCAACACCAACAGGAACCCGGTGATCAGCATGTAGGGAAGCCGCAACGCCGCGAGTACCGGCGGCAGGACGGCGTTGAGCAGCGCGATCGCCAGCGCCGCGGTGACCGCCGCGCCGCTGTGGCCGAGGCTGAAGCCGGGCAGCATCCACGCGGTCACCCAGACCGCGGCGGCCGAGACCGCCCAGGCGAGCGTCAGCCGCAGCGGGCGCAGCTTCGGTGAGCTGGGCTGCCAGCTCACGCCGCGACCCACGGCGGGTGCCAGCGTCCGTGGCCGGCGACGAGGCGGTCGCAGGCCTGCGGTCCCCAGCTGCCCTGCGCGTAGCCGTGGACCGGCGGCGGCGCGTCGAGCAGCGGCTGCATCACGCGCCACGCCTGCTCGACGCCGTCCTGGCGGGTGAAGCGCGTGGTCTCGCCGCGCATGGCGGCGAGCAGCAGGACCTCGTAGGGCGCGGGGCCCTCGCCGCCCTCCTGGGCGAACTCCATGTCGAGGTGGATCGGTGCGCCGTCGGGCGAGTCGCTGTGCTGGGCTTCCAGCAGCAGCCGGACGCCGGTCGTCGGGTCGAGCTTGACGACGAGCTGGTCGGGCTCCGGGCTGCGAGCGAACGCGCCGAAGCCGAGCCGCGGCGGATGATCGAAGACCAGCCGCAGCTCGGTCTGGGTGATCGGGAGGTGCTTGCCGGTGCGCAGGAAGAACGGTACGCCCGACCAGCGCCAGTTGTCGACCTCCAGGCGCATCGCGGCGTACGTCTCGGTCGTCGAGTCGGGTGCGACGCCCGGGGTCTCGCGGTAGCCGTCGTACTGGCCGCGGACGTAGGCGCTGGGATCGGCTTCCGGCATCGCCTTGAACAGCGAGGCGATGGCGTCCTTGATCGTTGACGGATCACGACCGGCGGGAGCCTCCATCGCCGCGGCGGCGACCACCTGCATCATGTGGTTGACGACGACGTCGCGCAGTGCGCCGACCGGGTCGTAGAAGTGGCCGCGGTCCTCGACGCCGAAGCTCTCGGCCATCGTGATCTGCACCGAAGACAGGTAGTTGCGGTTCCAGACCGGCTCGAGCATCGCGTTGGCGAAGCGCAGGTAGAGGATCTCGACGAGGCCCATCTTCCCGAGGAAGTGGTCGATGCGAAACAGCTGGGACTCGTCGAGGTACTGGTGGATCTCGGCCGCGAGCGCGCGGGCCGAGTCGGTGTCGTGGCCGAACGGCTTCTCCACGACGACGCGGGCGTTGGCGGTCAGCCCGGCGTCGGAGAGCCCCTTGACCACGCCGCCGAACAGGAAGGGCGGGATCTCGAGGTAGAAGACCGGCAGCTCCTTGCCCTTGATCGCTGCCGCGACGCGCTCGAAGGTCGTGGGGTCGGCGAAGTCGCCCGAGACGTAGCTCATGCGAGCCACGAAGCGATCGAACACCTCGGGGTCGAGCGTCTCGCCGCCGTCGACGATCGCCTCCCGCGCGCGCTGCTTGAGGTCGTCGACGGTCCAGTCGTCGACGGCCACGCCGACGATCGGGCAGGTCAGCAGCCCCCGGCGTTCGAGCCGGTACAGCGACCGCAGGGTCATCACCTTGGCGAGGTCGCCGGTGATGCCGAAGATGACGAGGACGTCGGCGGAGGCCATGGCGGGATGCTGGGGCCGGTGCCGTCGCCGGTCATCACCCCATCCGGGTGAACGAGGGGCGTCAGCCGCGCGGTGACCACGTGGCTGACGACGACCGCGACGATCACGACCGGCATGACGTTCGTGCCGTCGGTCCCGAGCAGCAGGGTCGCCAGCAGCGTGGACGTGAGCGGCAGCGTGAGCATCGTGGTGCACATCGCGCCGATCCCCATCGCCACGGCCGGGATCAGCGGCAGGCCGGGGAGGTGGGAGGCGGCGATGCCGGCCGCCGCGCCGAGGAACATCGCCGGGAACACCGGGCCCCCGCGGAAGCTGCTGAGCGAGAGGCTGTAGGCCAGGCTCTTGGCGGCGACGAGCGCCAGCAGCGCGCCGACCGACCAGGTTGATGCGCTGTCGATCAGCGGCCCGAGCGCGGACTGGCCGGAGAACAGGACCTCGGTGGCGGGCTTGTCGGTCGCCTGGCCGAAGGCGACCGCCAACCCGCCGATGACGATGCCGAGCGCGGGCATCGTCACGAGCATGCGGGGCTCGGTGCGCGCCCGGACGGCCACCGCGAGGAGCGTGATCCCCCGGCCGAGGAACGGGGCGACGAGCCCGAACGCCAGCGCCCACGCCAGCCAGGTTCCGGTCGGGTGGCCCACCGCGGGCAGGTCGGGGATGGCCAGGCTCAGCGTCCCGAAGCCGGTGAGGGAATCCAACCCGACGAAGACCAGCGAGCCGATGCCGGCCGCGAGGAGGCCGGGCAGGAGCACGAGGCCGAGCATCGGCCCGCCCAGGCCGGCGGCCTCCAGGAGCAGGAAGGCGCCCAACAGCGGCGAGCCCAGCAGCGAGCTGATCGCCGCGAAGCTGCCGGCGGCCGCGACGATCGTCGACGCCTGGTCGGGGGCGTCGCGGGAGGCGAGCCGCACGGCGAGCACGCCCAGGCCGCTGCCGATCAGGATCAGCGGCGCCTCCGGGCCGAGCACGGCGCCGAAGCCCAGCGTCGCCACCGCGGCGAGGAAGATCCCGGGCACGTCGACGGGCTCGACGGCGCCGCCGGCGTGGAAGCCATCGGCCGGCGAGTGCCCGCCGGTGCCGGGCAGGCGCATGATCGCCAGCGCGGTCAGCAGCCCTGACAGCGCGAGGATCGGCAGCGGCCACCACGCTGGCGTGGTGGCGAACCCGAGCTGTCCGGGGAGGTCGGCGAAGAGCTCGGTCTGGAGGACGGCGACGAGCTTGAGGAAGCCGTAGGCCACGGCCGAGATCGGGATGCCGATCAGCGCCGCGATTACGAGCAGCTGGACGTAGCTCCTGCTTCGTAGCAGCACGAGCGGATCGGGCATCGGCTGAGTACAGCCCAGTCCCGGCGCTCAGGGCATCACCCGGACCGGATGATGCCCGCCCGTGCGCGGACGGCCACCATCGGGGCGACCTACTGCGACGACGAAGGGAACAGCCATGGCCATCGGGCCGGTTCAGCTGATCGTGCTGGGGTTCAACCACCCCAAGTTCCACGGCGAGATCATCGAGGAGCTCGAGCGCCTGCGTGAGAGCGACACGGTCCGCGTCATCGATGCGCTGGCCGTCTACAAGGACGCTGACGGCGAGCTCGAGGTCGAGCACCTCAGCAACCTGACCGAGGCCGAGGCGGTCGAGCTCGGCACCGTGGTCGGCGCGCTGGTCGGCCTCGGCATCGACGGCGAGGAGGGGATGGCCGCGGGTGCCGAGGCGGGCGCCGCCGGCGGCGCTCCGCAGGTCTTCCGCGACGCCGACGAGTGGGACGTCCTGGCCGACATCCCCAACGACTCCGCCGCGGCGCTGGTGCTCCTGGAGCACCACTGGGCGGTGCCGCTGCGCGACGCGATCATGCGCGCCGGTGGCTTCCGCCTCGGCGACGGCTTCATCAGCCCGCTCGACCTCGTCGCCGTCGGCCTGATGGCGGCCGAGGAGGCCGAGGAGCTCGCTTCCCTGGAGACGGCCGAGGCCGGCTCCGCTTCCTGATCACGAAAGGATCATCACCATGTTCGGAGCTCGCCGCGTCGCACGACGCACAGGCCGGCGGACCGCACGACGCGTCTCGCGCCGGTAGCGGCAGGAACCGAGAGACGGTGATGCCGGCGGGACCTTCGGTCCCGCCGGTCGCCGTTCAGCGCTGCTGCGGTCCGGCGGCGGTCAGCGGCGGCGCGCGATCCTCGTCCCAGTCGATCGGTGCCGCGTCGGCGTGGTCGAGGATCTGTGGTCCCCGGCGCTTGGAGAAGTAGTCCGATCCCCAGCTGACGAACGCGTCGATGCGGTTGCGCACGCCGGTCATGAGCTGGGCGTGGACGCCGAGCCAGGCCGAGAACGCGATCGCGCCGTGCAGCTCGTGGCGGTGCGGGCCGACTTCGGCGATCGCGGCGCCGCGCCCGATCATGGCCATGATGCCCTTGTCGTGATAGTGGAACGACGACCGCGACTTCCCGCTCAGATCGGCCATGACGGTGTCGGCGGCATGCACGCCGCTCTGCAGCGCGACCGACCCGAGCTGGGGCAGCGCGCTGCCGTCGGGCGCCGGGATGTTGGCGATGTCGCCGGCGGCGTAGATGCCCGGCGCGCCGGCGACGCAGAGGTCGGAGCTGACCGCCAGACGCCCGCCGCGTCCTTGGGCGTCGGGCAGCGCGCCGGCCACCGCCGGCGCCATGATGCCGCCGCCCCACACGACGCAGCGGGTGCGCAGGGTGGTGCCGTCGGCGAGCGTGACGTGGCCGGCGCCGACCTCGGTCACCGCGACGCCGAGATGCATCCGGACGCCCTTGCGGCCCAGGACCTTGGCGACGTACTCGTGGGCGTCCTCGGAGAACGGCCCGAGCAGCGTGGGGCCGAGGTCGACGAGATGGATCTGCACCGACGTGACGGCCAAGTCGTGGTACTCCTCCGCCATCGTCTCCTCCACGAGGTCGGCCAGCGCACCCGCCAGCTCGACCCCGGTCGGACCGCCGCCCACGACGACGAACGAGAGCGCACCCTGATCGATCAACGACGCGTCGCGATCTGCCGCCTCGAAGACGCCGAGGATCCGCGAGCGCAGCGCCAGCGCGTCGTCGAGCGAGTAGAGCGGGAACGCGTGCTCGGCGGCGCCGGGCGTGCGGAAGAAGTTCGGCTGCGAGCCGGCGGCCAGGACGATCGCGTCGCCGGTGATCACGTCGCCGTCGGCCGTCGTCACGCTGCGCGCGGCCGGGTCGATCGTCACGACCTCGCCGAGCTTGACCGCAACGTTCTCGTCTTCGGCGAAGAGCTTGCGCAGCGAGTAGGCGATGTCGCTGGAGGCCAGTTGCGACGTCGCCACCTGGTAGAGCAGCGGCTGGAACTGGTGGTAGTTGTTGCGGTCGATCAGCGTCACGCGAACGTCGTCGCGGCCCGCCAGCCGGCGGACGCAGCCGACGCCGGCGAAGCCGCCACCGACGACGACCACATGCCAGCGCGGACCGTCGGCGTCACGCGACATGAGCGCGTTCGGCGGCGTGCGTGGACACGCCCAGCCGCTCCAGGAGGTGATCGCCGACGCGCACGGCGTTGGCCATGGCCGTCAGCGCCGGGTTGACCGCGCCGATGCTCGGGAAGCAGCTCGTGTCCACGACGTAGAGGTTGTCGACCTCGTGCGCGCGGCAGTCGGTGTTCAGGACCGAGGTCGCCGGGTCGGTCCCGAAGCGGCACGTTCCGGCCTGGTGGGCGCACCCGGCCACCGGGATCTCGTTCTTAAGGTAGGCGTGGCGGGGGAGCAGGTGGTCGTGGTGCATCCCCAGGTGCTTGAGCATGGACTTGAGCTCGTGGAGCAGCCGCTGCTTGGGCACGTCGTTGCTCGGGGCGTAGCGCAGGGCGATGCTGCCGTCCTCGCGCAGCGTGACGCGGTTGTCGGGCCGCGGCAGGTCCTCGGTCGACAGCCAGAAGTCGACGGCGTGGCGGGCGACGTGGTCGAGGGTCCACTCGGGCGCGAGCCTGGTCTGCAGCGGCTTCTCGCCGCGATACATCTCGGCCGACGACTTGCCGACCATCTGGATGTTGCCCAGCGGGAAGTCGATGTCCTTGGTCGCGAAGTAGTAGGTGTTGACCCCGAGGGTCTTCTGGAACACCGTCGGGTTGGGCTCCTTGGACAGCGCGAGGACCGCCTGGCTGTTGTGGAACATGTAGTTGCGCCCGACCTGGTCGGAGCCGTTGGCCAGGCCGCGCGGATGGCGGTCGCTGGCTGACGCGAGCAGGAGCTTGGCGCTGTTGGCCGCGCCGCACGCCACGACGACGATGTCGCCGGTCAGCGTCTCGCGACGGCCGTCGCGCTCGACGACGACGCCGGTCACGGTCGTGCCGGCCTCGTCGGTCTCCAGGCGCAGCGCACGAGCACTGGTCAGCAGCGTCACGTTGTCGTGCTCGAGCGCCGGGCGCACGCCGAGCACCTCGGCGTCGGACTTGGCGTGCACCAGGCACGGGAAGCCGTCGCAGGTCGAGCAGCGCACGCAGGCGCTGTAGGGCCGGTTGCGCTCGTCGAGCATGACGCCGCACGGCGCGTGGAACGGCACGTGGCCGGCCGCCTCGAGGTCGTCGGAGAGCTGCTGGATCCGGGGCTCGTGCGAGACCGCGGGGTAGGGATAGGGGGCGCTGGCCGGCGGCTCGGTCGGGTCCTCGCCGCGCGCGCCGTGCACGTTGTACAGGTTTTCCGCGCGCGTGTAATACGGCTCGAGCTCGTCGTAGGTGATCGGCCAGGCCGGGGAGATCCCGTCGTGGTGGCGCAGCTCGCCGAAGTCCTCGGCCCGCAGGCGGTACAGCGCCGCGCCGTACAGCTTGGTCGCGCCGCCGACGAAGTAGTGGACCTGCGGCTGGAAGGGCCGGTCGCGCTCGTCGTACCACGTGTCCTGCGACACGTAGCGGTTGTCGACGAACACGTCGTGGCTCTGCCAGTTCTGCGGCTCGCGGGCCAGCCAGTCACCCCGCTCCAGCAGCAGGATGCGCTTGCCGGACGCGGCGAGCCGGCGGACGAGCGTGCCGCCACCCGCGCCGCTGCCGATCACGATGACGTCATAGGAGCTCATCGCAGCTCGTCCACGCGCTCGCCGACGATGATCTGCGCCGCGGCCTCGATCAGCGCGAGGTGCGAGAACGCCTGCGGGAAGTTGCCGAGGTGCCGGCCGGTGTCGGCGTCGAACTCCTCGGCGTACAACCCCAGCGGAGACGCGACCCGCAGTAGGCGCTCCATCAGGTCCCGTGCCCGTTGGCGCTCGCCGACGATCGCCAGCGCGGACACCAGCCAGAACGAGCAGATCAGGAAGGTGCCCTCCTTGCCCGACAGGCCGTCATCGGTCTCGCCGGTCTTGTAGCGCAAGGCGAAGCCGTGCTCGGTCAGATCGCTCTCGATGGCCAGGACGCTCGCGCGCAGCCGCTCGTCGCCGGCGGGCAGGAACCCGAAGATGGCGGCCAGCAGCGTCGAGGCGTCCAGCGCGTCGGTGTCGTAGTGCTGGCGCAGCACGCCGTCGGCGGTCAGCCCGTGCTCCAAGATGTCGGCCTTGATCTCGTCGGCGGTCGCCCGCCACGTGACGGTCAGCTCGGGGTCGCCGCGGATCTCGGCGAGCTTGGCGGCGCGATCCATCGCGACCCAGCACATCAACTTGGACGAGACGTAGTGCTGCGGCGCCCCGCGCGCCTCCCAGATCCCCTGGTCGGGCTGGCGCCAGACCCGCATGGCGCCCTCGGCCTGCGCCTGGACGACCGGCCACAGCCGGCGCGGCAGCCGTGCGCTGCGGCGCGTGTGCAGCAGGATCGAGTCCAGCGCCGCGCCGAAGACGTCGTTCTGGCGCTGGTCGAACGCGCCGTTGCCGACGCGCACCGGGCGGGCGCCGGCGTAGCCCGACAGCTCGTCGCGCGTGGTCTCGGTGAGGTCGCGGCGACCGTCGATCCCGTACATGATCTGCAGCGAGCCGTCCTCGTTGCAGGCCAGGTCGCCGATGAACTGCATGAACTCGTCGGCCTCCCAGTCGAGGTTGAGCCAGTGCAGCGCCTGCAGCGTGAACGTCGAGTCGCGGATCCAGGTGTAGCGGTAGTCCCAGTTGCGCTCGCCGCCGGGCGTCTCGGGCAGCGAGGTGGTGCTCGCCGCCACGGTCGCGCCCGTCGGCATGTAGGTCAGGCCCTTGATCGCCAGCGCCGAGCGCTGGATGTAGGGCCGCCACGGGTGGTCGGGGATCCGGGCCCGCTCCAGCCACGTGCGCCAGAAGCGCTGCGTCGTCTCCAGGCGCGCGTGGGCGTCGTCGCCGTCGTCGGGGGAGGCCAGCCCGGCCGCCCACGACAGCGAGCAGAAGATCCGGTCGCCGGCCGAGAGCACGTGGCGGGCGCGGACGCGGTCGCCCTCGATGCCGAGCGCCATGTCGGTGCACAGGCGGATCGTCAGGCCCGCGCCGGTGGCGTCGGCCTGGTGGCGGTCCTCGTCGGCCAGCGACCACTCCGCGGGCACGCGCCCGTAGTCGAAGACCGGCTCGCAGACCAGCTCCACCTCGGCGGTCCCGTCGATGCACTCGATCGTGCGCACGAGCAGGTGCTCGGCGTCGTCGTCGGTCGGCGGTCGCGTATGCGGGGTGATGGTGTCCTCGTGGCGGCGCGGGCCCATCGTCAGCGCGTCGCGCACGATCAGCCAGCCACCCGGAACGTGCCAGGTCGTGACCAGCGTGTTCGTCCCGGGCTCGTACTCGCGCGACGAGGGCACGTTGATCCCGAACGGACCGAGCCGGAAGAAGCCCGCCTCGCGATCGAGCAGCGTGCCGAAGATGCTCGGCGCGTCGAAGCTCGGCACGCACAGCCAGTCGATCGCCCCGTCGGGCGCGACGAGCGCGCTGGTGTGGCAGTCCGACAGGAACGCGTACTCCGCGATGGGAGGAAACGGTGAGGGTGCGGCAGCGCTCTGTGGCGCTGCGTCGGACTTCTGGGTCACTGCACTTGCCATCGTGGTCTGCCTTTCGGTCGCTCGTTCGAGCGTGTTCGACGGCGACCTGGCTCGCATCATCCGGATGGGATGACGGGGGGCAGGAGGCTCGGCGTCTTACGCGAGCGTCACGAGCGGTCGTCTGACAGCAGGCGCTCGGCGCCCCAGAGGCCGGCGGCGATCCCGAGGACGGCCAGCCCGACCGCCATCCACCCGGTCCACAGCGGACCGTCGAGGATGATGAACAGCGCGACGAACACGAGGCCGCCGACGGCGGCCACGGCATGCAGGGCCAGGCCCGGGGCGCCCGACAGGGCGCCAAGCGCTACCGGCATCGCCAGCAGCGCGATCACGATCCACACCATCAACGCAACCCATTCCACGGCGCTAGCCCCGGAGGCCCTGGAACAGGCTGCGTCCCAGAACCCAGGTCACGAGGTCGACGAGCAGGGCCAGCCCGACGCAGATCCACTCCCAGCCGAAGACGCCGTCCGAGGTCAGGGCCCACATCAAGGCGTACACCATGGTCGTCCACGGCAACACGAGGAAGCCGACGACCTGGATGACCCAGCTGTCGTCAAACGCGTCGTCCATGAAGTGGCCGAAGATCCAGAACCCCAGCAGGCAGAGCCGCGGCCAGAACAACGAGCTGACGAAGAGGAACCACCCGTACCAGTGGGTCACCAGCTCGTCGGACTGCGACCGGGGCACGTTGGCCGTGAGCGGCGTCATCGGGTTCGTCGGCATGGCCCCGGAAGGCTGGCGCCGCGCGCCCGGACGGACATCATCCGATCCGGATGAGATCCGGCGCCATGGTGGTGTCGGCCTCCCCGGCGCGCGCTGGTCGGCGCCCTTGCCCGGCCGCGTCTGGCTCAAGACAGTGGAGATGCCCCTTCCCCCACGGATGCAAGGTGCTCGTGTCTGGACCGTCCTCTGCCCTGCTGGTGCCCGCCTTCGTCGAGCATCCCCGGCCCGTCACCATTCTCCGGGCCTCGCCGCCACCGGTGCCCAAGCGCGTCGAACCACGCGCGCGCCTACTGCGCCGGCTGCTCGCCACCGCGCAGACGCGCGTGGTGGTGCTGAGCGCCCCGGCCGGCTATGGCAAGACGGCCCTGCTGGAGGCGTGGGTGGCTGCGGAGGCCCGGCCCGTCGTCTGGGTCGGCGCCGGCCGCAAGGGCGACGCGGCGGCCATCGGCCTCTCGGAGCTCGAGGCGGCGATCGACGACCTGTGTGCCGCGGCGGCACCTGCGGTGCTCGTCGTCGACGACGCCGACGTGGCGGGCGGCACCATCGCCGTGCAGGCCCTCGATGCGGCCGAGCGGGAGCTGCCCGCCTGCGTCACGCTCGTGCTGTCGGGCCGCGGCGCCCCGCCCGTGGCGCTCGGACGGCTACGGTCCGCCTGGCTGGTGCTCGAGCTGGGCGCCGCCGAGCTGGCAATGACCCACAACGAGGCGGCGGCGCTGCTCGCGGCGGCGGGTGTCGAGCTCGATGGTGACGCCGTGGCCACGCTGATGGCCCGGACCGAAGGCTGGCCCTCAGGTCTGCGGCTCGCGTCCGTGGCGCTGACTGCCCAGGCCGACGTCGACGCCGCCGTGGCCGGCTTCGGCGGTGACGACCGCGTCGTCGCTGACTACCTCCGGGGCGAGGTGCTGTCAGACGTGGTTCCCGAGCGCCTGGAGTTCCTGATCGACACGGCGGTCCTCGACACGCTTTCGGGACCCGTGTGTGACGCCGTGCTCGGGCGCCACGACTCGGGTCGCCTCCTGTTCGACCTCGGCCGCTCGGCGGCGCCGGTGTGGTCGACCGATCGCAGCGAAGAGCACTTCCGGCTGCATCCGCTCGTGACCGACATGCTGCGGACCGAGCTGCACCGCGCGGATCCCGAGCGGGAGCGGGCGCTGCACGCGCGCGCGGCCACCTACTACGAGGACGCCGGCCAGATCGGGACGGCGATCGACCACGCGGTCGCCGGCGCGGACTACGACCGCGCGGCACAGCTGCTGTGGGACGTCGCGCCGAGCGCGCTGTTCGACGGCCGCTCCCACGAGCTGCGGACGTGGCTGGCGCGCATCGGAGACGCGCAGATCGGACGCCGGCCCGCGCTGGCGCTGACCGCTGCGCTGACCGCCCTGGTCGACGGCGACCGGGATCAGGTCGAGCGCTGGGTGGCGGCGGCCCGCCGCGGGACCGATGCCTCCGGCGTTTCGTCGCTGGCCGCCGCCGCGTCCCTCCTGCGCGCCGCCGTCGCGCCCGGCGACGCGGCGACCCTGCGCGATCGCGCCACCGAGGCGATGGCCGCCGTTCCCGAGGGCAGCCCATGGCGTGCGGTCTGCTGTCTGCTGCGAGGGGTGGCCCACGGCCTGCTCGGCGATGAGCAAGCAGGGCAGCACGACCTTGAGGAGGGCATCCGCCACGGCGCCGTGGTGATGCCGGCGATCGAGGCGCTGTGCCTAGCCCAGCTGGCCCTCCACGCCCTGCTCGACGGCGATGCCGACGAGGGGGCGGTGCTGGCCGAGCGGGCCCGGACGCGCATCGACACGCGCGGCCTCGCGGAGCCGATGGTGCGCGGGCTCGTGTGCGCGGTCTCGGCGTTCGCCCGTGCCCATCGGGGAAGGGTGGAGGAGGCGCGCGCCGACGCAGCCGAAGCCTGGGGGATCTTCGGCACCGACGAGGCGCTCATGCCGTGGTACGACACCCAGGGGCGTCTCGCCCTCGCTCGCGCGCAGCTGCGCCTCAGCGATGTCACCGCGGCGCGGGCTCTCACCGCCGCGGCGGCGCGCGGGGCAGCGCGCATCCCTGACGCCGTGCGGCTGCGCGCGTGGATCGATGACGCTTGGGGCCGTGCCGACACCTTCGCCGTCCAGGCCCTTGCCGGGCCAGGATCGCTCACGACGGCCGAGCTCCGGGTGCTGCGGTTCCTGCCGAGCCACTTGTCGTTTCGCGAGATCGCCGAGCGCTTGCAGGTGTCGGCCAACACGGTCAAGACGCAGGCCCACGCCGCGTATCGCAAGCTCGATGCGTCGTCGCGTTCGACCGCGGTGACGCGGGCCCGCGTCATCGGGCTGCTCGATCCGTGAGCGATTCACCCGCATAGGGGGATAGACGGGGCCGCGAGTCGGCCGTAGCGTCGGAATCGTGACGACGATGCGCCCCGGGTCCCGGAACAGGGGCTGGCCCGTGCGGGGGCCTTGGCCTCCGGTATCGCCGCTCGGGCTGTCGGCGCTGATCTTGGCCGGGGCGCTTGCCTCGGGGGCTGCCGTCGCGATCACGCTCGCCGCCGCGGCCCCAGGCCGCGAGGCGACGGCGGTGCTCCTGCACGGCACGGTCGTGGCCGTTCCGGTGGCGCTGGGCTGCGCGGCGCTGGCACGCCGTCCTGGGGATCGCTTCGCGCTGCTCATGGTGCTGGCCGGGCTGCTCTGGTCCACGACCGCGCTGGCGGAGTCGGGCGACGCGGTGCTCTACAGCCTGGGCCGCCTGCTGGCCTGGGGCTCGGACGCGATGGTCCTGCTGCTCCTGCTGACGTTCCCGACCGGGCGGCTGCGCACCGAGCGCGAGCGGCAGCTGATGCAGGCCCTGCTCGTGGTCGTCGTCCTGGGCTTCCTGTCCTCGGGGCTGTACGCGAGCGGCTACCCCTTGCCGTCGCCCTACACGTCGTGCCACGAGGGCTGCCCGGGCAACGCCTTCAACATCGTCTCGTGGAACGGCCTGGAAGGCATCGTGCGGCCCGTCCGCGAGGTGCTCGCCGTCCTGATCTACGGCGCCGGACTCGTGCTGCTGGTCCAGCGCAGCCGGACGTCCGGCCGCCTGCTGTCGGTCGCCCTCGGCCCGGTGGTGGCGATGGCCGCGTTCCGGACGGCGGCGCTCGTCGTCTATTTCGTCGCCCGGCGCGCCGGCGTGTCGGGCGACGCGATCGACGCCGTCGGCTGGGTTTACATCGCCTCGCTGCCGCTGATCGCGATCAGCTTCGCCGTCGGCATCGGGCTGCGGCGCCTCCACGCCGCCGGTGTGCTGCGACGGCTGGGGATGCGGCTGAGCGCCCACCCCTCCACGACCGATCTCAGGGACGCGCTCGCCGAGGCCCTGGAGGATCCGACCGTCCGCGTCGTCTACCGCGTCCTCGGCGACGACGACCGCTGGGTGGACGACACGGGGTGGCCGATCGCCGCGCCGGCCGCCGGCGGGGATGTCGGCATGCTGGAGTTGCGCTCCCAGAACCAGGTTCTCGGCGCGCTGCTCTACGACGCCGGCGCGGGACCGGATCCGGCGCTGGTCGATGCGCTGGCGTCCTTTGCGGTCGTCGTGCTGGAGAACCTGCTCCTGGTCGATCGCCTGCAGACCTCGCTCAACGACCTCTCGGCGTCGCGCGGACGGATCGTGGCGGTCGCTGATGCGTCGCGACGCGCCATCGAGCGCGACCTCCACGACGGCGCGCAGCAGCGGCTCGTCGGGCTGCGGCTCAAGTTGGCGGTTCAAAGCGACCGGTTGGTCGACAAGGCGCCGGCGGAGTCCGCCGCTCTCCGACAGCTGGGCGAGGAGGTCGAGGAGGCGATCGACAACATCCGCGAGCTGGCGCTCGGGATCTACCCGTCGCTGCTGGCCGAGCGGGGATTGCCCGAAGCGCTGCGCTCGGCTGCCCGTCGCTCGCCGCTCTGGACGTCCGTGCGGGCCGAGGGCATCGGTCGCTTCCGCCGCGATGTCGAGAGCACGGTGTACTTCTCCTGCCTGGAGGCGATGCAGAACGCCGTCAAGCATGCTGATGGGGCGACCGAGGTCTCGGTCGTGCTCACCCTGGACAACGGTGGCGACGACGGGCTGGCGTTCGAGGTCTGCGACGACGGGCGCGGGTTCGACCAGGCCGCCGTACCCGCGGGCAACGGGCTGCTCAACGTGCGCGACCGCGTGGCCGCGATGGGTGGCTCGCTCCGTGTCCGGTCCACGCCGCAGGTCGGCACGGTCGTCGCCGGCGTGTTGCCGGTGCGGGATGAACCGGCGTGAGCGGGTTCGGCGTGCGACGCGGGCGTGAGTCCGACGGTGGGGCGGCGTCCGACGCTTGCAGTTCCACACTCCTGCACGCGGAGCTCCTGCGTCACGCGCCGGACGGCATCGCGGTCATCTGCGCTGCGACCGGGACGTTCGTGTACACCAACGAAGCGTGGACGAACGCCCTGGGCTACGCCCCCGGCGACCTGGTGGGGCGTCACGTTTCCTCGGTCAACTCCCCGAGCTTTCGCCTGCCGCAGGAGATCGCTGGTGAGATGCTCAATATCCTTGATCGAGGAGAGATCTGGCGCGGCGAGATCGAGATGCGGCGCCGCGACGGCGTGACCGTCTGGTGGGAGCAAACGGTGGCTCGCTACGACGATGATCAGGGACGGCCGGCATGGATCGTCGTGGGCCGCGAGGCGACCGCGCGACGCGCCACGGCGATCGAGCTGGGCGCCACCGAGCGCCGGTTTCACGCTGCGTTCGACGCGCTGCCGACGGCGGCGGCGATCTGCGACGAGGACGGTCGCGTGCTCGCCGTCAACGACGCGCTCGTCGAGCTGACGCGGACGGGGCGGACCGAGCTGCTGGGCCGCAGCCTGGAGGCCGTGCTGCCGCCGCTCGACCTCGATGCGGCGCGCGTGCTGTCGGTCTCCGTACGCGGCGGCGACGTCTCGCGCTACCGCTACGACGCCCAGTGCGCCGGGACCCAGGGGGTCGGCGTGACGACCACGGTCGTGCGGCACGTCGACGGGCGGTTCCTAGAGGCGGTCGTGCTCGTGGAGCCCGATCAGCCGTCGTCGACGTCGTAGCCGATCGCGAGGGCGAGTCGCGGTGCGACGGCGACGAGCCGCGCGAACCCGATCGCCGGCCCGACGGCCACGAGGGCGCCGACGATCTCGTCGTCGTCGGCACCCGCCGCCCGAGCGAGGTCCACGGCGAGCCGGCACGAGTCGGTGGCGGCGTCGATCGACAACAGCGCCCCGAGCCGGACCAAGCAGTGGGTCTTGAAGTCGAGGCCGGCGCAGTCCCTCCGTGCCCCGGGGACGGGAGTGTCCTGCAGCACGATGCGCACGGCCTTCTCGTCGTTGAGCGCGAGGCGCCGGAGCAGGTCTTCGCTGCGCTGCACGGATCCTCCGAGCGGACGCGGGGCGGGTAGGTCCAGGTGACCGTCGCAGGTGCGGGCCCGGCGGGCATCGTCTGAACCGGGTGATGCCTCGCCGCCGCTCCGACTGCGACGGTCGGCGGCATGGCGCACGCCCACGTGCACGTCCCGCACGAGCTGACCGAGAAGGAGGAGGGCCACGGCACGGTCTCGCGGGTGGAACGGTGGTTCGAGCTCGGCGCGGTCCTGCTGCTCTCGCTCACGACGTTGGCGACGGCGTGGAGCGGCTATCAGGCGGCGCGCTGGTCGGGCGAGCAGTCCCAGCACTACGCCCGTGCCTCGGCGACGCGCATCAAGGCCCAGCAGCAGTCCACGGCGGCGGGCCAGTTGCGCATCGACGACCTCCTGTACTTCAACGGCTGGCTCGACGCCCGGCAGGCGGGCAACACGAAGCTCGCGGCGATCTATGAGCGCCGCTTCCGGCCGGAGTTCGTCCCGGCCTACCGTGCCTGGCTCGCCCAGATGCCGTTCACAAACCCGAATGCCATCCCGGGTCCGCTCGCCATGCCGCAGTACCGGCCGGTGGAGCTCGCGATCTCCAAGCGCCTGGATGCGCGGGCCGACGACCTGTATCAGGAGGGCACCGAGGCCAAGACCAACGACGACAAGTACATCCTGTCGACGGTCTTCTTCGCGGCCGTGCTGTTCTTCGCGGGGATCTCGCTGCGCCTGGAATGGCGCCCACTCCGCGGCTTCGTGCTCGGGATGGCGAGCCTGTTGCTGATCGGCGGGCTGGTGTTCGTGGCGAGCCTGCCGGTGGCGTAGGCGCCAAGGTGCCGGGACGGCGCGAGGACGACACCGTGAGGAGGCCGTTCGGCCCTCGGGTCGATGTGAGTTCTTGAGCGCGCAGCGGTGCGGATAGATTGGCGGCGCAAAGACTAGGACGTGTGGCGGGCGCGTCGACTCCGCACGAGCAGCGTGGCGCCGAGGCCGGCGAGACCGAGGAGCCCGAGCAGCGTGACGAGGCGTCCGACCATGACCGGCCATGGGTGCGCGGTTGTCACGACGATGCGTGCGGCGCCGGGCTTGGCATCGGCGGCGATCTCTAGGAAGGCGTCGCCGTAGCGATCGCGCGCGACGAGTCGTGCGCCCGAGATGTGGATGAGCGCGGGGTAGGCCTTGAGGTTGGCCACGACGACTTCGCCGGGTTGGGCGTTGACCGTGGTCGCGGCGCGATCCTGCCGTTCGGCTTGCGTGGGGGAGAACCTGACGATCGTCATGGTGGAGTCCGGGGTCTGTATCGGCACGCGGGCGTCGACATAGTCTTCGGTGCCTGGGAGGAACTCGCTCCTGAGGTACGGGGAGGCGGTCGCGAGCTGTGGTCCGTTCGGCGGCGGTTGCACGACGGTCTGACGGAGTTGCCCGTTGGCCTGCACCACCGAGAGGGCGAGCACGGGCACGATGGCCCAGGCCCACAGCCGGTGGCGCGGCCTGGCACGTTGCGCCAGGACCAGGGTGGCGATCAGCGCGCCGCAGAGGGCGAAGATGATGTAGTCCTCGAGGCGGATCGGGTTCTGCACCATGTCGTAGGGATGGGGGAGGCCGAGCAGCAACGAGCCGCTGGTCATCAGCACCCATGTTGCGACCGCCATCGCCAGGAGCAACAGCGAGGCTCGCAGCCATGGGGCGTTCCGGCTTGGGCGCAGGAGGATGAGCCCGGCGACGATCCAGCCGGCGGCGAGCAGCGGCAGTTGCGCCGCGAAGCGCGTGTAGGCCGGCTCGACGGGTGTGCGGCCGAGGCCAAGCACATGCTCGGCGGCGGCCCACTTCATGCTGTAGGCCAGCAGCCTGTGCGCGCTCACCACGTCGCTGGCGATGTTGGTGTGGGATTGATAGACGGCGGCCGGCAGCAAGAACCAGGCGTTGACCATGACCGCCGGCACCACCACGACCGCGACGCGCAGGAGCCCACGGCGGGTGATCAGTGCGCGCAACGGAGCGATGACGACCAGCGCCGCAGCGGTGGCGATGGCCAGGATGGTCGTCGCCCACACCAACGTCAGGCTGTGGCTTCCTGTGTAAAGCAGGGCGCTGAAAGCCAGGGCCAGTGCCGGAAGTGGTCTCAGCCGGTCGGCGCGCAGGATTGAGCAGACGGCCGCGAGGCCGAGCACCAACGCTCCCGAGGCGATCACCTGCCCCCATGAGCCGAGGAAGTAGGCCGATGAGATGTACCACGACGAGGTGATGAACACCACGCCGGGGACGTGTGACGCCCACGGCCCGAGCCCAGCCTGGCGCGCCAGCCAGAACCAACCTCCGTAGGCCATCGCGAACGCCACCAGCCACGTGCCGAGGAAGGCGGCGTGAGGCCCGACGACGAGCGCTGCCGCCGCGGTGAGCGTGTACAGCGTGCCGCCGTAGAACGCGAAATGCGGATCGAAGACGCCGGCCTCGTCGTGTGCGAACAGCGACGGCAGGCCGTGTGCCCGCAGGGACCCCTCCTGGTGCCATGCGTACCAGAGGTGCACGAACCAGTCGGTGAAGTAGAACACGTTTGCGTTGGCCAACGGCCAGGCGCAGATCCCGATGATCAAGCCCGCGAGGGCGATGCCCAATATGGCGGTCGACAGCCGTGACGACCTTTGCGCCTGCGTGGGCTTCTCGATGGCCGTCGGCGCTTCGGTAGCAGACATCGTGCGACTTCGAGTCTCTCAGCGCTCACCAGAGCCGCCTGGCAGGTTGTTCTTGGGCCCCCGCGCCGCCGTGGAGTGGTGTTTCTGACCAGAAGTCCTCGTGCTCGGGCCCGTATCCGTCGATGAGCGTCGTGCAGGTCATTCACCAGTGCAGGTCGATGCGTCGCTTCTGACGCTACTGCTCATTTACAAACGTTCCCGAGCCGATACTCGACAGCTATGTCGACAAGCGCGCGGTCTCGGTGGTGCGGTTGAGGTAGCGTGCGGGGATGCCTTCTGGCGCGACCGTCGTGGCTCGAGCTCGCCGGGTGGCGCGCGGCGTGCTCAAACGCGACGAGCGCGATGTCGTCGCCGGTGCTGATCGGGGCACGCAGTTAAGCCTCGCGCTCGCGTGGCGCCAGCTGCCGGACCTGCTGCCGTTGCGCGACGTCGAGTTTCGCAACACCAGCCAGAACGGCGAGGACGGGATCCTGCTCTACCTGTTCGCGCTCGCCGGGCACGGCGGTCGGCGGGCGGTCGAGATGTGCGCGGGCGACGCGATCGAGAACAACTCCTCCAACCTGGTGTTGCATCACGACTGGGACGCGTTGCTGATCGACGGCAATGACGAACTGCTCGATCGTGGCCGTCGTTTCTACGCTGCCAACCAGGAGACCTACCGCATCGGCCCCACGATCGCGTGCGAGTGGATCACGGCCGCCAACGTCAACGAGATCCTGGCCCGGCACGGCTACGACCAAGAGATCGACCTGCTGACCATTGACATGGATGGCGTCGACTATTGGATCCTGAAGGCGATCGAGCTGCGGCCGCGGGTGATCGTGGTGGAGTACAACAACCGGATCCCGGCCGGCGAGATCGTGACCGTGCCGTACGGGGACGAGTTCACTGCCGAGGGCGGAGCGTTCGCGGGCGACGGGTTCTTCGGGGCGTCGCTGGACGCGTTCGTGGCGCTGCTGGGCCCGCGCGGCTACCGCCTGGTTGGGGCCAACCGCCCCAACACCAACGCGTTCTTCCTGCGCGAGGACGTGCTGCCCGCGATGCCGGCGGTGGACACCGCCTTGTGCCTGGTCTCCCGCTGGGCCCGCCATCAGCAGCGCGCCTGGCCGGCGCTCGCGGACCGCGACTGGGTCCGCGTCTAGTCATAAAGGGCGTGAACTGCGATGCGGAGTAGTCAGGCTATGTGTCGCTGAGGTCGGTTCGCGTCCGCGACGCGTGCCAGCTGGCACTGGTCCTTGGTGTGTCGTGAGCTGGGTGCAGTTACGCTCGCTCGAGGTCATATGAGGCTCCGTCGTTCAACCACGATGAACGCGAACGCCGCGCTCGTCCTTGCCTGCGCCGTGCTCGTCGTGGCCGCTTCGGGCTGTGGAGGCGATTCGCAGGGCAAGAAGCTCTTCACGTCGGCCGGCTGCTCAAACTGCCACACGCTCGCGGACGCGGGTGCTGCGGGCCAGGTCGGGCCCAACCTCGACGTGATGAAGCCGATGGCCACCCAGGTCGCCGCGATCGTCGGGCAGGGCGGTGGCGGGATGCCCTCCTTCGGCGGCCAGCTCTCCTCCGGCCAGATCAAGGCCGTGGCCGACTATGTCGAACATGCCACCCACCAGTGACACCCACGCTCGCGACTGATCAGCGCATCGGCGGGCGGCGGCCTGATGCCGACCACCGTGCAGGTAGTTCGTCGCCGGTCATTAGGGCCGTGCTGGCTTCAGCTTGATGTTCTTGCGCTTGGTCAGCTTGCGGCCGGATGCCGTGCCGGTGAGCGTGAGCCTTGCGTGCAGCGCTCTCTTGGTCTCGCGGAGTCGCGTGCGCCCGGTCCGGTTCAGCTGGATCGTGACCGTCTGGCGGTGGGCACCGGCAATTGAGAAGTGGGCTGAGCCGATCGTCACGCCCGTGATGCGCAGCGTCGCTCGGCCTATGCACCGTCTCGTGCCGGCACACTGCATCCTGAACCGCACGGCGCCCCTCTTGGTCACCGACAGCGAAGCCTTCGAGAGGAGCGAGAAGGAGCCGCTGGAGAGTTTCGGGCGGGGAGGAGGCTTCGGACCGGTGGAGAGGTCGGGGACTCCGCTCATGTCGAAGATCTGCATGCTGCCGCTCCCGCCGTTGGCCACGAAGACGTTGCTCCCGCTGACCGCCACCGCGTCGGGGCCGGCGTCGGTCGGGACCGTCCCCAGCGACGTCGGGGCGGTGGGCGAGCTGATGTCGAACACCTGCAGCGTGTTGGCGAGCTTGTTGGTCACGAACGCATGGTGATCCTGGACGGCGATGGCGCTCGGGCCTCGGCCTGCGGGGGCCGAGGCGACGATGGAGGGGCTGGTGGGATTGGAGACGTCGATCACCTGCAGGGCGTTTCCGTCGTCGTCGGCCACGTAGGCGTAGGAGCCCTGGACGGCGATGCCCGCGTATGACGCGCCGCTGGCTCCGGCGCCCCCGAGGCTGACGCGGCCGGCAACCGACGGATGCGCTGGGTCAGCGAGGTCGATCACCTCCACCGTGCCGCTGACCGCGTTGATGACGTAGGCGTACTGACCTTGCACCGCGACGCTCGAGGGACCCGCGTCGGTGTCCGTGCTGCCGAGCAGCGGCAAGGAGGTCGGCGAGGTGTTCTCGCCCGGGGAGAACGCGCTGGCGGCGGGATTGGAGACGTCGATCACCTCGAGCTGGTTGGTGCCGTAGTCCACCATGTACGCATATGGCCCTTGCACCGCGATGGCCTGAGGATGGCTGCCGGCGAGGGTGAAGGCGGCCGCGGAGAACGGGTTGGCCGGGTCAGAGACGTCCACGACGCGGAGGTAGTTCGGATTGGCGTAGTACCCGGTCGCGTAGGCGTAGGACCCTTGGATGGCGACGCCGGCGGTGCCCCAGGAAACCGTCGTCGTGCCAACCAGCGTGGGCGCGGCGGGATTCGAGATGTCAATGACGTCCAGCGGGCTGTAGCAAGAGATCCCACAGGAGTAGGTCAGGTAGGCGTAGTTGCCCGCGACCGCGACAGCCGTCGCGTGTCCGTCAGCGGGGCGACTGACCGTCCCGATCGCGCCCGTTGGTAGCCCGTTGGCGGCGGAGGCTTGAGCCAGTGCGTGCGAGTCGTGCCCGGTGACCGGCGCGACGACCCCGGCCAGCATGGCACTCAGCAGAACAAAGCGATGACTGAGCCTGGACATGGACTTGGTCTCCGTGACTCTCGATGGAAATGGACCGCGACCCTGGTCGCGTGGCGCTCGGGCTACCATGCTGCAGAGTTGCGCAGAATAGCTCAGCGCCGTGGGTGGAGGCAGCCTGACTGGGGCTTGCAGAGCATCAGCGGCTCTAGGTTGTTCGAGACATTCGCGCTCGCGACCCGTTGAGATAGCCGACGCGGGTCGGCCCACGGGGGCCACCGGACTGAAGCGTCACGACCACGCCCAAGTCCGGTGATTCCGGGAGGCTCGCGCATGGCAGGACTCAATTATCAGAGATCCCTAGTTAGGCGAGGGCGCCTTCCCCGGGCCGGGCTCGCACTGGCCGTCGGGCTCAGCGCGCTGGTGATGGCCGCGCGGTGGCATCAGGATTGGGGTGACTCGGAGGGCACCTATGCCCTGACCGCTCGTAGCCTGCTGAACGGTGGCGATCTCTATGGCAAGATCGTGGTCGCCCAACCGCCCGTGCTCTTCGTCGTCGGCGCTGGGGTCCTGGCGATCGGCGACTCGCTCGAGCTCCTGCGGGCGGTGATGGTGGGGCTCCAGCTCGTCGCGCTCGCGCTCCTGGCTATCGCGGTCTGGCGGATGACCCGCTCGCGGTGGGCGATGGCCCTGACGCCTCCGCTCGGGGTGCTGCTCCCGTGGACGGTCCACCAGCAGGGCAGTTATCAACCTGAGGCGCTTGCGCTCCCATGCTTGGCCGGGGCGCTCGTCTTGGCGCCACGAGAACGCGGGTCGCGTTGGGCGGGCGCGCTCCTGGCGATCGCGGTCGGCATCAAGCTACCGATGGCGATTCCGGCGCTGTTCGGCCTGTGGGCGGCCACGGATCGTCGTGCTGCTGTGGCGGGATTCGCGGTGACGCTCGCGGTGCTCGGGACGACCTCGCTGGCGGTCTTCGGCCCCGGTGTCGTCGACGACACCATCCTCGCGCAGCTCGAGGTCGGGCGGCACGCGCTACGCCCCATGATGGGGGTCGGCCTCCAGGCGGCGTGGAATCTGACGCCCCTCGCGTTCGGGGTCCTCGCCGCCGCCGCGGCCTGGCGACGCGGCTGGCGCACCTGCGATCCGCGGCAGGGGCGCGTGGCCGTGGCGCTCGGGGCGGGGACCGCGCTGACGCTCGCCTCCGTGACGAAGGTCGGAACCTCCCTCTCGGTGATGCCGCCGGTCGAGACCCTGCTGCTGCCGTTGGCGGTCACGGGAGCCGCCGTTTGGCTCGAAGGCGCGACGGTCCGCCGGCTGGTGATCGCCGTGGCGCTCGCGGCGTTCCTCCTGGCCCAATCGGTCTCGCTGCTAGCGGACCCGCGCCGTGGTGGAGTGGTGTTCCTGCGACCGCTCTCGCCGCCTGCGTGGGGCATCGCGCTCACCCGGCGCGAGGTCGACGCGCGGGTCTCCGCTCTCCAGCGCTGCCCAAGGGCATTGTCTTCCAACCAAGACCCCGCCATCACGTTCCGCGCCCATCGGCGGATGCCCGGCGGGCAGCCCGACCTCTTCCTGCCGGTTCGCGCGCACCGGCTCGCCGGCGTCGCGAAACGGGTCGCGGACGACCGGCAGCGCTGTCCTTAGTGGCGACGGCCGCATCCGGAGCGGTCGCGCGGCTTGCCGGTTAGCTCCAGCGGAAGCCCGAGGTGGGGGTGCCTGGGACCAGAGGACTCTGCGGCAGGTCGGCCGTCAGATCGGGCTGGTTGTAGGGCGATGGCGCCACGTCGTTGGTGCTGTCGGGGTGAAAGAGCGAGGCCAGCAGTTCGATCTGGCCGCGCGCGGTCTCGCGTTCGCCCATGCCGCCGCCGTACATGTGCAGGCCGTGCCGCTCGCAGTGGTCGTAGATGTCCAACAACGCGCGCACACTGCCAATCCGCGATGGCTTGATGTTGACAATCGTCGTCGTGATGTCAGCCGCGGTGGCGATCGGCGCGTCGAACGAGACGCGGGCCGCGTGGGGCTCGAGCAGGTCTGTCACCTCGGGCAGGTCGTGCGGGTCCTCGAGGATCGCGTCCGGGAAGCGCGCGACAACCTCGCGGTACATCGTCACCAGCGCCGCCTCGTCTTCGACCTCGATTCCGTAGCGGCCCTTGAAGTCGATGACGTCGACGGCGTCTGTCGCCGCGACCTGCGCGATGAGTGACGCTGACCATGAGGGCTGGGCGTCGAGCTTGAAGCGCAGGCCCGGGTAGCGCTCCAGCCGGCGGCTGATCGTGGCAAACGATGGCGGGTCGTCGAGCCCGAGCGAGTTGACAAAGCGCACCGGCCTTGACGTACGGCCAAGGGCTTCGGCGAGCGAGAGGCCGTTTTGCGCGAGGGCCAGGTCCAGCGCGGCCGATTCGAACGCCCACCGCCGCAGCCGGCGCGCCATGTCCCACTCCGGCGGCGTCGGGCCAGAGGTCGAGGGCGGCGACGTGGTCGCTGAACGACGCGAGCGTCCACGAGCCCGCCAGCGCCAGCGACGGCGCGAGCGCGAAGAACGTCCCATCCTTGTCCATCATGGTCCCGCCGACCTCCTCACCCAGCCCCTCGACCCGTCCGTCGCTCAGGTGCAGGATGTAGCGACCATGCTCGGGCTCGCCGGGCGCCATCACGTGCTCCCACCGATGCTCGGCGATGGTCAGGGTGAGGTCGGCCACGCGGCTCCAGAGGGACTCAGACATGTCCCCAGGACGATGCCGCAACCGAGAACTCATCGGCGTCGTCGCTGCACGCCATGCCGGAGATAGCATCGGCCGTGTGACCGGATCCGAGCGCGCCGTCCCTTCGTGGCTCACCACGCCGCCCGACGATCGCTGGGATTGGGAGAGCGAGGCTGTCGCGTGTGAGCGACTTGCTGCGCGGGCGCTCGCGTTCGTCCGGCGGCTGCTCGCCGAGTTCGGGCGGCACGGGGTGACGGCGGTCTTCGTGCGCAGGCATTCGCAGCCCGACGACGTCGTCATCGCCGTCGAGCAAGCCGGGGTCGGGCTTGGCATCCAGCTCGATGAAGCGATCGAGGTGGTGGTCGTGTTCGATGAGCAGGACGGGCACCGAGAGTTCGGCGACTGGTCTCCGACCGATGATCGCTTTGAGGCGGCGTTTGGGTACGTCGTCAGCGAGTACTTCGGCTAGCGGTCAGCGTGTGACCGTCACGGGAACCCCCGCGCCGATGTGCCGTGCGAGCCAGGTGATGGCGCGGGTGCTGAGCCGGATGCAGCCGTGCGAGACGGCAGTGCCGAGGGTGCCGGCGAGGTTGCCGGTGCCGTGAAGCGCGATCTGCCCGGGTCCGCCGTCAAACTCCTGGAGGACGCGGGACCGGCCGCTGGTCGCCAGCGCAAAGGGACCGCCGGCGGCTCGCGCGGAGAGCGCGACGGCCTCCTCGACGAAGAACCGACCGCGTGGTGTCGGGGTGGACGGCTTGCCGACGATCGCCCGGAAGCGTCGCTGGAGGCGGCCGTCGAGGAAGACCGAGACCTGCCGCGTGGCGAGCTTGACCGAGATGTACCACTTGGTGGAGCTGTGGCGGGTGTGGTCGGTGGGGATCCAGCCCGTGCGTCCGCTGGGCCGTCCCGGGAGGCGGACGTGGACCCAGGAGGTGCCGTCGCTTGCGGTCCTCTGGCCCAGCACGGGGAGGACGGTGTGGACGCGCGTGAGCGGCCGCCGGGCGGCGACGAGCTCGATCCGGTGCGCGCGAACGCTGGGCTGCGTCCGGGCGATGTGATCGCGCATCAGGGTGACGAGCGGCTGGGTGGCCGGTGCGCCGGCGCTCCCGGCCTGTGCCGCAGCGGCGAGAAGGCAGAGCGCGCCGGCGGCGAGCAGCGTGAGCGCCGACGCGACGATCCCCCGGCGTCGGCCGGGGGATCGCAGGACGCCGTGGCTCATCCGGTGAACTGCGACGGGCCGTTGCGAGGGTGCAGGACCGCGGCGGCGCAGGCGCGATACCCGAGCTTCAGCGTCTTGGCGCGGGTTGCGTCCTTGAAGGTGACGCGCGCGGTGACGTTGTGGTGGCCGGTCAGGGCCCGCACGTCCACCCGAAATGGGGAGCCGGTCCGGCTGGCGATCCGCTTGCCGTCCAGGCTGAAGACGACGCGCTTGATCTGGCGTCCGGTGACCGCGGCGCGGAAGCCGGTCGTGCAGCTTGCCGCCGGGGAGCCCGGGCCGGCCGACGAACGGCGAAGCGTCGCGGTGCCCTTGCGGGTAGCGACCGTGCTGCGGCTTGCGGGCGGACGCTGGTTGGTCGGGTTGGCCGCAGACGACGTCGTCGGTGCCTGCGTCGCGCTGTCGGTCGTGGGGGTCGCGCCGCCGGCCGGGGTCGTGCCGCTGCCCGTCGAGACCGTGGGTGGGGTGGTGGAGCCGGTGTTGCAGGCCGACGCGTCGAGGACGTTGTCATCAAGCGTCACGGCGCCGTTGCGCGCCAGCGCGCGCCCGACGACGGTGGCCGCGTTGTTCAAGGTGATGCTCGTCAAGGCCATCAAGTTGCCCTGAAACGCGGTCGTGCTGCCCAACGTGGCTGAGCTGCCGATCTGCCAATAGACGTTGCATGGCGAGCCGCCGTTGATCATCACGACTGAGCTGGCCGAAGCGGTCGTCAGCGTTGAGCCGATCTGAAAGACAAACTGGGCGTTGGGGTCGCCCTGGGCGTCGAGGACGAGCGCGCCGGTCAGCTGGGCCGAGGTGCTGAAGGCGTAGGTCCCGGGCGTCAGGGTCAGACCGCCGAGGTCCTGGCCGGTGAGATCGACGGGCGTGAGCTGTGAGGCCGCGGTGTTGTAGGCGGTCGTGAGATCCGCCTGTGCCTGCGCGGCGACGGCATCGTTGTCGTGCGTGGCGCCGTTAACGACGGCGGCGTTGAACCCGGTGAGCGACGTTCCGGGGGAGAGCCCGAGCTCGCCGTTGAGGACCGACGGCCCGGTATTGGTGGCGGTCGAGCCGGCCAGGACCACGAACGGCGCAGAGGTCCCGAGGAGCACGGCGGAGGCCTGTGCTGCGGCCGGTAGCGCGACGAAGGTGAGCCCGGCGACGAGGCCGACGCCCAGACGCCGGGCGAGTCGCAGATGGATGGGGTTGGACAAGAGTGTCCTCCCTGATGGTCGAGCAGGCGTCGTGCGACGTTCCGTTGGCCGCCCGGACCCGCTCCCGAGGGATCGGACGGATGGCGCTCCTGCGGTAGCCCGGCGAACTCCGGCGGAGTTCCGTGGCTTTGCGGACCCGCCTCGCGACGAGGGTGCCTGAGTCGAGAAGTCTGCTCTGGTGTACGACGTGTGTCGACGGTTTGTCACGGCGGCTTGAGCTAACGGACGCCGGGGCGAGCCGAGAGCCCGATGAGATCGCGCCGCGAGGCGACCCCCAGCTTGCGGAAGATGCTGCGGGCGTGCGAGCGGACGGTCTCGACG
The DNA here is from genome assembly GCA_963836485.1 of uncultured Conexibacteraceae bacterium. Taxonomy (GTDB): domain Bacteria; phylum Actinomycetota; class Thermoleophilia; order Solirubrobacterales; family Solirubrobacteraceae; genus Baekduia. The sequence continues at coordinate 167,791 of CAWIJS010000015.1, read as the reverse complement.
CCGATCTGCAACGTCAGCGCGATCTGCGCGTTGGAACGACCCTGGCGCAGGAGCACGAGCACGTCGCCCTCGCGGCGCGTGAGCAGCGGATCGAGGACGTGTCCGCCGCCCGCCTTGGCACCGATCGGCATGAGCTGCAGGCCGCGCGAAGCGAGGTGGACGGCGTTGCGGACGTCGCGCGCCTGGGTGTCTCGCGTGAGGCACGCGCTGGCGCCGAAGGCCAGCAGCTGCGCTGACTCGGCCGCCGAGCCGACGTCCCCGAGCAACACCAGGCGCGTCGCGGGGTGCTCGACGCTGAGCGTCCGGACCGCGGCGAGATCGGGCAGCGCACCGGCGTCCAGGATGAGGACCGAGGGACGGTGCGCTCGCAGCGTCGCGGGAATCTGTGCGTAGGTGACGTCTCGAGCGACGATCGACACGCTCGGATCGTCGGCGAGCACGGCCCGCAGACCGAGGGCGAGCAGATCCTCGAAGTGCGCGATGGCGACGGTGATGATCGGCGATGTGGCCATGACGAAGCGAGCCGCATGAGCAGGCCCGTGTTGCACCTGTCGGCTCACGACCGACAAAGGGTGAGGCCGGCCTCACCCGCATCTCACCTGATGACTCCCCCGGGTTCCCCCTCGCGGGGGTGAGGGAAGACGGTGCCGTGGCCGTCAGCATCCAGGGGTGCGCTACGCCCGTCTTGCCGTTGCCTTTGCCGTCGTGCTCGGCCTTGTGCTGCCGGCGGTCGTCGAGGCCCGGTCCGCGCCCTTGCCCGACAAGGCGTCTGCGGTGCTCGGCCTCGCCGCCGGCATCGCGCAGCGCTACTGGGGTGCCATCCCCTGTGACGGTCACGTCACGATCGTCGCCCAGCGTTCGCTGACGGTGGGGGCGGATGCCGGAACCGACGCGTGGGTGACCTTCGACTCACCGTCGGGCGCCAACAACCTCACCGCACCCGCTGACACCTACGCGAACTGCACGATCGCCTTCGGACGCTCACGGTGGCCCACCACGGCAAGCATGCGCGAGGACTGGGACATGCTCTGCCTCACGATGGTCCACGAGATGGGTCACCTGCTGGGACACGTCCACGACACCACGCCCGGCAGCGTCATGGCACCGGTCTTCACCGACTACTCCAGCGAGCCCTCGACGTGCCGCAAGCCCGGTCCGCCGGTGCGCAAGGATCGCAAGCGGAACCTGCTCGTCGTCCGCATCCCGAACGAGCGATGAGTTTCGTCGGCTCGCGTCGTCTGGGGGACATGACCGACACCAAGCAGGCCCCCACCACCCTTTCGAACATCGGCGTCGCCATGTTCACCGTCGCCGACCAGGACGCCGCGATCGCGTTCTACACCGAGAAGCTCGGCTTCGAGCTGCGCAGCGACACGTCCTTCGGCGAGAACGGCGAGATGCGCTGGGTGGAGGTCGCTCCGCCCGGCTCGCGCGCCCGTCTGGCGCTCAACCCGCCGATGCGCGACACCCCGGGCGGCGGCGGGATCGGCGTCGAGACCAGCGACGTCCTGGGCGAGCATGCGCGTCTGACCGCCATCGGCGGCATCGACCTCGACCCCGAGCCGATGCAGACCCCCGGCGCCCCGCTCATGTTCATGGTGCGCGATCCGGACGGCAACACCGTCGTCGTGGTGGAAGCGCCGTCCGCCGCCTAGGGCGCTCACGCGGCTAGCGTTAAGGAACCGATGTTCCAGCTGCGCGCGATGGATGCGACCCTCGACGGCTACGCCTGGCTGCCGCGGATGATTGACAAGTCGCGCGCGGCGCGGGCCGGCACGCTCGGTGATGGCGTGCACCCGTGCCCGGTGGACCGGCGCTGCCTGGCGCTGTTGAGGATCGACTTCGCGACCTTCAGCGAAGTCGTGGCACGCGCCGCCGACGATGCGGAGGCGCTGGCGGGGTTGCGTGCCGCCGGCGTGGCGCCGGCCGAGGCCGCATGGTTCGACGCGCCGGCGTGGGAGGACGCGCTGGCGGAGATGGTCTGGCGCTCGGACGGCGAGACGATCAGCGACCGCGAGGCTCGCAACATCATCATCTTGCATGCCGAGGACGCGGTCACCGTGACCTGGTCGCGGTACTCCTGCGGCGAGCGCGGTCCGGACCTGCACCTGCACCGCGAGCACACCGACGCGTTCTACGTGCTGAGCGGCGCGCTGCGGTTCGCGCTCGGTCCGGAGGGCGAACGGATCGTTCGAGCGCCGGCCGGCACGTTGGTGTCAGCCCCGCCGGGTGTCGCGCACAGCTTCATGAACGACGAGGCCGACGATGTGACGTGGCTGAACATCCACACGCCGGACGCCGGCTTCGCGGCGTTCCTGCGCAGCGGGCGCGACGGACGGGCGCAGCCGTTTGACTCCTTCAACGTCCCGGCAGAGACCGACGGCGATGGGGGAGGACCCGCCGACGAGGCAGTCGTCGTCGCGCCCGGCGCCGACGACGGCGTGTCCTACGAGGGCCCCGATCTCCGCGTCGTCGCCGATCGCTTCCGCGTGGACATCACGGTGCCGGGCGGCGCGGCGCCGGTGTCCTACTGCCGGATATAGCGGCGGCGCCAGCCTCTACCCGGTCGATCGCTGCATCCTCGCCGGCCGGCCATGGTGTGAACTCCCGCCCCTCGGCAACCCTCTCCACCTCGAGCCCCGTCTCGTCGAGCAGATAGTCGTAGCCGATCGGCTGCCAGATGTTGTCGGGGTCGATGCGGCGGTAGCGCTGACGACGTGCGGCGCGATCCTCGGGGTGGAGCATCCGCAAGTGATAGATGTTGAGATCGGCTTGGGGCCAGTCCTCGGGCGGCGGTGGCATCGAGGCCCAGAAGGCGTGGACGCGGCGCTCGTCGAAGTGGTGGTCGGGCGAGGATCGAAAGAGGCACGCCTTGCGCTTGGTGGCCCAGATGCCGTCGGCGCGGTACTGGTCCGGGCTGTCCCAGAGCTCGCGGAAGTGCAACCACATGGCGTTGGTGCCGGCGTCCTGCGCGCGGCGCAGCTCGACCTCTGCGCGGGCGCGGAAGTCCTGCTCGAGGCGCTCGTCGGCGTCGAGGCCGAGCAGCCAGTCCGCTCCGTGCTTCCAGGCGGCCTCGGTCAGGGCGCGGTGGTTGCGGCCGTCCTCGAGCTCGTCCTGATCGCCATGCGCGACGGTCAGCAGCTCGAGGACCGAGGGCTGGGCGGCCACGAACTCCGCCGATCCGTCGATCGATTGGTCGTCGAGGGCGATGATCCCGTCGACGTGCGGGGCGACGTTGGCGAAGAAGTCGGGCAGGTAGTCCATCTCGTCGCGGAAGGCGACCAGCGCGATGATGCGTGGGCGGTGCGGCTGCTCGTCCGGTGCCACCGGCCTGGCTGTCTTGCGCGCCAGGGCAGGTCGCTCGACGTAGCGCCACGACGCGGCGGCCACACCGATCGTCAGCACGAAGGCGGTGATGGCGATGCCGACGTCGCCGAGCCCGATCGCCTGGGTCAGGATCACTTGCTGGATGACGAACCCGTACAGGTAGATGCCGTAGGAGAGGTCACCGAACGGCGTCGGCAGCAGGCGGCGCAACAGCCGGCTGTGGCCGACGGCCAGGACGCCGAGTGCGATCACCACCGCGGCGAGCGTCCGGTTGCCCTGGAAGGTCAACGATCCCCAGGTGACCGTCGCCGCCGCGGCGATCGCGATGGCGATCAGCAGCACACGGCGGCGCCGGCCCAGGAGGCCGGCGGCGGCCACCGCGGCACCGAGCGCGAACGGGACGGCGAACTTGACAGCAATGCTCCAGTCCCAAGCGATGAAGCGATCTTGAGACGGGACGAACGGGTGCAGGACACCGACCGCGATGGCGCCAATCGCGATCGCGACCAGCGTCGCCACGCGCGGTCGCCGTCCGATCAGGACGGCCCACAGCGTGAGCAGTGCCGCGGCGAAAATGATCCCGTAGCGCAGGGTGTAGAGCGGGGCGTTGACCACGGGCCAGATCGAGGTCGTGAAGACGCCCGGAAGATCCAGCTGGGTGTGCGAGGCGAAGACGGTGGCGTTGCCCAATAGGTACTGGTAGCTCGGCCACGCACCGAAGTAGTTCCCAATGTCGACCCGCGTCACCATGAGCCCCACCACGAACGTCACACCTAGGCAGACGAACAACCCGGGGTAGAACCTGAGGAGACGCGAGCGCACGTATCGTCGCGGGCTGGGATCGCGCTGCAAGCTGCAGGTCAGCAGATATCCGCTGAGGGCAAAGAACGTGATCAGGCCGCCATCGCCGAGCGTGAGCGTCTCTCGCGTCCCCGGGATGAGCACGCTGCCATGGCCGAGGATCGCGATTTGGTGAAACCAGAAGACGCTGAGCGCGGCCAGCAGGCGCATGGCGTCGAAGGAGTTCTCGCGATGCGCGCGCGCATCGGCGCTGTTCGCCGTGAAGCGCGCGGCTCGGCGGAGGGTTGCGCCGGCGGCACTGGCACGCGCACGCAGGGGGACACCGGCCGCTTCGGGCAGTGCGTGCCAGACCTCCCGCGGCCGGGAGATCGACAGGCCGCGGTCCTGCAGCCACCCGGTTACGAAGACCGCGAGCGCCGCCCAGATCGCCCACCGCAGCGATGTGTAGAGATCGTTGCGGACACCGAAGAGCGCGAAGGCGCAGATGGCCCACACGGCGTACACACCAGCAGCGCTGCGTCGATCAGCCGCGCGTCGCCAGCCCCGACCGAGCGCGAACCCGAGCAGGGCCATGCCGAACCCGACTCCAGGGATGCCGAAGTTGAGGATCAACTCCGCGATGCTTGAGTAGCCCATCGTGTAGCCCTCGGTGGCGTAGCGGCGGGCGAAATAGATCTGTGCCCACTCGCGGCCTGGCCGGGGAGCTGTCACGCCCAGTAGCTGCTCGCCCGAGGGGATAATCGCCACGAGCGGCATGACGAGCGTCTTGCCGTATTGCAGCTGCTGGCCGGCTGGGTGTCCTGGCGGCCGTGCCAGCGCGGCGATCGTGCCGTCCACCGTCAGGAAGGTCTGCCCGAGCTCCTGGGGTAGGTCAAGGACGGGGTTGACCTGGCGGTCAAAGAGTACGCCCGGAACGTCCGACGGATTGTTCACCAATCCTGAGCGAACATTCTTGACGATGCTGCCGCCGGCGATCAGCAACAGGCCGCCGACCAGTATCCACGCCACCCGGATTCGTCCACCACGTACGGATGTGGCGGCCAGTGCGACGGCGACCGCGGTGAACGCGACCCAGCGTGAGCCGAGCACCGCTGTGACGAGGAGCGCCGGCAGCACGATGACCCCGAGGAAGACGAACCGCCGGCGGCCCGACGGCTCCGCGAAGAGGATCGGGGCCAGGGCGCCGAGGAGCAGCACGATCCCAAGGTTGTAGAGCCGGCGCAGGCCAGACTCCTGGAGGTAGATCCGGCTGTAATCGCCGACCTCGTTGAAGCCGCTGCTTATCGCGTAGGCCAACACGAGCAGGCAGCCGGCGATCGCGATAGCCCACATCAAGCGCCCGGGACGCTGGTCGAGCAAGGGACGGCTGCCGCGGGCAGGAGCGGTCGGCTCGCGACCCAGGCCAGCCTGGATGCCGCCCACGATCGCCAGGACGCCGACCAGCGAGGCGAAGAACGCCCCGGAGGTCGCCGTCGGCGCGAAGCCCAGATAGAGGGCCTTGCGACCGGCGCCGGCGAGCCCCAGGTAGTACATCGGCCAGAAGGCGAAGTGCCAGGTCGCCACAGCGATCGCCACGAGCACCGGTGGCTCGAGTACCCAGCGGCCGTGGACCTGCCGGCGCGACCACACCAGCCAGCCGACGGCGAGGATCGCGAACGTGGTCGCGACGGCGCCAATCCACAGGCGGCCGGCGCTGGGGCTGCCCACGATGGCCCAGAGCAACGAGATGGCGGCCGCGGCCCACAGCATCAGGCGCCCGGGCCGCGCGCTCGCAAGACGATCGCTCACAAGTTGCAATCGTCCAGTGACGTTCACGGAAGCGGCGAGTAGAAGCGCTTGTTGGACAACGATCCGCTGCGGCGCTGGCGCCAGCCACGAACCACGGCGCGGATGCTACGGGGCACCCGGCGGCGGGCAGACCGGAGTTCGTGGGCGCGGCCCTCGCGCCAGCGTGTCGCGTAGTCGCTCTGCTGTGGCGAGTCAGCGAACGGATCGTGCTGGTGCTCGAGCTTCTCGGCCTGCACCAGCAGCATCACGGGGCGGCGCCCGGTCAGGGTGACCCGCTCGGCCACGGCGTCGGGGTCCACGACAGCGACGGTGCGTCGGGCGGGACGCAGTTCGATACCAGGGTAGATCGCCTCCACGAGCGCGACGCAGTCGGCACGGAATCCCCGCGCGGGCACGAAGACGCGATGCATGAGCTCCGGACTCATCTGGTAGAAGCCATGACCGCAAAGGTTGTTGGCTGGCGTCGAGAGAAACAGGCTGCCGCCCACGCGCAACATGCCCATATATGCGCGCAGCGCGGTAGGGACGTCGAAGATGTGCTCGAGGGTGCCGCCGTCGATGACCGCATCGAAGCGCTGCTCGAGCTCTGCGGGAAGGGGGCGGTTGAGGTCGTGTAAGACCGTCGCGCCTTCGTAGTCCGATGCGTCCAAGGCGCACAGCCGCTCAACGCCGAGGGCCTCGTGCAAGAACGCGTCCGCGTAAGCACCGTACGGCGCGTCCGCCCAACGACCAAGAACGCCAGGACCGAACTCGTTCGCGAGCGCGCGTACCTCGCGCCGGTGGAGGGCCAACGCTTGACGGCCGATCGTCACGACGTCTTGGAGGGGCCGCCCCGTTTGTCGAGCGCGGAGGAGCGGGCGGACGTCGTGGTAGGTCAGCGCCATCGGGTGCCGGGATCGTACTCTGCTACTACGCGGCGCCAGGTGGTGGTGAGTTGGGGCGGCATCAAGCCAGTCATGTGGAGTCCGCCGAGATACAGGCCAAGCGCGGGGAACAGCCCCACAGCCGCAGCCACCGGACCTAGCGCGAGAAAACCAGCACCAGCCAGGACGGCCGGCGCCAGCGCGAGGAGCAGCCGGGCGCCGCAAGCTGCGGTATGACCGAGGCTGAAGCCGAACGTCGCCGCGCAGCCACGCAGCATCAGGGCGACGAACAGCGCGAAGGCCACGTCGGTGGCCACCGCGGCGACGAGGATCCCGTGCGCGCGCAGCAACGTGACGTCGATCGCCGCGTTGACGGCCAGCGCCGCGCAGCTGGCGACGACGACCAGCCGCCCCGCTCCGGCGTAGGTGGCCGCCATCGAGAGCAGCGGGGCGGCGCCGGCGAGCAGGAGGTACGGGCTGAGCACGAGCAGGACGTCGCCCGAAGGCCCGTAGCGCGCGCCGAAGATCCGCACCGCGTTGGGCACGATCAGCGCCAGCCACACGAGCAGGATCGCGCCCTGCGCGGTGCTGACGACGCGCACCGCGCCGACGAGCGTCGCGCGCGCCTGGGCCGGCTCGGCGCGCGCCAATCGTGGGGCGACCGACATCGCCACCGCGTAGCCGAGATAGCCCGCCACCACCAGCAGGCGGGCCGGCGCCTCGAAGAGCGCCACGTCGCGGGCGCTGCGCAGCGCACCGATGAGCAGCACGTCGATCTGGGTGAAGAGGAGGAACGCGCCGTCGGCGATGGCGAGCGTGAGGCCGTAGGCCGCCAGGCTGCGCGCGGTGGCGGCCGATGGCGCGGCCAGCGGCCCGAGCCGCCGTCGCAGCAGGAAGAAGCCGAGCCCGGCGCCGACGAGAAAGCCGACCGCGCGGCCGGACATGGCAGCCACCGCGGTCCCGCCGGCGACGGCGAAGCCGACCACCGCGATCGTCTCGATCGCGCTCTCGCCGAGGACGAGGCCCACCATCGCGCGCGTGTCGCCGATGGCGTTCAGCCCGTGGCGGTAGAGCATGAAGATGCTCTGCGCCGCCAGCGCCACGGCCGTCGCACGTAGGACGGCTTCGAGATCGGGATGGTCATAGGCCGAGGCGATCGCGGGAGCGGCGAGCGCGAGCGCGAGCGCTACGGCGATCGAGACGCTGCCCTTGATCGCGAGCCCCGAGCTGGCGGCGCGGGCGCGCTCCGCACCGGTCCTCGCGGCCGCGAGCGCGCGCGCCGTCGAGCTGGCCAGGCCCGCGTCTGCCACCACGAAGACCACCTGGTTGATGGCGAACCCCAGCGCGAAGAGGCCGTACTGCGAGGGCTCGAGCGTCCGCACGAGGACGAGCAGCGCGACGAAGGTGAGCCCGGCGCTGCCAACCAGCCCGATCAGCGCGTGTAGCGACCGGCGGGCCGTCGAACCCGTGTCGGGGCCGAGCTCAGGGCCGGCCTCGGGTTCGCTGATGGCCTGGGATGATGGGGGCATGCGAGACACGGCGCTGGTGGAGCTGTTGCGGTGTCCGGAGACCCACCAGCCCCTCGAGCCCCGCGGCGATCGGCTGCAGACGCGCGACGGGCAGCGATCGTATCCGGTCGTTGGTGGCGTCCCGGTCCTGCTGCGTGCTGACAATGCGCTGTTCGACGCGTCAGAGATCGCAATGCGCCAGGCAGCGGAGGACGGCGGCCTGACCGTCGCGCTGCGACGGGCCTTTGCGCAGCTGCGCTCGCGCAACGTTGCCGCAGGTCGCACTGCCCAAGTGGTGCTCGACCAGCTGCGGCCGCAGCTCGACCGCGGCGAGCGCCCGCGGCTGCTGGTCGTCGGTGGTCGTGTCGTGGGACGCGGGATGTCGCCGCTGCTCGATCATCCCGGGCTGCATGTCGTCGAGACCGACGTTGCGTTGGGCCCGAGGACCGGGTTGGTCTGCGACGGCCACGATCTGCCGTTTACCGACGCCAGCTTCGATGCCGTCGTGTGCCAGGCCGTGCTCGAGCACGTCCTCGAGCCACCGCGTGTGGTTGCCGAGATCCGGCGGGTGTTGCGACCAGATGGTGTGGTGCTGTCTGAAGTTCCGTTTCTGCAAGGCGTCCACGAGGGTGCCTATGACTTCACCCGTTACTCGCTGCTCGGGCATCGGCTGCTGTGGCGCGATTTCGAGGAACTCGACGCCGGTGTCGCGTGTGGTCCGGGAATGGCGCTCGGCTGGGCGACGGGCTATTTCCTGCGCGCGGTCGCCGGTTCCAACCGGCCGTTGCGCGCACTGTTCGGTGCGTTTTCAGCTGTGCTTACGGCGGTGCTGGCCCGGGCGGATGGGTGGCTAGCCAGGACGCCGGGCGGCGAGGACGGTGCATCGGGCACGTACTTCATCGGCCGGCGCTCCGAGCTGGCGGCGTCAGACCGTGAGCTGCTCGCCCGCTACAGCGGCGCCGGGCCGCGCGCGGACTGGTCGACCAGCAGCTCCTCATAGAGCGCGCGCACCTGGCTGCCAATGGTGTCCCAGTCGAAGCGCTCGCGCCGCCGGGCGCGCGCGCGGGCCGCGCGCTCCTGCGCCGCCTGTCGATCGGTGAGGACGTTGTTGATCGCCTGTGCCAACGCGCCGGGGTCGTCGGGCGGCACGACCAGCGCGTGCACGCCATCGGTCACCAGCTCCCGGACTCCGCCGACGTCGGTGGTGACGATCGGCGTCGCGGCCTCCATGTACTCCAGGATCGCGAGCGGCAGGTTTTCCCCGCGGCTGGAGAGGACCGCCACGTCGGCGGCGGCGACGATGCGCGCGACGTCCTCGCGGTGGCCGAGGAACCGGATCCGTTCCGTAATCCCAAGCGAGGCGGCTAGTGCCTCGAGCTCGTTCTGGGTTCCGCGTGGGCGCTGCGGCGTGCCACCGCCGAGCAGCAGCAGCTGCAGATGCGGATGCGATGGCGCGAGCTCGGCGATCGCGCGGATGAGCACGTCCTGGGCCTTCTCCGGGCGAAGCATCGCGGCCATGACGACCAGCTCTGCGTGCTTCGGGGCATCGAGCTCCGCGCGCACGGTGGCGAGTTCGTCGCCGGTGAACGCGACGGCATGCGCGGCGTTGGGGACGACGCGGATCTTCTCCGCGCGCACGCCCTCATGCTCGATGAGCATCGCGCGCGACCACGCCGATGGCACGACGATCGCGTCGGCCCACAGCCCGGCCACCCAGCGGTTGACCAGCGCCTGCGTGCCCCAGTGCCGGAGGCCGCCGGCCCGTGCGAACGGCGTGTGCTCGTGGGCGACGATGGCCCGTACGCCGCCGAGCGCGCCCAGCGCGGGCGCCCAGAAGTTCGAGCCCCACGAATGCGAATGCAGGACGTCGACGCGCTCGCGCCGCAGCAGCGAGACCAGCGCCCGCCACTCCCAGAACCGAGCGGTCGACGTGCGGCCCAGCCCGATCCAGCGCACGCCGGCGGCTTCGAGCTCGGCGATCGTCGCCGCGTACTTGGGATGCGTGCGGGCCGATGCGTCGAGCCGGGAGCTGACGACGGTGGACCGGACATCCGGGCCGAGGCGCATAGCGATCTCCACCGCTGCGCGTTCCGCGCCGCCGCCGGTGACGTAATCGACGAGCGTGACGGCGGCCAGGGGCAAGGCGCCGCCAAGCTACCAGCATCGACCGGTCGCTAGGCTGCCGCGGATGACGCGGGTCGCGTACCTCGTATCGAGGTTCCCGCTCACCACCGAGACGTTCGTCGTCCGTGAGCTTGACCGGGTCGCGCAGCTGCCGGAGATGGACGTGGAGCTGCTGTCGCTCTTCCCCGCCGGCGACCAGGTCGTCCATGAGGAGGCCAGCCGCTGGGTCGGTCGCGCGCGCCGCGCGGCATTGCCGCGCGGCGCCGTCGCGTTCGCCCGTGAGCTCGTCCGGGCGCCACGGTCGGTGGCGCGGATCGTCGCCCGCGTCGTCGCCGACCACATCGCCGAGCCGCGCGTCCTGGCCAAGGCGCTGGTCACCACCCTGCTGGCGTTCGATCATGCGGCGACCGTCCGCCGCCGCAAGGTGGAGCACCTTCACGCGCACTTCGCGACCTATCCCGCGCTGGCGGCCTGGGTCATCAGCGCGCTGACCGGCATCTCCTACAGCGTGACCCCGCATGCCCACGACATCTTCGTCTCGCAGCGCGGGCTGCGGACGCGGCTCAGGGACGCCGCGGCGGTGGTCGCCGTCTCGGACTACCACTGGCGGTTCTTACAGCACTTCGGAGCATCCCCCGACCGGCTGCTGCGCCGGTCCTACGGCCTCGATCTCAATCGCTATGCCTTCGCGCCGCGCGAGCTGCCCGCGGCCGGGCCGGTCGACGTCCTCTGCGTGTCGAGCTTCCGCGACTACAAGGGCCAGCGGGTCCTGCTCAGCGCGCTCGCGCTCGGCGGGCCGGTGCTCGCGCGGCTGCGGGTGGAGTTCGTCGGCGCGGGACCGCTGCTGGAGTCGTGCCGCGCCCAGGCGCTTGCGTTGGATCTCGAGGACCGCTGCACGTTCTCCGGCGCCCGCGACCAGGTCTATCTCCGCAGCCGCCTTGCCGAGGCGCACCTTCTGGTCCAGCCCAGCCTGGTGCAGGCCGACGGCGACACCGAGGGCCTGCCCAACACGCTGATCGAGGCCGCGGCCTGCGGGGTCACGATGGTGGGCACCCGGGTCGCCGGCGTCCAGGAGCTCGTCGAGGAAGACGTCACCGGGTTTCTGGCCGACCCCGCGTCGGCCGAGGATCTCTGCCGCGCGCTCGTCGCCGTGCTCGACCGGCAGGGCGGCGCCGCGACGATGCAGCGCGCGGCCCGCGACCGCGTGGAGGCCCGCCACGACCTCGATGCGCTGGCGAGCGCGCTCGCGGCGATGTTCAGGAGCGCGGCGCAAGCACCAGATGCACGGTCCGCGCGCCCAGCTCCTCGCGGCTGAACGACGCAAAGCGTGGGGCGACGCGCAGCTCGTCCAACGCCGCGAGATCCTCCGGCAGCCCCGGCTCTCGGACCTCCAGCAGGACTTCGAAGCCCGCCGCCTCGGCCAGCGCGCGGTACTCCGGCGCGCGCAGGCGGCTCTGCCATTGCAGCTTGGGGTTGACTAGTAAGAATGCCCTATCGGAGAAGCGCAGGAAGTTGTAGGGCGAGAGCAACGGCTCGAAGTAGGAGAAGTGGTCCTTGAGGTCGACCAGGCAGCTCACGAGGCCGTCGGCCGTCACGAGCCGGCGCATCTCCCGCAGGATCCGGACGATCTCGGCGGGTGGGATGTGCTCGAGCGTCCAGGTGCTGGTGACGAGCTCGAAGCTCGCGCCGGGCAGGCCCGTCGCGGTCGCGTCGCGCGGCGCCTCGTAGCGGATGCCGAAGCGCTCCTCGAGCTCGGCGAGGTCGGTCACCGGCTCGGCCGACGGGCGGCGTAGGGGCAGCTCGGCCGCCGCCTCCAGCTCCGCGTGCCAACCGTGGAACTTGCCCAGCGTGTCGTTGACGAGGTCCAGCGCCAGGACGGGCCGCAGGTCGATGAGGGTCTGCGCGTCGACGCCCGCGCTCCAGCGGACCATCGGCCCGAGCAGGTCGTAGCCCGCGCCGAACTCGAAGGCCCGCAGGCCGGAGGTCATGAGCGCGGGTCGCAGCTCGGCCAGCACGCGCTGATGGCGAGCCTGCTCGGCGACGTGCGCGACGAAGACCTCACCCTGGCGCGGCAACCGCCCCGTCACCCGCCGCTGCAGCAGCGCGTTGACCCGATGGCCGCGCGGCAGCGCGCCGACGGCCTGCTGCACGAGCGCCTTGCCGACCCAGCGCGCGTCGGTGCGGACGCTCAAGCCTCGTCGCGCTCCAACGGGCGCGGCCACGCTTGCAGCGCGGCCCGTCGCGGCAGGTGCTTGACCAGGCTGAGCAGGAAGCCCACGCCCCACGAGACATGCATCGTCACGTAGACCACGGGCAGGAACGGCGTATGACGCCCCGCGCGCGGCGCGGCGCGGGCGGTGATCGCCGCCACGGCGGCAAGGTAGACCCCGGTCGCGGTCCGGCTCGGCCAGGAGATCAGCCGCACGGGCACGAGGCTCCCGGCGAGCGCGAGCACCACGCCGACCGACAGCCAGCGGCTGCGCGGCAGGCTGCTCGGATGGCGCAGGAACGTCTTGGCCCGGTAGAAGCCGTAGCGCCCGTACTGGCGGGCCAGTCCCCGCGGCGAGTTACGCGGCACGTACTGGGCGCCCATGTCGGGGCGGCAGACGATGCCGCCGCCGGTGGCCAGGATCCGCGCCGCCATCTCGGCGTCCTGGTTGACCGGCCAGCCCTCGTCCCAGCCGCCGAGACGGTCGACGTCGGCGCGGCGCCAGACGCCGGTGAAGACGCTGGTGGTCAGCGGGAACTCGTCGTGGGCGTCGCCGTCGACGGCGCCCGGCCACTTGTCGGCCTCGCCACCGCGGCCGATCCAGCTCGACAGCGCGAGCACCACGCGCTCTGACCACGGCCCGTCGCCGACGGGCAGCTGCGGCCCGGTGACCCAGACGACGCCATCGCCATTGCCGCGCTCGAGCCGATCGACGCCGCGCTGCAGATAGCGCTCGGGGTAGACGCTGTGGGCGTCCATCCGCGCGACGTAGCGCCCGCGCGCCGCGCGCAGCCCGACGTTCAGCCCGGCCGCGGTCCGGCGCGCGGGGTTGTCGAGGACGCGGATGCGCGGGTCGGCGCCCGCGAGCTCCTCCAGGATCGCGCGGCTCGCGTCGGTCGACCGGCCGTCGACGAAGAGGAACTCCAGCCGCCCGTCGAACTCCTGGCGCTGCATCGCTGCCGCCGCCGTGCGGAGATGACGCTCCTCGTTGAGGACCGGGATCAGCACCGAGACGCTCACCTCGGGCTCGGACCCGGCTCCCTCCTCACGCATCGCGGCGACTCTAGCAACGGCGGTTCGGGCGGCTGGGTCCATCGATCATCCCTGCCGGGCGGCCAGCAGCGAGCGGCGAATGGTGGGGTCCAGCGGGTTGAGCGCGGCGGCCCGGGCGTAGGCCGAGCGGGCGGCGCTGGCGTCTCCGCGCCGGGTGGCGAGATCCCCGAGCAGGACGTAGGGCAGGAAGTTGTGGGGCTCCAGCGCGGTCGCCTCGAGTAGGGCCCCGCGGGCGGCGCGGTAGTCGCCGGCACGGGCCGAGGCCGCCGCCTCGATGACCAGCGCGTCGACGTCGCCGGGTCGCAGCCGCAGCGCGGCCTGGCTGCGATCGATGGCCTTCTGCGGATCCTGGGGCAGCGCGTTGCGCGCGTCCTTGAGGACGAACGTCGCCAATGTGGTGCGGCCCACGCCGGCAGCGGCGACGCAGACCACGACGACGACCGCGGCGGTGATGGCCAGCGGACGCGCGGAGGCCGGAGCGGTGTCAGGTGCCGCAGATTCGCGGCGCGGTACCGCGATCACCGCGCTGACCAGCGCCACGCAGGTCAGGCCGGGGAGGAGGTGCAGCCAGTCGACGCTGGTCTGCAGCAGCCACCAGGTGAACGCGCCGAGGCCGGCGACGGCCAGCAAGCGCTGGCGCTCGCTCTGCGCGCGCCACGCCGCCCGACCCACGCCGACGGCCGCCGCTCCGAGCGCCGCGAGGATGAGCAGCAGGCCGACCATGCCGGTCTCTGCCGCGGTCTGAAACCACAGCGAATGCGGCTGGCGCACGTTCTCCTGGGACTGGCGCAGCTGGAACCAGGATCGTGGGTAGTTGCCGGCGCCGACGCCGTCGAGCGGGTGGTCCTTGAACGCGTCCACCGCCACCCGCCAGTAGTCATAGCGGTTGCCGCTGCCGCTCAGCAGCCGCGAGTCGCCGGGGGCGTAGTTGGTGTCCAACGACGTGAACTGATCGGCTGCGTGATCGATGCGGTCGACGGGATTGCCCACGATGGCGACGCCACCGATCAGCCCGATGAGCGCCCCGGCGCAGAGGATCGCCACACCGGCGCGCTGGACGGTGGGCCGCTCCCACCGCGGTCGCAGCGCGGCCGAAGTCAGCCCGCCCCAGACGAGCCCCACCACCGCGCCAGCCAGCAGCAGCGGGAGTAGCGCGTCGCGGATCTCGCCCGTGCTTGGCGGTGTGGTGATCGGCTTGGCGCCGTAGAGATCGAGGAGCGGTGCGGCCACCGCCGCCACCCCGGCGCCGACCACGACCAGCAGCCACGCCCGGCGCAGGCGACCAGGCACGAGCACGAGGACGACGACAAGGGTCCCGACCAACGCCAGGACGGCCCCGCGGCTCTGGGTCAGGAGCAGGAGGCCGAGCAGCAGCACGGCGCCCGCGGCGCCGGCGCCGCGCAGCACCGCGACGCGGCTACGTTCGGCCCACGCGATGCACGGCCACACCAGGAGGCCGAAGGCCGCGGCCTGGCCGTTGATGTAGCCGACGGGGTAGGACAGGCGCCGGGCGAAGAACTCGTCGACGCCATGGCTGCCGAGCAAGTGGACGACCAGCACGGCGACCGCCAGCAGCCCGCCCACCGTCATCCCGACAAGCACGACCGTCCGCTCGCGCTCGCTGCGCGCGAGCACCGCCACCACGCCGACGACCATCGCGTAGAGGGCCCAGCGCTGCCCCTCGACGGCGGCCGAGGCGCTCGACTCCGCCCACCAGCCCGACGCCAGCGACCATGCCGCGAACGCGCCCAGCCCGATCACCAGGAGGCGGGCCGCCGACGGCAGCGGCTCGGGGCGGAGCACGATGGCGGCGATGAGGACCACCGCGGCGACGATCGCCAGCGGACCCCAGAGCGTGACGTCGTAGAAGCTCTCCCACCCGGCGCTGACCCCGAGCGCCACCCCGAACGGCGCAAGGACCAGCGACGCGTCGCTGACACGCTGTGATCGAGCAGGATCCAGGGCGACCAGACGCACGATTCGAGAGGGCCGACCGGAAGATGACCGGTGACCGCGTCCGGACCCTAGCGACCTTCGCGGTCCGGATGATGGTGGTTCCGGTCGGCGCACGCGATACGGTTGGCGAAGTTGCCTGACCAAGCTGCAAATATCGTCCTCCGAGCGATGCGGGAGACGTCCTGAGGGTGCAGATCGCAGGTGCTCGCCGCCAGGGTGGGTGGCTTGTCGTCGTCGTGACCCTGGCGGGACTCGGCGGCGTTTCCGGGACGGCCGCGGCGGCCCAGGCGCCCAGCTACCAGCCCGACAGTCCGGCGGGGACCGAGTACGCGATCCCGCTCGACGAGGCGCGCAAGACCGGCAGCGCGTCGACCGACAGCAGTACGCATCGCGGCTCGTCGGGGGCGCAGAAGAGCGGTTCGTCGTCGAACGCCGACGACCAGTCCGCATTGTTCGGCGAAGGCATCGCGCCGGCCAAGAAGGCTTCTGCCGCTGCCGGTACGGCGCGCAAGCCGTCAAAGACGACCGCGAAGACCACGGCTGTTGCGGCGGCGCAGGCTCCGACAACCGAACGTCTTCGGCCCGCCGCCTCCAGCATCTCGGGCACCGCGGTCGCGCTCGGCACCGGCGGCCTGGTCCTCGTCCTCGGGGCAGCGCTGACCGGCGCCGCCGTCCTGTCGCGCCGCGTGCCCGGGAGCCGCTGATGGCGGTCTCCGAGCACGGGGTCCAGAGCCCGCCGGCCACGACGGCCGGCCAGACCAGCCGGCCCGCGGTCACCTCCTGGCCTACGGCCGACGTCCTGCGGCGCCGCCTGCTGCTGGGCGCCGATGTTGTTGCGGTGCTCTGCGCCACGATGGCCACCGGCACGGCAAGTGGCAGCGCGCTCGAACGGGCCGCGGCCACGGCGATCGTGACGCTCTGCGCCGCCGGGTTTGCCAAGACACTTGGCCTCTATGACCGCGATCACCAGTCGATGCGCCACACCACGGCCGAAGAGGTCCCCGCCCTCCTGAGCTGGACCCTGCTCGTGGTCGCCGTCGCCGTCATCGCCACGCGGATCGTCGGCGGCGGCGAGCCTTCGGTGCTGACCCTCTCCACGCTGGTCGTCGCGCTGCTCGGCGGCAGCGTCGGCCTGCGTGCCGCCGCGCGCGCGGCCTGGCGCCGATCCACTCCGCCGGAGCGCACGGTCATCGTCGGCACCGGGCCGCTCGAGCGCGGCGTCCGGCGCAAGCTCGAGCTCTTTCCCGACATGCACCTCGAGGTCGTCGCGGTCGTCGAGACGACTGCGGCGTCTGATGCCGAGGGCCTGTTGGCCAGCATCGAGGAGACGGCCGGCGGCCAGGTACAGCGGATCGTCATCGCCTCGACGGCCATCGACGAGTGGCTCATCCGCGAGCTCGTGCCGGCCTGCCGGGCGCGCGGCACCAAGCTCGGGATGATCCCGCCCGCGCGCGGCATGTTCGGGACGGCCGTCCGCCTCGACCACATCGCCGAGCTCCCGGTCCTCCAGTACAACACCTGGCACGTCTCGCGGTCCACGGCGGTGGCCAAGCGGGCCATCGACATCCTCGTCGCCGCCATCGGCCTGCTGCTCGCGAGCCCGCTGCTGGCCGTCATTGCGGTGGCCATCCGGCTCGACTCCCGCGGGCCGGCGATCTTCCGCCAGTCGCGCGGAGGACGCGAGGGCAAGCCCTTCACCTTGCTGAAGTTCCGCACGATGGTCCGCGGCTCCGAGGACCGGGTCGGCGAGGTCATCGACGTCGCGGCGCTGGCCACGCCCGTGTTCAAGCTGCACGACGATCCGCGCGTGACGCGGGTCGGCCGGCTGCTGCGCAAGACGAGCCTGGACGAACTGCCGCAGCTCTGGAACGTCCTGCGGGGAGACATGAGTCTCGTCGGTCCGCGCCCTGAGCAGCTCGACCTCGTCGCGCGCTATGACGCAGAAGCGCGGGCGGTTCGCCTCGTCGTCCGCCCGGGGCTGACCGGTCCGATGCAGGTTTACGGCCGCGGTCGCCTGGACTTCGAGGAGCGCCTCGCCGTCGAGCGCGAGTACGTCGAGAACCTCTCGCTCGGCCGTGACGCACGGCTGCTGGCCTTGAGCTTCGCGGCGGTGATCCGCGGTACCGGTGCGTATTAGGACGCTCCTGGTCGTCTTCGTCGCCGGACTGTGTCTGGCGATCTCGGCCGCCGGCGCGGGCGCACGCGACTCGGCGAAGAAGGGGCTCTGGGCGACCTACGAGCCCAACCCCGAAGCGACGTTCCCGATCTACCGCGACCTCGGCGTCCGGACGCTCCTGCTCAGCGTTGGTTGGGATCAGGTGGCCCACGACAAGCCGGCCGACGTCCTGGACCCCAACGACCCGGCCTACCACTGGCCGGCATCGATCGACGCCGCCATCCGCCTGGCCCCACAGTTCGGGATGCGGACGATGGTGCGCGTCATGTACACGCCGGGCTGGGCCAACGGCGAGCACGCGCCCAACGTGCCGCCGACCCGCGACGCCGACTACACCAACTTCCTGCGCGCAGCGGCGCGACGCTGGCCGCAGGTCCACCTGTGGCAGATCTGGGGCGAGCCGAACCTGAGCCGCTGGTGGGCCACGACGCGCTTCACCGGCTATCGCCCGCCGCGCACGAAGGCCGAGCTCGCGGGTCCGCGCCGCTACGCCCGGCTGCTCGACGCGTCTTACGGTGCGCTGAAGGCCGCGTCCTCCAAGAACCTCGTGATCGGCGGCAACACGTTCACGGCCGGTGACATCCGGCCGCTGTTCTGGATCCCGGCGATGAAGCTCCCCAACGGCCGGCCGCCGCGGATGGACCTCTACGGGCACAACCCCTTCACCGGCCGCAAGATCGACATGGACGCCGCGTCGCTCGGCCCCGGCTACGCCGACTTCAACGACCTCGACACGCTCGGGAGCACGATCGACCGCTACCTGCGGCGCGATCGCCGCAGGCCCGGACCACGGCTGTTCCTCTCGGAGTTCACGGCGCCGACGAACGTCAACGACCAGTTCACCTTCCACTTCAGTGAGGCCGGGGCAGCGCGGCAGATCACTGATGTCCTGCGGGTCGTCCGCACCAACGAGCGCATCGACACGCTCGGGTACTACACGCTGTACGACGCGCCGGCCGAGGCCGACGGGCGCGAGGACCGTCGCGGCCTTATCGACCCCACCGGTCGCAAGCGGCCGGCGTATGCCGCGTTCCGTGACGGATAGGGTGCGCCGTTCGCGGCCGCTGATCTGACGGCCCTTTGCCATGCGCATCCTTCTCGGGACATATCAGCTGGACGCGTGGGCCGGCAGCGAGACCTATCTGCTGACGCTCGCCGAGCAGCTCCAGCGCCTCGGGCACGAGACCGCGATCTCCGCGCAGGTCCTCGGTGGGGTGGCCGACGAGGCTGCGCGCCGTGGTATCGAGGTGCGCACGGGCGCCCACCCCGGAGGTGAGCGGCCCGACGTTGTTATCGCACAAGACGCGGCGACCTCCTACGAGCTCGCCGCGGCCTTTGCGGACGTGCCGCAGCTCTACGTCGCCCACAGCGAGGTCCACGACCTCCAGACGCCGCCCCAACTGCCCGGTCTCGTCCAGACGGTCGTCGCGATGAACGGGCGCGTGGCCCGATGGGTCGCGGCGACGGCGGCAAGTCCACCGGTCGTCCGCCTCCACCAGCCGGTGGATCTGGATCGCTTCCGGCCCACGGGCGCGCTGCCGGCCCGTGCACGGCGCGCGCTGTTGTTGGGTAACTACCTGGACGGCAGCCGTCGCGATCTGGCGGTGCAGGCGTGCGCGGCGGCGGGCATCGAGGCACAGCAGCTGGGCGCCCACGTCGGCAGCCCGACCGCCGACGCCGCCTCGGCCATCGCCGGTGCCCACATCGTCATCGGCCAGGGCCGCGCGATCCTCGAGGCGATGGCCTGCGGCCGCGCCGCCTACGTCTTTGACCAGCGCGGCGCGGGCGGCTGGGTGACCGGCGAGTCCTACCCGGCCCTGGCAGAGGACGGCTTTGCGGGCGTGACGACCCCGGCCGCGCTCGACACGGCCGATCTGCGTGCCGATCTCGAGCGCTATGACCCCGCGATGGGCGCGGTCAACCGCGGGCTGCTCAGCGCGCACCACGACGCGCGCCACCACGCCGTTGCCATCGTCGGCCTGCTGCGCGATCTGGCGCCGGCGGCGCCGCGCACCGACGTGGCGCTGCGCGAGATGAGCCGGCTGGTGCTCTTGCAGTGGATGGGCTGGAGCCGGGAGCAGACGCTGGTGCGCGAGAACGCGCTGTTGCGCGAGAGCCGCGATCGCGCCGAGGCCGAGTACGAGGTGCTCGCCGGCGTCCACGCCGAGACCGTCGCCGAGATGGAGCGCACGCACGCGATCGTCCGGGCGCGCGATGAGGAGCTGCGTGATGCCGAGCGGCGGCTTGCCGTTGGGGCACGACCACCAAGCGGCCTGCTGGCATCCGTTCGTGGTGTCGCCAGCCGTTGGCTGGCGCGTTTGAACTCTTGATCTGAGTATCCGATGAAGGCTATGGTGCGTGCCATGCCCGAATGGACGCTCAAGCCCGGTGACCAGATCGAGCGCAAGGCCTTGCAGGCGATCTTTGGCGGTCGAACGCAGGGTGGCATCGGACCGTCAAAGGTGTCGCCCAACGTCTTGCTGTTCTCTGACGCCGTCGCCGGTGAGCCGCACGGCTACTTCGATGGCTGGCGAGAGGACCACTGCTTTCACTACACCGGCGAGGGGCAACGCGGCGATCAACGCATGATCTCGGGCAACCGCTCGATCCTCGAGCATGCCGAGGACGGTCGTGCGCTCCGACTGTTCATGGGCGCACGGGGCACCGTGACCTACGAGGACGAGTTCGTCCTTGACGCGCGCCAGCCCTGGTACACCACCGATGCGCCCGAGACCGGAGACGGCGAGGTTCGCAATGTCATTGTCTTTCGACTACGGCCGGTAACCATCGCGCCGAAGCCCGGGCAGAACAAGCTCGATCGGGTGCTGTCGGCCAAGGGGGTCTCTGAGGTACCCGTGGAAGAGCAGTGGACCGAGAAGGTCTTCGTGAACCCGAACCGCGAGTCCTACGAAGCCGAGCGCCGCGAGCAGACCCTGGTGCTCGCGTTGCGCGACCACCTCCGGCGCCGACAGCACGAGGTCTGCCGGCACCAGATGCTGCCGCCCGATGAGGCAAAGCCGCTGTACTCCGACCTCTATGACCGCACGACCAAAACCTTGTTCGAAGCCAAGGGCACCGTAGAGCGCGGCGCCATCCGCATGGCCATCGGTCAATTGGCCGACTACAAGCGCTTCGTCGACGGCGGCGCGGCGCACCTCGCGGTGCTCGTGCCCTCCAAGCCGCGGCAGGATCTGCTGGACCTCCTGGAGGCCGAAAACATTCGCGTGGTCTGGCCGGAGGACGGAGCCTTTGTCGATACGGCCGACGGGCGTCTCGTGACCTGATCGGTTCCCACGAGAACTTGGCCGCGCTGCGCGAAGCGCGCTGAGGGCGACCGCTAGCGTGGCGGGCGCCAGATGTCTCTCGTCGACGCCCTTCCCACCCGGCCCAGTGCCGACGCCCTCTATAACGCCTTCACGGCGTGGACGGCGGAGCAGGGGCTGAGCCTCTACGCCCATCAGGAGGAAGCGGCGATCGAGCTGTTCAGCGCCAACAACGTGGTGCTGGCCACGCCGACGGGCTCGGGGAAGTCGATGGTCGCGGTCGCTGCGCACTTCGCGGCGCTCGCCGAGGGGCGCTCGACCTTCTACACGGCGCCGATCAAGGCGTTGGTGTCGGAGAAGTTCTTCGCGCTCTGTCAGATCTTCGGCGCGGAGAACGTCGGGATGCTGACCGGGGACGCGTCGGTCAACGCCGGTGCGCCGATCGTCTGCTGCACGGCAGAGGTCCTGGCCAAAATCGCGCTGCGCGAGGGTGCCGGCGCGGACGTCGGCCAGGTCGTGATGGACGAGTTTCACTACTACGCCGACGGCCAGCGCGGGTGGGCCTGGCAGGTGCCGTTGCTCTGCCTCCCGCAAGCGCAGTTCCTGTTGATGTCGGCGACGCTCGGCGACGTCGGGGAGATCGCGACCGACCTGACGCGCCGGACGGGCCGCGAGACGGTGCTGATCGACGACGCGCAGCGCCCGGTCCCCTTGACCTACTCCTGGTCGGTCGAGCCGCTGCACGAGTTGTTGGAGGAGTTGGTCGGCGCCGATCAAGCGCCGATTTACGTGGTGCACTTCACGCAGGCTTCGGCGATGGAGCGCGCGCAGTCGCTGCTCTCGGCCAAGCTGTGCACGCGCCAGGAGCGCGACGCGATCGCCGAGGCGATCGGCGGCTTTCGCTTCACCGCCGGCTTTGGCCGCACGCTCTCCAAGCTGGTCCGGGGCGGCATCGGCGTCCACCACGCGGGCATGCTGCCGCGTTACCGGCGGCTGATCGAGCAGCTCGCCCAGACGGGCTTGTTGAAGGTGATCTGCGGGACCGACACGCTCGGCGTCGGCATCAACGTCCCGATCAGGACCGTGGTCTTCACCGGCCTGGCGAAGTACGACGGCTCCCGCCACCGGCTCCTGAAGGCGCGCGAGTTCCATCAGATCGCCGGGCGCGCCGGCCGTGCCGGGTTCGACACGTCGGGCTACGTGGTGGTGCAGGCGCCCGAGCACGTGATCGAGCGGACGCGCGCGCTGGCCAAGGCCGGCGACGACCCCAAGAAGCGCCGCAAGGTCGCCGCCAAGAAGCCGGTCGACGGGGCGGTGAGCTGGACCGAGGAGACGTTCGAGCGGCTCAAGGACGCGATGCCCGAGGCGTTGGTGTCGCGCATGCGCGTCGATCACTCGATGATCCTCAACGTCGTCAACCAGCCGGGGGACCCGGTCGCGACGATGCGCGCGTTGATGGAGGACAACCACGAGGACGAGCGCGGGCGCCGGCGGCTCTCTGAGCAGGCCCAGGCGCTCGGGTCAGAGTTGGTCGATGCGGGCGTCCTGGAGTGGCTGGCAGAGCCCGACGCCGAGGGCCGCACGCTGCGGCTGGCCGTCGACCTCCAGGAGAACTTCGCGCTCAACCAGCCGCTGGCGTCGTTTGCGCTGGTCGCCTTCGCGCTCATCGATCCCGAGTCCGAGCACCACGCCCTCGACGTGCTCTCGGTCGTCGAGGCGATCCTCGACGATCCGTTCCCCGTGTTGATGGCCCAGGCCAACAAGGAGCGCGGTGAGGCCGTCGCCGAGATGAAGGCCGAGGGGATCGAGTACGAGGAGCGGATGGAGCTGCTCGAGCAGGTCACCTACCCGATGCCGCTGGCCGAGCCGCTGCAGGACGCGCTGCGGGTCTTTCGCGAGACCCATCCGTGGGTGCGCGAGTCCGACCTCTCGCCGAAGTCGGTCGTGCGCGACATGTATGAGTGGGGGCGCACGTTCACCGAGTTCATCGCGCACTACGGCCTGGCGCGCTCAGAGGGACTCGTGCTCCGCTATCTGAGCAACGCCTACCGGGCGCTGCGTCAGACCGTGCCCGAGCAGGTCAAGACCGACGAGCTCGACGACATCATCGAGTGGCTCGGCGAGACGGTCCGCCAGACCGACTCCAGCCTCCTGGACGAGTGGGAGGCGCTGACCGATCCGGAGTCCGTCGCGCGCGCCTCGGCGGCGATGGCCGAGAACGCAGGGCCGCCTCCGCCGCGGCCGATCACCGCCAACGAGCGGACCTTCACGGTGATGATCCGCAACGCGCTGTTCCAGAAGGTCATGCTCGCTGCCCGGGACCGCTACGACTTGCTGGCTCAGCTGGAGGCCGCGGCGGCCGCGCTCACCGACCCGCCAGCAAAGGTCGCGATGGGGGAGGCCGTGTGGGAGGCGGCGCTCGGCAGCTACTGGGACGAGTACAAGGTGATGGGGACCGGGGCGGATGCCCGTTCGCCGCAGCTGCTGATGATCGACCGCTCTGCCGCCGCGGCTGACCCGCCGCGGACCTGGACCGTGCGCCAGATCATCGACGACCCCGAGGGCCATCACGACTTCGCGATCGTGGCGACCGTCGACCTCAACGCCTCCGATGCGGCGGGCGAGCCGGTGATCCGCACCGTCGCGTTCGGCGTCTGAGCGCTCCGTCGTGGTGCGCGCCGGCCGAGTGGCCGGCCGATGCCGTCAGGCAGGCGACCAGTTGGCCCGACCCTGCACAGGTTGCGCCGCTCAGGCGTTGCAGAGTGCTCAACCATGTCTTAGGCCTTGAGTTGAGGGAAGAAACCGGTTTCAGGACGATCGACCTTCAGCACAGGGAGCAGCGATGATGAACGTGCAGCAGCGTTGGTGCCATGCGCCGGCGCGCACCGGCGCCATGGCGGTGGTCTGCGCCGCAACGCTTGCCGCGTCGACGGCGACGACCACGGCCCACGCCGGGCTCGCCCGTGCCGCTGCCGCGTGCGACGGCGCCGAAACGCCCATCGCCGCCGCGACTGCCGCGCAGAGCCGCGCTGCGCTCGCGTGCCTGATCGACGAGGTGCGCGAGGAGCGTGGGCGGGCGGCGCTGCACCACGACGACCGGCTGGGTGCGGCGGCGCGCGCGCACGCCGCCGACATGGTCGCGCACGGCTACTTCGCTCACGTGACACCAACCGGCAGTGACCCCACCGACCGGTTGCGCCGCGTGGGCTGGCCGCCGGCGGGCACCGGGTGGTGGGCCGGGGAGATCCTCGCGCTGGGCAGCGGCGGCGCCAGCACGCCGCGCCATCTCGTCTCGGCCTGGCTGAACAGCCCGCCCCATCGCAGCATCCTCCTCAGCCGCGAGCCGACCCTCATCGGGCTCGGCGTCGCCCGCAACACGCCCGACGGCAAGCATCCCGGCACCGGTGTCACCGTCGCCGCCGAGCTGGGCCGCGTCGATGGAGCGGACGGCGACGAGGTCGACCCGCTCTCCTCCTACACATCGGATCCCGCTCCTTGACCTCAGGTCAGCAATCCCCGGCGCATCGCCGCGGCGACCGCCGCGGCGCGCTCGGAGACCTCGAGCTTGGCGTAGAGGCTGCGCAGGTGGGTCTTGACCGTCGCCTGGCTGAGGTGCAACCCCTCGGCGATCTCGGCCACCGACTGGCCCTCGGCGATGCGCTCGAGCATCTGCTGCTCACGGACGGTGAGCGGCGGGCTCTCGGGCAGCCGCTGGCGGCGCAGCTCGGCGGTGAGCTGGCGGCCGGCGGTCGGCGCCAGCACCAACTCGCCGCGCATGATCCCGACGATCGCGCGCCGGATCTCGGTGCTGCCGGCGTCCTTGGACAGGAAGCCGTTGCCGCCCGCGCTGAGCGCCCGGTGCACGGTGGCGCCGTCGTCGTAGGCCGAGATGAACAGGATGCGCGTGTGCAGGCCGCTCTCCTCGATCCCGCGCGCGATCTCGGGACCGTCGCAGCCGGCGATGCGGATGTCGAGGATTGCGATCTCGGGGTCGAGCTTGCGGATCAGCTCCAGCCCCTCCGGCCCGTCGCCGGCCGAGCCGATCAGCTCGAGCTCGGGCGCCGCGCTGACCGTGTCGGCCAGTGCCTGGCGGTAGAGCGGATGGTCGTCGACGACCACGACGCGGATCATCGTTCACCGTCCTGGTGGTGTGGCAGCTCGACGGCAACCGTCGTGCCGGTGCCGGGGACGCTGTGAATCGTGCAGCGGCCGCCGGCCAGTTCGGCGCGGTAGCGCATCGTGTCGACGCCCAGGTGCCCGGGCCGCGCGCTGCTGAAGATCTCCTGCTCGACGCCGCGGCCGTCGTCGGCGACGGTCAGCCGGACGGCGGCGCCGGTGTCGGCCAGCTCGGTGCGGACCATGGTGGCGCGCGCGTGCTTGGCCGCGTTGCGCAGCGCCTCCTGGGCGATGCGGTAAAGCACCACCCGCGTCTCCCGGCTCGGCTCCTCGGTGAGCTGGTCGTCGAGCACGTGCTGAAACGGCAGCGACGAGGAGATCACGTAGGCCTCGATCGCGGGGCCGATGGCGGTGTCGAGCTCCGGCGGCTGCAACTGGATCAGCAGCTGGCGCAGACGGCGGGTCGCATCGCGGACGACATCCAGGAGCCGATGCAGCTGCTCTGCGGCGACGGCGTCGAGCGAGCCGGCCAGCTGTTCGGCACGCAGCGCAACGGCGCTCATTGCTTGGACGGCGTCGTCGTGGATCTCGCCGGCGATGCGGCGACGCTCGTGCTCCTGGGCGGCGACCATGTCGACCAGCAGCCTGCGGCGGTGCGCGTCAGAGGCAGAAAGCGCGGCCATCGCCTCGGTGATCTCGAGCTCGTAGCGCTCGCGCAGGCTGCGGTCGCGCAGGGCGACGACGATGCCCTCGATGCGCCGGCGCTGGCGCAGCGGCGTGCAGGTGAAGTCCACCGCCAGCAGCGCGCCGTCGGCCTGGCGAACGTGGGCGCGCTCGAGGTGACGCTCGCGGCCGTCGGCCAGCGTCGCCGGAATCGGGTGCTCGGTGCCCGGCCGGGCGTCGGTGACGACCAGCAGCTCGTCCAACGCGACCTCCGACATCTTCGCGCGCTCCAGGCCGAGCATGCGCAGCGCCGCATCGTTGATGAACGTGATGCGCGCCAGCCGGTCGAGCCCGACGATGCCCTCGGAGACCGATTCGAGGATCCGCTGGCTGCGGCGGTGCAAACGCGTGAGCTGCTCACGGACGACGTGGCGCTCGGTCACATCCTGGTCGGTGCCACGGACCCACACGGGCCGGCCCTTGGCGTCGGTCTCCAGCAGGCCCTGGCAGTGCATCCACCGCAGCCGGCTATCGGTGGTGATGATCCGGTGCTCGAAGGCGAACGGCTCGCCGCGCCGCGTGGCGCCGCGCATCTGGCGCTCCACCATCTCTCGATCACCCGGATGCTGGAAGGCGAGGCACTCCTCGATCGACAGGGGGCGATCGTCGTGTTCGCGGCCGTAGATCCGCGACAGCTCCTCGCTGCAGATCACCAGGTTGGTGCGCAGGTCCCATTCCCAACTGCCGATGCGCCCGCGCCGCTCGGCGTCGTGCAGCCGCTTGCGGATCTCGCTGGCGGGCTGCAGGTCCTCCTGCTCGATCGCGCGCAGGACGACGCCCAGACACGCCGTGCCGCGCGCTTCGGCTCGAGATCGAGCACGTCGCCACGGATGACCCCGCCGTTGATGGTGTACTCGAAGCGCGCCCGACCGCCAGCCAGCGCCTCGCGATCGGCGGTTGCTCGGGTGGCGACCGCATCCGGCGGGAGCAGCTCGGCGTCGGTGGCGCCGAGCATCGTCCCGGTGGCCAAGCCGTGGGCTTCTTCGAAGTCCCGAGTCACGAACACGTAGCGGCCATCGGCGTCCTGCAGCGCGGCGCCCGGCGAGCCATGGTCCAGCAGGGCGCGCAGCCCCGCATCGATCTTCATCAGCGTGCCCGGGACGGGCTAGCGCTCCCCCTCATTGCTTGTCGCATGCTAGGGGTTAGGAATCCAGAACGCGATTGGTTGAACCGATCGGATGAACTTCTATCGCAATGCTCCCGGAAGGTGGTACAACGGCGATCCGCTGATGCTCTGCGATACGGAGCAACGGAGGGAAGCAGCCGGTGAACGGGAGTCACCGGACCATCTCGCACCGTGGGAGCGGTGCGGCAGCGCAGGGGGACGAGAGATGCAAGTACTCGCATATGCGACGGGCTTTGCCGTGGTCGCATGCCTGATCCTGGTGGTGGCGGCACTCTGCACCGCTGCGGGGCGCGCCGACGCGATGGCCGCCGCCCAGCGCGTGGACGAACGTTGTAGCGAAGCTGGCGTCCAAGGAGCCCTGGCTGACGATCACACGGCCTGTGACGCCCGCACCGCGCTGCGCGGCCGGCGCGCCTGGGTCTTCTCCTCGTCAACGCCCCATGCGGGTCTGCGGCTGACCGGCCACGGCGGGACGGCGCTGCCGCCCCGCGGCGAGGCGCTGGCCCTCCGCGTCGCGGGGATGGCCATCAACGCCGACGTGCCGATCATCGTGCCCAGCCACGAGGGCGGGCCGCTGGAGGGTACGGCGCTCGTCGGGGTCTCCGTGCCCTTCGAGGACGGTCGGATCGGCGCACTGGTCGTGGCCGGGGGTCCTGGCATGGCTGCCCGGCCCTGGATCACCCATGTGCTGCAGGAGCTCGCGATCGAGCAGGCGGAGCTCAGCGTGCCCGCCGTGGCCGACCACCGAGCTGGCCGCTTCACCGTCACCGGGCGCCCCGCGCTGCGCTGACGCTGACCGCCTTCAAGACAGCAGCACCATCACATCCATCAGGGAGGGGAACCCATGCAGAACCTACGGACAAGGATCGGGAAGGCCGGCGCGGCGAGCGCGCTGGCGTTGGTGACGCTCGCGCTCGTCCCGGCGACGAGCGGGGCGGCGGAGCCGTCGTTTACCTGTGAGGCCAGCGCGCTGCGCACGACGGTGTTGGGCCAGACGGCGATCGAGCCGAGCACGGCGGGTCGCGGTGGTCCGTGTGCCACGGCCTCAGCGCTGCCGCCACTCACGCTGCCGTCGTTGCTCACCGGATCGGTGCTGAGTGCCGACACGACCTTTGACCCGGCCACGCTGCAGGCCGGGGCGGCCGGCGCGGTCTCCGGCCTGCATCTCGGGCTGGACGCCAGCCTGCTGCCGGCCATCAACCTTCCGACCGAGCAGTTCATCAGCGCGCTGCCGCCGATCTCGGTCCCGTTGCCGGCGCCGCTGGTCACGACGCTGCGACTGCTCGTGCCGTCGTTTCCCGACGCGATCCAGGTCGACATCCGCGACGCGATCACCGCCGCGCTGCCCGATGGGCGGCTCGCCACAGGGGATCTGCTCGGCGCCAACCTGCTGCGCTCCACCGCGAACGCCGGCTGCGCCGCCGGCGTCCCGTCGCTGACCGGCAGTAGCGAGGTCAACGGCGTGCGGTCGCTCGGGCAAGGCGTGACGCTGGTCGACGGCTTCGCCCAGCAGCAGCTCACGCTGCTGGACACGGCGTCGATCGACCTCTCGACGCTGGACCTCTCGCAGGTCGCGATCCTCACGCCGCTCAACGGCCTGACCGCGCCGCTGCTCTCCACCGTCGAAGGGCTGATCGGCCCGGCGCTCGCCGCGCTGCCACCGATCCAGATTCCGCCGACGCTCGCGCAGCTCACGGTCCACGCGCCCGAGCAGACCATCGACGGCGACACGCTGACCCAGCGCGCGCTGCACGCGACGCTGACGCTGGCCGGCCAGCCGCTCCTCGACGCGGTCGCCGGCGAGGCGAAGGCCGGCCGCTCCGGCGCGTGCCCGCCGCCTCCGCCGCCCCCGAACGACGGCCCGACGGTCGCCCAAGGTGCGCCGGCGCCGCCGCACGCGACGACCGCGGCGCTGAGCGCCTCGGCTCAGCTGCTGGCGTGCACCGACCGCAAGCTGATCCTGCTCGACGTCCTGCCCAGCGGCGACAAGGTCAAGATCAAGGGCGCCGCCGACCGCGCGCTGGTCGGGCGCATCGTCAAGATCCGGCTGCGGGCGACCGGCAAGATCGTGGCCAGCGCCAAGGTCGCCAAGGACGGGTTCTTCACCACGACGGCCGCGTTGCCGCCACGGGCGATCCGCACCTCCAACGCGGCGCGCTATCGCGCCGAGCTGGGCAAGGCGCTCTCGCTGCCGCTCAAGCTGCACCGGCGGATGGCCCTGACCCGGCTGACCGCGGCCGGCGGCAAGGTGACGGTCGCGGGCCGCGTCGAGCTGCCGCTGTCACATCCGGCCGACACGATCCACCTCGTGCGTCGCGTCTCCTGCCACAAGACGGTGCTCGTCAAGTCGTTCCGACCGGCCTCTGACGGCAGCTTCGAGGTGACCGTCCCGGCGCCCAACGGCGCGAGCGCCGCGGTCTACCGGCTCGCGACCCATGTCCCCAAGACGCGCGCCAACCCGAAGCGCTTCCCGACGTTCACGTTGCCCGCCGGGATCGACCTGGACCAGCGCTGAGGCACGCGGCCTTCGGCCACGACTCGACGCCGCCTTCGCGGCGGCGTCGAGGCCGAGGGTTCAGCCGACCTTCGTGAAGTGCCCCGCGAGCACCGTGGCGCGACCGGTGCAGGCGGCGCTGCCGTCGCTGACGCGGGTGAACGTCAGCTTCTTGCCGCTGAGCTTGAACGTGTAGGTCCCGCTCCCGGGGCAGGCGGCGGGGCCGCTCTCGTGGGCGAGCGTGAGCTTGCCGTGCGAGATGGTGTACTTGCCGTGGACGACGGCGGTGCCGTCGTCGCTCACCTTGTAGTTGCCGTGGCTGAACTTGATCGTCCACGTGCCCTTGAGCCGGCCGCCCAACGGCTTGGCGCCGATCTTCGTCTGGTAGGTGCCGCTCAGCGTTCCCGCCGCGGTGGCGACGGCGGACGCGGCCAGCATGGCGAGGAGCACGGCGACGACGGCGAAGCGCTTCATCTGCATTCGATCCCTTCGAGTTGAGCGACGAAGGGGGAGCCTACGGGCGTTAGCTGACGTCGCGCGCCGACGCTCGCCGGCCGCGCAGCAGCAGCGTGAGGCCGACCGTAGCGAGGCCGAGGAGGCCGATCAGGCTCAGGATCCGCCCCAGCACGACCGGGAACGGGTGCGCGGCCGTCACGACGATGCGCGCCGCGCCGGGCTTGGCGTCGGAGTCGACCTGCAGGAAGGCGTTGCCGAGCTGGTCGCGCGCGACGATCGAGGCACCCTGGACCTTGATCAGGGGGTTGGACACCTTCAGGTTGCTCGCGACGTACTCGCCGGGCTTGGCGTCGACGACGGCGACGCCGCGGTCGTGGCGCTCGGCGTCGCGAGCCGAGAACAACGCGTATTCGTAGCGCTGCTGGGCCTGGAACTCGGGCACGTCGGAGTTGACGTAGTCGGCCATCCCCAGCCGCACGTCGTTGGTGAGGTACGGCGCCGCGCTGTTCCACTGCGGACCGAAGGAGCCGGGCCCCCACGACTCGCGGAGCTGCGCCCCGACCTGCAGCAGGACGAGCACCAGGATCGGGGCCATGACCCAGCTCCAGCGGCGCACACCCGATCGCGAGCGGGCAAGCAACGCCAGCGTGGCGATCAGCGCACCAGCGACCGCGATGTTGATGTAGGACTCGAGGCGGTACGGCGCCTGGATCTGGTCGTAGGGGTGCGGCAGGCCGAGGATCCACGAGCTGTGGGTCATCAGCTGCCACATCGCGACCCCCGCGGCGAGCATGAGCACGGCCGTGCGCAGCCACTGCGACCGCCAGTGCGGGCGGACGAGCACCAGGCCGATGACCAGCCAGATGGCGGCGAGGAGCGGGAGCTGCAGTGCGAGATGCGGCGAGCCCGGATCGGCGCGCGTCCGCGTCAGGGCCAGGATGTGCTGGGGCTCGACGTAGTACATCGACGTGAGCAGCAGGCCCCGGGCCATGTCGTAGTTGGTCCCGATCCACGTCTTGCCTTGATACGCGATGGCCGGCACCATGAACCAGGCGTTGATCAGGCCCGCCGGGATGGCGACGGCCGCGATCCGCAGCAGCCCGCGGCGGCTGAACATCCTGCGGAAGGCCGGGACCAGCGCGAAGAACACCAGGCCCAGCACCGTCATCGCGGTGCTCGCCCACGCCAGCGTGAGGCTGTGGCTGCCCGTGAAGAACAGGACACCCGCCGCCAGCGCCAGCGCGGGGAAGAACTTGAGCCGGTCCGCGCGCAGGATCGAGAACCCCGCGGCGAGGACGAGCAGCAGCGCCGAGAACGCGGTGTTCTGGCCCCAGCTTCCCCAGACGTAGATCGAGGACAGGTACCACGGCGACGTGACGAAGACGATGCTCGGGATGTGGGCGGGCCACGCTTTCACCCCGGCCTGGCGCGCCATCCAGTAGAGGCCACCGTAGGCCATCATGAACGCCCAGATCCATGATGCGACGTACGCCGCGTCGTGGCCGAGCACCAGCGCGACCGCGCCCGTGATCGTGTAGAGCGTCCCGCCGTAGAACGCGAAGTGCGGGTCGAAGACGCCCGTGGCGTTGTGGGCGAAGAACGACGGCAGGAGGTGCGCCTTCAGCGACCCTTCCTGATGCCAGATGTACCAGAGGTGTGCGAACCAGTCGTAGCCGACGAAGCCGCCGCCGCGGGTCTCGCCGGCGCGACCGTCGATCATCGGATACGTGCAGACGTAGATGACGACTGCGGCGAGCGTGAGGCCGCCGGCGACCGTGAACCAGGTCGAGGACAGCAGTGTCGACAACCGGCGCGTCCGCGCGGGTTCGCCGATGGTCGTGGGCGAGTCGGTGACGGTGGCGGACATCGTGCGACTTCGAGTCTCTCAGCGCTCACCAGAGCCGTTTGGCAGGTCTGAGACCATCGGTGCCATGAGCACGCATGTCGACACCGCCACCCTGCACCACTGGATCGACGGCGCGCCCGACGCTGCGGGCACCGAGCGCTTCGGGGAGGTGACGGAGTCCGCCACCGGACAGGTCACGGCGCGGGTGCCGTTCGCCAGCGCACAGACCGTCGACCGCGCGGTGCAGTCAGCTGCGGCGGCCGCCGCCTCCTGGGGCCAGAGCTCGATCAGCCAGCGCAGCAAGGTGCTCTTCGCCTTCCGCGAACTCATCCACGCCCACCGCGAGGAGCTCGCGGCGATCGTCACGCGCGAGCACGGCAAGGTGCTCGCCGACGCGCTGGGCGAGGTCCAGCGCGGCCTGGAGGTCGTCGAGTTCGCCTGCGGCGTGGGGGAGATCCTCAAGGGCGACATGACGCCCGGCGTCTCGCGCGGGGTCGACTCCTACACCATGCGCCAGCCGGTCGGGGTGATGGCCGGCATCACGCCCTTCAACTTCCCCATCATGGTCCCGATGTGGATGCATCCGATCGCGATCGCCTGCGGCAACGCGTTCGTGCTCAAGCCGTCAGAGCAGGATCCGTCGGTCTCGCTGCGCGTCGCCGAGCTGTGGGCGGAGGCGGGCCTGCCCGATGGTGTCTTCACGGTGGTCAACGGCGACAAGGAGGCCGTCGACGCACTGCTGACCCATCCGCAGGTCGACGCGGTCTCCTTCGTGGGCTCGACGCCGATCGCCCGGTACGTGCACGCGACGGGCAGCGCCCACGGCAAGCGCGTGCAGGCGCTCGGCGGCGCCAAGAACCACGCCGTCGTCCTGCCGGATGCCGACATGGAGCTGGCCGCCGACGGCCTCGTCTCAGCCGGCTATGGCTCGGCCGGTCAGCGCTGCATGGCGGTGTCGGTTGCCGTGGCGGTCGGCGACTGCGCCGATCCGCTGCTCGAGCAGATCCAGGAGCGGATCGCGGCGCTGAAGGTCGGCGATGGCACCGGCGAGGGCGTCGACATGGGGCCGCTGGTCAGCGAGCGCCATCGCGCTCGCGTGGCGGAGTACGTCGACGCCGGCGTCGCTGAAGGCGCGAAGCTGCTGGTCGACGGTCGCGCGCTCACCGTCGAGGGCCGTGAGGGCGGCCACTTTCTCGGCCCGACGCTCTTTGACGGCGCGCGCCCCGGCATGCGGATCTACGACGAGGAGATCTTCGGGCCGGTGCTCGTCGTCGTCCGGGCCGAGAGCTACCCCGAGGCGATTGCGCTGGTCAACGCCAACCCGTTCGGCAACGGCGCGGCGATCTTCACCAGCGACGGCGGCGCCGCGCGGGCCTTCGAGCAGGACGTCACCGCCGGCATGGTCGGCATCAACGTCCCGATTCCGGTGCCGATGGCCTACCACTCCTTCGGCGGCTGGAAGGCCTCGCTCTTCGGCGACGTGCACATCCACGGCCCCGAGGGCGTGCGCTTCTGCACCCGCGCCAAGGTCGTCACGCGCCGCTGGGCGGACCCGTCGCACCGCGGCGTGGACCTGGGCTTCCCGACGGCGGGGTGACTACTTCCCGCGGCGCGCCTTGCCCGGCTTGAGCGTCACCGACGACGTGTGCTTGACCGTCTTATGACCCTTCGCCGCGACCGAGACCGACACGGACACCTTGAGCTTCTTCTTGGCCTTGACCGCGGCGCGCATGAGCTTCATCCCCGCCTTGGTCAGCTTCACCTTGAACTTATAGGTCCCGAGCTTGGCGAAGTTCTTCTTGAACGAGAAGAGCACGATCGGCTTGACCTTCTTCTTGGCCGCCGAGTCATAGCCGACCGGTGAGCCGCCGCCGACGCCCTGGCCGTTGTAGCCGGGGATGCCCGACGGGCTGGCGCTGCCCGAGCCGCTGTAGGCGCCCGGGTAGGCGGGGTAGGTCAGCGGGATCTGCACGCTGAAGCCGCCGTTGGCCAGCAGACGCGCCATGTCGTCGCCCGTCAGGCCGCCGAGCAGGTGGCGGTCGAGCTCCGCGTAGGCCTCCTGGCCCTCGGCGGTCTTGACGGTGATCGTCTCGCCCTTGGAGGTCGTGAGCGTCAGCACCAGGCCGGGCGCCGTCGCTGTGGGGCCGGGCGTGCCGGGAGGATCCGTCGATGGCGAGCCGCCGCCGGTCCCGGTGCCGGTCGTGACGGTCCCGCCGCCTCCACCGGGCACCGGCGCGCCGATCTCGGCGACGAACGCGCCCGAGTTCGCGGTGGTGTCCGCCGCGCCGACGGTCACCGGGAACGGCCCGCCCGCACCACCGGCGACGAGCACGTTGCCGTTAGGCGCCATCGCGGCGGCGTGGCCGCTGTCCTGGCCGTTGCCGCCCAGATAGGTCGAGTAGACCAAGGACTTGCCGTCGGCCGCGAGCTCTGACACGAACGCGTCGCCCGAGCCGCCCGCGTAGTAGCTCTGCGCGGCGTCGCCCGTGACCGGAAGGCCCTCCTCCGCCTCGCCGGTGACGTAGGCGTGGCCCGCGCCGTCGACGGCGATCCCGTAGCCGTGGTCGGTGCTCGAGCCGCCGAGCAGCGTGGAGTAGACGACGGCGCTCGCGCTCGGGTTGAGCTTGATCACGTAGGCGTCGTTGCCGCCGGGGGACGCGGTCTGCGCCGCGCCGGCCGTGGTCGGGAACGGCGCCGTGCTGACGCCCGTGAGGTAGGCGTTGCCCGCCGCGTCGACCGCGATCCCCTCGCCGCTGTTGCTGGCGGTCTCGCCGCCGCCGAGGAAGGTCCGGTAGACCAGCGCGCCGCCTGCTGTGAACTTCTCCACGAACGAGTTGTTGGCGTACATCGCGCCTTGGAGGGTGGTCTGCACGACGCCGCTGGTCGTGGTCATCGCGGCCTGCGCGAGGCCACCGACGTAGACGTTGCCGCTGGGGTCGACCGCGACGCCGTGGCCGACCGCGCCCGGCGTGCAGGTGAACCAGCTGAGCGCGCCGCCCGACGGCGAGATCTTGCCGGTCGCAAGGCCGTCGCAGCCGCCGAAGTTGGGGAAGTTGCCCGTGAAGAACGCCGAGCCGTCGCTGCCGACGGCGATCCCGTAGCTGCCGTCCTGCCCGGTGCCACCAACCAGCGTCGCGTAGCTCAACGCGGTCCCGGACGGGTTGAGCTTGGCGACGAAGCCGTCGAAGTAGCCGCCGCCGTAGCCCGTCTGGAAGGCGCCCGCCGTGGTCGGGAAGGCGCCGGCGCCGCTCGGTGCGTTGGTCGTCCCCGTGATGTAGGTGTTGCCGGCCCCGTCGACGGCCAACCCGTAGGCGTAGTCCTCGTGGGAGCTGCCGAGGTAGGTCGCGTACTGGACTGCGGTGCCGCTCGGGTTGAGCTTCTCGACGAAGACGTCGTCGTAGCCGCCGCCGTAGGCGCTCTGGACGCTGCCGGCCGTCGTGGCCAGGTCGTCGCCCTGCGCGGCGTTTCCGGCGATGTACACGTTGTTGGCGGCATCGGCGCCGACGCCGGTGGCGATGCTCGAGTGACCGCCGCCGAAGGTCGAGAACGCGACCGAGGGGTCGATGACCAGCGCCTTCGAACGGTCATAGGAGCCCAGCGCCACCCGGATGTGGCCGCCACCGACGACGAGCCGGCTCGTCACGGGCGTCTGGCCGGCGGTCCCGTCCTGGAAGGAGATCGGCGGCGCCATCCGCAATGTCGCCCCGCCGCGGGCACCCACGATCGCCCCGCCGTGGCCGTCGCTGCGGACGCTCGTGGCGCCGGGGAGCGTGAGGTCGATCGTGCGCGGATCGGCATGGGCCGCGACGGCGAGGTCGTACTCCAGCGAGCCGTTGGTTCCGCGGAAGGCTAGATCGATCCCCGGCCAGACATCGCGGTAGCGCACGCCGGCGAAGGTCGGCACGTTGCGCAGCCAGCGGGAGCGGTCGCCGACGAGGTAGCTCACCCGGCCGGCACGCGGGCCGACGGCGAGGGGCGTTCCGAGCGTGCCGCCCGCCGTGGCGAGCCGCACGTGGGAGAGGCGCCCTTGTGGCGAGGAGAGCGCGACGCGCACCTGGCCGCGTCCCAGGCCGACGGCAAAGCCATCGCCGTGGGCCAGGAAGTCGACCGAGCGCGGCGCCTGTCCGCGGTTGGCCTCGAAGCTCATGGCCAGCCGCGCGGGGCCCGCCGTCCGCGGAGCTGGGGCTGCGTGGCGTGGCGCCGAGGACGATCCGCTGATCGCCACGGCGCACGCGCCACCGACCGCGACGGTCGTCAGGGCGCCGAGCGCCGTCCATCCACTCATCCACCGCTGCGCGATCACGCGGGCGATCATAGGTCTCGTTTTCCGTGCATCTGCTGCGCTTTGGGGCGGCGTACGCGGTCTTGCGTACCGCGCCGGATGGGGCAAGTCCGGCCGGCGGCTGCCGATCACCCGGACATGGGGATGCGTTCGGCTGCGCTCGTGCTCGCCTGCGCCGCGTTGCTCGCGGTGCAGACGGCGCCTGCCGTGGCGGCAGAGATGCCCAAGCGCGGCAAGGTCTCGGCGGTCACGGTGACCGGCGGCGTCGTCGTCGGCGCGGGCAAGCACCGGGTCACGCTTCGTCTTGCCGGGACCGTCCCGCTGCGCGCCGGCGACTGCGGCGCCGGTGCGGCCGTCGCGGGACTGCGCGCGCGGCTGCTGCGCCGGACCGTCGCGATCCACGGGCGCCCGCCCGCGGCGCGTCTCACGCTCTCCGGCCGCGACGTCAGCCGCCTGGTCCTGGGCCGCGGGCTGCTCAAGCCCGCGGCGAACATCAAGGGCGCCGATCGCTCCGCTGCGGCTGCTGCACGTCGCGGCAAGCTCGGCCTGTGGGGATGCCGTCCTCCGGCACCGGTGACGCCCGTGACCGTGCCGGCGCCCGCCGCGCCGGCAGAGGACGTCACACCGACCGGCCCCGACCCGGGCCCTGCGCCGGCCCCGGCGCCCGTCACCCTCGACAGCTTTCCGACGACCGTCGATGGCGCCTATGACATCGGCACGGTCACCGTCACCGACCTCTGGGTCGACCCCGTCAACGGCTCCGACACCGCCACGGGCACCACGCGGGCGACCGCGCTCCGCACGCTGGACGCCGCGTGGCGGAGCATCCCCCAGGCCACGGTTCTGACCACCGGCGTCCGGATCCGGATCTTGCCCGGCACGATCGCCGAGGGCGATGCCCCCAACTACTGGGAGGACCGCTGGGGCACCGCGACAGCGCCGGTCATCGTCGAGGCCGAGGACGGCCCGGGCACCGCCCACCTGCCGCCGGTCAACGCCTATGGGTTGCGCTACACCTACTTCCTCGACATCGGGATCGAGAACCCCAACGATCCCTTTCACTGCGAGCGCTGCGACCATCTGCTGCTGCGCGACGTGACGCTGCACGGCTCCGACGCGCACGAGACGCTCAAGGTCAACCAGTCCACCAACGTGTACGTCGAGGGCTCGACGATCGGCGGTGCCGACGACAACGCCATCGACTTCGTCGCGGTGCGTGGCGGCCACCTGCGCGCCAACACGGTCGGGCCGGCGGGTGACTGGTGCTCATATGCCAAGGGCGGCTCGGCGCAGTTGATCGTCCAGGCCAACCACTTCAAGAACTGCGGCACGGGCGGCTTCGTCGCCGGCCAGGGCACCGGCCTGCAGTTCATGGAGGCGCCGTTCACGCACTACGAGGCCTACGGGATCGCGGTGCTCGACAACCTGATCACCGGGATGGAGGGCGCGGGCGTCGGCGTCAACGGCGGCTTCCAGGTGCTCGTGGCCCACAACACCATGTACAGCGTCGGCTCGCGCGGCCATGCGATGGAGGTGGCCTACGGCCGCCGCTCCTGCGACGGCCAGCCCGGCGACGAAGGTCGCGAGCGCTGCCAGCAACTGCTCGACGGCGGCGCCTGGGGAACCACGCGCGTCGACGACGGCGACAACTTCGTGCGGATCCCCAACCGCCATGTGTACTTCTACAACAACCTCGTGCTCGACCCCGGAAGCGAGCCGGGCGCCGACGAGCACGTCCACCTCGACGACCCGTATGCGGGGACCGCGCAGAGCGGCTCCGGGCTCGGCGCGGTCGTCGCTGACGACGATGTCCGCTTCGCCGGCAACGTCCTCTGGTACACCAACGGCGCCGGCACGGTCTCCGGCTTCGGCGGCGCCGCCGACACGGCCTTCTTCGCCGGCAACACCGTCAACGTCTTCGCGCCCACGCTGGCCGACCCCGGCCACGGCGACTTCCACCCGGTGGGCACCCCGCTGCCCGCCGGCACTGCGATTCCGGCCTTCGGCGCATGGGACGTGCCCGGCGCCGAGCCGTTCTCCGGCGTCATCGCCGACACCAGCCACACGCTCGACGGCCAGCTCCGCACGGACCGCCGTCCCGGCGCCTTCTGAGCCCCGGCCTGCGGGCGTCCGGCCCTCGCATCGATCGTCGTTCATCACTGAGCATGCGAAGCATGTGCGAGGATTCTGCTTCCATGGCCGATCGCAAGCGCACCATCCTCGACGCGGCCATCAGCGTCATCGCGCGCAAGGGCTTGGGCGGCTTGCGGGTCGAGGAGGTCGCCGAGCGCGCCGGCGTCGCGGTCTCGCTGCTCTACTACCACTTCGACAGTCGCCGCGGCCTGATTCGCGCCACGCTCGAGCACGCCAACGAGCGTGCTGCGCAGACCATCAAGGACCTGAGCACCGACCAGCGCACGGGCGCCGAGCTCATCGTCGCCATGTTGCTTGCCGAGCTCGAAGATCCCGCGCAGGCCCGCGAGCTCTCGGTGCTGTGGAGCGAGGTGATGGCCTCGGCGTTCTTTGACCCGAGCCTGCGTGAGCAGTTGGCGCAGGCCAGCAATCGCTGGGCGGCACTGGTCGCCGATGCGGTGTGGCGCGGTCAGGAGGACGGCTCGATCGGCGCGCTCACCGCGCCGGCGGATCTTGCCGCCCTGCTGACGTCCATGGTCGACGGCCTCAGCGCGCGCTGGCTGGCCGGCCTGATCACGCGCGAGCGGGCGCGGGAGCTGCTGGCGATGAGCGTCATGTCGATGCTGGGGATCCACCACGCCGCTCTCTCGCGGCCATGACCGCTGCCACGGCGGTGCGCGCGGTGGTCCAGGGCAAGGTCCAGGGTGTGGCGTTCCGCGACGCTGCGGTCCGGCGTGCTCGTGCGCTCGGCGTGCTCGGCTGGGTGCGCAACGACGACGACGGCACCGTGGCGGTCCACGCGGAAGGTCCGCCCGACGCGCTGGACGTCTTCACCGCATGGCTGCACGAGGGGCCGGCGGCGGCGCGGGTGGACGGCGTTGCGATCGCGCCGGTCAAAGTCGAGGGTCACGAGCAGTTCGCGATGCGCGGTGTGAGCGCCGGCGTCTTCGTCGTCCAGGAGCACCAGGCGACCGCCCACCACTACGACCTGCGGCTGGAGGTCGACGGCATGATGCGCTCATGGGCGGTTCCAAAGGGCCCGTCGATGGATCCCGCGGTCAAGCGCCTGGCGGTCCAAGTCGAGGACCACGAGCTGTCGCACAACGACTTCGAGGGATCGCTGGGCGACGGTGGCGTGATCATCTGGGATCGCGGCAGCTACGAGCAGGGCGGCCGCGTGCCGTGGCCCGAGGCCATCGAGCGCGGCCACGCCGTCTTCGTCCTGCACGGCGAGAAGCTCCGCGGTGGCTTCGCGTTGCAGCGCACCGGCCGCGGCGATACTGCCAAGCCGCAGTGGCTGCTAATCAAGCGTCGCGACGACGATGCGCAGCCCGGCTCCGACGTGACCGCCGAGCAGCCGCGCTCGGTGGCCAGCGGTCGCACGCTGGGCGAGTTGGTGCCGTGACGCTCAGCTGAGCGCCTCGTGGCCGATGCGATGGGCGTTGGCCATCACGCTGAAGGTCACCGTGGGGCCGGGGATCGTCGGCAGCACCGACGCGTCGACGAGGTGGATCCGCTCCATGCCGCCGGGCCGGCCGAGGACGTCGCTCTGCACCCCGCGGGGCCGCCGAGCCATCGGGAACGACCCGCCGAGGTGGTTGCTGCGACCCGGCTCCCAGACCTTGAGCAGCGGCAGCAGGAGGAGGGTCCGCAGATCCTTGGCAGCCCGGACGAGCAGCCGGCCGGCTGCGCGTGCCTGGGCGCGCGGCCGCGCATCGTCGGGCGGGAGCGCGAAGGCGAGCGTCCCGTCGCGTTGCAGGCGGACGCCGACGGGATCCGAGCTGTTGGAGTGCATGCAGGCTTGGGCGAGCATGAGGCGACTGAGCAGCGGCTGGCCGCGGCGCTCGAGGACGCCCGTCGGCACCCGCAGCCGGCCGGCGACCTCGCGCAGCACGAGGTCGCTGTAGCCGTAGACCTGGATGTGCACCATGTTGGGTGACACCTCGGGGTTGTCGATCTCCACGAAGGCCTGGGAGAGCGTGACGCCGCTGTCCTGCGTCGAGACCGGCGCGCCCGGCAGCCGCAGCATGGGCGCCGAGAAGTAGGGCGAGTCCTGCATCTCGATGTCGCGGTCATACGCGTCGAGGCTCATGAGCGCCAGCTGCGTCGAGACCAGCGGGCCGGTCGCCACGAAGGCGCGCTCGAAGCGCTCGCGCCGGACGGCCCCGCTCGGCTCGCGCACCTGCAGCGTCACCTGCTCGCCGGCCTCGTCGAGGCGCTCGACCATCTCGCCCGGACGGTAGGCAAAGCGCGGGTTGGCCGTCAGACGCACGGCCTCGAGATCGGTCCGGTAGATCGCGCCATACGGGCAGCCGTGCAGGCACACCCCAGCGTTACGGCAGCGGCCGCCGGGACCGTGGTTGTCGGTCGTCTGCAGCGCGAGCCGCGAGCGGCCCGCGATGATTCCGCGCCGCTGTAGCCCAGCGGCGCCGGCGCGCAGGTCGTCCATCAGCGCGCGTGCCTGTGTGGTCGCAGACATCGTGCCGAGCTTGTCGGTGTACAACGGCATGATGCGCTCGAGCGCGTCGCGCTCACCCGCCAAGGGCATGAACTCGAGCACGGCGCGGTAGTGCTCGGCAAGCTCACGCTCACCGATCGGCCACTCGCCGAGATCGCGATCGCTGTAGGGCGCCACCGCGGCACCCCAGACCGTGCTCAGTCCGCCGCGGGCCATCGAGGGCATCGCGAGCACACCGGTGGCGGGGTCGGGTCGCGCGGGGTGGTCCGGGGCGTAGGCGTGCAACGACCCGAGCACGGGCTTGAGCGGGATGTCGTCAAGGCTGGGCGC
The DNA here is from genome assembly GCA_963836485.1 of uncultured Conexibacteraceae bacterium. Classification (GTDB taxonomy): domain Bacteria; phylum Actinomycetota; class Thermoleophilia; order Solirubrobacterales; family Solirubrobacteraceae; genus Baekduia. The sequence goes on along the minus strand of CAWIJS010000015.1, from coordinate 126,759 downwards.
GAACTCGTGGCGCAGCGCGTCGACCAGCTCTGGATCCCACGCGTCGGGCTCCTGCTTTCCGAGCTCGACGTAGCGGTCGACGACCTCTTCGGTGGCGTGTGCTCCGCCGTCAAAGAGGGTGACGTCGGCGCCGGCGGCGAGCAGCGCATGCGCGCAGGCGACGCCGGCCGGCCCCGATCCCAAGACCGCGATGCCGCTGCTCACGGGCCGGCCACCGTGATCTCGGGCGCAAACGCCCGGAAGGCCACGGTCTTGGGGCCGCTCGCGTCCGAGAACGGATGCAGATCGCTGTTGGCGAGGCTGAGCGCGCTGTCGCTGCGGAAGGGCGGGGTGAGGCCGAGGCGCTCGAAGGTCCGCAGGACGCCGACGACCGGGCGCCAGGGAATCGGCACGAAGACCGGTGCGCGCTGCCCCCGGGCGGCGGCCAGCGATGCAAGCAGGCTGCGCAGCGTCCACGGATCGGCGCACGCGGCGACCACCGGCCGGCCTGGCGGTGGCTCCTCGCGGCCGTCGGCGATCGCCGCCACGAGGTCGCCGACATCCTCCTCGTGGGCCATCAGGATCGGGTGGCGGTCATCCACGATCAGCGGGATGACGGGCAGCCGGGACGAGAAGCGCGAGAGCCGTTCGAACATCGCGCCGGACTGCGGCCCGTAGACGAGGCCGGGCCGGACGATCGCTGCATCGCGGGCGGCGGCCTCGGCCTCGGTGAGCAGCTTGGCGGTGCCGTATTGGGAGCGGGTGCCCTTGAACGCCGCCGGGCTCGAGATGTAGATGATCCGCTCGACCTGCGCGTCAAGGGCCGCGTCGAACAACCGCCGCGTGCCGTCGATGTTGATGGCCTTGATGTCATCCCACGCGGTCGGCGTGAAGTCATAGGCGGCGTGGACGAGCACGTCGACGTCCTGGAGCGCGGGCAGCTCCTCGGACTGCAGGCTCCACGGCCGGTGCTCGTCGGCATTGTCGGACGGCGACCGCGTGAGACCGATGACGTGCCAGCCATGAGCACGCAACCGCCGCGCGATCGCGCCGCCGACATAGCCGGTGGCACCGGTCACGGCCGCGGTGTGATGGCGGGTGTCGGGCATCGGCCGATGCTATGGCGAGGATCGTCGGGCGCCGCGGACGAGGGCCTGCCAATCGGCCTAGGCGACGCCGCCCTTCCCGCCGCCTAGAGTTGACGTCATGAGCACCGCTGAAGCCATCGTCACCGGCGTCGACTTCGTGTCGATGCCCACGCAGGACATCGAGCGCGCCGTCGCGTTCTACGGCGAGACACTCGGTCTGGAGCGCTCGGCCTACGTGCCGGAGCGCAACTACGCCGAGTTCGAGACCGGGACGGTGACGATCAGCGTCGTCGACCCGGTGAGGATGGGCATCGGCGCGTTCGCGCCGAACACCAGCATGCTCGCGCTCCGTGTCGACGACGTCGCTGCCGCACGCGCGGCCCTCGAAGGCCGTGGCGTTACCTTCGGCGGCGATACCTTCGACACCGGCGTCTGCCACATGGGCTTCTTCGCCGACCCCGACGGCAACCCGTTGCTGCTGCATCACCGCTACGCGCCGCGAGTGCCGGAGGGCTGAGCAGCATGGCCGACCGTCCCGGCGGTCGGCGCGATGAATACGGCGCGGGTGGGCAGTCTCAGGGGTATGAGCCTTCCGCAGATCGTAGATCGTGAGACCTGGCTGGCCGCCCGCACGGCCTTGTTGGAGAAGGAAAAGGCGGCGACACGAGCGCGCGATGCGCTCAACGTCGAGCGCCGAGAGCTGCCGATGGTGGAGGTCGACAAGGACTACCGCTTCGCAGGGCTCGACGGGACCGTCGGGCTCGCCGAGCTCTTCGAGGGGCGCAGCCAGTTGATCGTCGGGCACTTCATGTTTGACCCGAGCTGGGAGGACGGCTGTCCGAGTTGCTCGGCCGGCGCCGACGAGGTGGCTGACGGCTTCCTTGAGCATCTGCACTCCCGCGATACGACCATCGCCTACGTGTCGCGCGCGCCGCTGGCCAAGATTGAGGACTACAAGGCCCGAAAGGGCTGGACGTTCCCGTGGTACTCATCGTTCGGCAGCGACTTCAACTATGACTTCCACGTGACGCTCGACGCCTCGGTCGCGCCCACCCTCTACAACTACCGCTCGGTCGACATTGGCGCCGACGAGCCGGTCGAGATGCCCGGCCTCAGCGTCTTCTTGAACGTCGATGGCCGGATCTTCCACAGCTACTCGAACTTCGCGCGCGGCGCGGAGATGACGGGCGGCTCCTACTACTTCCTCGACCTCACGCCGCTTGGCCGCCAAGAGGACTGGGAGAAGCCCACGGGCCGCGCGGCAAGCGTGCGCGCGGGCAACCCCGTGTTCGACTGACACAGCACGTCCTCACCTGACCTTCAGGCGTTGCGATCGGCGTGAGCCGCGCGCGGGCCATTGCCAATCGGCACTGACGCCCAACTTTCAGCACAAAACTGTGTCTAGAGTCGCGCAATGCCCACAGGAACCCGACGGCAGGGTCGTCCCGGCGCTGCCGTCCAGGGCGAGCAGCCGGCGGCGCCGGTCATCACGCCAGCCGGTCTGGTGCCGGCCGTAGCGGCGGGCACCGTCTTTGTCGCCAGCGGCGCGGTCCTCATGCTCGAGATCCTCGCGGTGCGGCTGCTCGCACCATACGTCGGGCTCACGCTGGAGACGACGACGTCGATCATCGGTGCGGTGCTGGCGGGCATCGCGCTCGGTGCCGCAATCGGCGGCTGGTTCGCCGACCGCCGCGACCCGCGGCGGCTGCTGGTCGGCCTGGTGATCGGCGGCGGTCTCCTCGCGCTGCTGACCGTGCCGGTCGTGCGCTGGCTCGGGCCGGGCGCGCGCGGTCAGGGCGATCTCGCCGCGCTGGGCATCACCGTGGCATCGCTGGTGCCGAGTGCCGCCGTGCTCAGCGCGGTCTCGCCGACCGTCGCGCGGCTGCAGCTCAACGACCTGCACGCCAGCGGGACGATCGTCGGCCGGCTGTCGGCGTTCGCGACGGCCGGGGCGCTGGTCGGCACGTTCGGGACGGGCTTCGTCGTCGTTCCGCTGCTGCCGGTCAGCACCGCCGTGCTCGGGATCGGCCTCGCGTTGGTGGCCGTGGGGCTCGTGCTGGGCTTCTCGCTGCGGGCCTTTCGCCGCGGCGCGGCCGCGGGCGCGGTCGTCGCGACGCTCCTGCTCGGCACGCTGGCGGTCACGCGCGACTCGCCGTGTGACGTCGAGACCGACTACCACTGCGCGGTGGTCGAGGTGTCCGACGGCCCGACGGGGCGCGACCTGCTGCTCGACAACGAGCACCACTCACACGTCGATCTCGCGGACCCCACGGTGCTCGAGTACCCCTACACCCAATGGATCGCGAAGGCCGTGGACGCGACCGCGCCTGCCGGCCGTCCCCTCGACGTCGCCTTCGTCGGTGGCGGTGGCGGCACGCTGCCACGCTGGCTGCTCGCGACGCGTCCGGGCTCCCACGCCGACATGCTGGAGGTCGACGGGGAGCTCGTGCGCCTCGACCAGCAACGGCTCGGTCTCAAACTGTCGCCCGCGCTGCAGGCCCACGTCGGCGACGCGCGGACGACGCTGCACGCCCTGCCTTCTGGGAGCGCCGATGTCGTCGTCGGTGATGCCTTCAGCGGCTTGACCGTGCCATGGCACCTGCTCACGCGCGAGTGGATCCAGGACATCCGACGCGTCCTCAAGCCGGGCGGGCTGTATGTCCTCAACCTGATCGACTTCGGCCCCAACAAGCTCCTGAAGGCCGAGCTGGCGACGTTGCTGCCGCTCTTCCGTGACGTGCAGCTCCTGACCGTTCCGGGAGATGACGGCCTGCCCTTCGAAGGCAACGAGGTCGTCATCGCCTCCGACACGACCCGGTCCTATGCGTTTGATCCTGCGAAGGACAACGCGTATGACTACAGCCGGCGGGAGGTGGAGCCGTACGCCAAGGGCGGTACGCGCCTGCGTGACGACTTCGCGCCGGTCGACCAGCTGATCTCGCACCCGCCGACGACCTAGTGCGCGTTCGTGTGACCGGCGTCTAGCGCCGGCCGAGCGCACGGTCCTGCGCGTCGACTGCACCGAGCTGCTCTTGGCCGAGCAGCTTCGGGGTGCCGAAGACCTGCGCGTGCCAGACGACTGAGGCGAGCCATTCAAGTTGATGGGCTTGCTCGACGGCGCGGTCGAGCGCCGACGCGGTGACGACCGCGCCGTGGTTGGCCATCAGCGCGGCGGAGCGGCCGGCCAGTGCGGCGGCGACGCCCTCGGCCAGCTCGACCGACCCATAGGTCGCATAGGGCGCGACGCGCACCGGCCCGCCGAACTCGGTGGTGACGTAGTGAATCGGCGGGATCTCGTCGACAAGCGTCGAGAGGACGGTCGCGAAGTGCGAGTGGGTGTGGACGATGGCCGTCGCCTCCGGCGCCGCCGCGTAGACGGCCAGATGCAGCGGGAGCTCGGAGGAGGGCAGCGAGCTGCGCACGTGGTCGGGCGAGACGCTGCCGTCGGCCAGCGCGACGCAGACGCAGTCGGCCGGATCGATGGCGGCCAGTCGGCTGCCGCGCGGCGTGATCAGCAGATGCTCGCCGCGGCGCACGCCGAGGTTGCCCGAGGAGCCGACGACCAGGCCGCTGCCGGCGACCTCGCGGGCCGCTTCGACGAGCGCGATGCGGTCGGCGAGCGTGAACGGGTCAGGCATCCCGTGGATCCTCGCATGCGCGCGCGTCGATGTTGGCGTACGCACAACCGCGTACCTGGGGGCGGGCGGCGCCCGTACGAGGCTCCGGGAACTGGTAGGTACACCCAATGCGACGGAGCGCGTGGTTGGTCCTGGCCTTGTCGATGCTGGTCTGGGCGCCGGGTGCAGCGGCCGCAGCCCCGCCGACGCCGGAGTACTTCACCTTCCCGGAGGGGTACGGCGTCGACGACTGGGGGGTGACCTCCGACGGCGCGGGCAACGTCTGGTTCACGGCGAAGGGGCCGACGCACGCCTCGACCTCCAGCACGAACCAGCCGACACCGTCGCTGGGGCGGCTGATCCCCGCGCAGGCGTCGCCGGGGACGAGCGACGGCATCGCCTTCTTCCCGTTGCCCGATCCGGCGAACGTCAACTGCTGCGCGAACCAGGCGCGCGGGGTCACCTTCAACCCTGACGACGGCAAGCTCTACTACGTCCGCGACGACGGCGGGGTCGGCTCGGCGCTGCCGTCCGCGCTGTCGGCGGGCTCGTCCAACGGCTTTGCCGCGGCGACGTTGCCGGGCAACGTGGACCTGTGGGACGTCGCGCCCGCGCCGGGCGGCGGCGCGTGGTTCACCGAGCACAGCGCCGGCGGCTCGCCGAACTACTACGGCGCTCGCGTCGCCTTCTTCGACGACGGCTCGGTCATCGAGGGTCCGAACGTCGCGTTGCAGGATGGCAACACCACCCAGAGCAGCTCACGCTTCGATCCCAAGCCGGCGGGCGTGGGGGTCGACAGCACCGGCCGGGTGTGGTTCACCGAGGAGGACGCGGGCAACCCGGGCTATCGGATCGCGAGCTACGTTGGCACCGGCAACCACTACAACGAGTACCCGATCGCCCCGTGCGAGGTGGGCGGCTCCACCTGCTCGGGCGCGCTCAGCGGCCAGGCGCTGACCGACCTCGCGATCGCCCCCGACGGCGGCGTCTGGTTCACCAACTACCTCACGAGGAAGTTCGGGCGCTTCGACCCCGCCACCCTGCAGATGGTGCAGTACTCGGTGGCCTCGATCGACCCGACGCTGGCCGGCGGCCAGCCGTGGCACATCACCACGGCCCCCGACGGCACCCTGTGGATGACCGTCCGGCCGTCGAGCTACGCCGGTCCCGGCAACGCGATCGTCCGGATCGTGCCGAGCGCCACGCCGACGGCGACGGTCTTCCCGCTGCCCGGCGACGCGTTCGCGCTGGGCATCGGCGCTGACGACGCGGGCAACATCTGGTTCGGCAGCACCGACAACACGATCGGCCGCCTGGCCGGCGTGGTGGGCGCGGATCCGGGCGACGGCGATGGTGGCGACGGCGACGGCGATGGCGATGGCGGCGACGGCAGTGGTGGTGGTGGCGGCGGTGGCGGTGGCACGACTCCGACTCCGACCCCGCCCGCCACGCCCATCAACCTGCCGCCGCCGGTCGTCCTCAAGCCCGCGACGGTCGGGACCACCACGCTGTCGCCGCCCTCCACCGACAACGGCGCGATCAACACCAACCAGATCTGCGTCGGGCCACCCGAGGCGCGCTGCTCGCTGGTCTACCTGATCAAGGAGCGCGAGTACGTCACCGGCTTCCCGTCGTCGGTGAGCAAGAAGAAGAAGAAGCACCAGCCGCGCGTGCTGGGGACCAAGACCGTGACGCTGCACGGCGGGCAGAAGGCCAAGGTCACCGTCAAGCTCAACAAGCTGGGCAAGCGCATCCTCAAGGGCAAGCACAAGCTCAAGGTCGTCTTCAGCGCCTCCCAGAAGCTGGCCAACGGCAAGACCAAGACCGTCACCCAGAAGACCCTCACCCTCCGGAGCAAGTGAACCCCATGACCCGCCGTGCCCTCGTCCTCGCTGTCCTGACCGCCTTCGTGCTGCTGGTCCCCGCCGTCGCCCTCGCGGGCGTCAAGCGCGGGTACTACATCGAGGTCAAAAGCCAGACCTACATCCAGACCAACGCGGCGGCGACGTCAATCAAGTCCTTCAACTTCCCGTGCATCGTCAACGGCACCCAGCAGGGCGGTAACGCCATCACCAAGGGCATGAAGATCTCGTCGAAGGGCGCGTTCTCCTACAGCGGCAAGTCGACGCTGCGCAGCTCCAGCAACTCGGTGATCTCGGTCAAGATCACCGGCAAGTACGTCAACGGCAAGCTGAAGGGCACGATCAAGTACCTGACCGACGGCGTCGCCTGCGCCGATCGCAGCTACTCGGCCAAGTACTACGGGGTCAACCCGCAGGGGTGAGATAGTCGGAGGCATGGACCTCCAGCTGCAGGACAAGGTCGCGGTCGTCACCGGTGCCGGCAAGGGCATCGGCCTGGCCATCACGAAGATGCTGGTCGAGGAGGGCGCTGTCGTCGTGGCGGCCTCGCGCATGACCGACACCCTGGAGGGCTTGGAGCGGGTGACGCCGGTCGCGATCGACCTGATCGCGCCCGATGCGCCGGGCCGGCTGATCGCCGCCGCCGTCGAGGCCCACGGCCGCGTCGACATCCTGGTCAACAACGTCGGCGCGGTGCGGTTACGGCTGGAGGGCTTTCTCGGCACCAGCGACGAGGAGTTCGAGTGGTCGCTGCAGATGAACTTCCTGACGGCGGTGCGCGCCACGCGCGCGGCGCTGGGCCCGATGCTCGAGCAGGGCGGCGGCACGATCGTCAACACCGCCTCGGTCAACGCCTTCTATGAACCCGACGCCGGCGTCATCGACTACGGAGCGGCCAAGGCGGCGCTGATCAACTTCTCCAAGGCGATCGCCCAGGAGTTCGGGCCCAAGGGCATCCGCATCAACTCGGTCTCGCCCGGCCCGGTCGCGACGGACCTGTGGCTGGGGGAGGGCGGGGTGGCCGACACCGTGGCCAAGGCCAGCGGCACCGACATCGCCTCGGCGCGTGAGCAGATCGTCGCGGGCATGGGCGGCTTCCCGACCGGGCGCTTCACGACGCCCGAGGAGGTCGCGACGCTCGTCGTCATGCTTGCCTCCGAGCGCACCGCCAACGTCACGGGCTCGGAGTACGTGATCGACGGCGGGCTGATCAAGACGACCTGACGGCGACCTCCAGGTTTCGGTCTGAGCCGCAGGCGGGTAACCGGCCGCCGCAGGGTCAACGGTCGGAGGGAGCTGTCCCATGCGGTCCAAGACGGTCGCGGCGCTCGTCGCGCTGCTGGTGCTCGCCCCCGCTGCCTCGGCGGCGGCCGGAGGTGGTCATGGCGAAGGTGGTGGCGGCGATCAGCAGCAGCTGCGCCAGTACGCCCAGCGCACCTGGGCGTCGATGGCCGCGATGACCGATCCCGGATCCGGTCTGCCGGCCGACATCCTCAACGCCGACGGCTCGACGAGCGTGCAGACGTCGACCACGAACATCGGCGCCTATATGTGGAGCGCGGTCGCCGCCCGGCGGCTGGGCATCATCGACCGGCGCGAGCTGACCGCGCGCCTGACCAAGACCATCACGACGCTGGAGGGGATGGAGCGCTTCGGCGACACCGGTCAGTTCTACAACTGGTACGACCACCGCACGGGCGCCAAGCTCACGGCCTGGCCTCCGGCCCCGACCGACGAGTTCCACCCCATCTTGAGCTCGGTCGACAACGGCTGGCTCGCGGTTGGCCTGCGGATCGTGCAGCGCTCGGTCCCGGAGCTGTCGCGGCGTGCCGGCGCGCTCTATGACGCGATGGACTTCGGCTTCTACTACCGGCCTGACGTCAACCGCGTGCTCTTCCACTACCGGCCTGACGATCCGGCCGCCTCGCCGTGTTGCTACGACACGCTGGTCAGCGAGAGTCGGATCGTCGACTACCTCGGGATCAGCAAGGGACAGCTGCCGCAGAAGGAGTATTACGGCCGGGTGCGCACCTTCCCGGAGACGTGCGACGGTGCGTTCCAGGAGACGCGTCCGACCGGGGTGACCCGCACGTACTTCGGCGTGCCGGTCTACGAAGGCGTGTATGACTACAACAACACGAAGCTCGTGCCGTCGTGGGGCGGGAGCATGTTCGAGGCCTTGATGCCCGACCTCTTCGTGCCCGAGGAGCGCTGGGCGCCGGCCAGTTGGGGGACCAACCATCCGCGGACGGTGGCAGCACAGATTCACCATGGTCTCGTCGAGGCGGGCTACGGCTATTGGGGCTTCTCGCCGTCCAACACGCCCGAAGGTGGCTATGGCGCCTACGGGGTCGATGCGGTGGGCATGGACCCGAACGGCAACCCATCCAACGAGGACCGCACGCTGGTCGACCACGGCTTCCCGGGGTGCCCGGACGCGAACCGTCCTGCCGTCCCCGATCCGCCGCCGTCGGCGTATACGAACGGCGTGGTGACGCCGCACGCGGCGTTCCTGGGACTGCGGTTTGCGCCACGCGCAGCGATGGACGACCTCGGCCGCCTCGCCCGCAACTTCCCGGACATGTACGGCCCGTGGGGCTTCCGCGACAGCGTCAACGTGCAGACGGGGGTCGTGTCGGGTTCGTACCTGTCGCTGGACCAGGGCATGATCATGGCCTCGCTCGGCAACGCGCTGGGTGGGGATGTGCTGCGGGATGCGTTCGCGGGGCGGGAGGAGGCGCGGGCGCTGCGGCCGGTGATTGGGATCGAGCGCTTCGGGGGCTGAGCGGAGATCCGGGTCGTCTCTCCCCTGATATGCGAGGGCAGGCGCCCCGCACCTCACGCGTCCCAGCATCCGCGGACGGCAGACCAACGTCCCGAGCCACCGACCCCGCTCACTCCCCTCGATGCCAAGCAGACCACGCCCGCAACCCCGACCAACGCCCGCACGGAACACCACCAACAAGACGCGCCACAACAGCGCTTGCAACACCAACGCACGGCGGGTGGGACGGTGTCATCGCCCCACGACCTCAGTCTCGGGCGGCCCGCTACCCGGGCCGACGCAAACGCCGCGAGTGCGACGAGGCGCGAGTCCCATGCCCTGACCCCCAGCGCCTGTGGTACTGATGCGCCATCGCCGCCCCGCCAGCACCCACCACGCGTCCCATCATCAGGCCCAACACCGTCGTGGCTGCCGCCGCGCTCGCCTACGCCGTCGCGACCCTCATCGCCCTTCTGCTCCCAGCGCCCTCCAAAGGCTGGGCCATCCTCGCCGTCTCCTTCGGCGGTTGCGCCGGCCTTGTCGTCCTGGCCCGCAAACTCGACCGCCCCGCCTGGTCCGCAGCCCTCGGCGTCCTGATCCCCATCTCCATCTTCCAGCTCATCCCCGACTGGTTCCTGGCCGACGCCCTCGGAACGCTCCACTTCCCCGACACCGGCGGCATCCGCGTCGGCGACGCCATCCCGTTGGCCATGTGCGGCATGTGGGCGCTGCCGCTGTTCTTGGTCGTCCTCCTCGCCAAGGACAACATCGCTCGCGGAGCGCTTGCGGCATTCGTGCTCTTCCTCGGCACCGAGCTCGCCGCGCCCACGGCCGCGCTGTGGGAGCCGGCCGGCGACATCACGAAGGTCGCCGGCGTCGCGCTCTACGTCCTGCCAGCCGAGGCCGTCCTTGGCGCCGCGACCGTCCTGGCCGTCCGCGCCACCCGCGACCGGCCACTCGGCGAACGGCTCCTCGCAGCCGCCGCCGTCAGCACCCTCTACACCGGCGCGTTGGCCTTGTGCTGGTTCTTGATCGACCACGCCACGCTGACGTTGTCGACCTGACGAACCATCCGCTCACCGCGTCCGATTGACCTCATCCGCCACATCCATCAGCGCACCCTGCTCATAGAAATCCGTGGCAATCAACGACACCGGCATCCCACGCGCCTTCTCACACTCCGCGATCCGCTTGCGCAGGAACGCCCGCGTCAAAATCGCCCCATTCGCACTCGCCGGCGGCGGGAAGCGGTCGATCCAGTGGTTGAGCATCAAGAACGGGCTGCTCGCGGTGCCGCGGTAGCGCTTGCACTGCAGCTGTCCCGGCTGTTGCGCGCCCAGCGGTGTGTCCTGGATCCAGCTGAACGCGTCGTTGAGCCAGGGCACCGTGCCGCTCGGCGTCTTCTCGGTGAAGACCACGAGGCGGTGGCCGCTGGAGATCAGCTCGCCGAGCGTCGGCAGCGGCTGATCGTGGCGCAGCGTCGCCGCGTACTGCGCCGTGTCGGTTTCGTCGAAGGACCGCTGCAGGTCGGCGTCGGTGACGTAGGACTCGAGGATCAACACCAACACGGTCGACGGGTTGGCGCGCAGATACGTGCGCACGGTCTTTAACGTGTCGGTGAAGCGTGTGGCGCCGAGCTCGCAGACCGTGTGGCAGAGCCAGACCTCGCGCGGGCCGCGCGCATTGCCCGACCGGCTGAGCGAGACGCCGAGACGGTCCAACGCGGCGATCGCCGCCGGGCTCAGCTCGCGCGCCACCTTGTTGGCGTCCCGGTTCTCGTCGTCGAAGTCGGTCTGGACGCGGCCGCCACGCAGCGTCCGGCCGTAGTGCGGGTCCAACAAGAACAGGCGGATGCCGTCCGTCAGCTGCCGTCCCACCGAGCGGCGCTGGTTGGGCAGCGACCAGCCGGCGACGTCGGCCGCCGCCATCGCGTTGTGGGTCCCGGGGAAGAGGACCTCGTTCAGGCGGCGGTTGCACAACTCCGGCAGCCCGTTGCAGCCGGCTGTCGGGGTGATGGCGGCACGCACCGGGCTGTCGTCGTCCAGGACGAGCGCGGCGGCGCCGGAGGCGGCAAGCACGGTGATCAGCGCCGTCGCGGCGGCGACCGCGACGCGGCGGCGAACCGCACGGGGCGCCACCGCGGTGTCCTGCGGGGCGGCCGAGGGCGATCGCCCGAGCGCGGTCAGCAGCTCCGTGCTCCCCACCAGGACGAGCCCGGCACCCAACATGTAGGCGATGGCCCGCAGCGCCAGGCTCGGAAAGAGAAGCACCGCGACACCGAGCACGCCGATCGCCGCCCCGCGCAGCCCCAGCGCCCACGGCGTCTCCGGCCGCCGGGCAAGTTGCTCGAGGCGCCGCCGCACCACGCCGGGGTCGAGCGCCGAGAGGATGCCCGCTGCAAGCAGGAAGCCGACGACCGCCCCGATCAGCAGCAGGCCGGCGAGGTCGCCGAGGAACGCGTCCCAGACGCCACCGACCGCGGCGCGCACGTCGTCGGTCGGGATCTCGTTGGTGCCGTCGACCGACCCGATGACGATCGTGCGCGCGGTCGACAGCGCGATCGCGGCAACGGTCGCCACGACGCCGACCGTCAGGCCGTAGCGGGCCAGCGCGCGGCCGCGTTCGCTGGCCGTGACGAGCGCGCTGATGAGCAGGACCAGGGCGAGCGCCGGCAGGAGGATCGACCAGTGCCGCAGCTTGTCGGCGGCGTTGAGCGTGTCGTCGGCGAAAGGCCGCTCGCGGAGGTCGATGAGCGTCGCATCGGCGTGCTCGGGCAGCCGGGCGGCGACGTTCGGCGCCAGGCTACGTACCCCGGAGAGCACGACGGTGCCGGTGTCAGCGAGGTTGAGGACGAACGCGTCGCCGCGATCGAAGAGCACATGATGGCCTTGTAGCGCGGCGGTCCGCACGAGCGAGCGAAACGGCCCGGTGCCGACGATCGTCTGCACCACGCTCTCCAGCAGCGGACGCGCCGACAGGAGATCTGGCTGGCCACGCTCCAGGACACCAACAACGACCTGGCGCGCCACGACCTGCCGCACGGCCGGCTCCTCCAGAGCCGTGACCGCACGATCGGCAAACGCATGCCGGTCAGCGATCTCCGCCCGCAGATACACCGCAAAGATCGCACCCACGGTCGCGACCGCCGCAAGCAGCGACAGGACCACAGAGACGAGATCCCGGCCGGACCAGCGCATGGCGCAGACCCTACTGCCGAGCGAACGCTCGTCGTTTTGTGACGTGCATAGCGTTGCTAGACGACGAGCATCGTCGCGCAGGCAGGACGCGGTAGCTATGCGGCGCCCGGAACCGCGGCCGCCGCGCGCTCCAGCGCGGCCGCGAACTGCTCGACGTCCTCCTCGGTCGTGTCCCACGAGCACATCCAGCGAACCTCGCCGGTGGCCTCGTTCCAGGTGTAGAAGGGGAAGTCGGGGCGGACGGTGTCGGCGAGCGCGCGGGGGAGGGTCGCGAAGAGGGCGTTGGCCTGGGGTGGGCGGGTGAGCCGCACCCCCGGAATCCCGGCGACACGCTCGGCCAGCAGCAAGGCCATGGCGTTGGCGTGCGACGCCGAGCGGCTCCAGAGGTCGCCTTCGAGCATCGCGACGACCTGCGCCGAGAGGAAGCGCATCTTGGAGGAGAGCTGCGCGTGCTGCTTGCGCATCCAGGCGAAGCCCTCGGGCGCGGGATCGCGCAGGAAGACGACGGCCTCGACGCCGAGCGCGCCGTTCTTGGTCAGCCCGAAGGAGACGGCGTCGGCGCCGATCGCGGTGGTGATGTCACCCAGCGATGCGCCCAGCGCGACCGCCGCGTTGGCCAGGCGCGAGCCGTCGATGTGCACCAACAACCCATGAGCGTGCGCGACGTTCGCCAGCGCGCGCAGCTCCTCGACGGCGTACACCGTGCCCAACTCGGTGGTGTTGGCCACCGAGATCACCCGCACCTGCGGCGCGTGCTCATCGCCCTGGCGCGCGAGCAGCGGCTCGATCTGCGTCGGTGACAGCTTTCCGTCCGGCGTCGGCAGCGTCAGCAGCTTCACGTCGGCCATCCGCTCGGGCGCGGCCGCCTCGTCGATGTGCAGGTGCGACGTGTCGGGCGTCACGACGCATTCCCAGGACCGCGTCAGCGCGCCGAGCGACAGGACGTTGGCGGCGGTGCCGTTGAAGACCAGCCATGGTTGGGCGTGCTCACCGAACTGCGCGCGGATCAGCTCCGTCGCGCGTGCCGTCCACGGATCGGCCCCGTAGGAGACGGCGTGGTCGGCGTTGGCCTCCGCGATCGCCGCCAGGACCTCGGGGTGGGCACCGGCGTAGTTGTCGGAGGCGAACGCGCGCATGCGCTCCAGCCTAGGACGTGTGCAGGCTCAGCCGCTGGCCGTTCATCTTGCGCGCCGCGTCGGAGCACAGGTAGACGAGCGCGTCGGCGATCTCGCTCACGTCCGTGAACGTCTTATAGGCCTTGTCCGGGTTCTCCTCGCGCATCTGCGGCGTGACGATCGCCTGGACCACCGCGATGTTCGCGGTGCCCTCGGTCTCGGCCAGCTCGGCGGCGAAGGTCAGCGTCCAGGCCTCGGCCGCCGCCTTGGTGGCCGCATACGCGCCGTTACCAGCGACCGGCTTGCCGGCGACCGACGAGGAGACCAGCGCAAAGCGCCCGTGCGGGCCGGCGGCCTTCAGCAGCGGCGCGAAGGCGCGCGTGGTGTGCACGACGCTGTGGAAGAGCAGCAACTCCAGGAAGTCGAGATCCTCCAAGTTGGTGTCCTCGATCGTCTGGCCGCCGCGCCAGCCTCCGACGAGGTGGAGAAGACCATCAACTTCGCCAAGCGCCTCCGCCCACGCCTGTGCGCCCTCGGCGGTGACGAGGTCTGCCGCGCGGGCGTCGCCGGTGATATCGCGTACGACGTCGAGGTGGCCGTCGGTGCGGTCCGCCGCGGCGACCCAGGCGCCGGCGTCGGCCAGCGCGCGGACGACCGTGGGGCCGAGGCCGCCACCTGCGCCGGCGACCGCGATGCGGCGCCCGGCGAGGACACCGTCGGCGGTCATGCGGCCACCGCGGCGGCCGGGGTGGCGTCGGTGGGCCGTGCGATCACGGGCTCCAGCTTCTGCTTGAGCGAGGTGTAGAACATGGAGAGGGGGAATTCGTCGGGGTTGACGTCGTCGATGTAGCTGCGCGGGTCCTCGACATCGGGGTAGGCCCGCACGGCCGCCGCCCACGTCGAGCCCGACGTCGCCGGCACGTAGCGCGCGACGAGGTCATGCGCCGCGCCCCACTGCGCGAGCTTCGAGCGGTCGATGCCCTCGCGGTACAGCGTCTCGACCTCGGCGCGCAGTCCAGCGACGCCCTCGGGGAGGCGGTCCCATTCGATCGTGAGGCGGTTGTCGGTCCAGTGCACGAAGCCGTGGCGATGCAGGTAGGCGAAGAGCAACTGCCCGCCGAGGCCATCGTAGTTGCGCACGCGGCTGCCCGTCACCGGGAAGCGGAAGATCCGGTCAAAGAGGATCGCGTACTGCACGTTGCGCGCGAAGGCCATGCCCTCGGCTTCGAGCGTGACGGCCTCGCCGAAGGCGGTCAGATCGCACCGCAGCTCCTCCAGCGAGTACATCCAGTACGGCATGCGCTGGCGGATCATGAAGGGGTCGAACGGCAGATCGCCGCGGCTGTGGGCGCGGTCGTGGATGAGGTCCCACATGGCGTAGGCGTCGATCGACAGCCGCTCGGAGGTGATCAGCGCGGCGGCGTCGGGCGGGAGGTTGACGCCCACGGTGTCGGCCGCGGCGCCGACGGTCCGACGGAAGCGCTCGGACTCGCGGTCACAGAAGATCGCGCCGAAGTGGTTCTCATCAGGCTTGACGGCGACGCTGACGGTCTCGGGGAAGAGGACCGCGCACTCGGAGTCATAGCCGGCGGTGTGATCGGTCAGCGTGACCGGGACGAACTTCGCGTTGTCATAGCGGTCGCCTTCGAGCTCGGCGAGCCAGGCTGGCCACGGGACGGCGACCAGCAGCGCCTCGAAGCGCGTGTCGCGCGAGCCGTTCTGGGTGTACATGGGGAAGAGCACGAGGTGCTCGATCCCGTCGGCGCGGTGGCGCTCGGGGCGAAAGAGTTCCAGCGAGACGCCGAAGTCGGGCTTGGGGAAGCCGCCGTCGGCCCAGGCGCGGAGGTCGGCGATGGCCGCGGTCAGGTAGTCGGCCTGGTGGGGGAAGCGTGGTGCCAGGGCGTTCACCGCGCTCGCCATCGTCTCCACGTGCGCGCGCGCGGCGCGCTCGTCCTGCGTGGCGAGATCGACCGAGCCGTCGGCCTCCTGCAGCACGCGCAGCGCGTCGGTGGCGTCGCGCAGCGTCGTCCACGCTGGGTCGGCCACGGCCTCCGAGCCGCTGTCGGCGGCAGCCCGCGCGAACGCGGGCGCGGCAGCCCAGCCGACGAGGTTGGCCCACAGCGCCTCATGGCCGAGATCACCGAGGCAGTCGTCGCCGAAGAGGTCGGAGTCGGCCAGCGCGACGACGCGACCCGCGCCGTGGCGGACGGCAACCGCCAGCGGCGCGCCCGGCGTCGAAGCACTCGGCGCGGTGCGCGCGAGCACTTGCGCGTCGGTGCCGCCGGCGACGGTCAGCGTGCCAGAGCGGTAGAAGCAGGCGTCGGTGACGCCCGCCAGGAGGTCGCCGGCCGCACCGCGCTCGCCTCGCCCGAGCTGCGCGCGCACCCAGGATGGCGTCGCGTTGAGGTTGCGCTCGTAGTCCTGGACGGTGTCGTGCTCGATCGTGACGCCGAAGCGGGCGAGCAGCACGTTGAGGTTGTTGCCGTACTTGTCCTGCTCGCTCTCGCCGAGGATGACGAGGCCGCCGCCGGCATTGACGAACGCCTCCAGCGCGTCCAGCTCGGCGTCGCTGAGCACTGGTGATCCGACCCCGGTCGTCGCCTCCCACTTGGGCTCGCTGGGATGGGCGAGGACGACGACGTCGGCGCCGTCGAGTGCCGCCGCGTCAAGCACGCCGCCGGCGTGGGCGTCGACCGCGATGCGCCGCGCACGCAGAACGTCAGCCGCGCGCGCGTAAGAGACGTCGGCGGGGTGCGACGGCTGCATCTGAGCTGCGATCTCCGGGCGGATCGTCCACGCCTGGGCATGGGCTTCGTCGAAGAGCACGCGGACGACTGGTCGCAGAGGGGCCATCCATTGAGGCTACGCCCCAGCGAACCGCACTCAACCCCGTTATCGTGCGGCTGATGAGCGATCTCTTGCGCACAGACGACGTCGATCGTCGAATTCTTGCGTGCCTGGTCGAAGACGGCCGCTCGACCTACGACGACGTCGGCAAGCGCGTCGCGCTCTCGGCTCCCGCGGTCAAGCGCCGCGTGGACCGCCTCCGCGAGCGCGGCGTCCTGCGCGGCTTCACCGCGCTGGTCGACCCTGCCGCACTCGGCGCCACGACCGAGGCACTGATCGAACTCTTCTACGCGCCCGGCATCGGCCTCGACGCGGTCCGCGAGTCGCTACGACCGCTGCCCGAGGTCGTCGAGGCCTGGTCGGTCACCGGCGACGCGGACTGCATCGTCCGCGTCCGCGCCACCGACCCCCAAGACCTCGAGCGCGTGATCATGGAACTCCAGCGCGAGTCCTCCGTCGTCCGCACCCGCTCCCAGATCATCATGTCGCGGTTGATCGAGCGGCGGGACTAGAGGGGCCTGGACCGATCGCCAAGCGCCTTGAGTCGTGCGGTCAGGTCGACCTTGGGTCGGAATCGATAGAGGCGTCCGATCTGCTCTACGTCGAGCAGCCCCCGATCGGCGAGCGCGTGCAGATCTGTCCGCGCGGTTTCGTGCGTTACGCCGTGGCTCTTGGCGTGCGAGGTAAAGGTGTAGACGTGGTCGGGATTGCGCAGTGCTCCGCTGAGGAGGGCCGTCTGCCGATGGTTGAAGCCGCCCGAGCCACGTAGTAGCTGCTCGACATCGCGAACCTCTGCAACCTTGCGCTGGAGGTACTCGTGCAGTTGCTCGATCGCGCGCTCGATGACTTCGAGCTGGTGCAGAAGGAAGTAGGTGGTGTCGCCCTCGTCGGTCTCGGTCAGGAGGAAGGCGCGGTTGTACTTGCCGGGTGCTTCTCGCAGGATCTTCGAGATCGACAGGTACTCGACGAGCCAGTAGCCCTTGGTCCGCAGGGACCAGAAGAACAAGACGCGTGCCGTCCGGCCGTTGCCGTCGACGAAGGGGTGATCGTAGGCGAGCCAGAAGTGGAGCAGAATTGCCCGAACCACCGGATGGATGAAGGTCTCCTCGTCATCGCTCTCGCCGTTTGCGAAGTCGCAGAGGGCTTGCAGTCGCTCGGGTAGCTGTTCCGCGGGAGGGGGTTGGTGGAGAACGCCGCCATCGATGCGGTCGACCACGACCACGCGCTCTTCGTCGGGTGTCTGGAGGCGTCCGCTTGCGTCGGGGCCGTCAAATGTGTCGGCGGTCAGGATGCGCTGGAGCTCGAGCACGGCAGCCGGCGTCAACCGATCACCCATCTGCTCACGCATGTACTGCATCGCCAGGAAGTTGTTGATGATCATGCGCTCGCTGCGATCTTTGGGCGGCCGGCCGGTGCGCAGGAGCTCCTTGGCGGCGTGTCGTGAGGTGCTAGCCCCCTCAAGCTGACTGGACCGGATCGCCTCCTCCATCAGCGAGTTGACGAGGTAGTGCTGTTTGGCCTGGCCGTCAGCCGTTACGACCTCAGGCATGCGAACCTCACCGGCGCAGCGCTGGTCGATGAGATGCAGAAGTCGGAGCGCGGCGTCGGGCGTCGTGTAGGAGAACCGTGCTCCGGTTAGATCGGTGAGTGGGAGCATCCGCCGCCCGTTGAGGCGACCGAACTTCAGGCCTGACCACCACTCCTCATGGGTTAGGCCTTGCGGCGGATCTAGATGGCGCAGCTTGTCCCAGTGCGGATAGCCAGGGGCCTTGGCGCTGAGGATGGACACGTAGCGGCCGTAGGGAAGGCGTCGCTTCGAAGAGAGGATCGCGTTCCAGTCCGGTGGTGGGGCAACGTAAAGGGTCATTCCAAATCTATCCAAGAGAATCCAAGTTCTTGGAATGATATCCAAGATTTGGGAAAATTTGGATTGATTTGGAATAGCCGGGCCGGGCACGCTCGGAACCCGACGTCGCCCGTCGCGCCTAGCGCACCACTCACCTCGCCAGCGCGTCCAGCAGCCCCCACGCCGCCGCCGGGTCGAACTGCGTGCCGGTCCCCGCGACGATGCGCTCGCGGGCCAGTGGCTCGGCGAGCGCCGGCCGATACGGGCGGGTGGAGGTCATCGCCTCGTAGGCGTCGCAGACGGCGATGATGCGGGCGCCGATCGGGATGTCCTCGCCGGCCAGGCCGTCGGGGTAGCCGTCGCCGTCCCAGCGTTCGTGGTGGTGGCGCACCGCGCGTGCGGCGGGGCGGAAGCCGGGGATGGACTCCAGCGCACGGGCGCCCCAGACCGGGTGCTCGCGCATGATCGACCACTCGGTGTCGTCGAGCGGGCCGGGCTTGTGCAGGATCGCATCGGGCACGCCGATCTTGCCGAGGTCGTGGAGGTGCGCGGCGATGCGGAGGTGCTCCAGGTCATCGCCGGTCACGCCGACGCGGCGGGCGACCTGCTCGCAGAGCGCCACGACGGTGCCGCTGTGCTGGCCCGTGTAGCCGTCGCGCAGGTCGAGCAGCGAGGCGAGCGCCTGGACGCTGGCGTTCAGGGTGAGCGCGAGCTGTCGCTCAGCCTGGGTGGCGCGCAACGCCTCGCAGGTCAGCGCCGCGAGGTCGTCACGCCCACGCTCGAACCGGTCGTGTCGGGAGAGGAGGCGAGCCATGTCTGCTGAGTGGTTCCGCTCCCTCGAGCATTCAAACAGGCCCCTGGACAGACGAACTACCTTTCAGAGCGAAAGGTGCACAAAGATGGGTCGTTTCAGGGCGCGATTGTCCGCCAACGGGCCAGACGGCACCCGCGCCGCGTTCCCGGGAGAATCGTCGGTCCGTGCCGACCCACCTGCCTCTCGACTACGACAAGCGGCTGATGCTCTTCGCGGGGCGCGCCTCCAACGAGCTGGCCGGCGCGATCGCGCAGCGTCTCGGCGTGGAGGCGGGTCCCGTCGACCTCCAGACCTACGCCAGCGGCGAGATGTACTGCCGCTACGAGGAGTCGGTGCGCGGCGCCGACGTCTTCGTCATCCAGTCGTTGGCCGGCACGCGCGACGGCACGCTGTCGCTCAACGACGCGCTGATGGAGTTGGTGCTGATGATCGACGCGGCGGTCGGCGCGTCGGCGCACCGCGTCATCGCCGTGATCCCGTGGTTCGGCTACAGCCGCCAGGACATGAAGTCGCGCCTGCGTGAGCCGATCAGCGCCCGCGCCGTGGCCCGGATGCTCGAGTCCGTCGGCGTCAGCCGCGTGCTGACCGTCGATCTGCACACCGGTCAGGCCCAGGGCTTCTTCCGCGTGCCCGTCGACCACATGACCTCGCTGCACACCCTGACCCAGGACCTCGGCGAGCGGTTGCCGGCCGACGCCGTCGTCGTCGCCCCGGACGCCGGTCGGGTGAAGCTGGCCAAGAAGTTCGCGACCCATCTGGGCGCCGAGCTCGCGATCCTGGACCCCGAGGCCACCCACGAGAGCCACCGCGTGATCGGCGAGGTCGCCGGCCGCAAGACCGTCGTCGTCGACGACATCATCGACACCGGCAGCACGCTGACGGCCGCCGTCGGCGCGCTGCGCGATGCGCAGGTGACGTCGATCAGCGCGGTCGCGATGCATCCGGTCCTCAGCCCGGGAACGCTGGAGCGCGCCGGCGCGCTCGGGCTCGAAGAGCTGCTGGTGACCGACACCGTCGGCATCCCGCCCGGCGCGCCGGACTACCTGCGGGTCGTCAGCTGTGCCGACCTGCTGGCCGACACCATCCACCGAATCTTCGTCGACGACTCGGTCGCCGACGCCTTCGGCGGCGACAACCTCTGACCCGCCCGCCCCCAAGCTCCTAGACGACCTGTCCATCGTCCACTGACAGGTTCTGACGTCTCGCGGGTTTTCGGGCGACCGCGGAACCGTCACGATGGGCTCCATGACGCACGACGAGCTTCAGCAGGCCGCGAGCGACCACCTCCTGCTGCATTTCTCCAAGCAGTCCATCGACGATCTCCTCGTGCTGGAGCGCGGTGAGGGCCCGTACGTCTTCGACACCAAGGGCAAGCGCCACATCGACGCCTTGTCGAGCCTGTTCTGCGCGCAGATCGGCTACTCCTACGGCGAGGAGATGGCCGCCGCCGCGGCGGCACAGCTGACGACGCTGGCGTTCAACACCAATTGGGGCACGGCGCACCCGGCGTCGATCGAGCTGGCGGCCAAGCTCGCGAGCGTCGCACCGCCGGGCATGGAGCACGTCTTCTTCACCAGTGGCGGATCGGAGGCCGTCGAGGCGGCGTGGAAGCTCACGCGCGAGCACTTCCTCGCGATCGGCCAACCCCAGCGCACCAAGGCGATCGCCCGCGACATCGCCTACCACGGCGTCACGCTCGGCGCACTGTCGTTCACCGGTGTGCAGCGCTTCAAGGAGCCGTTCGGCAAGCCGGCGATCGACGTCACCCACGTCTCCAACACCAACATGTTTCGGGGTCCTGACGGCGGCCCGGTGACCGACCCCGCCGCGTTCTGCACCATGTTGCTGACCGAGATCGAGGACGCGATCCTTGCTGCGGGCCCCGACGAGGTCGCGCTGATCATCGCCGAGCCGGTGCAGAACGCCGGCGGCTGCCTCGTGGCCCCGTCCGGCTATTGGCAGGGTCTGCGCGCGCTGGCTGACAAGTACGGTGCGCTGCTGATGGCCGACGAGGTCATCTGCGGCTGCGGCCGCCTCGGCGAGTGGGTCGCCACCGGCCGCGAGGGGATCTCGCCCGACTTGGTGTCCTTGGCCAAGGGGCTGACGTCGGCCTATGCGGCGATGGGCGCCGTGATCGCCGCCGAGTCGGTCGTCGCGCCGATCGTCGAGCACGGCGTGGTCTTCCGCCACGGCATCACCTTCGGCGGCCATCCGGTCGCTTCGGCGATCGCGCTCAAGAACATGGAGATCTTCGAGCGCGACGGCGTCCTGGAGAACGTGAAGACCCTGACGCCCCACCTCGCCGAGACGCTAGGCACGCTCACCGAGCTGCCGATCGTCGGCGACGTCCGCGGCGACGGCTTCTTCTGGGCGATGGAGTTCGTCAAGGACGATGACAACTCGACCTTCGATCAGGCCGAGCGCGACAAGCTGCTGCGCGGCTTCCTGCCTGGCCGCCTGCGCGAGGCGGGGATCATCGCGCGCGCCGATGACCGTGGCGACGCCGTCTTGCAGATCGCGCCCCCGCTGGTCGCCGACAAGGCGCTGCTGGACGAGATCGTCGCCCGCCTGCACGACGTGTTCCGCGATGCCGGCGTCCACATGGGCCTCGCAACGGCGCCCGCGCGGGCGACGGCGTGAGCGCGACGGCAGTCCTACACCAGCGCAACCTCGTCGGCGGCGAACTGCTCGACGCCGTCGACGGCGCCACGCGCGAGATCCTCAACCCAGCTACGGGCCAGGTCATCGCGCGCGTGCCCGAGGGCACCGCCGCCGACGTCGAGCGTGCGGTCGCGGCGGCACGCGCCGCGCGGATTCCGTGGCGCGACGCGACACCCGGACGCCGCCAAGAGCTCCTGCTCGCGCTCGCCGACGTTGTCGACCGCCACGGCGAAGAGCTCGCCGCCCTGGAGTCGCTCAACGTCGGCAAACCGCATTCGCTCGCCGCCGAGGAACTACCGATCTGCGCCGACGAGCTGCGCTTCTTCGCGGGCGCGGCGCGCACCATGAACGGGCCCGCCGCCGGCGAGTACGGCGCGGGCTACACGTCGATGGTCCGCCGCGAGCCGCTGGGCATCGTCGGGCAGATCGCGCCGTGGAACTACCCGTTGATGATGGCCATCTGGAAGATCGCGCCGGCGCTGGCGGGCGGCAACACGGTGGTGTTGAAGCCATCGGAGCTGACGCCGATCTCGACGCTGCGCTTCGCCGAGCTGGTCGCCGACATCCTGCCGCCGGGCGTGCTCAACGTCATCACCGGTGACGGGCCCGGCGTGGGGGAGGCGATCGTGCGCCATCCGGAGATCGCCCTCGTCTCGCTCACCGGCAGCGTGCAGACCGGGAAGGGCATCGCTCGTGCCGCGGCCGACACGCTCAAGCGCGTCCACCTGGAGCTGGGTGGCAAGGCGCCGGTGATCGTCTTCGAGGACGCCGACCCCAAAGCCGTCGCCGCGGGCCTGCGCGTCGCGAGCTTCCTCAACTCCGGCCAGGACTGCACGGCCGCCTCGCGGGTGCTCGCGGCGCCTGGCATCTACGACGCGCTGCTGGAGGAGCTCGTTCCAGCGGCCGCATCACTGAACGTCGGCGACCCCGCCGGCGGCGACACAATCGAGATGGGCCCGGTCATCTCCGCCCGCCAGCAGCAGCGCGTGCTGGGCTTCCTGGATCGCGCGACCAGCGCCGGCGCGCAGCTGTTGACCGGCGGTAGCGCCGGCAGCGATCGCGGCTTCTTCGTCGCGCCCACGGTCGTCGCCGGCGTCGGCCAGCAGTCAGAGATCGTCCAGAGCGAGGTCTTCGGCCCGGTCGTCACGGTCCAGCGGCTGCAGGACGCGAGCGAGGCCTTCGCGCTGGCCAACGACGTGCCCTACGGCCTGGCCGCCTCGGTCTGGACGGGCGACACCGGTACCGCGATGGAGGCGATCCGCCAGCTCGATTTTGGCTGCGTCTGGATCAACGACCACCTGCCGTTCCTCTCGGAGATGCCGCACGGCGGCTTCAAGGAGTCGGGCTACGGCAAGGACCTCTCCGTCTACGCCCTCGAGGACTACACGCGCGTCAAGCACGCGATGATCAAGCTCGAGTAGGAACGGCCGACTACCTTCACTGGTGGACGACGTTCGCACAACGGAGCACGACTGCGACAAGCTGCGGGAGGCCGTCATCCGTCTTCAAGCCGCCGAGGCGCGCGCCGAGGCTGCTGAGCAGGGCCTGCGCCATCAGACCCTGCACGATCCGCTGACCCAGCTGCCCAACCGCGCGCTGCTGCTGGACCGGCTGCGCCTCGCGGTCGCCCGCCGGCGGCGTGCCAAGACCTGGGTCGCGGTCCTCTATCTCGACGTCGACGACTTCAAGGGCATCAACGACAGCCTCGGTCAGGCGGCTGGCGACGAGTTCCTGCGCACGCTTGCGCCGCGCCTCAGCCAGGTGCTGCGACCCAGCGACACGCTCGCGCGGCTCGGTGGGGACGAGTTCGCGATCCTCTGCGAGGGCCTCGACGAGGTGACCGAGAGCGCCGCGATCGCCGAGCGGCTGCTGGCCGTCGTTGCCCAGCCGGTCGAGATCGCCGGCGTACAGCTGCTCCCGAGCGCGAGCATTGGCATCGCGCTGACCGGGCCGGGCGCGGTCAACGACGGGGAGGATCTGCTGCGCGACGGTGGCGTTGCGATGTACCGTGCGCGCGCTGGCGGCCACGGCCGCTATGAGATCTTCGACGACCGCATGCGCGCCGAGACGGTCGAGCGCGTGGCCCTGACCCGCGACCTGCGCCGGGCGATCGAGGACGGCGAGCTGCGGCTCGTCTACCAGCCGATGGTGCGCTTCGCCGAAGGCCGTGCCCACGCGGTCGAGGCGCTCGCGCGCTGGACCCATCCCGAGCGCGGCGAGATCCCGCCCGATCGCTTCATCTCGCTGGCCGAGCAGCATGGCCTGATCGAGCCGCTGGGCCGCTGGGTCCTGCACGAGGCCGTCGATCAGCTGCGCCGCTGGCGCGACGCAGGCCTGCCGATGGGCGAGATGGAGATGTCGATCAACGTCTCACGCGTCCAACTCAGCCGGCGCGGGCTGGCCGAGCAGATCTTCGAGGTGCTGGCCGAGCGCGAGATTCCGACCCGGCAGCTCGTCGTCGAGGTCACCGAATCGGCCGTGATGGATGATCCCGCCGTCGCCAACGCGACGCTCGACGCACTGGCGCAGGCCGGCGTACGGATCGCGCTGGACGACTTCGGCGTCGGTCAGTCCTCGCTGGCCTGCCTGCGCGACCTGCCGCTCGACGCGCTCAAGCTCGACCGCGGCTTCATCACGAGCCTCGCCTCTAGCCGCCAGTCGGCCGCGATCGTCCGCGCGGTCTGCGACATGGCCCGGACGCTCAACTTCTCGGTCGTCGCCGAAGGTGTCGAGACCGGCGCCCAGAGCCAGGTCGTCGAGGCGCTGGGCTGCGACATCGGCCAGGGCTTCCTCTACGCGCGGCCCGTGCCGCCGCACGAGATCCCGGCCGTGGTCGCCGAGCTCGATCGCCGACTCAGCACGTCGGCGCCGGCGGCCGACGACACGGTCGTCCGCGGCTAGCCCCAGGTCGCCGCGAGGACCCGCCGCCAGTTGCCCCAGGCGATCGCGGCGATCTCCTCGCTGGTGAAGCCGTCGTCGGCCAGCGCGTGCAGCAGCCGCGGCAGCCCCGCGACGTCGCCCAGCTCGTCGGGGATGTCGCCGCCGTCGAAGTCTGAGCCGAAGCCGACGTGCGGCACGCCGATGTGATCGGCGACGTGGCGGACGTGGGCAACGACGGTGCTCAGCGGCGTCGAGCGATCAAGGGCGCCGTCGGCACGCAGGAAGTCCACGATGTAGGGGATGCCGACGATGCCGCCCGAAGCGCCGACCGCGTCGATCTGGTCGTCGGTGAGGTTGCGTGATGCCGGCGCCAGCGCGTGGGCGCCGCAGTGCGAGGCGATGATCGGGGCGTCGGTGATCTCGGCGACGTCCCAGAAGCCGCGGGTGTTGAGGTGGCTGACGTCGACGGCGATGCGCAGCGCGTTGCAGCGCGTGACCAGTGCCCGCCCGGCAGCGGTCAGCCCGTCCCCGGTGTCGGGCGTCGACGGGAACCGAAACGGCACGCCGTGGCCGAACGCGTTGGGGCGGCTCCAGACCGGGCCGAGCGACCGCAGGCCGGCGGCGTGCCAGTGGTCGAGCGCTTCGAGGTCGGGGTCGATCGCCTCGGCGCCCTCCAGGTGCATGATTGCGGCCGGGAGCCCGCCGTCGGCCGCGGCGTCGACGTCCTCGATCGTCCGCGCGACGCGCAGGTGGCCGTGGCGTTCCAGTGCCAGGAGGCGACCGGCCGCCGCGGTCGCGTCGCCGGCGGCCTCGGCGTGGCCGATCTCCTGCGCGAGCGGCAGGTCATAGCCGCCGCCGTTCGCGCCGTTCTCGAAGTCCAACTCGGCGCCGGGACCATCGACGAAGATCGCCCAGATCGACGCGACCAGCCCGCCGGCGCGGGCACGGGGGAGGTCGAGGTGGCCATCGGGCCGGCCCGGGACGAGCCGATCGGCGCTCGCGCGCGTCAGCGCGTCGTGATGGCCGTCGAAGATGGGCTGGTCCACGCCGGCAGCCTAACCGGGCGCGCGTTCGACGTACCCCCGGGCGGTATCGTGGACCCATGTCCGAAGCTCCCACCACCCGCGGCTACACCGCCTCCAAGGACCAGCTGCTCAAGCGCCTGCGCCGCGTCGAGGGGCAAGTTCGCGGCATCGAGGGGATGGTCGAAGACGATCGCTACTGCATCGACGTCCTCACCCAGATCAGCGCGGTGCAGGCGGCGCTGGACAAGGTCGCCCTCGGCCTGCTCGACGGCCACGCGCGCCACTGCGTCACCGGCGGCCCGGAAGCGCTGCAGACCGACCGAACCGATGAGCTGATGGCAGCGGTCGGGCGGCTCATGCGCCGGGGATGATCGGCGCGGCACGGCCTTAAAAGGGCCGATGTACCCCACAAACGCGTCGGCTTAACGTCTGTCGGGGTTATTTCGTCGCTCGGTGGGGCAGTATTGGACGGGCCGTGGCAGCCCATGACCTCGTTCGCCTTCTCGACGCCGACCCGGAACTCGGAGAGCGCGTGGCGCCCGACGACGTCGAACGGGCCCGCCATCAGCTCGTCGCCGAGACGCGCCGCGTGCCGACCGGTCGCTGGGATGCTGCTGGGGTCCTGGAGCCTGGCGGCACCCCGCTGGGCCTGCTGCTCCTAGACGGTCTGCTGCTGCGTGACCTCGACCTCGGCCGCCGCGCCTCGACCGAGGTCCTCGGCTTCGGCGACATCCTGCGCCCGTGGGACACCGACAGCGCCAACTCCGACCTACCGTTCGTCGCGCGCTGGACGGTCCTGGAGCCGCTGCGCCTCGCCGTCCTCGACGAGCGCTTCCTGTACTCGGCCGTGCACTACCCGGCGGTCATCGACGCGCTCTTCGCCCGCGCCTCGCGCCGCCAGCGCGGGCTGTCGGTGCGGCTGGTGGTCAACCAGCTCGTCCGTCTCGAGGACCGGCTGACGCTCGCCCTGTGGACGCTGGCCGAGCGCTGGGGCCGCGTCACGCCCGACGGCGTCCTGGTTCCGATGGGATTGACCCACAGTGCGCTCGCGCGCCTGGTCGGCGCCCGGCGCCCGTCGGTGACCTCTGCGCTGGGCGAGCTGGCCCGCGACCACCTGCTGGAGCGCACCGAGGAGGGCTGGCTGTTGCGGGGCGATCCCGCCCACCTGGTCGATCCGGTGACCGAGCGCCTGCTCGCCCCGGTCCAGGCCTAGCCGCGCGCCCGCGAGTACGCTGCGCGCATGGAGGAGGGGCGCGTCCGCTGGGCGCAGAGCGGTGACTCGCACATCGCCTTTCGCGTGCTCGGCGACGGGCCGGTCGACCTCCTGTTCCTCGGCGGCTTTTTGTCGCACATCGAGGTCTTGCTCGAGGAGCCCGGCCTGCGGCGCTGGTGGGAGCGGCTGGGCTCGATCGCGCGCGTCATCTTGGTCGACCGCCGCGGCCTCGGCCTCTCCGACCCGCTGGATGGCACGCTGACGCTGGCCGACGAGGTCGCCGACATCGACGCGGTGCTCGATGCGGCGGGCTGCGACCGCGTTGTCGTGCAGTCCTACGCGGCCGGTGGCCCGCTGGCCATCGAGTACGCGACCGCCCGGCCGGACCGCACGCTCGCGCTCATCCTCTACGCCTCGGTGCTGGCCACCGAGCGCGACGACGAGGTGCCGTTCGCCGATTCGGACGAGACACGCCAGGAGCGCCTCGCCGGCCTGCTGGAGCGGTGGGGCACCGGCGCCAACCTCGACGACATGGCACCGAGCGTCGTCGACGACGCGCGGATCCGCGAGTGGCTCGGCAAGCTCGAGCGCCAGTCGACGACGCCCGCCGGCATGCTGCGCCTTGCCGCCAACCTGCGCGGCATCGACGTGCGCCACCGCCTGGCGGACCTGCGCGTGCCGACGCTGATCTTGCACCGGACCGGCGATCGCCTGATCGACGTCGGCCACTCGCGGCTGGCCGCCCAGCGGATCCCCGGCGCGCGGCTGGTCGAACTGCCCGGGGTCGACAGCCTGCCGATGATCGGCGACACCGAGGCGCTCCTAGGGGAGATCGAGGAGTTCCTGACCGGCAGCCGCACGTCGACCAGCGGCCTGCAGCGGCGGCTCATGACGATCCTCTTCACCGACATCGTCGACGCCACCGGCCACGCCGCGCGGATGGGTGACGGGCGCTGGCGCGACCTGCTCTCAGCGCACGACAGCGCGATCCGCCGGGAGGTGGAGCGCTATGGCGGCCGGGAGGTCAAGACCGTCGGCGACGGTTACATCGCCGCGTTCGAGGGCCCGCCGTCCGACGCGTTGCGCTGCGCCCGCACGGTTGTCGCGGTGGTGCGCGGCCTGGGTATCGAGATCCGCGCGGGGTTGCACACGGGGGAGTGCGAGCTGATCGGCGACGACGTCGGCGGGATGGCCGTGCACATCGCCGCGCGCGTGTGTGACATGGCCGGCCCCGAGGAGATCCTGACCTCGGGCACCGTGTTTGGCACGGTCGTCGGGTCCGGCCTGGACTTCGAGGCGCGCGGGGCCCATCTGCTGCGCGGCGTTCCGGGACCCTGGCCGATCTTCGCACTCAACGGCTGATCGCTCAGCAGCACAAGGGGTTGCAGCTTCGCGCCATCGCGAACCGCCCACCGCAACCTTGACCCGTCGGCCCAGTTGTCAAGGGAAAGGAAACCGACAGGGAGGCTTTCCACCCCATGTTCCGCAAGCTCCGTTCCAAGGGCTCGCTGGTCCTCGCATCCGCGGTGATCATCGGCCTGCTCGCCAGTTCGTTCGCGGTCGCGTCCGGCGAGGGCAAGAACCTCATCCTCGGCAAGCGCAACCCGGGTTCCAACAACTCGGCGGCGTTGACGAGCGAGACGCAGATCATCGCCAACAACGGCACCTACGGCACCCGCCAGTCCAACAAGTCCAGCAAGGGCGGTGGCGCCATCTACGGCTGTCGCTCCGGGCTCGGCGGCTCGACGACGGGCAACGCCCCGTGCATCCGCTCCAGCAACCTGGCCAATGGGCGCGCGTTCGAGTTCTCCGCCAACGGCGGGACCGAGGTCGGCGCGATCACCTCCGGCAACGCCAACGCCGCGCCGTTCACCACCAACGCGCACGGCGTCGCGACCGGGCTGAACGCCGACCAGGTCGACGGCAAGGGCGCTGACGACATCGCCAAGGCCGCCCATGACGACGCGCTGACCACCGCCCAAGGCCTGACCTCGTTCGCCGCCGTGGCGGCCGACGGCACGCTCGGCGGCAAGCGCGGGGCCAGCACGTCGGCGACGACGGGTACCGGCACCTACACGGTGGCGTTCGCCAACGACGTCTCGGCCTGCGCGATTCAGGTCACCGAGGCCACGGTCACCGCTGCGGGCGCCGCGGCGGCCGAGCTGACCACCGACAAGAAGACGGTCAACGTGAGCACCCGCGACGACGCGGGCGCGCTGGCCAACAAGCCGTTCCACATCACGGTCAACTGCTGAGTTGACCGCCTAGGTTCTTCGCACGCGTCTGCGGGCGCGTGCGAAGGCCAGGCGCGACAGCAGCGTGATCCAGTCGGCCAACCCGCCGTAAAGGTGGCCGAGCGGCCCCGTGTAAATCCACGCGAGCGCGCGTGTGGAAGGGGAGAGGCGGCGGGCGGCCATACAGCACCTGACGCTATCTTCCAAGGCCACATGGCCGCTGCAACGAACGTCAAGACCACCGTCGAAGAGCTCCCCGAGTCCCGGGTCCGAGTTGCCGCGGAGGTCACCCCGCAGGAGGTCCAGCGCCGCGTCAACGAGGCCGCCGGCAAGCTCGGCCGCGACCTGCGCATGCCCGGCTTCCGCAAGGGCAAGGTCCCGGCGCCCGTCGTCATCCAGCGCGTCGGCCGCGACGCCGTCCTCGACGACGCCGTCCGCGCCACGTTGCCCCGCTGGTACGTCGAGGCCATCGATGAGGCCGGCCTCAAGACGGTCGGCGAGCCCGACGTCGAGTTGGGCGACCTGCCCGCCGAGGGCCAGCCGCTGACCTTCACGATCGAGATCGGCGTGCGCCCGACGGCGACGATCGGTGACATCGCCAACCTCGACGTCACCAAGCGCGAGCCCGAGGTCGACGATGCCGCCGTCGACGAGCAGATCGAGACGCTGCGCCAGCAGCTCGGCCGCCTGGAGACCGTCGAGAAGACCTCCGAGAACGGCGACTTCGTCGTCATCGACTTCAAAGGCTCGATCGACGGCGAAGACGACGAGCGCGACTACTTCTCCGGCGGCGAGGGCCGCGACCATCTGCTCGAGCTCGGCTCCGGCCAGTTCATCCCCGGCTTCGAGGAGCAGCTCGTCGGGCTGAAGGCCGGCGACGAGAAGGTCGTCGAGCTCACCTTCCCCGAGGACTACGGCTCCGCACCGCATCTCGCCGGCCAGCCCGCGCAGTTCGAGGTCACCGTCAACGAGGTCAAGGCCAAGCAGCTGCCCGAGCTCGACGACGACTTCGCCACCGAGGCCGGCGGCTTTGACTCCATCGACGAGCTGCGCGAGGACATCGCCTCGCGCATGCGCGAGGCCGACGAGCGCAAGATCGAGGCCGAGTTCCGCGAGGCGGCGCTGGACGCCGTCGTCGAGGGCGCCACCGTCGAGATCCCCGACTCGCTGGTCGAGGCGCGCTCCAAGGAGCTGTGGGACCAGATGCTGCACTCGCTCTCGCACCGCGGCATCACCAAGGACGCCTACCTGCGGATCGCCCAGAAGACCGAGGAGGAGCTCCTCGCCGAGGCCCGCCCCGACGCCGAGCAGGCGCTGCGTCGCGAGGCCGTCCTGGCCGCCGTCATCGAGGCTGAGTCGATTGAGCCCTCCGACGGCGACATCCTCGACGCGCTCCAGGACACCGCCCTGCAGCAGGGCGTGGCGCCCGAGAAGCTGCGCAAGCGCCTCGAGCAGCAGGGCCGCCTCGACGAGCTCAAGGAGGATCTGGCGCAGCGCCAGGCCGTCGAACTGCTCGCCGAGCGCGCTGGCGGCGCCCCCGCAGCCTCCTAGGACGAGCGTCGAGCGCCCTTCAGGACGGGCGTCGATAACCGACCTGAAAGCCCAGGGAGCGCTCCTGGCCGGGTGCTAGCCTCCACGGACCTTCCGCACTGTGACCGACCGACGGTTGCGGTGCAGGAATTCCGCCCGCCGAGAGAGAACGAGCACGAGGTCACATGAGTCCACTGGTTCCGATGGTCGTCGAGCAGACGTCGCGTGGTGAGCGTGCGTTCGACATCTACTCCCGCCTGCTCAACGAGCGCATCGTGTTCCTCGGCACGCCCGTGGACGACCAGATCGCCAACCTGATCGTGGCCCAGCTCCTGCACCTGGAGTCTGAGGATCCCGACAAGGACATCTCGATCTACATCAACTCCCCGGGCGGCAGCGTGTACGCCGGTCTGGCGATCTACGACACGATGCAGTTCATCAAGCCCGACGTGTCGACGATCTGCGTTGGCATCGCGATGTCGATGGGCGCGCTGCTGCTGGCCGGCGGCGCCGCGGGCAAGCGCATGGCGCTGCCCAACGCCAAGATCCTGATCCACCAGGTTTCCTCCGGTTTCTCCGGCCAGGCGACGGACATCGAGATCCACGCCAAGGAGATCATCGACATCCGCCAGCGGCTCGACCACATCATCGCCGAGCACACCAAGCAGGACTACGAGAAGGTCCGGACCGACACGGAGCGCGACTACTTCATGTCATCCGAGGAAGCCGTCGCATACGGCATCATCGACAGGGTGATCTCCGAGCACTAGGCTCGGCAGGTCAGGCGAGAAGAGAAGAAGAGGCGGATGTAGATGGCGCGTCCCACGGACTCCAACGAGCAGCTCCTCTGCAGCTTCTGCGGGAAGTCGCAGCGGCAGGTCAAGAAGCTGATCGCCGGTCCCGGCGTCTACATCTGCGACGAGTGCATCGATCTCTGCAACGAGATCATCGACGAGGAGCTCACGGCCCCGCCCTCGTTCGACCTGGAGAACCTCCCCAAGCCGCGGGAGATCTACAACGTCCTGGACGAGTACGTCGTCGGCCAGGAAGAGGCCAAGCGCACGCTGTCGGTGGCGGTCTACAACCACTACAAGCGCGTGCAGATGATGCAGTCGACCGAGACCGACATCGAGCTGCAGAAGTCCAACATCCTGCTGCTCGGCCCGACCGGCTGCGGCAAGACGCTGCTCGCGCAGACCCTCGCGCGGATCCTCAACGTCCCGTTCGCGATCGCCGACGCCACGGCGCTGACCGAGGCCGGCTACGTCGGCGAGGACGTCGAGAACATCCTCTTGAAGCTGATCCAGGCCGCCGACTACGACGTCAAGAAGGCCGAGACCGGGATCATCTACATCGATGAGGTCGACAAGATCGCCCGCAAGGCCGACAACCCGTCGATCACGCGCGACGTGTCGGGCGAGGGCGTCCAGCAGGCGCTGTTGAAGATCCTCGAGGGCACCACCGCCTCGGTGCCGCCTCAAGGTGGGCGCAAGCACCCCCATCAGGAGTTCCTGTCGATCGACACGACGAACGTCCTGTTCATCTGCGGTGGCGCGTTCGCCAACCTCGACACGGTCATCGAGCGGCGCATCGGCCACAAGGGCATCGGCTTCAGCGCCGAGATCCACGTCAAGGCCGACCACGACAAGGGCGAGGTCTTCCAGAAGTGCCTGCCCGAGGATCTCGTCAACTACGGGCTGATCCCGGAGTTCATCGGGCGCCTGCCGGTCATGAGCGCGGTGCATCAGCTCTCGTGCGAGGACCTCATCACGATCCTGACCGAGCCGCGCAACGCGCTCGTCAAGCAGTTCCAGCGCTTCTTCCAGTTCGACGGCATCGAGCTGGTCTTCTCCGATGACGCTCTCAGCTCGATTGCTGCCTTGGCGCTGGAGCGCGAGACCGGCGCCCGCGGCCTGCGGTCGATCATCGAGGAGACGCTGCTCGACGTGCAGTTCGAGCTGCCCTCGCGCCGCGACGTCAAGAAGTGCGTGGTGACCAAGGAGACGATCGAGAAGGGCCTTACGCCCACGCTCGTCACCGAGGCCGTCGACGACGACGGCTCAGAGCCCGTCGCCGCCGAGTCGGCGTAGCGCCGGCGCCACGCCCGCTTCTCCGGATCCCATCGCCTTCGCCGGCGGCGCGCTGGATCGCGCCGGGCTGCGCCGCACCGACGGCGCGTGGCTAGCTGCTGCGCGCCGCGATCCGGCGGCACGGGCGATCGTCGTCGGCCGGGCCGGCGCGCACCCCGAGCCGCTCGCGCTGCACGAAGACGACGACGGCGAGGCGATCTTCCTCGGCGTCGGACCGGACGGCGGCCCGGTCTTCGCGGTTGAGCGCGACGGCGTGGAGCTCACCGGCCTGCGCGATCTCGCCGTCTCGCTGCCGGGCGCGCAGCTGGGGACGGTCGCCTACGCGACCGGCCTGGCCAACTGGGCTCGCGCGACGCGCTTCTGCGGCGGCTGCGGGGCGGCGACCGAGCCGCGCGAGGGCGGCCACGTCCGCGTCTGCGCCAACGGCCATCACCACCATCCGCGCACCGACCCGGTCGTGATCATGCTCGTCACCGACGGTGATCGCTGCCTGCTGGGGCGCCAGGCCACGTGGCCGGCGGGGCGCTACAGCGCGCTGGCCGGGTTCGTCGAGCCGGGCGAGCGGCTGGAGGACGCGGTCGCGCGCGAGGTGCTGGAGGAGTCCGGCATCGTCGTCGGCGATGTCCGCTATCTGGAGTCTCAGCCGTGGCCGTTTCCGGCCTCGTTGATGCTCGGCTTCTTTGCGACCTACCTCAGCGGCGAGCCGGTGCCCGGCGACGGCGAGCTCGAGGATGTGCGTTGGTACTCACGCGACGAGATCACCGCGGCGATCAGCGGCAGCGACGATTGGATCGACGGCCCCGGCGTCGAGGCGCTGATGGTGCCGCCGCCCACGGCGATCGCCCGCACGTTGCTGGACCGCTGGATCGCGCAGTAGGCGGGTAGCCTCGAAAGCAGATGCCGCGCATGCCTGGCCGCAAGGCCGTTCCCTGGATGCTCCTGATCGAGGCCGCGCTGGTGATGCGCACCCACTGGAGCCGCCTCGACGATCGTGACCGCCGCGAGCTGACGCGGATCGTCAAGAAGTCCCACGGCCTGCCCAACCACCTCACCAAGAACGAGCGCGCCGAGCTGGCGCGCCTCGTCCGTCGCCTCGACCTCATCACCGCGGGCCGCAAGCTGATGCCCTTTCACGGCGGCGTGCGGCCCAGCCGGCGCTAGGTCGTGAGCAACTGCTTGGAGAAGAACCCGAGCGCCTTGCGGGTCTTGGTCGTCTGAGCACCGGTCGGCTTGATGCCGCGGTCGGCGAGGAACGCACGGCACTCGGCGGCGACCTGGAACGCCTCTGAGGTTCCGCACTTCGTCGACAGCTCGAGAATCCGCGTGCCGTCGGGGTAGAGCCAGAGCTCGACGACCATCTTGCGGTCAAAGCCGGGTGGCGCGGCCTTGAGCTTGAGGACGAAGATCGGGCCCAGCAGGGCGAGGTCGTCGAGGTCGATGCCCTCGGGCGCGTGCGCGGCGAAGAACGCCCGCTGCTCCTTGGAGAACAGCTTGCGCAGCCGCGCGGAGCCCGCGGCGACGTCGCTCACCGGCGTCTTCGGAACGCCCTTCAGCGAGGCGGAGCAGACATAGCCGCCGGGCATCGCGTCGACCTCGACCATCGACATCGGCGACTCGCGCACCCCACGCGGAAGGTCGGCGGGCACGACCGGCCGCAGCTTGACCACCGAGTCATCGCCCTTCTGCGCGACGCGCCGGGCGCGCACCACCACGCCCTCGTGCTCGAGCGCCAGCTCCGGGGTGTCGAAGAAGTACACCATCCGGACCTGGGCGCCGAGCGGATCCATGCCGAGCGCCTCGATCGCCGAGCGCTGCGCGGACTCGGGGATTGTCAGCTTGAGCTCCACGCTGTCGGCGCCCTGCATCAACGACAACATCTCGACAAGCGCCTCGTCGGAGAGGCGAGCTTCGGTGGTGGGCATGGTCTGACTCTGCGCGCAGCTTGGGTGAACGCTCATCACCCGGCGGGGGTGACGGGATCACCTTGCGTGGGCGAGGGCGCCTCACCCTGGTCGAGCAGACGCTGCAGCTCATGCCGGGCACCGAGAGGCGGGCACGCCGCCGGGGGCGCTTCGTCGAGCGCATCACCCTGGCGCGGGCAATGGCGGCGATCGTCGCGGTCACGACCACGTTCACGCTGCTTGCGGCCCTCGCTGAGCGCCTCGTCGAGCCGGAGACGTTCACGGGTTACGGCAAGGCCTGGTGGTGGGCGGTCCAGACCGTGTCGACCGTCGGCTACGGCGACATCACCCCGCACACGACGGCCGGCCGCTTAGTGGCGACCGTGGTCATGATCTTCGGCGTCGCGCTGGTGCCGACCGCGACGTCGATCGTCGTGGCGATCCTGCTCGACCGCCACCGGCGCGACTGAGCGGCGCGCCTCAGCGCGCCGTCGCCACGATGTTCAGCCGCACGTAGTCGTGGACCGGGTCCGGGCCAAGGCCTTCGACGACCGCGTCGAGGAACGCCTCGTGCAGCTCGGGCGCCAGCCGCAGCAGGTGCGAGCCGAGCGAGACCGTGCGCAGGAACTCGCGGGCCTCGGGTGGCCGTTGCGGGGACGCATTGAGCCAAACGCGCTGCACCGCGAACCCCGCGCGCTCTAGGCGTGGCACCGTCTCCTCGGGCCCGGCGAAATTCCACGGTCCGGCCCAGCCGGCGAAGGCCGGCGCGAACGGCTCGCGCGCGGCCACCTCGCCGACGACCGCGACGATCGACGCGACGTTCCCGCGCCCGCCGCACTGGGCGACGAACGGCGCACCGTCCTTCAGCGCTGCGCGGATGCGCGCGAAGAGCCGGTCGTGGTCGGCGATCCAGTGGAAGGTCGCGCTGGAGACGGCGGCGTCGGCGGGCTCGTCCACCGTCAACGCGAGCAGGTCCTGCTGCACGAAGCGCGCCCGCTCGCCGCCGAGCTGGCGCTCCGCTTCGGCGACCATCGCCGCCGAGCCGTCGATGCCGATGACGTGGCCCTCCCGACCCAGGCGCTCCAGGAGCTGGGCGCTCACGCGGCCGGTGCCGCAGCCGAGGTCGAGCACCGTCTCGTCGCCGCGCAGCGTCAGGCGGTCGAGGATCTCGGCGCCCCAGCCCTGGTGCGGGGTCGCGACCGCGTGGTAGCTGCCGGCGTCCCACTCGCGCGGGCGGGCGGGGTCGACATCATCGTCGTCCATAGACTCCGATCCTCTCATGTCGAGCCTGAAGGACCGCAAGCGCTTCGAGCCCTCCGAAGTCGAGCCGCGCATCGTCGCGCGCTGGCTGGAGTCGGGGCTGTTTCATCCCGAGCCGGAGGGCTCGCCGGCCGAGAACTTCTCGATCGCGATCCCCCCGCCCAACGTCACCGGCGCGCTGCACATGGGCCATGCGCTCAACGGCTCGGTGCAGGACACGCTGATCCGCTTCAACCGCCAGCTCGGCCGGCGTGCCAAGTGGATTCTGGGCACCGACCACGCCGGCATCGCGACCCAGACGCAGGTCGAGAAGCGGCTGGTCATCGAGGGCAGCTCGCGCGAGGCAATCGGTCGCACGGCGTTCGTCGAGAAGACGTGGGAGTGGCGCGCGGAGTTCGGCGGCACGATCATCGAGCAGTTCAAGCGCCTCGGCGCGTCGCTGGATTACGAGGACGAGCGCTTCACGCTCGACGAGCGCTACGTCAAGGCCGTGTTGAAGGTCTTCGTCGACCTCTATAACAAGGGCTGGATCTACCGCGACAACTACATGGTCAACTGGGACCCGGGCTCCGGCTCGGCGATCAGCGACCTGGAAGTCGAGGAGCGCGAGGCCCACGACACGCTCTTTCACATCGCCTACCCGCTGAGCGACGGCAGCGGCGAGGTCGTCGTCGCGACCGTGCGGCCCGAGACGATGTTGGCCGACGTCGCGGTCGCGGTGCACCCCGACGACGACCGCTACAAGCACCTCGTCGGCAAGACCGTGACGCTGCCGCTCGTCGGCCGCGAGTTGCCGATCATCGCCGACGAGTACGTCAAGACCGACTTTGGCACCGGCTGCTTGAAGATCACGCCGGGCCACGACCCCAACGACTTCGAGATCGGGCGCAAGCACGGGCTGCCCGAGCTCAGCGTGATCGGCGAGGACGGGCGGATGACCGGCCTCGTCCCGGAGTACGCCGGCCTGCCGGTCGCCGAGGCGCAGGCGGCGGTTGTTGCAGCACTTGACGAGGCGGGCGCGATCCGGGCCAAGGAGCCCTACACGCACACCGTCCCGTTCAGCCATCGCAGCGGGCAGCGCATCGAGCCGCTGATCTCGCTGCAGTGGTTCATGAAGATGGACGAGCTGGCCGCCCCGGCGATGCAGGTCGTCAAGGACGGCAAGCTGCGAATCCACCCCGAGTCGCAGTCGCGCCGCTACATCGACTGGCTGGAGAACATCCGGCCCTGGTGCGTCTCGCGCCAGCTGTGGTGGGGCCATCAGATCCCGGTCTGGTATCGCGGCGAGGAGGTCTACTGCGGTGCGACGCCGCCCGAGGGCGAGGGGTGGACGCAGGACCCCGATGTCCTGGACACCTGGTTCAGCTCGGCGCTGTGGCCGTTCGCGACGCTCGGCTGGCCCGAGCAGACGCCCGAGCTGCGCGCCTTCTACCCGACCGACGTGCTCTCCACGGCGCGCGACATCCTGTTCCTGTGGGTCGCGCGCATGGTGATGATGGGCATCGAGTTCACGGGAGAGACCCCGTTTGCCGACGTCTACATCCACTCGGTCATCCAGGCGCCCGACGGGCGGCGGATGAGCAAGTCGCTCGGCACCGGCATCGACCCGGTGGACTTGATCGACGCCCATGGTGCCGATGGCGTGCGCTTCGGCCTGCTGGCGATGTCCTCCACCCAGGACGTGCGCTTCAGCGAGGAGAAGGTGGCACAGGGGCAGGCGCTGGCCAACAAGCTCTTCAACGCGACGCGCTTCGTGATCACCAACGCCGCGGAGGGCGCGGTTCCGGGCGCAGCGGCCCAGACGGTGGAAGACCGTTGGATCCTCAGCCGCCTCGGCGCGGCGCGCGCCGACTTCGCCGCGCGGGTCGAGGCCTTCGACTTCTCCAAGGCCGCGCTCGGGTTGTATGACTTCATCTACGGCGAGCTCTGCGACTGGTACCTGGAGCTGATCAAAGGCCGCGAGTTCGACGACAAGTTGAGCGCGCACCTCCTGCACGTGCTGCGCGAGACCGTCGTGCTCGCCCATCCGATCGTTCCGTTCGTCACCGAGGAGCTGTGGCCGCACGTCGGCGGCGAGGGCCTGCTGGCCGCGCACGTGGCGGGCGATGTCCTTGCGCCGCGCGACCTTGAAGCCGAGCAGGACATCGAGCGCGTCATCGCGACCGTCCAGGCCGTGCGCTCCTGGCGCGACGCCGGCGGCGTCAAGCCCGGCGCGTTCCTGGCGGCGCGGATCGAGGGCCTTGATGATGATCTTGTCGCGCTTGTCGCTCGCCTTGCGCGTCTGACACCCGTCACCGACGACGACCGCTCACCGGTCACCGTCATCCCGGTCCGCGGCTGCCAGGTCGAGCTGCTGGAAGGCGTCGACCCGGCGGAGGCCGCCGCCAAGGTGGAGGCCGCACGCACATCGCTGGCCGCCGAGATCGCCCGCGCCGAGGCCAAGTTGAACAACCCGGGCTTCGTGGCCAAGGCCCCCGATGCCGTCGTGGCCGCCGAGCGCGAGAAGCTCGACCGGCTCAGGGCGGAGCTCGAGGCGCTGTAGATGGCCCGGGGGCGCGATGCGGCCATGCGCCTGGAGGACGCCGAGCGGCTCCTGCTCTCGCTGGAGCTCTTCGGCATGCGCTTCGGGCTGGACCGGATGCGCCGTCTGCTCACGGCGCTCGGCTCGCCGCAGGAGCAGTTCGCTTCGGTTCACGTCGTGGGGACCAACGGCAAGTCCTCGACGGTCCGGATGACCGCGGCGATCCTGCGTCGCCACGGGCTGCGGGTCGGCTCCTACTTGTCACCGCACTTGGTCTCCTTCGCCGAGCGGGTGCGGATCGACGATGCCGACGTCTCGGGCGCCGAGTTCGCCGCCGCGATCCAGCGTGCGGCGGCTGCCGCCGAGAAGGTCGACCGCACGGCGCCGAGCGACGACCACGTCACGCAGTTCGAGCTACTGACAGCGGCCGCGCTGGACTGCTTCGCGCGCGCGCACGTCGACGTGGCGGTGGTCGAGGCGGGACTGGGGGGTCGCTTTGATGCCACCAACGTCCTGCCGTCGTCGGTCGCGGTGCTCACCAACGTCGGCCTCGAGCACACGCGTTGGCTCGGCCCGACGGTCGCCGACATCGCCACGGAGAAGCTCGATGTGGTCGAGGAGCACGCCACGTTGATCGTCGGCACCGATCTCCATCCCGACGCGCTGGCACTGGCGCAGCAGACGGCGCGCGAACGTCACGCCACGCTGCGCGTCGCGCCCGCCGATCCCGGCGCGGGGCTGGAGATCCTGGCCCGCGGGCCGTTTCAGCGGCGCAACTTCACGCTGGCGATCGAGGCGGCCCGGGCCTACCTGGGGACGCTGAATCGCGAGCTCGACGAGGCCGCTGTCCGCGCCGCCGCGGCCTCCACGCCGGTGCCGGGGCGCTTCGAGGTGGTGGCAGAACGTCCGGACACGGTCTTGGATGGCGCCCACAACCCCGGCGGCCTGACCGCGCTCGCCGAAGCGCTCACTGGCTTCGTCGCCGACCGTCGCCTCGTCGCCTGCCTAGCGGTCCTCGACGACAAGGACGCGACCGGGATGCTGCGCACGCTGCTGCCGCTCTGCGACGCGGTCGTCACGACGCGCGCGCAGACACCGCGCGCGCTGCCACCGGCGACGCTCGCCTCGCTCTGCCACCAGCTCGGCTACACCGGCGCGGTGGAGATCGTCGGCGAGGCCCGGGCCGCGCTGGAGCGCGCCCGCACGCTGGCCGGCCCCGACGGCGTCGCGCTCGCCACCGGCTCGATCTACCTCATCGCCGACCTGCTGCGCCCCGCCGGCGCGGCCCGGAGCACCTTGTGATGGACGAGGAGGACGACGGCCCGCGCGTGGGCGTCATGATCGCGGTCGTCGCGGTCAGCGTCGCGCTGGTCATCTTGATCTTCTTCGGTATCGGCTACGGCTTCGGCCGTCTGTTCCTCTAGGTGTAAGTCCCGTGGAGGTTGTTCCGCTCGTTGAGGCGGGCGATCGGGGTGTGGTGGCCGAGGGCTGAGTGTCGTCGGCGATGGTTGTAGTGCCAGAGCCATCCGTCAAGGGCTGCGGTGCGTTCGTCGCTTGAGCGGTAGATCGCGCCGTAGGCCCAGCCGCCGAGCATGGTGCGGATGAGCCTCTCTGCTTTGCCGTTGGTCTGGGGTCGGTAGGGCCGGGTGCGGAGGTGTCGGATGCCCAGCGTGCGGCAGGCGATCGCGTGGACCTTGGAGCGGTAGCCCGAGCCGTTGTCGGTCAGCAAGCGCTGGACGGTGATGCCGTGGCGGGCATAGAACGCGACGGCGCGGCGCAGGAACCCGATCACGGTGACGGCCTTCTCGTCGGCCAGGACTTCGGCGTAGGCCAGGCGTGTGCAGTCATCGATGGCGATATGGACGTAGTCCCATCCGACGGTGTTGCGGCGCTTGCCCGCTTGGTCAGTGAAGCTGCGCCGGTAGTGCTGGCGCTTAGTCTGGCGAACCCGCTTACCGGCGCCGCCCTGGATGCGCCCGAGCTTTTTGATGTCGATGTGGATCAGCTCGCCAGGCAACTGCCATTCATAGCGTTGCGTGGGCTGCAGGCCCAGACGGCCGAGCTTGCCCATCCCGATCCGGGCCAGGATCTGGCTGACCGTCGAGAGCGCCATGTTCAGCGTCTCGGCGATCTCTGGGCCGGTGAAGCGCAACCGCCGCAACGCGGCGATCGCCTCGACCCGCTCGGCCGGCGTCCGGTTCGGTGAGTTCGCCGGCGCCGAGGACCGGTCCAGCAACCCGAGCTCGCCGTCGGCCAGAAACCGCCTGCACCATTTCCGGCAGGTCTTGGCCGAGACCCCGAACCTCTCGGCGGCCTCCGCGATCGATGTGTTGTCCTCAACGACCATCGCAACCATCCGGCGACGGGCATTCAGACTGAGAGCAGCGTTAGCGTGAAGCTGCATCCGGTGTGCTCCTTGGAACTGAGTGGCTTGGCAGCTCTCAGCCTCCAAGAAGCCCCGGATGCAACTACCTCACCACCGGAACAACGTCCTCAGGAACTACATCTAGGTCTCCGCGTCGGGGTCGGCGGGAGCGGTCGGCGCGTAGCGGAGGGCGCCCTCCAGCTCGACGGTCTCGATGAGCCCGGCGTCCTCCAGCGCGAGCAGGTCGGCGATGAGCTGTTCAGCTGCGTGCTCGTCGTCCATAGCCTCGGCGGTGAGCTCGTCGGGCACGGTGCCCAGGAGCGTCAGTGGGCGCGATGTCCGGCGTCGCTTCGGCCGGACGGCGTCTGAAGGGACGGGAGTGGGAATGCGACGGGGCATAGACGGTGTCCTTGGTAGCTACGCAAGTTGGCGTAGCGACCACTATGGGACCCCGTTCGGACGGAACCCCGCGGCCTGCTGATCTCTGCGACACCCCGTGTATCTCGTCCACATCGTGGGCTTCCGCCGTTTTGACCTGCACTTTGCGGCGACTTCCAGCGGTTGTCCGCACGGTTATCCACAGCTACGCAAGCGCGGATCGCTACGCGTGCTCACATATGAACAGCTTGTCCACAGGCGATCCTGCGCGCGACCTGTAGAACCAGCTCCGTCGCTTCGATGGTCCCTCCGACGCCCACCCCATCTCCCCGTCTGCTCAAGGCCGCCAAGGCCGAGCGCGAGCAGCTCGCGCGCCATCGCCGCGAGCTCCTCAACGCTCGTGAGAGCTTGCGTACCGAGCTCGAGCGCATAGAGGGTTCCCTGGAGGAGGTCGACGAGCGCCAGACGCTGCTGGACCGTCTCGTCGGCACCACGGTCGGGCCGCAGCCCGACATGGAGGAGCCTCCTGGACGGCCGACCGCTGACGATGAGCAGCGCGCGCTGCCGGTGCTGCGCGGCCCCGACATCCGCCGGGAAGCCGTGCGGGTGCTGCTCGCCCATCCCGAGCGTCCCGAGGCGCTGCACTACCGCGAGTGGTACGGGCTGCTCCAAGACGCCGGCTTCGCCGTTGCCGGCAAGGATCCGCTCGCCACGTTCCTCACCCAACTCAGCCGCTCGCCAGCGGTGAGCAAGAGCACCCAGCCCGGCGTGTACGAGCTTGACCGCGGCGCCGTCGCTCGTCTCCACACCCGTCTCTCCGAGCTTCAGCGCGAGCTGCGGGACTCGGCGGCCGCGCACGGGCCGAGTTTCGAGGCAGCCGCGCTGCGCGCCCGGCGGACCGAGCTCAACGCCGAGCTCGGGCGCGTCGAGAAGGCCGTGGAAGAGGTCGAGGCGCTGTTCGGTCGCGTGCACGTTGCCGATGAGCGTCTCGTCGCAACGGCCTGACCGCGCCACAAGCCGCCGCGTTCTCTAGGATTTGAAGGCACATGCCGATCGAAGCGGTCTTCGGGATCGACAGCTCCGGCCTCAACACGGCCGTCAAGCTGCTCGTCCTCTTCCTCGTCGTCATCTACGTGGCGTTGATCTACTACACGTTCGCGGACGCGCGGCGGCGCATCGAGGATCCGATGTTGATCGGCTGCGCGACGATCGCCGCGCTGTTTCCCTTCGTGGGGACGATCGTCTACATGATCGTCCGGCCGCCCGAGTTCCTAGACGACGTTCGCGAGCGTGAGCTGGAGATGCAGGCCGCCGAGGCGCGGCTGCACGGCGCCGGCTACCTGATCTGCCCGCACTGCGACAACGAGGTCAAGGACGACTTCCTGCGCTGCCCGCACTGCCTGCGCAAGCTCAAGGATCCGTGCGGCACCTGTGCCAAGCCGCTCGATCCAGCCTGGAAGATCTGCCCGTACTGCGAGGCCGAGATCCCGGGCGTCACGCCCCCGCCGCGTCGTCGCCGCCGGCGTCCTGCCGCCGACCTTGAGCAGGCGGCGGTCAGCGAGCCGGGCTCGTAGAGTCCGGCGAACGCTCGCCTGACGGCTCGCGTTCCCTTGCGGGAAGCTCGCGCAGAGCGCTCGTTCCCGCGTCTTTTCGTACGACACCCCTCCAAGGAGCCATCCCA
This sequence comes from uncultured Conexibacteraceae bacterium, assembly GCA_963836485.1. Classification (GTDB taxonomy): domain Bacteria; phylum Actinomycetota; class Thermoleophilia; order Solirubrobacterales; family Solirubrobacteraceae; genus Baekduia. The sequence continues at coordinate 83,891 of CAWIJS010000015.1, read as the reverse complement.
CCTTGTCCCGGACCCTCATCCTCGTCAAGCCCGACGCGTTCGCGCGTGGCCTCACCGGCGAGATCCTCGCGCGCTTTGAGCGCAAGGGCCTCACGATCGCCGCGCTGAAGCTCGTGCAGACCCCGCGCGAGACCGCCGAGACCCATTACGCCGAGCACGCCGAGCGCCCGTTCTTCGGCGAGCTCGTCGACTTCATCACCAGCGCCCCGCTGGTCGCGGCCGTGCTCGAGGGCGACGACGTCGTCAAGGCCTCACGCCAGCTGATCGGCGCCACCAACCCGCTCGAGGCCAACACCGGCTCGATCCGCGGCGACTTCGCGATCGAGGTCGGCCAGAACCTCGTCCACGGCTCGGACTCCGACGAGTCGGCCGAGCGCGAGATCGGGATCTGGTTCCCGGAGCTGTAATCCGTCTCGTCCTGGCCAGCGGCTCGCCGCAGCGGCGGGCGATCCTCGGTGATCTGGGCCTCGCCTTCGAGGTCCGGGTCTCCGACGTCGCCGAGCAAGATGCCGGCGCGCCGGTCGCCGTGGCGGCCGAGAACGCACGGCGCAAGGCGCTGGCGGTGGCCGGTGACGGCGCCGATGAGTTGGTCGTCGGCTGCGACACGCTGGTGGCCACCGGCTCCGACATCTGGGGGAAACCGCCCGACGAGGCGGCAGCGCGCGACACGCTGCGCCATCTCTCCGGGCGCACGCACGAGGTCGTCAGCGGCCTGGCGCTCGTCCGCGACGGCGAGGTCCGGGAAGCCACCGAGACCACGCGGGTGACCTTCCGGGCGCTCGACGAGCCAACGATTCAGTGGTACCTCGCGACCCGCGAGTGGGAGGGCCGCGCCGGCGGCTACGCGATCCAAGGTCGCGGCGCCGTGCTCGTCAGCCGCATCGAGGGCGACTACCTCAACGTCGTCGGCCTTCCGGTCGCGGCGCTGCTGGCGCTGGAGCCGCAGCTCATGCGCGACTTCGCGGCGCGCGGCGCTTAGGTCGGCGCGGCGCGGGCGTCATCTGGATTCAGCGCGGGCGTGGTTGCAGGGGCAAGACGACCCGGACCGCGGCGAGTTGTTGGGGTGGTCGACTTTGGCGACAGTCAGTGTCGCTCCGATCGACCACCCCAACGGCTGAGCAAGGCGGACGACACTCCCCGCCGCAAAGCGCCGATCCCGCTCGCTCTCCTCGGTGCCGACGAACCACGCTGCGCACCAACACCAGCGCCGGCACTGAATCGCCAACGCCCCTCAGTGCACCCGGCACAAAAACGCCACCTGCTGCTCCGGCGTCCGGAAGGCCCGGCCCACGTACACCGGCAACTGCTCCCGCTGCTCGGCAAGCAGATAACGAGCCTCGCCGCGGCTCATCGCGCCACTGCGCACGCCGCGATCCGCGCGGGCAACCAACAGCGCCCAGAGCGCACCGCGGACATGGGCCGCGCTGCGCCCGCCCCGAGCCCCAATCGTCAACGGCGTCAGCGCGCTGTTGCGCAGCGTGCGGAAACGAGCGGGGGAGAGGCCGAAGATCGCCCGGGCGTTGCGCGGAATCGCCGGCGTGTGAAAGACGTGGAAGATCACATGGACCCACGTGTCGGTCGGCAACCAGTCCAGGCGCGCGCCCTTGGGCGCATGGGTGTCAGCCGCGCCGGCCGTGGGTATGGGGGCGACGCCAAGGGCCAGGAGGGCCAAGAGCAAGAGCAGCAGTCGAGAGCGCATACCCCTGAGACGGGTGTGGCGCTCGACCGATCTCGCACCTAGGGCTCGATCTTCCACACCTCGGTCAGACCTCTTGTCACGTTTGTATGCCACATCGGACAACGTTGCTCTCCAGACCTTGCGTGGTCTGGTCAGATGACCATAGAGTCGACGCCAACAACCCGTGCGTGGTTCAGGGGTGAGCGCGCGCGTCCATCATGCGAACGCGGGGTCGTGTCGGCCCCCAGGGAGGTTCCATGCAGATCACCAGAACGGCCCGCGCCCTGCTCGCGGGCGTTGCGGCGTCGACGGTCCTCGGGGCCGGCGCCGCGCACGCTGCCGACCGCACGGTCGAGCCGCTCAACCAGTACGCCGTGAGCGGTCGTGTCACGACCGACCAGCTCGCGCGCGCCGGCTATGACCTCAACGAGGTCAAGGCCATCGGCAAGTCCGGCAAGCTCGGCATCGTCGCCACGCCCGCCCAAGCGCAGGCGCTGCGCGACAAGGGCGCCACCGTGGAGGCGCTCTCCGAAGCCCGCACGCTGGCCGCACCTTCTTCGCCGCTGACCAATCCGACCCACGGCTATGACGTCTTCCGGCCCTGGAGCCTGAAGCCGGCGCCGTGCCCGGACCGTTGCGCGACGCCCAACGAGCCGCTCAAGAAGTGGTATCACGACCTCGCCTCGCGCTACCCGGAGATCGTCAAGGAGGAGACGATCGGGCAGTCCGTCCTCGGGCAGCCGATCAAGGCCTACAAGATCACCGAAGGCGCGAAGGACACCCGTGACGGCGCCAAGCCGGTCACGCTCTTCGAGTCCACCCAGCACGCACGCGAGTGGATCTCGGCCGAGGTCAACCGCCGCCTCTTCTCGTGGTTCATCGACCACCGCCGCGACCGCGACATCAAGCAGCTGTTGCGCACCAACGAGGTCTGGTTCATCCCCATGATGAACCCCGACGGCTACGACTACACCTTCACCGCCAAGGGCACCCGTCTGTGGCGCAAGAACCTGCGCGACGTCAACGGCGACGGCGTCATCGACCCCGCCCACGACGGCGTCGACATCAACCGCAACTGGCCCGAGAAGTGGAACTACGACCTCGAGGGTGCCTCCGACGATCCGTCGACGGAGACCTACCACGGGGCGTCGCCCGCCTCGGAGCCCGAAGTTCAGGCCTCCCGCAAGCTGCACCAGCGGCTCAAGCCGAAGTTCCTCATCGACTACCACTCCTTCGCGCAGCTGATCCTGTACCCGGAGGGCTGGCAGGTCGAGACCGAGGCGACCGACGCGCCGCTGATGAAGGCGCTGGCCGGCGACGACGACCATCCGGCCGTCCCGGGCTTCGATCCCGACGTCTCGGCTGAGCTCTACACCACCAACGGCGACGTCACCGGCGACGCCTACAACAACTGGGGCACGCAGGCCTACACCGTCGAGCTCGACGGCGGCACCGGCGATGGCGTCGGCGGCACGGTGGACGGCCCCGACTCGCTGCCACCCGGCGGCTTCGTGTTCCAGGACGACGAGACGGCCGTCCAAGCCGAGTTCCAGAAGAACCTGGACTTCGCGCTGGACCTGGCCAGGTCGGCGGCACACCCCGACAAGCCCAAGTCCCATCTGGGCAACACGGCGCCGGACTTCGTGCCGACGACGTTCTCGATCTCGCACGGCGACCCGCAGACCGTCGAGGTCAACGCCAAGCGCTCGCTCGGCGACGTCAAGGTGTTCTGGCAGGTCAACGGCGGGCGCGTCCAGCGCGGTGGCCTCGGCGAGTACGCCGGCGGCGAGCGCTACGGCAAGCCCGGCACCTACTACCACAGGCTCCGCGGGCAGGTCAGCGGCGCCCGGCCGGGGGACACCGTCAAGGTGTGGTTCGGCCGTGGCAACAAGACGTCGGACCCGTTCACCTACACGTTGAAGTCCAACACCAACAACAAGGTCCTGTTGATGGTCGCCGAGGACTACACCGGCAACAGCGATGATCTGGACGGCACCCCGTACGCGGGCCCGCTCTATCAGGACGACTACGCCCAGGCGCTGACGGCGGCCGGCATCCCGTACGACACCTATGACGTCGACGCCAACGGCCGCACCGCGGCCTCGGCGCTCGGGGTCCTGTCGCACTACAAGGCCGTGATCTGGGAGACCGGGGAGGACCTGTACGTCCGTGAGCCCGGCCAGCCGGGCGGCACGGGCACGTCCAAGCTCGCCGACGACGAGATCCTCGGCGTCCGCGACTACCTCAACGACGGCGGCAAGGCGCTCGTAGCCGGCAAGTTCGCGCTGCAGGGCGGCTGGGACCAGTTCCTGTTCAACCCGCTCGGCGCTCCGCCGAACCCGTTCTGCAAGAGCAACCAGGCCGACCCCAGCGGCAACGACGACCCGCCGGGCCAGAACTTCAACTGCGTGGTCGTGTCCAACGACTTCCAGCAGTACTGGCTCGGGGCCTACCTGCCGGTGACGGCGGCGGCCGACACCGACGCGGCGGCGGCGCTGCCGTTCCAGGAGGCCGGTGCGCCGTTTGGCACCGCGGAGTTCACCGTCAACGGCGAGGACTCGGCCAAGAACCAGGACAACATCTACTCGTTCCTGACGACGTCGAGCATCCTGCCGGCGGCGACCTATCCGCAGTTCGACAGCCGCCAGGCGATCAAGTTCGACCGCCCGCCGTCGTTCGACCCGCCGACGGGCACGCACTACGCGTTCTCCCAGGCGGCCGACGACAGCTACAAGCGGCTGTCGCGGACGGTCGATCTAACCGGCAAGAGCGCAGCCGACCTGTCGTTCACGGCGTCCTATGACACCGAGCCCGGTTGGGACTACCTCGTGGTCGAGGCCCACACCGTGGGCCAGGACGACTGGACGACGCTGCCCGATCTCAACGGGCACACGTCCGACGACCTGTCGACCAACAGCAGTTGTCCGCAGATCCCGATCACCCAAGAGCATCCGTTCATGGAGCACTACGTGACGCTGCATCCCGAGAGTAGTCCCGGGGCCGGCGACGCGACGTGCGACAACGGCGGGACGACGGGCACGTTCAACGCGGCCAACGGCAACTCCGGCGGCTTTGTGCCCTTCAAGTTCGACCTCAGCGCCTACGCGGGCAAGCAGGTCGAGCTGTCGATCACCTACATCAGCGACGAGGGCTTCCAGGGCCTCGGCGTGTTCGTGGACGACACGAAGATCACGGCCGACGGCGCCACGCTGGCCGAGACGTCCTTCGAGGATGGCCTCGGCGGCTGGGACGTCCCCGGTGCCCCGGAGGGCAGCGGCGGCAACGCCAACGACTGGATCTCGACGACGTCGGTCGGCTATGTCGACGGTCCGGGCGTGGCCACCAAGGACACGATCTATTGGGGCTTCGGCCTTGAGGGCGTGACCGGGGCCGACACGCGGGCGACGCTCGTCAAGGACGCGGTGAGCGCGCTGGGCGCAGGCTGAGCCTGAGGGATCGGCTCGCGGGCGCCGTCGCCACCCGGCGGCGCCCGCGATCGGACCCTCCACAAGGCTCACCCTCAGCCTGAGCCTGAATAGGGAGCTTTCCGTAACCACGCACGTGCGTTTTGCAGCGTTTTCGCTGCTGCAATGTGGCATTCGCACCACCGGGCTTCGGGCGCCCCTCCGCTACACTGCGCCGCGTGGCCCGTCCGTCCGCCCCGCATCCGCGGGGCGCACGCAGTCAAACGGGCGGTCCGCTCTCTCCGGCATGGGCTTCTTCAGCTACCTCACCGGCTTCGGTGGCCGCGACATGGCGGTCGACCTGGGCACCGCGAACACGCTCGTCTATGTGCGTGGCCGCGGCATTGTGCTCAGCGAGCCCTCGGTCGTTGCGATCGACTCACGAACTGGCGAGGTCCACGCCGTGGGCATCGAGGCCAAGCGCATGCTCGGCCGCACGCCCGGCACGATCCAGGCGATCCGCCCGCTCAAGGACGGCGTCATCGCCGACTTTGACGTGACGGAGGAGATGCTCCGCCACTTCATCCAGAAGGTGCACCAGAACCGTTGGGCGCACCCTCGCGTCGTCGTCTGTGTTCCGAGCGGCGTGACCGGTGTCGAAAAGCGCGCGGTGGAAGAGGCTTGCCTCTCGGCCGGCGCACGCCAGGCCTATCTGATCGAGGAGCCGATGGCTGCCGCGATCGGGGCTGGGCTGCCGGTCGGCGAGCCCACGGGCTCGATGATCGTCGACATCGGCGGCGGCACCTCCGAGGTCGCCGTGATCTCGCTCGGCGGCATCGTCGTCTCGCAGTCCATCCGCGTGGGTGGCGACGAGCTCGACGAGGCGATCATCAATTACGCCAAGCGTGAGTACAAGCTGTTGATCGGCCAGCAGACGGCCGAAGAGGTCAAGCTGGAGATCGGCTCGGCCTACCCGATGGAGGAAGAGGTCCAGGCCGAGATCCGGGGTCGCGACATGGTCTCCGGGCTGCCGAAGACCGTTGTGTTGACCAGCGAGGAGATCCGCCAGGCGCTCGAAGAGCCGCTGTCGCAGATCATCGACGCGGTCAAGGAGACGCTGGACCGGACCCCTCCGGAGCTCGCATCCGACATCATGGATCGCGGCATCATGCTCGCGGGCGGCGGCTCGCTCTTGCAGGGGCTCGACGAGCGCTTGCGGGAGGAGACGCAGATGCCGTCCCATCTGGCCGAGTCACCGCTGACCTGCGTGGCGGTGGGCTCCGGCCGCTCGCTCGAGGAGTTCGAGGTCATCCACCGGACCAACAAGCATTCAAGGAACCGGCGCAGGCCGCGTTAGCGCCGCGCCCGGAGACCAAGCTTTGGAGTCGCGTACAACATGTACGACAAGACGGTTCGCCGACGACGCGCAGTTCTCGGGCTGCTCGTCGCCAGCTCCCTGATCCTCCTCACCGCCTATTTCCGCGAGCCCGCCGGGGGCGCGCTGCACAACGTGCAGCGCGGCATCCTCGAGGTCGTCTCGCCGATCCAGGAAGGGGCCAGCCGGGCGCTCAAGCCCGTGCGCGACCTCTTCGGGTGGGTGGGAGACACCGTCTCGGCCAAGGGCGACCTCAAGAACGCGCGCACGGATCGTGACCGGTGGCGCACCCAGGCGATCCACAACCAGCGAGCCGCCGCCGAGAATGAGAAGCTCCGGGGGCTGCTGAGCCTCGACAAGACCCCGGTCGACCTCTCGCCCTACCAGCCGGTCACGGCGCGGGTGCTCGTCCGCTCGCCCACGCTCTGGTACGCCCGGATCACGATCTCCAAGGGCACCTCGTCGGGCATCCACGCCAACATGCCCGTGATTGCCTCCGACGGCAGCGGCCAGGACGACCGCGGGCTGATCGGCGTCGTCGACAGCGCGACCGGCGACGCGGCCGTCGTCCGGCTCATCACCGACTCCTCGGTGGCCGTGCCGGCCAAGACCGCCGACGAGGAGGCCACGGGCGTCGTCAAGCCCAGCCCCGGAAACCCCCGTGACCTGATCATGGACTCCGTCGCCAAGACCGACACCGTGGCCGACAACGCCGTGATCGTCACCCAAGGGACGGTCTCCACCCGTAGCGATCTGCCGTCGCTGTTTCCGCCCGACCTGCAGATCGGCCGCGTGACGCACGTCGTCAACGCCGGGACCTCCGAGCAGACCCCGCACCTGCGGCTCTTCGTGGACACCCGCCACGTCGACTACGTCCAGGTCCTCACCAAGCGGGTGAACAACAACCGCTGATGCCCGCCGTCACGCCAAAGCTCCTGCTGCGCATCGTCCTTCTCGGGCTCGGCGTCGTCCTGCTCCAGGTCGCGGCGGTGTCGCAGATCGTGATCTTCGGCGCGAGCGCCGATCTCACGCCGCTCGTCGTCGCCGGCGTCGGCCTGCTCTGCGGCTCGATCACCGGTGCGATCTTCGGGTTCGCCGTCGGCCTGTTCTTCGACGCGGCGCTGCTGCAGACGATGGGCCTCACGAGCTTCGTGTTCGTGCTCGTCGGCTATGGGGCCGGCCGCCTGCGCGAGCTGCGCGATCCCCAGGCCGTCGTGGTGCCGATGATCGTCGGCGCGTTGGCGACCGCGATCTCGACCTTCGGCTACGGCCTGATGAGCTTCATGCTCGGCAACGACACGCCGGTCAGCTTCCTACTGCTGCGCGTGATCCTGGCGACGATCGTCCTCAACGCGATCATCTCGCTGCCGGTCTTCGCGCTCGTGCGCCGCTGGCTCGGGCCGGTTCTGCCGGAGGATCCGCGGCGCCGTCGCCGCCGTCGCGCCTACACCACGGGCGGTCTCTCGCCGTTGACCCGCGCCTGATGCCGCTCGATCCCGCCAATGACCGGCGCCCGCCGATCACGCCGCAGCTTGCGATTCGCGTCGCGGGCGCGGGCGTCGTCGCCTTCGTGCTGTTCGGGATCATCTTCTTCCGCCTCTGGTACCTGCAGGTCCTCGATGGCGACAAGTACCTCGCCCAGGCGCGGGAGAACCGCGTGCGGACCGAGCGCATCGCCGCGCCCCGCGGCCAGATCCTGGACGCCAACAAGGTGACGCTCGTCGACAACCGCAAGGCGACCGTCGTAGCGATCAACCCCGCGAGCATCCCGGCCACGACGCGCGAGGCGATCTCGGCCTACGGGCAGGCAGCCGGCCGCTGGGCACTGCGCAAGAAGCAATACGACCGGCATCTGGCCAAGCTCAGCAAGAAGCAGCGGGCCAAGGCCGCAAAGCTGCCCTCGGCGCCCGCGCGACCGATGGCCGGCGGGGACCTGCTCATGCGCTATCGGCGCCTGGCGACCGTCCTGCAGATGTCGGCCAAGACGATCAACGACCGGGTGGTCGACGGCATCGTGCAGGTGCCCTACGCCAACGTGCGCATCCGCAGCGACGTGCCGGCGCCGCAGCGCAACTTCATCGAGGAGCGGCCCGACGCGTTCCCGGGGGTGACGGTCGACTCGGTCTACGAGCGCACCTACCCCAACCACGACATGGCGGCCCAGGTGCTCGGCACGATCGGCCAGATCAACGGCACCGAGCTGGCGTCTAAGAAGTTCAAGGGCGTCGTGGCGGGCACCGACGTCGGCCAGAGCGGGCTGGAGTACACCTACGACAACTTCCTGCGCGGCACCGACGGCCGCTACCGCATCGAGGTCAACGCGGCCGGCGAGCGCAGCCAGGCGGCCACCGCGGTGGCGCCGAAGGCCGGCGAGCAGCTCATGCTCACGCTTCGCAAGGACGTCCAGGACGCCGGCGAGGCGGCGCTGAGGCAGGCGGGTGGCGGCAAGCCCGGCGCCTTCGTCGCGCTCAACCCCGACACCGGCGCGGTCTACGCGATGGGCTCCAGCCCGAGCTACAACCCGCGCGACGCCGCCCCTGGCCGCTACTCGACGACCAAGGCCTACAAGGCCAAGTTCATTGACGCGAGCACGAGCTTCCCGCTGATCAACCGTACGGACGAGAGCGCCTATCCGACCGGCTCGATCTTCAAGCCGATCACGTCGCTGGCCGCGCTTGACGCTGGGGTCATCGACACGTCGACCGTCTTCAACGACACGGGCTGCTACCAGACCGGCGCGCGCAAGGACATCGACGTGGCGTGCAACACCAACAAGACGCCAAACGGCCCGATCACGATGGTCGACGCGCTGCGCGTCTCGTCCGACACGTACTACTACAACCTGGGCAAGAAGCTGTACGAGAAGGGCACGCTCAACCTGCAGAAGTGGGCCCACAAGCTCGGCGTCGCGCGCAAGTCGGGGATCGACCTGCCGGGCGAGCGTTCGGGTCTGATCCCGAGCCCGTCCGAGGTCCGGCGCATCAACGAACTGCAGCAGGCCTGCGTCCGCAAGCACCCGAAGGGCAACTGCCAGATCGGCAGCGGCAACGCGCTCTGGAACCCGGGCGATAACGAGAACTTCGCCGTCGGCCAGGGTGGCCTGGAGGCCACACCGCTGCAGATGGCCGTCGCCTACTCGACGATCGTCAACGGCGGCCGCGTCCCCACGCCGCACCTCGGCGCGCAGGTCGAAGACAGCCGTGGGATCGTCACCAAGATCGACAAGCCCTCCCGGCGCGGCATCCGGATCGATCCGGCCTGGCGCACCACGATCATGAACGGCCTGCACGCGGCAGCCAACGAGAACGGCGGCACCTCGAAGGCCGTGTGGGACCAGGGCTGGCCGCGAACCAAGTACCCCATCTTCGGCAAGACCGGTACGGCCGAGCGCAACGGCCAGGCCGACCAGTCGTGGTACGTGGGCTACTCCTATGACGGGTCGCCGACCAACCGGCCGATCCTCGTCGTCTGCACGATCGAGGGCGGCGGCTTCGGCGCCGAGGCCGCCGCGCCCGCGGTGCGCCTGATCATGTCCAAGTGGTTCGGCGTCACGTCCAAGCTGGTGCGCGGAAGCTCGAACGACCGATGAGCGCCGCCTCGACACCACTGCGCGACATCGACGACGCGCCGCCGCGCGATCGCGCCCGCCCGCAGGGCATGGCGCTGCCGTTCGACCTGGTGTTGATCCTCGGCGTCATCGGCCTCGCCGCCTCCTCGCTGGTGGCGATCCGCTCCTCGACCGCCGACGACATCACCGGGGATCCGACCTACTACTTCAAGCGCCAGGCGATCTTCTTCGCCGTCGGCGGCGTGCTCTCGCTCGCGCTCATCAAGTTCGACTACGCCCGGCTGCGCGCCGCGCGCTGGTGGATCTACGGCTTCCTGATGGCCTCGATCTTCGCGGTCAAGATCATGGGGTCGGTCGCCAAGGGCGCCCAGCGCTCGATCGCGCTCGGACCGTTCCAGTTCCAGGCCTCCGAGCTCGGCAAGGTCCTGATCGTGGTCGTGCTGGCGGGCTTTGCCGCCGACCGCGGCCGGCGCCTGCAGGAGCGCGACACCACCGCCCGGATCATGCTGCTCGCGCTGATCCCGGCCGCCTTCGTGATGGTCCAGCCCGACCTCGGCTCCAGCCTGGTCTACGGCGCGATCGCGCTGGCCATCCTCTACTTCGCCGGTACCCCGGCACGGCACTTCCTGGCGCTCATTGCGCTCGGCGCGGTGGCGATCAGCATCGTGCTGGTCGCCGCGCCCGCTGCGGGAGTTTCGGTGCTGCACGGGTACCAGGAGGATCGACTGACGTCGTTCCTCCATCCGTCCGCCGACCCCAACAAGGCGGGCTACCAGCAGAACCAGTCGCTCATCGCCATCGGATCCGGTCAGAAGACCGGGCGCGGCGAACGGGCGACCCAGACGAAATTGAACTTCCTGCCCGAGCACCACACCGACTTCATCAACGCCGTTGTCGGTGAACGCTGGGGCTTCGTCGGCGCCGCCCTGGTCTTGTCTCTCTACGCGCTGCTCATCTGGCGCGGGCTGAGGATCTTGACCATGGCGAAGGACCTGTTCGGCGCGCTGGTCGCCGGCGGCATCGTCGCGATGCTGCTCTTCCAGGTCTTCGTGAACGTCGGCATGACCCTCGGGATCATGCCCATCACCGGAATCCCGCTGCCGCTCATGAGCTACGGCGGCTCTTCGGTGGTGTCCACCCTCTTGGCCATCGGCCTTCTCCAGGCGATCTACGTCCAAGGACGTGCGTCGGCTGCGACGAAGGGCCGCATCATGGGCCACTGAATTGGTAAGGACCTACTCATCGTGAGAAAACAAGTGCTCGTCAGCGTGGACCGCGGGGAGACCCGCGTGGCGCTGATGGAAGCCACCGGAGCTCCGGCCGCCGCCACGCCTCGTCGTGGCGGACGTGGGCGTGGAGGCTCAGCCGCCGCGAGCGGCAACGCCACCGCCACCAAGGCCGCCCCCAGGACAAAGGCCGCCAACGACGGCTGGCGCGTCGCCGAGCTCTACCTCGAGCGTCGCGGCAACCGCTCCATCGTCGGCAACATCTACAAGGGCAAGGTCGACAACGTCCTGCCCGGGCTGGAGGCCGCCTTCGTCGACATCGGCCTCGACAAGAACGGTTTCCTGCACGTCGACGAGATCGTCATCCCCGGCGTCGAGGTTGCCCGTCGCGGGCGCGTCGGCTCCAAGGGCAAGTCGATCGGCGAGCTGCTCAAGCCCGGCCAGGAGGTCGTGGTCCAGGTCGTCAAGGACCCCTTGAAGACCAAGGGCGCGCGCCTGTCGATGGATCTGACGATCGCCGGCCGCTACATGGTCTACACCCCGACCGGCGAGGGCGTCGGCGTCTCCAAGCGCCTCGACGACAAGGAGCGCGACCGCCTGCGCCGTGAGGCCAAGGGCCTCGACCTCAAGGGTGGCGGCGCGATCGTCCGCACCGCGGCCCACGGCGCCACGCGCCAGGACTTCGAGCGCGAGCTGCAGTACCTCTTCAAGCTCCACGAGGTCCTCGATAAGCGCGTCGCCGACACCACCGCGCCCGAGATGGTCTTCCAGGAGGCCGACCTGTCGGTGCGCGTCGTGCGCGACATCTTCAGCGCGGACTTCGAGAAGGCAATCGTCGACGACGAGCAGCAGTTCCACCGGCTCGTCTCGTTCTTTAGCCGGACGGCGCCCGAGCTGGTCGACCGTGTCGAGCTCTGGCAGGAGTCCAAGCCGCTCTTTGAGTCCTGGGATGTCGAGAAGGTCATCGACGGCCTGATGTCCAAGCGCGTCGACCTGCCCAGCGGCGGCTACCTGCTGATCGAGTACGCCGAGGCGCTGACCGTCATCGACGTCAACTCCGGGTCGTTCGTCGGGCGCGGCAAGCAGGCGCGCCTGGAGGACACGATCACGCGCACCAACCTCGAGGCCGCCGACGAGGTCGTCCAGCAGCTGCGGCTGCGCGACATCGGCGGGATCATCGTCATCGACTTCATCGACATGGCGCGCGCCAAGAACCGCGAGGCCGTGCTGAAGACGCTGCGCAAGGCGCTCGATGAGGACCGCACCAAGACGTTCACCGCCGAGATCTCCAAGCTCGGCCTGGTCGAGATGACGCGCCAGAACGTGACCGAGGGTGTCCGGGAGATCATGTCCCGGCCGTGCCCGACCTGCCACGGCGAGGGCGTCATCAAGTCCGAGGAGACGATCGCGATCGAGTTCGAGCGCCAGCTGCGCGAGATCGCGGCGCGCGCCAAGCGCGGGACCGAGGCGTTCCTGGTCCAGGTCAACCCGCGCGTGAGCGCGAAGTTCACCGGCGAGGGCGCCCGCGTCCTGCACGCGCTGGAGGCCGAGACCGGCAAGATCTTCCACTTCGAGGGCTCCGAGGGCCTGCCGCTCGACCACTTCGCGATCACCCAGGAGGGGGCCTCGCAGGACATCGAGGAGCGCGCGATTCCCTTCAAGGAGGGCGACGAGGTGCTGGTCAACATCGTCGAGCCGCACATGTACGAGGTCGACGACGCGGTCGCCAAGATCGACGGTTACATCATCTCCGTGGTCAACGGCGGGCGGTTCGTCGGGAGCAAGAAGCTCGTGCGCATCGAGGAGGCCGGGCGAACTGCCGCGGTGGCCACGCTGATCGACAGCGGCGAGGAAGAAGGCGGCCCCGACGGTGACTCGCTAGAATCCAAGCCCAGGCGCCGCGGCCGCAGAGGTGGACGGCGCCGTTCGGCTGTCAAGGCCGAGGCGACTTCGGAGTAACGAGAGACCATGTACGCAATCGTGAAGACCGGCGGCAAGCAGTACCGCGTCGAAGAGGGCCAGACCCTCCTCGTCGAGCGGCTGCCTGGCGATGCCGGCGCCAAGCTCGACCTCGAGCCGCTCCTGTTCGCAGGGGAGGACACCCTGTTCGGCGACAAGCTGGGCAAGGTCTCCGTGGCCGCCGAGGTGGTCGAGCACCTGCGTGGCCCCAAGCTGCGCGTCAACAAGTTCAAGCCCAAGCGGGGCTACCGTCGCAAGATGGGCCACCGCCAGGAGCTCACGCGCATCCGCGTGACCAAGATCTCGAAGGGGAGCTGAGCGACTTATGGCACATAAGAAGGGCCTCGGCTCCTCCAAGAACGGCCGCGACTCCAACGCCCAGTTCCTCGGCGTCAAGAAGTTCGCCGGCGAGGTCGTCACGGGTGGCGAGATCATCGTGCGCCAGCGCGGTTCGCGCTTCAAGGCGGGCGCGGGCGTCGGCATGGGCAAGGACGACACGCTGTTCGTCAAGGCGCCCGGCAGGCTTGAGTTCAAGACCGGCCGCCGCGGGCGCGTCGTGTCGGTGCTGCCGCACGAGGACGCCGCGGCCTAGGGCTGCTAGTCCTCACAGACTGTCTGGCCACGGCCGGCGCGTTTGCGCCGGCCGTTGTCGTTCTCGGGACGCGAGCGCGCAGGCGGTGATTGCGTGTGCAACAGTGTGGGGTGTGAGCTCCGCCGATGCCGCCCGCCACAAAACGCTGATCCTGACCCTCTGCTGCCTGGCGCAGTTCATGGTCATCCTCGACGTCGCGATCGTCAACGTCGCGCTGCCGTCGATCCGCACGGACCTCGGCTTCTCGGCGACGGGCCTGCAGTGGGTGGTCAACGCCTACACCTTGACGTTCGCCGGATTCCTGCTGCTGGGTGGCCGGGCAGCGGACCTGATCGGCCAGCGTGAGGTCTTCGCCGGTGGGTTGCTGCTGTTCGCCTTGGCGTCGCTCTTCGGCGGGATCGCGCAGACCGACGGGCAGCTGATCGCGGCGCGGGCGGTCCAGGGGCTCGGTGGCGCGGTCGTCGCGCCGGCGACGCTGTCGATCCTCACGACGACCTTCACCGAGGGTGGTGAGCGCAACCGGGCGCTCGGGCTCTGGGGCGCGATGGGCGGGGTCGGCGGCGCGACCGGCGCGCTGCTGGGCGGGATCCTGACCCAGACGCTGTCGTGGCGCTGGATCCTGCTGATCAACGTGCCGATCGGGATCGTCGCGGCGATCGCCGGGCTGCGCGTCGTCACCCGTGCTCGGCGCGATGTCGGCGCGGCACGTTCGTTTGACTTGGCGGGTGCGCTGACGGTGACGGCGGGCCTGGTGGTGCTGACCTATGGGATCGTCGAGACCGATACGCACGGGTGGGGCTCGACGCGCACGCTTGTGACGATCGCGCTCGGGCTGGCGCTGCTGGCGACCTTCACGCTGATCGAGGGTCGCCTGGCGACCGCGCCGCTCGTGCCGCTGCGGATCTTCCGCAATCGCCCGGTGACGGCGGCCAACTTGGTGGTCTTCTGCATCGGTGCCTCGGCGTTTGCCATGTGGTACTTCATGTCGCTCTACCTCCAGGAGGTCAAGGGCTTTGACCCGATCGAGGCCGGTGTGGCGTTCCTGCCGATGACCCTTGCGCTGATCGCCACCTCGCAGGTGGCCAGCCGGCTCACCGGCCGCCTGGGGGCCGGCGTCGTGTTGACGATCGGCATGGTGCTGCTGGCGCTCGGGATGCTCGGGCTGAGCCGTGTGTCGGCCGACGGCAGCTACGCCGTCCACGTGCTCGGGCCGTCGATCGTCACGGCCGCCGGTCTGGGCTGCGCGTTCGTGTCGGTGACGATCGCGGCGACGACCGGGGTGCGCGGGCCCGAGGCCGGGCTGGCGTCCGGGCTGGTCAACACCTTCCGCCAGGTCGGTGGCTCGCTCGGCCTGGCGCTGCTGGCGACGATCGCGACGCAGCACACCGCTGACCTCGCGGGCACGGTGTCGCGCGCGGTGGCGCTGACCGAGGGCTACCAGCGCGCCTTCCTCGTGGGCGCGGGCTTCGCGGCGATCGGTGCGGTGATCAGCGCGACGACGCTGGCGCGCGCGGGGGCGCGGGCGGCCGCGCAGGCGCGGGCGGGTGCGGACAGCGCGGGAGCGTAGGGCGGCGGGGCGTGGCGGTGTTGCGCCGGCGCTGGCTGGCGCGCAGTTCGCGGCGCTAGTCAGGGTGCGCGCGTGGTCTGTCGGCACCGAGGGAGTGAAGGTGGGCTGGTGCCGCGGGGTGGGGTTCGTCGTCCGCCGGCGCCCGGGCGAGGGTTGACGAAGGTCGATGGCGTCTTACCCGCGCATATCACGGTCAGATGCCATCCACCTCGTCGATCGCACCTAGACTGCGCATATCGCAGTCTAAGTGCGATCGAGGGAGGTTCGGTACCGAATCCGCCTGCCCAGGCGTCGGCGGACGACGAGTCAACGCTGCGAGCCACCGGTCTCGCTCGCTCTCCTCGGTGACGACAGACCACACCTCGAAGCACGACCAGCGCCGCGCACTGCACGCTATCGACGCCCGCACCCCAACCGGAGTGGACGCCTGCGCGCTATGACACGTATCATTTGACGCATGTCCGACCGCCTGGAGGACGTGGTCAACATCGGTCCCGCGCTGGCGCACGACCTGCGTGCCGTCGGCGTGCCCGACGTCGAGGCACTCCGCGATGTCGGCGCCCAAGAGGCGTGGTTGCGGATGAACGCCGTGGGGTCGCAGGACTGCTTGTGCTCGCTGCTCGCGCTGGAGGGTGCGGTGCGGGGCGTGCGGTGGATGCAGCTCTCGCCCGACGACCGCGATGCGGTGGCGAGCGCCGCCCGTGCGGCGCTGGCCGCTGCAGGCCAGCCCGCCGCGCACTAGCGCTGCCACCCGGCCGGCCGCAAGCGCCGCGTCCGGCTACCTTCTGAAGCACACATGCTGTACGACAAGGCACGCATCTTCGTCCAGGCGGGCGGTGGCGGGAACGGTTGCATGAGCTTCCGCCGGGAGGCGCACGTGCCCAAGGGCGGGCCCGATGGCGGAGACGGTGGGCACGGCGGCGCCGTCGTCCTGCTCTGCGACGACTCGTTTCGCGACCTTCAGTCCTTCAAGCGGCGCGCCCACTACAAGGCCGGGCGCGGGCGCCATGGCGAGGGCAACCAGCGCCACGGCGCCGACGGCGAGGACCTGATCGTCCGGGTCCCGCCGGGCACGCAGGTGCTCGACGAGGCCGGCACGATTCTGCACGACCTCGTCATCCCAGGGACGCGCGTCAGCGTCGCTGCGGGCGGCTCGGGCGGCCGCGGCAACAAGAAGTTCGCGGGTGCCACGCACCAGTCGCCGACCTTCGCCGAGCGCGGCCTGGACGGCGTGGAGAGCTGGCTCGACCTTCAGCTCAAGCTGCTGGCCGACGTTGGCCTCGTTGGCCTGCCCAATGCGGGCAAGTCCTCCATGTTGGGCCGGATGACGCGCGCGGCGCCGAAGGTCGCCAACTACCCCTTCACCACGCTGGAGCCGATCCTCGGCACGCTCGACGGCGACGAGCGCCAGCTCGTGCTGGCCGACATTCCGGGCCTGATCGAGGGCGCTTCCGACGGCGCCGGGCTCGGCCACGAGTTCCTCGCCCACGTCGAGCGCACGCGGCTGCTTGTGCATGTCCTTGATCTCGCGCCGCTGGACGGTAGCGACCCGGAGGAGAACTACGCGACGATCGAGCGCGAGCTCGCCGAGTACGACGAGCGGCTCGCGACGCTGCCGCGGATCCTCGCGCTGAGCAAGGCCGACCTTGTCTCGCCCGAGGAGGCCGAGGTCACCGCCCAGGTGTGGCGCGAGCGCTTCGCCGCCGAGCTGCCCGAGCTGGAGGAGTGGGAGGAGCCGGTCGAGGCGACGCCGGTCCTGATCACCTCCTCGGCGACGGGGCTAGGGCTCGAGGAGCTCAAGGCCGAGCTGTTCCGGCGTGTGCCCGTCCTGGTCGACGCGCCGCTGCCGCCCGGACTCGACGCCGGCGAGAGCTTGGAGGAGCACCGCGTCTTCCGGCCCGCCGCGGGCCGGCGCAGCAAGGACTTCGAGGTCGAGCAGGTCGAGGACGGCCTGTGGCGCGTGGCCGGCGAGGGCGTCGACCGCCTCATCGCGCGCCACGACATGGAGAACATGGACGCGCTCGCGCACGTCGAGCGCCGCCTGCATCGCATGGGCGTCATCCGCGCGCTGGAGGCCGAAGGCTTCGCTCCGGGTGATGACGTCGAGATCGGCGGCATCGTGTTCGAGCTGGACCCGTCGTAGTCTTCGGCGCCGCATGGCCCGCCACGTCATCAAGCTCGGCTCCGGCATCACCGCCGGCGACGACGGCACGCTTCGCACCGAGGTGCTCGCGGCGATCTGCGACGAGGTCGCCACGCGCCGGCGCGCCGGTGACGACGTCGTCATCGTCAGCAGCGGCGCGATCGTGCGCGGGCTGGACACGATGGGCATCGCCGGCCGGCCGAGCGCGATCGAGGATCTGCAGGCCGCCAGCGCGGTGGGGCAGGGGCGGCTGTTTCGCTTCTATGACGAGCTGCTCGCGGCCCGCGGCGTCACCGCAGCACAGGTGCTGCTGACGTTCTATGACCTCAGCCACCGCACGCACTACCTCAACGCACGTCAGACGCTGCGGCGGCTGCTGGATTGGGGCGTCGTCCCGATCATCAACGAGAACGACACCACGGCGACCGACGAGATCTCCTTCGGCGACAACGACTTCCTCGCGGCACAGGTCGCCATCCTCGTCGAGGCCGACCGCTTGCTGTTGCTGACCGGTGTCGACGGTGTCTACACCGCGGACCCCCGCAGCGACTCGCAGGCCGCGATCGTCCGCGAGATCACCGACTTCGCGACGCTGGAGTCCCAAGCGGTGATCGGCGACTCGACCTCGGCGCTCGGCTCCGGCGGGATGCGCTCCAAGGTCGTGGCCGCCGAGATGGCGACCGCGGCCGGCATCCCCGCCGCGATCGTCAACGGGCTGCGCCACGAGGCGCTCGGCGCCGTCCTGGCCGGCGCGACCGACGAGGGCACGCACTTTCCCGCGCGCGGGCTGGGCATCTCCTCCTTCAAGCTCTGGCTGCGCTACGCCAAGCCCGTCGCCGGCACGGTCGTCGTTGACGCCGGCGCGGCCCGGGCGCTGCGCGAGGGCGGCACCTCGCTGCTGCCCGTCGGCGTCGCCGGCGTCCACGGCGAGTTCGCCGCCGGCGACGCCGTCGAGATCCACGCCGACGGCGGCACGCTGCTGGGCAAGGGCATCGTCACGCTCTCGGCGAGCGAGCTGCGCCGCGTGCAGGGCCTGCAGTCGGCGCAGGTGCGCGAGGTGTTGCCACGGGCGGCGGAGGAAGCGGTGCATCGGGACTACTTCGTACTGGCCTGAGACACCGCGGCGGCCAACTGGCACGATCTTGGCACGGCCTCTGCGCAGGATCTTCACGAGCCGGCGCAGATTTGTGAGATGGCGGCCGTTACCCTTCCTGCATGGCCGTCTCCGTCGCCTCTGTGACCGACATCTGCCGCTCCGCGCGAGCGGCGTCGCGCCGTTTGGCCATGCTGCCGACGGCCGAGAAGGATGCTGCGCTGCTGGCTATCGCCGATGCGCTCGAGGCGCGGACGGTCGAGATCCTCGAGGCCAACGCGCGGGATCTGGAGGCCGGGCGCGAGGCGGGGCTCTCCGACGCGTTGCTCGACCGGTTGCTGCTGGATCCCGAGCGGATCGCGGCGATCGCCGCGCAGGTGCGCGACATCGCGGCGCTGCCGGATCCGGTGGGGGAGGCGATCGACGGGTTCCGGTTGCCGAATGGCCTCGACGTCACGAAGCTGCGCACCCCGCTCGGCGTCGTCGCGGTCGTCTACGAGGCGCGGCCGAACGTCACGATCGACGCCGCCGCGCTCTGTCTGAAGTCGGGCAACGCCATTGTGTTGCGGGGCTCCTCGAGCGCTGCGCACTCCAACGCGATCCTCGCTGCGATCGCCGCCGAGCACGCGCCCGAGGGCGCGATCGGCCTGGTCGCCGGCGGCGGCCGTGAGGAGCTCGTCGAGCTCGCGACCCAGGACGAGCTCGTCGACCTCATCATCCCGCGCGGGGGCGAGGGGCTGAAGAAGGCGCTGACCGAGGTCGCGACCGTCCCGATGATCTTCGCCGCGTCGGGCAACTGCCACGTCTACGTCGACGCGGCCGCCGATCTCGACATGGCGCGCGAGATCATCATCAACGCCAAGACGCAGCGTCCCGGCGTCTGCAACGCGGCCGAGACGCTGCTCGTCCACGCCGATATCGCCGGCGCGTTCCTGCCCGGCGCGCTCGCCGCGCTGCGCGAGGCGGGCGTCGAGCTGCGGGGCGACGAGCGCGTACAGGCGATCGACCCCACCGTCACGCCCGCCACCGACGCCGACTGGGACACCGAGTTCCTCGCGCTGACGCTGGCCGTCGGGATTGTGGACTCCGTCGAGGAGGCCGTCGACCACGTCAACCGCCACGGCTCCGGCCATTCCGAAGCGATCGTTACCGGCAGCTATCCGGCGGCGCGCATCTTCGAGCTCGGCGTCGATGCGGCCTGCGTGTACGTCAACGCCTCGACGCGCTTCACGGACGGCGGCGAGTTCGGCTTCGGCGCTGAGATCGGCAACGCGACCCAGAAGCTCCACGCGCGCGGCCCGATCGGCCTGCGCGAGCTGTGCTCGTTCAAGTACGTCGTGCGGGGAGACGGACACGTCCGCGGCTGACCGGATGACGAGCCCGTCCGCCGCCATTGCTCCGGGTGAGCGCCTCGGCATCCTCGGCGGGACCTTCAACCCGCCACACCTCGCGCATCTGCTGGCCGCCCAAGAGGCCTATGACCAGCTCGAGCTCGATCGGGTCCTGCTGATGCCCGTCGCCACGCCGCCCCACAAGGAGGCGGCCGACGACCCCGGCCCCGACGTGCGGCTGGAGCTCTGCCGGTTGGCCGTCGCGGGCGACGACCGCCTCGCGGTGTCCGACCTCGAGGTCGCGCGCGGGGGAGCGTCCTACACGGCCGATACGCTGCGCGCACTGCATGCTTTGCACCCGGGAGTCGACCTGACGTTCATCGTCGGAGGCGACATGGCCTCCAGCCTCCCGACGTGGCGCGAGCCCGCGGAGGTGGCGGCCCTGGCACGCCTCGCCGTCGCCGAGCGCCAGGGCGCGCGCCGGGCCGATATCCTGGAACGGCTGGCGATGGTCCCTGGCGCAGCAGAGCGCGCCGAGTTCTTCGACCTGCCGCGCATCGACCTCTCGTCTTCGCTGGTTCGGCGGCGGGTGGCCGCCGGGCATCCCATCCGGTACCTGGTGCCCGATCCGGTCGCCGCGTACATCGCACAGCACGGGCTCTACCGGAGCCCGGTCGGTAGCCCATCACCATCAGCATGACCACGGAGGAAGCGTCCTCTTGCCCAGTCAGACCATTCAAATGTCCGATCCCCAATCACCAGAAGAGCTGAGCCCCGAGCGCCTCGCGCAGCTCGCGGCCTCCTACGCCGCCGACAAGAAGGCCGTCGACCTCACCGTGCTGGATCTGCGCGGCGTGTCGAGCTACACCGACTTCTTCGTCGTCTGCTCGGGCAACAGCGACCGCCAGGCCAAGGCGATCCACGACGCGATCCACGAGGGCCTTAAGAAGGACCACGGCCAGTTGCCGCGCCGCGTCGAAGGCGTCGGCGAGTCGCGCTGGATCCTCATGGACTACTTCGACATCGTCGTCCACGTCTTCGTCCCCGAGGTCCGCGAGTTCTACCGTCTCGAGCAGCTCTGGGGCGATGTCCCGCGGCTGGCGCTCGAGCTTGAAGAGGTTCCGCAACGCTAAGGAGTCCGTGAGCATTTTGTGCTCGCGGTGACAAGATCTGTGTGATGAGCCGCCCGTAGGGTCGGTCGCGGTATTTCGATCGACACACAGGAGGAAAAGGTGCGGTCCATCACGCGGCGGCTCATTGGAGTCGTCATGGTCGTGGGTGCGTGCAGCGGTGGGGTCACCGCGGCGGCGCTCGCCGACAACTACGTCGCCTTGGGCGACAGCTACTCGTCGGGAACGGGAACCAGGGATTACTCCCTGAACTCGGGCTGTCAGCGCGGCCCGTTCGCCTACCCGGCGCTGATCAAGGCCGACCGGCCCAACACGACGCTGACGTTCGTGGCGTGCTCGGGGGCCAAGACGACCGACGTGCTCGCCAACCAGGTGCAGTCGCTGAGCGCGTCCACCAACATCGTGACGATCACGATCGGCGGCAATGACGCCGGCTTCTCGAACGTCATCACGCAGTGCGCGCTCCCGCTGGTGAGCTGCAACAGCAACATCACCACGGCGCAGAACTACATCAACAACACGTTGCCGGCGCAGCTGGACAACGTCTACAACCAGATCCACACGCGAGCGCCGAGCGCGACCGTCGTGGTCCTCGGCTACCCGCGCCTGTTCATGGGCGTGGACTGCAACGCGGGGACGTTCTTCAGCACCGACGAGATGACCAAGCTCAACCAGACCGCCGACATGTTGAAGAACGTGACGGCGGCGCGGGCGGCGGCGCACGGCTTCACGTTCAAGGACGCGATCCCGGCGTTCACCGGCCACGCGGTGTGCTCGTCGACGGAGTGGCTCAACGGCCTCTCCAACCCGGTCAGCGACAGCTACCACCCGAATCGCACGGGGCACAAGTCGGGCTACGAGCCGCTGGTGCGCTCGGTCATCGGCTGATCGCCCAGAGGGCGATCAGCTTGCGAAGAATCGCCTGGCGGCGATTTTCGCCCCGCTCAGGGTCGTGCTGCGCCTCGAGCGCGCAGCACGACCTCGAGCTCGAAGCGCGCCTCGGGATCGTCGAGCGCGGCCCCGAGGAGGTCGCGCAGGCGGCCGAGGCGGTAGCGCACGGTCTGCGGATGCACCTGCAGCTCGGTGGCCATCCGCGGGCCGTTACCACGGTGGCGCAGGTAGGCGAGCAGGGTCGACTCCAGCCGCTCGCGCGAGCGCGGCGCCAGCGCGGTGAGCGGGGCGAGACGGAGCAGCGCGAGATCGTCGACCAGCGACCGGTCCTCGGCGAGCAGGAGCTCCAGTAGGTGGTCGTCGGCGACCAGCAGGCCGGGCACGCCGGGGTCGAGCAGGCGCCATAGGGCCCGAGCGCGCGCCCAGCTGCGCGCCGCGTGCTCAGCGGGCACCGTCGGACCCAGCGCCGCGGCATGGCCGCGCAGCGCGAGCTCGAGCTGCTGGCGGCGTCCCGGGCCGTCGGGGTCGGGCAGGATGAGACATGCGGCGCCATCGACGCTGCCGATCAGCAGGTCGCCCGGGAGCCGCCGATCGCGCAGACCGCCGTGGTCGGCAGCGAGCGTGATGGCTGCGACCGAGCGCGGCAGCGGCCACGAGGCGTCGGCCGCGGTCCGCTCGAGCACCGCACGCTCCGGAGCCGGATCGGCGACCAGCGCGGCGACGAGCTGCGCCCGCCGGCGCTCGAACTCGCCGGCCGCGGCGGCCTGCGCGGCGACGAAGCCCTCGACCGTGACCGCCGCAATCTCGTCGAGGTAGGCAAACAGCGCGTCGGCCAAGACCGCCACCGTCTCGGCTTCGGCGCCCGCGTCGGTGGCCACCGCCGCGATCCGGCGCCAAACCACGCGTGCCCCGAGGTGGTAGCCCGACTGCAGGTCGTCGAGGCTGTGGCCGGAGCGAAACCAGCGCTCGCCCACCGCGACATACAGCGCACGATCGGCGCCGACGGTTGGCGGGCGGTGCTCGATCACGCCCGCGAAGTCGTGCAGCGCGTCGGCGACCGCGGCGACGACGTCGCGGCCGAACGGGCCCTCGAGAGTCCGATAGACAGGGATCGCGGGGCCGAGCACATCGACCAGCTCGTCGGCGATCGCCGGAATCGCCGCGCAGACGAGCGCCCCGAGATCGGTCGGGAGCGCATGCCAGGGCCGCGGAGTGGTCCGCGCGTCGAGCGCCATGGCCCATGCTCGCCCGCGTCGCTCCGGAAAGCAAGAATCTCGCCATTGAGCCCTTGCCAGCGCTCATAATCGGGCGCCTCAGCGCTGATCTCCAAGCAGGAGACCGGCCTCCGCCCCGGAAAACTGTGGCATCGGGACGCTTGAACTTCCGACAGTTGTGGTAGAAACGTGCCCGTCTCGACGCACGGGGCAGGGGGTCCAGACCTCCCTGGCGTCGATTCCGTCCGAAGGTGGCTGGGACACGTCCGTCGCGAGTGCGGCGCGCGCCGGCTGCTGCTGACCTGCTGTCCACCCCCGGAGGATTCTCGTGCTGAGAAGGAGGCGTCCCCGCGCCACCATCCGCGCCGTTCTGTCCGCCTTTGCGACCACCCTGGTCGCGCTGCTGTGCCTTGCCGTGTCGGGCACCGCCATCGCCGCCACCGTTCCCCTCAACGGCCGTTCCTTTAACACGGCCTGCGCGGCTGCGGCCGCGGGGGATGTCGTCACCGTCCCCGCGGGCAGCTACGGCTCCCAGCAGCTCACCTGCCAGAAGGCGGTGACCTTCCAGCTGGACGCCAACGCGCAGCTCTCCTACCTCGACTTCTCGGGCGCCAACGGCCCGACCGTCGCCGGCGGCCGGATCACCGGCACCGCGGGCGAAGGGGCGGCGCAGATCTTCCGCTCCACCAACGTCACGATCCGCGGCGCCACGATCAACAACATGATCTACGTCGAGGGCAGCGTGAACGCGACGATCGACGGCAACCTGATCGAGCCCGCAGCGAGCGGCACGTCGTGGTCAAACGGCGACATGATCGACATCTACGAGCAGACGCGCACCGCGCAGGTCAACACGGGACTGACGATCTCCAACAACATCATCCACGGGTTGCGCGCGCCGACCTCCGCATCGCACTCCGACGCGATCCAGCTCTGCAACTGCGGCGACCCAGACCAGATCCCGCAGAACATCAAGGTCGTGCGCAACCGCTTCTACGACAACGAGTGCATGAACCTCCGCGCCAACGAGCGCGACGGCCTGCTCCTCGAGCAGAACATCTTCGGCGACACGATGACCGGCATCAGCGGCTGCGGCGCCTATGCGCTCGATGTCGGCTATGCGAACGTCGTGGCGCGCTACAACGTCTTCCCCGGCGGCCAGCAGGTGCAGGAGACGCCCACCACCAGCGGCGTCCAGCAGACTTGGGTCGGCAACGCCGGCAACGGCTTCTCGGACGGATGTGACACGGGTGGCGTCGCGAGTGCGACGTTCTCCCACAACGTGTGGACCGAGCAGAAATGCGGCGCCACCGACAAGAAGGTGTCGTCGCTGAAGGTCGCTGCTGACGGGACCCCACTAAGCGGGAGCCCGGTGATCGACGCGGGCGACAGCACCAACTTCCCATCCGAGGACTTCAACGGCGGCAACCGCTTCGTCGGCGCGGCCCCGGACGCGGGCGCGTTCGAGCTCGGCTCGGGCACCGCGCCGGGCAACGGCCAGCCCGTTCCGGGCACGCCCGGTGGCACCGGCGGGACACCGACGCCGGCAGCGGGAGGCGGCTCTCTGCCCGGCAGCGGGAAGGTGCCGATCGGCAAGACTCCGAGCAGCAGCACCCCCGCCGCTGGCGGTGGGGCGGCGGCTGACCCGGGTTCCGGGGCCGCCGCGGCCGCCGCACCATCGTCGGGTCTTGTCGCGGCCTTCGGCTTCGACGAGCCGACGGGCGCGGTCGTGCGCGACGCGTCGGGCCACGGGCTTAACGGCCGCCGCGTCGGCGCGACGCGCACCGCCCATGGTCGCTTCGGTCGCGCGCTCTCCTTCGACGGCGTCAACGATCGCGTGACGGTCCCGGACTCCGCCCAGTTGCGGCTGACCGATGGCCTGACGCTCGAAGCATGGGTCCGGCCGACCTCGGCCAGCGGCCAGCGCCTCGTGCTGCTCAAGGGGCGCGGGAGGGGCACCGCCTACGGGCTGTATGCCAGCGATCTGCGGCGACCGGCCGGCAGCGTGCGGACCGCGGTGGCCGCGACGGCCAGCTCGGTCGCGCGCGCTCGCGCCAAGACGGGCTTGCCGCTGGGGCGCTGGAGCCACGTCGCGGTGACGTTCAGCGGCGACCGCGTGCGGATCTATGTCAACGGTGAGTGGATCTCCTCACGCAGGGCGAGCGGCTCGATCGTCGCGGCGGCCGGCGCGTTGCGCATCGGCGGTGGCGTCTCGACGGCGACCTCGTTCCGTGGTCGCATCGACGAAGTGCGGGTCTATGACCACGCGCTGACCGGCGCCGAGATTCAGGCCGACCTGTTGCGCCCGGTCGACGGCTGAGCTCGAAGGCGGGAGGACGCGGCTACGGTAGGTCGAGATGACCACCGGCAGCGTCCTCGACACGATTGCCCGCTGGGTCGCCGGCGGCGATCGCGTCGCGCTGGCGACGGTGGTCGAGACCCGGCGCTCGGCGCCGCGGCCGGTCGGCGCGAAGATGGCGCTCAACGACGGTGGGGCGGTCGTCGGCGCGGTGTCGGGCGGGTGCGTCGAGGGTGCGGTGGTCGAGGCCGCCGAACGCGTGCTGGCCGGCGGCGCGCCGCAGCTCCTGCACTACGGGCTCGACGACGGTGAGGCGTGGGACGTCGGGCTGCCGTGTGGGGGAGAGGTCACCGTCTGGGTCGAGGGCTATGACCCTGATGGCCTGCAGGCGCGTTTCGCGGCGCTTGCGCGTGATGCCCGGCGGGCGGTGCTCGTCACCGCGGTGCGCGACGCCCCGCGCGCCGGCGCCAAGCTGCTCGTGCCGGCCGACGGCGAGCGCGAGGGCACGCTGGGCGATCCGGCGCTCGACGCGGCGGCGCTGGAGATGGCGCACGCGGCCCTGTGGTCGGAGCGTGGAGCGTTGCACACCGTTGACGGAGCGACGCTCTTTGCCGACGTCGCCGCGCCGCCGCCGCGGCTGATCATCGTGGGCGCGGTCGACATCGCCGTGGCGCTGACCGCGGTCGCCGCGCTGGCCGAGTGGCGCTCGTTCGTGATCGACCCGCGGTCGCGCTTTGCGACGACGGCACGGTTTCCCGCCGCTGAGCGGGTCATTGCGGATTGGCCGCAGCGCGCGCTGGCAGAACTCGCGCCGCTCGATCAGGCGACCGCGATCTGCGTTCTAGCTCACGATCCCAAGCTTGATGACATCGCGCTGGTCGCCGCCCTGGCCTCGGAGGCCGGCTACATCGGGGCGATCGGAAGTCGCCGGACCCAGGCGCGACGGCGGGAGCGCCTGCTGGCGGCGGGCGTCGCGGCCGACGCGCTGGAGCGCATCGCGGGTCCCATCGGCCTCGATCTTGGCGGGCAGACCAGCGCTGAGACGGCGTTGTCGATCATGTCGGAGATCGTCGCCGTGCGCCGGGGTCGCGCTGGCGGCCGTCTCGTGGATGCTGCGGGCAGCATTCACGAGCCGTAGTCGATGGTGAACGCAGCGGGGGACCCCCTCCGGCTCACCCCGAGCCCGTGAAGCTCCAGTCATCGACGACGTGCAGGCCCGACTCGTCGTGCTCGAGGTGGCCGTGGAGCAGGTTGATGTTGTCGCTCTTGACGACGTCGTCAAGCGAGGACTCAGGACCGATCGGGCTGACGTGACCGATGTCGAGGTAGTCGGTGCCGATCGACTCGGTCGTCGGACCGCAGGGGTAGGTCGGGGGATGGATCGCATCGCCATGCGCGCGCAGTGAGTAATAGAACGGCTGGGGCTCAGGGTGCGGCGCGTAGGGGTTGGCGCTGACGTCCTCGAGCGTCATCGCCGTTGCGCCGATCGCGTCGTTCTGCATGGCGTCGGCACTGCCCGCGCCCGAGCATGGACCCGCGGGATTGGTCACCGTCCACGTCACGCTCGCGCTCACGACGTCGTAGGGGATCGACGTCGTCCCGTCGAGGTACGCCGGGAACACCGGGTTGTGGACGTAGGTCGCGGTTCCGTGCACGGTCTCGGTGATCCCGAGGTAGGTGGTGACACGCGTCCACGTGCCGTCGTACTGGTGGGGGAAGCCGCGACGGGGATCGATGACGACGTTGACCATGGCGTCGTGGCCCTTGCCGCGCTTAGAGGCGTGGGTCAGCCGGACGATGTCGGTCTCGCCACCGTTGGCGTCGAGCGGGGCGTAGTAGGTGAGCGTCGCGTCGGTGTCGGCCTGGGTGTCGGCGGGATGCACGCGGCTCGATGTGTTGATGGCTGACATCGGGCCGGAGAACGTCTGGTCGTGGTGATCGGTCAGGTGGGCGACGATCGCGACGCTGCCACCGGGCTTGACGTGCACCGTGTCGGCGTTGGGCACGATGTTCACGCAGCCGCCGCCCTCCGGGCGCCCGCGGGCGACGCCGATCATGTCGACGACGTAGTCGTGGGCGACGATGTGGGCGATATAGGCGCCGAGCAGACCGCCGCCGGCCGCGATGTTGTCGTCGGTGCCGGTCGTGACCGTCGTCGCGAGGTCGACGTAGGCACGGCCTTCGATCACCTGGCCGTTGCTCGCGGAGACGTCGCCGCTGACCGAGCGATCGGAATGCGCCGTGCTCGACGTGAACTTCCACGTGCCGATCACCTCGACCGACGCGAACTGCGCGTTGTCGCCGAAGTGGACGATGACCTGGGCGTTGAGCGTCGCGGTCTCGCCGATGACCGTGGGGCCGCTCGTCGATGTGAGGCGCTGGCTGATGTCCAGCGTTCCATGGGAGGCGCCGGTCGCGTCCGGGCACTTGTTCATCACGTAGCGGACCTTCAGGACGCGCTTGGTCGAGGCGGCGCGGGCGCCGGTGACGCGTGTGGCCTTTGTCGTTGTCGTCGACTGCCAGTCCTGGCCGCTGTCGTCAGCGGTGTTGATGATCGTGGCGTGGTCGGC
Organism: uncultured Conexibacteraceae bacterium; assembly: GCA_963836485.1. Taxonomy (GTDB): domain Bacteria; phylum Actinomycetota; class Thermoleophilia; order Solirubrobacterales; family Solirubrobacteraceae; genus Baekduia. Next base: position 55,851 of record CAWIJS010000015.1, on the reverse strand, counting down.
GTGCTTGGTCTCGGTGCCGTTGTCGTTGGTGACGCTGTTGCCGTCGGCGGACTTGGTGTCGGCCGCGACGGCGTGGACACCGTGGAGAGCGGACTGGGCCGCAGGTTCGGGCATCGGGGCGTGCGCGTTCGCGTAGGCGATGAACGCCGCATCGGTCTTGGCGTCGATCGCCGCGACCTTGCGCGCCGAACTGGTCTTGAACGCACGAGCGATCTTGACCGGGACGAGCGTCGCGGCAAGCGCACGGAGCTTGCTCTGTGTGGCAGCGGCAGACGTCGGCACGACAACCTTCTTGACGATGCACCCGGTCGCATGGTCGACCGCGCCGCCCTTGTGATGCACGTAGGTGACCGTCCGGCGAACCTGACCGGCGGGGCAGCGCTTGACCTTCTTGGCGGCCCCGGCCGCGGGCGCCGCGAACAGCGCGACCAAGCCCACGATCATCAGGACGCTCCGACCTCTGGGCGCGATCACAACGTGAGTATCCGTGACCTTGCGACAAACCACAGGAAATGTGGTTCAGACCGAAACGCCCACCCGCTCGCCGGCGCAGGGAATCTGCGCACGGAGGCGCGTTCCACGGCCGGGCGGGCTGTCCAGCGCGAGCGTTCCATCGAGCGCCTCGAGGCGGTCGGCCAGGCCGCGCAGGCCGGATCCATAGCCGGTGTCGGCCCCACCGACGCCGTCGTCGGCGACCTCGACGGTCATGCGCCCATCCGCTCGCCGGACCGTGACGGTCACCTCGGTGGCCTGCGCGTACTTGGCGACGTTCGCGAGGGCCTCCGAAACGATGTAGTACGCGGCGATCTCGACCGCGGCCGGAGCGCGCTCGCCGCCGTCGATGTCCACGAGCACGGGGACAGACGCCCGACGGGCGAGCGCCTCGACGGCGGGCTCCAGACCTCGGTCGGTCAACACCGCCGGGTGCAGGCCGCGGGCCAACTCGCGCAGCTCGGCGAGGCTCGTCTTCAACTCCTCCAGGGCACGGTCGAGCGTTGGCGCGATCTCCGCCTGCGCGCCGACGCTGCTGCGCAGATGGCCGAGCATGAGCGCGACGGCGACGAGCCGTCCCTGCGCGCCGTCGTGCAGGTTGCGTTCCAGGCGGCGGCGCTCGGCGTCTCCGGCCGCGACCAACCGCGTCCGCGAGCTGCGCAGTTCCTGGAGACGGGCACGCAGTTCGGAGTCCAGGCGCGCGACGTGGCTGCGCAGCAGCCCGGCCAGGAAGCCGAACGGCAGCATGGCCATCGCGACGAACGCTGCCCACCACGCCACGTCACCGACGCCGGCCTGACCCACCGTCACGAGCAGGAAGGTCAGAAGCCCCGACGCGTAGACCGGCGTGAGCTGGAGCCGTTCGAGCGGGCTCGTCCGTCGCCAGCGCCGCGTCAGGCGGACGAACACGATGATGAACAACACCAGGTAGAGCAGTGCCTGAAACGCCAGCCCGATCTTCGCGAGCGTCGGGTCGCGATCGATCAGCAGGACGTTGACCGGACAGTCGTCGCAGCCCAGCTCGTGTGGACCGGCGAAGAGCATCGCCGGCACGGTTGCCACCGTGAAGATCACATAGCCCGCGATGACGATCGCCCGATCCCACGGCGTGCCCAGCCGGCCAGAGGGGAAGGTCATGATGAGCTGCAGGAACAGCGCGCCCCACAGTCCGCCGAGAACTTGGCCGACGGAGTAAGGCAGCCGCGCGTTGGCGAGGCCAAGGGCCGACAGGAACCACGCGAAGCCGAGCAGGATCATCAACAAGCCGACACGGCTCTCCGGGCGCAGGCGCCGGGCGTAGAGGCCTGTGCCGATGAAGCTCCAGCCGGCGATCGGGCCGAAGATGGCCCACACGGTCGTCCCGTCCTGGTGGTCGCTGGCGAGCACCAGCGGCACGACCGCGACGCCGCACGCCAACGCGGCGACGACGATGGCGAGGGTGCGGGCGGCGCTCATGCGCTGATCGTCGCCTTCCGGGCGGCCCAGAGCAAGCGCTACAAGAACCGCCCGCGTCCTGGAGGAACGCGGGCGGCGGTGGGGCTGCGGATGTCGTCGCCGGTGCTAGGAGATCGGGACGGTCCGGTCGCTTTGAATCTGCGCGGCGGTCAGCGCCTTGTCATAGACGCGGACCTCATCGATCCTGCCCTTGAACCACGCGCCCAAGGCCGACGACCCGCCCAGACGCAGCGCGCCGGTGCTGGTCTTGAGAGGGCCGGGGACCGACCGGGAGGAGGAGGCCACGCCGTTGATGTAGATCGTCAGCGTCGACCCGTTGTAGGTGGCGGCCAGATGGGTCCACACGCTCGTCGACAGCGCCGTGGTGGCGCGGGTGTTGAGCTCGCTCGTCGTGAAGACGTCGGCGGCGGGCTTGCCCGTGTCGCTGGAGCCGAACAGACCGTAGACCAGGCGGTTGGTCTGCTCCTTGGCCATCACCATGCGCCAGCCCGAGGTCGTGGTGGGCTGGAGCCATGCCTCGAGCGTCATGCCGTTGGTGAAATCCAGGCGGCTGTTGTCGGCGATGGTGACCTGGTCCTTGTCACCATCGAACGAGAGCGCGCCGCCGAACTTGCCCCACTCGGTCCACGTCGCGCCCGAGACCGTGCCGGTCAGGCCGTGCCCTGTGGCGTCCCTGGCCGTCGTGCCCGAGGTCTCGTTGAAGGCGTAGGCGGCGACAGGCGCCGGCTTCGCCGGGGCGCTGACCGTCCACGTCGCCGTGGCGGGCGTGGCGTCGGTGTTGCCGGCGGCATCGGTTGCTCGGACGCTCACCGTGTGCGAGCCGACGGCCAAGCCGCTGTAGCTCTTCGGTGAGGTGCAGGCGGCATAGGCGCCGCTGTCGAGCTTGCACTGAAAGGCGCTGCCCGTCTCGTTGGAGCTGAAGGCCACCGAGGCGCTGGTCGACGTGCCGCTGGCGGGGGCCGAGGTGATCGTCGTCGCTGGAGCGGTCTTGTCAGCCGTCGCCGTGCCGCTCTCATAGGCTCCGGCGTCCGGCGCCGCGCCGGCGTAACGTGCCTTGCCGAGGTAGTCGGTCGCTGGGTAGTTGGCGGTGTCGCCTGCGTCGAGCAATGGGCTGCCCGATTGCAGCGTGCCGTCGCTGTTGACCTTCAGCGAGCTGACTTGCTTGTCGGTGGAGCCGCACTTCTGCTCGGTCCAGACGTTGTGGCTGAGCGTCGCGCCGGCTGCGCCGCCGGTGCTGCAGCCATCCGAGAAGCCCGCGCCGGCGTTGTTGATCCAGTTCTGATGGATGCCGCTGGTCGTCGGGGTCTCCTGGATCTCCTGGGCGCCGGGGAAGACGTTGTTGCGCGCCATCACGTTGGCGTAGCCGACGTCGATCGCGTAGTAGCCGCACCCCGAGATGCCCTTGTAGGAATCGCCGAAGATGTTGTTCTCGAGCGTCACGCCATCGCCGGGGTTGGTGCGCAAGTTGATGCACTCGTTGTCATAGAAGCGCGTGCTCAGGATCTTGATCCCGGTGTGCGGCTGGCCGTTGTTGTAGAGCTGGATCGCATCGGAGTGCGCCGTGCTCGACGGCGACCGCAGACCATGCAGAAGGCTGTTCTGGATGGTGATGTTGTGGTTGGGCGCGTTGTTGCGGTCCGGGAAGATGTCCACCATGTCGCCGTTGGCCCACGACGTCGAGGACGTCTCGGGCTCCCAGGTGACGTGATCGAAGAGCATCCCCGTCGTGTTCTCGATGTAGGTCTGGTTGTTGATGGTCGAGCTCTTGACCGCGACGTTCTGCGAGCCGCTGGACATCAGACCGGTGACGAAGCGCATACCCGTCACCGTGGGGCCGTTGGCTCCTGAGAAGTTGAGGTAGTCGACCCGCGTCGACACGCCTGCACCGGCGAGCGTGACCGCCTTGGTGCACTTGATCGTCTGGGAGCCGTAGGTGCCGGCGGGGACCGTGATCGTGTCGCCGGCCGCTGCGGCACTGCACGCAGCATCAAAGGTCCGGCCATTGAGCGCAACGGTTGCGGCAGATGCGGAGCCCGCCAGCAAGAGGGTGGGTACGAGCACGCACGCAGCGATCAGCGCGACGCGCAAGCGTCTAATTAAAGGCACGAAGAAGCCTCCGGTGGGAACAGTTGGGGGCACCAAGCCGGCACCGTGGCCGGCGCGGCTCGGAAAGGCCTATGGACGGCGCGTGAAAGGCCGGTGAAGGCCCCCCTGCTCACGCGCCTGGCAAATGTCGTTCTAACAGGTCTTGAAGGCTGTTAGGACGGGTGAGATAGACGTCGAATCTGGGGATCTGACCCTGGATGCACAGGCAATCCGGGGCAACTCTTCTGTTCACCCCTAGGTCTACCCAGAGCCTTGGTTATGTATCACGAGGGTTGGCGCGCGGACCAAACACACACGCGGTTCACCCGGTTGGGGGATGCCGCATCTCGGTCAGGAATCCGGTGCCGCGATCCACTCCAGCAACTCGTCGAGCACCGCCTCCTGGCCCGCGGGCGCGCCGTCGGTCGCGGCCCGGACCAGCGCGCGCTTGCGGTCGATCACGGCGGCGATCCGCTCGTCGATCGTGTCGGCCGCGAGCAAGTACCAGGCGGTGACGGCTTCCTCCTGACCGATGCGGTGCACGCGGTCCTCGGCCTGGTCGTGGGCGGCCGGCGTCCAACCCAGTTCCACGAAGGCGACGTTGGACGCGGCGGTCATCGTCAGCCCGACGCCCGCGGCGTCCAGCGAGCAGATGATCAGCCGGCAGGCGTCGTCTGACTGGAAGCGCTCGACTTCGGCCGCGCGGCCGTCGGCGTCCAGGCGGCCCGTCGCGCAGGCGGCGCCGGGGAAGGCCTCCAACAACGCGTCGCCGATCTCGCGGTGGCGGGTGAAGACCACCAACTTCTCGCCGGTCTCCACGAAGTTGCCGATCCACTCGCGCGCGCCGTCGAGCTTGCCGCGCGCGGCGATCAGCGCCAACTGCGTGATCCGGACCAGCGCTTGGGCGCGGCGGGCGCGCTGCTCGGCGTCGCGGCCGCGCTCGCGGATCGCGGCGGCGCGGGCGTCGTCGTCGAGACCCGCGATCTCGCGCATGAACGCCTCATCGGCCTCGGCCTGTGCCCGGACCCAGCGGGCGACGTCGGACTGCGCGGCGCGGTACTCGCCGCCGTTGGCGATGGCGACCGGGACGATCACGCGCTGCTTGGCCGGCAGGTAGCGCAGCACGTCAGCCTTGCGACGGCGCACGAAGCAGGTCCGGCGCAAACGGCGGTTGAGCGTGTTGAGCTCTTGGCCGCGCGCGTAGACGCGGGCAAAGCGCCGCGCGCCGCCGATCGCGTCGAGGCGGCCGAGGATCTTCAGCTGTGCGGCGAGTTCCTCGGGGCGGTTGAGGACAGGGGTGCCGGAGAGCAGCAGGACGATCGCGTCCTCGGGCAGCGCGGCCGCGATCGCGGTGACGGCCTGCGTCCGGCGCGCCGTCGGGTTCTTGCAGAAGTGCGACTCGTCGAGGATCAGCGCGCGGGGTGGGGTGGCTGTGGTGCCCTCGACCAAGGTATGGGCGATCTCGTAGCTGGCCACGGAGATGTTGGTGGTGATGGCGTCACCGCCGGAGAGTCCGGCGCGCGTGCGGTGCGGCAGCCAGCGCTCGGCCTCCCGCAGCCAGTTGAGGCGCAGCGACGCGGGCGCGACGACGAGCGCCGGGTAGGCGTCGGCGGCTTCGAGCGTCGCCAGCGCCTGGATCGTCTTGCCCAGGCCGGGTTCGTCGGAGAGGAACGTCCGGCGGGCCCGCAGCGCGTAGTCGACGGCCGCGCCTTGGAACGGGCGCAGCGGCGCGGTGAGGCCGGCGATCTCTGTCTGGCCCTCCTCGGCGGATGAGAGTGCTTCGAGCGCGTCGGCGGTGCCGGCGTGGTGGGCCGCGGCGTCGAGGGCGGGGAGGATGTCGTTGTCGCCTTGGAGCTCGGGGCGGGTTTCGAGCAGCACGCGCAGCCCGCCGTCGCCGTGGATCGAGACCCACCACGAGTCGAACGTCCGGCTGACGAGGCCGAGCGAGGTGAGCTCGGGCTCGAGGTCGGGATGGCAGCGGCGGCAGAGGCGCAGCCCGACCTCGCCCGCGACGTTCTCCACGACGGCCACATCGCAGCGGTGCGCGACGTCGACGACCGCGGCCGTTGAGAGCGACGGCTGCTCGTAGCGGCCGACGCGCTTGCGGACCTCGGGCGTGGCGGTGAGCGTTGCGATGCGATCGAGCTCGTCTGCGAGCGCCTCCAGTGGGGCGTCGCGCGCGGGGATCCAGAAGCGGTCGAGCACCGGGTCATGGCGGCGGTCGGGCAGCTGGGTAAGGACGGCGCGCAGCTCGCGGTCGGGCTCCATCGCGATGACGACGCCCGGCACGCCGGGCTTGTGCTCGCAGAAGTGCGCGACGGCCGTCGCGTCTTCGGGCAGCTGCTCGACGGCGGTCAGCAGCTGCTCAGCGGGCGGCTCGACCTCGATGTTGGGGTGCATCGCGAGGAGGGTTCGCACGGCGCGGGCGACGACCGGCACCGCCGGCGCGCTCCACCGGTGCGGCTCGCGGATGGGATCGCGCAGGACGTGGGGCAGCGTTGCCAGGGCGCCGGCAAGTCCATCGCCCGGCACCGTCATCACGACGAAGTGCGACCCCATCGACTCGACCCCGACCGTGGCGTTCGGTGGGGAGGAGGCGACCATTGCTGGGGCAGGCTAGTGAGCGTCGGGGCGGAGGGGCGCGACCGGCCACTCGCAAGGGACGTCACTACGCGTTCGGGCCTCCCGGGATGCGGTAGCGCCGCTCTCCAGAATCCCGTTTATTGACAGCCGACATCGACCGAGATAGGTTCGCGCTCGCGCGCTGCACGTTGAACGGTCAGGCGCGTCAACTCGACCGGGGGTCTCAGTGCGCCGGCTGCTTTCGTTGTGCGTTGCGCTCGTCACCCCGCTTGCATGGGTCGGCAGCGCCGATGCTGCGACCGCGATCACGTTGTCGCCGACCTCCGGCACGCCGGGGACATCCATCACCGTCTCTGGCTCGGGCTTCGACGCCAACGCCTCGGTCGACGTGTTCCTCGGCACGTCTGATCTCGCCCTGGTGACCACCAGCTCGACCGGCACGCTCAGCACCTCCATCCAGCTCCCGGCGTCAGCCCAGCCTGGGGCGAACTGGATCACGCTCGATGAGCGGCGCACGCATGCGGCCGCCCAGGCCTCTTTCTTCGTCAGCACGATCTGGGCGCAGGGTGGTTTCGGTCCGTCCTGGCGGGGCGACAACCCGTTCGAGAACACGATCGACACCGGCAACGTCGACGAGTTGTCGGAGTTGTGGGGACAGCGTCTCGACGGCTTCGGGAACGCGAAGTACCCCATCTTCTACGGCGGCGACGTCTTCGTCGAGGACCTCAACAAGACGGTTCGTGCCTTCTCCCAGGCGGGCAAGCTGCTGTGGACCGCGACGGCGCCGGGAACCGGCGCCTCGACGCCCTTCTCGGCGGTGGGTGCCTCGTCGAAGGTGCTCTTCGCGGATGCGCAAGGCAACGTCACCGCCTACAACGCCCAATGCCGCACCGACGGCGGGGTGTGCACCCCGGCCTGGACGCGGAACATCGGTGTCGGCATCACCGCTGCTCCATCGACGAAGAGCAGCCTGGTCTATCTCCCGGCGGCTGACGGCCTGGTGCATGTGCTGAACGCGAGCACGGGCGCTGTCGGGACCTCCATCGCAGGTGGCAGCGGGGGTGCGGTGACCGCGCCGGTCTCGTTCTCACCCAACGGCAGCGCGTGGATCGTCCAGGGTGCCTACGAGTTCAACGGGCAGTTCGGCTTCTTCCCGAGCTCGGCGATCTCGGGAGTCGCGGTGGTCACCGACGATCTCGGCTTCGTCACGGAGGCCAACGGCCACCTCGACAGCATCGGCGGCACCGGCTGGAGCACCACGCTCGGGGGCACCGGCTGCACCCCACCGAGGCCGGTCTACGCCGACAGCGTCGTCTACGCAGCTGGCTGCACGTCGCTCGGCGCCTATGACGCCGGGACCGGCGCCGCGCTGTGGACGATCGCGACCTCGGGCTCGCCTGCGGGGCTCGCGGTCGCCAACGGCGTCTTGTATGCCTGCGTCGGGCAGACGCTCTCCGCCTACGCAGCTTCCTACGGCGGTCGGCTTTGGAGCGGCGACTATTGCGCTGCTCCACCCGTGGTCGTCAACGGCATGCTCTACAGCACGGGCAGCACGCTCGAGGCCTTCAGCCTGACGGGCGCGCGGACGGCAGCGGTGTCGCATCGCGGAGCCCGTCGTCCGGACCCGCGACGGCTGCGGCCCACGATCCGCGCGCATCGCGACCGCAGGCACGGGCGCGTTACGCCCAGCTCGCCGCGGTGAGACTCGCCTGTCTCGTCCTGGCAGTCGCCATCACCGCGGTGTTCGCGACCGGCACCGCCGCGGCCGCCACCGGTGGGTCGATCAGCGGGACGGTGTCCGGTGGCTCGGGTCCGGTGTGCGTGCTGGTCCTCGACGCGACCGGACAGGCGGTAGCCAGCGCGGCCAGCGGCAGCGACGGCGACTACACCGTCGACGAGGTGCCTCCCGGCTCCTGGACCGTGGAGTTCGACCCCGACAACGGCTGCCAGAGCGACCACACCGCCCAGGCCATCCAGTACTACAGCGGCGCCAGCACCCCGGCCAGCGCCACCCCGGTCAGCGTGTCCGCCGGGGAGACGACCTCCGGTGTCGATGGCGCGCTCGTCATGGGGGCGACCATCACGGGGACGGTCCGCGACGCCGGGCTGTCCGCTCTGTCGGGGGTGTGTGTCGTGCTCGAGGACACCGCCGGCCGGCCGGTCCTGCGCCAGCCGACCGATACGAACGGTGATTACAAACTCACCCAGCTGCCGCCGGGCCGGTTCATCCTGCAGTTCGTCGATGACGACTGTGCCGGGCAACCCGCGCAATACGCACCGATCTACTACCCAGACGCTGCCACGCCGTCAGATGCGCAGGTGATCGCGCTGCAGATCGGCCAGGTGGTGGGCGCGAAGGACGCGACCCTGACGCGGTTGCCGTCTTCGGCCGGTGGAGCAGCGGGGGCAAGCCAGACGACGACCGGCACGGCAACCGGAACGTCAGGGAAGGCCGGGACACCGACGTCTGGCGCGAAGACGGCTCCGTCACCGAAGGCTCGCCGAAAAGCGGTGATCTCGCTGATGGCGGTCGCTAGTGGCCGCTGGACGGTTGACGGGCAGCAGCGGCTACACCTGCGTCTTCGTTGCGCGGCGGGTGGCCCGGCCTGCGTCGTGACCGTGACGGTCCGGCGTCCGCTGGCCCACCCCGGCCGGATCGGGCGGGGCGGCCGCCGCGTCGGCCTCCGCACGCTCACCGTGCGCGCCGGCCACTCGGTGGCGATTCGTGTGCCCTTGCACGGTGTCCGCGCGGGGCGGCTGTGGGTCGCGGTTCGTCTGCGGGGTCAGAAGACCGGGACCACGACCGTCCTGCCGGTCCGTTGGGAGCCTCGCGTCCGCAAAGGCGGGTCTCGCCCGATACGGCCTAAGTCGCCGTGATCTCGATCAGCCGTTGGTCTCGATCGGCGGCGGCGGCCAGTCCCCGGTCGGTGGTCACGATCTGGGCGTCGATGTTCTGAGCGACGGCGAGGTAGGCCGCGTCGTAGGCGGTGAGGGCGTCGCGCATCGACCAGATGCTGCGCGTGAGTGGCTCGACGGGGTGGCGGATGACACGCAACTCGGCGAGGAGCTGGAGGGCTCGTTCGGCACGATCGGCGGCGAGGTCGCCGCGGAGCAGCAGGCCGCGGAGGGCGGAGATTGCCTCGACGTGGAAGTGCTCGGGAACATCGATCTCGGGGAAGGGCGCCAACGCCGCGGAGATGGCGCCGGCGTTGGGGGCGCCGGCAAGCAGATCGACGATCGCGCTGGCATCGGCGACCAGGCGCGTCACCGGCGACGCTCGACGGCGAGCACGTCGGCGGCCGGCATGGGCGGATGCGCCGGCGTCGGCAGCGTCTCGACGGCGGCCAGCCATTCGCCCATCGTCGGGCGGTTGGCCGCGACACGCAGCTCATCGAGGACGTAGTCCGAGAGGGAACGTCCCTGGCCCGCGGCGCGTGCCTTGAGCTGGCGGTGGAGATCCTCGGGGACGTTGCGAACCTGGATCGTCGACATGCATCTCATCCTAGCCGCATGCAGATCGCATGGCGAGTCCAGACCGCCCATACATCGCCCAGTCACCTCGGAACAGGATCAGCGCACCGAGAGGCGGCGCGGGGAGGAGCGCCACGGGATGGTCAGGGTGACGGTGTGCCAGCCGCCGGTGACGCGGTGACGGGCGGCCTTGGAGAGGGTGAGCGATGCGCGGATCGTCGTGCCGTGGGGGACTCGCAGCGTGCGGGCGGCCAGCGTGGTGTGGCCGAGTGCGAGGCGGACACGGCCGCGGCAGGCGCCGCGGTGCCCGCGCGGACAGGTGAGGCTGACCGTCAGGCGGCCGTCGTGGAGGCGCACCCGGGCGATGGTCGTCGCGAGCTTCCCGGCGCCCGCGGCGGAGGCGCCGGCGCCTCCGATCGCCCCCGCGCTGCTCACCGCCGTTGTTGTCGTCGAAGCGCTGCCGCTCGGCACCGCCGGGGTGCCATCGCTGTCGGGGCCCGCGAGCGCGATGACCGGGTCCGGCCATGCCGCGTCCTCGGCTGTCGCCGCGGTGACGCGGTGCAGCCCGTTGCCGGCGGCCAGCGCGCGCCCAGCGGCGTCGAGCGCGACCGCCTTCACCGGGACGCCTTCGTCGGCCGACGGCGCGAGGCCGCCGGTGCCGAAGGACGTGTCGAGTTGGCCGCTCGGCGTCAGGCGGATCAGGAAGCCATGGCCCTGCGCGTTGCCGTGGCTGTCGACGACGGCCTGGTACTGGCCGCCGAGGATGATCGCGCCGTCGCGACCGACCGCGACATCGTGGGCGAACTCGTAGTAGCCCTCGGCCTGCAGCCGCGTGCCAAATGCTTGCGTGAACGACCCGCCGTCGCCGAACGACGGGTCCGGCGCGCCGGTCGTGAGGCTCACGCGCTCCGCCCAGTTGACGACGTCGGTGCGCGGGTCGGAGGTCTGCACCTCGCTGTCGCCGGCGAGGATCGCCTGGTCGCCGGGCGCGAGCGCCGCGGCCATGACGCCGTGGTGGCCGGGCAGCGTGAAGCGTGGGCCGGGGTGGCCGTCGGCGTCAAGGATCGCCAACCCGGCGAGGCTGTTTTCGGTGCCCGACGGGTCGTCGAACTGGCCCGCGACGACGATCCGCCCGTGGCTGTCGAGGAAGCCGTCGGTGAGCGCCTGCGCACCCGGGTCGACAATGCCGAACGTGGCGTCGAGCGCGCCGTCGGGGTTCAGCCGGAAGAGGCGGCCGGTTTTGGTCACCACGATCGCTCGCCCGTCGGGCTGCACGAGCAGGGCGACCACGTCGTACATCGTGCTCGGTAGCCCGGCCGAGACGTGGACGACACCGCCGTCGCCGAACGTGGTGTCGAGGGCGCCATCGGCGCGGCGGCGCTCGACCACGACCTCCTGTCCCGCTGAGTACCCGTCCCCGCGGTCGCCGCCGGCGATCCAGACGCGCCCGGCCGAGTCGGTGGCCGTCGCGGTCGCCGCGATGGCCTCGCCGAAGCGCAGCCCGTCCTGGCTGACGACCGTCCGCTGGTTGCTGCCGTCGTCGCCGAGCCACTGCAGGCCGAACGTCGGCCACTCGTACGGCAGATGGTTATTCGGGTCGTTGCCGTTGACCTCCGCCGAGCCCGTCACCAGGAGCGTGCCGTCCGCGGCCCGGCCGAGCGCGGCCACAGAGACCGCCGGCGGGACGCTGCCGCCGGAGCCGAAGTCCGGATCGGGTTGTCCGCCGTTCGCGGCGGCGCTGCCGCACGCCAGGGTCAGCGACAGCAGTGCGACGATTGCTCCAAGCGAGATCTTCCTCATCGGTGGGCAACGTTCCCACCAACGCGGCGTGTCACTCCTCATCGCGGATGACCCGGCAGAAATGGCCCGCGGCTCAAGAGGGGTGCCCGGAGGACCGACGTTCGACGTGGCGGCCGTTCGCGCGCCGACCTGTCCCCATCCCGAGGTCTGCCCGTGCTCGCTCGTCTTCGCATCAAGCTCTCGATCCGCGCCGCTGCACGCCTGGCCTGCCTCGCGTGCGCCACTGCCGGGGCGGTCGCCGCTCTTGGGGTCCCGAGCGCTGCGGCCACGACCGCCTTCCTGACCTCGTTCAGCGCCGGATACCACGCCACCGCGGTCGACCTCGTGGCCGGGACCTCCTCCTCGATCCCCAACCCGGACGGCTCGGCCCAGATTGCCATTGCGCCTGATGGCGCCACGGCCTATGTCACCAACTCGGGCGTGGGCAAAGTCACCCCGATCGACGTCGCGACCGGCACACCCGGTCCGCCCATCACCGTCGGCGGCTACCCCTATGCCATCGCGATCGCGCCCGACGGGGCGACCGCGTACGTCACCGACATCATCGGCAACATCGTGACGCCGATCGACTTGGCGACGCAGACCGCCGAGCCGGCGATCCACGGGGTCAGCGACGACCTGACCATCATCATCACGCCGGACGGGAGCACCGCGTACGTGGCGACCGGGCACAACGACACAGTGACCCCGATCGACCTGGCCACGCGCACGGCAGGCACGCCGATCGCCGTCACCGGACATCCCAACTCGCTGGGGATCTCCACCGACGGCAGGACGATTTACGCCGCGCTGGCGAGCGACGCGGCCGTGACGCCGATCGCCGTCGCCACGCAGACGGCCGGAACGCCGATCTCCCTTCCGGGGACGACGCCGGTCACCCTCGCCAACGCCCCGGATGGCACGACGATCTATGCGATCGGCAGCGAGGGCTCGCTGACCCCGATCGATACGGCGACCAACACCGCTGGGCCCGCCATCGCGCTGAGCGGCGGCGCGACGGTGGCGGCAGTCTCGGCCGACGGCATGACCGCCTATGTCGCCGACAGCAACCAGCTCGTGCCGGTCCGGCTCGCTGACGGGAGTGTCGGTGCACCGCTTGCCCCGCTGGTCGATACCGCCTGGGGTATCGCGATCCCGCCTGCCCACGCGCCGACCGCCGCGTTCACGGCGGTGGCGGGCAAGCCGGGGGAGGCGACGAGCTTCGACGCCTCTGCATCGACGGCGAGCACCGATGAGCCGATCACCGGCTATCGCTGGACCTTTGGCGACGGCACGACCGAGACGACCTCCGCGCCCACAAGTCACCACACCTACCGCACCGCCGGGGACTTCACCGCCACGCTGACGGTGAACCCGGCCGGCTGTCCCGGCAGCGCCGTGTTCAATGGTCAGAGCCTGATCTGCGCTCCTGGCGGCGCGCCGAAGGTCACCCACGTCGTCCACGTCGAGGCGCCGTCCGTGCCGGTGCCCGCGCAGCCGGCCACGCCGGATGCCCCGACGCCGACGCCATCTCCGGCCGCGCCCGTGCTGAAGGCCGCCACGCTCGACCCGGCCGCGCCAACGAGTTTCGCCGTCGGTGCGTCACGGTCGGCCGTGCTGCCGATCGTGTGCCCTTCGAGCGTGACCTGTGCGGTCCGCGGCAGCGTCAGCACCACGGCCGGCGCGCTGCTCGGCCGTCCCGATGCCACCCGGAAGGCACGTCACTACGCGTTCAGGCTCACCGGGCTATCAGTTGCGGCCGGCGCCAAGCGATCCGTCAAGACGAAGCTCAGCGCATCGTTCCTGCGCTCTGCACGTCGGCACCACATCACGAAGATCGACGCAGTGCTCAAGCTCGTCACGCGACTGCCCGGGGGTGCCGTCCTGGCCTCGCGTCAGACCGTGACGCTCAGGGTTCTCGCCGCCTCGTAGGGGCGGATGCCGCGGCATCCGGGTCGCGGGATGGTCCGCGACCCGGAGGCGTTTCGGCTAGGCCGTCGCGTGAGCGGCTCCGTACTTGGCGAACAGGCGGTCCAGGGCCTGGGCGGCGAGGCGGTCGACGGTGATCTCGGCGAGGAGGTCGGGGTCGATCGGCTTGTCGAGCGGCAGGCCGTCGAGACGGTCGTTGTTGCAGCGCGCGAGGTCGTAGCGACGGTGACGCAACTGCTCGACGAGGTCGTCGGTCAACGGGACCTCGAAGGTCTGGGTGTTGGGGTCGTCCTTGTTGGGGTCCCAGCCAACGGCGGTGATGAGCGCGGTCGCGGCACAGAAGCGCATCGCCAGCACGTACTGAGCCTCGGGCCCGTAGAGGAGGAAGTCCTCGAAGAGCTCGTGGCCAAGGTCCATCATCTTCTTGGTCTCATGCCGGAGGACGTCGGCGGTCTCGCGGTCGACGACGAGCACGCGGGCGTGGGTACGCTGCGGGGTACTCATGGGAGTTGCAACTCCTTGGGTCATGCCCCCGGGCCGTTTGCGCGGTCGCGGGGGTCTTGATTTGGTTGTAGGCGGAGCCTACGCGGGCGGGCGGATGGAATGAGCTGGGCGGCGTGGTGCGACCGGCGCGAGGTGGTCGCACTAAACGCTAACTGCACACCCCAAATGTCTGAGATGCGACGTCGCTCTGTTCGCGGATTTCTACCTTGCGCGAATAGGGAGACCATGTGGTTCAGGATCTAGTGATCTCGGCTAGTCGTCTGTCATGGCGCGCGGCAGTCGCCAGTCCTCGGTCGGTGGTCAGGAGTTGTGCGTCGATGTTTTGGGCGACGGCGAGGTAGGCCGCGTCGTAGGCGGTGAGGGTGTCGCGCATCGACCAGATGCTGCGAGTAAGTGGCTCGACGGGGTGCCGGATGACGCGCAACTCGGCAAGGAGCTGGAGGGCTCGTTCGGCGCGATCGGCGGCGATGTCGTCTCGGAGCAGCATGCCGCGAAGTGCGGAGATTGCCTCGACGTGGAAGTGCTCGGGAACATCGATCTCGGGGAAAGGCGCCAAGGCCGCGGCGATGGCACCGGCGTTGGGCGCGCCGGCCAGCAGATCGACGATCGCGCTGGCATCGGCGACCAGGCGCGTCACCGGCGCCGCTCGTCGGCGAGGACGTCTGTTGCCGGCGTGGGCGGGTGCGCCGGCGCCGGCAGGACTTCGACGGCGGCCAGCCACTCACCCATCGTCGGGCGGTTGGCCGCGACGCGCAACTCGTCGAGCACGTAGTCCGAGAGCGAACGTCCCTGGCCCGCGGCGCGTGCCTTGAGCTGGCGGTGGAGATCCTCGGGAACGTTGCGAACCTGGATCGTCGACATGCATCTCATCCTAGCTACATGCAGATCGCATGTCGATGGCCGCGCGGAACGTCCGGACGGCGTCGCATCTGCCTCCAACCGTTTGCATTTGGTCGAATAGCCGCAAGGGAGCCGCTGCTGTTAAGATGACGAGCGACCTGGGGCCATAGCTCAGCTGGGAGAGCGCCTGCATGGCATGCAGGAGGTCGGGGGTTCGAGCCCCCCTGGCTCCATCGGTACGGAACCCCTGCGTGAGCGGGGGTTCTGTCGTTGTGGGGCCGGCGCTGGATCGGCGGCCGTCGGGGGCGTTTTTAGGCACTAGTGCCTTTATGCCGTCAGATGCCGATGGTTTGCCGTGGATTCGCGGCGATTTGGCTGGATTCGGGGCCGCCGCCGAGCTAACGTCGCGCCGTCCGAATAGTTGACCCTGACAACGTCAGACGACGGTGCATCAAGCCGACGACGCTGTATCGCCGCGCGGCTGAGCGTGGCTACTAGGAGCGTCTGCGTCGTCCATCGCCAGGAACAGTTGAGCAGGTTCAGGGTCCGGGTCAGGCTCGACCTCATCGGCGATCTTCAGCGCATCTTCGGCGCGCGCACCACCGCTGCCATCCTTGATCGCTGCCGCACGACTGAGGTCGTACACAGGGGCCTCCCGGAGCTTCACGCGCCGTCGCTGGTCGTCGGTCTCCCAGAACTTGACGATCTCGATGTTGCGGCGGCGTGGCTCCATAAATAGGGAGAAGTCGAGGGTGTAGGCCGCGAATCGCCCGGGCCGACCAGATGCCGCGCTCGTGCTCGGTTCCACCAGGTGGATGAGCTCGAAGTCCATGAGCTGCTGGATGAGTTCATGGGTGTCGGGATCTGCCTGGATCTGGTCATGCGGCACCAAGAAGGCGGTTTTTCGCTTTTCGGAGAGGCAGAACCTGACGAGATCGACGAATACACCTTCGAGCGCCGGGTCGACACCGCCAGCGTCCGCGCGAAGGTCTCTGAGCTTGGTTTCGTTAGATAGGGAAACGGCCGCCTTCCGGAGGTCGGTGGGCGTAATGCGTCGACGATTCGGAGCGGCACGCGCAAGGGCGAGTCCGCCCACGAAAATGTTGAGGTAATCGCGTGGCACGCCGCCCGCAAGAAGTGTTAGATCCTTCCTCGCCTCCTCGCTCATAATTGTCAGCACATCGTCAATACCTTTGGAGTTCGCCAACTCGCGGAGCATCGCCTCGAGGTACGCACTCGTCCGGTCCAGGTCTTCGAGCGTCCGGTCGAGGTCGAGACCGTCGACGTCGGCAAATGATTGGACGCCCTGATGGAGGCCGGCGTCTCGTACCAGGGTGGTGCGGTGCTGAACGGTTCCCACCTTAAAGAACAGATCGGTGTCGCGCAAGAGCCGGTGTACGTAGTCGATGACGTCCGGCTGGACGTCTCGGCTGATCAAATAGAAGTCATCGATGATGAAGACTCCGGATTCCGCGTCGGAGTCGTGCAAAGCCTCCTGAATCGCGGCCTTGTAATCGGCGAGCCGGTTCTCGATGGGCTGCACCTTCCGGTCGTCGCTTACGCGGGTCTGCTCGTTCGCTTGACGTGCGACCTTGTCACGGCCGAAGCCGGAGCCCTTCCGAGAGACGTTACGCTTTTTGGTGACGGTCGCTTCATCACGATCGGTGACCGTGAGCGCCGACTTGGACGGCAGTGAGAGGAGGGAACGCAGTTCTCTGGAGATGGCGCGAGCTGCCTGCGGCTTCCGGGCCAGCCTTCGCCAAACGCGCCGCGCGATCGTGGGACGCGGAAGGCTCTCGAAAATCTCTAGGAGAAGCCGCAACAGAACGTCGGGGTACTCCAGCGTCTTGATCGTGTCGCCGAGGATGTAAGCGCAATGCACCTTCTTATTTGGCGCGACTGCGAGCCGGTAGTACACGAGCAGACAAGACTTGCCGCTACCTCGGCGCCCGTAAACGACCTGATGCTGGCGCAGCGACACACGACGGAGGTTGTCAGCGACATCCACGTAGATCGGCTTGTGGTTGGCGCGCACGCGGAAGCTCTCGCGGATCAGGTCTTCCAGGTCCTTCACCCGCGGGTCATCGAGCGCGACTTCAGGCTCTGTCGTCATGGGCTGAGACTAGCCGCGCCTCGGGACAGATCTGAATAGTCCAGGGTGAAGGAGTAGGTCTCCAAGGGTGCGCTCATCTCCGGCGTTGTTTTTATTTGCATAGGCCGTCCGCCGCGCTATGGATGCGGCGGACGATCTGAGGTCACCGGTCGAGTCTCATCCTGAGCCAGGCGGACTTGCCACGGTGTGATGGATGCGTCACAATAGGGTCTATGGGCTCGACCGACGTCATGCGGCAGCTTCGTGAGTCTGGACTCGCGGATGCAGAACTTGCGGCTCGCGCCGGTCTGGCTCGCGAGACGGTCGCTCGGTGGCGGTCTGGGGTTCAGAAGCCGTCGCTGGACGCTCTGGAGGAGTTGGCAACTGCGGCGGGTGCGCTGCTCGATGTGCGAGTCGTCCAAGCGGATCCTGAGCACATCGCCTTGGTCCATGACCAACTCGACCTCGATCCGACGGAGCGTCTTCGGGCGCTGCTCGGGGTGCGCGCCTGGCGTTCGTGCCGAGACGCATTGCACGGTGCGGCTGCTCTCGGTGAGATCGGCGTCCTTGTCGGACCGGTGGCCGCTGCTCTCACGGGCGCGCCGCAACGACCGGGTAATGGTCGCGTCGACATGCTCGTCCAGCCCGAGGACTCGGAGGATGTGTTCGAGCGGCTCTGGGCCATCGACGGACATCCGGATGGCATCGAGGCCGCGGCGAACGACGTCGAACGACGTGAGCGATGGGTTGTCGGCGCCGGGCTTCTCACGGTCCGGAGCGCCGCCTCCGGCGTGAGCATTGCCGACGTGCGCGACCGTGCCCACAACATCGGCCTGTTCCGCGATGCCGACGACGTTGTGCGTCTGCCGCTTGTTGAGGATCTCCTTGATGTCGCGGTCGCTTCGCCCTGGAGCGACGATCGGCAATACGTGCCGGGACTACGAGCGGTGCTCGCCAGCGGTCGGTACTCGACGCGAGACGTGCGAGCCCGAACCGCCTCGTGACCGACGTCGAGGTCCGTCATCGCGCCCTTCTGCAAACGCTCGTCGACCACGATGTCCGCTTCGTCCTGGTTGGCGGCGTGGCACTGCAACTTCATGGATACAGCGGCGCCACCCAGGACGTCGACGTGACGATCGCGGTGGATCCGACCAACCGCAAGCATGTCGCCGCCGCGCTCCAAGGGCTCGGCGCGCGGGAGTACCTCGCGGGTGCCCGCGGGACCGCGTACAACACGCGTCATGGCCGGCTGGAGGTCATGAACAGCACCGACGGCATCGGCGACTACGACGCCTGGAAGCGAGGCGCCGTCGACATCAAGATGGCCGACGGTCTGATCGTGGCGGTCGGAGCGCCATCCGATCTGTTGGCATCGAAGGAGGCAGCCGGGCGGCCGAAGGACCTCGATGTCTTGCCGCTCGTGCGTGCCGAGTTACTCGCTGCGGGCACACTCGATCCGCGCGACGTCCGCGGCGAAGTCGCCGAACTGGAGCACGAGCCGCCCCCGGATCCCGCAACCGGGACGTTCCTCGGTGAGCGGCCCGCAGATCGACGCAGCCGAGCTCTTTGGGACCGCGGCGCGAACCTGCTCACCGAGTACCGGCGACGCTGGAAGCTCGACGACGACGACTCGATCCGACGGCCGACCGGTGACATCCCGCAGGCCCAGGATCACGCAGCGCTCAAACGACAGCTGGACCGGCTCCGGCGGCTGATCGACCGCGCCTCGGAGGACGTTTAAGCCCACCAGAGCAGCATCCGCCGCCAGGCACTCAAATCCCAGAAGTGCCTGGAACGCCGACAATCCCCGGTAATCGGCGGTAATCCGCGTCGCCCAGCTCGCTACCCGCCCTCGGCAAAAGCACTGCACATAGCCATAGTTAAGCGGCGCAACTCCTTAGATGGCATGCAGGAGGTCGGGGGTTCGAGTCCCCTGGCTCCATCGATACGAGACCCCCGTGACAGCGGGGGTTTCGTCGTTTGAGGCGGCGGTTTAGCGGCGCCCTAGCGGCGACCCGGCACGAACTCCGGCACCTCGAAGTCGTCGTCGCCGCGCTTGCGGCCGGCGACCGGCGCGGGCTTCGACGCAAAACCGGGGGAGGCCGACCCAGAACCAGACCCGCGCGAAGCGCTGGGCACCGCATCGAGCCCACCCGCCGGCGCGGCCTGATCCAGATCCGCCGTCAGCCGCGCGTGCGCGAGCTTGACGTCGTTCAGCAGCCGCTCCGCGTTGCGGTGCAGCGAGTCGCTCAGCTCCTGGAGATGCCCCGACAGCGTCGTCCCGTCATGCAGCACGTCACGAGCCGCCGCGTGCGCCTCGGCGATGATCTCCCGCGCCGCGCGCTTGGCGTCCTGCTTGGCCTCCTCGGCGTACGCATCGGCTTCCGCTCGCACACGCAGCGCCCCCTCAGACGCCTCCGCCAGCGCCGCCGACTTGCGCGCCTCCGCCTCCGTCCGCGCCTGCGCCGCGCGCTCATGGATCAGCCGGACGCCCTCGCGCGCCTCGGCCTCGACGGCCGCCGCCTCGCGACGGGCGCCGTCGACGATCTCCCGCGCCTCGGCCTCCGCCGCCTCGACCCGCAGATCCGCCGCCCGCGCCGCCTCGGCGATCCGCTCGCGGACCTTCTCCTCGGTCTTGATCCGCAGGTCCTCGGCCGCGCGCTCGGCGGACTCGACGATCGCGGCGACCTTCGACGACGCCACGGAGATCTCGCTCAGCGGCCGCGCGGTGCCCAGCGACGCGAGCAGCTCGTCGAGCTCGGTCCGCTCGGGATCTGCGGGCTGATCCTCCATGGGCGTCATGGTAGGTCCGTCACTCGCGCGCGCACGCAAGATGCCCGTCAGCGCGGCGCGTCGGCGACCTCGACCCGCAGCTGCGGTGCACGAACATCCTCCGGCCAGACGTCGTGGCCCTCCAAGTCGCGCAGGTTGCGCAGCGCCTCGTCCAGCGCATGTCCCAGCTCCTCCTCGGCGACCTCGCGTGCCGAGCGACCCGGCTCGCGCCAGACCAGCGAATGCACGAACTCGTGGTCGTGCTCCTCGCCGATTGCGATCCGGACCTCGAACCACAGCGGCTGCCAGCCGCGCTCGGCGAGGCGCGCCGAGCCCGGATTGCGCTCCAGCCCCTCGGTCACTTCCACGGTGGTCGGGTCGCGCAGCAGCGCGTCGACGGTGACGGTCTCGCCCACGCGCAGATCGTACGGAGTCGTCGCAGATCAGCGGCGAGCACCGTCGCTGTAGCCTGCGGCCCGTGGCCGAACATCGTTACGACCCGCTGGAGATCGAGCCCCGCTGGCAGCGGGTCTGGGCTGACGAACGCACGTGGGAGGTCTCCAATGACGAGGCGCTCGACGCGGGCGAGAAGTCCTACGTGTTGGAGATGCTCCCGTACCCCAGCGGGGAGCCGCACATCGGCCACCTGAAGGTCTACTCGGTGGGCGATGCGGTCGCGCACTTCCATCGCCGCACCGGCAGGCGCGTCCTGCATCCGATGGGCTACGACGCCTTCGGCCTGCCCGCCGAGAACCACGCGATCCGCACCGGCCAGCACCCGCGCGTGTCGACCGAGGAGGCGATCAAGTCCTTCCAGAAGCAGTTCCGCGAGTGGGGGATCTCGATCGACTGGTCGCGCGAGCTCGCGACCCACGAGCCGTCCTACTACCGCTGGACGCAGTGGATCTTCCTGCAGCTCTTCGAGCGCGGGCTGGCCTACCGCAAGGACGCCGCGGTCAAGTGGTGTCCCAACGACGCGACCGTCCTGGCCAACGAGCAGGTCGTCGACGGGCGCTGCGAGCGCTGCGGCCACGAGGTCGAGGTCCGCCAGCTCGAGCAGTGGTTCTTCCGGATCACCGACTACGCCGATCAGCTGGTTGATGACCTTGAGAACATCGCTTGGCCCGAGCACGTCAAGACCATGCAGCGCAACTGGATCGGGCGCTCCGAGGGCGCCGAGGTCACGTTCCGCTGCGAGGAGCTCGACATCGACTACCCCGTCTTCACGACGCGGCCGGACACGCTCTTTGGTGCGACGTTCTTCGTGATGGCGCCCGAGCATCCCGACATCGAGCGGCTGATCGCCGGAACGGGGCGCGAGGACGAGGTGCGCGCCTACGTCAACCACGCGGCGAGCGAGTCGATCGAGGAGCGCGGCGACGCCGAGAAGCCCAAGACCGGCGTCTTCCTGGGGCGACATGTCGTCAATCCCGTCAACGGCGAGCTGCTGCCGATGTACGTCGCCGACTACGTGTTGATGGAGTACGGCACGGGCGCGATCATGGCCGTGCCCGGTCACGACGAGCGGGACTTCGCGTTCGCGAAGGCCTATGACTTGCCGGTCAAGCGCGTGGTCGCCGACCCCGAGGGCGGCGACGAGCTGCCGTTCACCGGCGACGGGCCGCTGGTCAACTCGCATCCGGACTTCGACGGGTTGTACAAGGCCGAGGCGCTGGAGCGGATCGTCGCCTGGCTGGATCGTGAAGGCAAGGGCCATAAGTCGGTCAACTACCGGCTGCGCGACTGGCTGCTGTCGCGCCAGCGCTACTGGGGCTGCCCGATCCCGATCATCCACTGTGAGAAGTGCGGGATGGTCCCGGTGCCGGATGAGGACCTGCCGGTCGTGCTGCCCGACATCACCGACTACAAGCCCAAGGGCAAGTCGCCGCTGGCCGCGGCCGAGGACTGGGTGAACGTTCCGTGCCCGTCGTGCGGCGGTGCCGCTCGGCGCGAGACCGACACGATGGACACGTTCGTCGACTCCTCGTGGTACTTCCTGCGCTACACGGACTCCGACAACGCGGACGCGGCGTGGGACTCGAAGGTGCTGGACCACTGGATGCCGGTGGACCAGTACATCGGCGGCGTCGAGCACGCGATCCTGCACCTGCTTTACGCCCGGTTCTTCATCAAGGCCTTGCGCGACATGGGGCACTTGAAGGCCGACGAGCCGTTCGCCCGACTGTTCACGCAGGGGATGATCACCAAGGACGGGGCGAAGATGTCCAAGTCCCGCGGCAACGTGGTCTCGCCGGCGTCGATCGTCGACCGCTTCGGGTCCGACACGGCCAGGGCGTACATCCTGTTCATCGGCCCGCCGGATCAGGACGCCGACTGGTCCGACAGCGGCGTCGAGGGCATGTACCGGTTCCTGTCGCGGCTGTGGCGGACGTCGGCGGTGGCGGCCGAGGAGCTGCCGGACGACCCGCTGCCGGACGAGCTGAACGCCGACGCGCTGCGGATCGTCCGCAAGGCGCACTGGGCGATCGACAAGGTCACCAACGACATGGACCAGCGCTTCTCGTTCAACACGGCGATCGCCGCGGTGCGCGAGCTGTTCAACGAGGTGACGGCGGAGAAGCGGGGTGCGGCGGATCCGGGGTCGGTGCGGTTCGCGCTGGCGACGGCGTCGTCGCTGCTGTTCCCGTTCGCGCCGCACGTGACGGCCGACGCCTACATGTTGCTCACCGGCCGGCGCGTGTGGGAGGAGCCGTGGCCGGCGGCGGACTCGGCGTTCCTGGAAGCCGACACCTTCGAGCTGGTCGTCCAGGTCAACGGCAAGGTGCGCGACCGCGTCGAGGCGCCGACGGGCGCGTCGAAGGACGCGCTGCTGGAGCTGGCGCGTGCGCTGCCCAACGTGCGTCGCCCACGTGGACGGCAAGGACGTCGTCAAGGAGATCGTCGTGCCGGGCAAGCTGGTCAACGTGGTGGTGCGCGGCTGAGGCCGCGCAGCTGCTCCACGAAATCGTCACAGCACGCGCGTCCTGCTTGTGAGGGCCCGGCCTAGGTTGGCCGGATGCCCGATCTCAGCCGCTCCGAGCTCGCCGCCTATGCGGCGTGCGTCGTGTTGGTGGTGTTGCTGGGATGGCGGGTGCTGCGGTCGGATGGGTCGGTCTCGACGTCCTCAGCTGGGGACCGCGGTGGCGCTGCGACGACGCGGACGACGTCTTCGGATACGCCGTCCGTGTCGGTTGCGCCCGCGCGCGACGGGAGCGCGGTTGTGCACGTGGTGGGTGCGGTGCGGCGGCCGGGCGTTTACCGGCTGCGGCTCGGTCAGCGGGTGGAGGACGCGATCCGGCGTGCGGGCGGGGCGAACGGCGCCACGGATCTGCAGGCCATCAACTTGGCGGCGAAGATCGCTGACGGGCAGCAGGTGGTGGTTCCTCGGCGGGCGGGAGCGGCTACGGGTGGTGCTGGTGTGGCGGCTGTGAGTGCGGCCGGCGCGGGTGCGGCGGGCGCGGCTGCGAGCGGCGGGACGGGCGGCGCGCCCTCAGGACCGATCAACCTCAACTCGGCCACCCCCGAGCAGCTCGACACGCTCGACGGCGTCGGTCCGGCCACCGCGCAGAAGATCCTCGAGTACCGCACCCAGCACGGCGGCTTCTCCTCGATCGACGACCTGGCCCAGATCCCAGGGATTGGCCCGAAGAAGCTGGAGTCGCTCAAGGCGCAGGTGACCGTGTGAGGGCCACCCGCCGGTCGCCAGGAGTTCCGGTGTCGGGCGCGGTCAGCCGCGTGCGTGGGCGCGCCGCGTTCTGGCGGCAGGTCATGGCCGACCAGGGCACGCGTCATCCACGGCAACTGTTCCTCGTTGTCGTTGTTGTTGGTCTCTTGCTCGGGACGCGAGCGTCGGCGTCGGTGGTCGCGGTCGCCGCGCTGGTCGTGGCGTTTGGGTCGCTCACGCTGCCGGTCGTGCGGCGGCCAGCGGCCGCGCTGGCCCTGGCCGCGGCCCTGCTCGGCGCCGCGTGGGTGGCGGAAGCACGGACGGCAGCATTGGAGCGGACAGCACTCACGGCGAGCTTTGGCCAGACGGTGTCGGGTGCGGCGACGGTGCTGACACCGCTACGGGCTGACGCCTTCGGCGGCAGACGCACGCTGGTGGCCTGGCAGGGCGAGCCGGTGCTGCTGCGGGTGCCGAGCTGGATGGCATCGGGTGGGCTCGGGCCGAGCGAGCACTCGTTGGGAGGAACGCGGCCGGGCGGTGAGGTCGACGTGGACGCGCTCCACGTCGGCGACATCGTCACCGTGCGCGGACGTCTCCGGCCACCGGACCTCGCCGGTGAGGCGCTGCACGCCCACGCAACGCTGCGCGTCACCGAGCTCCGAGCGACCGGTCGCCGTCGCGGAGGCGTGCTCGGCGTGGTGGATGGCGTGCGTCGCCGTGCCGACCACGTTCTTGGTGGACATCTCCCGCCGGCCGAGGCGGCGCTGCTGCGCGGGATGGTCCTCGGCGACGACGCCGCGATGCCCGACGACCTGCGTGACGCGTTCAAGGCAGCGAGCCTGACGCACCTCACAGCAGCCTCTGGCCAGAACATCGCGCTGCTCGCCGCGCTCGCGTTCGGGCTTTGCACCGTGGCCGGGGTCGGGATCCGCGCTCGCTGGACCCTCGTTCTCGCGTTGATCATGTTGTACGTCCCGTTGGCCGGCGGCGGGCCGTCGATCCAGCGCGCCGGCGTGATGGGCGCCGCGACGATCGCGGCTGCGCTCGCCGGGCGTCCTGCCTCGCGCTGGTACGCGCTGCTGCTTGCCGCGGCGGCGACGCTCGTCCTGGACCCTCGCGCCGCGATGGACGCCGGGTGGCAGCTGAGCTTCGCGGCGGTCGTGGGCATCGCGACCATTGCTGCACCCGCCCGCGAGCGGCTGCAGCGTCGGGGCCTCGCGGCGCCGATCGCCGAGGCTGTCTCCGTGACCCTCGCCGCGACGCTCGCGACCGCGCCGTTGATCGCCGTCCACTTCGATCGCGTCTCGCTGGTCGCGCTGCCGGCCAACGTTCTCGCGACCCTCGCGGTCGCCCCGATCATGTGGCTCGGCCTCGGCCGCGGCGGCGCTCGCACAGCTCACGCCATCACTCGCGTTGCCCCTGGTCGCCTTCACCGGCCCACTGCTCGGCTACCTCGTCGGCCTCGCTCGGCTCACGGCCGGCCTGCCCGGCGCCCAGATGGCTCTGCCGCTGTCGGCACTGATCGTGCTCTGCGCGCTCGCCGCCGTCCTTATGACGGCGCCGGCCGCGGAGAGTGTGACCGGAGCCCCTCGCTGGTGGAGGCCAGGTGAATGGCTCGCCTCGCGCCGAACACCCGCCTCGTCCAATCGGCTCAGCCCACGCGAGTGGCTCGCTGTCCCGGGGAGACCAGCCTCGGCCGGCGGTCCGCGGTCCGGTCGTCGTCGCGTCCTGTTTGTCGCCGCAGTCCTCGTCGCCCTCGCGGCCTCGCTCGGCCCAGCACTCCTCCCACAGCGCACGCTTGCGCCCCCGCCCGACGGCACGCTCAGAGTGACGGCGCTCGACATCGGCCAAGGTGATGCGACGCTGCTCCAGGCCGGCGGCCACGCGATCCTGGTCGACGCCGGGCCGGCGGGTGACGGCATCGCCCGCAAGCTGAAGGCCGCAGGCGTCCGCCGGCTCGACGCGCTCGTCGTCACCCATCCGCAGGCCGATCACGACGGAGGCGCACCGGCGGTCCTGATGGCGCTCCCGGTGGCCATGCTCATCGACGGCCGTGGCGGCGACCGCTCGCCAACCTCCACCGCCATCGACGCGCCCGCACGCCGAGAACGCACACGCATCACCGCAGCGCAGGCAGGCCAACTCGTCCGCGCCGGCCCGCTCACCCTGAGGATCCTCTGGCCGCCCGCCGGACCTGCAACCCCCGGCGCCGACCCCAACGACCGCGCGGTCGTTGCCGTCGCCGAGGCCTTCGGGGCGACCGCCCTGCTGACCGCCGACGCCGAGTCGTCGATCCTCGCACCGCTCGACCTTCCACCGGTCGATGTCCTCAAAGTCAGTCATCACGGCAGCGCCGACCCCGGCCTGCCGGCCCTCCTCGAGCGCCTGCGCCCTCGCGTCGCGCTCATCGAGGTCGGTGCGCACAACACCTACGGCCATCCGACGCCATCGACGCTCCAAGCGCTCAATGCGGCCGTGCCGGTCGTCAAACGCACCGATCAGGACGGCGCCGTCCACGTCGACCTCACCGCCGGTCAGGCGACCGTGACCACCGGATGATCGGCGCGACCGCACCCATGCCTACACTGGCCGCGATGGCGACCTGGAAGCCCGCGTACCTGATCCACGGCGACGACCACGGGCGCATCGCCGAGCGGCGCGCCGGCCTGCGCGCGAGGGCCGAGGGGGAGAGTGGCGCTGGTGGCCTCGAGGTCATCGAGGGTGACGCGTCCACCCCCGAAGCGGTCGGGCTCGCGCTCAGCGCCATGACCTTCGCGATGGGACGGCGGTTCGTCGTCGTCGACGGTGCCGAGCGCTGGAAGCCGGCCGAGGTCGACACCCACATCATCCCCGCGCTCGCCAACCTCGCGCCCGACACGACCGTCGCCTTCTTTGCCCGCGAGGACGGCCGCGCCAAGGTGCCGCCGGCGCTCGCCAAGGCGGTGACCAAGGCCGGCGGGGACGTCATCGAGCAGGCGACGGTCAAGCTCCGCGAACTACCCAAGTGGGCGACGGCCGAGGCCAAGCGGCTCGGCATCGACCTCGAGCCTGCCGCGGCGCAGATGCTCGTTGCCCAGGTCGGCGAGCGTCAGCAACGCCTGCTGCGAGAGCTGGAGAAGCTCGCGCTCGAACACGGCCAGGGCGCGCGCCTCACGGCCGAGGACGTCACCGACGCTGCGGCCGACTCCGCCGAGATCCAGGTCTGGGGGCTCGTCGACTCGCTCGTCGCGCGCGATCGCCGCGCCGTCTTCCACGCGTTCCTGGAGTTACGCGAGCAGGGCGAGGCCGTCGGCCGCCTGATCCCGCTGATGGCACGGCGCCTGCGCGAGGTCCTCGCGATCGCCGACCGGCTCGAAGCGGGGGAGTCCCCGGCGCAGGTGAAGTCCTCCACCAAAGGCAGCCCCTGGGCGCTGGACCGCCGCATCAAAGAGGCCCGGGCTACCGACTCCGAAGCCCTCCGCCGCGCGATCGAGACCCTCGCCGACCTCGAGCTCCAGACCCGCGGGATGAGTGACCTCGACGACGACACCACCTCCATCCGCGCCCTCGGGCGCATGGCGGCCGCGCGTTAACGCAGAAACGGCCCCCGAAACGCGGGGGCCGTCAAAGGCACTTCGAGCGGCGTAGCGCCGCGCTAAGAGCTAAGCCGCAGGAGCGCCGGCGCGGACGCGAGAAGCGCGCGCCTTCTTGCGGCTGCCCGTGTTCCGATGCAACGCGCCGCGCTTGACGGCCTTGTCGATCGTCTGCACGAGGTCACGATGCTCGGCGTCGGCCTTCGCGTCGTCCCCCTCGGCAACCGTGGCCTCGAGGCGACGGAAGTAGGTCTTGATGGTGGACGTGTAGCGGCGATTCTCCAGGCGCTCACGCTCGGCCCGGAGGATGCGCTTCTTCTGCGAGTGAATGTTCGCCATGAGCGACGGACAATTCTAGCGGGCCAGCGCGTGCGGCGCGGCGCGGGCCGACGTGCCCGGTCCGCGCCGTAGCATCCGCGCCCAGTGACAAGCGAGGCACCACCCGCGGGCGACCGCTCCGAGGCGTCCCCGCGCCCACCGCGACGCTCCTTCGCGCGCAACACCGCGATCTTCTCGATCCTCACCGGCCTCAGCCGCGTGGCCGGCCTCATGCGCGAGGTGCTCGCCTCGGCGTTCTTCGGCCTGACCCCGGCCTTCAGCGCGTTCACCTTCGCCTTCGCGATCCCGAACGTCGTCCGCTCGCTCTTTGCCGACTCGGCCCTCAGCGCGGCGTTCGTCCCGATCTTCACCGAGCTCCAGGAGGAGGGCAAGAAGCGCGAGGCGTTCCGCCTGGCCTCGACGCTGTTGATGGTGATCCTGATCGTCCTCAGCGCCATCACGCTCTTGTTCATCCTTACCGCCGGATGGCTCGTGCCGGCGATCGCGCCGGGCAAGTTCTCTGACCACGCCGTCCAACTCGCGGTCGGCTTCAGCCGGGTCCTCTTCCCGATCGTGCTGATCCTCGGGCTCAACGGCCTGGTCGTCGGGATCCTGCAGGCCTACGACCACTTCACGATCCCGGCGCTCTCGGCGCTGGTCTGGAACATCGTGATCATGGTGTTCATGGTCGGCGCTCGGCCGCTGTTTCATGGCGACGAGCAGTTGTACGCCTACGCGATCGGGATTCTCATCGGCACCGCGGTCCAGTTCGCCATGGCGCTCCCGGTCCTCAAGACCGTCGGCTTCCACTTCGAATGGTCCTTCGATTGGCGCGACCCGCGCGTCAAGCGCGTCTTCGTGCTGATGCTGCCGGTCACGCTCGGCCTCGGCCTCATCAACTTCAACGCCTTGGCCAACTACTACCTCGCGGGCTTCGTCTCCGAGGAGGGCCCGCGCGCGATCGAGGCGGCGTTCCGCCTGTACATGCTTCCGCAGGGGATGTTCAGCGTCGCGATCGCGACCGTCCTGTTCCCGCAGCTCAGCCGGCTGGCCGCCCGCCGCGATCTCACCGGCCTGCGCGCGACGATCGGCAACGGCCTGCGCCTGATCTTCCTGATGTTGCTGCCTGCCGCGGCGGCGACGGCCGTCCTGGCTACCCCGATGATCCGCCTCGTCTACCAGCGCGGCGAGTTCACCGCGGCCGACACAGAGCTCGTCGCCACCGCGCTCTTCTGGTTCTCCTTCAGCCTGCCGTTCAGCGGCGTCAACCTGCTGCTCACGCGCTCGTTCTTCAGCCTGCAGAAGCCGTGGGCGGTCACCTATCTGTCGGTGGCCAACCTGGTGGTCAACATCGGCGTCTCGATCGCGCTGCTGCCGCTGGGCATCGGCGGCGTCGTCGCGGGCACCGCGATCGCCGACCTGGCGCTCGCCGCCGCGCAGTACTTCTACCTCAAGCGCGAGCTCGACAACCAACTTGAGTTGCGCGACACGATGGAAGCGGTCATGGGGATGCTGATCGCGGCCGTGTGGTTTGGCATCGGGGCATGGGTCGGCTGGGCCGTCCTGGACTGGATCTTTGGCCGCAGCCTGCTCGGCCAGGTGATCTCGGTCGGCGGCGGGCTGACCATCGGCGCCGCGATCTACGCCTACGTCGTGCTCGCGATGCGCCTGCCCGAGGCCGAGCAACTGCGCCGCCTCGTCGCCGGGCGCCTCGGCCGCGCGTAGCGCAGGCAGGAGGGCGTCCGTCGATCTCTATCCTGGGCGGCCGCCTTGTCTGACCAAAGCCTCATCCGCAACTTCTCGATCATCGCCCACATCGACCACGGGAAGTCGACCCTGGCCGATCGCATCCTGGAGATGACCCAGACCGTGGCCTCGCGCGACATGCGCGAACAGCTGCTGGACTCGATGGACCTCGAGCGCGAGCGCGGAATCACGATCAAGTCCCAGGCCGTTCGCGTCTACTACAAGGCCAAGGACGGCAAGACCTACCAGCTGCACCTCATCGACACGCCGGGGCACGTCGACTTCACGTACGAGGTGTCGCGATCGCTGAACGCGTGCGAGGGCGCGCTGCTCGTTGTCGACGCCTCTCAGGGCGTCGAGGCCCAGACCGTCGCCAACACCTACCTCGCCGTCGAGGCCGGGCTCGAGCTGATCCCGTGCCTGAACAAGATCGACCTGCCGGGCGCCGAGCCCGAGCGCGTCGCGGGTGAGGTCGCCGAGCTGATCGGCGAGGACCCCGAGTCGATCCTGGTCATCTCCGGCAAGACCGGCGCGGGCGTGACGGAAGTGCTTGAGCAGCTCGTCGAGCGCGTGCCCGCGCCGGGCGGCGATCGCAGCGCCCCGGCGCGCGCGCTGATCTTCGACTCGCAGTTTGACCAGTACCGCGGTGTCGTGGCCTACATCCGCGTGGTCGACGGCGTCTTTCGCAAGGGCGAGGCGATCCGCGCGATCGCCACGTCGACCGAGGCCGACATCGACGACATCGGCTTCTTCACCCCGGCCATGACGCCGGTCAGCGAGCTGGCCGCCGGCGAGGTCGGCTACCTCATCACCGGCATCAAGGACGTCACCAAGCTGCGGGTCGGCGACACGCTGACGACCAAGCGCAACGGTGCGACCGAGGCGCTGCCCGGCTACCGCGAGGTCAAGCCGATGGTCTTCTGCGGGCTCTTCCCGATCGAGAACGATGACTACGCGGACTTCCGCGATGCCTTGGAGAAGTTGTCGCTCAACGACGCCGCGCTGGCGTGGGAGCCCGAGACCTCCGATGCGCTCGGCTTCGGCTTCCGCTGCGGGTTCTTGGGGTTGTTGCACATGGACATCGTGCGCGAGCGGCTGGAGCGCGAGTACGACCTGGAGCTGATGGCGACGATGCCGTCGGTGAGCTTTGAGGTGACGCTGACCAACGGCGACATCGTCGAGGTCCACAACCCGTCCGACATGCCGGATCCCGCACGGATCCAGGAGATTCGCGAGCCCTACATCAAGGCCTCCATCCTGCTTCCCAAGGAGTACGTGGGGGTGACGATGGAGCTCTGCCAGGAGCGCCGCGGCGAGCACGCGGGCATGCACTATCTCTCGGCCGACCGCGTGCAGCTGCACTACGACCTGCCGCTGAGCGAGATCGTCCTGGACTTCTTTGACCAGCTGAAGTCGCGCACCCGCGGCTACGCGTCGCTGGATTACGAGCTGCTGGGGCTGCGGCCGTCGAACCTGGCGAAGCTCGACGTGCTGCTCGCCGGCGACCCGGTCGACGCGCTGTCCATGGTGGTGCACAAGGACAAGGCCTATGAGATCGGTCGCAACCTCACCGAGAAGCTGCGCAAGAAGATCCCGCGCCAGCAGTTCGACGTGCCGATCCAGGCCGCGATCGGGAGCGCCATCGTGGCGCGCGAGACGGTCAAGGCCTATCGCAAGGACGTGACGGCCAAGTGCTACGGCGGCGACATCAGCCGTAAGCGCAAGCTGCTGGAGCGCCAGAAGGAAGGCAAGAAGCGCATGAAGCAGGTCGGGCGCATCGAGGTGCCGCAGGAGGCGTTCCTGGCGGTGCTCGAGTTGGGCGATGACCGCCCGAACAAGTAGCGCTGCGGTCTAGCGGGCGGCGCGACGCCGAGCCCAGGCGTCGAGCGCGATCAGCTGGTCGCCGAGCGCGCGGCCGTCGTCGGTGAGCCCGTAGGCGCCGGCCTCGTCGACGGCCACGAGCCGTTCGTCGCGTAACTCGCGCAGGCGCTGGCTGAGCACGCTGGTGGACACCTCGTCACATGCCTCGCGCAGCCGGCGGAAGGGGAGCGGGCCGTCGCGCAGCTCCCAGAGGACGCGCAGCATCCAGCGCCGGCCGAGGAGCTCGAGGAGGTCGTTAATGGGGTGCTTGGAGGCCATTGAGCTTGTGCTTCGGAAATCGAACCGCTACCGTGGCGGCAAGACGTACGCTTCGGAAATCGAACCATGGAGAGCATCGCATGTCTGCCCGCCTCGCGCCACTTGAGCCCCCGTTCACCGAGGAGGTGTCGACCGCGCTCAGGCGCCTGATGGGCGGCCGCGACGAGGTCGAGCCGCTGGCGCTCTTTCGCACGCTCGCGCACCATGATGCGTTGCTGGAGCGCTTCCGCCAGGTCGGCTCGGCGCTGCTCTCCTTCGGCCGGATCGATCCGGCCGACCGCGAGACGGTGATCCACCGCACGACCGCGCGCTGCGGGGCGGCCTACGAGTGGGGTGTGCACGCGGCGCTGTTTGCGCCGGCCATCGGTGCCGGCGAGGACTGGCTGCGCGCGACGTGGCACGGCACGGCGGACGATCCGGCGTTCACGCCACGCCAGGCCTTGTTGGTGGCGATGTGCGACGAGCTGCACGACACCGCCGCGCTGAGCGACCCGACGTGGACGGCGCTGCGTGCCGCTTACGCCGACGACGAGCTCGTCGAGCTCGTCTGCCTCGCCGGCTTCTACCACCTCGTGTCGTTCGCCTGCGGGGCGTTCGCGGTGGAGGGCGAGCCGTGGGCGACCGCGGTGCCGGCCGCCGTGGGCTAGTTTCGGGACCATGGATCTGGGATTGGACGAGCGCGTCTGCGTCGTGACGGGTGCGAGCCGCGGCATCGGCATGGCCATCAGCAGCCGGCTGGTCGCCGAGGGCGCGCGGGTGCTGATGGTCGCGCGCGACGAGGAGCGGCTGAGCGCGGCGGCCGAGGATCTCGGAGCGGAGTGGCTGGCCGCCGACGTGACCGACCCCGATTGCGCGGCGCGGATCGTCGCGACGGCGAGCGAGCAGTTCGGGCGGTTGGACGTGTTGGTCAACAACGCCGGAACGTCGCGCAACGTGGCGCTCGAGGAGTTGACCGACGACGACTGGCACGACCAGCACGAGCTGCACGTGATGGCGCCGATGCGGCTGATGCGTCTCGCCGCGCCGCTGATGGCCGAGCGCGGCTGGGGACGGATCGTCAACGTCGCGTCGTCGTCGGGCAAGCGGCCGTCGGCCTCCAACGCCGCCTACTCGGTGGCCAAGGCGGGGCAGCTATCGGTCTCGCGCGCGTTCGCCGACGCCTATGCGTCGCGGGGCGTTCTCGTCAACGCGGTGGCGCCCGGGCCGACCAGCTCGCCGCTGTGGACCGGCGAGGGCGGGCTGGCCGATCAGACGGCCGCTGCTCGCGGGATCACGCGCGAGGAGGCGCTGGAGGCGGCCGCGGCCAAGATCCCGCGCGGGCGCTTCGGCACGCCGCAGGAGATCGCCGACGTGGTGGTCTTCCTGTGCTCTGAGCGCGCGGGCAACGTGGCGGGCGCGGCGTGGTCGGCAGATGGAGGGACGATCGCCACCATCGTGTAGGTCTTCCGTGGAGGCTTGTCCCGGCGATGGTCCGGCGCCGTCAACGTCATCATCTAGCGTCGGCTGCCGGCCGCTGCACGAGGATCTCGACCGGCCCGCCCGCGCCAAGCCGCTCGCCTTCGCTAGCGGCGTGCGCGGCGAGGCGGTCGGTCTCCGCACCGTAGGCCGAGGCGGCTTCCAGCTTCGCCGCGAGATGCGTCTCGGCGGTCGGGACCGCCACGACCGCTCCGGCGCCCAGCGGCGCGCCGGCCGTTCGGCGGAGCGCGTACGGGAGGTCGAGCCAGCGCAACCGTGGCAGCTCCAGCTCGTCGAGGGCGAGTTCGACGACAAGATGATCGACGTGGCCGGTGAGACCCAGCGGCGCGAGGATCAGGTCGGGCTCCAGACGTCCGAGCGCGAGCGCCAGCACCGATGCGGCGACCTTCGGCGCGTCGTCGTCGGGCGCCAAGCCATCGTGGGTGCGGTCATCGGCGTAGCCACGGCCGGACGCCGGGTCGAGCGCGAGGTGCACGACGCCCGCGAGGCCGAGGGCCCGGGCGGCCGACTCGTCCTGCTCGCCACCGTCGCGCGTGAATACGCTGACCACGACCACTGGGTGCCCGTCGGCGGCGTGACGGTGCAACGTGGCGCCTGCGGACTGGACGGCGTCCGAGAGCGTGGGGGTGACGGCGACGATGGTGGTGGGCACGAGGGGCGGGATGGTCGCAGGGCGGGAGGTGGCTGGCGTCCAGCGCGAGATGCTCTTGCCTACGGACGGTCCGTCATCCCGCCACGCTCGCCAGCCGCCGCACGCCCTCGGCCAGCTCCGCCGCCGGCGCGCCCGCAAACGTCAGCCGCAGATGCGGCGCCGGCGGCTCGGCCGCGAACCACGGGCGGCCGGGTGAGACCAGGACGCCGGCCGTCGCGGCCCGCGCGGTCAACGCGACGTCGTCGGTCCCGTCCGGCAGCCGGACCCAGACGTGCAGCCCGCCGGCGGGGACGGCCGCGAGATCCCACGACGGCAGGTGCTCGCCCAGCGCGGCGACCAGCGCGTCGCGGCGTGTGCCCAACTCCACCCGCAACCCCCGCAGATGCCGCCGCCACGCAGGAGCGCTGACCAGCTCCAGCGTGGCGTGCTGCAGCGGGCCGGAGACGAAGAAGTCGTCGATGATCCGCGCGTCCTTCAACCGGGCACCCGCCGCGCCGCGGGCGCTGACCGCCGCGACGCGCAGTCCGGGCGCGGCAGACTTCGTCAGCGACCGCACGTAGACGACATGGCCATCCGGATCGTCGGCGGCCAGCGGCGCAGGCGCCTCACCGTCGATGCGCAGATCCCGCGCCCAGTCGTCCTCGATCAAGAACGCGCCTGCGGAGGCGACGACCTCCAACACGGCCGCCCGGCGCCCGGCCGTCAACGTCGTCCCCGTCGGGTTGGCGTGCAGCGGCTGGCAGTAGAAGACGCGCGCGCCGGTCAGCGCGAAGGCGCCGGCCAGCAGCTCCGGCCGGACCCCGTGCTCGTCGGTCGGGACCGGGACCGGGCGCAGCCCCGCGGCGCGCAGCGCGGCGATCGCACCGAGGTAGGTGGGGGACTCGACGAGCACCGGCTCGCCCGGCGCCGACAACGCGCGGAAGGTCGTCGACAGCGCGGCCTGGCCGCCGCTGCAGATCACGACATCATGGCCGCGCAGATGGCCGCCGGCCTCTCGCGCGAACCACGCGCGCAGCGGCTCCAGCCCTTCGACCGCGAGCCGGCCCCACGTCTCCGGCCGTCGCGCCGCACGGCCCAGCGCGGAGCCCAGCGCGGCCAGCGGCTGCAGCTCGGGCGCCAGATAACCGCCGGTCAGCGCGATCGCGTCCGGCGGTCCGACGGCCAGCAGTTGGTCCAGCGACGCGGCAGGCAGCGGCGGGCGATCAGCCAGCGCGATCTCCTGCCAGTCAAGGTCGGGCGCGCGAGCCACGCCAGCATCGACAGCCAGCTCGCCGCGCTCGGCCACGAACGTCCCGCGCCCAGGCCGCGGCACCACAAGCCCTTCGCCGGCCAACTGTGCAAGCGCGCGCTGAACGGTGACCGGCGACGCGCGGTGGCGTGCCATCAACTCGCGAACAGATGGCAGGCGGCTGCCCGGGGGGAGGGCACGGGCAGCCGTCCGCACATCCTCGATAACACGGCTCTGTGTGTTACCGTCAATCATGAGTATCGAGAATAACGTTACTACGGTGCAGGCGGTAACGCAAGTTCGCGCGGAGCGTGCGGCGACCGCCGGTCCGCTGACACGCGCTCATCGATCAATCGCTCATCGCGGCTCGGCGCTCCCACCCGGCCTCCTGCTCGGAGCGCTCGGCGTCCTCGCCTTCTCCTTCTCCCTGCCCGCCACGCGCCTGGCCGTCGCCGACCTCGACCCGTGGCTCGTCGCCTTCGGTCGCGCGGTCGTCGCCGGCCTGCTCAGCGCGCTCGTCCTCACGATCACCCGTGCGCCCCGGCCTACGCCCGAGCAGTGGGGCTCGCTGACACTGGTTGCACTTGGCGTCGTCGTCGGCTTCCCGCTCTTCACCTCGCTTGCGCTGCGCCACCTGCCCGCGTCGCACGGCGCCGTGGTCGTCGGGATGCTCCCCGCCGCCACCGCGGTCGCCGCCGTCCTGCTCGCCGGCGAGCGCCCGACGCGCGCCTTCTGGCTGGCCAGCGCCGCCGGCCTTGTCGCCGTCCTGGCCTTCGCGCTCACGCGCGGCGGCGGCGACCTCGGCGCGCCCGACCTCGAACTGCTCGCCGCCGTCTTCCTCTGCGCGCTCGGCTACGCCGAGGGCGGCCGCCTGAGCCGAGAGCTTGGCGGCGCGCGCACGATCTGCTGGGCGCTCGTGCTGAGCCTGCCGGTGACGCTCACCGTGACGGCCATCGCGCTGGCCCACGACGGTGCGCATGCGGGCGCCACGGCGTGGCTCGGGTTCGCCTACGTGTCGGTCATCTCGATGTTCTTGGGGTTCTTCGCGTGGTACGCCGGGCTCGCCCGCGGCGGCGTCGCCAAGATCGGCCAGGTCCAGCTGGCGCAGCCGGTGCTGAGCCTGGTCTGGGCGGCGTTAATCCTCGGCGAGTCCGTCGGTCCCGCCACCGTTCTCGCCGCGCTCGCCGTCCTCGCCTGCGTGGTGGCTACCCAACGCACGCGGGTAGGATCACGTCGTCAATGACGTCCACGCCCGCGCTCGTCGGCAAGTCCTATCCGCCCACGCTCTACGCGGTGGGCCGGGAGAAGATCAAGGAGTACGCGCGGGCGACGGGGGAGACCGATCCGCTGCACCTCGACCACGAGGCCGCGCGCGCCGCGGGCTACGCCGACGTCGTCGCCCCGCCGATGTTCGCCGTTGTCTACTGCAGCCCGGCGATGGGGCCGGCCTACTTCGATCCTGAGCTCAACATCAACTTCGCGCGCCTGGTCCACGGCGGCCAGGAGTTCAAGTGGGGGCCCTTGGTCGTCGCCGGCGATGAGATCACCACGGCCGTCACGGTCAAGTCGATCGACGAGCGCGCCGGCAACGGCTTCTTTGTCTTCGAATCGGTGTCCACCAACCAGGACGGCCACACCGTGAGCGTGGGCACCTGGACCAACGTGGTGCGAGGAGCGGCATGACCACCTTCGAGCCCGGCCAGGAGCTCCCCGAGCTCAGGGTCACCCCAGACCGCTACCTGACCGTCCGCTATGCCGGCGCCTCCGGGGACTTCAACCCCATCCACATCGACGAGGAGTTCGCCAAGCAGGTCGGCCTGCCCGGGCGGATCCTGCACGGGCTGTGGACGATGGCCCAGGTCGCCCGCGCCCAGACCGAGGCCGCAGGCGGCCCGCACACGCTGCAGCGTCTCAGCGTCGGCTTCCGCGGGATGGGCGTGCTGGAGCAGGAGATCGTCGTCACGTCGAAGGTGCGCGCCGTCGACGACGGCGTTGCGCACATCGACACCGAGGCGACGCAGGCGGGCACGACGATCGTGCGCCGCGGCGACGCCGAAGTCCGCGTCGACTGACGCGGCCGCTCGGAAACTAGACTGTGGCGGGAATTGCTCTCGCCCCGCCAAGAGCTGCTCCTGCGCAAGGTCGTCGAGTCCTACACCGAGACCGGCCTGCCCGTGGGCTCCAAGACGCTCGCCGCCGACCCCGAGATCGAGGCCGGTCCCTCGACGATCCGCAACGAGCTGTCGATGCTCGAGGAGAACGGGCTGCTCGCGCACCCGCACACCTCCGCGGGCCGTGTCCCGACCGACGCCGGCCACCGCTGGTACGTCGACCAACTGAGCGGCGGCACGCTCGTCCCCGCCGGCGAGCGGCCGCTCGGCCTGCAGCTGATCCGCCGCGAGGTCGACGAGGCGATGCGCGTGACCTCCGAGACGCTCTCGCAGGTCACCAACTTGTTGGCGATCGTCTCGGCGCCGCCGATCGACACCGCGGTTATCCGCCACGTCGAGGTCCTGCTGCTGCAGCCGCAGGTCCTGATGGTGGTGGTGATCACGTCGACCGGCGGCGTGACCAAGCGCGTCTTCACCTTCGATCGGCCCGTCGATTCCGGCCTCGCCTCGTGGGCCGGGCAGTTCCTCGACGAGCGCCTCACCGGCGTCGGCCTCGGCGCCCGGATGCTGCATCTACGCTTGGCCGACACCAGCCTCACGGCCAACGAGCGCACCTTCCTGGAGCAGCTGACGCCGATCTTCACCGAGCTGGTCGAGACCTCCGAGGACACGCTGTATGTCGACGGGACCGCGCGCCTGATCGGCGAGCACCGCGTCCAGGATCTCCACCAGATCAACGAGTTGATGCACATGCTCGAGCGGCGCGCGACGCTGCTGGGCCTCCTGCGCGCCGCGCTGCAGGAGCCCGACGTGCTGGTGCGCATCGGCTCCGAGAACCAAGCCCCCGCGCTGCAGTCGCTCGCGGTCGTCGGCGCCGGCTACGGCCTGCCGACCCGCAAGCTCGGAACCGTGTCGGTCATCGGCCCGGTCCGCATGGACTACCCGCGCGCCATCCGCTCAGTACGCGAAGCAGCCCATGAGCTCTCGCGCTTCATCGAGGACGTTTACGGATCATGAGCTCCACCGTGCCCAGCGACCCCTATGAGGTGCTCGGCGTCGCCCGAGACGCCGACGAGACCACCATCAAGAAGGCGTTCCGCAAGCTCGCGCGCGAGTTGCATCCCGACGTCAACAGCCACGACCCCGACGCCGAGGAGAAGTTCAAGGCGGCGGCCGAGGCCTACGAGATCCTCAACGACGCCGAGCGTCGCGCGACCTATGACCGCTACGGCCACGAGGGCCTGCGCTCCGGCGGCCAGGCGCCGAACTTCGACGGCTTCGGGTCGATCTCCGACCTCTTCGACGCGTTCTTCGGCGGCTCGTTCGGCGGCGGCTTCGGCGGTGGGACCCGGACCGGGCCGCGTCAAGGCGAGGACATCGCGGTCGCCGTCGAGATCGACCTCGACCAGGCCTACCGCGGCGCCAAGGTGGCGGTCGGCTACGAGGCGATCGACCGCTGCGAGCACTGCAACGGCAACGGCGCCGAGCCCGGCACGCCGATCGAGACCTGTGACAAGTGCGCCGGCCACGGTGTTCTGCAGGCGGTGACGCGGTCGCCCTTCGGGCAGGTCGTGCGCCAGGTCGCCTGTGACAAGTGCGGTGGCGACGGCAAGATCGCCACGCAGCCGTGCGAGACCTGTGACGGCCGCGGGCTGGTCGTCGGCCACCGGCGGCTGGAGGTCGACGTGCCGGCAGGCATCGCCGACGGGCAGCGAATTCGCCTGGGCGGGCATGGCCACGCCGGCGATCACGGCGGGCCTCCGGGTGATCTCTACGTTGTTGTCCAGGTCGCCCTGGGCGACGGCTGGATGCGCGACGGCGACGACCTCGTGACGGTCGCCGACGTCCCTGCGCCACTGGCCGCGCTGGGGACGACGGTGACGATCGAGCATCCTGACGGCGATGTTGCCGTTGAGGTACCGGGCGGCACGCAGCCGGGCGCGGTGCTGACGGTCAAGGACAAGGGGATGCCGATGCTGCGCCGTCAGGGCCGTTTCGGCGACCTTCGCGTCGTGGCCAACGTCGTGATTCCACGCCGCCTGGACGCCCAGCAGCGCGAGCTGCTCGAAGAGCTGTCGGCGTCGATCACGCCCGAGCAGCTGCGCGACGACGGTGAGTCGATGGTTGGCAAGCTGCGCAGGCTTTTCCACCGTTGATTCGCCTGGCGGTACGGGTGCGGCGCGAGGACGCCGACGTCGTCCTCGCCGAGCTGCTGGAGCTCGCGCCGGGTGGGGTGGAGGAGACCGACCTGGCCGACGGTGTCATCGAGTACGCGGTCTACGGTGCGCCCGGCGAGCTGCCGGACCTGCCCGATGTCCAGGCGGCCGCGGGCGGCGCGCTGGTCGAGGTCGTCACGACCGAGGTGGCCGACGACTGGGCCGACCGCTGGCGCCAGTTCCACCGGCCGATCGAGATCGGCGGCAGGCTGTACGTGCGCCCGCCGTGGGAGCCGGCGCGCGACGACTTGATGGACTTGGTCATCGATCCCGGGCAGGCGTTCGGGACCGGCGCCCACCACACGACGCGGCTCTGCCTGGAGTTGCTGGCCGACGAGGTCGTCCCGGAGACGAACGTTGCCGGCGTCATGGATCTCGGCTGCGGCTCCGGCGTCCTGGCGATCGCTGCGGCCAAGCTCGGCTGGGGCCCCGTCGCGGGCGTCGACCACGAGCTCGAGTCCGTCCGCGCGACGGCCGAGAACGCCGAAGCCAACGGCGTCGCGGTTACCGTCGAGCGCTTCGACCTCATCCGCGGCGGCCGGGCGCCGACCGCACCGCTGGTCCTCGCCAACCTCCTGCGTCCTTTACTCCTCTGCGTCGCCCGCGCCGGCTTCGCCGCAGACGAGCCACCACGCACCCTCATCGCTTCCGGCCTCCTGACCCACGAGGCCGACGAGATCGCCGCGGCCTTCCAACGCCACGGCCTCCACGAGACCGACCGCCGCACCAGCGCCGAGTGGGCCGCGCTGCTCCTGCGCCGGTCCGCCACCGCCTAGCCGAAGATCGTGCGATTGGCCTCGTGGCCGCCATGGGGCTAGCCTCGAACCCATGGCCTGGCATGTCGTCATCGCTGGTGGTGGGTTCGGGGGCTTCTACGCCGCCCGGACGCTCGAGAAGGTCCTTCCGCCCCAAGCGGCAAGGATCACGCTCGTCAACGACGTCAACTTCATGCTCTACACGCCGCTGCTGCCCGGCGCGGCGGCCGGCACGCTGGAGCCGCGGCATGTCGTCGTGCCGCTGCGCGAGGAGCTCAAGCGCACGCACCTGCGGCTCGGCACCGTCATCGGCGGCGCACCCGCAGACAAGGCGCTCCAGGTCCGGACACTGAAGGGCACGGTCGAGACCCTCAACTACGACCACCTCGTCGTCGCGATGGGCAGCGTCAGCCGCACGCTGCCGATCCCCGGCCTCGCCGAGCACGGCATCGGCTTCAAGTCGCTGCCCGAGGCGATCGAGCTGCGCAACCACGTCCTGCGCACGCTCGAGGTCGCCGAGACGCTCGAGGATCCGCAAGAGCGCAAGAAGTGGCTGACCTACGTCTTCGTCGGCGCCGGCTACGCGGGGCTCGAGGGCCTCGCCGAGCTCCAGGACTTCGCCGCCGACGTCATCGACCTCTACCCGCGCTGCCGCACGCAGGGGATGCGCTGGATCCTCGTCGAGGCGCGCGACCGCGTGATGCCCGAGATCCCAGCCCCGCTCGCCGACTTCGCCATGCGCGAGCTGCGCGGCCGCGGCATCGCGATCCGCACCAGCACGACGCTCGACGAGGTCACCGCCGACACGGCGGTCCTCTCCGGCGGCGAGGCCATCCCCACACGCACGCTCGTCTGGACCGCGGGCGTCAAGCCGCATCCGGTCATCGCCCGGCTCGGCCTGCCGCTCGATGAGCACGGCCGCATCAAGGTCGATCGCACGCTGCGCGTCGAAGGTCAGGACTCCGTCTGGGCGCTCGGTGACGCCGCCGCTGTTCCGGATCCGGCCAAGAAGGGCAAGTCCGCCACGCCCCCGACCGCTCAGCACGCGATCCGCCAGGGCAAGCTCGCCGGGCGCAACGTGGCGGCCGCGATCGGCAACGGCAAGGTCAAGCCCTTCACCTTCAAGACCAAGGGCGTCTTCGTCGACATGGGCCAGGGCCAGGCCGTGGCGACGACCCTGGGCATCCGCTGGCGCGGCATCCCGGCCTGGTGGCTGGCACGCAGCTACCACCTCGCGATGCTGCCGGGCACCAAGCGCAAGCTTCGCCTGCTGGTCGACTGGAACATCCAGCTGCTCTTCGGCCGCGACGCCTCCGAGCTCGGCGGCCTGGGCCGCGCGCCCGGCCTTGGCGTCGACCCCACCGGCGGCGGGACCCCCGCCGCGGCGGAGAACGGCGCAGCGGCGCCGGCCGGCGCTCCCGCTACAGCACCCGCCGCGCCCAGCTGAAGCGCTTCGCGCGCCACGGGTCCAGCCGCAGCGGCGACACGTAGACACCCTGATCGGAGGAGTGGATCATCCAGTCGGGGCTGAGCGCGATGCCCTCGTGGACGATCCGCCGCTCGGTTGCCTTCTGCCAGAAGCGACCGGGGCCGAAGAACACCAGGTCGGCCGGGTGCACGTCATCGAGCCGGATGCGCGCGCCGCGGGCGATCTCGCCGGCCTGCGACGCCGCGGTGCGCCCGCGAATCTGCGCACCCCACGAGAAGCCCGACAGCTTGAAGACGCGCCAGACGAAGCCCGAGCAGTCATAGCCGCCGTGCTCCTGGCCGCCGAGCGCCATGCCCGCGCCGTCGGTCTCCCCACCCCAGATGTAGGGCATGCCGATCTTGGAGACCGCCAGCCGCAGGACGCGCTGCTGCGCGGCGGTGTAGCGGGG
This sequence comes from uncultured Conexibacteraceae bacterium, assembly GCA_963836485.1. Classification (GTDB taxonomy): domain Bacteria; phylum Actinomycetota; class Thermoleophilia; order Solirubrobacterales; family Solirubrobacteraceae; genus Baekduia. Next base: position 14,095 of record CAWIJS010000015.1, on the reverse strand, counting down.
CAGGACGAATCGCGAGAACGCCTCACGCGCCGCCTGCGCGCCGCCGCCCTGCCACTTCAGCGCGACCGCGAACGAGTGCGCGGCCTCGGCGCGGGTAATCGCGTCGGTGGGGAAGAGCTCGAGCTCCTCGTGCGGGAACGGGTGGTTGTCGCGCAGCCCGAGGTAGCGGGCCACGACCTCGGTCCCGAAGGTCGCCGGCGGCTGCAGCCCGGCGCGCCACGCCTCGTGCTGGACGGCGACCGCGACGTCGGTGGCGCCGAGCTGCGCCACCAGCAGGCGGTCAAACGTCGTCACCGACACGCCACTCGCGGGCGCGGCAACCGGCGTGACCCCTAGCTGCGCGGCAAACGCGGCCAGCGCCTCGGGCAGCTCATGCCCGTTCATCGGCCGCTCACCATGGAACGCCTGGTCGTCGAGGTCGTGCATGACGCCGGCCTGGCGGACGGCGTGCTGCTCGCCGAGATTCCAGCCGCCGAGCGAGGCGGCACGGGCCGCGGTGACAGGCAGCAGGGATGCCGCGGCGGCGGCGAGCACGGCAAGGACGAGCAGCAGCGGAATGCGGAGGGACATCGCGTCCTTGCCATCGGCGTCCGTCCAGCGCCGCTTGAGCGGGAGCGTCCGCACCCGGGGCCTACAATCGAGGCACATGAGCGTTGCCGACAGCGTCAAGCAGGATCTCACCATCGCGATGAAGGCGAGAGAGAAGGAACGCGTCGGCGCGTTGCGCCTCGTGCTGTCCGAGCTGCAGAAGGCGGCCAAGGAGGGCAACGACGACGAGCTGGCCATCCTGCGTCGCGAGCGCAAGCGCCGGCTGGAGTCCGCCGCCGCCTTCCGCGACGCCGGCCGCGTCGAGCTGGCCGAGGGCGAGGAGGCCGAGGCTGCTGTCATCGAGGCCTACCTCCCGGCTGAGCTCGGCGACGACGAGCTGCGCGCCATCGTCACCGCCGCGATCGCCGAGTCCGGCGCCACGACGCCCAAGGATCTCGGCGGCGTCATGAAGCTCGCGATGGAGCGCACCGGTGGTCGGGCCGACGGCAAGCGCGTCTCGGCCCTCGCGCGAGAGGCGTTGTCATGAGCGCGTCGCTTCGCGATCGAGAAGGGAACCGCCAGTGAGCGCCCGCCGGCAGATCGAGCTGAGCAACGACGTCGCGGCCGCGCTGAGCGGCACGCACGACGCCGTCCTGCGCCAGCTCGAAGAGCACGTCGATTGCGCACTGTTCCTGCGCGGCAACCTCGTCACGCTCGAAGGTGAGCCTAGCGCTGTGGACGACGCGGCCGTCGTCGTGCGCGAGCTCTCTGAGCTGATCCAGGGCGGCCACGAGATCACCCACGGCACGCTGGACGCCGTCACCAGCGCGCTGGACCGCCACGAGTCACCGGCCAAGGTGCTCGAGGATGTTGTCTGGCGCCATCGCTCAGCGAAGGTCGCGCCGAAGTCGGTCAACCAGAAGCGCTACGTCGACTCGATCCGCAGCAACACCGTGACGTTCGGCATCGGCCCGGCGGGCACGGGCAAGACCTTCCTCGCCGTCGCGATGGCCGCCGCCGCGCTCGCGCGCAAGGAGGTCAACCGCATCATCTTGACCCGCCCGGCCGTCGAGGCCGGCGAGCGCCTGGGCTTCCTGCCCGGCGACCTGATGGCCAAGATCGACCCGTACCTGCGCCCGCTCTTCGATGCGCTCAACGACATGCTCGACCCCGAGAAGGTCGCGGGCTTCCTGGAGAAGGGCGTGATCGAGGTCGCGCCGCTGGCTTTCATGCGGGGAAGAACCCTGAATGACTCCTTCGTCATCCTCGACGAGGCGCAGAACACGACGCCCGAGCAGATGAAGATGTTCCTCACCCGCCTCGGCTTCGGCTCACGGATGGTGATCACGGGCGACATCACCCAGGTCGACCTGCCGCGCCACGAGAAGTCCGGCCTGATCGTCGTCGGCGACATCCTGGACGAGGTCGACGGCGTCGACTTCGTCCGCTTCGACGGCGGCGACGTCGTGCGCCATCGCCTCGTGCAGCGGATCGTCGAGGCCTACGACGCGCACGACCAGGCGGCTGCGCCCGAGCTGCGCTCAGCGGCCACCCGCCTTTGATGTCCTTAGAGGTCGAGGTCTTCGACGCCGAGCTGGCCGCCGGTCGCGAGGACCTGCCCCAGGAGGCGGAGATCGTCCGGCTCGTCAGCCTCGCGATCGCGACGGCGGCCGTGGCCGACGGCCACATCGCGGTCTCGTTCATCGACGCCGCGCGGATCGCGGAGCTCAACGCCGATCACCGCGGCAAGGACGGCCCCACCGACGTGCTCTCGTTCCCGATCGACGAGGCGGCGATCGACGTCCCCGGCCCACGGGAGCTCGGCGACATCGTGATCTGTCCCGAGCACACCATCAACATCCGCGAGGCGATCGTCCACGGGGCGCTGCACCTCGTCGGCATGGACCATGAGGTCGACGACGGCGAGATGCTCGCCTTACAGGCGGAACTGCTCTCATGGTGAGCGTGAACACCCGCGCCGGACTCATCGCCCTCGCCGGCCGACCGAACGTTGGCAAGTCGACGCTCGTCAACGCGATCGTCGGTCAGAAGGTCGCGATCGTCTCCGACAAGCCGCAGACGACGCGCCGCGCGATCCGCGGCGTCGTCACGCGTGAGGACGTCCAGCTCGTCCTCACCGACCTGCCCGGCGTGCAGAAGCCGCTCGACAGCCTCACCGAGCGCATGCAGCGCCGCGTCGAGCGCGAGCTGTCAGAGACCGACGTCGCGTTGATGGTGCTCAACGCCGAGCAGGGCGTGGGACCAGGCGACCGCTGGATCGCCAACGCGCTGAGGAACGCCACCTGCCCGGTCGTCATCGCCGTCAACAAGGTCGACCGCCTCGACCGCCCGCACATCATCCTCGCCCTGGAGGCCGCCGGCGAGCTCGGCATCGCCGACGAGATCTTTCCGATCTCGGCGCGCAAGGGCACCGGCGTCGAGGCGCTCGCCGATCACCTCTTCAGCCTGGCGCCCGACTCGCCCTTCCTCTTTGACCGCGAGGAGTGCAGCGACCTCTCGCCCTACGTCCATCTCGCCGAGCTCGTGCGCGAGCAGATCCTGCGCCGCACCTTCCAGGAGGTGCCCCACGCCGTCGAGGTCGTCGTCGAAGAGGTCGAGGACGACCGCGAAGACCTGACCGTCGTGCACGCCCGCGCCTGGGTGGAGACCGACTCGCAAAAGGGCATCCTCGTCGGCGCCCAGGGCAACATGATCCGCGCGATCGGCACCGCCGCCCGCAAGTCGCTGGAGCGCGAGCTCGGCACCAAGGTCCACCTCGACCTCATCGTCCGCGTCCGCCGCGGATGGCGCGGTGACGAGGGCTTGCTCGACCGCCTCGGGTTCGACAACTAGGCCAAGGCCTAGTTGATCAGCTTCTTCTCCATGCGGTTGATCGCTAGCCGCCACATGGCGAGGCCGAAGACGAGCAAGAAGCCCAGGTGCCAGAGGTCGAGCCACTCGAGCCCGAAGACCGCGTGGCGCACCAGCTGCACGCAGTGATAGAGCGGGTTGACGTTGGCCAGGATCTGCGCCCATTCCGGCAGGCCGGAGATCGGGAAGAACGTCCCGGCGACGAGGAACAGCGGCGTGATGACCGTCGAGGTCACGTAGCTGAAGTTGTCGATGGACTTCATCAACGCCGAAATCAGGATCCCGAAGGACGCCCAGCCGAAGCCCGCGATGAAGGCGATGAACGGCACCAGCAGCATGCCCCAGGAGGGGTCGAGCCCGAAGACGATCGCCACCAGCAGCGGCGCGCAGCCGAAGACGCCGGAGCGCGCAGCGATCCACAGCGCCTCGGCGGTTACGAGCTCCTCGGTGTCGACGGGCGCGGCGAGGATCGCGTCGTATGTTCGCTGGTAGGTGTACTTGACGAACGTGCCGAACATCGCCGGGAAGACCGAAGAGAAGAGCACCGCGGTCGCGACCGTGCCGGTCCCCACGAACTGCACGTAGTCCAGCCCGTTGACGCTGGACACCAGCGAGCCGAAGCCGAACCCGAAGGCAATCAGGTAGATCGTCGGCTCGACCGTTGACGAGAACGTCGACGCGCGCCAGTAGGAGCCGAAGTTGACGACCTCGCGCACGAGCACGCCGGTCAGCGCGGCACGGTCCAGGCGGCCGGGGCGGTTGGCGGAGGGCACCGCGGCCATCAGGCGATCTCCTCGCCGGTGAGCAGGACGAAGACGTCCTCCAGGTTGGCGTTGCGACGTTCGCCCTCCGGCGCGTCGCCGTTGAGCGCCTCGGCGCGCAGGATCGTCACCGACGTGCCGGTGCGCCGCGTCGGCCAGCCGCGCTGTGCGGCATCGGTCTCCACCTCGCGCAGCCGCGCCGGCGGCCCGTAGACCTCCAGCGCCTCACGCCCGGCGTGCTCGGCGACGAGGTCGTTCGGTCGCCCGACCGCGACGGCCTGGCCCTTGCTGACCACGACGACCGTGTCGGCGAGGCGCTCGGCCTCTTCGATGTAGTGCGTGGACATCAGGATCGAGGCGCCCTCGCTGCGCAGCCGGTCGATCAGCGCCCACAGCTCCTGGCGCACCTGCGGGTCCAGCCCGACGGTCGGCTCGTCGAGCAGGACGAGCCGCGGCTCGTGCACGAGCGCCCGCGCGATGAGCAGCCGCCGGCGCATGCCGCCCGACAGCTCGTCGACGCGCGCCTTGCGCCGCTCGCGCAGGTTCGCGATCTCCAGCGCGCGTTCGATCGCGGCGCGCCGCTCACCGCGACCGATCCGGTAGAGGTGGGTGAAGACGAGCAGGTTCTGCTCGACGGTGAGCGTCACGTCGAGGTTGTCGAGCTGGGGGACGACGCCCATCTCGGCCCGCGCGGCCTTGGACTCGGCGGGTAGCGGGAAGCCCAGGACCTCGATCTCGCCCTCGTCGGCGATGGCCTGTGCGGTGAGCAGCCGCATCGTCGTCGATTTGCCTGCGCCGTTCGGGCCGAGCAGACCCACGCAGGTCCCATCGGGCACCGTTAGATCAAGACCGTTGACCGCTGTGACATTGCCATAGCGCTTGACGACGCCGCGCAGGCTGATTGCAGGAGGTGCGGGGACAGACGACACCCACGCGAAACTACACCGCGACGCGGGACCCGGGCCCAGCGGCAAGCCAAACGGGAACGGACCCGAGCAACCGTCGTCGCTCGGGTCCGCACCGTGGATGTCCCCTCCGGTGGGAGGCGTATATGTGGCGAAAGGTCGACTCTCGATCCTTGGCGGTCCCGATGATGCCGGCGCCGCGCTCCCTCCAGAAGCGACGCTCGAGCTCAGGGCCGACCCGTCCGTGGGTCGTATTCGCCTGTTGTGTTGCTTCCCTAGTGTCGGCCCGCCCGGCGCCGCCTGGAGGTCCGTTTGACCCCGAACGGACGTCTGTCCTAGTGCGCGCCCGCCAGCCGCGAGGAGAACGCATGGATCTCCTCGGAGCCCAGCCGCTCGCCGAACACGAACGGCAGCGTCGAGACCGTGGCGACCGCCTCGCGCCGCAGCCGTGCCAGCTGGCCCTGCTGGGTCCTGACACGGCCCGCAGCAGCCGCGACCGCCCGACGCACGGCATGGTCGGCCGCGCCGTTGGCCGCCGCGACGGTCGCCACGTCGTGGCCCGACAGGCGACGCGGCCAGAGGCCGTTGACGACGATCGCGTCGAGATCGCGGCCCAGCGCAGCGGCGACGCGGCCCTCGAGATCCAATGTCTCGCTGACCGCCAGTTCGCTGGGAAGCGCAACCGCGACCAGGCGGCTCCGCGCCGGATCGGCCAGCGCCTCGGCGACCGTGCGCGCCTGGCCGGCGATCGGCCCGACGCGGGCGATGTCGGCGAACGTGCGCGGCGTGCGCAGCAGCCCGAGGCCGTGGCCGGAGGCCGGCGCGTCGAGGATCACGGTGTCGAAGCCCTGGGCGTCACGCCGCCAGCGGTGGGCCTGGCCGAGCTCCCACGCCTTGGTGATCGTCACCAGCTCGCGCGCGCCCGGGGCCGCGGCAACGAAGCCGGAGAAGGCCCCTGAGCGTGCGAGCGGTGCGACGAGGCGGCGCGGCAGCTGGCGGGTCAGCCACTCCTCCAACGCGCTGTCGGGATCGATCGTGGTGGTCCAGAGCCCGTCGCCGACCGGCGTCTCGATGCCGGGCGCCGACTTGCGGACGCTGCCGCCGAGCAGCGCGGCCACGCGCGACTGGCCTCCGACCTCGCAGATGATCGTGCGCCGTCCGCCCGCCGCCGCGGCCAGCCCAAGGGCAGCCGCGACCGTGGTTCGGCCCGTGCCGCCCTTGCCCGTGACGACCACGAGCTCTGCATCATCGATCGCGGTCATCTGCTCTTCAGGGTTGTACGTAGCGACCTGCAACAGGGAACATGCCAGACACGGACACTCGAGAGGCCTACATCCGATGTGCGGCGCTGCAGCGGCGCCACGATCCAACCTTCCACCTGGCGACCCAGGTGCTGGGTCGCGACGTGCGTCCAGCCGTCCATGCTCTGTACGGCTTTCTGCGTGGGGCCGATGAACTGGTCGACGGCCCGGACCGGCCCGAGACGCCCGAGGAACGCCGCGCGGCGCTCGATGCCTGGCAGGCCACCCTGGCCGATGGCGTCGCGGCGGGCACCAGCGACCATCCGGTGATCGCGGCCTTGGTCGACGCCGGCCGCCGCCACAACCTCCCGCTCGAGGAGCTCGGCGTCTACATGGACTCGATGCGCGTCGACTGCGACGGCCGCGTGCGGATCTGCAGCCGGGCCGAGCTCGACACCTACATGAACGGCAGCGCGGCGGCGGTCGGCCGCGTGATGGCGCCGCTGATCGGCGTGCCGGCCGACCGCCGCGAGGACGTCGCGCGCCTCGGCGTTGCCTTCCAGCTGACGAACTTCCTGCGCGACGTGCGCGAGGATTACGCGATGGACCGCGTCTATCTGCCCGGCCTCGACGAAGAGGCGTTGGCCCAGGGCCGGCCGACCGCGGCACCCGCCGATGAGGTCCGCCGCGCGGGTGAGCTGTTTCGCGAGTCGGCGCGCGCAGTGCTCAGCGCCTGCACGCCGCGGGCCCGGCCCGGCATCGCGCTGGCCACCACGATCTACCGTCGCGTGCATCTCCGGCGCATCGAGCGCCGAGGCGTTGTTCCGGCGTGACCCTGCGCGCGACCGCCCGCGGCACCGACCGCCCGCCGTTTGAACCGGGAGAGCGCGCCGATGTGCTCATCTGCGGCGCGAGCTTCGCCGGGCTTGCGGTCGCCCGCGAGCTGGCGGGCACCGACGCCGACGTGCTGATCCTCGACCGCTATGAGATCGGCGAGCGCGCCACCTCGGCCTGCGCGGTCCCCACGCCGTGGATGGCCGCGATGGGCGTGGAGGGTGCCGCACGCCAGGAGCTGCCTGGCATGTCGTTCTCCACGCCCCACGGCCGCGCGCGCTACCGCCTGCCGTGGAGCTGGACCGCGTTTGACTACAAGACGCTCTGCGAGCTGCTCTGGGCCCAGCGCGGTCCCACGGCCCGCTTCGCGACCGCCGTCGTGCACGGCCGCACGGGGGACACGGTCCACACCGACCGCGGCGACGTCACCGCGCCGCTGCTCGTCGACGCCGCCGGCTGGCGCCGCGTCCTCGGCGACCCGCACGTCCAGCCGCCCGAGGCGACGCTGAGCCGCGGGCTTGAGGTCCATCCACACGACGCCGGTGGCACGGATCTGGACCTCTGGCTGGATCGCGACCTGATCCGCCGCGGCTACGGCTGGTCGGTCCCCGCCAACGGCGAACGACGCGTCGGCACGCTCTCCTATGACCCGCACGACCACGTCAAGGAGCCAACCCGTGCGATGGCACGTCAACTCGGAGTTGAGACCGTGCGCTACCAAGGAAATTGGTTCCCGCACGCACTGCGCGAGGCGACGATCGACGGCGCGTTCTGCGTCGGCGACAGCGCCGGGCACTGCTTCCCGCTCTCGGGCGAAGGCATCCGGACCGCGTTCTACTTCGGGATCGCCTGCGGCCGTGAGCTGGAGGGCGTCCTGGACGGCAGCGCGACACGCGAGCAGGCACTCAGCAACTACACCGACTTCCACGAGCGCCACCGTCCGGCGTTCACCCGAGCGGCCCGGCTGCAGCGGCTGATCCCCGCCTTGCCGCCGCGTTTGCTGTCACTCTTGCTGCGAGCAATGGGCGTCCAGCCGCTCGTCGATCGGGCTTTTGGCTGGTATCTCCAACAGGCGCATCCGTCGTCGGCCGATCGTCCTGCCGACCCGCGCGCATCCCATGGCCGACCCGTCGAGCACGCCTCCCACTCCACCTGACGTCGAGCACGCGCCGCTGGTGCGGGCGCTGGAGGCCGTCACCAGCGGCGTGATGGTCGTTGACGCGACCGCCCCGCAGCTGCCGATCACCTATGTCAACGGTGCCTTCGAGCGGCTCTTCGGACGCACGCGCGACGAGCTGGTCGGCCAGGACCCGGCGCTGCTGGCCGGCGAGGCCGCTGCGGTGGAGGACCGGCGCGCGCTGACCCATGCGCTGCGCGACGGCGCGACCTACGCGGCGACGATCACGCTGCGCCGCGGCGATGGCTCGGACTTCCGGGCCGCGATGCGGATGAGCCCGGTCCACGACGCCGCCGGCACGCTGACCGAGTGGATCGCGGTCGTCGACGACGTCACCGAGCGCGTCGACGCCCTCGACCAGCTCGCGCTCGCCGAGGCGCGCTACCGCGGCCTGGTCGAGCACGTCCCCGCTGTTGCCTACGTCGCCGAGTGGGACGTGCACTCGACGCTCACCTACATCAGCCCGCAGATCGAGGAGCTGCTCGGCTGGCCGCCCGAGGCGTTCCTGGCCGACCAGGACCTCTGGTACCGCTGCATCCACCCCGAGGACATCGAGCGCGTCCGCGAGCAGGAGCGCGTCGCCTTCGAGGCCGGCGCCTGGGCCGACATGGAGTTCCGGATGCTGCGCCGCGACGGCAGCGAGCGCTGGGTGCGTGACAAGGAGGCCGTCATCCGCGACGCCGACGGCACGCCGCGCTTCAGCCAGGGCGTCCTGGTCGACGTCACCCCGACACGCGCGACCGAGTCAGAGCTCCAAGACGAGCGCCACCGCGCGCAGCGCTACCTCGACATCGCCGGCGCGATCATCGTGATCCTCGACGCGTCGGCCAAAATCACGCTGCTCAACCGCGCCGGCACTGAGCTGCTGGGCTACGACGAGGGTGAGCTGATCGGCCGCGACTGGTACGACGCCGTGGTCCCTGAGCGGCTGGGCGAGACCGGCCGCGCCGCCTACGCCGCCGAGGTGCACGGCGACCAGGACGACGCGGTCAGCGAATCGGTCGTCGTGACCAAGGACGGCGAGGAGCGCACGATCGCCTGGCGCGACACGGTCGTCCGCGATGCCGACGGCGCCGTCACCGCCGTGATGAGCAGCGGCGTCGACCTGACCGAGCGCCGCGCGGCCGAGGAGCAGATCGCCTACCTCGCTTACCACGACCCGCTCACCGGGCTGCCCAACCGCGCGCTCCTGCAGGAGCACCTCGACCTCGCGTTGGCCCGCGCGCGCCGTCAGAGCGAGGCCGTCGGCCTGCTCTACCTCGACCTCGACGGCTTCAAGCTCGTCAACGACTCGCTCGGCCATCCCGCCGGCGACGAGCTGCTCTGCCACGTGACGCTGCGCCTCAGCGAGCGTCGCCGCGGCATGGACCTGCTCGCCCGCCAAGGCGGCGACGAGTTCCTGTTGTTGTTGGCCGACATGCCGCGCGCCGAGGCCGAGGCCCACGCGCGGCGCGTCGCCGAAGACCTTCTGCGTGCCCTGGCCGAGCCGTTCTCTATCTCCGGCGCGGAGTTCCACATAGGGGCGTCGATCGGCATCTCGCTTTACCCGCGCGACGCCCCCGACGCCGACTCGCTGCTGCGCCACGCCGACGCTGCGATGTACGCCGCCAAGTCGGCCGGGCGCAACGGTGTCACGGTCTACAGCGGCGATCCGCACGAGTCGCTGGAGCGGCTGTCGATGACCAGCCGCCTGCGCAAGGCACTGGATCGCGAGGAGCTGCTGTTGCACTGGCAGCCGATCGTCGACCCCCGTGACGGCGCGCTGCGCAAGTTGGAGGCCTTGGTGCGCTGGCAGGACCCGTTCCGCGGGCTCGTCATGCCCGATGACTTCATCGCCTTCGCCGAGGAGACCGGCTTCGTGGATCGGGTGGGCGACTGGGTGGTGAGGTCGGTTCGCGACCAGGTGCTGGCCTGGGAGCGCGCCGGCTACCGGCCGCCGCGGGTGACGGTGAACGTTTCGCCGCGCCAGCTGCGCCGTCCGGACTTCGGCCAGCGCCTGCTCGGCCTGCTGACGCCCGGCGACGTCGCCGGGCGCTTCACCGTCGAGATCACCGAGTCGGCCGCCATGGTCGATCCGCGCCGCACCGATCCCGTGTTGACCGAGCTGGTGGCGGCGGGCATCGAGGTCGCCATCGACGACTTCGGCGCCGGCTACTCGTCGCTGTCGCGCCTGCGCACGATGCCGGTGCAGGTGCTCAAGATCGACAAGACGTTCTTGGAGACCGTCCCCGACGACCCCGAGGCGACGGCGATCGTCACCGCGATCCTCGAGCTTGCGCGGGCGCTCGGCATGGATGCGGTGGCCGAGGGCGTCGAGAACGAGGCGCAGCGGGCGTTCCTGGTGGAGCGGGGCTGCCCGCTGGCCCAGGGCTTCCTGCTCGGCCGGCCGGTCCCGGCGCAGGAGATCGAGCCGCTGCTCGCGCGTGTCGGCACGCCGCACGCTTCGTAGACTCCGCTTCGTGGAGATCAACTACGACGCCCAGGGCTACGTGCCCGTCGTCATCCAGGACTGGCGCTCAGGCGAGGTCCTGACGCTGGCCTACGCCAACGCCGAGGCCGTCGCCAAGACGCGCGAGACCGGCGAGCTCCACCTCTGGTCACGCTCGCGCAACGAGCTCTGGCACAAGGGCGCCACGTCGGGCAACACGCAGGCCGTCAAGGCGCTGCGCGTCGACTGCGACGGCGACGCGCTGCTCGCGCTCGTCGAGCCGGCCGGTCCCGCCTGCCACACGGGCGAGCGCACCTGCTTCTTCACCGGTGACCTGGAGCCGGCGCCCTACGAGGTGCTGCCGGAGTTGGAGCGGACGCTCGTCGCGCGCCAGACCCAGCGGCCCGCTGGCAGCTACACCGTCGAGTTGCTCGACAACCCCGCGCACATCGGTGAGAAGGTCGAAGAGGAGGCCGAGGAGGTCGCCCGCGCCGCGCGCGAGGAGACCGACGACCGCGTCGACAACGAGGCGGCCGACGTCCTCTATCACCTGCTCGTCCTGCTGCGCTCGCGCGGGCGTTCGCTGGCCGACGTCACGGAGGTGCTGCGTGAGCGCCATCGCTGAAAGCAGCCTGAGCCTGGAGCCGTCGTTTGACGAGATCCGCGAGCTCGCGCGCGACCACGACCTCGTGCCGCTGCGTCACACGTTCATCGATGACTGCGAGACGCCGGTCGCCGCGTTCCTGAAGCTGCGGGGGACCGAGCCGGAGCATCCCGCGTTCCTCTTGGAGTCCGCCGAGCAGGGCCAGCGCATGGGGCGCTACTCGTTTATCGGCGTGCGCCCGCGCGGCCTGGTGCGCTGGTCGCTGGGCGACGACGGCGACCCCTACGCCTTGGCCGAGCAGGCCGCGGCGCTGCGCCAGGCGACCTTCGAGGACGCTCCCCCCTTCACCGGCGGCGCGGTCGGCTTCTTCGGGTACGACCTCGTGCGCACCGTCGAGACCACGCTCGGCGAGCCCAACCCGGATGTGCTCGGCCTGCCCGACATGGCGCTGATGCTCTCCGACGTGCTCGTGGTCTTCGACCACCTCAAGCACACGGTCACGATTCTGGTCAACGTCGCCGCCGACGACCTCGAGGAGTCCTACGCCGACGCGGTCGCCACGATCGCCGACACGCGCCGGCTGCTCGACGGCCCAGTGCCCAAGCCGGAGCCCGGGCGCCCCGACCGGCCGGTGCCCGAGTTTCACTCCAACATGCCGCGCGAGCAGTTCGAGGGCATGGTCGAGCGGATCGTCGAGTACGTCCACGCCGGCGACGCGTTTCAGGTCGTCCCATCCCAGCGCTGGAGCGCGCCGCTGGAGGGCATCGACCCGTTCTCGGTCTACCGCGGGCTGCGCGTGGTCAACCCGTCGCCCTACATGTACTTCCTGGATTTCCTCGACTTCCAGGTCGCCGGCGCCTCGCCCGAGCCGCTACTGACGGTCACCGGCCGCCTGGCATCGACTCGCCCGATCGCCGGCACGCGGCCGCACGACGCCGATCCGGCCGAGCTGTTGGCCGACGAGAAGGAGCGCTCCGAGCACGTGATGCTCGTCGACCTCGGGCGCAACGACCTCGGCCGCGTCTGCGAGTACGGCAGCGTGAAGGTCGACAAGTACATGCAGGTCGAGCACTACTCGCACGTCATGCACATCGTCTCCTCGGTGAGCGGAACGCTGCGCGAGGACGTCGGCCCGATGGCCGCGCTGCGCGTGATCCTGCCGGCCGGCACGCTCAGCGGCGCTCCCAAGGTGCGCGCGATGGAGATCATCGACGAGCTCGAGCCGATCAAGCGCGGCGGCTACGGCGGGGCGATCGGCTATCTCAGCTACTCCGGCGACCTCGACACCTGCATCCACATCCGCACGGTCGTGATCAAGGACGGCCACGCGCACATCCAGGCCGGCGGCGGCACGGTCGCCGACGCCAAGCCGGCGTACGAGTTCGAGGAGTCGGTCAACAAGGCCAAGGCCGTCAAGGGCGCGATCGCCCTGGCCGCGCAGCAGAGGGATTGGGCATGAACGTCTTGGTGGTGGACAACTACGATTCGTTCACCTACAACCTGGTCCAGTATCTCGGTGAGCTGGGCGCGACGATCGACGTCGTGCGCAACGACGTGGCCTCGATCGACGAGCTGCTGGACCGGTCGCCCGATCGCGTCGTCGTCTCGCCCGGCCCGTGCACACCCGACGACGCGGGCGTCTCGATCGCCGCGATGCGGCGCTTCCCTGAGGCCGGAGTTCCGACCCTCGGCGTCTGCCTCGGCCACCAGTCGCTGGCCCAGGCGTTTGGCGGCACGGTCATCCGTCACGAGCCGATCCACGGCAAGACGACGGTCATCGAGCACGACGGCGAAGGCATCTATCGCGGGCTCAACGGAGCACTGACGGTTGGCAGGTACCACTCGCTGGTGGTCGCCGAGGAGGAGCTGCCCAACGTCTTCACCGTCACCTCCCGCGGCGGCGGCGTGTTGATGGGCATCCGCCACCGCGAGCTGCCCGTCGAGGGTGTCCAGTTCCACCCCGAGTCGGTCCTCACCGACCGGGGCAAGGACATGCTGGCCAACTTCCTGTCGGACGCCTGAGCGACGGCCGCCCGCCAGGCGGTTAGTCTCTCGCACTTTCCGATGCCCAACGACGTCCTCACGGCCGCCATCGACGTGCTCGCCACCCGTCGCGACCTCAGCCAAGCGCAGGCAGGCGCAGTGCTGGGCGAGATCATGGCCGGCAACGGCAGCGAGGGGCAGATCGCCGCGTTCCTGATCGCGCTGCGCACCAAGGGGGAGACCGTCGAGGAGATCGCCGGCCTCGCCGAGGCGATGCGCGGCCTGGCCACGCCGGTCTCGACGCAGCGCGCCGATCTGCTCGACACCGCCGGCACCGGCGGTGGGCGGCGGACCTTCAACGTGTCGACGACCGCGGCGTTGGTCGCCGCCGGCGCCGGGTGCGCGGTGGCCAAGCACGGCAACCGGTCGGCGACGGGGCTCAGCGGTTCGGCCGACGTGCTGGAGGCGCTTGGCGCCCGCATTGATCTCACGCCGGCCGACGTCGGGCGCTGCATCGACGAGGTGGGCTTCGGCTTCATGTTCGCGCCGGCGCATCACGCGGCCACGCGCTGGGTCATCCCCGTGCGCAAGGAGCTCGCGGTGCGCACGATCTTCAACTTCCTTGGACCGCTGACCAACCCGGCCGGCGCCCGCCGCCAGGTCGTCGGCGTCTCGGACCCCGCCTACCTCGACGTGCTCGCCGGCGCGCTCGCCCGCCTGGGCTGCGACCGCGCGTTGGTAGTCTCCTCCGCGGATGGCCTGG
>CAWIJS010000014.1:0-17025 GCA_963836485.1 uncultured Conexibacteraceae bacterium | reverse complement strand
CTCGCCGCCGTCGCCAAGCGCCGCCACGCGCGCTACGTCGCGCGCCGCGTCGCCCAGCGCAAGCGCGCGGTCGCCCGCCGGCTGGCGCTGCGCCGCCACCACGTCGAGATCTGCTTCAAATCCCACGGCAAGACCAAGTGCCGCATCCCCAAGCCGCCGGTCTGCTTCCAGCGCACCGACGACCGCACCGTCTGCCGCGCCCGCAAGGACTGACCGAGCGCTACGGGCGCACGTTGACGCCGGCCTGCAGCAGCCGCGTCTTGGCCTCGGCGACGGTGTACTCGCCGAAGTGAAAGAGCGAGGCGACCAGCGCAGCGTCGGCGCCGGCCTCCAGCGCAGCGACGAGATCGTCCAGGTCGCCGGCGCCGCCGGAGGCGATCACCGGGACGTCGACCGCCTCGGCCACCGCGCGCGTCAGCTCCAGGTCGTAGCCGTCCTTGGTGCCGTCGCGATCCATCGAGGTCAGCAGGATCTCGCCCGCGCCGCGGCGCACGCCCTCGACCGCCCACTCGACCGCATCGCGACCGGTCGGCGTCCGGCCGCCGGCGACGAAGACCTCCCAGCCGTCGGCCTGCGACGCGTCGACCCGGCGCTTGGCGTCGATCGCCAGCACGACGCACTGAGAGCCGAAGTGCTCGGAGAGCTCGTCGAGCAGCTGTGGCCGCGAGACCGCCGCGGAGTTCACCGACACCTTGTCGGCACCGGCGTCGAGCACCGCCTGGGCGTCGGTGACCGAGCGGATCCCGCCGCCGATCGTGAACGGAATGAACACGTTGTCGGCGGTCCGCCGCGCGAGGTCGACGATCGTGTCGCGCTGCTCGTGGGTCGCGGTGATGTCGAGGAAGATGACCTCGTCGGCGCCCTCGGCGTCATAGCGCTCGGCCAGCTCGACCGGATCGCCCGCATCCCGGAGACCGACGAAGTTGGTGCCCTTGACGACACGGCCGTTGTCGACATCCAAGCAGGGGATCACGCGCTTGAGGTGCACGGGCTCAGTCGGTGGCCGGCACGGGCCGGTAGGGCTTCTTGTCGAGCCGATCGCCGACGTCGGGCTGCAGCGCTTGCTGGCCCTCGGCGATCGTGAAGCGACCCTCGTAGAGCGCCTTGCCGGCGATGACCCCGCCGAGGTTAACCTGGCGCAGGTCGCGCAGGCCACGGAGATCGTCGAGCGTGCCGATGCCGCCGGAGTAGATGAAGCGTCCGCGCACGACCTGGGCGATCCTCTTGACCGCCTCAAAGTCGATGCCGCCGAGCATGCCGTCGCGGTCGACGTCGGTGTAGACGAAGGAGCGCACGCCGCGGTTCTGCAACCGCTCGATGACGGCCGCGGCCGGCATCTGCGTCGTCTCCTGCCAGCCCGAGGTCGAGACGTGGCCGCCGCGCGTGTCGACCGAGACAATCGTCCGGTCGCGAAACGCACCGAGCACGTCGTCGAGGAAGTCGATGTCGTTGAAGGCCGCGGTGCCGAGGATCACGCGCTCGGCCCCGGCCCGCAGCGCATCGCGCACGGCCGGCAGCGACCGCAGGCCGCCGCCGTACTGAACCGGCACGTGGAGCTCGTGGGCGATCTGCTCGAGATGGCCGAGCGACTTCGGTGTGCCGGTGCGCGCACCGTCGAGGTCGACCACATGCAGGAAGCGCGCGCCGGCGTCGACCCACGCGCGCGCGGCCTCCAGCGGCGAGTCCTCGTACACGGTCACCTGGTTGAAATCGCCCTTGACCAGCCGGACCGCCTTGCCCTCGCTGATGTCAATTGCCGGATACAGGATCAAGCTGCCGTCGCCTCCACTGACGTACAGACCCGCACGAAGTTCGCCAGCAAGGCGATCCCGTCGCGCGAGGACTTCTCGGGATGGAACTGGGTGCCGAACACGTTCCCGCGGCCGACAACGGAGGCGAACTCACTGCCGTAGTCGCTGATGCCGAGCGCGACGTCGTCGTCGGGCGCCAGCGCGGGGACAAAGGAGTGCACGTGGTAGAACGGCGTCGGGTCCGGAAGGCCGTCGCTCAGCGCGGACGGGCGGGTCCAGCGCACGTTGTTCCAGCCGATGTGCGGAAGCTTGAGGCCGCGCGGGTCGAGGCGCACGACCTCGCCCGGGAGCAGTCCGAGGCCCTCTTCGGTGCTGCCAAACTCCGTCGAGCCCTCGAACAGCAGCTGCATGCCGAGGCAGGCGCCGAGGACCGGCACGCCGGCGGCCGCGCGCTCGCGCAGAAACTCCGTCAGGCCGGCCTCGTCCAGCGCCTCCATCGCCCGCGCGAACGCGCCGACACCCGGCACGACGAGCCCGTCGGTGCGCGCCAAGGCCTCGTGGTCGCCGGTCAGCACGACGGTCGCACCGGCCCGCTCCAGCGACTTCTGCATGGAGCGGCGATTGCCCATGCCGTAGTCGACGAGGCCGAGCGTGGTCACGAGGTGAGCGTCCCCTTGGTCGACGGCACGCCGGTCTCGGTCGGATCGATCGCCACGGCCTGACGCAGCGCGCGGGCAAAGGCCTTGAAGGCCGCCTCGATCATGTGATGGGCGTTGGTGCCCGCCTCGACCGTGACGTGGATCGTCATCTTCGCCGCGCTGGCGACCGCGCGGAAGAACTCCTCGGTCAGCTCGTGGTCGAAGTTGCCGGTGCCGCCGGGCGGCAGCTCGGCCTCGAAGGCCAGGTACGGCCGGCCGGAGATGTCGAGCGCGACGCTGGCGCGCGCCTCGTCCATCGGCACGACGGCGTGGCCGTAGCGGAAGATGCCGACGCGGTCGCCGAGCGCCCGGTCGATGGCCTGGCCGAGGACGATCCCGGTGTCCTCGACGGTGTGGTGCGCACCGGTCTGCAGGTCTCCGGTGACGTCGACCTGAAGGTCCAGGCGGCCATGGCGCGCCAGGAGGTCGAGCATGTGATCGAGGAAGCCGACGCCCGTCTCGCGGGTCCCGGCGCCTTCGCCGTCGAGGCCGAGCGTCAGGCGGACGTCGGTCTCCTTGGTCTGGCGTGTGATCTCGGCGGTGCGCGTCATCCCGAGGGATTCTCGCGCACCCGCATCGACTCCGCGTGCCGGGTGAAGCCCTCGGCCTCCGCGACGGGCCCTCCGGCCCGTGCCAGCGCGTCTGCCGCAGGGCCGATGCGGACCACGCTCATCCGCCGCCGAAAGGAGCGCGTCGAGAGCCCGGAGGTGAAGCGCGCAGCGCCTCCGGTGGGCAAGGTGTGGTTCGAGCCGGCCACGTAGTCGCCGAACGCGGTGCCGCTCTCGCGGCCCACGAAGACGCAGCCCGCGCTGCGCACCCGGTCGGCAAGCGCCTCGGCGTCGGCGCCGACCAGCTCCAAGTGCTCCGGCGCGAAGCCCTCGGCCACGGCGAGCCCCTCCTCGAGGTCGGCGGCCAGGACGACCGCCGCGGCGGCGTCGCCGTCGGGCTCGGCCACCAGGCGTGCGGCGACCGCATCGGCCAGCGGCGCATCGTCGGTAACCAGCGCGACGACCGTCCCGGCGCCATGCTCGGCCTGGGCCAGCAGGTCGACGACGACCAGGTCGGGATCGGCGTCGCCGTCGGCAAGGATCAAGACGTCGGACGGTCCGGCGAAGCCGTCGATGCCGACGTCGCCCGAGACCTGGCGCTTGGCCTCCTGCACGTAGAGCGAGCCCGGGCCGGCGATGACGTCGACCCGCGGAACGCTGTCGGTGCCGTAGGCGAAGGCGGCGATCGCGTGTGCGCCGCCCATGCGCCAGACCTCGTCGGCGCCGCACAGCGCACAGGCGGCGAGGATCACCGGATGGGCGCCGGGCGCACAGACGACGACCTCCTCGACGCCGGCGGCGCGCGCGGTCACGACGCCCATGACGACCGTCGAGGGGTACGGGTTGCGTCCGCCCGGCGTGTAGATCGCCGCGCGGCGGACGGGCAGATCGCGGATCGTGACGCTCTGCCCCTGGGGCAGCTCCACGGTCGTGTCGGCGGCCAGCCCGGCCTCGGCGACCGCGCGCACGTTGGAGATCGCGACCTCCAGGCCGGCACGTACCGCGGGATCGAGTTGGGCCAGCGCGGCGTCGAGCTCGGACTGCTCCACACGAAGAGGGGCGGGTGGGGACGGCATCCCATCGAAGCGTTCGACGTATTCGAGCAATGCCTGCTCGCCACGGGTACGCACGGAGGCGACGATCTCGCTGACCGTGCCCGACACCGAGACACCGGCGGGCGTCAGTGCGCGCAGGGCGTCGGCGACGGAACCGGCCCCGGCCTCCGCGTCGACGGCGAACCGCTCGACGTTCATGCGACGATCGCGCGCATCCGGCGCGTCAGCTCGTCGATGGCGGCCGACTTCAGCTTGTGGGCCACGGGATTGGCGATCAGGCGCGCGGTCGAGGTCATGATCTCCTCGCGGATGACCAGGCCGTTCTCGCGCAGGGTCGTGCCCGTGGCCGTGAGATCGACGATCGCCTCGACCAGCCCGGTGAGCGGCGCCAGCTCGACCGACCCCTTGACCTCGACGATCTCGGCCGCCCGGCCGGTCTCCTCGAAGTAGCGCGCGGCGATCCTGTAGTACTTGGTCGCGACCCGCATGACCCCCAGGCGCCGCAGGGCCTCGGCCGCCGGATCGGGCTCACCGTCGCCGACTTCGACCGTCGCAAAGACCATCCTGCACGGGCCGTAGCCGAGGTCCAGGACCTCGACGACCTCACGCTCATCCTGCTCGGTCAAGACGTCCTTGCCGGTGATGCCCACATCAGCGGCACCGGCCTCGACGTAGGTCGGCACGTCGGACGGACGCATGGTGACGATGCCCACGTCACCGAAGAGCAGCTTGCGATCGTTGGCACGCACCTCGGCGGTGTCGACGCCGACGGCGTCCAGGAGCTCCAGCGTCTCGCGCATCAGCGCGCCACGCGGGACGGCGATCGTCAGTGCCGGCGTCATGAAGCCCTCTCTTCGCCGGCCAGCGCGAGATGCAGCCGATCGACATGCAGCGCAAAGCCCACGGCCGGCATGGCACGCCCGAAGCGCCCGAGCAGGTCGTCGTAGCGCCCGCCGCCGCCCAGCGGCTCGCCCAGCGCGGGATCGAGCACGTCGAAGACCGAGCCCGTGTAATAACCGAGCCCGCGCGCCAGGCCGAGGTCGAAGACAATCCGCTGCGCGACGTGCTCGGGCAGGTCGGTGAAGATCGCGCGCAGGCCGTCGGCCTCGCCGCCGGTGATCTCGTCGAGCACCTCGGAGCCACCACGCAGCTGCGGGACGCGCAGCAGCGCCTCGTCCAGCCCGCGGCTGTCGACCTCGCGCTCCAGACGCACGAAGTCGCGCGCGGCCAGCGCGCCGAGCAGCACGTCGCCAACCTCCTCAGAGATCGCGAACGTTTGCAACAGCGCCGGGTACAACGCGGCGCTGCCCAGCGCGATCCGGTAGCCGACCAGTCCGACGGCATCCAGCGCCTCGCACAGCACGGTCAATGCCTCGACGGTCCCGTCGGGCCCCGGCGCGCCGACCAGCTCGATCCCGGCCTGCAGGAACTCGCGCATCTGGCCGCGGTGCGGGCGCACGCCGCGGTAGGCGTGGGCGAAGTAGGAGAAGCGCAGCGGCGGCTGGGCCTGCGCGTAGCGCGTGGCGACGACGCGCGCGATCGGCACCGTCATGTCCGGACGCAGCGCCATCACATGACCGTGATCGTCGAACACCCGGTAGGCGGGATCGACGCCCGTCTCCCCACGGCGCAGGACCTCCTCGAACTCGAAGGTCGGCGTCCAGACCTCACCGTACCCGCGCCGCTCGAAGACCCCGCGCATCGCCTCGGTGATGGCGCGCAGCTCCCGCATCTCGTCGGGCAGGACGTCGCGCGTCCCGTTGGGGATCGGGTGGATCATCGGGCCCGCACCTTATGCGACCAATCGCCACACAAGATGCCCGCCCTGTGACGATGCGGCCTGCTACGCCAGCGCTGGCTGTTCCGCGACACGCTCGATCGACGCGCCCAGCTCACGCAGGCGCTCGTCGATGCGCTCGTAGCCGCGGTCGATCTGGCGGATGTTGCCGATCTCGGTCCGCCCCTCCGCACACAGCGCGGCCAGCAGGACCGCCATCCCGGCGCGGATGTCGGGCGACTCCACCCGCGCGGCGCGCAACCGCCGTGGCCCGTGCACCAGCGCCCGGTGCGGGTCGGCGATAAAGATGTTGGCGCCCATCGAGATCAGCTTGTCGCAGAAGAACAGCCGCGATTCGAACATCCACTCGTGGACGAGCACCTCACCCTCGCTTTGGGTGGCCAGTGCGACGGCGATCGACGTCAGGTCGGCGGGGAACGCGGGCCACGGCCCATCCTGGACCTTGGAGGTGTGCTCGCCCATATCGCGCTCGACGACCAACTTCTGACCGCCGGGAACGAGCACGTCGGCGCCATCGAGCTGCGTCTCCAGCCCGATCCGCTTGAAGACCAGGCGGATCATCCGCAGATCGTCGGGCTCGGTGTCCTTGATACGGATCTCGCCGCCGGTCATCCCGGCCATCGCCATGAACGAGCCGATCTCGATGTGATCGGGCCCGATGTCATGCGTCGTGCCGCCGAGGACGTCGGCGCCGGTGACGTGCAGGACGTTGGAGCCGATGCCGCGGATGTCAGCGCCCATCTTGACGAGCATGCGCGCGAGGTCGACGACGTGCGGCTCTGACGCCGCGTTGAAGATCTGGGTCTCGCCCGGCGTCAGCGCCGCGGCTAGCAAGGCGTTCTCGGTGCCCATGACCGACGGCTCGTCCATGAAGACCTCGCCGGCGCGCAGCTTGCCCGCCAGCACCAGGGACGTGTGGTCGTGGCGCTCGACGCGCGCGCCGAGCGCGCGGAAGGCGTCGAGATGAGGATCGAGCCGGCGGCGGCCGATGACGTCGCCGCCGGGCGGCGGCATGTCGGCGCGGCCGAAGCGCGCCAGCAGCGGGCCGGCCAGCAGGAACGAGGCGCGGATGCGCGCCGACAGCCGCGGATCGACGAACGACTCGGCGGTGATGCCCGCGGCGCAGATCGCGACGTCGTGCTCGGCCTTCCACTCCACCGTCGCGCCGAGGTGCTCGAGCAGGTCGAGCATCGCCTGCACGTCGCGGATGCGCGGCACGTTGCGCACGACGACTTCCTCCGCGGTAAGCGCGGATGCGGCCAGACAGGGCAGGGCGGCGTTCTTGTTGCCGGCGGGGACGACGTTGCCGGACAACGGGATGCCCCCGTCGATGACGAACTTCTCCATGCGATCGAAACGCCCTGACGCGCCTTCGAAGGCCGTTGACGGACGCTGGGTTAGGGTAACAGCCATGTCGTCGCAGCTTTCGCGGGCGGAGGCCTGGGACCTCCTGTCCGAATGGGTCGAATCTCCGTCGCTGCGGAGGCACTGCCTTGCCGTCGAGGCCGCGATGGTCGGCTACGCCCGCAAGCTTGGCGCCGAGGAGGAGGCCTGGGCGGTCGCCGGGCTGCTGCACGACGCCGACTACGAGCGCTTCTCCGACATGGACGACACGGAGAACGGCCACCCCCGAACCATCTTGAGGTACTTGCGCGAGCGCGACGTCGACCCCGAGATCGTCGACGCGATCGCCGGCCACGCGACGTTCCTCAACGTGCCGCGCGAGAGCGACATGGCCAAGACGCTCTTCGCCGTTGACGAGCTGTCGGGCTTCATCGTCGCCTGCGCCTATGTGCGGCCCGAGGGCATCCACGGGATGACGCCCAAGTCCGTCAAGAAGAAGCTCAAGACGCCGGCGTTCGCGGCCGCGGTCAACCGCGACGAGGTCCGTGAGGGCGCCGAGGCGCTGGGCGTCGACTTCGACGAGCACGTCGCGTTCGTCATCGCGGCGCTCGAGGAGCGCGCCGACGAGCTCGAGCTCCACGGCAAGAGCGCCGAGCCAGACCCTGCCTGAGATGGGCCCGCGCGAGCGCTACGCGCGGGTGCTCCGCGCACCGCACGTGCGTGCACTGCTGCTGGCCGAGATCCCGATGCGGCTGCCGATCGGGATCAACGGCCTGGCGATCGTCCTCTTCCTGCGCGAGCACACGGGCTCCTACGCGGCGGCGGGCGCCGTTGCCGCGGGGTTTGGGATAGCGCTCGGGCTGAGCTCGCCGCTGCTCGGTCGGATCATCGACCACCGCGGGCTGCGCCAGACCGTCGTGCCCCTCGCGCTGGCCCACGCCATGGCGATGGGCGCGCTGGTCGCCTGCGGACTGGCCGATGCGCCCGTCGTCCTGCTGGTCGCCCTGGCCGCAGCGGCGGGCGCGTTCATCCCGCCGCTGGGTTCGATCTCGCGCGCCATGTGGCCGCGCCTACTGCGCGACGAGGACCCCGGCCTGCTCTCGACCGCGCTGGCGATGGAGGGCGTCCTGATCGAGCTCATCTTCGTCGCCGGCCCGCTGCTCACCGCGTTGTTGTCGGCCTTGATCGACCCGGCCGCGGCGCTGATCCTCTCCCCCATCCTGTTGTTGGTGGGGTTGGCCCTCTTTTTGATGCAGCCGCCCGTCCGCACGTGGGTGATCTCCGAAGACGCGGGCAGCCACGGGGCGCTGGGCGCCCTGCGCTCACCGGGGATCCAGACGCTCGTGCTCTGCACGCTGCCGATGGGCTTCTGCTTCGGGGCGATGGAGGTGACGCTGCCGGCGTTCAGCGAGGACCACGGCGCGCGCGGGCTGGCGGGCGTCCTGGTCGCAGTGTGGTCGCTGGGCAGCGCGGCCGGCGGCCTGCTCTACGGCGCGTGGCACTGGTCCGGACCACCGGCGCGCCGCTATGCGCGTCTGGCGGCGCTGCTGCCGATCGGCTACCTGCCGCTGGCGCTCGCGCCCTCGATGGGCGTCATGTACGTACTCGCGCTGCTGGCCGGGCTGTGCATCGCGCCGACGCTGACGGCCGGCAACCAGATCGCCGGCGACGTCGCGCCGAGCGGCGCCGAGACCGAGGCCTACACCTGGCCGGTCACCTCGCTGGTCGTCGGGCTGGCGATCGGCAACTGGTCGGCGGGCGCGATCGTCGAGGCCGCCGACTGGCAGGCCGCGTTCCTGGTCTCGGCCGGCGGCGCAGCGTTGAGCGCGGTGCTGGCCGCGGCGCGTTGGAGGACACTGCAGCCGGGCCCGCGCTACGAAGCCGTCTTGTAGCGGCCGCCGCCCTTGGCCCACTCGTGCAGGTGTTCGATGCGGCAGAAGGCGTCGCCGATGCGGTGCTGGCCGCGATGGCGGACGACAAGCACGCGCTCAACGCCGAGCACATCGCCGCAGAGCGCGCAACGGCCGAGCGCGTCGTCGGGGTCGCCGGTCGGGACGATCTGACCCGATGCCCAGGCAGTGCCCTGGATGATCCACGGCACGATGTGCTCCAGGCGGCAGAAGACCGCCTTGTGGCCCTCCTCGGGCTCGGCCACGCGAAAGCCGTCGTCGTCTCCGACCGCCGTGCCACACCAGGTGCAGTGCTCGGGCATCGCTGGCACGAGAGTAACCGCGCGCGAGGAGATCCGCACAACGGGCTACCTTCCAGGGCGTGGCCACCGAACCGCTGACGATCACCATCCTCGAGGGCGACGAGACGGGGCAGGAGTTGCTCGACCAGGCGCTCCGAGTCCTGGACCCCGAGGTCGTCGAGTTGCCGATCGAGCTCGACCGCTACGACCTGTCGCTCGAAAAGCGCCGCGAGACCGGCAACCAGGTCGTCGAGGATGCGGCGACCGCGATGCGCGCCTCGGGTCTCGGGATCAAGGCTGCGACGATCACGCCCGAGGGCAAGGACGACGTCGGCTCGCCCAACCGCATCGTGCGCGAGGGCGTCGACGGCAAGGTCATCATCCGCACCGGCCGGCGCATCCCGGGGATCAACCCCGTCGCCGGCGTCTACCTGCCGATCTCGGTCGTCCGCATGGCCGTCGACGACGCCTACGGCGCCAAGCAGTGGCGCGAAGGCACCGAGGGCGGCGCCGACGAGATCGCCTACCGGACCGAGAAGATCTCGCGGTCGACCTGCAGCGCGGTCGCCGAGTACGCGTTTCGCACCGCGCAGCGGCTGAACGGCAAGGTCTACGGCGGTCCGAAGTGGACGGTCTCCCCGGTCTACGAGGGGATGCTCAAGGAGGAGATGGACGCCGCCGCCGCTCGCCATCCCGACGTCTGGTACCAGCCGGTGCTGATCGACGCCACCTACGCGGGGCTGATCTCGGGCGCCGCGGACTCGCCGCTGGTCATCCCTGCTTTGAACCGCGACGGCGACTGCCTGTCGGATCTCGTCATGCCGATGTTCGGCTCGATCGCCGGGGCCGAGTCGGTGCTGCTCGCCTTCGACGAGGATTTGCGTCCCACGGTCGCGATGGCCGAGGCGCCCCACGGCACCGCGCCCGCGCTCCAGGGCAAGGACATCGCCAACCCGATGGCCATGATCCTGGCCTGCGGCGCGGTCCTCCACTACGCGGCCGAGAAGGGCCACGCCGGCGCCGAGCGCGCCTCGCGCGCAATCTACGAGGCCGTCCTGGAGGCGACCGCGCGCGGTGTGCGCACCCACGATCTCGGCGGCTCGGCCGGGACCACGGAGTTCACCGACGACGTCATCGGGCGCGTGCGCACGAAGATGGACGTCTGGTCCTCGCTGGGCTCCACCGCCTAGCCAACCGCTGACAGTACGGCAGAAATCCGTGCGGGGCAATCGCGCCACGCGTAGCCTGCCCTCCCATGACGAGGACCTTCATCGCGGGCGGTGCAGGGTTCATCGGAAGCCACGTCACACGGCGTCTTCTGAGCGATCCGGAGCAAGAAGTAGTGGTCTTCGACAACCTGTCATCGGGGACTCGGGCCTACCTCGACGACGTCCTGGATCACGAGCGCCTGCGCCTGATCGTCGGCGATCTTCAGGACCTCGATGCGACCGTCGCCGCGATCGAGGGCTGCGAGCGGATGTTCCTCTTCGCGGCCAACCCGGACATCGCCAAGGCGGTGACCGAGCCGTCGATCGACTTCTGGCAGGGCAGCTACCTGACCAACAACGCGATCGAAGCCGCCCGCATGGCCGGCGTGCGCAAGATCGTGTACTCGTCGGGCTCCGGCGTCTACGGCGACCGTGGCGAGGAAGCCGTCCGCGAGGACGCCGGCGCGATGCACCCCGTCTCCACCTACGGCGCCAGCAAGCTCGCCTGCGAAGCGTTGATGTCGGCCTACTCACACATGTTCGGCCTCGACGTCGTCGTCTTTCGCTTCGCCAACGTCGTCGGCCCGCGTCAGACCCACGGCGTCACCTATGACTTCGTCCGCCGGCTGCTCGATGACCCGTCGCACCTGACGATCCTTGGCGACGGCCAGCAGAGCAAGTCCTACATCCACGTCTCCGACGTCGTCGACGCCATGCTGACTCTGGCCAACACTGACCGCATCCCGTTCGACGTGTTCAACGCGGGGACGCTGGACTACATCACCGTTCAAGAAATCGCCGACCTTTGTTGTCAGCGCCTGGGCCTCAGCGACGTGGCCTATGAGTTCACCGGCGGCACGCGCGGCTGGAAGGGCGACGTACCGGTCGTGCGGTTCAGCTCCGACAAGCTCCGGACGCTGGGCTGGACCAACGCCTACACCTCGCGCGAGGCGTTGATCGACTCGATCGACCACAACATCGCCGAGGCCGGCGCGGGAGTGCTGTCCTGACCGCCCTGGCGACAGTCCCCCTGGACCCCGAACTCGAGCTGCTCGTCCCCACCGACGACGTCCAGGACCCGGTCCTCTCGATCGTCATCCCGGCGCTCAACGAGGCGCTGACGATCCAGGACTTCATCGCGTGGTGCCACGAGGGGCTGGCCGACGCGAAGATCAAGGGCGAGATCCTCATCATCGACAGCTCCACCGACGACACGCCGCAGTTGGCGGTCGCCGCCGGCGCGCGTGTGCTGCGCACACCCAAGCGCGGGCTGGGCCGCGCCTACATGGATGCGCTCCCCTACATCCGCGGCGAGTGGATCGTCATGGGCGACGCGGACTGCACCTATGACTTCCGCCGGCTCGCGCCGTTCGTCGAGCGCTTCCAGGCCGGCGACGAGTACGCCATGGGCTCGCGCTGGAAGGGCTCGATCGAGCCCGGCGCCATGCCGCGCCTGCATCAGTACTTCGGTACCCCGTTCACCACCTGGATCCTCAACCGCCTGTACTCCAGCCGGTTCTCCGACATCCACTGCGGCATGCGCGGGATCACGAAAGAAGCGCTGACTCGCATGGACCTGCAGTCGCAGTCCTGGGAGTACGCGTCGGAGATGGTGCTCAAGTCGGTGCACCTGCATCTGCGCACCTCCGAGGTGCCGGTGCGCTTCTTCAAGGACCGCGAAGGGCGCGTCAGCCACCACAAGCGCATGGGCTGGTTCTCGCCTTGGCAGGCGGCGTGGATCAACCTGCGCGCGATGTTCATCTACGGGTCGCAGTTCTTCGTGTTCAAGCCCGGCCTGCTCCTGCTTGCGCTCGGCCTGCTGATCACGGTCCCGCTGGCCGGCGGACCGATCTCGGTCGGCCCGGTGGAGCTCTCGCTCTACTGGGCGATGCTCGGCCTCGTGCTCACGCTGATCGGTTTGACCAGCGTGTTGATGGGGGCCGTGGCGCAGGTGCTGTTCGACTACACGGGCGAGGCGAAACGCCGATGGAGCCGGATCCTGCCCTACACACGCACGGTCCTGCTGTCGGGCGGCGTGTTCGCGGCCGGCGTCGCGCTGACGATCCCGTTGGTGGTGTCCTACCTGTCCAACGACTACAAGCTTGGTCAGCCCTCCGACGTGCAGAACCACATGGCGATCACCGGCTTCACCGCGATGCTGAGCGGCTTCCTGCTGTTCGCGTTCACGCTGCTGCTGCACGGCGCGATGGTCGCCACGAGCCGACGAGACGCACTTGAGCGCTGAGGTCACCACCCGCACGGGCTCCTATGGACAGCACGCCTCCTCGACGCCGGTCGATCGCTTCGGAGTCTGGCTCAGCAGCGTGGCCGTGCGCCGTCACGGCGAGTTCGCCGGCCGGCGCATCGGCGATCTCGGCTGCGGCTACAACGCGTCGTTCACGCGCACGCTGCTCGATCAGGCGTCCTCGGCGCTGCTCGTTGACCTCGCGCTGGCCGACGACCTCAAGCGCCACCCGCGCGTGGAGGCCATCGAGGGCTCGCTGCCTGATGTCCTGCCCACGCTCGAGAGCGCGTCGCTGGACACCGTCCTCTGCCTCTCGGTGCTCGAGCACATCTGGGAGCCCCAAGCGGCGCTCGTCGAGATCCGGCGCATCCTGGCACCCGGCGGCATCGCCCTGCTCAACGTGCCGGCCTGGCGCGGCAAGTGGTTCCTCGAGCTCGCGGCCTTCCGGCTCGGCGTCAGCCCGGCCGAGGAGATGGACGATCACAAGTGCTACTACGACCCGCGCGATCTGTGGCCGATGCTCGTGCGCGCCGGGTTTCGCCCGCGCCAGATCCACTGCAAGCGCCACAAGTTCGGACTCAACACCTTCGCGGCGTGCCGCGTGCCGAGGGAGCCAGCATGAGCGACCGCGTCGTCTCTGTCGACAGCGACAACTGGGATCAGCACTGGGATGACTACGCGGGGGCGGCCGAGGAGAACCCGGCACAGCTCTATCGGCGCCGGGTCGCGCTGAAGCTGCTCGAGGCCGACGGGGCGCCGCGCCGGCTGCTGGACATCGGCAGCGGACTCGGCGACTTTTTGCTCACGGCCTCTGAGCGCTGGCCGCAGGCCGAGCTGCTCGGCCTCGAGCCCAGCGAGGTGGGCGTGCGCCGCTCACAGGGCAAGGTGCCGCGGTCGCGGTTCATCGCCGGCGACATCATGGCCGACGCCGAGGTCCCTGCCGACCTCGAGCACTGGGCGACCCACGCCGTCTGTTCCGAGGTCCTCGAGCACGTCGACGACGACGTCGCGCTGCTGGCCGCCTCGACCCGGCTCATGGCTCCGGGCTGCCGCCTGGTCGTCACCGTTCCGGGCGGGACGATGTCGGCCTTTGACCGCCACATCGGCCACCGCCGTCACTACACGCCGACGTCGCTGGCGACGGCGCTGCGCCTGGCCGGCTACGAGGTCGAGATGACCGCCGGCGCCGGCTTCCCGTTCTTCAACGTCTACCGCCGCCTGGTGATCGCCCGCGGCGAGCGGCTCGTCGAGGACGTCCGCTCCGGCGGCGGCGCGCCCGTCGGCGCCGCGCGTCTCGCCATGGCCGCGTTCCGGCCGCTCTTTCGCCTCAACGCGATGAGCTCGCCCTGGGGCGTGCAGATCATCGGCGTGGCACGCGCGCCGCGCTGAGCGCGCCCTTAGTTGTACTCGTTGCCGATCGCGCCCTGGAACTCGAAGTCGAAGGGCAGCTCGGAGGCGCCGGCTGCGGCCATCGCCTGGCGGGTGTCCTCCGGACGCTGGGCGTAGATCAGCAGGAAGCCACCGCCCCCGGCTCCGACGAGCTTGCCGCCCAGGGCGCCCGAGCGGCGCGCCAGCGTGTAGAGCGTGTCGATGCGCTCGCCGGTCATGCCGGGTGAACGCCGGCGCTTGTTCTCCCAGTGCTCGTGCATCAGCTCGGCGTAGCTCTCCAGGTCGCCGGACTCCAGCAGGCCGCGGCTGCGCAGGCCCATCTCCTTGGTGCGATGGAGGTTCTCCACCATCTCGTTGTCGCTCGCGGCCGTGCGCGTCACCTGATCGGCCAGGATCTTCGAGGCCGATCGCGCCTCACCGGTGTAGAACAGCAGCAGGTTGTTGCGCAGCTTGCGCAGCGTAGTTTCCTCAAGCTCGAGCGGCTCGACCTTCACCGTCCCGTCGGCGTTGAAGGTGTAGGCGCAGATCCCGCCATGGGCCGAGACGTACTGGTCCTGCTTGCCGATCGGCTCCTCGAGAATGTCGAGCTCGATCTCACACGCCGCCTCGGCGAGGTCGCCAGGGGTCACCGACTGGCGCTTGGCCAACGCCAGGCCCTTGATCAAGCAGACCGTGAACGCACCCGAGGAGCCCATGCCGGTGCCGGCCGGCACGTCGGCGACGACCGCGATCTCCAGCGGGTTGCCGGTCCAGTGCTTGCGGATCGTCTCGCGGAAGATGGGGTGCTTGATCTCTGCGGGGGTGTCGACCTCTTCGGTCTCGGAGTACTTCATGCGATACCGCTTCTGAAAGACGGTGTGGGTCAGCATGTAGACGTACTTGTCGATCGACCCGCTCAACAGGTACCCGCCATGCTCGCCGTAGTACGAGGGCAGGTCGGTTCCACCACCGCCCAGCGAGATGCGTAGCGGGGCACGGCTGAAGATGACGCTCACGAGTGCGAAGGCTCCTGGTCGAAGACGATGGCGGGCTCGGCCTCAAACCACTCCAGCGTGCGCGTGATCGCGTCGCGGATGGTCAGGGTCGGTGCCCAACCGAGCGAGCGAATCCGCTCGGTGTCGAGGTGGATGAGGGGCGAGTCGCCGGCCCAGCCGCGGTCCCCGCCGGATTTCTGGACCTCCGGTGTGAGCCCCAGGCGCGCGGTGATCGTCGCGACCGACTCGTCGACGGTGACGGTCTCGTCGGTGGCCAGGTTGTAGACGTAGGCCCCGGGGTCGTCGCCGTGGTGGGCAGCGGCCGTGAGCATTGCCTCCACGCAGTCCTGCACGTAGAGGTAGCTCTTGGTCTGCCGGCCGTCGCCGAGGACCTGCAGCCGCGTCGGATCAGCCTTCAACGCGCGGTAGAAGTCGATGACGTGGCCGTGCGTGTAGCGCTCGCCGAGCACGGAGACAAAACGGAAAATCAGCCCCGTGAAGCCCAGGCCGTGTGCGTAGGCGCCGATCATGCCCTCCCCCGCTACCTTCGAGGCACCGTAGAGCGAGGTCTGGATCGGGAACGGACCGTCCTCCCTTGTCGGGACGATCGGCGCGTCACCATAGACCGAGCCGGTCGAGGAGAAGCAAATGCGCTTCGCGCCTGCCGCCCGCATGGCCTCCAGCACGTCGGACGTGGCGATCGTGTTCTGCTCGAGGTCGCGCCGCGGGTTCTCGAGACCATGGCGGACGTCGGCGTTGGCCTGCAGGTGAAAGACCGTGTCGCACCCGGCGACCGCCTCGGCGAGCAGCGCGCCATCCAGCACGTCGCCTTCGAAGAGCTCGGCACCGCGTTGCAGCGCCTCGACGATGAACTCGCGCCGGCCGGTCCGGAAGTCGTCGAGGATGGCGACATCGACGCCCTCGTCGATGAGGCGGTCAGCCAAGGTGCTGCCGATGAACCCGGCGCCGCCGGTGATGAGGACGCGCTCCATGCGCGGGACCTAGAGCGTGAAGCCGGCGGCCGCTGCGTCGCGATGGAACATCTGCACCGTCTCCAGCGAGAACTGGTCGAGGTCCTTGCCCAGGCTTCTGACCTTCGGCAGCAGGTCGTGGGTCATCGTGATGATGTGGCAGCCGACCTGGTCTGCCTGCACCAGGTTGAGCACCTCGCGCGGGCTCGCCCAGATGAGCTCGGCACGCGGCGCGGCCGCCATGATGTCGACCGACCGCTGCATGATCGGGATGGGATCGACGCCGGCGTCGGCGATACGACCCGCGAAGACCGAGATGCACGACGGCGCACCATCAGCCACGGCCACCGTGATCAGCTCGACCTGCGCCGTGGTGAACAGCGCCGTGACGTTGACCTGCACGCCGTCTTCTGAGAGCTCACGTACCAGCGGGGCCATCGAGACACCGGCCGTCGTCGTGATCGGCACCTTGACGTAGACGTTGGGACCCCACGCCGCGAGCTTCTTGGCCTGGCGCCGGATCTCGGCCTCATCGTCGGCGAAGACCTCGAAGGACACCGGCTTGTCGCGGATCTGCTCCAGCAGCCGCTGCGCAAAGTCGGCGTAGTCCGTCAGCCCGGCCTTCCACATCAACGTCGGGTTCGTGGTGAAACCCTTGATGAGCGGGTCGGCGGCGAGGCGCAGGATGCTGTCCAGGTCCGCGCCGTCCGCGAAGACCTTCGTCGAGATGCGATCAAGCATGCGTGAAACCTCGCTGGTCTCTGAGTCGGGACAAGACGTCCCTCATCATGAACACGCCGACCCCGCTGCGGGAGAAAGCTTGGGTGCCAGAACGGCATGGAGCTGCAAGATC
>CAWIJS010000013.1:0-738952 GCA_963836485.1 uncultured Conexibacteraceae bacterium | reverse complement strand
CAACACGATGCGGCCTGCCATGGCGCCACCCTACTTCGCGGGCTGACAGCCCCGCTCGATAGCCTGGGCCGGATGGACGAACGCGTCCTCGCTGAGCGACTGATCATCTATGACACGTCGACGCTGGATGGCCTGCGGGCCGCGGCGGGCTTCGTCAAGGGGTGGCTCGAGTCGCGCGAGCTCGAGGTCAAGAGCCTCGACCACGACGGCCTGCCCGTCGTGATGGTCGACGTGGGCGCGCGCAACTTAGAAGACCCGCCGACGGTCATCCTGCATGGCCATCTCGACGTCGTACCGGCGTACGCCTCGCAGTTCGAGCCCCGGATCGAGGGCGACCGGCTCATCGGCCGCGGCGCCTACGACATGAAGGGCGCGCTCGCGGCGATGATGTGCGCGATCAAGGACGTCGCCGACAACGAGCACGTCCGCGTCCGCTTCGTCTGCGTCCCCGACGAGGAGTCAGAGGACGTCTCCAGCCGCTCGACCGACGTGCTGGTCGCCGGCGGCTACCGCGGCGACTTCGCGCTGACCGGCGAGCCGACCGACCTCCACATCGGCATCCAGGCCAAGGGCGTGCTCGCGGTCCGGGCCGCCGTCAGCGGCGTCGCGGCGCACGGCTCCACGCCGTGGCTGGGCGACAACGCGATCCTCAAGGCCCACGATGCCTTCCGGCGGATCGAGACGCTCCCGTTCAGCCGCGAGTCCTCCGACCTCTTCGACCGCCCGTCGATCAACCTCGCGCGGATCGAGGGCGGCGACGCCTTCAACAAGGTCCCCGACCGCTGCACGATGGACGTCGACATCCGCTACCTGCCCACGCAGGACCCCGGCGAGATCCTCGCCCAGATCCGCGCGATCCCGGATCTTGAGGTGCTCAAGTGCTTCACGCGCGCCCCGGCGGTCGTGTCGCGCAGCAACCCGTACGTGCGCGCGCTGCGCGAGGGCATCGGCCGCTCGATCGAGGGCGAGGCGCTGTCGATCGGGCGCGACGGCGCGTCGGACGCGATCTCGTTCCTGGAGGCGGGCATCCCCGCCGTGGAGTTCGGGCCAGTTGGCGCCGGCCACCACGGTCCGGAGGAGTGGGTGTCGATCGCCTCGCTGCGGCGCTTCCGCCAGGCGCTGACGGACTTCGTCGCGCTGCTGCCGGCGTGGCTGGAGCGTGAGGGCACGGACGGGCCCGACCTGCACGCGGTCGAGGGTGGCTTGGCGTGATCGTGCAGGACAACCGGCCCCCGCGCGAGGGGCTGCGCTTCCTGGCGCGCGCGTTCGGGAGCGTGCTGTTGATCGCGCTGCTGACCGCCGGCGCGACCGCGACGGCGACGCTGCTGCAGATCAAGACCGAGATCGCGCCGCCCAAGGACGCGCCGCCGCCGGTGCCGACGCACGAGGTCACCGAGGCCAAGCCCGGCAAGCCGCAGACGATCATGATCCTCGGCTCCGATCGCCGCTTCGCCGACATCAAGAAGAACAACCCGCTGCTCAAGCACAGCAACCCGGCGCGGTCAGACACGATCCTGCTGGTCCGGATGGACCCCGACCAGGAGGCGACCGCGGTCCTCTCGATCCCGCGCGACCTGAAGGTCCTGATCCCGGGCTACGGCATCAACAAGATCAATGCCGCCTACTCGCTGGGCGGCGCCGACCTGACGGCCAAGACCATCAAGTCGCTCTTCGGCGAAGACTTCAAGATCAACCACATCATCAACGTGAACTTCGGCGGCTTCCGCGAGGTCGTCGATGAGCTGGGCTGCGTCTATGCCGACGTCGACCGCCGCTACTACCACTCCAACTTAGGTCTACCCGTCTCCGCGCACTACGCCGAGATCGACATCGACCCGGGCTACCAGCAGCTCTGCGGCCAGCGCGCGCTGGACTACGTGCGCTTCCGCCACGCGGACTCCGACATCGTGCGCGCCGCCCGCCAGCAGGACTTCCTGCGCTCGGCCAAGGACCAGCTCAACAGCTCGTCGCTGATCGACGACCGCAGCCGGCTGATCAAGATCATGCAGCGCAGCACGCAGACCGACGCGAGCCTGCGCTCGGTCAAGGGCGTGCTCAAGCTCGCCAAGCTCGCGATCTTCTCCGCCGGCCATCCCGTGGCGCAGATCAAGTTCCCGCCGGTCTACTCCGGCGACGCTGCAACCGGCGAGTACGTCGAGGCCTCTGAGAGCACGCTGCTTAAGCTGCGCAACGAGTTCTTCCATGCCTCGCCGCACGTCAAGAAGTCGACCTCGGCCAAGAAGACCAAGAAGCAGGCCAAGGCCGCCAGCGGCAACGCCCGGGTCGCCAAGGCCCGGCTCACCCGAGCCACGAGGGTGGGGGAGGATCTCGTGGCCCGCACGGTCGCCAGCCACCGCCTCGGCTTCCGCCTCTACTTCCCGTCGCGCCTGACGCCCAACGGGCGCTACGCGAGCACGATCAACGACGGTTCGACCACCGATCCGACGCCCCGCGTCTACACGATCCGCGACCGCGCCGGCCACCCCCACAAGGCCTACCGGCTCGTCGTACTGGAGAACATCCAGGAGGGCAGCTACTACGGGGTGCAGGGCACCAGCTGGAAGACGCCACCCCTGCTGGAGAAGCCGACGTCGACGCTGACGGTGCACGGCCGCCGGCTGGAGCTGTTCAAGTCCGGCAACCGCCTGCGATACGTCGCCTGGAAGCGAAAGAATGCCGTCTACTGGGTCTCGAACTCGCTGACCCTCAGCCTGTCCAACGCGCAGATGCTCGGCATCGCCGGCTCCCTCACCCACCTCGGCTCTTGAGCGCCACCCCGACCGACGAACGCCCTCCGCGCCTGGCGTGGGGCATGTACAAGCGCTTCCTATTGGCGGCGCTGGTCATCGTGCTCGCCTCCAGCACCGCCGTCGCGACCGCGGTGCTCAAGGAGATCAAGGACGACAAGGACATCTTCTTCAGCGGCGGCGGCGGCAAGCTGAAGCTCGACAAGGACGCGCTGCAGGGCGTCGACGCCGGCGGGCCGCAGACGATCCTGCTGCTGGGCTCCGACCAGCGCTACGTCGACATCAAGGCCAAGAACCCGGTCCGCTCCGACACCATCATCCTGCTGCGGCTGGACCCCTCCAAGGGCGCGACGGCCGTGATGTCGTTGCCGCGCGACCTCAAGGTCCACATCCCCGGCCACGGCTTCGACAAGATCAACGCGGCCTACGCGATCGGTGGTCCGACGCTGTCGGTCAAGACGATCCGCTCGCTGCTGCACATCCCGATCAACCACGTGGTCAACGTGAACTTCGGCGGCTTCCGCCGGGCGGTCGACCGCCTCGGCTGCGTCTACACCGACGTCGACCGGCGCTACTTCAACGACAACAGCCCGCCGTTCGGCGGTGGCGGCGACTACGCGGTGATCGACCTCAAGGCCGGCTACCAGAAGCTCTGCGGCCAGGACGCGCTGGCGTTCGTCCGCTACCGCCACTTCGACACCGACCTCGTGCGCGCCGCCCGCCAGCAGCAGTTCCTGGCCGACGCCAAGGACCAGATCGGCGTCGGCAAGCTCTTCAGCGACCGCAAGGCGTTGTTGAAGATCTTCGGCCGCTACACGCAGACCGACATCACCTCCGGCGACGCGATCCTGCGGCTGCTCAAGCTGGCCTTCGAGTCCGCACAGAACCCCGTGCAGGAGGTGCGCTTCCCGGGCGACATCACCGGCGACTACGTGACCGTCACGCCCTCGCACCTCGCCGCGGTGACCAAGCGCTTCATGAACGCGACGCCGGTGAGCACGCCGAAGTCCAGCGACAACGGCACCGTCAAGCAGGCGACCGCGAAGAAGAAGGGGTCCTCCAAGCGCAAGGTCAAGACGGTGCTGCCGCCGGGCGTGCAGGTCGCCGGCCAGGGCGCCGAGGACGAGGCCGTCGAGCTGGCCGTCAAGCTGCCGTTCTCGGTGTACTACCCCAAGGCCGCGATCGCCGGTGCGTCGCTGCTGCCCGACCACAGCCGCGCCTACGACATCTTCGATCGCGGCGGCCACAAGTACCGCGCCTACCGCATGGTCTTCAAGACGATGCTGTTGGGTCAGTACTACGGCGTCGAGGGCACCAGCTGGCAGGGTCCGCCGATCCTCGACAACCCCAGCGAGCGGCGGCGCCTGGGCGGGCGCACCTACGAGCTGTTCTACGACGGCAGCCGCTTGCGGCTGGTCTCCTGGCGATCGGGCAAAGCCGTCTACTGGATCTCGAACACGCTGCTTTCGAGCCTCGGCAACCAGCAGATGCTCGCCCTGGCCAGAAGCATGGGCAGGATCCGCTGAAAGGCCTGCTTCTCAGCACACCGAAGCACGGTGCGCTCCGCTAGCCTCTCGCGCTTCATGTCAGCCCCGGAACCCATTGGCGTCATCGGAACCGGCTACGTCGGGCTCGTCACAGCGGCGGGCTTTGCGGAGCTGGGCAGCGACGTCTACTGCATCGATATCGACGCCGACAAGATCGAGCGCCTCAAGCAGGGCGAGATCCCGATCTACGAGCCCGGCCTCGAGGATCTGATCGCCAAGAACCGCGAGCGGATGCACTTCAGCACCGACATCGCTGATGCGCTGGAGCACGCGCGGCTGCTGTTCGTGGCCGTCGGCACGCCGCCCACCTACTCGGGCGACGCCGACCTCAGCGCGGTCCACGCCGTGGTCGGTGCGATGCCGGTCTCCGACCATCACGCGCTCGTGATGAAGTCGACCGTCCCGGCCGGCACCGGCGACTCGATCAAGCGCCTCTTCCGCGAGACCGGCAAGTCGGACTTTCGCTACGTCTCCTGCCCTGAGTTCCTCAAGGAGGGCTCGGCGGTCAAGGACTTCCTGCATCCTGACCGCGTCGTCATCGGCGACGACGGCGACTGGGCGGGCGACGCCGTGGCCGCGCTCTACGCACTGCTCGACGCGCCGGTGGTCCGCACCGACATCAACAGCGCCGAGATGATCAAGCACGCGTCCAACGCGTTTCTGGCTACCAAGATCTCCTTCATCAACGAGATCGCCAACGTCTGCGAGGCGACGGGCGCCGACGTCGTTGAGGTCGCCAAGGGCATGGGCCTGGACGACCGCATCGGCCCGAAGTTCCTGCAGGCCGGCCTCGGCTTCGGCGGCTCCTGCTTTCCGAAGGACGTCACGGCGCTCAAGCAGCTGGCCGGCAACTCGGGCTACCACTTCCAGCTGCTCAACTCGGTCATCGAGGTCAACGAGCTGCAGAAGCGCCGCGTCATGGGCAAGCTGGAGAAGCACCTCGGCTCGCTCGTCGGCCGGCGCGTTGGCCTGCTCGGCCTCGCGTTCAAGCCCAACACCGATGACATGCGCGAGGCGACCTCGCTGGTCCTGAGCGCGCGCCTGCAGGCCGCGGGCGCGACGGTGGTCGCCTACGACCCGATCGCCGAGGAGGAGGCGCGCAAGCTGATCACCGGGATCGAGTTCGCGCCGGGCGCCCTGGAGGTCGTCGACGGCGCCGACGCCGTCGTGCTCGTCACCGAGTGGGACGAGTTCAAGGAGCTCGACTTCGCCGCGGTCGCCGAGAAGATGGCCGGTGACCTGCTGATCGACGGCCGCAACGCGCTCGACCCCGCGGCGGTCCGCGCCGCCGGGCTGACCTACGAGGGCGTCGGCCGGGGCTCCTGAGCGTGCAGGCCGTGATCCTCGTCGGCGGGGAGGGCACGCGCCTGCGCCCGCTGACGTCGCGGCAGCCCAAGCCGGTCATCACGCTCGTCGACCGGCCGTTTTTGGTCTTCATGCTGGAGTGGCTGCGCGGCCACGGCGTCGACGACGTGATCCTCAGCTGTGGCTTCGAGCCCACGAAGGTGCGTGCGGCGCTGGGCGACGGCGAGGCGCTGGGCATCACGCTCCGCTACGTCGTCGAGCCCGAGCCGCGCGGGACCGCGGGCGCGCTGAAGTACGCCGAGGAGCAGGTCGGCCTCGACGATCGGTTCTTGATGCTCAACGGCGACGTGCTGACCGACGTCGACGTCACCGCGCAGCTGGCCCAGCACCAGGCGACCGGTGCGGTCGGGACGCTCGGCCTCGTGCCGGTCGATGACCCGTCGGCCTACGGGCTCGTGCTCTGTGACGCGACCCATGCGGTCACGGGCTTCTTGGAGAAGCCGGCGCCGAGCCAGCTCGAGGGCATCGACCGCTATTACATCTCCGCCGGCATCTATGTGCTGGAGCGCTCCGTGTTGGAGCTGATCGACGCCGATCGCAACGTCTCGATCGAGCGCGAGATCTGGCCGGCGCTGGTCGGCCAGGGCCTGTACGGCGCGCAGGCCGACGGCGCCTACTGGATGGACATCGGGACGCCCGAGCGTTATCTGCAGGGCACCTTCGACATCCTCGAGGGCAACGTCCGCACCGCGGCGGTGGAGCGGATGGGCGCCGACGTTACGATCGCTGAGGGTGCCCACGTCGGCAGCCTGGTCGTGCTCGGATCGGGCGTGACGATCGGCGAGGGGGCACGGCTGGAGCGCGCTGTCATCCTCGACGGGGTGACCGTCGGGGCCGGCGCGGAGTTGACCGATTGCATCGTCGCACCGGGCGCCACGATCGGCGAGGGCGCCGTCGTGCGCGGCGGCGCGGTGATCGGTGAGGGGGTCCGCGTCGGGGCCGGCAACGTGCTCGCGGCGGGCATCAAGGTGTTCCCTGACACGGATCTGCCGCCGGGATCGATCAAGTTCTGATGGAGTGCGTGCATCGGATGCACCAGGGGATGAGAGGCCAGGCATGACGACCACCAACTTGGAGCTCGACCGCGAGAGCATCGGGCAGATCGATTCGACCGACCAGCTGACCGACGTGCTGGCCATTCCAGAGCACCTGCGTGACGCGCTCTGGAAGGCCGAATCCGCGCAGCTGAAGGAGTGGGACAGCCCCGCCGGCCTCGTGGTCGCGGGCATGGGCGGCTCGGCGATGGGCGGTGCGCTGGCGCGCGCGGCGCTGGGCGACACGGCCTCGCGGCCGATCCTGTCGGCGCGGGCCTACGGCCTGCCGCCGTGGACGACGCCGGACACGACGGTCCTCTGCGCCTCCTACTCCGGCGACACCGAGGAGACGCTGGCCGCCTACGAGGCCGCCGGCGCGCTTGGCGCGACGCGCGTCGTCGCCACCAGTGGTGGCAAGCTGGCTGAGCTGGCGCGGGCCGACGGCGTGCCGGTCATTCCCGTCGCCGGTGGGTTGCAGCCGCGCGCCGCGGTTGCCTACATCACCGTCGCCGCCCTTGAGGTCGCCGCCCGCTGCGGCGCCGGGCCCCGCTGCGCGTCGGACATCGATGTGGCGGCCGAGCATCTCGAAGAGCTCGTCGTGGAGTGGGGGCCCGAAGCTGCCGAGGACTCCGAGGCCAAGGCGCTGGCGCGCGCGCTGGTCGGGACCGTCCCGGTGCTCTACGGCGCCGGCTCGACGGCGACGATCGCCTACCGCTGGAAGACGCAGTTCAACGAGAACGCCAAGATCCCGGCCTTCTGCCACGAGCTGCCGGAGGCCGACCACAACGAGCTCGTCGGCTGGGCCGGCGCGGCCGAGCTGGGGCGCTTCGGCGCGGTCTTTTTGGAAGACAGCGACACGCATCCGCGCATCGCCGACCGCGTCGAGCTGACCGAGGCGCTGATCCGCGACGCCGCGGCGCAGACGTTCCGGGTGCCGACGCGCGGCACGACCTCGGTGGAGCGCGTCTTCTCGCTCGTGCTGCTCGGCGATCTGGTGTCGGTCTACCACGCGGCCCTGCGCGGCGTGGACCCCGGGCCGGTCGTGCTGATCGAGCAGCTCAAGCGCCAGCTGGCCGAGCGGTAGCGGCCAGACCGTGCATGGCGGCCCGGACCGCCGGGCAACGAGGAGAGCATGACGTTCCTCTTCCGCCTGCCGTTCCTGCTGCTCGAGCAGCTGCTGCGCCGGCTGCTCGGCCGCGAGGACCAGGAGCGCTTCGCGCCCACGGCGCAGCCGTCGACGGAGCGGGCGTCATCCGCTCCCGTGCCGCCGCCGACGGCCGAGGAGGCGATCGCGCGGCGCATCGTCCGTGAGGACGAGGCCGCGGCGTCAGACCTGACCCCGCCCACGCCGCTGCGCCCGATCGGCGACGCCGGCCACCTCGACGGCGGCGATCCGCTCGTCGAATCCTTCGGGCCGGCCGACGACGTCGGCGCGACGATCACCGTCGAGGAGCCCTGGGACGGTTACGCGCAGCAGCCGGCCGCGGCGATCGTCGCCCGCCTCCGTGGCGCCGATCCGGCGACCAAGGCCGTCGTTGCGCTCTACGAGCGCGGCCACAAGCAGCGCGCGACCGTGCTGCGCGCCACCGGCTGACACCAGGCGCCCAAACCTTGACACGACCGTGGTAAGGTTTGTGGCGTTGACGGACGCCCTCACCATCCACGAGGCAGCGGAGACGACGGGGTGGTCACCCCGGATGCTCCGCTACATCGAGCGCAACGGGCTGATCGAGCCCCAGCGCTCCGCCGCCGGCTACCGCCTCTTCGGCGCGGCCGAGCTGCAGCGCCTGCGCACGCTCAAGGAGCTGCTCGGCGATTACGACCTCGGCCTTGGTGACATCGGCTTCGCGCTACGTCTGCGCCGCGAGCAGCCCCTTCGCGACGCGGTGGAGGCGTGGTTCGAGGCCAAGCCGCAGCGTCCCGTCGACGTTCCCGCCGACGACTGGCTGAGCTTCGAGCAGCAGAAGCACTCGAAGCTGCTGGCCGCCGTCCGCTCCCGACAGCCCCAACCCACACCGGAGACCGCATGAGCGCCACCGAGGCCCGTACCCACACCGACTTCAAGGTCGCCGATCTTTCCCTGGCCGAGTTCGGTCGCAAGGAGATCCGCCTGGCCGAGCACGAGATGCCCGGCCTGATGAAGACCCGCGAGGAGTTCGCCGCTGCGCAGCCGCTGAAGGGCGCCCGCATCATGGGCTCGCTGCACATGACGATCCAGACCGCCGTGCTGATCGAGACGCTGACCGCGCTCGGCGCCGAGGTCCGCTGGGTCTCCTGCAACATCTTCTCGACCCAGGACCATGCCGCCGCTGCGGTGGCCGTCGGCCCCAACGGCACGCCTGAAGATCCCCAGGGCGTCCCGGTCTTCGCTTGGAAGGGCGAGACGCTGGAGGAGTACTGGTGGTGCACCGAGAAGGCCCTGACCGGCTTCAGCGGTGACCCGGATCTCGGTCCGAACATGATCCTCGACGACGGCGGCGACGCCACCATGTTGGTGCACAAGGGCACCGAGTTCGAGAAGGCTGGCGCCGTGCCGGATCCGGCGGGCGCGGAGTCCGAGGAGTTCAAGATCTTCCTCACGCTGCTGCAGCGCAGCGTCGCCGACTCGCCCGGCAAGTGGACCAAGGTCGGCGAGGACATCCTCGGCGTCACCGAGGAGACCACGACGGGCGTCCACCGCCTCTACGAGCTGGCCCAGCAGGGCGAGCTGCTCTTCCCGGCGATCAACGTCAACGACTCGGTGACAAAGTCGAAGTTCGACAACCTCTACGGCTGCCGCCACTCGCTGGTCGACGGCATCAACCGCGCGACCGACGTCATGCTCGCCGGCAAGACCGCCGTCGTCTGCGGCTTCGGCGACGTCGGCAAGGGCTCGGCCGAGTCGCTGCGCGCTCAGGGCGCCCGCGTCATCGTCACCGAGATCGACCCGATCTGCGCGCTGCAGGCCTCGATGCAGGGCTACCAGGTCGCGCGCCTGGAGGACGTCATCTCCTCCGCCGACGTGTTCATCACGACGACCGGCAACAAGGACATCATCCTGGTCGACGACATGGCCAAGATGAAGCACCAGGCGATCGTCGGCAACATCGGCCACTTCGACAACGAGATCGACGTCGCCGGCCTCGAGAAGGCCGCCACGCGGATCAACATCAAGCCGCAGGTCGACGAGTGGAAGTTCCCCGACGGCCACACGATCATCCTGCTGTCCGAAGGTCGCCTGCTGAACCTCGGCAACGCCACCGGCCACCCGTCGTTCGTGATGTCCAACTCGTTCACCAACCAGACGATCGCCCAGATCGAGCTGTTTACCAAGAACGGTGACTACGACAAGCAGGTCTACGTCCTGCCCAAGCACCTCGACGAGAAGGTCGCGCGCCTGCACCTCGACGCGGTGGGCGTGAAGCTGACCGAGCTGCGTGCCGACCAGGCCGCCTACATCGGCGTGCCGGTCGAGGGCCCGTACAAGCCTGACCACTACCGGTACTAGTCGCTCTGAGCGATATCGCAGACCCGGCGCTCGCGGATGCGGGCAGGACGCGGATTGCCTGGGCGGATGCCCAGATGCCCGTCCTGCGCTCGATCCGCGAGCGCTTCGGTGCGCAGCGGCCGCTGGAGGGCCTCACCGTCGCGGCGTGCCTGCACGTCACGGCGGAGACGGCCAACCTGGTGACGACGCTGACTGCCGGCGGCGCGCAGGTCGCCCTGTGCGCCGCCAACCCGCTGGCCACCC
The DNA here is from genome assembly GCA_963836485.1 of uncultured Conexibacteraceae bacterium. Lineage (GTDB taxonomy): Bacteria > Actinomycetota > Thermoleophilia > Solirubrobacterales > Solirubrobacteraceae > Baekduia. The sequence continues at coordinate 728,529 of CAWIJS010000013.1, read as the reverse complement.
AGGACGAGGTGGCCGCGACGTTGGCGACCGAAGACGGCGTCGCGGTCTTCGCCCGCCATGGCGAGGACCTCGACACCTTCGCGGGCCATGTCGCCGACGTGCTGGATCGCACGCCGCGGATTACGATCGACGACGGCGCCGACCTGCTCGTCACGCTGCACGCGGTGCGGCCGGACTTGTTGGAGGGGTTGCTCGGGGGGACCGAGGAGACGACCTCCGGCCTGGTGCGCCTGCGCGCGATGCAAGCCGACGGGCGTCTCGCCTGCCCGGTCCTGGCGGTCAACGAGGCACGCGCCGAGCGCGTGTTCAACGACCACTACGGCACGGCGCAGTCGACGCTCGACGGCATTCTGCGCGCGACCAACCTGCTGCTGGCCGGCCGCACGGTCGTCGTCTTGGGTTATGGGCCCACCGGTCGTGGGATCGCACTGCGCGCCCGCGGCGCCGGCGCCCAAGTCGTCGTCTGCGAGATCGACCCGATCGCCGGGCTCGACGCGCGGATGGAAGGCTTTGAGGTCATGCCCTCGCTCGAGGCGGCGCGCCGTGGCGACATCTTCATCACGGTCACCGGCGCGCCAGCCGTCCTGGGCCGCCCGCACTTCGAGGCGATGAAGGACGGCGCGGTGCTCGCCAACGCCGGGCACTTCGACGTCGAGATCGACCTCGCCGCGCTGCGCGAGATCGGCGGCGACGGCGTGCCCGTGCGCCCGCTGGTCTCCCAGCATGTCCTCACCGACGGTCGCCACCTCAACCTCCTGGCCTCGGGCCGCGTCGTCAACCTCGCCGCGGGCGAGGGCCATCCGGCATCGGTCATGGACCTCTCCTTTGCCTTGCAGGCGCTCTCGGTCGAGCACCTCGCGGCCGCCGACGGCACGCTGCCCAACGGCGTGCAGCCCGTGCCCGACGACATCGACCGCGAGGTCGCCCGCCTCAAGCTCGCCTCGCTCGGCGTGCAGCTCGACGAACTGACGGCCGAGCAGCGCCGCTACCGGCGCTCCTGGGAGTAGGGTTTCCGCGCGTGGACGGGTTGGAGGCAGCGACGGCGAAGATGCGCGCCGAGGGGCTCGGCGATGCTGCGGTGGAGAGCTTCGCGCGGCAGTATGAGCGGCTGCGCGAGGGAGAGACGGGGACGTTGGCCGAGGCCGACATCGACCCGGTGGCAGAGCTGCCCGATGCCGATGAGCTGACCGCTGCGGCGGGGACCGAGCTCCTCGACCAGGCGGTGGTCATCAAGCTCAACGGCGGGCTGGGCACGTCGATGGGCATGACCAAGGCCAAGTCGTTGCTGGAGGTCAAGGACGGGCGCAGCTTCCTGGACCTGATCGCCGAGCAGATCCTCGACCTGCGCGAGCGCAGCGGCGCGCGGCTGCCGTTGATCCTCATGAACTCGTTTGCGACGCGCGAGGACTCGCTGGCCGCGCTGGAGCGCTACGACGATCTCTCGGCGGGTCTACCGGTCGACTTCGTCCAGAACAAGGTCCCCAAGCTCCGGGCCGATGACCTCACGCCGGCGGAGTGGCCCGACGATCCGGCGCTGGAGTGGGCGCCGCCCGGCCACGGCGACTTGTACACCGCCTTGGTGACCTCCGGCATGTTGGAGGCCTTGCTCGACGCGGGTTACCGCTATGCCTTCGTGTCCAACGCCGACAACTTGGGCGCGGTGCTGGAACCGCGGATCCTGCGCTGGTTTGCCGAGAGCGGCGCGCCGTTTCTGATGGAGGCCGCCGACCGGACCTCGTCGGATCGCAAGGGCGGCCATCTGGCGCGGCGCCGGGGCGACGGCGGGCTCGTGCTGCGCGAGATCGCCCAGACGCCCGACGAGGACGTCGACGCCTTCCAGGACACCGCGCGGCACAAGTACTTCAACACCAACACGCTCTGGGTCGACCTGCACGCGCTGCGCGACGTGCTGTCGGGCGCCGGCGTGATCGACCTGCCGATGATCGTCAACCGCAAGACCGTTGACCCGGGCGACAAGGGCTCGCCGCCCGTGATCCAGCTCGAGACGGCGATGGGCGCGGCGATCGGCGTCTTCGAGGGCGCTGTCGCGTTGCGCGTGCCGCGCTCGCGCTTCGTGCCGGTCAAGACCACCAACGACCTGCTCTCGCTGCGCTCTGATGCCTACGTCATCGGCGATGGGCGCGCGGTGCACCTCGCGCCTGAACGCCACGGCGTTCCGCCCTTCGTCGACCTCGACAGCGACCACTACAAGCTGGTCGGCGACTTCGACGCGCGCTTCCCGGCCGGCGCGCCGTCGCTGGTGGGCTGCGATGCGCTACGCGTCGTCGGCGACGTGCGCTTCGGGTCTGACGTGACCGTGCGCGGCGAGGTGACGGTTTCCGGCACCGACGCCGTCCCCGACGGCGCGCTGCTCGAGGGCTAGACCGGCCGCTCGGCGGTGCCGCTCGCCGCTGCCGCCTCGGCCGCGTCGGCGATCCGGTCCTCACGTTGCTGCTGGCGCTCGGACTCGTTGAGCGCGCGTACGAAGAGGTAGGCGAGCGCGATGCCCATGACGATCGACTGCTCGATCGCCATGATTGCGCCGGCCAGCGCCTGGTCGTCAGACGGATGCAGGCCCCAGACCTGCGGGCGGTGCTCGTAGAAGCTGTAGATCGAGCTCGGCGCGAACGTCAGGAAGATGCCGAGCAGGCCGACGAAGACCTTGGTCGAGGCCATGTAGGCGACCGGCGCGAGCCCGGTCAGGTGGCGGCCGCGGACGGGGGAGAGCAGGTGCCACCAGTACAGGAGGCCCGCGCTGAGAAAGCAGGTGTGCTCAAGCACGTGGATTCCGGAGTGCGACAGCGCGGCGTCGTACATGAAGGGGATGTGCCAGAGCCACATGAACCCGACATAGAGCCCGATCGCGAAGACCGGGTGGGCGATCGGGCCCAGCGCGCGCTCGAGGTCGAGCACCTGGCGGGCGATCGGGCGCAGCAGGACTTTGCTCAACCCGGCGATGAGCAGGATCGGCACGAAGTCCAGCAGCAGCACGTGCTGGATCATGTGCATGAAGAACACCTGGTCGGCGAGCGTGTCGATCGGCGAGATCAGCGCGATCGCCAGGCACAGCACCCCGCCCAGCCATGCCAGCAGGCGGCCGGCCTCCGCGCCGCGCGTGCTCCCGCCGGCCCGGACCTGGCGCCAGCGGCGCACGTAGCCGAACGTGAGCAGAGCCACGATGACGATCGGCCCGGGGGCCAGGGAGAACGAGGTGTTGGCGGCCGTCGCGAGCACTTCGGCGATTGTGTCACTGCCAGATCGGCACGGAGCGGTGGTGACCTGTGACGCGACGTCCGGCAGGCTGGATCGCGTGCTCGAAGCGCTGCTCGCACTCATGGTTCCTGCGGTCTGCGTCGCGTGCCGGCGTGCCGGTGACGTGGCGCAGACCGACCCGCTCTGTCGCGCCTGCCGGCGGGCGCTGCCGTGGCTTGGGTTGCCGCGCTGCGCGCGCTGCGGGCTGCCGGGTTCGTGTAGCGCGCGCTGTCCGGCGCGAGCACAGGCGTTCTCGGGCGCGTGGGCGCCGGTGGCTTATGCGGGCGCGGTGCCGGCGCTGGTCAACGGGCTCAAGGAGCGTGGCGCCGTCGGCATCGCGCGGTTGATGGCCGCCCAGATCGCCGCGACCGCGCCGCCGGGGCAGTGGGCGGGCGGCATCGCGGTGCAAGCCACGAATGCCCGTGGCGCGGCGCCGGCCGTCGCCCTCGTTCCGGTGCCCGCTGATCCCCTGCGCCGGCGCCGCCGCGGCGTCGACCACGCGGCGCGGCTGGCCGCTGAGCTCGCCCCGCGTTGCGGGCTGGCGGTGGCGCCGATGCTCACCCGTCCCATGGCGGTGGGCAGCCGTCAGGCCGGCTTGTCGCGCGCGCAGCGTCTGGCACCCGACAGGCTGGCGGTCGGCTTGCGGACCGGCCGGCGCGCGCCGCCTGCGGTCCCGTCGGTCGCGATCCTCGTCGATGACGTCCACACCACCGGTGCCACGTTGCACGCCTGTGCCTTGGCGTTGCGGGAAGCCGGCGCCGACGACGTGCGCGCCGTGACCTACGCGCGGGCTCTGCGGGGCTGACGCGCAGATGGCCGGGCATTGGCGCAAATTCGTCGAGTGCCGTTGCTGTTGTCGGCTTCCGGGAATACCTTTGTGTGCACCTAGAGATCCCAGCCCCAGGAGGGCCGCATGCAGATCGAGGTCAAGGGCCGCCACATGACCATCTCGGACGACATCCGAGAGCACGTGGAAAAGCGCTTCGCCAAGGTGGGCAAGCAGGTGTCCGAGCTCGCGACGTTGGAAGTCGAGCTCATCCAGGAGCAGAACCCCTCCAACCCGGAGGCGTTCCGGGCCGAGGTCACGCTCCGGGTCAAGGGCACGACGCTGCGCGCCTGCGACGCCTCGCGCGACATGGCCCACTCGATCAACCTCTGCGCCGACGAGCTGGCGATCCAGGTCAAGCGCCACCGCGACAAGCGGCGAAAGCGAAGGGAGTCGCGCGCCGCGGCGCTGCATCCGCCGGGCATGGCGCCGGACACGGGCGGCGGCATCTCCGCGGCGTTGTAGCCGCCTGCGCCACGGCCTTGCCGCCGTGGCATGGTGAAGGCGCGTGGGGCGGGCCGATCTTCACCGGTCCGCTCCGACCGCGCGGCCCTCGCCGACTACACTGAGGCGCATGGGTCTGCTTGACCGCGCGCTGAACATGGGAGAGTCGAAGCAGTTCCGCCAGCACGAGAAACGTGTGGCGCGAATTGGCGACTTCGAGCCCGAACTGGAGCTCGAGACCGACGAGGAGCTCAAGGAGCGGATGGACGCGCTGCGCCAGCATGTGCGCAGCCAGCCCAACGACGACAAGGTCGCCGCCGCCCTCGACGAGGTCCTGCCGGAGTGCTTCGCGATCACCCGCGAGGTCGGTCGCCGCACGATGAACATGCGGCACTTCGACGTCCAGATGATCGGCGGCATGGTGCTGCACGGCGGCAACATCGCCGAGATGCGCACCGGCGAGGGCAAGACGCTCACGGGCACGCTCGCGGTCGTCCTCAACTCGCTGGCCGGCCAGGGCGTCCACGTCGTCACCGTCAACGACTACCTCGCCAAGCGCGACGCCGAGTGGATGATGCCCATCTACGAGGCCTGCGGCGTCACCGTCGGGATCCTGCAGAACAACATGGACCCCGACGACAAGATCGAGGCCTACGCCTGCGACGTCACGTACGGCACGAACTCCGAGTTCGGCTTCGACTACCTGCGCGACAACATGGCGCAGTCGATGGAGGACAAGGTCCAGCACGGCGGGCGTCTCGGCGAAGACGGCAAGCCGCTGGCGATGCACTACTACGCGATCGTCGACGAGGTCGACAACATCCTCATCGACGAGGCGCGCACGCCGCTGATCATCTCCGGCGCCCCCGAGGCGGCTGCCGACCACTACGTCAAGTTCGCGAAGCTCGCGAAGGTCATGACAGCGGGCAAAACGCCCGAGGGCATGGACCCGCGGGCGCGCAAGGAGTTCGTCGCCGACTTCGACTTCGAGTACGACGAGAAGCACAAGACCGTCGCGGTCACCGAGCAGGGCGTCCAGAAGGCCGAGAAGTTCCTCGGCATCAGCCACCTCTACCGCGCCGAGAACGGCCCGCTGGTCAACCACCTCCTGCAGTCCTTGAAGGCCGAGTCGCTATACAAGCGCGACGTCGACTACGCGGTCGTCGACGACGAGGTCAAGATCATCGATGAGTTCACCGGTCGCATCCTCGACGGTCGCCGCTGGTCAGAGGGCTTGCACCAGGCCGTGGAGGCCAAGGAGGGCGTCGCCGTCCAGGAGGAGAACCAGACCCTGGCGACGATCACCTATCAGAACTTCTTCCGCATGTACTCCAAGCTCGCCGGCATGACGGGCACCGCCCTCACCGAGGCGACGGAGTTCATGAAGATCTACAAGCTGCCCGTCGTCCAGATCCCGACGAACCAGCCGATGGTCCGCAAGGACAAGAACGACCAGGTCTACAAGACCCGCGAGGGCAAGTGGACGGCGCTGCTCAACGCGATCACCGAGCGCCACGCGCTCGGTCAGCCGATCCTCGTGGGCACGATCTCGGTCGAGGTCTCCGAGATGCTCTCGCGCCGGCTCGACAAGCTCGGCATCCCGCATTCGGTCCTCAACGCCAAGCCCGAGCATGCGGCTCGCGAGGGCGAGGTCGTCGCCGAGGCCGGCCGCCCCGGCGCCGTGACCATCGCCACCAACATGGCGGGCCGCGGCGTGGACATCAAGCTCGGCGGCAACCCCGAGCACCAGACCCAGGGCGAGCTGCGCAACCTCGGCCTGACGCCCGGCGACCCGGACTACGACGAGCGCTACGCCGAGATCTTCCCCAAGATCGAGGAGAAGATCGCCGTCGATCACGACAAGGTGCTTGAGGCCGGGGGCCTCTTCATCTGCGGCACCGAGCGCCACGAGTCGCGCCGGATCGACAACCAGCTGCGCGGCCGCGCCGGCCGCCAGGGCGACCCGGGCGAGTCGCGCTTCTTCCTCTCGGCCGAGGACGACCTCGTGCGCCTCTTCGCCGGCGACCGGATCTACAAGATCCTCGACAAGCTCGGCACCGTCGACGAGGACGGCAACGAGGAGCCGATCGAGGCCGGCATGCTGTCCAAGCAGATCGAGAAGGCGCAAAAGAAGGTCGAGGAGCAGAACTTCCTCATCCGCAAGCGCGTCCTCGAGTACGACGACGTCATGAACGAGCAGCGTCGCGTTGTCTACCAGTACCGCGACGAGGTGCTGGAGGGTCGCGACATGGGCCCGGTCGCGCGCGAGAACGTCTCCGACGTCATCCGCCGTGTGGTCGACGAGTACACGGTCTCGGAGTTCATCGAGGACTGGGATCTCGACGGCCTCTTCACCGCGTTGGCCGACATTTTCCCGGTGGGCTTCGCGCCGGACAGCCTCGATCGCGTCAACGAGCGCGAGGAGCTGGTCGAGATGCTCGTCGACGACGCGCAACGGCTCTACACCGCTCGCGAGGAGGAGCTCGGCGAGGAGCTCATGCGCGCGCTGGAGCGCTACCTGCTGCTGCAGATTATCGACAACAAGTGGCGCGAGCACCTCTACGACATGGACTACCTGCGCGAGGGCATCCACCTCCGCGGGTTCGCGCAGATCGATCCGCTCATTGCCTACAAGAACGAGGCCTACGAGCTCTTCACCGACTTGATGAACTCGATCTGGGCCGACTTCTCCCGAATGATCTTCCACGTCGAGGTCGAGGTGGAGGGCACCGACGCGCCGGCGCTCCCGCAAGGCGGCGGTGGGGTGGGTGGGCCCCGGTCTATCCAGTACACGGGCGGCGTCGGCACCCAGCAGCCCAGCGCGCTGCAGGCCGCGGCGGCCGCGGGCGGCTTTGTCGACGCAGGGCAGGCGATCGAGGGTGCCGGCAACGGCGAGGTCGATCTGGAAGACGCCACCCCGATCATCCAGCAGCGCCGCGTCGACGAGCACGACACCATCGGGCGCAACGATCCGTGCTGGTGTGGCTCCGGCAAGAAATATAAGAAGTGCCACGGCGCCTAGCGCTTCATGGCGACATCGACAGACACACCCATCCCGCAGCGCATCGCCGCCATCCAGGCGAGCTTCGCCATGCTCCGCCAGGGCACCGACCCCGACGCGCTTGCCGCGTCGGTCGCGTCGCTGGAGCAGCAGATGCAGGTCGAGGGCTTCTGGGATGACGCCTCCGCCGCGGCGAAGGTCAACACGGAGTACGCGCGCACCACGCGCAAGTTGAAGTCCTTCCAGGAGTTATCCACCGACATCGAGGATCTCGAAGGGCTCGTCGAGCTCGCCGAGGAAGACGACGAGTTGGCCGATGAGCTCGAAGAGCAGCTCGCCTCGCTGGAGCGCCGCCTCGGTGCGCTGGAGGAGGAGCGGCTCTTCTCCGGCCCCTACGACGCAGGCGACGCGCTGGTCACCGTCAACGCGGGCGCCGGCGGCACCGACGCCCAGGACTGGGCCGAGATGGTCTTGCGCATGATGATGCGCTGGGCCGAGTCGCGCGGCTTCAAGGTCGAGCTGCTGGAGGCCAGCGCAGGGGAGGAGGCGGGCATCAAGTCCGCGACCTTCCGCGCCGCCGGCGAGAACGCCTACGGGTTGTTCAACGCCGAGCAGGGCGTCCATCGCCTCGTCCGGATCTCGCCGTTTGACGCGCAGTCGCGCCGCCAGACGGCCTTCGCCGGTGTGGAGGTCGCGCCGGTCATCGAGGACACCGGTGACGTCGAGATCGACTCCGACGACCTGCAGATCGACACCTACCGCGCGTCCGGCGCCGGCGGGCAGCACGTCAACAAGACCGACTCGGCGGTCCGCATCACCCACCGCCCGTCCGGCATCGTCGTGCAGTGCCAGAACGAGCGCTCGCAGTCGGCCAACAAGGACACCGCGATGAAGATGCTGCGCGCCAAGCTGCTGGAGCGCTACGAGCGCGAGCGCCAGGAGGAGATCGCCAAGGAGAAGGGCGAGACGCTCGACGTCAACTTCGGCTCGCAGATCCGCTCCTACGTGCTGCACCCGTACACGATGGTCAAGGACCACCGCACCGATCGCGAGATGGGCGACGCCCAGCGCGTGCTCGACGGCGATCTCGACGGCTTCGTGCGCGAGTACCTGCTCAAGGCCGCCGGCTAGAGCTAGTCTCGCTCGCATGAGCGAGGCCTCGACCCCGAAGTCCGGCCCGTCGGAGCAGCCGACCGCGCCCTACCTGGACGCGGTCGTCGCCTACGGCTTCCGGGGCTCCGGGCGCTTTCATGTGCCGGGCCACAAAGGCGGGCCGGGCGCCGACCCCGGGCTGCGCCACGCGCTCGGCGACCGTGCGCTGGCGGTCGACATCCCGCAGGACATCCGCGGTGTCGACGTGGGCCCGTCGCCGACGCCCTACGAGCGCGCCGAGGCGCTGGCGGCCGAGGCCTACGGCGCGGCGCGCACGTGGTTTCTGACCAACGGCGCAACCCAAGGCAACCACGCGCTCTGCCTCGCGCTCGCCCCGCTGGGCCGGCACGTCGTCGCGCAGCGCAACTCGCACGCGTCGATCGTCGATGGGCTGGTGCTCAGCGGTGGCCTGCCCTCGTTCGTCGCGCCGGCCTACGACTCTGAGCTGGGCATGGCCCACGGCGTCACGCCGGCCGCGCTGGACGCGGCGCTGGCGGCCGATCCGAAGGCGCACGTCGCCTTCCTGGTCTCGCCGACCTACTACGGGATGGTCGCCGACGTGCGCGCGCTGGCCGATGTGGCGCACGCGCGCGACGTGGCGCTGGTCGTCGACCAGTCCTGGGGTCCGCACTTCGGCTTTCACCCCGACCTGCCCGAGAGCGCGCTGAAGCTCGGCGCCGATGCCGTGCTGACCAGCACGCACAAGATCGTCGGCTCGCTGACGCAGAGCGCGATGCTGCACGTCGCAAACACTGGCCGCATCGACGTCGGCGCCGTCGGGCGCGCGATCCGCCTGGTGCGCTCGACGAGCCCGTCGTCGTTGTTGATGGCCTCGCTGGACGGCGCGCGCCGGCAGCTCGCCGTGCACGGCGAGGCGCTGCTGCACGAGACGATCGCCGCGGCGCGCGCCACGCGCGCCAAGCTCGCCACTACGCCGGGGCTGGCGATCATCGCCGAGGACTTTGTGGGCCGCGATGGCGTTGCCGCCTACGACCCGCTGCGGCTCGTGCTCGACACGCGCGCGACCGGCTGCACCGGCTACGAGGTCGCCGACGCCCTCCGCAATGCCTATGACGTGCAGGTCGAGCTGGCGACGGTGGCCACGATCGTCGCCGTGCTCGGCGTCGGCCAGTCGCCGGAGGCACTGGTGCGCTTCGCGGGCGATGTCGACGAGACCGTCAAGCGCATCCGGCGCCCAGGCGGGCCGGTGCAAGCGCTCGTTCGCGGACCTGGCGCGCTGAGCAACGAGATGGTCGTCGCCCCGCGCGACGCCTTCCTCGGGGTCAGCGACGTCGTCGCGCTCGAGGACGCCGTCGGCCGCGTCTCCTGCGAGTCGATCGCCGGCTACCCGCCGGGCATCCCGGCGCTGCTGCCCGGCGAGCGCATCACCGCCGACACCGCCAACTACCTGCGCGAGCTCGTCGCGTCGGGAGCCCGCCTGCACGGCGCGGCGGACCCCACGATGGCGACGATTCACGTCTTGGCCGGAAGCTAGAACCTTAACAAGGCGACGATCGACCCCTTCATCTCGATCGCCTCATCGTCGGCACCGAGGAAACGCACGCGTGCGTCCTGGCCGAAGGCGCGGCCCACGGCGGTCTCGACGATGTTGTCCACCACGTCGGTCTGGGTGCCGTCGGCCGGGCACTGGCCGCCGGCGCTGACGCCCATCCAGCCGCACTGCGGGCAGCGCGTGCCCTTGGCGGTGAAGCCCTCTTGGATGACGAGCGTGTCGATGCGCCGCTCGTGCACGGCGGTCAGGACGTCGCCGAGGCCGGCGACCGCGCGGCCACCCTTGCCCAGGCCCTCGTCGATGCGGGCGACGAGCTCGGCATCGCGGCGGGCGATCAGCTTGTCGAGCACCGGCCGTGCGGCGGCGAGCACCGCGTCGGCGCCCGAGTTCCACACGTCGACGTCGACGTGGCCCTTGACGCACTTGGTGACGTCGGCGTGCAGGAGCGACTCGAGGTGACCGGTGGTCTCCTTCGGGCCGCCGAGGAGGATCCCCGCGACGCGGACGTCGCGCAGCCGCTGCGTCAGCTCGGTCGCGACGCCGCGGAGGTGGACGTCGACCTCCTTCTCGACGCCGCGCTCGTAGCGCTTCTCCGAGCGACCGTCCTGGTCGGAGCGGGCGGAGTCGACGCGGCCCAGCACGTCGTCCTCGTGGCGCCACAGCTCGACGAGCCCGTCGACCGTGCCGGCCAGCAGGCGCGCGTGCTTGCGGTCGACGAGGACGAGCCACCACAGCTCACCGGTGCCGATGCGCGCCAGCGGCTCCACACAAGGGGTCTCACTGATCGCGACCTTGTGGTCGACCGGGCGCGGCAGCTTGAGGATCTCGAACAGCCCTGCGGGTTGCGAGGCGAAGACGGCGAGCGCGCGCGCCTCCTTGGTGTCGACGCCGTTGCGCAGCGCCGTGCGGACGCGCTCGACGTCGGACTGGAGCGCCGTGCGCTCGTCGTTGGTGAGGTCGCCGGCGTCGCGGATCGTTCGCGCGGCCGCGTCGAGGACCGAGCTGATCTCGGTCGCCCGTGCGGGCGGTGTGGCGAACTCGCGCGGGTCGAGGTTGATGAAGACGCTGAGGACTTTGCCCTGCGCACTGCGCGTTTCAGCGAGTTCGCGGAGCCGGTCGGTCGTGATGTCGGTCGCCATATAGCTCGACGCCTACCCTCTCACACCCGCCAAGAAGCTCGGCGGGTGTGAGCGGCGGTCTAGGCGACGAGCTGCGGGACGGCAGCGGCGATGACCTCCAATGCCACGCCGCCGTCGTCACCGCCCGTGGCGCGCACCTGCGCGCCGTCGGTCAGGGTCCCGGCCAGGATGGCCCGGGTCAGCTCCCGCTCCAGCGTGCGGCGCACGTGGCGCTGTAGCGGACGGGCGCCGAAGTCCTCGTCAAAGCCCTCGGTGGCGAGGCGCGCGACGAGCGCGTCGTCGACCTCCAAAGTGATCCGACGCTCGGCGGCCAAGCGGTCGCCGACGCGGTCGACGATCTGGCGTGCGATCTGCTGGACCTCCGGCTCGCCGAGCGCGTCAAACGTCACGATCTCGTCGATCCGGTTGAGGAACTCGGGCAGGAACGCGGCCTTGGCGGCCTGCAGCATGCGGCCGTCGGACGCGTCGGGTGACGCGGCCGTGAAGCCCAATGCGCGCTTGGCGCGGCCGGCGCCGAGGTTGGAGGTCATGACGATCACCGCGTTGGTGAAGTCCACGGTGCGGCCCTCGCCGTCGGTCAGCCGACCGTCGTCGAGCAACTGCAACAGGACGTTCCACACCTCGGGGTGTGCCTTCTCGATCTCGTCGAGCAGGACCACGCTGTAGGGGCGGCGCCGGACCGGCTCGGTCAGCTGGCCGCCGTCGCCGTAGCCGACGTAGCCGGGCGGCGAGCCGATCAGCCGCGCGACCGTGTGGGGCTCGCGGTACTCGGACATGTCGATGCGCACCAGCGCGTCCTCGGTGGCAAACAGCCGCTCGCTCAGCGCCTTGACCAGCTCGGTCTTGCCGACGCCGGTCGGGCCGAGGAACAGGAACGAACCCAGCGGCCGGTCGGGCTCCGACAGGCCGACCCGGGCGCGGCGGATCGTGTCGGCGACCTTCTCGACGGCCTCGTCCTGGCCGACGACGCGCCGGTGCAGGTCGTCCTCGAGGTCGACCAGCCGCTGCAGCTCGCCGGCAACCAGCTCGCCCACCGGGATGCCGGTGCGTGCGGCGACCACCGCGGCGATGGCGGTCTCGTCAACCGTCACGCGGTCGGTTGAGGGGCGCTCCGCGCTACGCTGGGCCGCGTCGGCCTGGCGGCCGAGCTGGGCCTTGATCTCCGCGGCGCGTTCGTAGTCCTCGATCGCCACGGCGGCGTCGAGCTGCGCGCGCAGCGCGGCCTCGTCGAGCTGCGCGCGCAGCGCGGCCTCGTCGACCGGGCGCGGCGTGTGCAGGCGCAGCTTGGCAGCGGCCTGGTCGATCAGGTCGATGGCCTTGTCGGGCAGGTGCTGCTCGGTCAGGTAGCGGTCGCTGAGGCGGGCGGCGGCGGTGAGCGCGTCGTCTTCGATGATCGCGGTGTGGTGCTCCTCGTAGGCGTCGCGCAGGCCGCGGAGGATCTCCACGGTCTCCTCGACGCTCGGTGCGTCGACGGTCACCGGCGAGAAGCGCCGCGCCAGCGCGGCGTCGCGCTCGATGCGGCGATACTCGGTCAGCGTGGTGGCGCCGACCATGCGCAGCTCGCCGCGGGCCAGCAGCGGCTTGAGGATGTTGGCGGCGTCCATCGCGCCCTCGGCGCCGCCGGCGCCCAGCACGGTGTGGAGCTCGTCCAGGAACAGGACGATCTTGCCGTCGGACGCGGTGACGTCGGCGAGCACGGCCTTGAGCCGCTGCTCGAACTGGCCGCGGTACTGGGTCCCGGCGACGAGGCCGCCGAGGTCGAGGGCGACGATGCGCGTGCCTCGCAGCGCCTCGGGGACGTCGTCCTGGGTGATGCGCAGCGCGAGGCCCTCGACGATCGCGGTCTTGCCCACGCCGGCCTCGCCGATCAGCACGGCGTTGTTCTTGCGGCGACGGGCGAGGATCTCGACGGTCTGGGCGATCTCGTCGTCGCGCCCGATGACGGGGTCGATGCGGCCGTCGCCCGCCTCGCGGGTGAGGTCGCGGCCGAACTCGTCCAGCGCGGGGGTCTTGGAGGCGTCGCGCTCGCTGCCGCGGAGCGTCTGGGCCTGCGGGGCGCCGACGTTGCCGAAGACGGGCTGGCCCATCGGCACGCCGCCACCGCCGGCGTTGCCGGTGCTGGCCGCCGGGCCGAAGCCGGCCTGGCCGAAGCCTTCCATGAGGTCGCGCGCGCAGCTCTCGCAGAGCACGGCGGTCTGGCGGCCGCTCTCGGTTTGGATGACCATCTGCAGCGAGCCGGGGCGCTCGGCGCAGACGAAGCAGGGGACAGAGGGGGAGAAGGGGAGGTCTGGCATGTTTCTTAGCCTAAATGGGAGATGGAAATCTCAGTTAAAGAGGCTCAAGTCTAGCCGCCGTGAGAGACTGCCTTCTGTGCTCCTGGACACCTACCGCCGAACCGGCGCCGATCTGCCTTTCGGAGATCCGCGCCGGCCGCACGGCGTCGCGATGGAGGGGTGGTTCTGGCGGATCACCGCGCCGGAGCAGGGCGTGGTCGTGGTGGTCCTGGCCGGCGTCAACCGTGACCGCGGCGGGCGGGCCTGGGGAACGGTCGGGCTGGCGGCCCATCCGGGCGGCTTCTCACGGGCCCTGGCGGTCGATGACGCGGCGGTCGTCGACGGCGCGGGAGCGATCCGGATCGGCAGCGCGCTGCGCGCCGACGCGCGCGAGGGCTCGGTCGCCGTCGACCTCGGCGCCGACGCGCGGTTGGACGTCGTCCTGGAAGCGCCGGGCCGCTGGCCGCGGCGCCTGTTCGGCGGGCTTGGCGCCGCGCAGGCGATCCCGGGGCTCAGCCAGTACTGGCACCCGTGGCTGCTGCGGGCGCGGGTGCGCGGGAGCGCCGTGATCGACGGCCGCGAGATCGACCTCGACGGCGCTGTCGCCTACGCCGAGAAGAACTGGTCCAACGGCGGCTTCCCGGAGACGTGGTGGTGGGGCCAGGCGCACGGCTTCGCCGACGATCCGGACGCGTGCGTGGCGTTTGCCGGCGGTCGGGCGGGCGTGGGCGGGCTGCGCATGACGGCCACCTCGCTGGTGGTGTCGGCCGGCGGCGAGCTCGTGCGGCTGGTCCGCCCGCTGCAGCCGCTGCACGTGGCGGTCGACGGCAACGGCTGGCGCTTCTCGGGTCGGACGCCGGGCGGCGTGTCGGTCGAGGTCGAGGGCCACGCCAACGGCACGCCGCCGCACCTGCTGCCGGTCCCGGACCCCGCGGCGCGCCGGCACCGCGAGGGCGCCGCGGCCCAGCACCTGGCGGGTGAACTGCACGTGTCCCTGCGGCGCCGCGGCCGCACGATCTTCGCCGGCACATCCGTCCTCGCCGGCCTCGAGCGAGGGGCCACCTGAGTGCCACCGCCGTCCTAAAGCCCCATTCGGGTCAGTCGGCCATCTCGGCAGCCCGCGCCGCCCGGGCGAGTGCCTCGCCGCCGATGAGGCGCTCCCATGGGCCGATGACGGTCCAGAGCGCGCGTAGGCGAAGCGCGGCGCCGCGGTCGACAGGTGCGACGCGGGCTTCTGACAGCAGCGCGCTCCCGACATCGGCGTCGTCGACAACCCAGTGTGCGAAGAGCACCCGGACCGTGCCCGGCTGGGCCCAAGACGCGAATGCGTCGGCGTTCTCCACACGCGGGTAGTCGCGCCGCAGCGTCCAGATCCGCCCGACCAGGCCGGAGACCGACCAGCGCTCGCCCTCGGCCAGCACCGTGAACGGCGGCGCGGCGAAGAGGCCGCGGAAGGTCTCACCGGGCGGCAGGCCCGGGATCCGCCAGCGCACCAGCCGGCCCAGGGGCCCGGTCGCGTCGACGCGCAGCGCGCCCGCGGCATCCCACAGCCGGTCGGCCGGCGCGGTGGTCGTGCGCCGGTGACGTGTGCGGATCGCCGGATCCGGCAACCACGCGTCGAGGTCGAAGGGCAGGTCGTCGGCAGGCAAGCGACACCTATCCTCCCCGACCTATGTCCCTGGATCCCAGCTTCGTCGCCGATGTCGTCGCCCGCGCGCTCGCCGAGGACGTCGGCGCCGGCGACGTGACCACGCAGGCGACGGTCCCGGACGGCGCGCAAGCGGTCGCGACCATCACCCAGAAGGCGCCCGGCGTCGTCTTCGGCCTCGAGGTCGCCGAGGCCGCGTTCCGGCAGGCCGACCCCGACCTCCGGATCGAGCGCCTTTCGCCCGAGGGCGTCTGGCAGGAGCCCAGGACGCCGGTCCTGCGGATCACGGGCGCGGCTGCGGCGATCCTCACCGCCGAGCGCACCGCGCTGAACTTCCTGCAGCGCCTGAGCGGCATCGCGACGCTCACGGCCCAGTACGCGCGGGCCATCGAGGGCACCGGCGCCCGGGTCCTCGACACGCGCAAGACGACGCCGACGCTGCGCCCGCTCGAGAAGGCCGCCGTGCTCGCCGGCGGCGGCACGAGCCACCGCTTCGGCCTCTTCGACATGGTGTTGATCAAGGAGAACCACGTCGAGGCGGCAGGCGGGGTGGGCAACGCGGTCCGCGCGGCCCGCGCCGCGTTCCCCGACCTCCCGCTGGAGGTCGAGGCGCAGACCGCCGCCGAGGTCCGCGAGGCGCTGGAGGCCGGTGCGCCGCAGATCCTGCTCGACCACATGACCCCGGACGAGATGCGCGCGATCGCCACCGAGGTCGCCGGCCGCGCCGAGCTGGAGGCCAGCGGGAACATCACCTTGGACACGATCCGGGCCGCGGCCGAGACCGGGGTAGACTTCGTGTCGGTCGGAGCGCTCACGCACTCCGCGCCCGCCCTCGACCTCTCCCTGATCCTGGAGCGTCTGCCATGAACCTTCCCATGGCCCCGAGCCCCACTGTCCCGCAGGCCCTGACGGCCGACGAGATCAGCGTGCTGACCTCCGAAGTTCGCGCGCTCGCCGCTGAGCGCAACGCCGTCATCCTGGCCCACAACTACCAGGTGCCCGAGGTGCAGGACGCCGCCGACTACGTCGGTGACAGCCTGGGCCTCAGCCGCCGCGCGGCCGACGTCGACGCCGACGTCATCGCCTTCTGCGGCGTGCACTTCATGGCCGAGACCGCGTCGATTTTGTCGCCGCAGAAGACCGTCCTGATCCCGGACCTCGACGCCGGCTGTTCGCTGGCGGACTCGATCACGCCCGAGCAGTTGACCGCCTGGCAGGCCAAGCACCCCGGCGCGGTCACCGTCATGTACGTCAACACGACGGCCGAGATCAAGGCGCTGACCGATTACTGCGTGACCTCATCCAATGCCGTCAAGGTCGTCGAGCACATCTTGGCCGAGCACGGTCAGGACACGCCGATCCTCTTCGGCCCCGACATGTGGCTGGGCGCCTACGTGGAGAAGGAGGTCGGCCGCGCGCTGCACGTTTGGGACGGCGAGTGCCACGTCCACGCGGGCATCCGCCCCAAGGACATCACCACGATGCGCGCCGAACACCCCGACGCCGACTTCCTGATCCACCCCGAGTGCGGCTGTTCGACGCAGGTCATGGAGTACGTGGCCGCCGGCGACATCGCGACCGAGGGCGTCCACATGCTCTCCACCGGCGGGATGCTCGACTACGCCAAGGAGCACGCCGGCCAGGGCGGCACGGCGATCATGGCGACCGAGACCGGCATGCTGCACCAGCTGCGGATGGCCGCGCCCGACGTCGACTTCGTCGCCGCCAACGAGCGTGCCTCCTGCAAGTACATGAAGATGATCACGCTGCCGAAGTTGCGCGACTGCCTGCGCGATCTCAGCGGTGAGGTCAAGGTCGACCCGGCGCTCGCCGAGCGCGCGCGGGTGCCGATCGAGCGCATGGTGGCGATCGGCTAAGCGGCCGGTGCGGGCGCAGCCTCGCGCTGCGTCCAGCCGTGCCGGAGGAACTCGAGCAGCGTCTCGGGTGGCTGCGCGCCGGAGGCGCCGTACTTGCGGTCGATCACGAAGCAGGGGACCGCGCTGATGCCGGCGCTGTGGGCGGTGCGCTCATCGTCGCGGACCTCCTCGGCGTAGCGCTCGGTCAGCAGGAGCTCGCGGACATCATCGGCGGGCAGGCCGACCTCAACACCCAGTGCTTGCAGCGTCGCGTGGTCGCTGATCAGCGCGCCCTCGCTGAAGTAGGCGCGAAAGAGCCGCTCCTTCATCGCGTCCTGCTTGCCGTGGGCGGCGGCGAGGTGGATCAACCGGTGGCCGTCGAAGGTGTTGCCCGAGCGCATCTCGGAGAACCGGATCGTCAGCCCGTCGGCCGCGGCGGTCGCCGTCAGCGCGGCGTCCATCTCGGCGACCTCCTCGAGCGTGCGGCCGTACTTGCGCGCGATCAGCTCGGCATGGCTGCCCTCGCGCTCGGCGGGGGCGTCGGGATCGAGCTCGAACGAGCGCCACAGCACCGTGACGTCTTCGCGGTGCTCGAACTGCCCCAGCGCCGCGGCGAAGCGCGCGCGGCCCACGTAGCACCACGGGCAGGCGATGTCGGACCAGATCTCGACGAGCATGGCCGTCGAGGCTAGCGGCGCCGCGAGGCGGGCTACGGCAGGTCGTCGACCAGCGTGACGCTGTCGAAGATCGACGTGCCGTTGTCGTCGGCAGACAGCTCGGCCTCGTGGACCCAGGCGCCGGAGGTCAGCACGTCGTCGAAGCACGGGTCGGCGGAGTCGTCGTCGCCCGTGTCGTCGTCGTCCGCGTCGTCGGAAGATTGGTCGTCGGCCGCTGCGTCATCGTCGGCGCGCAGCGAGGCGGCAGAGGCGGTCGCGTCGTCATCGCCATCGTCGGACGAGGCAGTCGCGCCTCCGTCGTCTGCGCCGTCGTCGTCCGCGTCGTCGGAGAACGCGTCGTCATCGCCAGTTGCGTTGCACGCGCCATCGGTGTCGCTGTCGACCACGCCGGTCACGACCTTGCCCGTCGCGGCGAGACGCAGCGCGAGGATGCCGTCGTCAAAGGAGACGATCCGGCCGGCGTTCTCCTTGCCGTCCTTGATGCCGTCGTCATCGGAGTCGGGGTTGCCCGGATCGTTGGCGGTGCGCTGCTCGGCGAGGTTGCGCAGGCCGTCGTGATCGGAGTCCTCCGAGCGATCTTTGACACCGTCATGGTCGGTGTCGGCCTTCTTCGGGCTGGTGTGCGCGCGGTACTCGGTGAGGTTGGTCAGGCCGTCGTGGTCGGGGTCGGCGGCGGCGGACTTCACGTGGTAGCGCTTCTGGAACTTCTTCGGGAGCTTGGGGGAGGACGACGTCTTGGCCGAGGCCGTCGCGGGGATCGCCAGAGCGCAGATGGCGACCGCACACAGCGCCAGCAGGCGCGAGGGGGCGTGAGCGGAGAGCAGCATGGTCCGTGTTTCGGGCCTGACCGCGCCCCGGTTGACGAACAGACCGGAATGTGGCCGTCTGTCGGCCGGCGGACCTCCTCAGTTCTGGGGAGGCGCGTCGAGCAGCTCGATGCCGTGCTCAGCGACCTGACGCACGATCGGCAGCGACTCGCGCCGGCGCACGAACTCGTCGGGCGTGTAGCAGTGCACGTCGGCGGCGGCGCCCATCTCGGCCGCGTCCCACAGGCTCCCCGCCTGGTAGACGCGCTCCAGCCACGGAACACCGGCGAAGTACTCCGAGATCAGGATCGCCACGTACTCGGGACCACGCTCGCGCTGGGGCGGCGCGCCGCGGATGTCGAGCACCCGCGCGCCGCCGATGATGACGCGCTCCAACGGCCAGCGTCCATCGACACGCTGGACGTACCGAGCCAGCTCGCGCTCGTTCAGCATTTCTGCGACGGCCACGAGGATTGACTGTGGCAGAACGAGCGGCGCAGTGCCACCCGTTCTGCCAAACGGACTAGAACTCGTCCTCGTCGTGCGGCCCGACGCAGGCGACGGCCGCCGCCGCGGGATCGACCTTGCGGGCGACGGCCGCGACGTCGTCGAAGGTGACCGCGTCCAGCGCGTCGATGGCGCGGTCGGGGTCGATGTCCTCGCCGAAGACGATCGCCTGGGTGGCGGCGAAGCGCGCCACGGCGTTGGTGTTCTCGAAGGCCAGGACGCGGCGGCCCGCGGCGTAGGCCCGCGCGCGCTCGACCTCCTCCTCGGTCGGGCCGTCGGCGTGCAGCTCGGCCACGATCTCGCGCATGCGCGCGTAGGCCTCGGCCGTCTTGGACGACTCCAGGCCGGCGCCGAGCTGCAGGATCGCGGCGTCTGAGAGCGCGTGGTCGATCGAGTAGACCGAGTAGCAGAGGCCGCGCTGCTCGCGGATCTCGTCAAACAGGCGCGAGCCCATCGAGCCGCCCAGCAGCGTCGAGTAGATCGTCAGCGCGGCGCGCTGAGCGGGATTGGTCGCATCGACGGCCGGGGCGTACATCAACCGCAGGTGCGACTGGTTGGAGTCGCGACGTTCGACGAGCTTGTCGAGGGCCAGCTTCGGCGTCGGCTCGTAGGCCGACGGGGCGCCCAGCGTCGGGAAGCGCTCGAACAAGGCGCCGACCTCGCCATTTGCCGGCACGTGGTCGACGTTGCCGACGATGAACGCGCCGCCACGCTCACCGGCCCAGCGGCGCTCACGGAAGGCGACGATGCCCTCGCGGCTGAAGCTGCGCAGGTGCTCCTCGGGACCCAAGACGGTGCGCCCGAGCGGATGCTCGCCGAACGCGGCCTTGTCGATCAGCTCCTCGGCGACGGCCGAGGGCTGGTCCTTGTAGCGCTGGATCTCCTGGATGACGACGCCGCGCTCGCGGTCGAGCTCCTCGGCGTCCAGCAGCGGGCGCCCGACGAAGTCGGTGAGCAGGTCGATGGCTTCCAGCGCCGCCTCGGCCCGCACGGTGATGTGGAAGGCGACGAGATCGTGCGAGGTGTAGGCGTTGAGCGTGCCGCCCATGCGCTCGGCGGTCTCGTTGACCTTCTTGTAGTGGTCGTACTTCTCGCCGCCCTTGAAGACGAGGTGCTCGAGGAAGTGCGCCATGCCGTTCTCCTCGGGGCGCTCGGTGCGGGCGCCGGCGTCGAAGGCGACGAGGATCGTGACCGCGCGCGTCCCGGGCAGGGCGACGCGGTGCAGCGGCAGGCCGTTGGCGAGGGTCTCGCTGGTGATGGTGGGCACCTCACGCAATCTAGTGGGCCGCGCGGGGACGTTCGCCGGATCTGCCGTCCGGCGAACGTCCCCGCGCGACCCACGGGCTTGCACGCAGCCGTGCACCGGCAGGGATCGGCGCGCGCGGAGCTAACGTCAGTCAGACCATGGCGATCGTTGAACGCCACAAGGCGGAGCTGGAGCGCAAGGCGGGGCCGCAGGATCGGGCGCCGTCGGTCATCGAGTTCCGCGGCGTGACCAAGTCCTACGGGCCCACCAACGGCGGGCTCGAGACCGCGTCGTTCTCGATCCAGCGAGGCGAGTTCGTCTTCCTGGTCGGGTCCACCGGCTCGGGCAAGTCCACGCTGATGAAGCTCCTGATCAAGGAGATCGAGCCGACCTCCGGCACGATCCGCGTCGCCGGCCGCGACCTCTCAGAGATCACGCGCAAGAAGGTCCCGTTCTACCGCCGCAACATCGGGATCGTCTTCCAGGACTTCAAGCTGCTGCCCGACCGCACGGTCTACGACAACGTCGCCTATGCGCTGCAGGTCACCGGCCAGGGTCGCAAGGAGATCCGCGCCAAGGTCCCCGACATCCTGCGCCTCACCGGCCTGGCGACCAAGTTGCACTCCTACCCCGATCAGCTGAGCGGTGGCGAGCAGCAGCGCGTTGCCGTGGCGCGCGCGTTCGTCAACCATCCGCCGCTGCTGCTGGCCGACGAGCCGACGGGCAACCTCGATCCCGAGACCTCGGTCGGGATCATGCAGCTGCTCTACCGCATCAACCGCACCGGAACGACCGTGCTGGTCGCCACGCACGATGCGACGATGGTCGACCGTATGCGCCGCCGCGTGCTCGAGCTCCACCAGGGCCGCCTCGTCCGCGACGAGGACAACGCCGGCTACGACGCGCCGACCGACATCAACACCGCCGAGTTCGGCGCGCTGCTGCGCGAGCCCTCGCCGAAGCCGCGGCGTGCGCGCACCGAGCGCGAAGCTGACGCGCAGGCTGACTTCGACGACATCTTCCCCCAGAGCGAGTAGTCCACCATGAAGCCTGCCTTCTTCATCAAGGAGGCGTTCCGCTCGATCTCGCGCAACGCCATCCCGTCCTTTGCCGCCATGGCCTCGGTGCTCGTCACCGTGCTCGTCCTCGGCGTCTTCATCCCAGTCGTCCAGGCGACCACCGGCGCGGCCAACGAGGTCCGCGGCCGCGTGCTCGTCGACGTCTACCTCAAGAAGGAAGCGACCAAGCAGGACGTGGCCCGGGTGCAGGCGCTGCTCGGCCGCACCGACCACGTCGGCAAGGTCCAGTACGTCTCCAAGGCCCAGGCCTACGCGCAGGAGAAGAAGCGCAACCCCGAGGCCTATGAGTTGCTCGGGACCAACCCGCTGCCCGACACCTTCCGCGTGACGCCCGACAAGCCCGACAACGTGGTCGCGCTGCGCAACGCGCTGGCACCCACCGCGGCGGCCGGAGGGCGTATCCCGATCGACGGCGCGATCGACCAGGTCAAGAACCGCAAGGACGAGACCACCAAGATCCTCACCGCCACGCGCGTGGTGAAGCTCGCCATGGGCGGCCTTGCGGTCCTGCTGATCATCGCCTCGATCCTGCTGATCTCCAACACCATCAGGTTGAGCCTCTTCTCGCGCCGGCGCGAGGTCGAGGTCATGAAGCTCGTGGGCGCGACCGACTCCTTCATCCGCTGGCCGTTCGTGATCGAGGGCATCGTCCTCGGCGCGCTCGGCGGGATCGTCGCCGTGCTCCTGCTCGGCATCGGCAAGGTCGCCTTCCTGGATCCGCTGGCGTCGGACTTCGCGCTGATCGCCGCACCGCAGACGATCGGCTTCGCGCTGCTGGCGATCGTCCTGCTGGTGGCCAGCGTCGGCGTGAGCGCGATCGGCTCGAGCCTCTCGCTGCGCAAGTTCCTGCGCGTGTAAACCCCGCCGCCCCATAGGCTGCCGGGATGGAGCTCCAGGACAAGTACGCCACCGTCAACGGCGTGCGGCTGCACTATGTCGAGGCGGGCGAGGGGCCGTTGGTCGTGCTGCTGCACGGCTTCCCCGAGTTCTGGTGGTCCTGGCGTCACCAGATCCCGGCGCTGGTCGACGCCGGCTTCCGCGTCGTCGCCATGGACATGCGCGGCTACGCGCAGTCCGACAAGCCGGCGCGCTGGCAGGACTACCGCATGGAGATCCTGGCGGCCGACGTCGCCGGGCTGATCGAGGCGCTGGGGGAGGAGCGCGCGCACGTCGTCGGCCACGACTGGGGCGCGGCCGTCGCCTGGGGCGTTGCGACGTTCCATCCCGACCGCGTGGACCGGCTCGCGGCGCTCAACGTGCCGCATCCGGAGCGGATGCTGCACACGCTGCGCACCTCGGTGCGGCAGCTGCGACGCAGCTGGTACATGTTCTTCTTCCAGATCCCGTGGCTGCCCGAGCGGCTGCTGCGCTGGGGTGGTCGGCGCTCGCTGGAGAAGGTCTACGGCGACGCCCGGCCGGGCGCCTTCACCGCCGAGGATCTCGCTCGGTACGAGGAGGCCCTCCTGGGCCCCGACGGCCTGCGCGGACCCATCAACTACTACCGCGCCGCGCTGCGCCAGTCGCCGCGGCGCGCGCAGGCGCTCTTCACCCCGATCCCGGCACCGACGCTGGTGATCTGGGGCCAGCAGGACCGCCACCTGCTCGAGGAGATGGCCGACCCCGACCCGCGCCTGGTGCCCGACGTCCGCGTTGAGCGGCTGCCCAACGCCAGCCACTGGGTCCACCACGACGAGCCCGAGCGTGTGAACGCGTTGCTGGTCGAGCATCTGCAGCGACAGCCCTAGCCTGTCTGGCACATGATCCGCCGTGCCCTCGCCTCACTGGTCCTCTGCCTGATCCTGCTCTGCGCCGGGATCTACCTCGGCGGCCACCCGTCCGCCCTGCCAGGCTTCCTGCGCGACCCGCTGGTCGGCGACCAGGACACGCGGGTCGTCAACGAGGCGATCGACACCGTCAACGACACGTACTACCGCAAGATCCCCAAGAAGGATCTCGCCAACAAGGCGATCGCTGGCATCGTCAGCTCGCTCGACGACCGGTTCTCCAACTACTTCGATCCCAAGTCCTACGCCAAGTTCCAGCTCCAGCAGAGCGGCGAGTTCGCGGGGATCGGCGTGCAGGTCACCCATGCCGACGGCGGCCTGCGGATCGTCGAGGTCTATGACGGCTCGCCGGCCAAGCGCGCCAAGCTCGCGCGTCGGCGACGTCATCGTCGGGGTCAACGGCCAGTCGCTTGCAGGGACAAGAGCAGCGACGCGGCGGTCGCGCTGATCCAGGGCCACATCGGGACCGACGTCAAGCTGACGGTCAGCCGCGACGGCAAGCGCCGCGACGTCACGCTGCAGCGCGACGACGATCTCGGTCCCCGCGGTCACGTCGTCGACGCGGACGATCAAGGGCAAGAAGTACGCCGTGGTCCGCCTCGACCAGTTCTCCTCCGGCGCGCACGGCGAGCTCGACGCCGCGCTGCGCAAGGCGATGAAGGGCGGGGCCAAGGGCGTCGTCTTCGACCTGCGCGAGCAACCCGGGCGGCCTGGTCACCGAGGCGCAGCTGGTCGCCAGCGCCGTTCCTGTCAGACGGCAAGATCGTCACGACCAAGGGGCGCTCGGTGCCGTCCAAGACGCTCAGCGCGGTCGGCGATCCGGTCGCGCCGAAGACGCCGCTCGTCGTGCTGGTCGACCGCAACAGCGCCAGCGCGGCGGAGATCGTCGCGGGCGCGCTGCAGGACCGCAAGCGCGCGACGCTCGTCGGCACGCGCACGTTCGGCAAGGGCGTCTTCCAGGAGGTCTTGGAGCTCTCCAACGGCGGCGCGCTGGACATCACCGCG
The DNA here is from genome assembly GCA_963836485.1 of uncultured Conexibacteraceae bacterium. Taxonomy (GTDB): domain Bacteria; phylum Actinomycetota; class Thermoleophilia; order Solirubrobacterales; family Solirubrobacteraceae; genus Baekduia. The sequence goes on along the minus strand of CAWIJS010000013.1, from coordinate 704,321 downwards.
GGCCAGTACTTCCTGCCGTCGGGGCGCAACCTCGGTGGCGCGGGCGTGTCGACGGGCAGCGGGCTGACGCCGGATGTGGCGGCTGCCGACGACCCGAAGACGCCCAAGGTCGACGAGGGGCTCGACAAGGCCCTCGACGTGCTGGCCGCGAAGGCATGAGCCCGCGGGGCGGGCCGCGCCAGGGGCGGCGGCCGCCGCGCGAGCACGGCAGCGCGGGCGCCGACGGGAGCGGTGAGCGCTTCACCGTCGGCGTCCTGGCCAAGCGCGGGCGCCTGGTCGTCGCCGAGCCGTTCTTCGACACGCGCGGGCGCCAGAGCATCCCGGTCGATCCGGGGCGCAACGGGCGGCCGGGCCAGCTCGTGCTCGTCCGCAGCGGCGGCCGGGCCAAGGGGCACGCGAAGATCGCGCGGGTGCTCGGCAAGCCCGATGTGGCGCGCGACGTGATCGAGGCGCTGATGCACGATCGCGGGCTGCGGCGCGCGTTCCCGCCGGGCGTCGAGCGGGCGGCCAAGGAGGCGGTGGAGCGGGTCGAGGACCGACGACCCCGCGCCGCGCGCGCGACCTGCGCTCGCTGGCGACGTTCACGATCGACCCGTCCTCGGCGAAGGACTTCGACGACGCGATCAGCGCCGAGGAGTCCCCGGCGACCGCGTCGTGGCGCATCTGGGTGCACATCGCCGACGTGAGCGCGTACGTCCGGCCCGGGCTCGCCGATCGACCGCGAGGCCTACCGGCGCGGGACCTCGGTCTACGTGCCGGGCGCGGTCGAGCCGATGCTGCCCGAGGTGCTGTCCAACGGCGCCTGCTCGCTGGTGCCGGGCAGGAGCGGCTGGCCGTGACGGTCGAGCTGGACCTCGATGGCGCGGACGTCGTGCGCAGCGCCTTCTATCGCTCACGGATCCGCAGCGACGAGCGGCTGGACTACGACCGCGTCGACCGGATCTTCGCGGGCGAGGAGGAGGCGGCGGAGCCGTGGGCGGCGCCGCTGGCCGCTGCGCGTGCCGCGTCGGCGGCGCTGCGCGAGCGTCGCGACGCGGCGGGCGCGCTGGCCGTCGAGTCGTCCGAGCCGGAGTTCGCCTTCGACCGCGCAGGGCACGTCGCCTCCGTCGGTGGGCTCGGTGCAGACCGAGTCCCATCAGCTGATCGAGCACCTGATGATCGCGGCCAACGAGGCGGTCGCGCGGTTGCTCAGCGAGCGTGACGTCCCGGCGCTCTACCGGATCCACGAGCGGCCCGAGCCGGCGGCGGCCGAGCGGCTGCTGGAGCAGCTCGAGACGCTTGGCGTGCCGACGCCCCCGGCGCCGGAGAACATCGCGCCGGGCGATGCCGCAGGGATCATCGCGGCCGCGTCGCAGCTGGTGGCCGAGGAGGTCCGCCGTCGCGGCGGGCGAGGGTCGGCTGGGCCTGACGTCGCTGGTGCTGCGGTCGCTCAAGCAGGCGCGGTACTCGCCCGAGAACAAGGGCCACGCCGGCCTGCACTCGTCCGCCTACGCGCACTTCACCTCGCCGATCCGCCGCTATCCCGACCTCGTCTGCCACCGTGCGCTGCTGAGCGCCGTCGGCGGCGGGGAGGAGCCGCCGCGGGCGAACACGCTGGAGGAGGCGGCGGAGTGGACGTCGGGCCGCGAGCGCGACGCGATGCAGATCGAGCGTGCGGCCGACGACGTCGCCCGCGCCTTCCTGCTGGAGCGCGAGCTCTTCGAGGGGCGGCTGCCCGCGGCGTTCGACGGCGAGGTGGTGGGGTTGGTCGGGGCCGGCGCGTTCGTGGTCTTCGGCGACGGCTACGAGGGCTTCCTGCCCGCGCGCAAGCTGCGCGGCGATTGGTGGGAACTCAACGAGGTCGGCACGATCCTGATCGGCGAGGAGTCGGGCTCCACGATCCGCATCGGCGACGCCGTGCGCGTGGTCGTCCGCAAGATCGAAGCGCCGCGCGGGCGCGTCGAGTTGGACGTCGCGCCGCCGACCCCGGCCTAGCGACTCGGATCGAGGTAGTGGCGCAGCGCGCGCCGCGCGGCCGGTAGGCGCTTGCCGGCGTCGAGCTCGCGCACGGCGATCTCGGCGGTCATCGCGGCCAGCAGCTGGGCGGCGGCGGTGGCGTCGGGCCAGCCCATCGCCTTGAAGCTCGGGACCGCGACGGCGGCGAAGCGCTCGTGGCGGGTGGCCATCAGGGCGGAGAGCGCCGGGTCGGAGCGCGCCTCCAGCGCCAGCGCCTTGACGGCGCGGTCGCGCAGGCAGACGTCGAGGTAGGCCTCGGCGCCGCGGACGAGTCGCTCGGGCCCGGCCGGAACGCCGTCGACCGCCGCGCCGACGGCGACGTCGACCTGGGCGTGGAAGCGTGCGTGCAGCGCGTCGACGAACGCGTCGCGATCGGCGAAGTGCACGTAGAACGTGCCCTTGGCCAGACCTGCCTCGGCGACGACGCGGTTGACGCTCAGCCCGGCCAGCCCATGCTCCTCGGCCACGGCGATGCCGGCGTCCAGCAGCGCGTCGGCGGTGGGGTGGTGCAACACGGTCGCCATCGGTTCCGAGCCTACATGACCGATCGGTCATTGACGATGACTGACCGGTCGGTCATGATGGTGCGCCATGCCTTTCCTCGACACCTCCTCCGGCCCCGTCGCCTACGACGAGCGCGGCGATGGCCCCGCGATCGTCCTGCTGCCCAGCGGTGCCCACGACCGCCACGACTTCGACGAATTGCGCGCGCTACTACCCGACGGCGTGCGCACGATCGCGCTCGACTGGCCCGGCCACGGCGAGTCGCCGCTCGGCGACGGGCCGGCGACCGCGATGCGCTTTGCCGACATCGCGGAGGAGCTCGTGGAGCGGCTCGTGCCAGAGGGCGCCGTCGTCGTCGGCAACTCCGTCGGCGGCTTCGCGGCCGGGCGCCTCGCCGCCCGCCGGCCCGAGCTCGTCAAAGGCCTGGTCCTCGTCGACGGCGGCGGCTTCGGCGGCCGCCCGCCGCACGTGCGCGCCTTCTGCGCGCTGATGGCCCAGCCGTGGTTCCTGCGCCGCGATCTACCCGGCCTTCTCGGCGCCGCTACATGCGCGCCCGCACCGACGCGGACCGCCGCGCCCGCGACGACCGGCGTCGCCACGACCCGCCAAGACCCAGGCCTGCGCGCCGTCACCGAGCTCTGGCGCAGCTTCGCCTCGCCCGAGCACGACCTGCGCGAGGAGGCCAAGGCGATCACCGCGCCGACGCTCGTCCTTTAGGGTCGCCACGACCCGGTCATCCCGCTCAAGCTCGGTCGCCGGGTCGCCGAGCTGATCCCGGGCGCGCGCCTCGTGGTCTTCGACTCCGGCCACGTGCCGCACACGACCGACCCGGCCGGCGTCGCGGCCGAGCTCGTGCCGTTCTGCGAGCACCACCTAGACTCGATGGCGCATGGCCAAGGGCAAGAAGCGCAAGGTGGCACCGGGTGACGTCGCGAGCAATCGCACGGCGTCGCACAAGTACGAGTTCCTCGACAAGTACGAGGCGGGTCTCGTGCTGCAGGGAACCGAGGTCAAGGCCCTGCGCGAGTCCGGCGCCCAGCTCAAGGACGGCTTCGCCTCGATCCGCGACGGCGAGATCTGGCTCTACAACGTGCACATCCCGCCCTACGGCCCGGCGTCGCGCGACAACCACGAGCCCGAGCGCCCGCGCAAGCTGCTGCTCAACCGCCGCGAGATCGACGCCGATCTCCGGCCGCACGATCGAGCGCGGCCTGACGCTTGTCCCGACGCGCCTGTACTTCAAGGAGTCGCGCGCCAAGGTCGAGATCGCGCTGGCCAAGGGCAAGGACCGCTTCGACAAGCGCGAGTCGCTGAAGCGCAAGGACCAGGAGCGCGACGTCCAGCGCGCCCTGCGCGACGTCGGCCGCTAGTCCTACAACGTGCGCGGGAGGTGCGTCAGTGAGATCGCGCCGGCGAGCGCCACGATCAGCAGCAGGTAGGTCGCGCCGATCATGATCCGCTGGCGGCGCTCGATCGCGTAGTACTCGCGCACCGCCGGATCCGCTGAGCGGAACTGCTTGAAGCGGTTGTAGGTCTGGTAGATCGAGACGACCGCGATCAGGATGATGATCGGGTTGGGGATCGTCAGGACCAGCACGACCATCCCGAAGACGCCCAGCAGCCAGACCCACGGGCTGAGCGCCGCGGCCGCGCGTCCGCCGTCCAGCGGGCTGATCGGCAGCAAGTTGAACAGGTTGAGGAAGAACCCCGTGTAGGCCAGCGCGCGCCAGAAGTCCTCGCCGGTGACGGCGTAGACGATCAGGCAGGCCAGGGCGCCGACCGAGCCCAGGATGGGCCCCGCAAGGCCGGTGCGGGCCTCGGCCGCCGCGTCGCCACCGAGCGACTTGGCCCAGATCAGCGCGCCCATGAACGGGATGAACAGCGGCGCGCTGACGTCCTTGACCCCTTCACGCCGCAGCTGGATCACGTGGCCGTACTCGTGGACCAACAGCAGTAGCACGAAGCCGACGCCGAACTTCCAACCCCAGATCGACGCGTAGGCGACGATCGAGACCGCCATCGAGCCCGCGGTGACCAGGAACTTCACCTTGGTCAGCGCGATCAGGACGAGCTTGATCTTGCCGAAGAACGCGACGATCGCGACGCCGACGCCACCGAGCCGGCTGAGTAGCCCGCGGCGCGGGGCCTGGGCCGGGCCAAGACCCTCCGGCGACGCGGGGGCGTTGGTGATCAGCGGCGGATCGGAGGCAGGGGCGCTGGGTGGGATCCAGCGATCGTCGGTCACGCCCCTGAGTGTAGGTCGACGCTCAGTCCCGTCCAGCCAGGACTTCCTCGGCGGCCGCCTCGGCCAGCTCGAGTTGGTTCTTGACGAGGTCCAGGCCCGCCCGCCAGAAGCCGGGGTCGGCGAGGTCGAGGCCGGCGATCGCCGCCAGCTCCTCCGGCGACTTCGACCCGCCCGCGCTGAGCAGCTCGAGGTACTTGGGCACGAAGCTCTCGCCCTCGGCGAGGTACTTGCCGTAGACGCTCAGCGCCAGCAGCTGTCCGTAGGCGTAGGCGTACACGTAGCCGGGGGAGCCGATGAAGTGCGGGACGTAGGACCACCACGTCTTGTAGCCGTCGGTGACCTCGACGGCGTCGCCGAGCAGCTCCTCCTGAGACTGCTTCCAGAGCTCGCTGATGCGGTCGACGCTCAGCTCGCCCTCCGTGCGCCGCGCGGTGTGGACGAGATCCTCGAACTGGTTCATCGCGACCTGCCGGAAGACGGTGGCGATCGAGCCCTCGATGTTCTCGGCCAGCAGCGCCAGGCGCGACTCCGGCGTCTGCGCGGCGTCCAGCAGCCGCGCGAAGACCAGCGTCTCGCCGAAGACCGACGCGGTCTCGGCCAGCGTCAGCGGCGTGTGCTGCTCGAAGACGCCGCGCTCCTGGGCGAGGTAGGCGTGCAGGCCGTGGCCGAGCTCGTGGGCGAGCGTGAGCACATCGCGTCGCTGCGCGGTGTAGTTGAGCATCACATAGGGGTGGACGCTCGGGACGGTGTAGGCGCAGAACGCGCCGCCGCGCTTGGCGGGGCGGACCGGCGCGTCGATCCACTCCTCGTCGAAGAAGCGGCGGGCTCCGTCGGCCAGGACGTCGGAGAAGTCGCCGAAGGAGTCCAAGACGATGGACTTGGCTTCGTCCCACCCGTAGGACTTCTCCTCCTCGACGCCGACCGAGGCCATGCGGTCGTAGTCGGCGAGGCGGTCGACGCCGAGTAGGCGTGCCTTGAGGCGATACCAGCGGCGCGGGATCTCATAGGACTCGCGGACCGCCTGCACCAGCGCGGCGACCGACTCGTCGCTGGCCTCGTTGGCGAGGTTGCGCGACGAGATCCACGACGGGTAGGCGCGCAGGCGGTCGTCGGTGGCCTTGTCGCCCATCAGCGTGTTGAAGATGTAGCCGCGGATGCGCAGCGTCGGCTCCAGCGCGGCGCTCACGCGCTCGGCGACGTGGGCGCGCAGCGTGCGGTCCGGGGACATCAGGCGCGACAGCGCGACGTCCAGCGCGACGGGCTCGTCCTCGCCGTCAAGCTCGACCTTGATCGCGCTCGTGACCTCGGAGAACAGCCGCGACCACGCGTCGCTGCCGCTGACCGACTTCTCGGCCATGATCTTCTCCTCGGCCTCGGTGAGGAGGTGCGGGCGGTAGCGGCGGGCGGTGCGTAGGTGGTGGCGCGCGCGGTCCAGGCCGTCGGCGGCGAGCAGCTCTTCGGCGCGCTCGTCGCTCAGCTCGGCCCACTCAAGGTCGAAGAAGAGCAGCTGGGTCTCGATCGCCGTGCCGCGCTCTTGGACGCGCTGCAGCAGCGCGCCGTTGGCGGGGTCGGCGGTGTCGACGGAGAAGCGCAGCATCGCGTAGGAGCCGGCGCGGCCGACGAGTTCGGAGAGGTCGCCCAGCTCCTGGACCGCGGCGGCGAGGCCGGGGCCGTCGAGCTCGGCGACCTTGCCGGCATGCGCGGCGGCGAAGGCGCCGGCGCGGCGGTCGGCCTCGGCGAGTAGGCGGTCGGCGCCGGCTTCGCCCTCGCCGTCGACGAGCGGCTCGAGGTCCCAGGCGACGTTCTCGGGTGCGGTCGTGGTCATGCGCTCACGATATTGCGCCGAGGTTGCGGGGCTCGGCGCGCTTGCGGTGTTGCGTTCGAGAGATCCTCTTGTCGATGACACCGCGCCATACCGATCGCCTGGTTCTGCGCCGCTGGCGGGCGGAGGACCGGGAGCCCTTCGCGGCGATCAACGCCGATCCCGAGGTGATGCGCTTCATCGGCACCGGCGCGGTCCTCGGCCGCGGGCTGAGCGACGACCTGATCGTGCGCTTCGAGCGCGAGTGGGAGGAGCGCGGCTTCGGGCTCTGGGCGCTGAGCGCACGCGACGACGTCGAGGAGCGGCTGCTCGGCTTCTGCGGCCTTACGGTGCCGATGTTCCTGCCGTCGGTGCTGCCGGCAGTCGAGGTCGGCTGGCGGTTGGCGCGCGAGGCGTGGGGGCGGGGCTACGCGACCGAGGCGGCGCGGGCTGCCGTGGCGTTCGGCTTCGAGGAGCACGCGATCGAGGAGATCCTGGCGATCGTCGATCCGGAGAACGAGCGCTCACTGCGCGTCTGCGCGAAGCTCGGCATGACCGGTCGTCCGGACCGCACACACCCGGCGACGCGCAAACGTGTCCGCGTCTTGGGCGTCCGGCTACACTCGTGAGCGACACATCCACACGGGGACGACAGGCTTCGACGTGGTCGGTTCCGTACGGATGGTCGCGAGCCGAGGTCCCGGAGGCCTCGTAAAACACCGGGAAAACCATATGTGCGGACTCTCACGAGTACGCCCTCGCTGCTTAGTCTCTGACTAGGTAGGTGAGGTTTCGGTCCTGGCCTGCCGGCCGCCAGGTGTCCGGAATCAACATGTCGGCTTACCCGGGGCGATCCGCCTCTGTCAATCCGGGGACATCTTCAGGAGGCTGGTCCCCCACAACCCCGTCGGCAAGGCGAGTGGGAGACGAGATCAGAGTGCCGACTACGCTCGTAGAAGCCGTTCGTACGCGATTGCGGACGTGGGTTCAATTCCCACCGTCTCCACCTTGTACAGCAGGATCCGAAGGCCCCGCTCCGGCGGGGCCTTCGAAATTTGGGCCGACAACCGCCGTTGGCTCGGGCGGTGGCCGCCCAGGGCCTTCCTCAGGGCCTGCGCTACAGATTCTCGGCTTCCTACGCTACAAATTCTCGGATGCTCATTCCCCGTGAGCGCGGGTTCGGGGGCGGGGAAGCAACGCCGGTCTCCGGCTTTGCCGCGATGCGACTGCCGGTACCCACGCCGGGCCCGCGTGGCAGGATGTTGGACATGCCTCGTCTTCGCTCAAGCGTCGTGATCGCGTCGATCTCCCTGTGCGTCCTGGTGGCTTCGGCCGCGCCGACCGTCGCCGACGGTGGTGAGGCGAGCAAGTCGCCGGGAGCGATCTTGTCCGACCTCAAGCGCGACCTCGGCAAGGTCAAGAGCTTTCACTTCGTCGGCCGTCAGACGGAGAAGGGTGCGGTGACCCGGTTGTCGGGCGATGTCTTCGCATCGGGCTCGGCAAGCATCGCTCTGGCCGAGGGCAGGGCTTCGCTGCGGATGATCCTGCTGCCCAAGGCCACCTACTTGAACGCCAATGCGGTCTACTGGAAGCGGAGCGGCGGGAAGTCCGGCAACGCGCTGGCCGCAAAGTTTGCGGGTCGGTGGGTCGAGGTGCCTGCCTCGGCCGGAGACAGCGTCAAGCCGCTCCTGGACGAGCTCTCGCCGAAGTACCTCGCGTCGTGCGTCACCGTTGGACTCGGCACGCTGTCCAACAACGGCGTGAAGACGCTGGGCGGGCGCAAGGCGATCGTCCTCGAGGACAAGGGCGATCGGCCCGGTACGACGCCGGGCTTGCTCTATGTCGCTGCCGATGGCCCCGTCTTGCCCCTGCGTGAGATCCAGACCGGCCCGCGTAAGGCCGGCGGCAAGGTCAACAAGCGCTGCGACGCCGCGAGCGATGCGAGCACGGCGGCGGACTTCACCTTCAGCCGGTTTGACCGCGTGCCGCCGCTCAAGGCACCGCGCAACGCGCTGTCATTGGAGAACTCCGGCGCCACCGCTTAGCGGCGAGGGATCAGCGTAGGGCGGTGCATTCAAGGGGTTCTATTCTCCCCTGTAAAATGCTATTGAAGTCCCAGCTGAAAGTTTACTTTTCTCCCTTCTGAAATCTTGCTATTCTCCCCTCCATGGCCTATCTGCCACGGACCGCGGATGAGGAGTTGGAGTCGCTTCTCGCTGCAAACGGGGCCGTCGTCATCGAGGGGCCGAAGGCGTGCGGGAAGACGGAGACCGCTCGTCAGAAGGCAGCGAGTGAGGTTCTCCTGGACATCGACGTCAACGCTCAGCAGGCGGCTGCGGTCGATCCCTCCCTCATTCTGCCGGGGGAGCACCCACGGCTCATCGACGAGTGGCAGATCGCACCGGCGCTCTGGAACCACGTTCGTCGCGCCGTCGATGCCGACAAGCAGCCGGGCCGCTACATCCTGACCGGCTCCGCCGTGCCGGCCGACGACCAGACCCGCCACACCGGCGCTGGCCGATTCGGACGGCTGCGCATGCGTCCGATGAGCCTCGCGGAGGCGGGTGTCAGCACCCGTCAGATCTCGCTGGCGGGTCTGCTGGCGGGAGATCCAGTCGAGAGCCCGGATGCCGGCCTTGCGATTGGGGACCTCATCGAAGAGGTCGTGCGCGGCGGGTGGCCCGGCTTCCGAGACTTAGAGCTGCCGGCTGCGATGCGGGCGGTGCGCGACTACCTCGATCAGGTGCGCAGGACCGACATCGTCGCCGTCGACGGCGTCCGGCACGACCCCGAGCGAGTCCGGCTGGTCCTGCAGAGCATTGCCCGGAACACCGCGACGCAGGCCAAGTTGACCATCATTGCCAGAGACGCATCCGGACCCGACGTGCGGATCACGGATGACACCGTCGCGAGCTACCTCCAAGCGCTCAACCGGCTGATGGTCACCGAGGATCAGCCGGCATGGACGCCGCATCTGCGCTCCTCCTACCAGCTACGGACCGCCCCGACCCGGCACTTTGTCGACCCGTCGCTTGCCGCTGCCGCGTTGCGGGCGACGCCGGAGAAGTTGCTCGCCGACATCAACACCTTCGGCCTGCTGTTCGAGTCGATGGTCATCCGCGACCTGCGGATCTACGGCCAGGCGAACGAGGCCGAGATCACCCACTACCGTGACAGCAGCGGGCTGGAGGTCGATGCCATCGTCAGTGCCGATTCCGGATCATGGGCTGCGCTGGAGATCAAGCTCGGCGCGACGCCCGAGATCGTCGACCAGGCAGCGCAGAACCTCCTGACCTTCGCCGCTCGGGTTGACACCGGCAAGCGCGGTGAACCTGCCGCGCTCGGGGTGGTCGTGGGCACGGGCTATGGGTACGTGCGGGCGGACGGCATCCGTGTCATTCCGATTGGTGCGCTGGCTCCGTAGGAGCGTTGAGCTGCGGGCTCTGGTCAGCGGCGGGATGGCGGGGGCAACGCGCTGACGCCGACGTGCTGGTCGAGCCACGTGGTCATGGGCGTGCAGGCTGCCCAGGTGTCGCGGGTGAACGCCAGCGTGGCGTCACGTCCTAGCCCGCCGCGTGCCCGCGGCTCGAGGCGGCGGCCGGCGATGAGGAGCTTGTGGCGTAGGAGCGTGACGCGTGGGTGGTCGCGGGGGAAGCCGCGGGGTGCGGTCTTGAGTGACTCGCCCCAGGTCTCGAGGCCGGCAGCGCGGACGGTCTCGAGGATGCGCTCGAGTTCGGGGCCCGCCTCGTCGTCGAGGATCGCCTCGCGGAAGCGCGTGAGCTGGTCGCTGGCGAGCTGGTAGTAGCCGGTCCCCGCGAACAGCCCGCCCGAGGAGAGCTGTGCGTAGAGCGATGCCTCGCCGTCGGGCCGGTCGGCGATGACGCCGTAGGTGGTGGTCTTGTAGGGCGACTTGTCGGCGGAGAAGCGGGTGTCGCGATGCTGGCGAAACAGCTTGACGCGGCCGCCGAGCTCGTCGGCTAACTCCTCCAACAACGCTTCCAGCTGACCGCGCACGGCGTTGTCATAGGTCTCGCGATGGGCGGTGAACCAGACCTTGGAGTTGTCGGTCTCCAACCCGGAGAACCAGGTGAAGGTCGCGCGGGGGAAGCCGGTGAACGCGGGCTCGGGCATGCGGGAAGTATCGCTGTCGCTCTACGCTTGGGCCATGTCGCTGCTGGAGCCGCTGTGGATCTCAGATGGCGCGTGGAGCGCGCTGCGCGACCAGGTCATCGGGCCGGAGGCTGCGGCGACGGCCGAGCCGGACGTCTTGGCGCTCGCGCGCACGTGGAACGAGCCGGTGCGGGATGGCAACCGCGTCGGGGTCTTCGTCGATGCCGAGCTTGCCCGCACGCTCTCGCGCCTGCTGGACGCGCACCCGGCGCTTGCCGCCGAGTTGCTCGGCTAAGCGCCGCCCAGCACGGCCATCGCCGCGTTGCGGCCCGGAATGCCGGAGACGCCGCCGCCGCGGCGGGTGCCTGCGCCGCAGAGCAGCACGCGCGGCACGTCGGTCTCCACGCCCCACGTGCCGACCTCCTCCTCGCGCTCGGCAAACGGCCATGCGAGGTCGCGATGGAAGATGTTGCCGCCGGGCATCCGCAACTCGTCCTCGAGGTCGCGTGGCGTGCGTACCTCCAGGCAGGGGGCGCCGTCGGGATCACGGAGGACCACGTCGTCCAGCGGCTCGGCCAGGACGCTGTCCAGCGAGCGCAGCGTGGCGGCCAGCGCCGCATCGCGTGCCGCCCTGCCGTCCCCGGCCGCGAACAGCCGCGCCGGCAGGTGCAGCCCGAACAGCGTCAACGTCTGCGCGCCCGTCGCACGCAGCTCGTCACCCAAGATGGTGGGGTCGGTCAGCGAGTGGCAGTAGGTCTCACATGGCGGCAGCGTCGGGATGCGACCCGCGGCCGCCTCCTCGTAGGCGCGCTGCAGCTGGGTCGCCGTCTCGTTGATGTGGAACGTCCCCGCGAAGGCCTGCTCTGGCGCCACCGACGCATCCCGCAGCCGGGGCAACCGCGACAACAACAGGTTGACCTTCAACTGCGCGCCCTCGGGCGCCACGTCGGCTGACACACGGCCCAGCAGTCGATCCAGCTCGAACGGCGCCGCGTTGACCAACACCTGTCCCGCGGCGATCGTCCGCTCGGCGCCGCCGGCATCGCGCACGACCACGGCGGTCGCATCGCCGTCGATGGCCACCACCTCGGCGCCGGTGACCAACTCCGCACCGGCCGCGCGAGCGGCTCGTGCCAGCGCGCCCGTCACCGCGCCCATCCCGCCCACCGGCACATCCCAGTCGCCCGTCCCGCCGCCAATCACGTGGTACAGAAAGCAGCGGTTCTGCCGCAGGTCCGCATCGTCGGCGCCCGCAAACGTCCCGATCAGCGCATCGGTGAGCACGACACCCGCGACCAGGTCATCGTCGAACTCGCGCGCGAGCATCACGCCCAGCGGCTCCTCGAACAGCATGCGCCAAGCGTCCTCGTCGTCGACCAGCTGGCGCAGCTCGGCACGCGAGCGCAGCGGCTCGGTCAGCGTGGGGAAGACCTTCCGCGCCACCCGCCCCGTCCGGGCATACAGCGCCTCCCACGCCGCCAGCGCACGCGAGCCACCCGTCACCCGCGCAAACGACGCGCGCGTCGCGGCGCCGTCGCCCGCGTCGACCAGCAGCCCACGCCGCCCACCCACGCGCGGATCCGGCGTGTAAGACGACACCCGCCGCCGCATCAGCCGCACGTCGAGCCCGAGCTCGTCGACGATCACCCGCGGCAGCAGGCTCACCAGATACGAGTAGCGCGACAGGCGCGCGTCGACACCCGGAAACGCCACCTCCGAGACCGCCGCGCCGCCCAACTCATCGCGGCGCTCGAGCAGCAGCACGCGGCGCCCGGCCCGTGCGAGATAGGCGGCGGCGACGAGGCCGTTGTGCCCGCCGCCGACGATGACGGCGTCATACGAGGTCGCGATGATCGCCAGTAAACCAGGCGCCGAGTGGGCCTGTTCGGCGCGACCGGCTCGCGCTCAACAGGCCCACTCCGGCTACCGCTCGGCCGGGACCGCCGCGCACGCTTCGGCGGCGCGTGGGGCGAAGCGCCGGAAGACGCGCGCGAGCGTGGCGGCCTCCTCGTCGCTGAGCTGGGCGAAGAAGCGCTCGCGCACCGCTGCCGCATGGGCGGCCTCGGCTTCGGCGGCCAGCGCGGCGCCTGCGTCGGTCAGGTGCGCCTCGACCGCGCGGGAGTCCGTGGCGCACCGGCGCCGCTGCACGAGCCCGCGGCGCTCCAGCGCGTCCATGTGGCGCGAGACCCGCGACAGGCTCAGCCCGCTCTCGCGCGCCAACGTCGACAGCCGCGGCCACCCGTCGCCCGCGGCGGCCAGGCGGCTCAGCAGCTCCAACGTGCTGAGGCCGAGCCCGTGCGCGGCGTCGAGCTCGGCGTCCAGCGCGCGGGTCAGCTGCTTGTGGGTCTCCAGCAGCCCGATCCAGGCGTCGGCCTCGTGCTGTGTCCAGCCGCTCATGGCAGCGTCTGCGCCAGCCAGTCGACGGCCGCCGGCACGTGCTGGGGGTCGATGTGATGGCCGGCGTCGGACTCGTGGTACTCGACGGGCACGCCGCCGGTCGCGAGCAGGTCGCGCGCCTGGCGGCCGAAGGCAATGTCCATCACTTGGTCGTTGCGACCATGGGCGATGAAGGCACGTAGGCCGGTCGCGGCGCGGCCGGCGACGTCGGGCGTCCAGCCGTCGACCGTCGGGATGAACCCCGAGAACGCGAGGATGCCGGCAGGTGCGGGGCGCGCGGGGTCCAAGCCCAAGGCATAGGACATGACCGACCCCATGGAGAACCCGCCGAAGACGGTCTGGGCGGGCGTCAGGCCGGTGCGCTCCCACAACAGATCGTGGAACTCCGCGAGCTTGGCGTGCGCCGCGAAGAACGTGTCGGGATCCGGGAAGCCGACGCGCGGCACCGTGTACCAGTGCTTGCCCGGCCAGCCCGGGATGGTCAGCGGACCGCCGGGCGTGACGACATGGAGCCGGCGCGCGGGGTCCAGCACATCGGCGAGGCCGAGCAGGTCGTGCTCGTCGGCGCCGCGGCCGTGGTGCAGGACGAGCAGGCCCGCCGCGTCAGCGGCGGCGGGGCGCTCCTGATAGACGAGAGGGGAGGTCAAGGTCCGAGCGGGTAGAGGGAGCAGTAGTTGCTAGAGCAACTGTAGCGGATGATTGCGCGCGCAATAACCGATCGGCGTCACGTCGCCGTCGCGACGGTCTTCGTCGTCCACGGCGCGGTCAACGGCAGCTTCGCCACGCGGATCCCGTGGATCCGCGAGCGGCTCGGGCTGAGCGCGGGCGCGCTCGGGCTGGCGCTGCTGGTGCCGGCGCTGGGCGCGCTGCTGGCGATGCCCGCCACCGGCGCGCTCGTGCACCGCTACAGCGGACGCACCGTGACGCGGGTGCTGATCGCCGCGTTCGCCGCATCGCTCGCGCTGCCCGCGCTGGCGCCATCCTTCGGCTGGCTCTGCGTCGCGCTGCTGGCCTACGGCGCGCTCGCCGGGATGGCCGACATCGCGATGAACACCCAAGGGCTGGCGATCGAGGAGCGCCTCGGCCGCCCGATCATGTCCGGCCTGCACGGCGCGTGGAGCGTCGGCGGGATCGTGGGATCGGCGATCGGCGTGCTGGCCGCCCATGCCGATCTCGATGCGCGGATCCATCTCGGGATCATGGCCATCATCTTGGTGGTGACGGGGCAGCTTGCCGCGCGGCGGCTCCCCGCCGCCCATCCGGTGCACGATCCGCCGCGGTTGGCCTGGCCGTCGCGTCCCGTCCTGCTCATCGGCGTCGTGGGCTTCTGCGCGGTCTTCGCCGAGGGCGCGAGCGCCGATTGGTGCGCCGTCTACCTGCGCGACGTGATGGGCACGAGCGCCGCGACCGCGGCCGCCGCCTACACGGGCTTCGCGCTGGCGATGGCGACCGGGCGGCTGACCGGCGATCGCGTGATCGCGCGCTTCGGGGCGGTGGAGACCGTCCGCGTGGGCGCCGCCGTCGCCACGGCGGGCGCGCTGCTGGTCGTCGTCGCACGCACGCCGCTGCTCGGCATCCCGGGCTTCGCGCTGATCGGCTTGGGGATCGCGACCGTGGTCCCGCTCGCCTTCGCCGCCGGCGGCCGCGCGGTGCCGCACGCGGGCCAGGGGATCGCCGCGGTGGCGACGGTCGCCTACGGCGCTGGGCTTGCGGCGCCAGGAGCCATCGGCGCGATCGCCGACGTCGCGTCGCTGCCGGCGGCCTTCGTCGTGGTCGCCGTGCTCACCGCCCTCTTCGGCCTCGGTGCCGGAGCGTTGCGCTCCGGCACCGACCGCCAAGGGTCGTCCTACGGCAGGTAGTAGAACGGGTTGGGCAGCTTGAACGCGCGGTCCTCGTGGCCGCCCGCCAAGTCGCTGTATTGATCGCCCACGGAGGCGACGATGTGGTAGCCCTGCTGCTCGATCGCGGCGCGTGCGCCCGACTTGTAGGCCACGGTCGTCCCGGTGAAGCCCGCGGGCTTGAGGATCGCTTGCTGGTAGTCGGTGAAGCCCTCGCGCTTGAGGTTGTCCTCCGTTGGCGCGCGCTGAGCCTCCGGGCGGCCGGTGATGAAGAACACCGTGATGCCCTTGGAGCGGGCCAACTTGTACAGGTCGAGCGACGGCTTGATGGCGACACCGATCTCGTCGACCGCCTCGGCCTGCGACTTGGGGCCGTAGACGAAGCCGTCGGCGACGATCGCCGAGTAGTTGGACAACACGGTCTCGTCGACGTCGAAGACGATCGCCTGCTTCTTGTTCCACCACTTCTGGCCGGCGCGGCGATCGCCGCCGCCGTGGTGTGCTGCGCGGGCGCGGGCCCGGGCCTTGGAGGCGTGCTTGCGGCCCGCGATCGCGCGCTGATGGCGCTCCCCGGAGAGCCACCGGGCGGCGACGCCGTCGATCTGCGCCAGCTCTGCGTCATAGACGCCGGAGTCGTGGTACTGGGTCAGGACCTGGGTGAGCGCGCCCGCGTTGTAGGACGTGGGCGACCCGAGGTAGGGCAGACCGCCGCCACCGTCGGACAGCTGGACCAGCGGCGTGTCGCCGAGCTTGATGAGGATCGGCTGCGGCGCCGGGACCGTGTCGGTCGCGTCGGCGGCGCCGGCGACCGGGGCGGCCGCGGCCAGGCCGCCGACCGCGAGGAGGAGAACAAGAAGGCGTTTCATACCGCTTCGTATCCCCACGGTTGGCAGACCTCAACCCACGGCGGTCGGCTGGCCGAGCTCCTCGGCCAATCGGTGCAGCAGCGGGTCGAGCTCGGGGTGCTCGTCGGGCTGCCACTCGGCGATCAGGGCGCGCAGGCAGTCGGTGCGCGCGGCGACGAGCTGGTCGCGCAGCGCATGGCCGGCTGGTGTCACGTGGCTGTCGTCGCCGATCGCGCCCTCGGCGCGCAACGTCGCGAGCGCTGCGTCAAAGCGCGCGGCGTCGACGTGCGGGCGGTCGCGGATCTCGCGCAGATCATCGGGAGCGTCCGGCGCCCCTGCGTGCAGCAGCAGCCACGCCGGACCCGGATCCAGCTCGACGCCCGCGTGGCGCGTGGCGTTGGCGATGAACTCCAGCGTGCGCTCGCGGCCGACCAGGCGCGTCAGCCCGCGGGTGACCTCGCGCAGCGAGTCGGTGTCGACCGGCGCGCCGAGCGACTCGCCCAGCCCGGCTGACGTCTCGACCGTCGCGCGCAGCGGCTGCTCGCGGATGAACCAGGCCAGCACGAAGGCCAGGACCATCACGCCGGTGGCGACCAGGAACACCACGTTGATCGCATCGGTGAAGGACGAGATGTAAGCGTCGTGCAGCGGCCCCGGAAGCCGCTCGATCTGCGCCGGGTTGATGCCGCCCTCGGTCCCGGCGCCCGCGCCGCCGCGCGGGAGCTTCTCGGCCAGCTCGGAGGTCAGGCGGCCGGAGAAGATCGCGCCGAGGATCGCGGTGCCCAGCGAGCCGCCGATCGAGCGAAAGAGCGTCGCGCCGGAGGTCGCGACGCCGAGCAGCTCGTAGGACACCGCGTTCTGCGTTGCCAAGACGAGCACCTGCATGACCATGCCGAGCCCCAAGCCGAGCACGAGCATGTGCAGCGCGGCGACGCCACTGCCGGTCGACTCATCCAAGGACGACAACATCCACATGCCCAGCGCGGCGACCGCCGTGCCCGCGATCGGGAACGCCTTGTAGCGGCCGGTGCGCGTGATGACCTGGCCCGAGATGATCGAGGACACCAACAACCCGCCCATGACCGGCAGCAGCTGCAGGCCGCTGGCCGTCGGGCTCAGCCCACGGACGACCTGCTGGAAGAGCGGGAGGTAGGTCAGCGCGCCGAAGAGCCCGAAGCCGACGATCAGCCCGACCGCGCTGCAGACCACGAAGACGCGGTTGCGAAACAGCGACATCGGCAGGATCGGCTCGGCGGCGCGTCGCTCGACGCGGGTGAACGCGAAGATCGCCAGGACGCTCACGACGCCCATCCCGACGATCTCGGGCGAGGCCCAGTCATAGGTGTTGCCGCCGAGCGTCGTCGCGAGGATCAGCGCGCTCAGCCCGATCGCCAGCAGCAGCGTGCCGAGGTAGTCGATCTGGTGCTGGCGGCGCTCCTTGACGCTCGGCAGCGTCCTCGCGAGCACGAAGAACGCCGCGATGCCGACCGGCAGGTTGACATAGAAGATCGAGCGCCACGAGATGTTGGTGGTCAAGAACCCTCCGAGCAGCGGGCCCGCGACGCTCGAGACCCCGAAGACCGCGCCGAACAGCCCGGAGTACTTGCCGCGCTCGCTGGGCGCGACGACGTCGCCGATCGCCGCCTGGGCGCTGACCATCAGCCCGCCGCCGCCGAGGCCCTGGATCGCGCGGAAGGCGATCAGCTCGGTCATGCCCTGTGCCAGCCCGCAGAGCGCGCTGCCGATGAGGAACAGGACGAGCGCGGCCTGCAGCACGACCTTGCGGCCGTAGAGGTCGCCGAGCTTGCCGTACAGCGGCGTCACGACCGTCACCGCGAGCAGGTAGGCCGTCACGACCCAGGACAGGTGCTCCAGGCCGCCGAGGTCACCGACAATGGTCGGGAGCGCGGTCGAGACGATCGTCTGGTCCAGCGACGCCAGCAGCATCACCAGCATCAGGCCGCCCATGACGAGGGCGATGCGTGGGCGCTGCTCGGTTGCGGTGGCGGTCGCAGACATGACGCGAGTCTCTCCTACCCGCCTCGCTGTGGCGAATCTCCCGGCTGCGCCGTACGGTGCGCATATGGATCTGACCTTCTCCGCGTCTGAGGCGGCGTTTCGCGATGAGCTGCGCGCCTGGTTCGCGCGCAACGACCCCGGCGCCGAGCCGGCCGGCGAGGACGCGAGCTACGCGTGGCGCCGCGACTGGCAGCGCCTGTTGGCCGAGGATCGCTACGCGGCCGTGCACTGGCCGGTCGAGTACGGCGGCCGCGGCGCGACGATGACCGAGTCGGCGATCTTCTTCGAGGAGCTCGGCCGCGCGCGCCGGCCGTTGATGGCCAACGTGCTGGGCATCCTGCTGGCGGGGCCGACGATCATGACGTTCGGCACCGACGAGCAGAAGGAGCGCTACCTCTCGCCGATCCTCACCGGCGACGAGATCTGGTGCCAGGGCTTCAGCGAACCCGACGCGGGCTCGGATCTCGCGTCGCTCAAGACCAAGGCCGTTAAGGACGGCGATGAGTGGGTCGTCACCGGCCAGAAGGTCTGGACCTCCGGCGCGCAGTACTCCAAGTGGTGCATGTTGGTGGCGCGGACCGACTTCGACGCGCCGAAGCACAAGGGATTGACCTACTTCCTGATGGACATGGAGCAGGAGGGCGTGCAGATCCGTCCGCTGGTCCAGATCACGGGGGAGCCGGAGTTCAACGAGCTCTTCATCGAGAACGCGCGGATTCCGGACGAGAACGTGCTCGGCGGCGTCGGCAACGGCTGGCGCGTCGCGCTGACGACGCTGATGAACGAGCGCTCCGGCCTCGCGTTCTTCCTCCAGGTGCGGATGCGCCAGCTGCTCGACGAGCTGATCGAGGAGGCCGCTGAGCGCGGACTGCTTGACGATCCGGTCGTCGCCGACAAGTTGGGGTACTTGCACATGAAGGCCGAGATCCTGCGCCTGACCGCCTATCGCGGGCTGACCACGATCGAGAAGTACGGCACGCCCGGTCCGGAGGGCTCGCTGACCAAGTGGATGTGGTCGGAGACCAACCAGGAGCTGGCGCAGTTTGCGGCCGACCTGCTCGGCGCCGACGCGCTGACCGACAGGCAACCGCTGGGCCTACGAGCTGTTGCGGTCGCGTGGCAACACGATCGAGGGCGGCACGACCGAGATCCTTAAGAACATCGTCGCGGAGCGCGTTCTGGGCCTCCCGCGCCTGAAGGGAGCGGCGGCATGAACTTCGACTTCACCGAGGACCAGCACGAGATCAAGCGCACGGCGCGCGACCTGCTCGGCTCGCGCTCGACGTTCGCCAAGGTCCGTGAGGCGGCAGAAGGCAAGGCCTACGACGACAGCCTCTGGCAGGAGCTCGTCGGGCTTGGCTGGCCGGGCATCGCGATCGCCGAGGAGCACGGCGGGCAGGGCTTGGGTGCCGTTGAACTGGCGATTCTGAGCGAGGAGCTGGGCTACGCGCTGGCCGCGTCGCCGTTCCTGTCGAGCGTCACGGCCGCCGAGGCGCTCAGCGCGGCCGGCTCGCCCGAGCAGCAGGCGGCGTGGCTGCCGGGCCTGGCGTCTGGGGAGATCACCGGCGCGCTCGGCTCTGCCAGCGGGCTGGTGGGAGACGCGGACGCCGCGGCGGTCATCGTGCTGATCGGTGACGACGGGGTCGCGCGGATCCTTCCGCGAGCGGAGGCTGATGTCACGCCCGTCGACTCGATCGATCCGACGCGCCGCGCCGCCAGGGTGAGCGGTGAAGGAGAGCCGCTGGGCGGCGACAGCGCCGCCGGCATCGACCGTGCGACGGTCGTCGTCGCGGCCGAGTTGGTCGGCGTCGCGCAGCGTGCGCTGGAGATGACGCTGGCCTACGTCAAGGACCGCAAGCAGTTCGACACGCCGGTCGGCGCCTACCAGGCCGTCTCGCACAGGTGCGCGCAGATGCTCAAGGACACCGAGGGCGCGCGCTCGGCGACCTACTTCGCGGCCTGGGCGGCTGATGCCGAGCCGGAGCGTCTGCCCGAGGCGGCCTCGCTGGCCAAGGCGGCAGCCTCGGACGGCGGTCGCGACGTGACCGCCGCGGCGATCCAGTGCCATGGCGGCATCGGCTTCACCTGGGAGGCCGACGTGCACTGGCTCTACAAGCGCGCGCAGGTCGACGCGGCGCTGCTCGGCGGCTCCGGGACGCATCGCGCGCGGTTGGCGCAGCTGCTGGCCGCGCGGTTGGCCCCTGCAGCCGTCTGAGGCTGCCTGGTCAGAGGTTGGTGGGATCTCGCTTGCATGCGGGTACAATGACTCTGGGCACCCGTGCGCAGGCGTGGGTCCCGCCCCTCTTCGCGCGATGGTCCGGGTGCGTGTTCGCACGCTTCGTCGCTCTCTCGCGCACACCGAACCCGAACGCTTGAAGGAGGCCGCATGGCCGTAGAAGACAAGGTTGCTCTCGAGGGCGAAGTCGTTGAGTCGCTGCCCAACCTGCTGTTCCGCATCCAGCTGGACATGGATGACCACGAGGTGCTGGCCCACCTGGCCGGCAAGATGCGCCGCAACCGCATCCGCGTGTTGCCCGGCGACCGCGTGCGCGTCGAGGTCTCGCCGTACGACCTCACCCGCGGCCGGATCGTCTACCGCATGAAGTAGTCGGTGGGCGGGCGGGCCGTATTCGGCCGCCTCAGAGGGACGTCACGAGCTCCGGCGTGACGTCCTTGATCCCGTCGACCACGACCTTGGCGAGCGCCAGCGCGTCGGGGGCCGGCGGGAACGCGTGGTTGGGCGTCGCGATGACGACCATGCCCGCCGCGTGCGCCGAGCGCAGCCCGTTCGAGGAGTCCTCGACCGCCACGCACTGCGCCGGATCGACCCCAAGACGCCGCGCGGCTTCGAGGTAGACGTCGGGCGCTGGCTTGCCGCTCGGCACCTCCTCCGAGGACACGGTCGCGCCGAAGCGCTCGGTGACGCCGGCGCCTTCCAGGACCGCGTCGATCACCTCACGGTTGGCCGACGACGCGAGCGCCAGCGGGAACGCGTTGGCCAGCGCGTTGATCGCCCGGATCGCGCCCGGCAGGAGCGGCAGCTCACGCTCGATCTCGCTCACCACAGCGGCCGCGACCGCCGCCGAGATCTCCTCGACCTCACCGCTCGCGCCGAGCTTGTCGCGCAGATACGCCGCCCACTCAGCGGAGCTCATGCCCTGCATCTTGCGCGTGGCCTTCTCGGTCCACGTCCCGCCGTGGGCGTCCACGTACGCACGCCGCTCGCGGTCCCACACCTCCTCGGTGTCCACGACGACGCCGTCAAGGTCCAGCACGATCGCCGAGACGGGCATGGGCGCGGACGCTAACGGCCGGGCCGGTCTGCTGCTCGGCGGGGGCTATGCCTGCTCGGCAAGCTGCGTCGCCGGCGCGCGCACGAGCGTGAACTCGCTCGGATCTAACACCGCCGTCGCGCGCACGTACTCGCGCATGTAGCCCGGCCAGTTGGCGACGATGCGGCCGCCGCCGTCGCGGTACCACGAGTCACACGCCGTCCACGCGGTGCCCGCGAAGCGCCCCTGAACCTCACCGTCGGAGCGTGTCGCGACGTCGGGCCGGACGTCGAGCGCCGCGCCGCCGCGCGACCGCACGAGCGCCAGCGCTTGTGCGAGGTAGGCGGCCTGGGCCTCGAGGTAGACGAGGATCGACCCGCCCGAGGTGTTGGTGTTGGGTCCGTACATGAGGAACATGGACGGAAAGCCCGGGACGGTGATCCCGAGGTGCGCGCTGGCGCCGCCGCTCCACGCCTCGCGCAGCGTCCGACCGTCGGCGCCTGCGACCTCCATCGGCGCCACAAAGTCGTTGGTGCGAAAGCCGGTTGCGTAGATGATGGTGTCGACGGCGATCGTGCGGCCGCTCGCGGTGACCGGGCCGTCCGGGCCGATGCTCGTGATCGCGTCGGTGACCAGCTCGACGTTGTCGCGCGCGAGCGCCGGGAGGAAGGCCGAGCTGAACAGCACGCGCTTGCAGCCGAAGGCGTAGTCGGGCCAGACCTTGCGCCGCAGCTCGGGGTCGCGCAGCTGCGCGCGCATGAACAGCGCTGACCGCGCTGCGCCGATGCGCCCCAGCGTCTTGGGGTGGCGGATCATGGCCGTGAGCGCTTCGCCGTAGTGGGTGACGAAGGCGCGGCGCCAGCGCTGCAGCCCCGGCACGTGCGCCACGGCCGCGCGCCACGCACGCGGGTAAGGCCGGTTGCGCCGCGGCAGGAACCAGTTGCCCGTGCGCTGAAAGACGGTCAGCGATCGCGCCACGCGCGCGATCTCGGGAACGAACTGCACGGCGCTCGCTCCCGTGCCGATCACGGCCACGCGCTGATCGCGGAGGTCGAGCTCCGGGTCCCACTCGGCCGAGTGCATCAGGCGCCCGGCGAAGCTCTCGGCGCCGGGGATTTCCGGGCGCGCCGGCCGGTGCAGCTGCCCGGTGGCGAGGATGATGGCGTCGGCCTCGTAGCTCTTGCCGCCCGCGGTCTGCACCGACCACGTCGCGGTCGCGCCGTCCCAGCGGCAGGCCGTCACCTCGGTGTCGCCGACGACGAGCCGGTCGACCCCGTGGCGTCGTGCGACCCCTTCGGCGTAGGCGAGGATCTCGGGCTGGGGCGAGCAGAGCCGCGTCCAGTCGGTGCGCTGGGCAAAGGAGTAGGAGTACAGGTGGCTCGGCACATCGCAGGCCGCGCCTGGATAGGTGTTGTGGCGCCAGGTGCCGCCGAGGCCGCCGGCGCGCTCGAGGATCGTGACGTCGGCGATGCCTTGGCGCTGCAGCTCGATCGCCGCGGCGATGCCGCCGAAGCCGGCTCCGACGACCACGACGCGCAGGCGGTTTGACATCGCGTCAAGCTACCAGCGCGGCGCTCGCCTCAGCGCAGCGCGCGTCGCTCGATGCCGGCGGTCGTGGCGATGATGATCTCGGCGGTCAGCGCGGGCGGAAAGAGCCCGTGATCGACGACGCCGGGCGTCGCCGAGAGCAGCGCCGCCAGCGCGGCGGGATCGTCGACCGGGCCGGCGTAGTCGGCGATGAGGTTGCCGTCCGGCGACGGCGGCATGCCGGGGCGCAGGTCGCACGGCGTCAGCCGCGCCAGCGTGGCGGGCAACCCGTACTCCAACAGCTCCAACGGAATCGGCGCCGACAGCCGGTCCACCACCTTGCTCTTGTCGGCGATCACCACGAAGCGGTCGGCCGCCGCGGCAACGATCTTCTCGCGCACGTGCGCACCGCCGCCGCCCTTGACGATCCAGCCGTCGGGCGCGATCTGGTCGGCGCCGTCGATCGCGAGATCCAGGCGCTCGACGGCGTCGAACTGCTCGACGGCGATCCCGAGCGAGGCGGCCTGCTGCGCCGTCGCCACCGATGTCGCCACGCAGCGCAGATCGCGCAGCCCGCGCACCGCGATCGCTGGCAGCAGGTGCGCGACCGTCGAGCCCGTGCCGAGCCCGAGGACCATGCCGTCGCGAACCTCTTCGGCGGCAGCCACCGCCGCCGCGCGCTTCAAGGCCTCCATGTCGCTCATCAGCGCTGCACCTGCAGCGCGGCGCCGAGCGCGCCGCCGAGGTCGCCGAGCTCGGCCACCCGCACCACCGGCGGGTCGTCGTCGTGGAAGAGGTGGGGCATCATCGCGTCGGAGATCCGCTGGGCGTAGGGCTCGCCGAAGCGCACGCCGAGGCCGCCGCCGATGATGATGGCGTCGGGGTCCAGCACGTTGCAGGCCGAGGCGACCGCGGTGCCGATCGCGTCGACCGCATCGTCGAGCAGCTGCTCGGCTAGCTCGTCGCCGCGCTCGATCGCGCGCGCCCAGATGCCGCTCGTCAGCCGGTCGCGGCCCTTCTCCTCCATGATCTTGAAGAGGTCGGTCTTCTCGCCGTCTTTGTGCGCCTTGCGCGCGCGGGCTTCCATCGCGCGGCGCCCGGCGTAGGCCTCCATGCAGCCGATGCGCCCGCAGGGGCATTGCAGACCGTGGTGGCGGACGGGGATGTGGCCGATCTCGCCCGCGGCGCCGCGGCCGAGCCACGGCTTGCCGTCCAGGACGATCCCGCCGCCGACGCCCGTGCCCCAGAAGACGCCGAGCAGCGACGAGAACTCGCGCGCCGCGCCGAGCGTGAACTCCGCGTCGGTGGCGACCTGGACGTCGTTGCCGAGGCGGACGGTGACGCCGCCGAATCGGGCGCCGAGCTCGTTGGCCAGCGGGTAGGGGTCACGCCAGCCCGGCAGGTTGCCGGCGCGGGCTAGCGTGCCCGGCCTCGTCGTCGATCGCGCCGGGCGCGCCGACGCCGATCCCGCTCAGCGTGTCGGGCGCGACGTCCGCCTGCTTCGGCGGCCTCCTCGAGCGCCTCGGCCATCGCGGCGATGACGTCCGCCGGACCGCCCTCAGTGGGCGTGGGCCGTCGCGCCTGCCCCAGGACCTGGTGGTCGGCGTTGGCGACGATCGCCTGGATCTTCGTCCCGCCGAGGTCGATGCCGCCGCGTGGTGCGTCCGTTGCCATATGCCCGCAGCCTTGCCCAATGTGGGCGCGGGCGCAACGTCGAGTCCTGTCAGGCGGCTGCGGCGAGCGGCACGGGCGCGCTCGTTCGGCGCTGCGGCGGGCTCGGCCGCCGCGCGGGCGCCGAGCGGGCCGAGCAGCGCGACCATCGCGGGCGGCGCGAGCCAGAGGAGGTAGAGCGGCGCCCAGTGGTTGGCTGCGAGCTGGAGCGCGCCGAGCGTCGCGGCGACGAGGCCGGCGACGCGGCGCGGGTCGGCGGCGACGCTGCGGTCCAGCCAGACGAGCGTCGCGCCGCCCAGCGCGATCGCCGTCGCGACGCCCTGCATCAGCGGCTGCAGCGGCTCGATGCCGAACGCGGTCCAGATCGACATCATCGAGCGGCGGCTGAGCTGGAAGGACATCGCGTGCACCATGTCGACCGGCGCCGTGCAGGCCGCCGAGCGCGACGAGGCCGGCGAGGACGATCGCGCCCGACGGCGGCGCAGGCGGCCACCGCGCGGACCAGCGCGGCCCGCGCAGGCGCGCCAGCCAGAGCGGCAGCAGGACCAGCGGCGCGACCTTCGCCAAGCCGGCCAGCGCGAGCAGCGCGCTGGAGGCGGCGGGGCGCGACCACCAGGCGAACGCCCAGATCAGCGCGGCGGCGATCAGCACGTCGTTGGTGCCGCTGGAGAAGGTCATCAGCGAGGCCGGGAAGCGCGAGGACGGCGATCGCGGCGGGCCAGCGAGCAGCCGCCGCCGGCGGCGCGGGCCATGCCGAGCGCGCAGAGCAGCGCGGCGCCGGCGCCGAGGACGAGCGCGCCGATGGCGTTGTCCCAGTCGCTGTGCACCGGCCAGATCGCCGCGAGCGGCGCATAGAACGCGTAGATCGGCAACCCGTAGGTGTCGCCGTGGATGACGTCGGCCGGCATGTGGCCGTAGGGGAGGTGGCCGCCCAGCAGGACGGTGGCGCCCTCCATGTTGGCGTAAGCGACGTCGACCACACCCGTCGAGGTGACGGTCATCAGCACCGTGATGAAGAGCAGCAGCAGCCCGACCTGGCGGGAGAGCTTGTGCAGCTGCGCGTGCGCGGCGAAGCGCTCGAGCAGGACGGGTGCGTCGCCGTCCTCGTCGGGTGCTGGGCCACGCACCGCCAGTTGGATCGCCACGGATGATCAGGTAGGCGATCAGCACTGCGGCCATGCCCTCGCCGAGCGCGAGCAGACCGCGGTCGATGAGGACCGTCGGCACGACGGCGGCGGCGAGCACGCAGCGCGTCGAGCGTCCGGCGGCGGCGCAGCGGGCCGCGCAGCGTGGCCAGCAGGAAGAGCGCGGTGAGCGCGCCGAGCAGGAGCAGGCCGTGGGCGAGCGGGGCGCCGTAGCCAGCGATCTTCTTGTACTTGCTCGGCCAGGCGAGCGTGCCGTCGCGGTTGACGCCGGCCGTGGCGGTCGTGCGGCCGTGGCGCAGCCAGGTGACCTTGACGAAGTCCTTGTCGATCGGGATGACCATCACGCTGTCGGCGTGCGCGGCCGCGACACGGGTCTCGGGCGCCGCGGCGGCCAGGCGGATCGCGGTGGCGCGATCGACGGCCAGCGGGGTCTCCTTGTGGGTGAGCAAGCCAAGGCCCGCCACGGTCGCAAAGACGACGAGCGCGACGGCGAGCGCGCGCCTGCGCGCGAGCTGTCCGGAGGGGCCCACGCCCCGGACGTCGGTCGCGTGCACACGCGGTACAGGCACCGGGTCCGGGCCTGGACGGATGTTGGAGCGCGCCCACGTGCCCCCGCTAGCGGGTCGTCACCGCTCCGCTCGGCGTGCTCGGGCACACTTCGCCGCCGATGGATGCCGCCGACGTCGCTCTGCTCGCCGCTGCCGGAGTGACGACGGGCGCGATCAACGCGGTCGCGGGCGGCGGGTCGCTGGTCTCGTTCCCGGCGCTGCTGGCCACCGGGCTCTCGCCGCTGAGCGCCAACGTCAGCAACCTGATCGCGACGCTGCCCGGCTACCTGAGCGCGGCGACGACGTCGCGCGCCGAGCTGGCGGGCCAGGGCCCGCGGCTCCGGCTGCTGGCTGTCGCGGCCGCCGTCGGCGCGGCGGTCGGGACGACCTTGCTGCTGCTCGGACCCGCCGACACGTTCTCGGCGCTGGCGCCGTGGCTCGTCCTGCTGGCGTGCGCGCTGCTGGCGATCCAGCCGTTGGTGGCGCGGTGGGTGACGCGGGTCCAGCATCGCAGCGCGCCGGCGCGGCTGACCGTGACGGTCGCAGTGGCGTCGATCTACGGCGGCTACTTCGGCGCCGGGCTGGGGATCGTCCTGCTGGCCGCGCTTGGGCCTGACGCTCGAGGAGCCGCTGCAGCGGCTCAACGCGATCAAACAGGTGCTATCGCTGACGGTCGCGGTCGTCAGCGCGGTGGCCGTCGCGCTCTTCGGGCCGGTCGCGTGGCTCTCGACGCTGGTGGTCGGCGCGGGGACGCTGGCGGGCGGCCGCATCGGCGTGGGCGTTGCGCGGCGGCTGCCCGAGCCCGTGCTGCGCGGCGCCGTGATCACGCTCGGCGTGACCGTCGCGGTGGCGCTGCTGGCGCGGTAGCCGGCTAGTGGCCGATCAGCACGGACGCTGCGCCGAGCACCAGCGCGCACAGGACGAGCGCGAGGAGATGCCGGCCGGAGATGGGGGTGGGTTGCGTGCGCATCCACCTCCTCCAACGCGCGGGTGCGGCAAAGGTGACGGATTAGCCCTGGCGATGCGCGGTCGCGAGGACCCACTTCGCGAAGAGCAACTGCAACGGCAGGCGCGCGTACAGGGAGAATTTGCCGCCCGGGACCTGCGGGTAGCGCTCCGGATGCACGGCCATGTGGACGTTGGCGGGGAAGACCGCAATCAGCGTCGCGACCAGCCACCAGGCCGAGTACTTGCGCACCGTCGGTGAGCTGCTGAGCAGACCCGCGCCGCCGACCGCCTCGGCCACGCCGCTGGCGTAGACCAGCTCGCGGTGGGCCGGCAGGTAATCGGGCATGATCGCCTCGTAGTGCCGAGGGGTCAGGAAGTGCAGGAGGCCGGCGCCGACGAAGACGTGGCCGGCGTTGGGCTTGGAGAGGCGAGACACGGCTGGGAAGTTACCCGTCACGGGTAGGCTGCGCAGCGATGCCGCTCGTCTACCGTGAGTCCTTGCCGGTGCAGGCGCCGAAGGGCACCGTGCTCTGCCTGCACGGCTACCCCGAGTCCTCCTACATGTGGCGCCATCTCCTGGAGACCGTCGCCGATGCGGGCTGGCAGGCGGTCGCGCCCGACCTGCCCGGCTACGGCGACTCGCCCTACGCCGGCTCGGGCACGTGGCAGGCGCACGTCGACGCGGTCGACGCGTTTCACCGCGAGCAGGAGCTCGGCGAGGTCGTGCTGGTCGTCCACGACTGGGGCGGGCTGATCGGCCTGCGCTGGGCGTGCGAGCACCCCGAGTTGATCCGGGCGATGGTCATCAGCAACACGGGGTTCTTCTCCGACGGCAAGTGGCACGGGCTGGCGCGGGCGATGCGCACGCCCGGTCAAGGGGAGGAGCTCATCGAGGGGACCGACCGCGAGGGCTTCGGCGCCATGTTGCGCGCGGTGAGCTCGGGCCTGGACGACCGCAGCCTCGACGAGTACTTCAAGGCCTATAGGTCGCCCGAGCGCCGGCGCGGCCAGCTGGAGCTCTACCGCTCGGGCGAGTTCTCCGAGTTGGAGGACTATGACCTCGCGACGGTCGACGCGCCCGCGCTGATCCTGTGGGGCGAGGACGACCCGTTCGCGCCGGTCGCCGGCGCGCACCGCTTCGCCGAGGAGCTGCCCGACACCGAGCTCGTGATCATCAGCGGCGCCAAGCACTTCGTCTACGACGACGAGCCAGAGGCCTGCTCGGCCGCTGTGCGCTCCTTTCTCGAGCGGGTCTGAATGACGCGGCGCACGGTCGAGTCCTGGTTGATGGACATGGACGGCGTGCTCGTCCACGAGGAGGACGCAATCCCCGGCGCGGATCGCTTCCTGGCCGGGCTGGGCGCACGCGCGATCCCGTTCCTCGTGCTGACCAACAACTCCATCTACACCCCGCGCGACCTGAGCGCCCGGCTGCGGGCGAGCGGCCTCGAGGTGCCGGAGACGGCGATCTGGACCAGCGCGCTGGCGACCGCCCGGTTCCTGGACGACCAGCGCCCCGGCGGCTCGGCCTACGTCATCGGCGAGGCCGGTTTGACGACCGCGCTGCACGAGTCCGGCTACACGCTGACCGAGCGCGATCCCGATTACGTCGTGCTCGGCGAGACCCGCACCTACTCCTTCGAGCGCATCACCCACGCGATCCGCCTGATCGCCGCGGGCGCGCGCTTCATCGCGACCAACCCGGACCCCTCGGGCCCGAGCCCCGACGGCCTCGTGCCCGCAACGGGCTCGGTCGCCGCGCTGATCAGCAAGGCCACCGGCGTCGAGCCCTACTACGTCGGCAAGCCCAACCCGCTCATGATGCGCTCCGCGCTCAACGCGCTGGACGCCCACTCCGAGACCACCGCCATGATCGGCGACCGCATGGACACCGACATCGTCTCGGGCCTGGAAGCCGGTCTGGAGACCATCCTGGTCCTCACCGGCGTCTCCACCCGCGAGTCCGCCGACCGCTTCCCCTTCCGTCCCTCGCGCATCCTCGAGTCCGTCGCCGAGTTGGCGGACGAGATCGCATCGATCTCCTGAACGCGCGCGTATAGTCCGGCCGCATGTCGCTGCCCCGCACGCTCTTCGACGACGATCACAAGCTCTTTCGCGAGTCCGCTGCCGCGTTTGTGGATCGGGAGATCCTGCCGCGCGCCGAGGAGATTCGGGAGGCGCGGAGGATTCCGGCCGAGGTCTGGAAGACCGCTGGTGATGCCGGCTTCCTGGGTGTTGCGATCCCGGAGCAGTACGGCGGCAGCGACGTCGACTTCCGCTACAACACGATCTTCAACGAGGAGCTGTCGCGGGCGGGGATGGCGTACTCCTCGTCGTTCACGATCCACTCCGACGTCTGCGCGCCGTACCTCACGCGCCTGACCACCGAAGAGCAGAAGCAGCGCTGGCTGCCGAGGTTCTGCAGCGGCGAGATGATCACCGCGATCGGCATGACCGAGCCGGAGGCGGGCTCCGACCTCCAGGCCCTCAAGACCACCGCCAAGCGCGACGGCGACGAGTGGGTCATCAACGGCTCGAAGACCTTCATCACCAACGGCGCGCACGCCGGCCTGGTGATCGTCGCGGCGCGGACGGCGACCGACCCCAAGGGCCGCGGCATCTCGCTCTTCGCCGTCGAGGAGGGGATGGAGGGCTTCCAGCGCGGGCGCAAGCTCCACAAGGTTGGCCAGCACGAGGCCGACACCGCTGAGCTCTTCTTCGAGAACGTCCGCGTGACCGACGACCAGCTGATCGGCGAGGTCGACCGTGGCTTTCACCACATGATGGAGCACCTCGCCCAGGAGCGGCTGGGCTCATCGATCTCCAACACCGCGCATGCGCAGCATATCTTTGCGGTCACGTTGGACTACATCAAGTCACGCAAGGCCTTCGGCCGGCCGATCGGGACCTTCCAGAACTCGCGCTTCCTCGCCGCCGATCTGCAGACGCGCCTGGACGTCACCCAGGCCTTCGTCGACCAGTGCGTCGTCGCGCACGCCAAGCACGAGCTCTCCGCGGTCGATGCCGCCAAGGCCAAGTGGTGGAGCGCCGAGGTCCAGAACCTCGTCATCGACGCCTGCGTCCAGCTCCACGGCGGCTACGGCTACATGGAGGAGTACGAGGTCGCCCACGCGTGGATGGACGCCCGCGTCACCAAGATCTGGGCGGGCTCCAACGAGATCATGAAGGAGATCATCGGGCGCGACATGGGGCTGGGCGAGGTGCGGGGGTAGGCGCGCGCCACCCGTCGCGCCTCAGGCCAGCAGCGACCAGGGGTCGAACTGGTCGATCGGGATCACGCGCAGGCGCGGCAGCGCGACCGTGAACGCCCCGACGTCGTCCTCGAGGTCGAAGATCTCCAGCCCGTCGTCGGTCAGCTCCTGCAGCGAGGAGCTGATCAGCTCGCGGAAGCCCATGATGCCGACGCGGCGGTCCACGTCGCGCAGCAGCTCGGCGATCTGCGGGGCGAAGTCGCCGTCGTGGCTGGCCAGCAGTACGTCGCCGCGACCGCGCTGCGCGAGCGCGGCCAGCGTCTTCTGGATCGCGATGTCGACGACCTTGACGCCCGCCGGCCCGCTGAGCAAAACCGGGCGGAAGTCCAGCGCGTCGAGCGCCTGGACGAACGGCATCGGGATCTGCCCGGAGCCGTTGAGGAAGAAGAGCCCGCGCACCGGTTGGTCCCACACGGCGCGCCCGTAGTCGCGCACGCGATCCCACCGCGGCCGCTCCTCGGGTGCGGGCCGCCGGCCGAGCAGGCTGCCGCCCAGCGTCGCATCGATGTTCTCCCCGTCGACGAGCAGGAACGTCTCGGCAGGGGCGGAGGCCACACCGGCAGCCTAGAGGTAGGAGAGGATGGCGGCCATGTCACCGTCCGCCGTCCGCTTGCAGCTTCTCGACGCGACGGTCCTGCAGCGGTTGATCGCCAGCGACCTCGCCGGCGCCCGCGAGGCCGCGGGCATCGAACTGCCCGCGGAGTTCCTCGCCGAGACCTGGCTGTGGACGCTGCGCCTGGGCCAGATGATCGGTGAGCCCGACTGCGCGCGGTGGTTGGTGCGCGCGGTCGTCGTCGTCGAGGGCGAGGCCGCGGGGATGGTCGTCGGCCACGCCGGCTTCCACGGTCCGCCCGATCCGCAGGGGATGGTCGAGGTCGGCTACCGGATCACTCCTGAGCATCGCCGCCGCGGCCACGCACGTGCGGCGCTGGGCGAGCTTCTGGCCTACGCCCGCGCGCACGGCGCCACGATCGCCCGCGCGTCGATCAGCCCTGACAACGCGGCGTCGCTGGCGCTGGCCGGCGCCTTCGGCTTCACGCAGGTGGGTGAGCAGCACGACGAGATCGATGGCCTGGAGTTGGTGTTCGAGCGCCAGATTTGACAGAGTGTCAACCCATGTCCGCCGATCCCGTTTCCCCCCTCGAAACGACGCTCGTCACCGAGCGCGAGCAGTGGCAGGACGGCCCGCCCCACGAGCTGTTCTCCCAGCTGCGCGGCCAGTGCCCGGTGCACTGGACCTCGAAGATCACCGAGTACCCCGAGGAGGCCGGCTTCTGGTCGGTCACCACCGCCGACGACGTCCACGCGGTCAGCCGCGACTGGGAGACCTACTCGTCGGCCACCGGCTTCACGGCGCTGACCAACGCGATCCTCCCGCTGGAGCTCAGCCAGGCGATGTTCATCGGGATGGACCCGCCCAAGCACGACCGGCTCAAGGCGCTCTTCCAGCGCGGCTTCACGCCCAAGCGCATCGCCGAGCACGAGCCGGCGATCCGCGAGATCACCAAGAGCGTGCTCGACCGCCTCGAAGGCCGCGAGACCTGCGACCTCGTCACCGACGTCGCCCAGCCGGTCGTCGCGCGCGTCATCGGGAGCTTCATGGGCACCGCGCCCGAGGACGATGAGATCTGGGCGCGGCTGATGAACTCGACGCTGGGTGCGGGCGATCCGGACCTCAACCCCGAGGGCGTCACGACGGTCATGGAGCGCGACGTGCCCGAGATCTTCGCGCGCTGCGCCGCGCTGATCGCCGAGCGCCGCGAGCGCCCGACCGAGGACCTGATGAGCGTCCTCGTCCATGCCGACATCGACGGCGAGAAGCTCGAAGAGCACGAGATCGTCATGGGCTTCTTCCTGCTCGTGGCAGCGGGCAACGACTCGACGAAGGCCACGTACTGCAGCGGCATGCGCGCGATCCTGGAGGACCCGACGCAGCGCCAGCTACTGCTCGACGATCCGTCGCTGGTCGGCAGCGCGGTCGAGGAGGCGCTGCGGATGTTCCCCGCCTTCGCGCACTTCCGCCGCACGGCGACGCGCGATGTGGAGCTCAACGGTGCGCAGATTCGCGAGGGCGACAAGGTGGTCATGTGGTACGTCTCGTCCAACCGCGACGAGACGCGCTACGAGGACCCGGACCACTTCGACGTCACGCGCAACCCCGAGCACCAGGCCTTCGGCGCCGGCGGCCGCCACTTCTGCCTCGGGACCGCGCTGGCGCGGCTGGAGTTGCGGATCCTGATCGAGGAGACGCTCGCGCGCTTTCCGCAGATGGAGCTCGACGGCCAGCCGCTCTACGCGGAGTCGCCGTTCATCAACCAGCTCAAGACGCTGCCGGTGCGCCTGGCGCCATAGCAGTTAGGCCCACGGACCGTCGGCGTCGTCCGAACGCCAACGGCCAGTTGACCGACGTATAAACAAACCGCTACGGTCCGCGGCTCGATGACGAGCGCCGATGACCGACCGAGGGCCGACGCGGGTGCGATTTCCCGCCGTCGCCTGTCCCGTGCCGACCGCGAAGAGCAAGTGCTGCGGGTGGCCCATGAGCAGTTCGCTCGCCGTGGCTTCGCCGCGGTAACGATGGAGGACATCGCGCTGGAGGTCGGCGTCAAGAAGCCCTTGTTGTATGCCTACTTCGGCAACAAGGATCGGCTGTACGAGGCCTGCATGGCGCCGGCCGGCGAGGCGTTGATCGGTGCAGTGGTCGCCGCCGTTGAGCGTGCGAGCACGCCGGCCGAGGCCGTGCGTCTGGGCGTCATCGCCTTCTATGACTTCGTCGATCGCGATCGCGACGCCTGGCGCGTGCTCTTCGACGAGACCGTGCCGCAGTCGGGGGAGATCGCCGCCGCGGTCGCGGTTTATCGCGAGCGTCTGCTGGCAATGGTGGCGCAGGCCACCGTCGCGCTGATGCCGCCGCACCGCCGGACCGGCTCGGGCGCGGTCATCGAGGCCACGTCGGTCATGGTGATGGCCGCCGCCGAGGCGCTGGCGCGCTGGTGGCTGCGCACGGGGGCGATGCCGGCGCGCGATGCCGCCAACCTGCTGATCGCGACGGTCGAGCCCGGGCTGCTGGCCGGTGCGGTCGAGAAGGACGGCAGCCGTCGATGACCGCCGCCGATCGCTCCATGGGCCTCGGGCTGCGCGCGCTGACGCGCATCGCGGGCTCCGATGTCGTCGACCGCCTCGGCGTCCGCAAGCCGGCCGAGCGCGTGCTCTACCGCGCCACGCGTGACGGCTTCCGAGTCGCCGGCCGCGCCGGTCGCACCTTCGCTGCCGGCACGCGGCTCGGCCGCCCGGCTCGCCCGCGCCCGTCGTCGGGCGCCGGGCTCTTCGATCTCACGCTCGACGACGAGCAGCAGATGCTGGTCGAGGCGTGGCGCGACTTCGCGGCCGCGCGGCTGCGGCCGGCCGCCGCGGCGGCCGAGCGCGGCGAGGGCGCCGCCGAGGTCTTCGCCGAGGCCAACGAGCTCGGCCTCACGATGCTCGGCGTCCCCGAGGAATTGGGCGGAGCGATCAGCGAGCGCTCTGCGGTGACCGCGGTGCTGGCCGCCGAGACGCTGGCCCACGGGGACGCCGGCTTGACGGTCGGCGCGCTCGCGCCGGCGGCGGTCGCGACCGCGCTGGCGCTCTGGGGCGACGCCGACCAGCAGGCGACCTACCTGCCCGCGTTGGTCAGCGAGGACGTCCCGGCCGCCGCGCTGGCGGTCGCCGAGCCGCGCGCGCTATTCGACCCTCGGGAGCTGGAGACGGTCGCGCGCCGGCAGGCCGGCGGCGGCTACGTGCTCTCCGGTCTCAAGACGCTCGTTCCGCGCGCCGAGGAGGCCGAGCTGCTGGTCGTCGCCGCGCGGGTCGAGGGCGGCGGACCCGCGCTCTTCTTGGTCGAGCCCGCCGCCGGCGGCGTGCACGTGAAGGCCGACCCGGCGATGGGCCTGCGCGGGGCCGCGCTCGGGCGCGTGAAGCTGGAGGACGTCGCGGTCGGCCCGGGCGCGCTGCTCGGCGCGGCCGACCCCAAGGTCTACGCCGAATGTATCGCGCGCTCGCGGCTGGCCTGGGCGGCGATCGCCGCCGGCGTGGGCCGGGCGGTCCTGGACTACGTCATCCCCTACGTCAACGAGCGCATCGCGTTCGGCGAGCCCGTCAGCCATCGTCAGGCGGTGGCCTTCTCGGTCGCCGACATCGCGGTCGAGCTCGAGGGCCTGCGGCTCGTCACGCTGCGCGCGGCGGCACGCGCCGACGCCGAGGCCGACTTCTCGCGCGAGGCCGCTCTGGCCCGCTCACTGGCCGGCCAGCAGGCCATGCAGATCGGGTCCGAAGGCGTGCAGCTGCTCGGCGGCGCGGGCTACATCGCCGAGCATCCCGTCGAACGCTGGTACCGCGATCTGCGGGCCACCGGCCTCATGGAAGGCGTTCTGGTCGTCTAATGATCAACCTTGAAGTCCCCCGCAAGTTCGGCCCGCTCGTCGCCCAGGCGCGGCAGGTCGCCGATGAGGTCTTCCGGCCGATCTCGCGCAAGTACGACCGCGAGGAGCACGCGCGGCCGGTCGAGCTCGACATGCTCGCCGCGCTCATCGACGGGATGAACGACGGCAGCGACATGGGCGGGGCGGGTGCGGCTGGCGTGCGCCGCTCGGCCAATGATGAAGGCTCGCAGGACAATCGCAATGGGTCGAACCTGTCGACCGCGCTGTCGATCATGGAGCTCTGCCGCGGCGACGTCGGCCTGCTGCTCTCGGTCCCGCGCCAGGGCCTGGGCAACTCGGCGATCGCGTCGGTCGCCGACGACGAACAGCTCGAGCGCTTCGCCGGCCAGTGGGCGGCGATGGCGATCACCGAGCCCGAGGCGGGCAGCGACAGCGCCTCGATCCGCACGACCGCGGTCCTCGACGGCGACGACTACGTCCTCAACGGCGAGAAGATCTACGTGACGGCCGGCGAGCGCGCCGACCTCATCGTCGTCTGGGCAACCCTGGATCGCGATCTCGGGCGCGCCGCGATCAAGTCCTTCGTGGTCGAGCGCTCCAACCCGGGGCTCAAGCTCGACCGCCTCGAGCACAAGCTCGGCATCCGCGCGTCGGACACCGCGGCGTTCACGCTCCAGGACTGTCGTGTACCTAAGGAGAATCTGCTCGGCCCGCCCGGCATCGAGGTCACCAACGGCTTCGCTGGCGCGATGCAGACCTTCGACAACACGCGGCCGCTCGTGGCGGCGATGGCCGTCGGCCTGACGCGCGCCTGCTTGGAGGCGACCCGCGAGCTGCTGGCCGAGGCGGGCGTCGAGGTCGACTGGGACGTCCCGGCCAGCCGGCAGACCGCCGCGGCCGCCGACTATCTGGCGATGGACGCCGACTACGAGGCCGCCTATCTGCTGACGCTGCAGGCCGCGTGGATGGCCGACAACGGCAAGCCGAACTCGCTGCAGGCGTCGATGGCCAAGGCCAAGGCGGGCAGGACCTGCGTGGATGTCGCGCTGCGCTGCGTCGCCCTGGCGAGCACGCTGGGCTACGGCGAGGAGCTGCTGCTGGAGAAGTGGGCGCGCGACGCGAAGATCCTCGACATCTTCGAGGGCACCCAGCAGATCCAGCTGCTGATCATCGCGCGCCAGCTGCTCGGGCTGAGCTCCGCGCAGCTGCGCTGATCGCTAGCGCTCGGGCAGCTCCCACTCGTGGTCGCCGAGCGTCACGAGCACCGACTCGCCGTGGCGTGCGGTGACCGTGAGGTCGACCTTGGGCGTGACCGTCTGGTAGACCGCGATCGCGACGCTGCGGCCGCCGAGCAGCTCGGCCAGGGCGCGCATCGCGTCGGCGAGCATGTCGAGTCCGCCGAGCGTTCCGGTCACCTGGCCGGTCTCGGGCTCGACCTCGAACGGCGGCAGCTGGCGCAGGTGGATCTCGCCGGCCAGCGACTCGGCTTCGAGCTCGATGGCGTGGGGGAGGTGCATCGTGCGCTCTGCGATCCGGACCTCGACGGGCGCGAGCCGCCCGACGTCGACCAGCGCGGCCGGCCCCTCGGGCATGTCGACGACCACCGCCAGGCGTAAGGCGCCGGAGCGGTGGAGCATGTCGCGCAGCGTCTCGACGACCGCGTCCAGCGGGCCGACGGAGGCGACGAGGTCGACGGGATCCTCGGCATCGTCCATGGCCTTCAGCATGCCACGTGGCGGATCGCAATCGCCCCTCGTCGTGCGGTGCGCGCTATGAGAGGATGCGCCGCGGAGGAGCTGGACATGAACCGCCTGCACACGGCAATCGGAACGTCGGCCTTCGATCCTGCCGCGACCGAGCACCTGACGCGCCTGTTCGCGATGTCGCCCGATCTGCTGGCCGCAGCGGGCTTCGACGGCCTGCTCAAGCACTTCAACGACGCGTGGGAGCAGCAGCTCGGCTGGCCGCGCGCGGTCATGGAGACCAAGCCGTATCTGGATATCGTCCATCCCGAGGATCGCTCCGAGACCGAGGTGCAGATCGGGCGCCTGGCCCAGGGCGAGACGATCACCGAGTACGTCTGCCGGATGGTGTGCCTCGACGGGTCGATCCGCTGGATGGCCTGGAGCGGCGGGCCGGGCGACGAGGCGTTCTACATCGTCGGCCGCGACGTCAGCGAGCGCTTGGCGATGGAGCACGAGCTGGCGCAGCGGGCCGACCGTCTGCAGGGCACCAACGCCGAGCTGCAGGACTTCGCCTACACCGCGTCGCACGATCTCTCAGAACCGCTGCGCATGGTCGCGAGCTTCCTCGGCCTGCTGGAGCGCCGCAGCGCCGAGGACCTCGATGAGAAGGGGCGCGAGTACCTGCGCCAGGCCAGCGACGGCGCGGTGCGCATGCGCCACCTGATCGACGATCTGCTGGCCTACTCGCGCGTCGCCAACGAGGAGCCGCGCCGCGAGCAGGTCGACCTGCACGCGCTGGTCGATGACGTCTTGGTGGTGCTCGGGCCGGCGGTCGCCGAGACCGGCGCGACGGTCGAGGTTGGCGACCTCCCGACGCTGGAGGCCGAGCCCACGCAGCTGACCCAGCTGCTGCAGAACCTGATCGGCAACGCGGTGAAGTTTCATCCGCCGGGTCAGTCGCCGACGGTGCGCGTCAGCGCGCGGCGGACGATGGGCGCGTGCGTGCTGACCGTTGCCGACGACGGCATCGGGATCGACGAGGCCGATCAGGAGCGGATCTTCGCGATGTTCACGCGCCTGCATGGTCGCGATGCCTACGCGGGGACCGGCATCGGGCTGGCGATCTGCCGCCGCATCGCTGAGCGCCACGGCGGGCGCATCTACGTCGAGTCGACGCCCGGCCAGGGCAGCATGTTCCACACGTTGTTGCCCGACGCGCCGACGGCGCCCGGCACGCCGCGCCAGACGCCGGCCTAGAAGCGCGCGGTGCGCAGGCGCTCGGCGGTGGTGGTGGCCCGCGGATCGCCGAGGCGCTCGACGGCCGTCGCCGCGGCCTCGACGTCGTAGGTCACGCGGCGGAGGGTGATGGTGTCGTCGTCGAGCAGCGCGTACGCGGCCCGGACGTCGCCGTCCCACGGCTCGCCGACGCTGCCCGGGTTGACGAGATCAACACCGCTCGGCGTCGGCCGCGAGAACTGCAGGTGGCTGTGGCCGAAGACGACGCGCCGCTGCGTCACGCCAGCCAGCATCTGGTCGTCGCCCTCGGCGTCGGGCTCGGGCCCGAAGGGCTCGATGTCGGAGAGCGGCGAGCCGTGCACGAAGAGCGTGTCGCCGATGATCGCCTGCGCTGGCAGCGCGGCCAGCTCGGCGACGAGTTCGTCGCCCAACTGGTCGCAGACCCAGCGCGCGGCGCCCTGGGTGACCGGGCTGTCGGGCAGCGCGCTGGGGTCGGCCTGCCAGCGCTCCCAGTTGCCGCGAATCCACGTCGCGCGCTCGCCCAGCGCGCGCAGGATGTCCACGCACTCCACCGGCCACGCGCCGAACGCCGCGTAGTCGCCGCCGAGCAGGAACCGGTCGGCACCGGCGTCGCGCGCATCGTCCAAGACAGCCTCCAGCGCGGGCCGGTTGCCGTGCACGTCGTACAGGATCGCGAGCATCTCGCCATGATGCCGTGCCGATGGAGCTTCGTGGACCGCACCTGACCCTGCGCCTGCCCGACCCCGATGACGCCCCGGCGCTGCTCGTGCTGGCCAGCGATCCGGAGGTCACCCGATGGTTCTCGTGGGGGCCGTACGCGAGCGTCGAGGAGCCGCTGGCGTGGATCGCCGAGCAGGAGGCCAAGCGCGACGCTGGCGCCCAGCTGGACTTCGTCATCCACGATCGCGAGCACGGGCCGATCGGCGTCACCGGCCTGGCCGAGCTGAGCACCCGCGACCGCCGCGCGATGGTCGGCACGTGGCTCGGGCGCGCGCACTGGGGCACCGGGGCCAACGCGGAGGCCAAGGCGCTGATCGCGCACCTGGCGTTCGCGATCTGCGGGCTCGAGCGTGTCGGCGCGTACTCCAACCCGGAGAACGCGCGCAGCGCCGCGGCGCTGGAGCGCGTCGGCTTCACGCGCGAGGGGACGCTACGCGGCTGGCACCGCCACGGCGACCGCCAGCTCGACGTCCACGTCTACGGGTTGCTGGCGCCGGAATGGGAGAGCGGTCCACTCCACGAGACCCCGGTCGCGGCGATTGGCCAACCGCCCGCGCGGTGGATCGCCGGAGGGGCGTCCGAAGGATGACGGGGTGCCTCATCCTGTCGATCGTCAGACTGCGCGCGTGTCCGACGACCTTCCTCTGCACGTCCGCGGCCTGACGCGCCGCTACGGCCGGCTCGTCGGGCTCGCCGGCCTCGACCTCGATCTCAAGCGCGGCACGTGCGTCGCGCTGATTGGCGCCAACGGCAGCGGGAAGTCGACCGCGGTGCGCACGATCGCCGGCCTGCTGGAGCCCAGCGACGGCACCGTGCGCATCTGCGGCCACGATCCGCACACCGAGCCCGACGCCGAGGCGGCGCGGGCGGCGCTGGCGCTCGTGCCCGATGCGCCACTGCTCTACGACGACCTCACGGTGCGCCAGCACCTCGCGCTCGTCGCCTTGGCGCACGGCGTGGCCGACGACGGGCTTGACGCGCGGATCGACGCGCTGCTCGTCCGTCTCGGCCTCGACCATCGCGCCGACTTCCTGCCGACCGAGCTGTCGCGTGGCCTCAAGCAGAAGACCGGGCTGGCCTGCGCGCTGATCCGCCCGGCGCAACTGCTCGTGCTCGACGAGCCGGTCGTCGGCCTCGATCCGCCGTCGCAGCGGCTGCTGGCCGAGCTGCTGGTGGAGGCCAAGGCGGCCGGCACGGCGATCCTGCTGACCACCCACCAGATGGCCTTCGCCGACGATGTCGCCGACCGCGCGATCGTGCTCGGAGAGGGTGAGGTGCTCGACCGCGGGCCGTGGCGCGAGGTCCGGGCGCGCGCGGCCCAGCGCGGCTGGTTGCCCGAGCATGCCTAGCGCGGTGGCCGTGGCGCCGACGCCGTCGCCGTCGTCGCCGGGCTCGGCGCGCACGCCGGTCCGCGAGATCCGGGCCTTCTGGCGCACGGTCCAGGCGCCACCGAGCTTGTTGAAGCGGTTGGAGCCCGTCTACTACGTGTTCATCACGCTGGCGATCGGCGGGCCGTTCGTCTACGGCACGGCGAGCGAGGCGCTGGCTGAGGTCGCGACGCCGCGCACCGTTGGGACCTGGGGGCCCTCGCTCGCGCTGGTCGGGCTGCTGGCGCTGGTGCGCTGGGGTGCCGTGCAGGGTCCGGTGGTCTTCTCGATCGCCGACGTGGCACAGCTGCTGGGCGCTCCGCTGCGGCGCGGTGAGCTGGTGCTTGGACGGCTCGTCCGTGGGCTGGTCGCGGGGGCCGGCGTCGCGGCGGTCGTCGCGGCGGTCGTCGTGGTCGGCGTGGCGGGCCACGGTCGAGGAGTGGATGCCGAACGCGCCGGCGCGTTCATCGTCGCGATCGCGCTGCTCGGGCTGTTGGGTGTCGCCGGCGCGTCGCTGGTCGCGGGCTCGGCGCGTTGGGATCGCGCGACGCGGCGGGCGAGCTGGCCGGTCTTCGTCGCAGCGGTCGCGCTGGTGGTGGTCAGCGCCTCGGGAAGCACCGGGCGTCACATCGCGCTGTGGTGCGGGCCCTGGGGCTGGGCGGTCCAGCCGCTGGCGCCGGACGCTGATGGGTGGCCGGTCGCGCTCGCGTTGGTGGCGCTGGCGGCCGCTGGTGTGGTCCTGCTGGCGCTGGCGCGCCGTGGCCGCTGCTCGACCGAGCGCCACATGTTGCGGGCCGAGGCGCGCGGCGGCGCGGTGGCGGCGTTGTACTCCATGAACGCGCGCTACGTGCGGCGCAGCCTCAGCAGCGTCAACGCGGGCCCGACGGCAGGGCGCGGCGCGCGGTTGCGGGTCCCGCGTTCGCCCCGGCTTGCGGTCGCCTGGCGCGATGCGGTCGCCCTGTTCGCCACGCCACAGCGTCTGGGTGAGGCGCTGGTGCTCGCCGCCGGCGGGACCGCGGTCTGCCTGATCAACGGTGAGCATCCGGCCGCGGTCGCCGGCGGTGCGCTGGCGGTGTACGTGGGAGCGTCGCGGCTGCTGGAGCCGCTGCGCGCTGAGACCGACCAGCCGGGAAGGGCGCGGGTGCTGCTGCGGGCGCGGATGGGGCATGTGCTGAGCCAGCACGCGATCGTCCCGACGGTGGTTGTGGTGTTCGGCGCGGTCGTTGCGGCAGTGGCGTGCGCGGCTGCCGGGGCGCTGCCGCCACATGGTGGCGGTGCTGCGCTGTTCGTCGTCGCTGCGACGCCCGCGGTCACGCTCTGCGCGGCTTTGAGCAGCCGCCGCGGCGGGCAGCTGCCGCCCAGCCTGCTCTCGGTCACCTACGGCGATCAGACCGGGATGAGCGGGGCGGTCATCGTGGCGTGGATCGTCGCCTTCCCGGTGCTGGCGGTTGTGCTCGGCACGCTGCCGGTGAGCGTCGTGGTGCATTATGGGCTGGGCGGGCTGCCGCAGCTGGTTGCGTTGCTGGTGGCCGCGACGGTGACGCTGGCGATCGCGCTGGGATGGGAGCGGTTCGCGCCGTAGGCTGGAGCATCGATCCGGGTCGCCCAGAGTCGCTAATCGTCCCGCCGCGAATCCCACGAGAACCCGCGCACCGCGAAGAACAGCCCCACCAGCGTCCAGATGCAGATGACGCACAGTCCCGACAGGTTGTCGCTCAGCGACCGGCCACTCACCAGCGCTCCCGACAGCCCGTCGATGATGTGCACCAGGGGCAGCACCTGCGCGAGATGCAACAGGAACTGCGGCGCGTTGTTGACGTCGTAGAACACGCCGCTGATGAAGATCACCGGCAAGAAGATGATGTTGGAGTAGGCCGCGGCCGCGTCGTAGTTGGGGATCACGTGCGACCACGCGACGCCGAGCGCGGCGAGGCAGACGACGCCGGCGCCGACGTAGACCACCAACTCGATCCACTCCTTCGGCCAGCCGGTGCCGAACAGCAGCTTGCCGGCGACGATCACCAAGGTCAGTTGGATGATCGCGTTGGCCACGGCGTTGCCGAAGACGCCGAGCAGGTAGGAGCCCTCGGGCAGCGGCGTGCCGCGCATGCGCTTCAACACGCCCTGCTCGCGCAGGAAGGTCAAGTTCATGGTCAACGACGAGAACGTCGTCGCCATGATCGACATGCCCGCGATGCCCGGGATCAGGACGTTCAAGTCATCCTGATTGCCACTGAAGATCGCGCCGAAGAGCGCGAGGAAGAGCAGCGGCAGCAGGAAGTTGAAGAACGCGGCGCTCGGGTTGCGCCAGAACATCCGGCGCTCGAGGCGGTACTGGTGGTACGCGAGCACGAGCGCGTCAGACATTCGCGGTGGCCTCCGTCGCGCCGTCGCCATCGCGGTCGCCGGCGCTCTCGCTGGGCGGCTCGGCGGTCAGCTCCAAGTAGACGTCCTCCAGCGACGGACGAGCCACCGAAAGGTCCTGCAGTTGCCCACCGCGCGCCAGCGCCGCGCTCGTCAGCTGATGCAGCAGCGCCGTCGGATCCTCGGTCTCGCGCGACTCCATCGCGCCGGTCTCTGCCGAGCGCCACGCGACCGTGTAGGTCGACGAGGAGGCGCCGAGTTCGGCCGGCGGTCCGGAGGCGACGATCCGCCCTTCCTTGATGATCGCCACGCGATCGCAGAGCGCCTGGGCCTCGTCTAGGT
Organism: uncultured Conexibacteraceae bacterium; assembly: GCA_963836485.1. GTDB lineage: Bacteria > Actinomycetota > Thermoleophilia > Solirubrobacterales > Solirubrobacteraceae > Baekduia. The sequence goes on along the minus strand of CAWIJS010000013.1, from coordinate 662,031 downwards.
AGTGCGTCGTCAGCAGGACGGTCTTGCCGAGCTCCTGCAGCGAGCGCACGACGTCCCACGCTGCGCGCCGCGCCGCCGGGTCAAAGCCCGTGGTCGGCTCGTCTAAAAAGATCAGCTCGGGGTCGCCCACCAGCGCCAGCCCGAAGTCCAGCCGGCGCATCTGGCCGCCCGAGAGCGTGCGCGCGAGCCCATCGGCCTTCTCCTGCAGACCGGCCAGCGACAGGACCTCGTCGACATCGCGCGGATGCGGGTAGAAGCGCGCCCAATGCGCCAGCGCCTCCCGGACCGTGATGTGGCGGTACATGCCCGTCGACTGCAGGACGATCCCGATGCGTTTGCGCAGCTCGCGCGGCCGCCGCTCAGGGTCCTGGCCGAGGACCGAGACGATGCCGCCGCTGCGCTGGCGATAGCCCTCGAGGATCTCGACCGTCGTCGTCTTTCCGGCGCCGTTGGGGCCCAGCAAACCGAAGACCTCGCCGGACGCGACCTCGAAGTCGATGCCCCGCACTGCCTCAAATTGACCGTAGGACTTGCGCAGATCGCGCACGAGGATCGCGGGAGCGAGAGCGGCCACCCCTGCATTCAAGCAGCGTGCGCTGCGGCGCGAGGGGACGGTGGCGGTAGGCCGTCTCCGCTCGTGCGCGCTGTGCCGACATGCAAGGCTCTCTGACCTTGCCTCGAGCGGCCTGCATTGACATCGGCTCCAACACCACCCGGCTGCTCGTTGCCGAGCCCGATCCGAAGCGACCGGGCGCGGTCATCGAGGTCGCCGCCTACCGCACGTTCGTACGGCTGACGACGGCCGAGCGCACCCACGGCATCCCACCGGAGAAGGCCCAGGCGATCGCCGACGCGGTAGCCGAGCAGGCCGAGGCCGCTCGCGCCGCCGGCATCGCGGCGCTGCGCGTCGTCGCGACCGCCGCGCTGCGCGACGCACCCGACCGCGACGCGCTCATCACCCGCCTCAGCGCGGCCGCCGGGGTGCCCGTCGAAATCCTCAGCGGGGAGGAGGAGGCGCGGTTGGCGTTCTCGGGCGCGACCGCCTCGCTGGCGGCCGACGGCGTTGCCAGCGTCTTGGTGGCCGACGTCGGCGGCGGTTCGACCGAGCTGGCGTGGGGCGCGCCTGGCGGCACGCCGACGTGGTGGGCGTCGCTGCCGATCGGCTCCAACGCGCTGGCCGAGGCGTATCTGCACGGCGATCCTCCGACCGCCGCCGAGCTCGACGCCGCACGCGCCGAGGCCGCCGCGGCGATCGCTGCCGCAGACTGCCCGGCGGCCGACGTCGCCTGGGCGGTCGGGGGTAGCGCGACCTCGCTGCGGCGCCTCTGCGGCGCTCAGCTCACCGCCGCGGCCTTCGACGACGCCCTCGCGCGCACCGTCGCGAGCCCCGCCGACCGCGCCGCGTTCGACCTCGGGCTGCATGTCGAGCGCGTCCGTCTGCTGCCGGCTGGTCTGCTCTTGCTCGCCGAGGTCGCGCGCGCTGCGCAATGTCCGTTGCATGTCGGCTGCGGAGGCCTGCGCGAAGGCGTGGTCCTCGACCTGCTGGCCCAGGTGGAGTACACCTAGGGCCAGAGACGATCACATCGCGTTCACACGACGGTAACGGCCTGCCGTCGACCGACCGCCTACCGTCGAGGGCGCCCCGCATGAACCCAGATCCGCAGCTCACGCAAGAGTCCATCCGCGCCGTCGACGCCGCCGCCGCGGCCCCGCCGCCACCGTCAGACCTCGACGCGCCCGAGTTGTACATCAACCGCGAGCTGTCGTGGGTCGACTTCGACGACCGCGTTCTGCAGCTTGCCGAGGACGCGGGCCAGCCGCTGCTGGAGCGTTGCAAGTTCGCCGCGATCTTCGGGTCCAACCTCGACGAGTTCTTCATGATCCGCGTCGCCGGCCTGCACGACCAGGTTGACGCGGGCATTACGGCGCCCAAGCTCGACGGCCGCACGCCGTCGGAGACGATCGACGCGATTCGCGAGAAGGTCCTTGCGCTCTCGGAGCGTCAGTGCCGGACGCTCTCGCATGATCTGCGACCGTCGCTGGCCGAGCACGACATCCGGCTGGTGGGGATCGATGACGTCTCAAGCGACGCGCGCCGCGCGCTCGACCATCGCTTCCGCCGCCAGATCTTCCCGGTGCTCACGCCGCTGGCTGTCGGCCTCGGCCGGCCGTTCCCCTACATCTCGAACCTCTCGCTGAGCCTCGCGGTGCTCGTGCGCGACCCGGTCTCCGGGCAAGTGACCTTTGCGCGCGTCAAGGTCCCCAAGGAGATGCTCCCGCGCTTCGTCGCGCTCGAGGACGAGCCGACGACGTTCGTGCCGATGGAGGAGCTGATCGCCGCCAACCTCGAGGCGTTGTTCCCCGGGATGGAGGTCATCGAGCACGGCGTCTTCCGCGTGACGCGTGACGCCGACTTCGAGATCTCCGATGAGGCCGACGACCTGCTGACCGCCGTCGAGGACGAATTGCGCCGCCGTCGCTTCGGCGAGGTCGTGCGCGTCGAGATCGGCGCCGGCATGGCCGACGCCCTGCGGGACGCGTTGACCGAGGCCCTGGAGGTCGAGGACCGCCAGGTCTATGTGGTCCACGACCTGCTCGACCTCACCGATCTGTGGCAGATCGTGGGCCTCAAGGGCTTCGACGACCTGCGCGATCCGTCGTGGCAGTCGGTCACCCAGCCGCGCCTGCGCCCTGACGAGCATCACGCCAAGGTGGACATCTTCGCCGCGATGCGCGCAGGCGACATCCTCGTCCACCACCCCTACGACTCCTTCTCGACCTCGGTCGGTCGCTTCGTCGAGCAGGCCGCCAACGACCCTGACGTGCTGGCGATCAAGCTCACGATCTACCGCACGTCCGACGACACGCCGCTCATCCCGGCGCTGATCCGAGCCACGGAGCGCGGCAAGCAGGCGGTTTGCCTGGTGGAGCTCAAGGCGCGCTTCGACGAGCGGGCCAACATCGAATGGGCGCGCAAGCTGGAGGAGACGGGCGTCCACGTTGTCTACGGCCATCCCGCGCTCAAGACGCACGCCAAGTGCATCCTCGTCGTCCGCCGCGAAGGCGACGGCGTGCGCCACTACCTCCACATCGGGACCGGCAACTACCACCCCAAGACGGCGCGGCTCTACACCGACTTCGGGCTGTTCACGACCGACGAGCGCCTCGGCTCCGACGTTGCCGACATGTTCAACTTCCTGACGGGCTACGCGCGGCCGCGGCGCTACCGCAAGGCGCTCATCGCGCCCGACCACCTGCGCGACGGCATCGTGCACGAGATCGAGCAGACGATCGAGGCGCACAAGGCCGGCGAGCCGGCGCGCATCCAGATGAAGATGAACTCCTTGGTCGACCGGACCTGCATCAAGGCGCTCTATCGCGCCTCGCAAGCCGGTGTGCCCGTGGAGCTCAACCTCCGCGGGATCTGCTGCCTGGTGCCGGGTGTCGAGGGCGTCAGCGAGAACATCCGCGTGGTGTCGATCGTGGGGCGCTTCCTCGAGCACTCACGGGTCTACACCTTCCAGCGTGGCGACGAGCACCTCGTCTTCATCGGCTCGGCCGACCTGATGCCGCGCAACCTCGACACGCGCGTCGAGCTCGTCTCGCCGGTGGAGGACCCGATCCTGCGCGACGACCTCCTCGACACGTTGGAGCGCGCGTTCGCCGACGACACGCACGCGTGGGAGCTGCAATCCGATGGTGAGTGGGTCCGTCGCACGCGCGACGAGCACAGCGGGGTGGGCGGGCCGGAACCCCGCGACCTGCAGCGCGAGCTGATGCTCGGCCACACCGCGCGGGCCGCAGAGCGCGACCCGGCGAGCACGTCCTGAACTAGGTTCTGAGGAGTGTCGCGTCGCGCGCTCCTCGTGTTGTTGATGGTGCTGGTCGTCGTGGCCTGCGGCTGCGGGGCGTCGTCCGCGCCGTCGGGCTCGGCAACCGATACGACGGCAGCGGCCCAGCAGGCCTTCAACGGCCCGGTGTCCACCGCCGGCAACGGCGTCTCGGAGCCCAAGCTCCAGCGCCTCGGCCACGCGCGTGCCCCGGTCCCGATCCTGATGTACCACGTCATCGCGCCCGCGCCGCCGGGCGCGAAGTACGCCGGCCTCTGGGTCGCTCCTGCGGCGCTGAAGGCCCAGGTCGCCGCGCTCGCGAAGGCCGGCTTCAACGCCGTCACGCTCGACGCGGTCCTCGACGGCTGGGGCGGCAAGGACACGCTGCCGCCACATCCGATCGTCTTGAGCTTCGACGACGGCTACCTCAGCCAGGGCAAGGAGGCCAGCACGATCCTGCACGCCTACAACTGGCCCGGCGTCCTGAACCTCGCGCTCCACAATCTCGACACGCCTGGCGGGCTGACCACGAGCCGCGTCAAGACGATGATCAGCGACGGCTGGGAGGTCGACGCCCATTCGCTGACCCATCCGGATCTCACGACGCTCGACGCCGCCGCGCTGCGCCGCGAGATCGCCGGCTCGCGCACCGCGATCCGCCAACGCTTCGGCGTCCCGGTCAACGCCTTCTGCTACCCGGCCGGGCGCTATGACGCGACCGTCGAGGCGGCGGTCCAGGCCGCCGACTACCGCGCCGCGACGACCGAGCTGACGGGTGCGGCGCGGCCGGGAGCAGACCCTTACGCGCTGCCACGGCTCCGCGTCGACCGCAGCGACTCCACCGCCGCGGTCGTGGCCAAGGTCCGCACCGCGGTAGGGTCCGGCAGGTGAGCGGCGAGGAGACGCCCCTAAGCGCCGAAGAGACGCCCCTGAGCCTCGAGCAGCGCGTCGCCGCCGCGCACATCCGCGTGCCCGCCCGCGGCAACCGCAAGCTCGACCGCCTCATTGACGCCGTCAACGCCGACGTCCAGCTCAAGGCCTGGTGGCACGCCGCGGCGATCAACGCCGAGCGGCTGGAGATGTCGGACCACTCCTGGGTCCACATCCAGATCGTCACCAACATCGGACTGCGCCTCGCGCGCTTGCTGTTTCGCCGCGGCGTCGTCCCGTCGGTCGTCGCCGACCACGGCCTGACCGAGCGCGACGCCGAGGTCGTGATCGCCGCCGCCGCGCTCTTTCACTGCGTGGGCATGTCGATCCACCGCGCCGACCACGAGCAGTTCTCGCTCTTCCTCACCGCCGACAAGCTGCCCAAGCTGCTGGAGCCGATCTACGACGAGCCGACGCGGACGATCATCGTCGCCGAGGCCTCGCACGCGATCATCAGCCATCGCTCCAAAGGCGCGCCGTTCACGATCGAGGGCGCGATCGTCCGCGTCGCCGACGCGCTCGACATGGCCAAGGGCCGCTCGCGCGCCGACAAGCTACTGCCCAACATCCACTCGGTGTCGTCGAAGGCGATCGAGTCGGTGAAGATCCTGCCCGGCCGCGAGAAGGCGGTGCGGATCGAGATCGAGATGTCCAATAGCGCCGGGATCTACCAGGTCGACGAGGGCCTGGGCACCAAGCTGCGCGGCACGCCGCTGGCCGAGCACCTTGAGGTCGTCGCGCGCATCGACGCCGAGCACGAGCAGCGGCTTGTTCCCGTTTTCCGTCTCTAGGACCGATGACCACCACGCCTCGCGAGCTGTTTGACCGTCACGTGCGCCTGACCGAGGCCGGCGACCTGGAGGGGTTGCTCGGCCAGTACCACGAGGATGCCGTCCTGCTGCGCTTTGACCGCGTGGTGCGCGGCAAGGACGCGCTGCGCGAGCATTACGGCGCGTATTTGGCGGCGCGGCCGCGCTTCAAGGAGCTGTTGCAGGTCGTCGACACCGAGGACCTCGTCAGCTACCAGGCGGTGATCGAGCAGGGCGATGAGGAGCACCGCGCTTACGGGGCGATCTGGACGCGCGGCGAGCGGATCGCGCGCCACGTGTCCGGGCTGTTCCCGGTGGCCGCCGGCGGCGCGGCGCGCAAGGGCGTGGTCCACGTCGACCTGGAGCCCTATACGGCCTGGCCGGCGCGGTCGGTGCCCGATCCGCGCAACGCGGGGCGCGAGGCGATCGGGCCGGTGTTGCTGGAGATCGTGGACGCCGAGGGGCCGATCCTGGCCGAGCGCGCCTACCGGCTCTACGTGAAGGCCAGCGGCGGCAAGGCGCTGACCTCGATCGCGCGCGCGCCGCTGTCGGGCGCGACGTTCCGGCTGAAGGCGGCGGGGGCGATCGAGATGGAGGACGGCTCGGAGGTACTGCGCCCGGCGGGAACCGCCGAGGTGCGCGTGCGCGAGCTGGGGCCGCGGGCGCTGGACGAGGTGCCGTTGCGCGAGGTGGCCGAGCTGATGCGCCGGCTGCGAGCGGCGGGGGCGACCGAGCTGCCGCGCGCTGTTCTTGATGCCTATGGGTTGGTGCGGATGACGGCGAAGGCGGAGGATTTCTTGGCGCAGGCGGAGCAGGTGTCGGAGATGGCGGACGTCTGAGTTTTGGTTTTGGTGCGGGGCGTGATTGGCGTTCAGTTCGGGCGTCGGTCGCGCCGCGCGGCGTGAGGGCCAGACGCCCCGGACCTCTCTGAGGCCGGTCCGGGTCGCCTCGAGCACAATAATTGTGCTCCAAACGCCCCGAACCTCCGGGCCAGGCGCCGGCGGACGACGAATGGCGTTGCGGGCCACCGCTCACGCTCACTCCCTCGGTGCCGACGGACCACGCTGCGCGCAGCGGCCGCACCCGAGCTGGGCGCCACCCGCGCCCGTCTACGAGCCGAAGAACTGCCCGTGAAACCCGAACGGCACGCGCTGCGGCGCCTCGGCGCGGGCGATCTCCTCGAACGTCTGCGCGTCCAGCATCAGCAGGAACGAGGACTCCGCGTCGGTGTCCAACACCACCGACAACACGACGCCATCGTCCTCGGCCTCGCCGCCCGGCCGCGGCACGAAGACCGGCTCGCCCGCCCACGCATGCGGCTCATCCCACACAACGTGCGAGCCGTCCTCCACGTCGATCTTCACCAACCGCTTCAAGAACGGCGCATCACCCGCGCTACCCCCGTAGACGTAGCGGTAGGGGAGACCATTGCGCGTCCGGTACGCGATCCGCGGCAGCTCCAGATCCACATCCGCCAGCTCCCGCGCGCTCGCCATGCCGCTGCCCGCCGCGAGCGTCAAACGCAGCGGCCGGGCGCCGAGCACCGCATGGCCCGACCCGGCGCGCAGCTTCTCGAGCTCCAGCAGCTCGATGATCGACGCGTCCTCATGGGCGCACAGGTCGACGACGATGTCCTCGCCATCCTCGAACGCGTTGATGGTGTGGAAGACGAAGAACGGATCGGCAACCCAAGAGCGGTGTAACACACCCGTCTCGCGGTCAAAGGCGTGAATCCGCACACCAAGCTCCGGCTTCCAGCGATAGTTGTGGATGAACGCCTTGCCACTCAACGCGAGCCGCAGCGGGTTGACCACCAGCGGGTTCTCGATCAGCAGCGCATAGCGCGACGTGATCGCGAACGAGTGCATGTAGGACGGCTCGCGCACGCCCATCGTCGCCAGCGTGCGACCCTCGCTCGACGAGCGCCGCGCGTAGATCCGGTACTCGCTCTTGGCCCCGAGCTGGGCGGCAAAGTTCACAAGCTCACCACGCTCAGGATCGTGATGCGGATGCGCCGTCGTGATCTGCCCGAACTGCTTCTGGCCCTCGTCGTGGCCGAGCGTCGCCAGCGTCTCGGGGTCGAACTGCACCGGGATCGGCGTCTCGGTCATCGCGATGTACTCGTCGCCGAGGCGCGTGAGGTTGACGTTGGCGTTGTCGGTCAGCTCGGGGGAGAAGAGGGACTGCACGCGCTGGAAGAGCGAGCGGCAGGGGTCGGTCGCAAAGCCCGAGATCGCCGTGCCGCCGGAGGCCAGCGCGGCCTTGCGCGCGTCGGTGTCCAGGAAGCGGCTGGCGTAGGAGACCGAGCCGTCGCCGGCAAAGCCGAAGCGGTTGAGCATCGCCATGCCGTCGAACCAGTGCGAGACCGAGCGCCGGTCGAAGTCCATTTGGGCGGGTGTGACCCGCACGAGGCCGCCGCGCAGCCAGGTCGGAACGTCACCCGAGACGGGCAGCGCATCGACGCGCACCTCCTCGGTCTGGTCGGCGAAGCCAAGCCGATGATCGGTCCTCGTCCCGGATACGATGCTCATAATCCGAACCGTACCGTCCGAAAGAGACCATTGCAAGACCCGAAGCTGACGCCGACCTCCTACATCGTGCTGGGGCTGCTCGAAGCCGCCGCGCCCGCCGAGGCCACGCCGTATGACCTCAAGCAGATGATGGCCGTCAGCGTCGACAACTTCTGGTCTACGCCGCACGCCCAGGTCTACCGCGAGCCCGAGCGCCTCGCGGCAGGCGGGCTAGCGACTGAGCGCCGCGAGGAGACCGGCCGTCGCCGGCGCTTCTACGCGATCACCGATCGCGGCCGCGCCGCGCTCGAGGCTTGGCGCGGCACCGCGCCGGACGAGTTGCCCGAGCTCCGCGACTCCGGCGTCCTCAAGCTCTTCTTCGGCGCCGACCCCGCCGTCGTGGCCGAGCACCAGATCGCCGTCCTCGAGGCCAAGCTCGTCGAGTACCGGACGCTGCGCGCCGACGTCCTCGCCGTGATCCCACCCGGCCAGCTGCGCGCGCTCGACGTCGGCATCGCCCACTCGCAGGCGATGATCGCCATCTGGCGTGCGACCGCGGCGTCTACCAATGCACCCCGCGCATGATGTTGGCCATCGCGATCTGCTCGACCGACGCCTTCTCGTCCGGGTTGCTCTCGCCCTTGGACGCGGCCGAGTCCGGGAAGACCTTGTAGGCCATGTGGAGGATCTGGTCGACGGCCTTCGGCGCGACCGCGTAGAGCACCTCGCCGAAGGTGCCCAGGCGCGTGTTGATCTGCTTGGGCTTGGAGCGGATCGCCTCGCAGATGATGTCGCCGGCCTCGTCGGGCGAGATCGTCGGGAACGAGTCATAGATCTTGGTCGGCGCGATCATCGGCGTCCGGACCAAGGGCATGTGGATGGTCGTGAAGGTGATGTTGTCGCCGATGACCTCCGAGGAGGCCACACGCGTCCACGCATCCAACGCGGCCTTCGACGCCACGTAAGCGCTGAACCTGGGCGGCGACGTCTGCACCCCGATCGACGACACGTTGACGACGTGGCCGGAGCGGCGCTCGCGCATGTGCGGCAGCAGACCCATCGTCAGCTTGATCGTGCCGAGGTAGTTGAGCTGGACGGTGCGCTCGAAGTCGTGGAAGCGATCGTGGCTCAGCGCGATCGAGCGGCGGATCGAGCGACCGGCGTTGTTGACCAGCATGTCCACTGACGCGTGGTCGGCAAGGATGCGCGCGACCAGCTCATCGATCGAGTCCAAGGCGCTGAGGTCGGCGCTGTAGGCATAGGCCGTGCCACCCGCGCGCTCGATCTCGTCGCGTGCTGCCTCGAGCTTGTCCATCGAGCGGGCCACCAGGATCGGGATGCCGCCGGCCTTGGCGACCTTCATCGCCGCCGAGAGGCCGATGCCCGACGAGGCGCCGGTGATGACCACCGTCTTACCGTTGACGGCATGCTCGAAGGAGCGGTCCTTGTAGAGGTCCGGATCCAGCACGCGCTCCCAGTAGTCCCACAACTTGGTCGCGTAGGTGTCGAGCTCGGGGACCGCGATGTCGGAATCGGACAGCGCGCGCTCGGTGTCGCGCGTGTCGAACTGGCAGTTGAAGCCGACGTGCTCGATGACCTCGGGCGGGATGCCAAAGTCCTGCAGGATCGAGTCGCGCACGCCCTTGAGGGCGGGCAGCTTCATGACCATCGACAGCGTGCCCTTGGGCAGCATGTCGATCAGCTTCTTGTCGATGCGCATCGCCATGTGCGGCGCATGGCCGGCGCGGGCGAACGTGTTGAGGATGTCGCCCGAGCGCTGGCCCTTGGGGTGGGCGAGGTGGAAGGCCTGGCCGTCGAGGCCGTCGGCGTGGGCGATGTGGTCCATCGCGCGCGCCACGTAGTCGACGGGGACGACGTTGGTCCAGCCGAGCTCCGGACCGATCAGCGGCGCCCATTCGGGCAGCCAGCCGCGGATCTTCTGGATGGCCTTGAAGAAGTAGTAGGGGCCGTCGACCTTGTCCATCACGCCGGTCTGGGAATGGCCGACGACGACGGCGGGGCGGTAGACCCGGAAGGGGACCGTGGAGTCCTCGCGAGCGATCTTCTCGGACTCGAACTTCGTGCGGTGGTAGGCCGACGGGAGCGTCTGACCCTCGTCGAACATGTCCTCGCGGAAGAGGCCGCGGTGCGCGCCGGCGGCGGCGACCGAGGACGTGTGATGCAGGATCCCGACCTGCAGCGCGTTGGCCAGATCGACGGCGTGGCGCGTGCCGTCGACGTTCAGCCGCTCGTTGCGCTCCTCGTCGGCGGTCATGTCGTAGATCGCGGCGAGGTGGAAGAAGTGGTCGATCTTCCCGCGGTGCTCGGCGATCCACGCGTCGTCGACGCCGAGGTTGGGCTCGGCCAGATCGCCGACCACCGGGTGGATGCGATCCGCGTCGGGCCATGACGCGATCAGCGAGTCCAAGCGGTCGCGCGAGGTCGCGCGGACCAAGACGTACACGTCGCCGGTGCGGTTGCGCAGCAGCTCCTCGACGAGATGTCGACCGATGAAGCCCGTCGCTCCGGTCACGAAATACGCCATGCAGATCTCTCCTCGCTCCCTCGACCCAGACGAGCCGATCCTATACGCCCGCGCCGGCGCCGCCGCGCCCTTCGCCGCCCGCGAACCGCGCCGCGCCGGCAACCGCGTCGGCGAAGACCGCCGGGCCTGCCTGAGCCTCCAGCAAGAGGCCCTCGGCCAGCGGCAGTCCGACGCCCTCGATCGCCGCGCGCCGGTCGGCGAGCATCGTCTCCTGCGGGAACGACGCGAGGCCCTCGGCCCAGGTCAGCGCACGCTCCAGCGCGCCGCCGGCCGGCACGACCTCGGTCAGCAGCCCGATCGCCGACGCCTCGTCGGCGTCGATGATCCGGCCCGACAGGATCAGGTCCAGGGCGCGGCCGAGGCCGACGATCCGCGGCAGCCGCTGCGTGCCGCCGTCGATCAGCGGGACGCCCCAGCGGCGCTCCGGGCAGCCGAAGGACGAAGCATGCGTCGCGATCCGCAGGTCACACCACAGCGCGAGCTCGAGCCCGCCGGCCAGGCAGTAGCCCTCGATCGCCGCGATCGTCGGCTTGCTCGGGGTCAGGCGCGTGAAGCCCATCGGGCCCTCGGCCAGCGACAGCCGCGACGCGTAGGTCTCGACCGCCTTGAGGTCGGCGCCCGCGCAGAAGGCCACGCCGCCGGCGCCGGTGAGGACCATGACGCGGGCCTCGTCGTCGGCCTCAAAGCGCTGGTAGGCCGCATGCAGGGCCTCTGCGGTCGGGCCGTCGACGGCGTTGCGGCGCTCTGGGCGGTCGATGGTGACGACCGCCGCGGCGCCAACCTGCTCGTAACGGACGGGTTCGGGCATGGCGCAGACCCTAAAGGCCCCCCGATGGTCGAGGGCGTTGCGGTAAACCCAGGCAATAGCCTTCAAAGCTGACCATGGGTCGTCTTTCCGAACGCGACGTGCGCGCGGTGCTGGACCTCGTTGGCGAGGCCAACGACGCCGAGGACCTGACCGAGTTCCGCACCGGCGTGATGCCCGCGCTGCGTCGCCTGCTGCCCGCGGACTTCGTCGCCTACAACGAGCTCGTCGACGGCGGCGTGCCGGTCGCGACGATCTGCGATCCGCTCGCGCCCGAGGCGCAGCTGGCCAGCTGGGCCCGCTATGCCGCGCAGAACCCGCTCTACCAGCGCTTCGTCCGCACCCGCGACGGCCGCGCCTACAGCTTTTCGGACGTAATCTCGCGGCGGGACCTCGAGGCGCTGGAGCTCTACCGCGAGGTCTTCGTGCCGATGGGGCTGCGCGACCAGGTCGCCTTCGCGCTGCCCGCGCCCAAGCACCTCGTTATCGCAATCGCGATCTCGCGCGGCGGACCGGAGTTCACCCAGCGCGACCGCGACGTCCTCGATCTCGCCCGCCCGCATCTCGTGCAGGCCTACCGCAACGCCGAGCTGCGCCAGCGCAGCGTGACGCTGATCGAGAGCCTGCGTGGCGGCCTCGACGACACGCGCACGGCCGTTGTCGTGCTCGACGCCGACGGGCAGATCGCTTTCTCCACTGACGCGGGGCGCGCGGCGCTCGCGCGGGTCGACGGCATCGCGATCCGCCGCCGCGACGATCCGCGCCTGCCGGCGGTCATCGCCGAGTGGGTGGCCCACCCGGAGGCCGGCCATGCGCTGGCGCTCGGCCAAGGGCTCGTGGCGCGCGTCGTCCGTGGGCGCGGTCGTGGCACCGGTGACGTCCTGTTCTTCGACGAGGCCCGGCAGGTGCTCTCGCACCGCGGCTTGGTCGACCTGGGCCTGAGCGACCGCGAGGCCGACGTCCTGCAGGAGCTCGCGCGTGGCAGCACGTCAGCGGAGGTCGCCGAGACCCTGGGCATCAGCGAGCGCACCGTGGCCAAGCACGCCGAGCGCATCCACCGCAAGCTCGGCGTGCGCTCCCGCGCCCAAGCGATCGCGACCGCAGCCGCCGCAGCAACGGCAGGCGACACGCAGCGCCCGGCGCTGCACGCGGTCTCCTAAAAGAGGATTACCAACCGCCGCGCCAGCGGGCGTCGCCGCCGGCGGACTTCACTGCGGCCTTCTTGGCGTCCTTGCGCTTCTCCAGCCGCCACTGCAGCAGGGAGACCAGAAGCACGAAGAGCGGGAAGAAGGCGATGACGATGAACGCGGTGTTGGTCGTCGTCTTGTCGTCGACCGGGCCGTAGGAGCCCTCGCCCGATGCCTGGGCCAGCGCTGATGGCGCGAAGAGGGCCAGCAGCGTGATGTTCAGCAGCAAGGTGGTCGTCAGGCGGCGCATCGCCAGGGCATCGTATTGAATGCGGCGCCATGGGTGCACTTACACGCGAGCGGCTCGGCGACGGCATCGAGGTCCTGCGGCTGGACCGCCCGGAGGTCCGCAACGCGATGGACACCGGCCTGCTGGTGGAGCTGGGGGAGGCGCTGGCCGAGCTGGCCGCCGACGCCGCGTTGCGGGCGCTGGTGATCTCGACGACGAACGAGCGGGCGCTGTGCGCCGGCGCCGACGTCGCCGAGCAGCTCGACGCCGCCGGCGGCGTCGCCCGGATGGAGCTCTTCGCCGCCCTCTACAGCGCGATCGAGGCGTTCCCGGCACCGACGATCGCCGTCTGCGTGGGCAACGTCGTCGGCGCGGGCGCCGAGCTGGCCTGCGGCTGTGACCTGCGCGTCGGCGGCGACAACCTCAAGCTCGTCTTCCCGGGCGCGCGGCTCGGCGTGCCGGTCGGGCCGGCGCGGCTCGTGCCGCTGGTCGGGCTCTCCAAGGCGCGCGAGCTGATCTTCACCGGCCGCGTGGTGGGTGACGAGGAGGCTGACGCGCTCGGGCTCCTGGCCCGCCGTGCGCCGGCCGCGGAAGCTGAGGCGGCGGCGCTCGCCCTGGCCGGCGAGCTCGCCGCCCATCCGCCACAGGGCCTGCGCCACCTCAAGCAGCTCTTCCGTGACTACGAGGACACGGCCGCCCGCGTCGCACGCGAGAACGGTGAGATCGTCGAGTTCCAGCGCACCGGCGGCGGCTTGCCGTACGGCGGCGTGCGCCGCTGACGCGCGCAGACCTACCATGGGGGCGTGGCCGTCGCTATCGCATCCGACCTCTCCAAGGACATGGCCGGGGTCCCGCTCATGGCGGGCGTCTCGTTCAAGCTGGAGCGCCGCGACCGGCTGACCATCGCCGGGCGCAACGGCGCCGGCAAGACGACGCTGCTGCGCATGCTGGCGTCAGAGACCGGGATCGACGGCGGCGAGCTCGTCTTCCAGAAGGGCGTCCGGATCGCGCTGCACGACCAGCGTCCGCCGCGCGACCGCGACATCACGTTGCGCGACTACGTGCTGTCGGCCTGCAAGGAGCAGCTGGCGCTGGAGGAGGAGCTCGGCCGCCTCGAGGTCGCGATGGCCGAGGGCGACGAGACGGTGATGAACCGTTACGCCGACGTCTACGCGCGCTTCGAGGCCGCGGGCGGCTACGGCTGGCGCGAGCGCGCCAATACCTATCTGCACGGCCTCGGCTTCACCGACGACGCGCTCGATCGCAAGTTGGACACCTTCTCCGGCGGCCAGCTCACGCGCGCATCGCTGGCCCGGGCGCTCGCCGTCGAGGCCGATCTGCTGCTCCTCGACGAGCCGACCAACCACCTCGACATCGAGTCGCTGGAGTGGCTGGAGCAGACGCTGACCTCGCTGGACTGCGCGATCGTCCTCGTCGCCCACGACCGCTGGTTCCTGGAGGCCGTCGGCACCGCCGTGCTGGAGCTGGAGGCCGGCCGCTCGCGCTTCTTCAAGGGCACCTGGCACAACTGGCGCAAGGAGCAGGCGGCGCGCGAGCTGGCGCTCGGCAAGGCGATCGAGAAGCAGCAGGCCGAGATTGCCCGGATGGAGGGCTTCATCGAGCGCTTCCGCGCGAAGGCCTCCAAGGCCAAGCAGGCCCAGTCGCGGGTCAAGGCGCTGGACAAGATCGAGAAGATCACCCGCGATCCGCGCGACACGCGGGAGCTCGGCTTCCAGTTCGCTAAGCCCGAGCGCACGGGGCGCGTGATCTTCGAGCTGGAGGACGCGCGGCTGGAAGTTGGCCCGCCCACCCCCGACCCCAAGCGCAAGCTGCTGCTCGAGGACGCCCAGCTGTGGCTGGAGCGCGGCGAGCACGTCTCGCTCGTCGGGCCCAACGGCACCGGCAAGACGACGCTGATCGAGGCGCTGGCCGGCAAGCGGCCGCTGGACGGCGGCAAGCTGCGCACCGGCCACAACCTCAAGGTGGGGTACTTGAGCCAGCACGACTCTGAGCTGGAGGGGTTGGGCACCGCGCGGACCGTCGCCGAGGCGGCGGGCAAGCGCACCGGCCTGAACCCGGGCCAGACGCGCGCGCTGCTCGGCCGCTTCCTGTTCAGCGGCGAGGAGGCCGAGAAGCCGCTGGACGGCCTGAGCGGCGGCGAGCGCAAGCGCCTGGCGCTGGCGATGCTGCTGAGCCAGGGCGCCAACGTCCTGATCCTCGACGAGCCGACCAACCACCTGGACCTGGAATCGCGCGAGGCGCTGGAGGATGCGCTGAAGGGCTTTGAGGGCGCGCTGCTGCTGGTCACCCACGATCGCGCGTTGTTGGAGGCCGTCGGCTCGCGGACCGTCGCGCTGGAGCACCAGCGGCTGCGGACCTACCTCGGCGGCTGGGTCGAGTACGCGCGCATCCGCGATGAGCGACGGGCGCTGGGCGAGGATCCGATGGGCCCGCTGCCGGCCGCCGCCAAGGCGCCGGTGGCGCCGAAGGTCGCCAAGCCCAAGGCGCCGACCAACGGCAATGGCAATGGCCATGCCACCAGCACCGCACCGCCCAAGGTGTCCAAGAACGCCACTCGCCAGACCGCCAAGCTCGAGTCGGCGGTCGAGACCGCCGAGGCCGCACTCGCCGCGCTGGAGGAGGAGCTCGCCGCGCCGGAGGCCTGGGCTTCGCAGTACGAGTCGGCCAAGAGCACCGCACGCCACACGGCGGCCAAGCGCGCGGTCGAGGACGCCTACGCGGCGCTCGAAGAGCACCTGGAGAAGACCGAGGCCTAGGTAGGCTCCCCGCCATGGCTGGGGAGTTCGATCTGGTGGCATCCGCTCTGCATGCCGACGCCCGCGACGTCGACGTGTTCTTCGACGTGCTGGTGGGCAAGCTGGCGCAGGTGCTGCCCGAGCAGGTCGAGATCGAGCGCGGCGGGTTCATGGGCCGCGGCGACCCCAAGGCGGTGACGATCGCGCTCGGCGACCGCGTCTACGAGGCGCAGCGCGAGCGAAAGCGCGTCGCCTGCCGCCGGCGCACCGTCGTGCGCGGCATCGCGCTCAAGAGCGAGGAGCTCGACGTCGGCGCATGGATCGATGCCCTGTCGGCCGATCTGGTCGACGAGGCCGCGCGCAGCGAGCGCGCCCGTACCGCCCTCGAAGGGCTGCTGTCGGGGTGACCCGCCCGCCGGTCTTTAGCTCCACGCTGGGCATCGCCGAAGGCCTTGCCGTAGAGCACGCCGGCCTGCGCCCGCTCAAGCAGGTCATGGGCGTCTCCTATTACAAGGTCGGCTGGCAGAGCATGCCGTGGGGCCGCAACCGGACGGGCTGGTCCGGCGCCGGCGGCGATGGCGAGACCTTCGAGCTTAAGAGCCAGACCCAGGCTTGGAACGAAGCACGACATCTGGCCGTCGGGCGGCTGCGCGAAGAGGCTGTGGCGGCCGGCGCCGACGCGGTCGTCGGCGTGCAACTCAAGCGCAGCTTGCGCGACTGGGCCAGCGACTTGGTGGAGTTCGTCGCGATCGGCACGGCCGTGCGCTCGGAGCGCTACGACCTTGGTCCGGAGCCGTTGCTCTGCAACCTCTCGGGTCAGGATGTCGCCAAGCTGATCAGCCACGGCTTCTGGCCGGCCGGCATCGTCGGTGGATCGACCGTCGCCTACGTCGCGACCGGTTGGAGCCAGCAGCGGCGCGCCGGTGGACTGTTCTCCGCGATGAACAACCAGGAGCTGCCCGATTACAGCCAAGGCGTCTATGACGCCCGTGCGCTGGCGATGGAGCGGCTGACCCGCACCGCCCACGAGCTGCACGCGCACGGGGTGGTCGGCGTCACCGTCGACCGCTCGATGCGCGACTACGAGCGCGAGGTCAACAACACGACCTACCGCGACCTGATCATCACCATGCACATCCTCGGCACCGCGATCATCGAGCAGGCAGACGGTCCCCCGCCGCCCGAGAAGTTCATCGCCTTGCCCTTGAGCTGAAGGAGCCGCACCGATGGCCGACGACGAGCAGCGCCAAGAGGAGTACGACCCCACGAGTGTCGCCGGGATCCCGGAGGCCGGCCGCGAACGGCTCGCGCGGATGAAGGACAAGTCCTTGTTCACCAGCGACCTGTCGGTCAACGAGTTCCTGCTCGTGCGAGCCGCGGGCTTCGAGCCGCTGGGCCTCGTCGTCGGCTCGTCGATCTACCACATCGGGTTCCAGGCGGGCGCCTGGAGCAAGAACCAGGAGATGGACGTCCTGACCCAGGCGATGTACCACGCCCGTGAGCTGGCGATGACGCGCATGGAGGAGGAGGCCGAGCAACTCGGCGCCGACGGCATCGTCGCGGTGCGCCTCGACGTCAGCCGCCGCGAGTGGGGCAACGACCTCGCGGAGTTCGTCGCGATCGGCACCGCCGTGCGCCACCGCGAAGGCGTGCTGCACCGCGCGCCCAGCGGCCGCCCGTTCACCAGCGACCTCAGCGGGCAGGACTTCTACACCTTGCTCTCGGCGGGCTACCGGCCGGTCAGCATGGTGATGGGCACCTGCGTCTATCACGTGGCCCACCAGGGGCTGGGCAGCTGGATGAAGCGCGTGGGCCGCAACGTCGAGATGCCGAACTTCACCCAGGCGCTCTACGACGCCCGTGAGCTGGCGATGGAGCGGATGCAGGCCGAGGCGGAGGCGGCCGAAGCCGAGGGCATCGTCGGCGTGCAACTCGTCGAGGGCAACCACGGGTGGAGCTCGCACGTGTTGGAGTACTTCGCGGTCGGGACCGCGGTCATCCCGACCTCCGCGACCCACGAGATCCCGGCACCGTCGCTGGTCCTCAACCTCAACGACACGCGCCAGAGCGGCTTCCGCGGGTTCTGACGCGGACAGCGAGTGTTCACCGGCTGTTCACCTTTGCATCACTGAGCGGTCACAAGGCCGTTTTGAAGCAAGAGCACCATGATGGTCGTGACGATCGAGCTCGGCACCCGCCTCGGCCTCAACGTCCATCGCGACCAGTGGCCCACGGCCCCGCTCCTCGACTCCTATGAGTCGTCGGGGTTCTCGTGGGTGCAGGTCCACACCCCGCCGCGCCCCATGCTCGCCGATCGGGAGCGCTGCCGCAGCCACGCACGTGCGCTGCGCGCGGTTCTCGCGCCTCACGGCTTGCGGTTGCTCCTTCACGGCCCCGACGATCTCAGCGTCGGGACCCTCGAGCACGACCGGGCCTTCGACGGGTTGATGGACTACGCGGCGGAGGCAGGTGCGGAGCTCGTCGTCTACCACGGCCTGGCGTTCCCGGTGGGGGACTCGGCCGCAGCGGCCGAGGAGCAGTCGCTGCAGCGCTTCACCGCGCGCGCCGAGGCGCTCGGCCTGACGATCGCGATCGAGAATCTCGCCCCGGTCTACCCGACGCCGGCGCCGCCGCTGATCTGCCACGACCCGCTCGCGGTGCGCGACCTCGTCCGCCGGCTCGCCTCGCCCGCAATGGGAATGCTGCTCGACGTCGGCCACGCGCACCTCAGCGCCAACCTGCGCGGCGAGAGCGCTGAGCGCGCCGTCCGGGCGGTGCTCGACGACGTGGTGCTCTTCCACGTGCACGACAATCTTGGCGCTCGGCGCCACGACCTCGGGGCACCCGGGGTCGACCCGCTCAAGCTCGATCTCCACCTGCCGCCCGGTGCGGGCTGCCTGCCCTGGGATCGCCTCGGCCCGCTGCTGGCCGACCACCACGCACCCCTCATGCTCGAGGTGGAGCGCTCCCACGGTGTGGCGCCGGCGGCGCTGGCCACCGGCGCCGCAGCGCTGCTGCGACGCGCGGCTGCGCCGGCTGCGCCGGTCGCGGCCTAGCGCGGCTCCTGGTCGACGATCGGCACCGGCTCGTCGAAGATCGCGGCGATGCGGTCCAGCGCGGCCTGCTCGAGCGGGCTGATCTCCTTGCCGCCGATGCCGAGGAAGCCGCCCTCCTTGTGGGCGCGGGCTACCGCCTCGGCCAACCCGTACACGAACCGCTTGTAGGCCACCACCTCGTCATCGGTGGCCACGCGCTCCAGGATGCGCAACGCGCGCCGCAGCTCGGCCGGCACGACCTGCTGGAGATCCTCCGGCGTCTTGGGCGCGTTGGCGGGCGTCATCGACGGCGGCGTCGCGAGGATCGCCGCGAGCAGCTCTCCCGGCTCCTGTGAGCGGGCGGCCGCGTAGGACTGCGACATCGCCAGGGATTCGCGCACCGAACCGCCGCGGTCGGCGGCGATCACGAGCGTTCCGGCGAGCACGGGCGCGGTCGTGACCACGGCCCACTCGTCGGCGTTGAACTGCGCCCTCGTCGTCATGGACGAGATGGTAGGCAAGCGTCCCGCCGGAGCGGCTTGGGATGGGGTAGCCGCGGACGCTGCCGATGTGGCACCGTTGCGGGCCACATGCTCGTCATCTTCCATCCCGACGCCACCTCCGCCGAGATCGACGCCGTCACCGAGCGGATCCTGGCGACGGGTGCCGGGGCCCAGCGCGTCATCGGCGCCGAGCAGACGGTCATCGGCGTCATCGACGCCGACCGCGACCACATCACCAGCCTCGAGCTCGACGCCGACCCCGGCGTCGACCGCGTCGTCCCGGTCTCCTCGCCCTACAAGCTCGCCCACAAGCACCGCCACGGCGACCAAGCCCATGCGGTTGATGTCGCGGGCGTCGCCTTCGGCGGGCCCGACCCCGCCTTCCGGCTGATCCTCGGCCCGTGCGCGGTCGAGTCGTCTGACCAGACGCTGACCGCCGCGCGCGCGTGCGCCGACGCCGGCGCCGACCTCCTGCGTGGCGGCGCCTTCAAGCCGCGGACCAGCCCCTACGCCTTCCAGGGGCTCGGTCTCGAGGGTCTGAAGATCCTCGCCGACGCGCGCGCCGAGACCGGCCTGCCGATCGTCACCGAGCTCACCGACCTGCGCGATGTCGAGACCGTCGTGCAGTACGCCGACTGCATCCAGATCGGCGCGCGCAACATGCAGCACTTCCCACTGTTGACCGAGATCGGCCGCGCCGGCCTGCCCGTGTTGCTCAAGCGCGGCATGGGCGCCTCGATCGACGACTTCCTGCTCGCCGCCGAGTACATCCTGACTGAGGGCAACCAGAGCGTGATCCTCTGCGAGCGCGGGATCCACGCCAAGGCGACGCCCGCCCGCTCCTGCCTCGATCTCGCCGCGGTCACCGTGCTCAAGGAGCACACCCACCTGCCGGTGATCGTCGACCCGTCGCACGCCGCCGGCCGCCGCGCGCTGGTCGAGCCGCTGGCGCTGGCCGCGGCCGCCTGCGGCGCCGACGGCCTGATCGTCGAATGCCACCCGGACCCGCGCAACGCCCGCTGCGACGGGCCCCAGGCGATCACGCTCGACGCGCTGCCCGGGTTCGTCGCGCGGGTGCGCGCTGTCGCCGGCGTGGCCACCGGCGCGCTCGCCTAGCGGCTTGCCGGATTGGCATAGGTCTTGCTGTCCGACCGCTGACCGCGTTCACGCCGCGGTCACATGATCTTGGCGGAGCGTTCACAGAAAGCGGCTGTAAGCAGGCGAATCTTGTGGTCATGCGAGCCGACCTGCATTGCCATTCGACCGCATCGCAGCGTTCAAAGCTCGGCGTCCAGCGCGCATTGGGGTTGCCCGAATGCGCGACCCCGCCCCAGGAGGTCCTGGAGCTCGCGCTGGCGCGCGGCATGGACTTCGTGACGATCACCGATCACGACACGATCGACGGTGTCCTGGAGATCGCCGACGACCCGCGCGTCTTCATCTCGGTGGAGTTGACCTGCTGGTTTCGCGAGGAGCCGCAGGCGGTCCATGTGCTGTGCCTTGGCATCACGCCGGCGCAGTTCGCCGACCTGCAGGCCATCAGCAACTGCGTGGAGTCGGTCGCCGAGTACCTTCACGAGCACGACATCACCTGCGCGCTGGCGCACCCCTTCTACGCCGTCGAGGCCCCGCTGACGCCGCGCCACCGCCGCCGGCTCGCGCAGCTCTTCGGCGCGTGGGAGGTGCGCAACGGCGCGCGGGCCAAGGAACTGAACTTGCCGGCGTTCGTCTACGTCGAGACGCACGGTGGCACCGGCGTCGGTGGCTCGGATGACCACGCAGGGGTCGACATCGGCCGCACGTGGACCGAGACGCCGCGCGCCGAAACGCCTGAGGAGTTCTTGTCGCACATCCGCGCGGGCCGCGCCCACGCGGCGGGCGACCAGGGCAGCGCGGCAAAGTGGGCGCACGCCGCGATGGCGCTGGCCGTCCGCTCGCTGGACCGCGACGGCGACGAGGATCGCCTCGACCCGACGACCGTCCTGCGGATGGTCGAGCGGGTCATGAGCGAGGGCGACGCGCGCCGCGGCGCGATGGGCGCCGATCTCGAGCCGCGCGACGCCAGCGCGTTGCTGCGCGCCTGGCTCGATGCGGTCGAGTTGGGGCACTTGGAGTCCGCGGATCTCCTGACCACGATGCAGGACGACGCGTTCCGCCACCGCGACCTCTTCCGCCGCGCCCGCCGCGCCCATGAGCGCAAGCTGGCCTGCGCGGTTGACGACATCGTCGCCGGCGTCGGCACGCACGGCGCGGCCGGCCTGGCCGCCGGCGCGACCCAGCTCTTTGACGCCTGCGTCGCGGCGATCCCCTACGCGCCGGCCGCGGCCTTCCTGGGCAAGGAGAAGTCCAAGCTCGCCGGTCGCGAAGACGAGCCGCGCCGCGTCGCGCTGGTCGCCGACGGCGTCGGCGGGATGCATGGCGTCACGCACACGCTGCAGGAGCTGCGCCACCGCGGCGTGCCGGGCTTCGAGGTCGAGGTCGTCTCGACCGACCTGATCGCCGACCGCCGCCTCGGCGCGGTCGCCGAGGTCGAGATCCCGTTCTACGCCGGGCTGAAGATCGGCGTGCCGTCGCTGCCGACGATCGTCGAAGCGCTGGCCGAAGGCCGCTACGACCTCGTCCACCTCTGCACGCCCGGGCCGGCCGGCGTCGCCGCGCTGCTGACCGCGCGGGTCATGGACCTGCCGGTGCTCGGCAGCTACCACACCGAGTTGGCCGCCTACGCCGGCCTGCGCTCGGCCGACCCCACGCTCGAGGCCGTCGCCCAGGGCGCGATGGCGATGTTCTACTCGCAGTGCTCGGTCGTGCTCTCCCCGAGCGAGGCGAGCGACGCGGTCCTCGGCACGCTGGGCATCCCTGCCGACCGCGTCGGCCGCTGGGACCGCGGCGTCGATCTCGCGCGCTTCTCGCCCCAGCGCCGCGTCGACGGGCGCCTTCGGCGACGGGATCAACGTGCTCTACGCCGGGCGGCTGACCCGGGAGAAGGGCGCCGACCTGCTGGCCGACGCGTTCCTGGAGGCGCGCGAGCGCGACCCGCGCCTGCACCTCGTCCTGGCCGGCGGCGGCCCCGAGGAGGAGGTGCTGCGCGACCGGCTCGGCGAGCACGCGACGTTCTTGGGGTGGTTGGAGGGCGACGCGCTGGCCGACGCCTACGCGAGCGCCGACCTCTTCCTCTTCGCCAGCCGCACGGACACCTTCGGCCAGGTGCTGCTCGAGGCGCAGGCGTCCGGCCTGCCGGTGGTCGCGGTCGCCGAGGGCGGCCCGTGCTCGATCGTCGCCGACGGCATCACCGGGCTGCTGTGCCCCGCCGACGCGACGGCGCTGGCCGATGCAGTCGTCGCGCTGGCCGCCGATCCGGACGCCCGCGCGCGACTCGCGGCGGCCGCACGCGGCGCGGTCGCCGAACGGACCTGGGAGCGGGCGCTCGAACGGCTGGCCGACGGCTACCGCCGCGCCCTGGGCGATGGGGCGGCCGAGGCGAGCGGCGACACCGCGTCCACCGGCGCCGTCTCTGAGACCGGTCGCACTGCCGCGGAGGCCCGCCGTGCCGCCTGAGCTGGCGCTCCTCGAGGGCGGCGCGGCCAAGCGCGGACGGCTGCACGCCGTGCCCGTCGCCGCCGCTGCGGGTCGCCGACATCGCGCTCTTCTACGGCGAGCGCTCCGGCGGCATCCGGACCTACCTCGATGCCAAGGCCGAGCACG
This sequence comes from uncultured Conexibacteraceae bacterium, assembly GCA_963836485.1. Classification (GTDB taxonomy): domain Bacteria; phylum Actinomycetota; class Thermoleophilia; order Solirubrobacterales; family Solirubrobacteraceae; genus Baekduia. The sequence continues at coordinate 639,190 of CAWIJS010000013.1, read as the reverse complement.
CGGTCCGCACGGGGGAGATCGAGCACCACGTGCTCATCCCCGGTGCCAAGGAGCGCCACGAGCACGGCCGCCACGAGCTGCCGTCGCTGCGCGTCGTCGCCGCCAACGGCTACCGCGTCCCGCTCGGCGCCGGTGCGCTGAAGGAGACGCTGCGCGCGCTGCGCCCCGACGTCGTCCTGCTCCACGACCCGTTCTGGTGGCCGGTCGACGTCATCGCCTGCGCGCGCGAGATCGGCGCCCGCACCGTCGCCGTGCACCACGGCACGAGCAACCTCGAGGCCGCGGCGCTGCCCGGCCCGTCGCGCGTCTACGCGCCGCTGCTGCGCCGCTGGCTGCGGCGCTCGGGCCGTCACGTGGATGCGGTGATGTCCAACGTCGACACGATGGCCGACTTCGGCCGGTTGGCCACGATGCCGCTGCGCCTCGGCGTCCACGAGACGTTCCGCCCGCGGCCCGACGTCCGCCGCGGCGACCATGTGCTGTATGTCGGTCGCCTGAGCCGGGAGAAGGGCGTGCTGGAGCTGCTGGAGGCCGCCGCGCGCAGCGAGGATCCCGTGGCCGCTGCGGATCGTCGGCAGCGGCCCGCTGGAGGAGACGCTGCGCACCCGCGTCCGCAGGTTGGGGTTGTCGTCGCGCATCAGCTTCCGGCCGCACGCGCGCGATCGCGTCCGGCTCGCGCACCGCTACGCCGGCGCCCGCTGCGTGCTGATGCCCGGCGAGCACGAGACCTTCGGGCTCGTGGCGCTGGAGGCCGCGGCCTGCGGCACGCCGGTCGCCGCATGCTCGACCGCTCCGGCGCTGCACGCGATCGGCGCGCTCGGCCATGGCTTCGTCCCGGGCGACCCCGACGACCTGGACCGCGCGATCAGCGAGGCTCGCGCCGCCCGAGCAGGATCCGCAAGAGGCCGCGATGATCGGCTGGCGCTACGGCTGGCAGCGCATCTTCCGCGCCGAGACCGCCTCGCTGCGGGATCTGGTGGGCTGACCCATGGTGCGCCGCGGCGGCGGGATCATCGCCGTGTCGCTGCACGACGTCGAGCCCGCGACCTTCGAGCGCTGCGCGCTGATCCGCGACTGGCTCGACGACCTCGGCGTCGACCGCGTCACGCTGCTGGTCATCCCGGCGCCCGACCTGCATCCGTTCCACGACCGCCGGCCGGATCTCGCCGAGTGGCTGGAGGAGCGCTCGCGCGTCGGCGACGCCGTCGCCCAGCACGGCTTCCAGCACCGCCAGTCTGCGCACGCGCGCCGCGGCTCTCGCCGCGAGGCGGAGGCGAGTTCATCGGCCTCGACGGCGACGAGACCCGCCGCGCCGTCCTCGCCGGCCGTCGCCTGCTCAAGCTCGCCGGCGTGCAGCCGCGCGGCTTCGTCGCGCCCGGCTACGCCTACACCAACGCGCTGCGCGAGACGCTGGCCACGACCTTCGACTGGTGGGCGGGCCTCGGGCGCCTGCACCGCGCCGACCACACCTCGACCCGCGCTCCCGCGCTGACGCTCGGCACCTCCAGCGCCGTCAAGCGCTGGACCTCGCCGGCTGTCGTCCGCCTCGGCGCCCGCATGTCGGGCGACCTCCTGCGGCTCGATCTCCATCCGGCCGACCTCGACCACACGCGCTGCGTCGGCGCGGTCGAGAAGGTCCTGCGTGGCGCCCGTGGGCGCCACGCAGTCACCTACGACGAGCTCGCCGCGACGCCTAGCTGATCGGCGCGACGTCGCCCGTGGTCGACTCGGTGGTGTCGGCCGGGATGCGGATCTTGCCGTTGCGCGAGGACTTCGGGCAGCCACGCGGGCGGCCGAGGTCGAACGGGCCGGCGATGTACTGCGCGGCCTTGCCGGCGGTGACGCTGGCGTACGTCACGAGCAGCAGCGGGTCGACGCGCGGCTCCGCGCAGACGTCGCCGTCGATCGTGAACGTCGACGTGATCGGGTGCCAGTTGCCGACGTTGGCGCCGGTGCAGTTGACGCCCCAGCCCGGCTGCTCGCCGGCGCAGGAGAACGCGTCGGTCGCCAGGACTTCCTTGGTGGCCGGATCGGTGCCGAAGACCTCGGTCTCGAAGCCGGTCGCCGCCTTGTCGGGCATCACGGAGTAGCCGGTGATCGGCTGCGAGCACGCGAACGTGTAGGACACGACGCCCGAGTCAGGATCGTCCGGGTCCGCCTTGCCCTTGTCGATGTGCCCCTTGCAGAGCGTGTTGTTGGGGTTCTGGTCGGCGACCGAGGTCGGTGCTGAGTGATTCAGCAGGACCGCGGCGGCGATGGCGGCGGCGAGCACCACCAGCGTGATGCCCAGTCGCGACCGCAGGCGCGAGACGGCGACGTTCAACTTCAAGACCTCCGTGTACAGGTTGGGCGGTCAGCCCGGGAAATCAGAGCGACCGAGGTAGTCGCGCGCATCCTCCGGTCCACCGGTGTCCGCGGTGTGACCGCGAGGTTGCGCGGACGTGAACGATTGGTGAACGACGCGTCAGGAGCCGGCTTCGGAAGCCGGCGACCAGGCGCCGTAGACCTTGGGGCCGAAGGGCTTCAGCTTGGTGTCCTTGGCGTAGCCGATCGGGTCCAGCCCGAAGAGCCCCTCGATCGAGGCCAGCAGCGAGAACGGGTCATACGGTGCGCCGATCGTGCCACCCGCGGTGACAAACGGGGAGAGCAGCAGCGCGCCGACGCGGCCGCCGCCGGCTTCGACATCGGCGGGGGCACCCGCGTCGAAGGTCACGACGACCAGGCCGCCGTCGGCGTAGGCCTTGGAGTCGAGGATCGCCGGGAGCGTCGCCTGCAGCCACGCGTCGGCGTCGGCCAGCGAGGTCGAGCCGTCGTGCGCCGGCCCGGGCAGGATGTAGGAGAACGCCGGTGCCGAGTCGGCGTCGGCGGCGTCGGGGCCGATGCGGTCCAGCTCGGCGATCGAGCTGCCGCACTCGGCGGCGCCGGTGATCGAGGCGAAGCGCAGGAACGGGTTGCGCGGCTGCTGGTCGGGCGGGCGGGCGCAGGGGTTGTCGCCGGGGTTGAGGCCCGCGGTCGCGCCCTCGACGTAGGCCTTCCACGCCCGTCCGGCGCCCGTGAGCTGGTCGGCGAGCGTGACCGTCTTGTCGTCGAACGGGCCGAGCGCGTCCTTCTGGCCGCCCAGCAGCGCGACGCCGCCGGCCGCCGGATCGTGGCCGGCCGCGTGGTACCAGGACAGCAGCGTGCCCTTGGCGCGCAGCTCGGTGGAGAGGTACGGAGCGGCGCCGGCCGTGGCGCCGAACGTCTCGGCGTAGGAGTGGCCGGTGAGCGCGACGACCCAGACGTGCTTGACGGGCGGGAGCTTGGGCGCGTGCGTGGTGGTCGAGTCGTCAGTCGTGCCGTCGCCGGTGGTCGAGGTGTCGTCGGTCGTTCCGCTGTCGTTCGAGCTGTCATCGGTCGGCGAGCTGTCGGTCGTGCCGCTGTCGTTCGACGATGTGTCGTCGCTCGTGTCGGTCGACGTGTCGTCGAGCCCGGGATCGACGCTCGAGGAGGTGTCATCGAGCGTCGTGCTGTCGCCTTCGTCAGCCGGCGGCTGCGGCGTGGTCACCGCCGGAGCGGGCGCGGGGGTCGCCGGCATGACCGGCGCCGCCGCGAGGATCGTCACGTTCGCGCGCCCGCCCGCGTCGGCCGGCGTCGCGCCCGGTCCGGCGGCGTGGCCGACGACCACGCCGAAGGCCAGCACGCCGAGCACCAGCGCGGCGGCGATCCGCGGCGTCGGCAGCCCGGGACCGACCCCATCATCATGCTCGGCGAGCGCGCCGCCGGCCACCGGCGCATCGGCGGCAGAGCCGACGACCATGCTCTTCCAGTCCAGCCGCGGCGCGCCGTTGCGCTCGCCGCACTCCAGGCAGTAGCGCTGGTCGGCGGCCAGGGGGGATCCACAGGTGCGGCACGGCATCGAGAGCGCACTCTCGCAGCGCCTTGCGTCCGCCGGCACGGGGGTTCACAGGTCGTTCACGAGAAAGGCACCAGCGCTTCACAAGGCTCGCCTCGGCGCCGGTCAGGCTGCCGTCCGCCTCGCCCCACTTCGAAAAGGAGTTTCCCGAACATGACGACCCGCCTCCGCCGACTCGGCGTATGCGCGGCATCGGTCGGCGTCCTCGCCACCGTCGTCCCCGCTGCGGCCCAGGCCACGCCCGTGATCACGATGAGCGGCTCGACCTCCGTCGCTCCGCTCGCCACGCTGCTGGCCAAGGCCTACGTGAAGTCCCATCCCGGCAAGGTGAAGTTCAAGCTCGCCCAGGGTGGCTCGGATGTGGGTGTCGCCGACGTCGCCGCCGGTCGTGTGACCATCGGCAACTCGTCCCGCGATCCCAAGTCCAGCGATCCGGGCGGCATCTTCTTCAACAAGATCGCGCGTGACGCGATCTGCCTCGCCACCAACCCCAAGAACCCGCTGGCCGACCTGTCGCAGGCCACGATCCAGGCGATCTTCTCCGGCGACATCCGCGACTGGAGCCAGGTCCCCGGCGCCACCGCGACGGGCACGATCGACCTCGTCGGCCGCACGGCCGCCTCCGGTACGCAGGACGCGTTCCAGAAGATCTTCATGGGCACCAAGACGGTGACCTCGTCGATCGCGGCCAAGGCCTCCAACGGCCTCGTCCAGCAGGCGATCCAGTCTGACCCGAACGCCATCGGCTACGTGTCGCTGGACTTCGTCGCCGGCACGAACGCCGCCGGCTACAACGGCGTCGCGTGCAACCTGCGTAACGCCAAGTCCGGTGAGTACGGCGGCGTCCGCAACTTCTGGATGGTCACCCGCGGGCGCGCCACCGGCGTCGTCTCGGCCTTCATCTCCTGGGTGCAGAACAACGCCAAGGCCCAGGCGATCGTCGGCAAGCATTGGGTGCCGCTGAAGTAATGCTCCACCGGCTGCGACAGCCGTGGTCGGACCAGCGCGCCGAGCTCACGCTCGGCGCGCTGGCGTGTGCCGTGCTGCTGGTCATCGTCCTCATGGTCATCTTCGTCGCCAACGAGGCGTGGCCGACGTTCCAACATAATGGCCTTCGCTGGCTGTTTCCCGGCGGCAACGTCGACGAGCAGATCGGCACGATGGTCAACGCCGGCGCCAAGCCGCCGGCCGCCGATTACCACCTGCGCGCCTGGCCGCTGATCTGGGGCACGATCCTCACGACCGGCCTGGCCGTCTTCTTCGGCCTGATCTTCGCGGTCCTCGCCTCCATCTTCATCGTCGAGTTCGCGCCCGACCGGCTGCGCGCGGTCATCGTCCCGGTCGTCCGGCTGCTCGCCGCCGTGCCGTCGGTGATCTACGGCCTGATCGGGATCCTCGTGTTGGTGCCCTTCGTCGGCAACCACATCATCTCGGCGCACGACAAGAAGTCGGTCGAGTTCATCGTCCAGCTCAGCGGCGCGAGCCTGCTGGTCGCGGTCGTGATCCTCACCGTGATGATCGTCCCGATCATGATCGCCATCTGCGTCGACGCGCTCTACGCCGTCCCGCGCGGGTGGAAGGAGGGCGCCGTCGCCCTCGGCGTCAACCGCTGGCGCGCGATGTGGACGGTCAGCGTCCGTGCCGCGCGGCCGGCGATCATCGCCGCCGCGGTGCTCGCTTGCGCCCGGGCGCTGGGCGAGGCCATCATGTTGTCGATGGTCTCGGGCTCGGTCGGCTTCGCCCCGAACCCGTTCGACGGCCCGCGCCTCTTCCTGCTGGAGCCGCTGCGCCCGCTCGCGTCCACGATCGTGGAGGACTCGGAGTCGCTGCAGGCGCCCGCGGTCCGCTCCACGGTGTACGCCTTCGCCTTGTTGTTGCTCTTCTCGAGCCTGTTCCTCTCGCTGGCCGGCTTCCTGGCCAAGCAGCCCATGAAGAAGTACGGGGTCCGCATCTGATGGCCGTCATGGCAAAGCCCCGGCAAGAGTCGATGGCCACCTGGCGCTGGGGCGATCGCATCGCCTACGTCATGTGCTGGGCCGCCGGCTTGGCGTTGTGCGCCATCGCCGCGCTGATCATGGGGTACATGGCGGTGCGCGGCGTGCAGTACCTCAAGCCGAGCCTGCTCTGGTCCCATCCCAGCGGCGAGGTCGACCAGTCCGCCTCGGGTGGCTTCCTGGACCCGATCATCGGCACGATCCTGCTCACGATCATCGGCATCGCGATCGCCACGCCGATCGCGGTGGCGTCGGCGATCTGGATCGTCGAGTACGGCCGTCCGAGCGGCCTGGCGCGGATGGTCGAGTCCGGCATCGAGGTCGTCGCCGGCACGCCCGACATCGTGCTCGCGATCTTCGGCCTGGCGCTCTTCCAGCACGGCCTCTTCGGCTGGATGTCGTTCACCGCCGAGGGCGGGGCGGTCTTCGGCCGCTCGTTCCTGACAGCCGGGGCGATGATGTCGCTGATCGCGCTGCCGATGGTCTTCGGCGCCACGCGCGAGGGGCTGCAGTCGATCCCGCGCCACGTGCGCGAGGCTTCTTACGGCCTCGGCAAGACGAAGATCGCGACGATCCGGCGCGTCCTGCTGCCCGCCGTGCGCCCGAACATCTCGACCGGCGCGGCGCTCGGCATGGGCCGCATCGCCGGCGACACGGCGATCGTCGTCATCCTGCTCGGCGCGACGCTGCGCCTGGAGAAGGAGGGCGCGGTCCCCGGTGTCGACGTGCTCAAGGGCACGGGTTCGACGCTGACCAGCTACGTGTACAACAACTCGCCGGCCGGCGAGGGCAACGCGCCGGAGAAGGCCTACGCCGCGGCGTTCGTCCTGCTGCTGCTGGTCGTGGCGCTGAACTTCGCCGTCGACCTCATCGCCAGTCGCGGCGCGAAGACGGGGCTCGAGGGCACCCGACTGGGAGCAGGACGATGATCACCGACCCGGAGACCAAGGACGTGTCGACTCCCACCAGCGCCCGGCCCGACGGCCCGGCAGGTCCGCCGCCGCCGATCCGCAAGATCATGTTGGAGGCGCCGCCGACGGTCGCGCCTGCCGCGGCGACGCCGTCCGCCACCCATGCGGCCACCAGCGGCGCTGCGCACCGCCAGCGTGGTGAGCCCGGGCCGGAGCGCATGGCGCTCCAGGAGCTCTCGGTGTTCTACGGCGACAACGAGGCCGTCAAGCAGGTCTCGCTGTCGATCCGCCTCGGCGAAGTACTCGCGCTCATCGGCCCGTCAGGCTGTGGCAAGACGACCTTGTTGCGAACTTTGAACCGTCTCACCGAGCTGACGCCCGGAGCATCGCGCGCCGGCACGATCCTGCTCGACGGCGCCGACGTCGACGACCTCGAGGTCACCACGCTGCGTCGCCGCGTGTCGATGGTCTTCCAGCAGCCCAACCCGTTCCCGATGTCGATCTTTGACAACGTGGCCTACGCGCTACGCGAGCAGTCGCGCAAGCGGCCCGGCCGGTCGGTCGTCGAGCCGCTGGTGCAGGACGCGCTGCACCGCGCCGGGCTGTGGGACGAGGTCAAGGACAAGCTCGACGCGCCCGCGCTGCGCCTCTCCGGCGGCCAGCAGCAGCGGCTCTGCATCGCCCGGGCGATCGCCACCCGCCCCGAGGTTCTGCTGATGGACGAGCCGTGCTCGGCGCTGGACCCGCGCTCGACGTCGGTCATCGAGCAGCTCATCGGCGAGCTGCGCACCGACCTCGCGATCGTGATCGTCACCCACAACATGCAGCAGGCCCGCCGCGTGGGGGACAAGGTCGCGTTCATGTATCTGGGCGACCTCGTCGAGTACGGGCCCGCCGAGCAGATCTTCGACGCGCCACAGGCGCAGCGCACGCGTGACTACGTGCGCGGGGCGTTCGGGTGAGAACGAAGCTCGGCCTGCTTGTCCTTGTTGCTGGGGTGGGTGGGTCCGTATCCCTCGGTGGCTGCCTCGGCGTCGAGACGACGCCCGAGAAGAGCGCCGCGAAGGCCAAGACGGCGACCAACAGCATCGCCAACCAGAAGGGCCTGACCATCGGCAAGCTCAACGCCGCGATCAAGGTGGAGGACGCGACGATCGTCCAAGACGCCAACGGCGTCGCCGCGGTCGTGCGCGTCAAGAACACCGGGTCGACCCAGGTGGCGCTGCCGGTGGCGATCACCGTCTCTGACGCCAAGGGCAAGAAGTTGTACGCCAACGACGCGCCCGGCCTCGACACGTCGCTGACCTCGCTGCCGGTGCTCGGAGCGGGCCAGGAGGCCGACTGGGTCAACAACCAGATCCTGGTTGCCGGGAAGGCGAGCAAGATCGCCGCCCAGATCGGTGCAGCCACGGGCAAGGCGGGGACCGGCGCCCTGCCGAAGATCGTGTTGTCCGACATCAAGGCCGGGCGCGACGAGGACGGCAACTACGCCAAGGGCATCGTCGCCAACGAGTCGGCGATCGCGCAGAAGCGCCTGGTCGTCTCGTGTGTCGCGCGCGACGGCGACAAGGTCCAGGCCGCCGGCCGCGCGGTCGTCGATCGCCTTGCGCCGGCCGCCGAGTCCAAGAAGCCCACCATCTTCACCGTGTTCTTCATCGGCGATCCGAAACAGGCGCAGCTCGCCTGCACGGCACCCCCGACCGTCCTCTCAGGAGGGACGAAGTGACCGACATCAACCGCACGCTGCTGGGCGAGCCCAACGCGCCATGCCGGACCTGCGGCTCACCGCTGGCCGCCGACCAGCGCTACTGCCTGCAGTGCGGCGCACGCCGCGCCGAGGCGCGTCTTCCGTTCTTGGACATCTTGGCCCGCCAGGTTCCGCAGGGCGCCGGCGGGGCGGCTGCGACCGGCCCGGCTGTCGCATCGCCTCCGGGCAACTGGTTGAGCCGCATGAGCACGAACGCCGCCGCGGTGGCGGGCGTCGCCTGCCTGCTGCTGGCGCTCGGCGTCGGCGTGCTGATCGGCGGCCTCGGCCAGGACGACTCGTCCGCCAGCGCGACGCCGCAGGTCATCAGCGTCGGCGGCGCTGCGCCCGCGCCTGCGGCCGCCGTCGCGAGCACCGCCGCACCCGCCGCGACGGAGACGACGCCAGAGACCACGACGACGCCCAAGGACACCACCAAGTCGTCGTCTTCCAAGAAGGACTCGTCGTCGTCCTCGAGCAGCTCAAAGGCCACCAACAACGCGGTCAAGAAGCTCGACAGCTCGGCGGGCGGCGACTACTCCAAGAAGTCGGAGAAGCTGCCAAAGACGCTGGGCACGGGCGGCAAGGCGCCGCCGGTCGACAAGAGCAAGCCGGTCGGCGGCGGCAGCGACGTGGAAAGCATCGGATAAGACGAACATGAGCACGACACCCGACATCCACGCCGAGCTGCTGCGCCGGCGCGACGAGCTCGCCGAGAAGGTCGCGACCCTGCACTGGGATCTCGGCGGGTTGACCTATGAGATGGCGATCCGCGACCACTTCCGTCTCGACGTCCTCGTGCGCAAGGCCGCCGAGTTGCAGGACGCCGACGCCGAGCTGGGCGAGGTCGAGCGCCTTGTCGCCGGTGCGCAGGACGGCGTCGGCGGCCAGTGCCGCGCCTGCGGCGCGCCGCACAGCCGCGGCGCCGCCTACTGCTGGCGCTGTGGCCAGCCGCTGATGCTCCAGGCGCAGTCGACGCTCGTCGGTGCTGCCGTTGTCGTCCCGCCGGCAGAGCCGGCGGTCAGCACACCGCCGCCGACGCGCGCGCTGAGCGACCAGACCACCGTCCCGCACGACCTGTCGTCTTAGGGTCGGCCGCGCACCGCGAGCGTCTGGTTGGCGTAGGCCTTGTCACCCGTGACCTCGCGGCCGGCCCACGGCGGGGGCGTCCAGGCGTGTGCGGCGTCTTCGGAGGCGAACTCGACCTCCAGCGTCACGAGCCCGGCGAGCGCGCCCTCATAGACGTCGAGCTCGAAGGTCACGCCCGGCGCGTCCTCGCGCGTATGCCGGACTTTGACCAGACGCCGGTCCTCGGTCAGCGGCCAGAGCCGCTCGAACGCGTCGACGTCCAGCGCCAGCTCCTCTTCCACACGCGACAGGCTCGGCGCCGACTTCACGGTCAGCCACGCGTCGCTGCCGTCCGCACGCCGGATCCGGATCTCGGCCTCCTCGGTGATCGCCACGTAGCCCTGCTCCAACCGCTTCGACGGCCACGCGTCGAGATCGCCCGGCAGCTCATCCACCAGCAGCTTGCGTTCGATCTCCTGCGCCATCAGGACAGTCTCGCGCAACGGTGGCGTGCAGGAGCAGGTGATCCAATCTCCTGCGCCATGCGACGCAGTCTCTCCTACCGGCGCTTGTTGCGCCGCTTCAGCGAGATGCCCTCGAGCACGTGGGCGACCTTCTCGCACGCGTCGACGCTCTGCTCGAGCGTCTCGAAGATGTCCTTCCAGCGGATCACGACCATCGGGTCGATGCCGTTGGCAAAGAGCGAGGCGACCGCGTCGCGGCTCAGCCGGTCGCCCTCGTTCTCCAGCCGGTGGATCTCCACGAGATGCGGTGCGAGCTCGGCGCCCGAGCGCAGGCAGCGCAGCGCCTGGGCGACCTGCTCGCCGGCGCCCACGAGCACATCGGCGATCAGCGTCGCCTGCTCCATCGGCGCCTCGACGGCGTAGAGCGCCAGCTCGTCGGCGGCCTGCTCGGCGTAGTCGACGATGTCGTCCAGCGTCGTCGCCAGGACGTGGCCGTCGGCCGGATCCATCGGCGGCCGGCCATTGCCCCCGCCATTCAGGCGATGGATGATGTCGTGGGTGATGCGGTCGCCCTCCTGCTCGCTGAGCAGCAGGTCGCGGGACAGATCGGCGCGCTCGGGATACTCGGCGATCAGGTCGCGGAGCAGCAGCGTCGCACGCTGCACGTTGCGGCCGGACTCCTCGAACAGGTCGAGGACCCCGGTGTCAGTCGATCGAAACAGCGCCATCCCCACCTGACCTTAACCCCGTTCGAGCCGGGTCCCGCGGACTTTCACAGGTCGTTCACAAGGGGTTCACCGGACGGTCACGGTACGCGTCGCGTCGCGCGGGAGTCTGCCCGGGATGGAGGCTGCGCAGACAAACGACGTGTTGTACGCGGGCGAGTTGGAGATCCGCCCCGGCGACGGGCTGGTGCTCGCTGCCGGACGCGCCCTGACATTGTCGGTCCGGGAGTTCGGGCTGCTCGTCGCCCTGGTGCAACGTGCGGGACGCATCGTCTCCCGCGGCGACCTGTACGCGTTGGTGTGGGGAAGCGAGCTGCGAGACGGCGATCGATCGATCGACGTCTACGTGCACAAGCTGCGCGTGAAGCTCGAAACCGCGCTTCCGGCGTGGGCGTTCATCCACACCCACGTGGGCTTCGGCTATCGATTCTCTCCCGAGGCTTCACACGTCTTTCACAACTCGACCACATCGCGATAACAGGATGTGGTCGTTGCCGCGTCAGCCTGCCGCGCGACAACAAGATCAAGGAGTGCACGTGAATCCCCGAATCCCCCTCGCCGCCCTCGCGGCCTGTGCCCTGGCCACCGGCGCTGCCGCCTGTGGCAGCAGCGACGACAACAAGGACTCTGGCTCGGCGACCGCCGCCGGCGCGCCGTCGGTGTCCGCCACGCTCAACGGCGCGGGCTCGACCTTCGCGGCCCCGATCTACCAGCAGGTCGGCGCCGACCTCAAGGGCAAGGGCCTGACGATCAACTACCAGGGCGTCGGCTCGGGTGCCGGCGTCTCGCAGTTCGCTGCGGGCACCGTCGACTTCGCCGGCTCGGACCCCGCGCTCGCCGACGAGGACAAGGCGACGATCAAGAAGGGCGATCCGATCCAGATCCCGTTCGCCCTCGGCGCGATCACGGCCTCCTACAACCTGAGCGGCGTCAAGTCGGGCCTCAAGCTCGACGGCGCGACGCTGGCCAAGATCTACCTCGGCAAGATCACCTCCTGGGATGACGCCGCCATCAAGGCGCAGAACTCCGGGCTGACGATCCCGTCGACGAAGATCACGGTCGTCCACCGCTCGGACTCGTCGGGCACGACCAAGGGCTTCACGCAGTTCCTGGCCAACTACTCGCCGGAGTGGAAGGGCGGCCCGGGCGTCGACAAGGACATCAAGTGGCCGGTCGGCACGGGCGCCAAGGGCAACGACGGCGTCGCCGCCGCGGTCAAGCAGACCGACGGCGCGATCGGCTACGTCGAGCAGGCCTACGCGCTGCAGAACGGCTTCACGTTCGCCGACGTCAAGAACAAGAGCGGCAAGTACGTCGCCCCGACGCTGGAGTCGACCTCGGCCGCTGCCGAGGGTCTCACCGTCCCGGCCGACCTAGGCGTCTCGACGATCGACGCGGCCAACGCCGCCGCCTACCCGATCGTCTCCCAGACGTTCGCCATCACCTACGCCGACCCGTGCAAGGCCGGCATGGACAAGAACAAGGCCACCGGCCTGAAGACGTTCTTCGCCTACCTGCTCAACGAGGGCCAGGACACCATCAAGAAGCTGTCCTACGCCCCGATCCCCGACGCCCTCAAGGCCAAGGACCAGGCCGTCGTCGACGCCATGCAGTGCAATGGCGCCGCGATTGGGAGCTGATGGCAACCACGTCACCTGACGTCCGTCGCGGCGGCCGCTCCATCTTGGAGCGGTCGCCGTCGGCGCGTCGCGCGGACCCGCTGTTCCGCGCGATCCTCATGGGCCTCGCCGGGCTCATCCTGGCGCTGATCGCGTTCTTCTTCGTCTTCCTCATCAACAAGGCCCAGCCGGCGCTCAGCCACCAGGGCGTCTTCTCGTTCCTGTTCACCAACGACTGGAACCCGTCCAAGGCGATCTACGGCGCCTGGCCGCTGGTCGTCGGGACGCTCATCACCGCCGCCATCGCGCTGGTCATCGGCGTGCCGGTCGCGGTCGCCACCGCGCTCTACATCACCGAGCTCGCCCCGCGCCGGGTGCGCGGCCCGCTCGTGATCCTCGTCGAGCTGTTGGCCGCGGTCCCGTCGGTCGTCTACGGCCTCTGGGGCATCTTCGTCCTGATCCCCAAGCTCCGGCCGGCCGAGCAGTGGTTTGCCGACACGTTCGCCTTCTTGCCGTTCGTCGGCGGCAACGTCGCGGGCCCCAACTACTTCATCGCCGGGCTGATCCTGGCGATCATGATCCTGCCGATCGTCTCGGCGATCTCCCGCGAGGTCATCTCCACGGTCCCGCCGGACCTCAAGGAGGCGTCGCTCGCGCTCGGCGCGACGCGCTGGGAGATGATCAGGATGGCCGTGTTGCCGTACTCGCGCTCGGGCATCACCGGCGCCGCGATGCTCGGCCTCGGCCGCGCGATCGGCGAGACGATCGCGGTGACGCTGGTCATCGGCAACTCGCCCACGATCGGCAAGCAGATCTTCGACCAGGGCTACACGCTGGCCGCGGTGATCGCCAACGAGTTCGGCGAGGCGGCCAACGACAAGGTTCACGCCGGCGCGCTGATCGCCGCGGGGCTGGTGCTGTTCATCCTCACCTTGCTCATCAACGCTTTGGCCCGCGGGTTGGTCCGCCGCGCCGAGAACAAAGGCACGAAGGTCAAGGCCGTGCCTGGGGGAGTCGCATGACCGCGCTCGGCCAACTGACCCCGCGCCGTCGCGCCACCGACCAGGTGATGCGCGGCGTGTTGGCGCTCGGAACGTTCATCGCGCTGATCCCGCTGGTGGCCGTCATCTACTACTTGCTGAGCAAGGGGCTCGGCGCGTGGTCGGTCGACTTCTTCACCAAGGACCCGACCGGCAACTTCCTCGGCGATCAGGGCGGCGTCAAGAGCGCGCTGCTGGGCACGATCGAGATGGTGATCTTGGCCTCGGCGATCGCGATCCCGTTTGGCTGGGGTGTCGCGCTCTATCTGGTGGAGTACGGCCGCGCCGGCCGCTTCGCCTCGGCGGTCCGCTACTTCGTCGACGTGATGACCGGCGTGCCGTCGATCGTCTTCGGCCTCTTCATCTACGTGACGCTGGTGCTCGGCGGCTGGGGCGGAAGCTCGTTCGCCGGCTGGAAGGGCTCGATCGCCTTGGCGCTGCTCATGCTCCCGGTCGTCACCCGTTCGGCCGAGGTCGTGCTGCTGCTCGTGCCCGACGGCCTGCGCGAGGCGGCGCTGGCGCTCGGCACCCCGCGCTGGCGTGTGACGATGCGGGTCGTGCTGCCGACGGCGCTGCCGGGCCTGATCACCGGTTCGCTGCTGGCCGTTGCCCGCGCTGCCGGGGAGACCGCACCGCTGCTCTTCACCGCGACGATCGTCAACGGCACCACCTTCAACCTCGGGGAGCGGATGAACTCGCTGCCCGTGCAGATCTACACGGACGTCGGTTCGCCCAACGACGCTCTCGTGCAACGCGCCTGGGGTTCCGCGCTCGCGCTCGTGACCCTCATCCTCCTCACCACACTCGTCGCGCGACTCGCCTCGCGCAGGAGCCGACTCTCGTGACCGACCCGGACACCAAGACCATGACGGACGACCCGCGCACCACCCCGAACGACGGCGACGCGAGCACCCCCGCGCCGCGTGCTCCGCTGCCCACGCGCTCCGCCGTCTCCGGCGCCGGCGCGGCGGATGAGCGGGAGGTGCTGCAGGCGGCGCCGGGCATCTCGGTGACGGCCCTGGACGCGTTCTACGGCGGCGGTCACGCGATCAAGGACGTGTCCATCGACTACGTCCCCAACAAGGTCACGGCGATGATCGGGCCGTCGGGCTCGGGCAAGTCCACCGTGTTGCGGTGCCTGAACCGCATGCACGAGGAGATCCCGGGCGCACGGGCGACCGGCTCGGTCCTGCTCGACAGCGACGACATCTACGGTTCGTCGGTCGACGTCGTCGCGGTGCGCCGCGCGATCGGCATGGTCTTCCAGAAGCCCAACCCGTTCCCCACCATGTCGATCTTCGACAACGTGGCGGCCGGGTTGAAGCTCAACGGCGTCAAGGGCATTGACTTGAAAGAGCGCGTCGAGCAGTCGCTGCGCGGCGCCTCGTTGTGGGAAGAGGTCAAGGATCGCTTGAACCAGCCCGGCATCGGCTTGAGCGGTGGTCAGCAGCAGCGGCTCTGCATCGCGCGCACGATCGCGGTCGAGCCGCAGGTCATCCTGATGGACGAGCCGTGCTCGGCCCTGGACCCGATCGCGACGCTGAAGATCGAGGAGTTGATCTCCGATCTCAAGCAGCGCTTCACGATCGTCATCGTCACCCACAACATGCAGCAGGCGGCGCGCGTGGCCGACACGACGGCGTTCTTCCTCGCCGGTGAGTTGATCGAGCACGCACCGACCTCCGACGTCTTCACCAACCCCACCGACAGCCGTACGGAGGAGTACGTCACCGGGAAGTTCGGCTGATGGCTGAACGCACGCGGGCACACTTCTCCGAGGAGCTGCGGCGCGTCGAGGAGCAGGGTCTCGGCGGCCTCGACCTCGTCGTTACGCAGCTCGATCGCGTAATGGAGGCGCTCGAGCATCAGGACGTCGAGCTCGCCGCGATGGTCATCGCCAACGACGACCTCATCGACGGGCGGTATCTCGAGGTCCACCAAGGGTTGTTGTCGTTGTTCGCTCTGCAGGCGCCGGTGGCCGGTGACCTGCGCATCGTCGCGGCCATGTTGCACGTGATGAAGAACATCGAACGCATGGGCGACCAGTGCGTGAACATCGCCAAGACGATCCCGCTGACGGGCCACGAGCCGCCGGTCCGCGAGGAGGTCCTGGAGCGCATCCTGCGCATGGGGCGCGCGGCGCGGACCGAGGTCACGCAGGCCAAGACGGCGTTCGCGACGCGCGATGTCGCGTTGGCCGAGGATCTGGTGCGTCAGGACCAGTGCATCAACCTGCTCAACCGCGAGATCTTTCAGCTGGCGATCGACGTGGGGACCGATCCCGACACGCGCGAGTGGGCCATGCACATGATTATGGTGTCGCGGGCGATCGAGCGCATCGGCGACAACGCGGTCGACGTCGGTGAGCAGACGGCGTTCGTCGTCACGGGGCTGTTTCGCGAGTTCTCGGACTCGTCGCACCCCGTGCCGCGCGTTTGACCCGCTCTGTGCGGAATTCCAGTTGTAAAGATGTCGTGACCGTGGACGGGTTTTCTGGGTCTTACGTCGAGAAGTCTGCGTAGACTGCCGTTTCGAGATGACCACGGAACGCGGTACGTCGGCGCAGCCTTTGCGGCTCGCCGTGATCGACACGGACTCGGGTTTCCTCCAGGTGCTGGACAAGCGTCTGGAGCGACTCGGCTGGGAGCACCGGACGCTGGCGTCCGCGGTGCCGGTCGAGACGATCGTCGCCATGCGGCTGAGCGCCCTGGTGATCGACCTGGCGATTCTCGGCCCGTCGGGCTGGGATTACCTGCATCGCGTCTGCTCGGAGCTGCCGGGCCTTGGCGTGGTCGTCTGCACTGGCCAGTCGACCGTGGCCCAGCGCGTGCGCGGGCTGCGGTTGGGCGCCGATGACTGGCTGACCAAGCCGTGTCACCCCGAGGAGCTCATCGCTCGCGTCGAGGCCGTCGTGCGTCGCCGCCGTCGCTCCGACGCGCGCGCCGAGCGCGGTCCGGTCGCCGCGGGTGACCTGGAGATCCGGTCCGATCGCTTCCAGGCGTTCGTCGATCGGCGCTCGGTCGATCTGACCCGTCGGGAGTTCGAGCTGATCGAGTTGCTTGCCGGGTCCGAGGGTCGCGTCCTGGAGCGCGAGGAGATCTACCAGCGGGTGTGGGGCTACGCGATGGCGCGCGGCGACCGCTCCGTGGACGTCTTCGTGCGCAAGCTGCGTCAGAAGTTGGAGAAGGCGTCGCCGGACTGGCGCTACATCCACACGCACTTCGGCGTCGGGTATCGCTTTGCGGCCGAGCCGGTCGACGGCAGCGAGCCGGCCGAGCGCCTGGCGGAGGCCGCGGTGGCTGAGCCGGCCGATGGGCCGGCGCCGGCGACCTTGCGGCGTGGGGACGAGGCCGACGTGGACCTCGCCGCCGAGCTGCGTGCGCTGAGCTCTTAAGCGCGCGGATTGCCGGGCCTGTCCGGCCCGGCCTGCCGGTACCCTTAGTCGTGTCGTGAACAAAACCGCTCGTAACGTCCTGATCGTGGTGGCGGTTGCTGCCGCTGTTGCGTTCCTCCCGGGTGGGGGAGCGACGGCCGGCCTGATCTGGGCGCTGCTCGGGATCGCGCTGTCGGTGACGTTCGTGTTGCTCGGCGTGCGCTTCTACCGCGAGAACCGCGTGGCGATCTTCTCGCTGGGCGATCGGCATCGGGCGCTGGCCTATGGGTCAATCGCGGCGATCGTCGTGGCCCTCGCGGGCAGGGTGAAGCTGACCCAGACGGGTCTGGGCTCGCTGGTCTTGGTGGTGCTGATCGCGGGGGCGCTGGGCGCGGCCTACGCGGTGTTCAAGCACTACCGCGAGTACGGCTACTGAGCCTGCGCTGATTCGTCACATTCCCGCGTAGAGCCGTCACCGGTGCGGCGGCAACCTGGCCGCCATGTGGAAGGTTCGCGCGGGGAGGGGGGAGGACGGGCAGGCGACCGTCGAGTTGGTGGCCGTGCTGCCGGTGCTCGGGCTGGTGGCGCTGCTGGCGTGGCAGGCGGTGGTCGCGGGGCAGACGTGGTGGCTGGCGGGTGCGGCGGCGCGGGCCGGGGCGCGGGCGTCTGCGCTTGGTGGTGATGCGGGTGGCGCGGCGCGGCGGGTTTTGCCCGGGGCGCGGCTGGTGGGCGGTGGTGGCGATGGCGTGCGGATTCGCGCCGAGGTGCCGTCGGTGTTTGCTGGCTTGCGCTTCGGCTCGGTCACGGTGCAGGCGCGGATGGAGCCGCAGTCGTGATGGGCTGGACGCGGTCGCAAGGCCGGCGTCGTACCACCGGGCTGTCGCGTCGCTGCGCTGCCGCGTCCGGGTCGATCACGCACCGCTTCCTTCGTTCCTGCGGCGGTCAGTCGACGGTCGAAATCGTCGGCGCGCTGCCGGTCCTCGTGGTCGTGGTCCTGGCGGCAGCCGAACTGCTCGCCGCCGGCGCGGCGCGCGTCTCGGCGTCGTCTGCCGCGGACGCCGCGGCGATGGCGGTGCTGCAAGGTGGCGACCCCGCTGCGGCCGCCCGCGCGGCGGCGCCGGACTGGACACACCCGCACATCGCTGTTCACGTATCCGGGCGCCACGCGCGCGTGCGGCTGTCGCCACCGAGCCTCGTGCCGGGCCTATCGGCTCTGCTGTCGACAACCGCGGAGGCTGATGCCGGGCCTGCGCCGGAGCACCCGTCGTGAGCGCGATCGTGCTGAGACGCCTGCGCGATCTGTTTCTGGTCGGCGAGGCCGCGCCCGCCACACGACCCGTGCGCCAGGTCGCCGAGCGCACCGTGCCGGCGACGCTCGGCGTTCTGGTCTCGCCGGGCGATGCGCCGGCGGTCGGCGCCGCCTTGGGCCTTGTAGCGGCGGCCGCCTGTCGCGCTCCCTGTGCGGTCGTCTGCCGGTGGACGGGCGAGGCCACCGAGGTGCCACGCTCTGGTCTTACCGGCGCCGCTGCGCGCAAGCTCGCGCAGCGGCTTGGTGCACGCGGCCTGGCCGCCGGGGCGTGCGGCCGCGTCGTGACCGTGGCGCTTCCGGCGTCCGATGGCGAGGCTCGTGCCGCCACTGAGCGCGCGCTGGCCGCCGCCGGCGACATCCCACTCGTCCTCGTGATCGCTGGCGCGCGACCACCGGCGTTCGACCCGCTGCTGGCCAGCCTCGACCGCCTGATCGTCGTGCCGCCTTCCGACGCCGCCGAGGGGCTGGAGCGCCTGGCGATCGACACCGCTGCCCGGCTCGGGCGTGCCGCCGGGGTCCTTCACCCGCCGGGGACCGGTGCGGCGACGGGCCGCCTCCTCGCGGCGACAGGCCTCCCGGTCGCTCCAGCCTGGCGGAAGGTCGCGGCAGCGGCCCTGCGAGGCGGCGATGACTGACGAGCGCGGCCAGGCATTGATGCTCATGCTCGGCGTGATGCTCGCGGTCGTTGCCGGGGCGGCGCTGCTCGGCGCGATCGCCTCTGGCCTGGGCGCCCAGCAGGAACATCGCGGCGCGGCCGACCTCGCCGCACTGGCGGGCGCCGAGACGATGCGCGTCGCGCAGCCGCGGCTCTTCGAGCCCGCGGAGTTGGATCACGGCGTGGCGAACCCGCGCCATCTCGAGCGCGATGCCTATCTCGCGCTGGCGCGCCGGGCGGCGATCGCCACCGCGCAGCGCAACGGCGCGCACCACATCGCCATCGCCTTTCCTGATGCAACCGCGTTGGCGCCGACACGGATTGCCGTGACCATCACCGACCCGGTGTCTGTCGCGGGCCGCAAGGTGGTCGGCGCGGCGCGGGCAGTCGCCGAGGTGGCGCCGTTCACGCTGCCGTCCTCTGGTGGCGACCTCTCGGGCGAGTACCGCGGCCCGCTCGCACAGCGCCAAGGCAAGCGCATGCGTCCTGACGTCGCGCTCGCCTTCGACCGCATGAGCGCCGCGGCACGTGCGGACGGCGTCGCGCTGATCATTACCAGTGCCTTTCGCACCAACGCCGAGCAGGCCGCGCTCTTCGCCGCCCACCCCGATCCGAAGTGGGTCGCGCCGCCGGGCCAATCGCTGCACCGCCTCGGCACCGAGCTCGACCTTGGTCCTTCGTCGGCATACGCGTGGCTGGCGGCCAACGCCAAGCGCTTCGGCTTCGTCCAGCGCTACTCCTGGGAGGACTGGCATTTCGGGTTTGTCCGGGCCCCCGGCACCCGCAGCGTCGGCTTCGGTCCGGGCGACGGCCGCAGCGGCCTGCCGTCCTTCGTTCCGGAACGCTGGGCGCCCGCGATCTCCCGTGCCGCACAGCACTGGAACGTCGGCGCCGCGCTGCTCGCGGCCCAGCTCTGGCAAGAGTCGCACTTCAATCCGTTCGCTCAGTCAAGCGCCGGCGCGCAAGGTATCGCTCAGTTCATGCCGGGCACCGCCAAGGCCTACAACCTGACCGACCCCTTTGACGGCGAGGCGGCGATTCTCGCCCAGTCCCACCTCATGCACGACCTCCTCGCCCAGTTCGGCGCCGTCCCCCTCGCACTGGCCGCCTACAACGCCGGGCCACAACCCGTCGCCGCCTGCGGCTGCATTCCGCAGATTCCCGAGACCATCACCTACGTCGCCACCATCCTCGGCCTCCTCAGCGGCACCGGCGATCCAGCCGCGCTTGCCACCGGTCTCCGAGTCCGCCTCGTGGCTTGAGGGCACCGACGCCGGGGGTATTGCAGTTCTGCAACATAGAAGCCAAGAATCCGGCGCTAAGTTTCAGAACTGCAACAAATCAGTCAGCCTCACACTGGCAACAGCAATGTCGCTAAACTGCAACAGCGAGGTTGTTTTTGCCTTCTATGTTGCAGAACTGATGCAGCTGACCGATCTTCATACCGACGACGCCGTCCTCCGCGAGCTGGGCCAACGCCTGGAGCGCTTGCGACTTGCCCGCAACCTCAGCCAGGAGGAACTGGGTCGCAGCGCGGGCGTGAGCCGCGCGACCATTATCCGCGTCGAGCGGGGTGAGTCGGTGCAGCTGTCGACGATCGTCAAGCTCTGGCGGGCGCTCGACCTGCTCGACGAGATCGATGCCGCCATCCCTGACCGTCTCGACTCGCCGATTGCCGAGGTGGAACGTGAGAGCCGGCACCGCGAGCGGCGGCGCGCGACCGCTCGTCGTCTCAAGGAGCCATCGCCTCCCCGTGACGCGGGCACGGCGTTCAGATGGGGTGATGAGACATGACACTGGCCACCGTGATGCTCTGGGGCACGCGCGTGGCGGCTGTCTCGATTGAGGAGGGAGGCCGCTACGCGACCTTCCAGTACGACCCGTCCTTCGTCGAATCAGGGATCGAGCTCTCGCCGGTCCAGATGCCAGCTCGCCCGGCGCCATACCGGTTCACCCGGCTCCCGCTCGATGCGTTCAGTGGCCTTCCCGGGCTCTTGGCCGACGCGTTGCCTGACAGTTGGGGGCACGCCCTGGTCGACGCGTGGCTCGCCTCCCAGGGTCGCGCGCCGGAGTCCTTCGACGTCGTCGAAAGGCTGTGCTACGTCGGCTCACGAGGCATGGGCGGGCTGGAGTTCCACCCGTCCATGGCCCCCACCAATCGTCCCGGCCGCGACCTGCAGGTCGACCGCCTTGTTGAGCTGGCCAGCGAGGTGCTGGCGCAGCGTGAAGCCTTCGTGGCCGACCTGGCCGCGCATCCGGAAGAGGAGGAGATGCGCGCGATCCTCGCGATCGGCACCTCCGCCGGCGGAGCGCGGCCGAAGGCGATCATCGCCTTCAACGAGGAGACCGGGCAGGTGCGCTCCGGGCAGCTCGAGGCCGAGCCGGGCTTCGAGCACTGGCTCTTGAAGTTCGATGGCGTCGCGAAAGCCGGTGACCACGGCCTGACCGATCCGGAAGGGTGGGGCGCCGTCGAGTACGCCTACTGGCGGATGGCCCGCGCGGCCGGGATCGACATGACCGAGAGCAGGCTGCTGTCGGAAAACGGCCGGCGCCACTTCCTGACCCGGCGCTTTGATCGTCCCGCCGGCGGCGACAAGCTGCACGTCCAAACGCTGGGCGCGCTCGACCACATCAGCTATCGCATGCCCGGCGTTTACGGTTGGGACCAGGCGATGCTGCTGATGCGGCGAATCGCCATCGAGCTGCCGCAGATCGAGCAGCTTTTTCGCCGGATGGTGTTCAACGTCGTCGCGCGCAACCAGGACGACCACGTCAAGAACACCGCTTTCCTCATGGATCGCGCCGGTCGCTGGTCGCTGGCGCCCGCCTACGACGTGACCTGGGCTTGCGATCCCACCAACCGGTGGCTGCAAGCCCACCAGATGACGATCAACGGCAAGCGCGAGCGGATCACCGTCGAGGACCTCGTCGACGTCGAGAAGCGCATCGGCCTCAAGCGCGGGACGGCCAAACGCATCCTGCGCGAGGTCACCAACGCGGTCGCCACCTGGCCGCAGATTGCCCAGGACGTCGCCGTCGAGCCGGCGATGGCGGCCGCCATCGAGCAGTCGCTGCTGCTCACGCTACCTCCGCGTTAGCACCGCCCACAGGTCCCAGGGAACTCCCTGATGTGGCACATAGGCGTTGCAGATACGGTGCGGCGCATGATCGGCCGACTGCTGACCGGGACCCTGACTGCGATGCTCGCGCTGGGGGTAGGAACTGCCTCCGCGCAGGAGCCTGGGCCGGTGCAGGCGATCAGCTTCGGCGATGAGCCCGGCGCGTTGCGGTTGCCGGAGGCCCTGGCGATCGCACCGGGGGGCGACCTGCTGGTCGGTGACCATTTCAGCGGCCGCGTGCAGCGCTTCCACGAGGGCAAGTACGTCTCGTCGTTCGGGCTGAGTGGCCAGGGCTGCGGACGGCTCGGGGCGATCGGCGGGATCGCGGTGGACGCCAAGGGCAACAGCTATGTGTTGGACACCAACCAGCAGCTGGTGCAGGTCTTCGACGCGTCCGGCGCCTCGGTCCGCTGCTTCGGCGGCCGCGGGCCCGGGCTCGGCAAGCTCCATACGAGCTCGGGGAGCTACGCGGCGTCGTCGGCCAGCGGCGGGATCGCGGTTGCGGGCAACTTCGTCTACGTCGCCGACGCCTCCAACAACCGCGTGCAGCGCTTCACGCTCACCGGCAAGAACCCCAAGATCCTCGGGAAGGGCAAGCTGAAGATGCCGCAGGGGCTGGCGGTCAAGGGCTCGCGGATCCTGGTGGCCGATGACGCCGACCACCGCGTCGTCGAGCTGACGACAGCCGGGCGCTTCGTCAAGGCCACCTCGGCCAAGACGGGCGTGCGTCTGCGCTTTCCCTACGACGTCGCCTTCGGCCAAGACGGTGGCGCCTACGTCGCCGACAACAACCTGCATCGCATCGTCGTACTCGACCGCCATCTGCGCCGCGTCCGCACCTGGGGCTCGCAAGGCCACGGCAACGGCAAGTTCGTCTTCCCGCGCGCACTGGCGGTCCAACCCAATGGCCATGTGTTGGTCGCCGACGCCGGCAACGATCGCGTCCAAGAGTTCACCAAGACCGGCGGCTTCGTGCGCAGCATCGGGATCAACGGACGCGCACGTCCCCACATCACCGCGCCGGCCGATGTCGCTGCCAACGCGTTCGGCGAGGTCGCGGTCGCCGATGGCAATGGGCGGATCTCCTGGTTCGACCTCGCCGGCCATGCCACCGGCGCGTGGGCCCAGAGCAAGTCCTTCCAGAGCTCGACCGCCGTCGTGGCTCAACCCCAGGGGATCGGCTTTGCCACCGACCGCTCGGTGCTCGCGGCCGACAACGGGTCCGTCCGCGCGTTCGCCGACCAGACGGTCACGGGTCTGCTCACGTTCGTCGATCGCGGACCCGCGGCGTCCGGTCTCGACGTGGGGCCGACGGGCACCGCGTGGGTCGTGGCCGGCACCGGCGAGTTCGCGCGCATCGGCGACGCCGCAAACGCCAAGCTGACCTGGTTGGGCACGCGCGGCAAGCCCGGCCGCAGCACGACCGCCATCGCCGAGCTGATCGACGGCACGCTCGCGATCGCCGAGGGCACATCGCCCAACCAAACCCGGCCCGCAGACGGCACCGTCGCGCACTACGACGCGACCGGCAAGCTGCTGGCGACCTGGCCGATCCCGCGCCCCGCGGGCGGCGAGCCGTCCATCCCGGAAGGCCTGGCGGCCACGAGTGACGGCGGCGTCTGGGTCGCTGACGCCAACAATGGCCGCCTGCTGCGGCTGGCCGCCGACGGCACGATCACCCAGACGCTCGGCACGCCAGGCACCGGCGCCGGCCAGCTCGCCGTCCCGCGCGGTTTGGAGATCGACTGCGACGGCGGCCTGCTCGTCGCCGACAGCGGCAACAACCGCATCGAGCGCTTCGCGGGCGTCGCGCCCGCGCGCGGCTGCGCGACGACCACCACGCCGACCGCGGCCGGCCGACCGCCCGCGCCCGCCGGCCTCCACGTCAAGACCAAGGACCGCGCCAAGCGCCCCGCCGCCCGCCTCGGCACCATCACCGCGACCTGCCGCCGCACCTGCGCCTTGGCCACCACCGTCGCGACCGTCGGTGTCATCTCCGCTGGCCGCATCAAGAGCTTCCCGCTCACCGCCACCATCACCGGCAGCACGATCGTCCTGAAGGCTTCGGCCGCCGCCGTAAAGGCGATGCACGCCGCGCTGAAAAAGGACGGCTACGTCACCGCGGGGGTGACGGTCACGGCCACCGCGAACGATGGTGTCGTCGATACGGCAGGGGTCTCCTGGCAGTACCACTAGTCCTGGCGGCTAGGGTGTACCCGAGGCGTCGCTGGGTAGGGGTACCACCAGCGGCGCAGGAGCCCGACCGACGCTCGGCGTCTGCTCGCAGCGTTCTTCGCCGCCTCTCAGCTTCGTGACCGACCGTCTGCACATGCCCACGGCCGAGCCGCCATCAGCCCGCGCGCCGCGTGGTCGACTCGACGCGCTTGACGGCCTGCGTGGCCTCGCCGCTACCGGCGTCCTGGTCTTGCACGTGTGGATGTTCAGCTACGGCGACAGCCACCGCCCGCCCAAGGGCTTCCTCGACTTCACGCTCGGTGAGCTGCGCCTCGGCGTGCAGCTGTTCTTCGTGCTCTCGGGCTTCCTGCTCTTCCGGCCGTTCGTCGGAGCGGCCCTGGACGGTGCGCGTCGCGGCCCGAGCCTCGTCCGCTACGCGATCCGCCGCGCCGCGCGCATCCTGCCCGGCTACTGGCTCGCGCTCGCCGCGTCGTTCCTGCTGCTGCGCCATCTCGATCACCCGATGCAGATCGACCCGGCCCAGCTGCCGGTCTTCCTGCTCTTTGCGCAGAACCACTTCGAGGAGACGATCAAGCACCTCGATCCACCGATGTGGACGCTGGCGATCGAGGTCTCGTTCTACGCGACGCTGCCACTCGCCGGCCTGCTGGCGCTGCGGCTCGGCTCCCACCGCGGCCGCCAACTCGTTCTCACGCTGACCGTCATCGCCGCCGGTCTGCTCAGCACAGTCCTCGCCTACACCCATCACTGGCCGCAGACGCTGAGCACGTCGCTGCTGCCGCATCTCACCGAGTTCGGCGCCGGCATGACCGCCGCCGTGCTGCTGCACCGCCGGACCCTGCGGGCGACCCCAGCCGCCGCCGTCGCCGTGGCGGGCATCGCGCTGATCGTCGCCAACTCGTGGTGGCACGCGACCGGCGCAGGATCGGTGGACACCCGCAACCTCGTCGGCGACGCGCCCGGCGTGGCGGGCATCGCGCTCGTCCTCGCCACGCTCGTCGCCGGACCGTGGCGGGCCGTGCTGCTGGCGCGGGGCCCGGCGAAGTGGCTCGGGACGATCTCCTACGGCGTCTACCTCATCCACTTCCCCGTGATCGTCGCCCTGCGCATGACCGGCCACTGGCCGCAGGACTCGCTCACGCGCGAGCTGCTCGCCGTCCTGGCGATCACGCTGCCCGCGGCGACGCTTAGCTGGTTCCTCGTCGAGCGCCCAGCCATCCGCTGGGCCCAGCGGCGGACGAGCGGCGGCCGGAGGACCGTGAAGGCGCCGGAAGTCGCGCCCGAGCCGCGCCGCCAGCGCACCGGCGAGCGGCCCGTCCTGCGCCCGCAGCCCGCAGGCGCAGGCGGCGAGACTTCCCGCTGACTCAGCGCTCGACGATCGCCACGACGCCCTGGCCGCCCGCGGCGCAGACCGAGATCAGCGCGCGGCCCGAGCCCTTCTCGGCGAGCAGCTTCGCGGTCGTCGCCAGGATGCGGCCGCCGGTGGCGGCGAACGGATGGCCCGCGGCCAGCGACGAGCCGTTGACGTTCAACTTGGTGCGGTCGATCGAGCCCAGCGGCCCGTCGAGGCCGAGGTGGGAGCGGCAGAAGTCCGCGTCCTCCCAGGCGGCGAGCGTCGCGAGCACCTGCGAGGCGAAGGCCTCGTGGATCTCATAGAAGTCGAAGTCCTCGAGCGACAGCCCCGCGCGGGCGAGCATCTTCGGCACGGCGTAGACCGGCGCCATCAACAACCCCTCGTCGCCGTGGACGTAGGGCACGGCCGAGGTCTGGGAGTGCGTCAGGTAGGCGAGCACCGGTAGGCGCCGCTCGGCTGCCCACTCGTCGGTGGAGAGCAGGACCGTCGACGCGCCGTCTGAGAGCGGCGTCGAGTTGCCCGCCGTCATCGTCGCGCCGTCCTCGCCGACACCGAAGACGGGCTTGAGCTTGGCCAGCTTCTCCAGCGACGAGTCCGGGCGCAGGTTCTGATCGCGCGACAGGCCCAGGTAGGGCGTGACCAGGTCATCGAAGAACCCACGGTCATACGCCGCGGCCAGATGCTGGTGGCTGGCGACCGTCAGCTCGTCTTGGGCCTCGCGCGTGATGCCCCACTTGCGCGCGGTGATGGCCGCGTGGTCGCCCATCGACAGGCCTGTGCGGGGCTCGGCGTTGCGCGGGACGTCGGGCGCCAGGTGCGACGGCCGGACGTGGGCGAGCAGCTTGACCTTGTCGGCGGTGCTCTTGGCCGCGTTGACCTTCACCAACAGCCGCCGCAGGTCGTCGTTGACCCCCAGCGGCGCGTCGCTGGTGGTGTCGACGCCGCCGGCGATCGCCACGTCGGTCTGCCCGAGCGCGATCTTGTTGGCGGCGAGGATCGCCGCCTGGATGCCGGTGTCGCACGCCTGCTGGACGTCGTAGGCGGGCGTTGCGTCGCTGAGCGTGCTGCCCATGACGCACTCGCGGATCAGGTTGAAGTCGCGCGCGTGCTTGAGCACGGCGCCGCCGACGACCTCGTCGACGGTCTCGCCGGCGAGACCGAAGCGGGCGATGAGCCCTTCGAGCGCGCTGGTGAACATGTCCTGGTTGGACGCCTGGGCGTAGGGCCCGTTGGAGCGCGCGAAGGGGATGCGGTTGCCGCCGAGGATCGCGGCGGGGCGGGGGAGAGAGCTCTTGGTCTTGGCCATGGTGACATCAAAGAATGTAACATCGAACCGTGTCGCAAGCCGCTGATCGTTACCAACGCCTCTCGTCCACGCCGCCCGGGCGCTTCCTCGTGGGGCGCCTCGGACTACCGGAATCCACACCTCTGCGCCGCTATGCGCCGGGCCAACCGCTCCTCGACGGCCCCGCGCTGATCGGCGGCGCGCCCGAGCATCGCCTGCTCACCACGGTCGAGCGGGTCCTCGTCGCAGCGGGCGCCCAGACGCTGACGTCGGCCGACGACGGCGCGACCACGCCGGTCGCCGCCATCGTCTTCGACGCCTCCGGCATCACCGCCTCCGAGGATCTCCGCGCGCTGCGCGACTTCTTCTCGCCGGTCATCACCCGCCTGGCGCCCAGTGGCCGCCTGCTGGTGCTCGGCACGCCGCCGGAGGACGCCGCCGACCGCCGCCACGCCGTCGCGCAGCGTGCGCTGGAGGGCTTCGTGCGCTCCGCCGCCAAGGAGCTGCGCCACGGCGCGACCGGCCAGCTCGTCTACGTCGCGCCCGGCGCCGAGGAGGGCTTGGAGTCGACGCTGCGGTTCTTGTTGTCGTCCAAATCGGCCTACGTGTCGGGGCAAGTCATCCGCATTGGGTCGGGTGCGTCGCCCGCGCCCGAGGACTGGGAGAAGCCCCAGGCCGGCCGCACCGTCGCGGTCACCGGCGCGTCACGCGGCATCGGCGCGGCGATCGCCCAGACCCTCGCGCGCGACGGCGCCCATGTCATTGCCATTGACATCGCGGCCCAGGGCGAGGACCTCGCGAAGGTCGCCAACGCGATCGGCGGCTCATCGCTGGCGCTTGACGTCACGGCCGCCGACGCGCCCGCGACGCTGGCCACCCATCTGCAGGAGCGCCACGGTGGCGTCGAGGTCGTCGTCCACAACGCCGGCATCACCCGCGATCGGACGATCGCGCGCATGAAGCCCGAGCGCTGGGACGCGGTCCTCGAGGTCAATCTCTCCGCCCAGGAGCGGCTCAACGAGGCGCTGCTGGACGGCAACCTGATCGGCGAGGGCGGCCGGATCGTCACGGTCTCCTCGATCGGCGGCATCGCCGGCAACCGCGGCCAGACCAACTATGGCGCGTCGAAGGCCGGCGTCATCGGCATCGTCGAGACGCTGGCGCCGGAACTTGCGCAGCGCGGCGCGACGATCAACGCGGTCGCGCCCGGCTTCATCGAGACGCAGATGACCGCGGCGATGCCGCTGGTCGTCCGCGAGGGCGGGCGCCGGATGAACTCGCTGGCCCAGGGCGGCCTGCCGATCGACGTCGCCGAGACGATCGCGTGGTTCGTCAGCCCGGCGTCCGGCGGCGTCAACGGCAACGTCGTGCGCGTCTGCGGTCAGTCGCTGATCGGCGCATGAGCGCCGCCGAGCGCACGCTGGACAGCGCGCCGGGCGCTGCGACGCTCTACCCGCGGGCGGCGTTCGGGACGTTCGCCCGGCCGCTGCTGCGCAAGGTCCCGCTGGTCGGCGGCAGCACGCCCACGGCGCTGCCGGAGCTGACGCTCGGTCTGGACGACATCGCGCTCGACGCCGGCCACGTCGCCGATTACGCCCGCGTCTGTGGTTTCGACCTGCGCGACACGCTGCCGCCGAGCTACCTGCACATCCTCGGCTTCCCGCTGGCGATGTCGCTGATGACGGACGGGGCGTTCCCGTTTGGCGTCATCGGCCTGGTCCACGTGGCCAACCGGATCGACCACGTCCGGCCGGTGGGGCTGGGCGAGACGCCGAGCATCCGCGTGCACGCCGAGGATCTCCGTGAGCACGCGAAGGGGCGCCAGTTCGACGTCGTCGCGGTTGCGACCGTCGGCGGCGAGCGTGTGTGGGAGGGGCGGAGCACCTACCTGCGCGTCGGTGGTGGAAGCGGCAGCGCGAGCAAAGACGACAACAAGACCGCTGACCGCTCCGCGCGCGCCGTGGCGTCCGCTCCCGAGGCGATCTGGAAGATCCCCGGCGACATCGGCCGCCGCTACGGCGCCGTCTCCGGCGACCGCAACCCGATCCACCTGCACAACGTCTCGGCCAAGCTCTTCGGCATGCCACGAGCGATCGCGCACGGCATGTGGCTGAAGGCCCGCGTCCTTGCTGCGCTGCAGTCCGAGTTACCCCAGCGCTTCACCGCCGAGGTGCGCTTCAAGCGCCCGGTCCTACTGCCCGCGACCGTCGGATTCTCCACCAACAAGACCGCAGACGGCCGCGCCTTCTCGCTGCACGACGCCAAGCGAGGGATCCCGCACCTCGAAGGTCACGTCGGCGCGCCGGGCTAGCAGCAGCCAGCCCGGCGCACCCGGTGAGCCTCAGGCGACCTCGACGACAAGCTCGCGGTCGGCGACGGCCACGTCGGCCATCTCGACCGCCGGCGCCGGGTCGCGCAGCAGCGCCCAGCAGGCCGCGGCGCCGACGACGCACACCGCGGCGCAGACCCACAGCGCGTCGTGCAATCCGCCGACGAACGCGCCGTGGTCGCCGCCAGCGAAGATCGTGCCGGACGGGATCAACGCGCCGAGCGCGGCGACGCCGACCGCGATGCCGGCCTGACGGAACGTGTCGTTTGCGCCTGCCGCCAGTCCGCTCTGATGCTCGGGGACCGAGCTCAGCGCGAAGTTGCTGATCGACGGGTTGAACAGGCCCGTGCCGATCATCGCCAGGAGCGAGCCGGGGAGGGCGATCGTCCAGGACGAGTCGACCTGCGCCAGCGTCAGCAGCGCCATGCCGGCGCCGACGAGCACGAGCCCGACCGACACCATCGCACGGCCCGAGACGCGCTCGGCCACGGAGGCCGACGCACCCGCCACGAAGAACATGACGATCGTCGACGGCAGGTAGACGAGGCCGGCCTCGATCGCCGAGAGCCCCAGCACCTGCTGCAGGTAGAGCGTGACGTAGAAGAAGATCGCAAACCACGTGGCCGAGATCGCGAACGCTCCGACCTGCGCGCCGGTGAACGATCCGGAGCGGAACAGACCGAGCGGGAGCATCGGCTCGGCGACCTTCGCCTCGATCGCGACGAACGCGGCGAGCAGGATGCCGGCGCCGCCGAGCTCGGCGACGATCTGGGCGCTGCCCCAGCCGAGCTCGTTCCCGCGCAGCAGCGCGAGGATCAGCAGGAACAGGCCGCCGGTCAGCGTCAGCAGACCACCGACGTCCACGCGCCGGGCCATCGCGTCCTTGGATTCCACGACGTAGGCGCGGGTGATCGCCAGGCACACGAGGCCGAGCGGGATGTTGATGAGGAAGATCCAGCGCCAGCCGAGGCCGCTGGTCAGCGCGCCGCCGACGAGCGGCCCGACGGCGAACGCGGCGCCGATCGTCGCGCCATAGGCGGCCAGGGCGCCGCCGCGCTCCTTGGCGGTCGGGAACGCGTTGGCCAGCAGCGCGAGCGAGACGGCGAACATGATCGCGCCGCCGACGCCCTGCACCGCGCGGGCGACGTTGAGGAAGGTGATGTCGCCAGCTACGGCGCACAGCAACGATGACGCCGAGAAGAGCGCCAGGCCAGCGGTGAACAGGCGGCGACGGCCGAAGCGATCGGCCAGCGCGCCGGCGGTGAGCACCGTCGAGGCGAGCGCGAGGGTGTAGGCGTCGACGATCCACTGCAGGCCGTGCAGGTCGGTCTTGAGGTCACCGGCGATC
Source organism: uncultured Conexibacteraceae bacterium (assembly GCA_963836485.1). Lineage (GTDB taxonomy): Bacteria > Actinomycetota > Thermoleophilia > Solirubrobacterales > Solirubrobacteraceae > Baekduia. The sequence continues at coordinate 608,765 of CAWIJS010000013.1, read as the reverse complement.
TTGGAGAGCGCGGTGTTGACGACGGCGATGTCGAGCATGAGCATCGCGGTGGCGACACAGACCACGGCGAGCGTCCAGCGTTGGGTCTTGTTCACGAGAGGAGTCCTTGGGGAGCGGGGTCGTGCATTCCGAGGCCTACCTTGACGGCGCGTCCGTCCAGAAGAAATGAGGGAAACCCCTGTCAGGGGGGTTCGGGTGGTTGACCGAACCCGTCGGGGTGCGGATAACCAGCCCGGCCCGGCCGGTCCGGTTCTCCTCCGACACTCGTCCAGCGACCCCATCCCCACCTCAACGCGCCCTCGCCCCGGTCGATGCCAGAGAGAGCCATGGAGGCAAAGCACGCAACGGACTGCGCGCCCTGGAAGGACGGCATCGACCCTGTCGCTGCCCAATCCGTCGCAGGCGCCATTGATCAACTGGCCGAGTTCCCGGTCCTGGACGCCACGGTGCTCCGTGTCATCGCGCTCTGCGACGACGACGAGTCCACGGCGGCCGACCTGGTCGACGCTCTGGAGCAGGACGCGACCTTCGCCGCGAACCTCCTGCGCTTCTCGAACTCGGCGGCGCGCGCGCATCCGATCCGCGCCAAGACGATCCGCCAGGCCGTCATGCTCGTCGGTCGCCGCGCGTTGCGCCGACTCGCGCTAGAGGCCGCCACCTTCCGCTTCCTGGAGCGCTCCAAGGGCAACGGCCGCGCGTCATTCGGCCAAATGCACCTGCACGCGATCGCGGTGGCCATCGGCGCCGCGGCCGCGGCCGAGGAGGCACGCGTCCCGGGCGACACCGTCCACCTCGCCGGCCTGCTGCACGACGTCGGCAAGCTCGTGCTGCCCGAGGTCTTCGGCGAAGAGGCCTGCGACGCTCTGGCACGCGAGTTCCCCGCCGGCGCCGAGCGCGTCCTGGCCGAGCGCGAGCGCTTCGGCATCGACCACGCCCAGTGCGGCGCGCTGCTGGCCGAGCGCTGGGGCCTGCCCGCCGAGATCGCCTCGATCATCGCCTGGCACCACGGCGGCCCGACCGGCGTTGGCGCCCCGAACGCGGATGTCGCCTGCGTGCAGCTGGCCAACAACGTCTCCGGGATGCTCGGCGGCGTCGAGGCCGATCACGCACTGCTCGAGGTTGCGCTCGATCGTCTGTCGCTGACCTCCGACGTCCTCGACGTCCTGGCCGACCAGATGACGCAGACCGACCAGCGCGGCGAGGCCGGCCGTCTGGCCACGCGTGTCGCGGAGCTGGAGCGGCTGTCGCAGACCGACGACCTCACCGGGCTGGCCAACCGCCGCCACTGGCTGCAGACGACGCGCATGGCGCTGATCGAGAACGGCGGCGGCGCGATCCTGATTTGCGACATCGACCACTTCAAGGCCGTCAACGAGCGCCACGGCATGGCTGCGGGCGACCTCGTCCTGGCCGAGATCGGGCGGATCCTCGCCGTGCACGGCCACGCCGGCCGGCTGGGCGGCGACGAGTTCGCCGTGCTGGTCCCCGGCAACCTGGAGGAGGCCGTGCAGGCCGCGCAGCGGATCATGGCCCAGGTGGGCGAGGTCTTCGAGGCGGGCAGCGGCCCGCAGATCGACCTCTCGCTCGGCTGCGCCGCGGCGCCGACCCACGGCAACGAGCTGGCCGACCTGTTGGAGGCGGCCGACGTCGCGCTCCTGGACGCCAAGCGCACCGGCCGCTCGCGGGCGATGATCGCCGGCGCGGAGCTGCGCTCCGACGACGTCGCGGCCTGAGCAAGGCCGAGGAGCCACACCACGCTGGCATCGAGGGACGACTGATGGTCCACTACGGACCATGAGTCGTCCCTCGATCGTGGCGGCGCGCTGGTATGAGATCCGGCGCGCGCAGAGCCGCAAGCCGGCGACGTACTCGTGCCCGTTCTGCCCGCGCAAACTTCCGTCGTTCAGCGAGCACGTGCTGATTCGGCCTGAGGGGCGAGGTGAGGGGCGGCGTCACGCGCATCTGGCGTGCGTGGCGAAAGCGCGGGCGGCAGGACGGCTGCCGTCGGAATCTGAGTGGCGGGCGACGCAGCCGAGGCGGCCGGGGCTGCTGGCGTGCCTCTTGCGCCGGCGGGGAAGATGATGGTCATGCCCGACGCCCCGCTGGTCACGACCCGCCTCTCACTGCATGCCCTCGCCGAGCGGGTGATCAGCCCGCTGCGCGTGCAGGCGACAGGGAACGAGATCGCGCTGCGGGTCCGGCCCGATGGCTTCGGGACCCCGCAGCTGCCCGATGGTTCGTGGGTCGGCGTGAGTGGGACCGAGCTGGTTCGGCTGGGCGCCGGCGGCGACGAGCAGCGGACAGCCATCACCTCCCTACGTGCTGCTGCCTTGTTCGTCGGGCTGGTCGGCGGCGCGTCGCTGCCCGACGATCCGCTCGAGATCCATGCGGGCGCCGCCGCTGTGCTGGCCGAGACGTGGGCCGCCGGCGAAGCGGCGCTGACCGCCTTCGCGGCCAGCGGAGCGGAGGACCCGTCGGCGCCGATCCTCTGGCCCGAGCACTTCGACATCGCCATCGAAGCCGGTTCCGAGGCCGCTGGTACCCGCGCGACCTACGGCGTTTCACCCGGTGATGCCGAGCACGACGAGCCCTACGCCTACGTCGGGCCGTGGACGCCACCGCAGACCGTCGGCCCCGAGACCTTCTGGAACGCCACCGCCTTCACCGGCGCCGAACGCCCGGTTGGAGCCGACGACGTCGACGAGCTGGTCGCGTTCTTCCGCGAGGCCGCGCGGCTGCTCGGCGGGTAGACACGGTCGGGCCGTGGCCGCGCCTATCCTCGAAGGCGCATGGCCTCCGCTTCCCAATCCGAAGGGCGCAAGACCCGTCTGGCCGAGCAGCGGCGCAAGCTGCCCGACGGCCCGGGCGTCTACCTGTTCCACGATGCCAACGGCAAGGTCATCTATGTGGGCAAGGCCAAGTCGCTGAAGAAGCGGGTCGCCGGCCACTTCTCCAACCCGGTCACGCGCGGGGCGGTGCAGATGACGGAGCTCATCGAGACCGTGGACTTCATCTTGGTCGGGTCGGAGACCGAGGCGCTGCTCGTCGAGCAGAACTTCATCAAGCAGTACCAGCCGCGCTTCAACATCCGGCTGCGCGACGACAAGTCCTATCCCTACATCGCGATCTCGATGGACGAGCCGTTCCCGCGGGTGTACTTCACGCGCGAGCGCCATCGCAAGACGCGCCTGTACTTCGGGCCGTACTCGAGCGCCAAGCGCACGCGCTCGACGCTGGAGACGCTGGCCAAGGTCTTCCAGTACCGCTCGTGCACGGGCGCGGAGCCGGGGCGGCGCTCGGGCTCGCCGTGCCTCGACTTCTACATCAAGCGCTGCGGTGCGCCGTGCGTCGACTACGGCGTCGACCGCGCGCAGTACATGGAGTCGATCGACGGCGTGCGCGCGTTTTTGTCAGGGCGTTATCGCGACATCGAGCGCGACCTGGAGGCGCGGATGAAGGAGGCGTCGGCCAAGCAGGAGTTCGAGCAGGCGGCGATGGAGCGCAACCGCCTTGCGGCCGTCCGCTCGCTGCTGCAGAAGCAGCGGGTGGCCAGCGACCAGCACGGCAGCGCCGATGTCGTGGCGGTCGCCGCCGACGGGACCGATGCCAACGCCCAGGTCTTCCAGCTCCGCGACGGGGTCTTGAGCGACCGCCAGTCGTTCTACCTCGACAACGCCCAGGAGGGCGGCGTCGGCGAGGTGGCCCAGGAGTTCTTGTTGCAGTACTACGGCGAGGCGACGGTGATCCCGCCGCAGATCATCGTGCAGGCTGAAGTTGACGATCTGGAGCCGCTGGCCGAGCTGCTGACCGAGCGGCGGGGGGCCAACGTCGAAGTGCGCGCCGCCGAGCGCGGCGACAAGGCGCGGCTGCTCGATCTGGCGGAGCGCAACGCGCGCCTGGCGCTCGACCAGGAACGGCTGAAGGCCGAGCGCTCGCGCCAGCAGCGGGTGGAGGCGCTGGATGACTTGCAGGAGGCGCTGCGGTTGGATGCCCTGCCGCTGCGGATCGAGTGCTTCGACATCTCCAACCTGATGGGGACGCACACGGTCGCGTCGATGGTCGTCTTCGAGGGCGGCGCGCCGAAGAAGGCCGACTACCGGCGCTTCACGATCCGCGGTGGGGAGGAGGGCGTTCCGGATGACTTCGCGTCGATGAGCGAGGTGCTGACGCGGCGGTTGGCCAACTGGGAGCGTCAGCAGGATCTGTCACCGCACGATCCGGATCGCAACGAGTCGTTTGCGACGCTTCCCAATTTGATTGTGATCGATGGTGGGAAGGGGCAGCTCTCGGCGGGGGTCGAGGCGTTGCGGGGCTTCCTGGATCGCGGCGTGGCGGTGGTCTCGCTGGCCAAGAGAATCGAAGAGGTCTTCGTTCCGGGGCGTCCGAATCCCATCGTGTTGCTGCACGACACGGCGGCGTTGCAGCTGCTGCAACGGGTGCGAGATGAAGCACATCGCTTCGCGATCACCCACCACCGCACGCGGCGCGATCGCGCGATGACCGTGTCGGTCCTGGATGACCTGCCGGGCATCGGTGAGGGGCGCAAGCGGGCGTTGCTGAACCACTTCGGGTCGCCGGACGCGGTGCTGGAGGCGACGCGGGAGCAGTTGGAGGCGGTGCCGGGGCTGCCCGGCAAGACGGCGCGGGACTTGTACACGTTCTTGCATCGGCTGCGGACGGGGCGCTAGGCGCCTACGTCGTCCCGGTCGTCGAGGTCCCCTGCTGAGCGCTCGGCCGCTGGGGGATCTTCGACTGGCAGGTCTTCAGCGCGGCCTGGACTTTGGGGTCGTCGCGCTTGAGGTTGCGCAGCGCGTTGAAGCCGTCGGAGATCTTGATGTCGAGGCCCTGAGCCTTGAGGCAGGTGAGATAGGGCGTGAAGGCCTTGATGTTCTGCTGCGGGCCGCGAGCGCCCGGGCCGCCGCGCAGGCCCTGGGGGCGGAGCTTCGCGCAGGCCTTCATGGCGGCCTGGAACTTGGGGTTGTTGGCGAAGCCCCCGCCGGGCGCGCCCCCGCCGGGCGGCGTGGTGGTGGAGGGCTGGCCGTCGCTGCCGGTCGGCGGCGTGCCACCAGCGCCCGCGGGCGGGCCGTAGCCGTTGCCCTGGCCGCCACCTGGCCGCTGGCCGCGGTTGGGCAGCGTCACGCCATTGTCCTTCAGACAGTCCTGGAACTTCTTGAAGGCCGTGCTTCGATCGGCGCTCTGTCCCTGACCGGCGGAGGCGGGGGTGCTGCTCGCACTGCCGCCCCCGGACGAGCTGCCGCAGGCGGCCAGGGCGATCGAGGCGCCAGCGACGGCGAGGACGGACAGCGGTGTGGTGAAGCGAGACATGGGCAGGCAGTGAGCCGCATGAACCGAAACGCCGGCCAAGCGCGGACGAAGAAGTGCGTAAGTGCGAGCCCGCGCCGCGTTCTTCGTCTTTCCTCACGTTGCGCTTAGTGCCTGCTCACCGCGGCATCACATGCTGGTCGTCGTATGCCCCGAACCACCCGCCGTTACCTGACGCCGCTCAACATCGTCCTCGGCGCCCTTGCCGCCGGCGGCGTGATCGCGGCGGTGATCCTCGTCGGCCCCGAGTCGTCGGCGACGACGACGCGTGAGCGGACGGTGACGGTCACCAAGGGCGTCGTGCAGTCGACGGTCTCGGGCAGCGGCAACCTGTCGCCGGCCAACACCATGGACTTGAGCTTCGGCGCCACCGGCAAGGTGACCAAGGTGTATGTCAAGGCTGGGCAACACGTGACCAGTGGTCAACTCTTGGCACGGATCGACCCGACGGCGGCCGAGGTCGACCTCGCCGAGGCGCAGGCGACACTCTCTTCGGCGCAGGACACGCTCGACGCGATCGCGTCGGGCACGGCCACGACGAGCACCGCGTCGACCGAGACCTCATCGGCGACGACCGCCACGATCGCGTCGGTCACGGCCACCGCGGCACAGGCGACCACCGCCGCGCCGGCGACGACGACCGCGCCGGCGACCACCGCGCCGACCACCACGGCGCCGAGCGCAGCACCGACCACGACCACGACCACGACGACGCCGAGCGGTCGGTCGGGGCAGGCGGGTTCGTCGGGCGGCGCCGGCAGCTCGCGGTCCGGCTCCAGCAGCGGGAGCGCCAGCGGCTCCGGCACCTCCAGCGGCTCTGGTTCGTCGAGCGGCTCCGTCGGCGGCTCGGGCTCGACGATGAGCGAGGCCTCTGCTGTCGCGGCGGTCAAGAGCGCGCGGCTTGCGGTGGACAACGCGCAGGATGCGCTGACCGAGACGGCATTGCGTGCGCCGACGGCCGCCACGGTCGCGGCGGTCAACGGCGCGGTCGGCGATCAGGTCAGCGCCGGGTCGAACAGCGCAGCGAGCAATTCGGGATCGGGATCGGGCAGCGGAAGCGCTTCAGGGTCCGGCGGCGCGGGCACGGGCTCGGCCACGGGCGCCTCATCCTCCAGCAGCTCCTCTAGCTTCATCACCCTCACCCAGCTCAGCCGCATGCACCTCGAGGTCAGCCTCAGCGAGTCCGACATCAATTCCGTCAAGGTCGGTCAGCAGGCGACGGTCACGATCAACGCTGCGTCCGGCGAGGAGGTCGCCGGCAAGGTGATTGACATCGGCGTGCTGTCCTCGTCCTCCTCATCAACCGGTACCTCGAGCGCCGTCAGCTATCCGGTCACGATTGCGCTGACCCAGACGACCAAGGGGCTGCGGGCCGGCATGAGCGCCACCGCCGACATCGTCACCGGGCAGGCCTCCGGCGTCGTCGTGCCGACGCAGGCGCTGCAGGGCTCAAGTGTCACCGTCGTCAAGAACGGCAAGCGCACGACGCAGCGCGTCACGACGGGCGTGGCCGGTGACAGCACCACGCAGATCGTCAGCGGGGTGTCAGCCGGCCAGCAGGTGATCGTGACGTCGAGCAGCGCCACGGCCGGTGCCAACGCGACCGGCAGCGGTACGAGCGGGACCGGTGGCCTGTCCGGCCGCACGGGGCGCACCGGCTTCGGCACCGGGTTCAGCGGAGCCGGCGGCTTCGCGGGCGGCGGTGGGCCACCGGCCGGCTTCGCCGCAGGAGGCGGGCGGTGAGCCGCCGCCCCGTCATCGTCGTCGAGGACGTCCGCCGCACCTACCAGCTCACCGACGACCTCGCCGTCCACGCGCTCGACGGTGTCAGCCTCCAGATCCAGGCCGGTGAGTTCGTCGCGATCATGGGCTCCTCGGGCTCGGGCAAGTCCACGTTGATGAACATGATCGGCTGCCTCGATCTGCCGACGAGCGGTCGCTACCTGCTTGACGGCGTTGACGTCCGCGACATGGACGAAGACGAGCAGTCCGACCTGCGCAACCGCAAGATCGGCTTCGTCTTCCAGGCCTTCAACCTGGTCCCGCGCACGAGCGCGCTGGCCAACGTCGAGCTACCGCTGAGCTACGCCGGGCTGCCGCGCGCCGAGCGCCGCGCCCGCGCGCTCGCCGCACTCCGCGCCGTCGGCATGGGATCGCGCGTCGACCACCTGCCGTCCGAACTCTCCGGCGGTCAGCAGCAGCGCGTCGCCGTGGCGCGCGCGATTGTCACCAATCCCTCGCTGATCCTCGCCGACGAGCCGACCGGCAACCTCGACTCCCACTCGACGGCCGACGTTCTCACCATCTTCGAGCGCCTCAACGCCGAGGGCCGCACCGTCGTCCTAATCACCCACGAGGACGACGTCGCTCGGCGTGCTCGCCGCATCATCCGCCTGGCCGACGGCCGGATCGTCTCCGACGACCGCACCGACGTCAAAGAGGCCGCGTGACCCTCCGCGAGACGATCAGGATCGCGCTCGGCGGCATCATGGCCAACAAGCTGCGCTCGGGCCTGACGATCCTCGGCATGACGATCGGCGTCGCCTCGGTCATCGTGCTGGTCGCCGTCGGCAACGGTTCCAAGCAGCAGGTCCAGGCTGGCATCCAGGCGCTGGGCTCCAACGTCCTGCTCGTCCAGGCCGGCGGAGCCCGCGGCGGCCCCGGCTTCTTCGGCGGCGGCGCCTCGACCATCAGCCTCACGCAAGCCGATGCGACCGCGCTGCAGGACGAGTTCAATGTGCCCGACGTCAAGAGCGCGTCGCCGGTCGTGACGGCGTCGAACACGGCGCTCGTCGCCGGCTCGGTCAGCTATACGAGCTCGGTCACGGGCACGACCCCCAGCTACGCCCAGGCCCGCAACTACAAGGTCGCCGACGGTGAGATGTTCACCAGCGCCGATGTCAAGAAGCACGCGCGCGTCGTTGTCATCGGTCCGACCGTCGTCGAGAACCTCTTCAGCGGCTCGGACCCCGTCGGTCAGTCGATCAAGATGGGCGGGTCGAGCTTTACCGTCGTCGGGGTCACCAAAGCCAAGGGCTCCAACGGCGTCACCGACCAAGATGATGTCGTTCTCGCGCCGCTGACCGCCGTCCAGGATGTCCTCAGCGGCTACGGCTCGGTCAACCAGATCGTCGTCCAGGCGACGTCCGAGAAGGCGTTGAACGGCGCACAGGCCGAGGTCACCGCGATCCTCGACCAGCGCCACGACATCTCGGCGGCCGAGAGCGCGACGTCGTCGAGCTTCCAGGTCATCAACCAGGGCTCGATCCTGGAGACCTCCAACGAGACGACGAGCGTCTTCACGACCCTGCTCGGCGCGGTGGCGGCGATCTCGCTGCTAGTCGGCGGCATCGGAGTCATGAACATCATGTTGGTCAGCGTGACCGAGCGCACGCGGGAGATCGGCATCCGCAAGGCCATCGGCGCCCGCCGCTCCGACATCCTCACCCAGTTCCTCGCCGAGGCTGTGCTGGTCTCGACGCTCGGCGGGCTCGTCGGCGTGGCGGTGGGTCTCATCGGCAGCCGCTTCGAGATCGCCGGTGTCCAACCGGTCATCGCCCTCTACTCAATTCCATTGTCTTTCGGCGCGGCCGTCCTGGCCGGCCTCTTCTTCGGCACCTACCCGGCGGGTCGGGCGGCGCGCATGCGCCCGATCGACGCCCTCCGATTCGAATAGGACTTCCATGAGCGACCACGAGCAGCCGACCACGGTCTACGACGACCCCGACATGGAGTACTACGACGACGAAGAGCCTGCCGACACGCTGCCCGTACGGCCGCGGCGCAAGCTGCTGACGCCGGTCAGCGGCGGGCTGGTGGCGGTCGTGCTGGTGGCCGGGGGCTTCATCGGCGGGGTCCAGGTGCAGAAGCACCAAGGCAATGGCACCAATAGCGGGGGCGCCCGCAACGGGCTGCCGGCGGCGTTCGCGGCACGGCTGGCCCAGGGCGGGGCTGCGGGCGGCGGCCAGGCGGGCGGCGCCGGGACGGGTGGCACCGCGCGCGCCGGCGGTGGCGCGGGAGGTGCCACCGCCGGGACCGTCGCCAACGTCAAGGGCTCGACCCTCTACGTCACCAGCGCCGACGGCACCACCGTCAAGGTCAAGACCAACGACAACTCGAAGGTCACCCGCAACGCCTCCAGCAGCGTCGGCAGCGTGCATCCCGGCGACACCGTCGTCATCCAGGGCAGCACGGCCTCCAGCGGCACCGTGACGGCCTCGAGCATCACCGCGACGGCCAAGGGCGTGAGCGCGGGAGGCTTCGGCGCCTTCTTCCCCGGCGCAGCGGCCGGCGGCGGCGCAGCGACGGGCGCCACACCTGGATCCGGCGCATCGAGCGCCGGCTCCGCATCCCAAGTGCCCCAAGGCTTCGCGCCCCCGTCCGGCTGAGGCTCCGCACCAGACCGCGCTCCGGACCCCTTCCGCGAAAGAATGGGGGCAGTGCCGCACATCCATGTCACAGGCCATCGCAACCCCGACACCGACTCGATCGCCGCCGCGATCGGGTACGCGGAGCTGCGTGGCCACCTGGATCCCGATAACACCTACGTCCCGGTCCGCCTCGGCGACCTGAACTCGCAGACCCGCTGGGTCCTGGAGCGTGCCGGCGCCACCGAGCCGGAGTTCCTCCCGCACGTGATGTTGCGGGTGCGCGACGTGATGCAGCAGGACTTCTACGCCGCCGGCATCGACGACGCCGTCCGCGAGGTCGGCCTGACGATGGCCGCCGACAAGCTCGACGTCGTGCCGATCGTCGACCACGACGGCAAGCTCGTCGGCGTGATGACCGAGCGTGCGCTCGCCCGCCGCTACATCCGTGAGTCGCGCGAGGCCTCGACGCTCGTCGACGCACCCACGCGCGTGAGCGCGATCGCCGCCGCCGTCAGCGGCGAGCACGTCGTCGGTGACGACGTCTCCGTGGCCGGCCGCGTCTGGGTCTTCGCGATGGCCACCGACTTCCCCGAGAGCGGGATCGGCCCCGGCGACGCCGTGATCATCGGCAACCGCGACGACGCCCAGCGCCGGATGATCGAGCGCGGGGTTGCGCTGATGTTGTTGTCCAACGGCGTGACGCCGAGCGACGAGATCCTCAAATACGCGCGCGAGCACGGCACCGCCGTCGTCGTCTCGCCGCTGGACAGCTACGTCTGCGGTCGTATGACAACGCTGGCTGCGCCGTGCAGCGCGCTGATGGATGCCGAGCCGCTGACCGTCCGCGGGAACGATCTCCTCGAGGACGTCACCGAGGAGATCAAGAACGTGCACTACCGGGCGGCTGTCGCGGTCGACCGGCGCGGGCACCCGATGGGGCTGGTCACCCGCTCAGATCTGGTCAACCCGGTCCCGCGCGAGGTGCTGCTCGTGGACCACGCCGAGCAGGGCCAGAGCGTGGTGGGCGTCGAGAAGGCCCACATCGTCGAGATCCTCGATCACCATCACATTGGGTCGATCGAGACGCGCGTCCCCGTGCGCGCGACCTTCGACCCCGTCGGCTCGACCTCGACGCTGGTGACCGAGCGCTTCCTCCAGGCACAGGTCATGCCGACGATGCCGACGGCGACCGTCCTGCTCGGCGCGATCCTGTCGGACACGGTGATCCTCAACTCGCCAACGACCACCGACCGCGATCGTGAGGCCGTCGCGTTCCTGGCCGACTTCGTCGGTGTTGAGGCGCTGACCTTCGGTCGCGAGATGTTCGAGAGCGGCTCCGACGCCTCCGACGCTTCGGTTGAGTCGCTGCTCACGCGCGACTCCAAGGAGTACGAGACGGCCGACGGCCCGATGAGCATCGCGCAGATCGAGACGGCAGGCACGATCCTGTCGGACCGTGTTGGCGAGCTGCGCCAGGCCCTGCAGGCCCAGCACGACCGCAACGGCCACGTGCTCTCGGCGCTGATGATCACCGACATCCTGGAGAAGCACACGCAGTTGCTCTTGGCCGGCGACATCACCGCCGCCGAGCGCGCGTTCGGCAAGGACGCCAAGGACGGGATCATCGACCTGCCCGGCGTGATGAGCCGCAAGAAGCAGGTCGCGCCGCCGCTGCTGGGCGCGTTCTAGGCAGACGGCCAGCGCTGCTGGAGGACGAGCAGTTCGGCGGCCACCGGGATGAGGTTGTCAAAGGGGTCGTTGGCCGGGTCGTCGATCTCGACAAGGAACATGCCGCGGTGAACGTTGCTCATAACCGTGCCGAGGGTGCCGGCCGGCCAGCGATCGACCGGCTCCCGAAGCGTGACCATGTCGTGTTCGGAGATCTCCTGTTTGATCGAAGCCATCGTCGTTTCAGATTAGCCGCTGATGTAGGCCGTGACCAGCCGCGGACGATCGTCGGCATGGCTTACGATGCGCTCTCGCGGACCTCGGTGATCAAACGCATTGAGCACTCCCGTGTGCAGCACGTGGGCGAGATAGTCGACGTCGGCAAGGGCGATTCCCAAGATCTGGTGAAAGCCCCTAGCCTTGGGGCCGCCTGACGGGTGATGAGGATCGAGGCTGTACGTCACGAGCTTCTCGGTGATCCCGAACGCCTCGGCGGCTCGCGGGAGCGGGTCGCCGACGATCGGAGGCCAGGGCACGCCCGGATCGTGCCATCGGATTTCGCGGGTGCCAGCTGTCGTCACCACGTTGTGTGGAAGTCACTGCGAACTCGTCGCGAAGTCCTCCCTTCAGGGGCCGTCGTCGCTGTTCCGGCTCAGGCCGCTTTGAGCTGCTCAGCGGTCGACCGCGCCTCCGGGTCGCCGAGGAACGGCGCCAGCGCGGCGTAGCAGAGGTCGGGCGCGAGCTCGTGCAGCTCGTGCGCGCGGCCGGAGACGATCCACTCGGTGACCAGGCCGGCGATGCCCGCCGAGATCGCGTAGGCGGCGATCGGCGGGACGGTCTTGCCGGGCGGCAGGTTGTCGTAGCCGTGCGACAGCAGGTGGGCGAAGGCCTGGTAGCTCTCGTCCATCTTGGCGGCGGCGTCGCGACCGCTGGTCAGCACGTCGACGAAGCCGAAGCGCGCGCGGCCGGGGTCGGCGGCGAGGTGGTCGACCCAGGCCGTGATGCCGTCGCGGACCGCGCTGGTCCACTCGGTCTGCCCGGCGGCGGCGGCCCAGGAGGCGGCGAAGAGCGAGGCGAAGGCCTCGTCGTAGGCCGCCAGGAACGCCGTGTGCTTGTCGGCGAAGTGGTCGTAGAAGGTCTTGTTGGAGATGTGGGCGGCGGCGACGACCTCGGGCACGGTGACGCCCGCGTAGCCGTCGTAAGCGGCGAGCTGCGTGACGGCTTGCAGAATCCGCTCCCGCTGGTATCGGTCCACGAACGAGCGCGGCAGCTTCTGGTGGCCGCGCGGCAGTGGCAGCGGGCGGCGCGCGGGCGCGGGCTCCGGCGGCTCGCTCAGCGGCCGGTGGGCGGGGAGCGGCGAGCTCGTCTCGTAGCTGACGGCCCAGGTCGCCAGGTCGTCGGCGACGCCGCGCAGCTGGCGCACCCGGCCGGTGTGCAGGTGCTGGTCGATGACCTGCAGGACGCCGCAAGCGATCACCGTGCGGCAGCTGGGGGAGATGGTCGTCGGTCCGTCGGTGCGGCTGACCGCCTCGCCGATCCACTGCTCCACCCGCCGGACGACCCGCCGGCGCAGCGCCGGGCCGTTGCGGCCGACGGCCAGCACCTCGACGAGCAGCAGCCGCGCGTGGTCGGGACGGGCGATGACGGCTGAGGCCAGCCCGCGCACGACGCCCTGGAGGCTCTCGTGGACGCTGCGCGGGTCGCCCGGGCGGGCGCTCATCACCTGCACGACCTGCGCGACTGCCTGGGCGAGCGTCGCCTCCCAGGCCGCCATGAAGCAGGCCTCCCGGTCGGCGAAGAGCGCGTAGAAGGTGTTGCGCGAGACCTGCGCCTCGGCGGCCACGTCGGCCACCCGCGCCTCCGCGTAGCCGTCACGGGCAACGACCGCGACCATCGCCTCCTGCAGGCGCTCGCGCTGCAGCTCGCGGGCGGCCTCAGGCGCGAGCGCGCTGGCCCCTCGGGGCAGCTTGCGTGACGCGGCTGATCGGGTGGACGCCATGCGGGTTCGACGATACGGGAAGCGCCTTCAGAAAGAGACCGCTCCGGTCCGCAACGTACCACCTCCAAGGCCCCCAAAAAAGACGCGGGTAGACGTTGATGCTTGCCCTTACGGCTAAAGTGCGATCCGCGTGTCGAGAAACATGCGTGTCCGGAGGGTGTGACCCATGCCGACGCTGCCGGCTGGGCACGGAAGCCTGCCCACGGAGGCGACGCGCTTCCTGCAGCGGGCGCGGATCCTCGACGCGACGGCGCAGACGGTGGCCGAGGACGGCTACGCCGCGACGTCGGCCGATCGCATCCGCCGCCGGGCCGGCGTCTCGTCACGCACGTTCTACGAGCACTTCACCGACAAGCAGGACGCGGTGCTCTGGGCCTTCGACGCCGCGGCGACCTTCGCCGTGCCGCGGATCGTCGCGGCCTTCGCCGAGCAGGACGTGTGGGCGGCCGGGGTGGACGCCGCGCTGCAGACCTACCTGGCGATCATGGACTGCGACCGCGCCTGGGCGGTGCTGTGCGTGGTCGAGCTGCCGGGGGTCGCGACCGGGGCGGGCGAGCGGCGCGATGTGCTGCTGGCCCCGCTGATCGCGGCGCTGTCGGCGACCCAACCGCGGGGCGCGCTGGTCTCGGCGGCCGATGTGGTGGCGGCGGTCGACGGGGTGGTTCGCGAGCGCTTGTTGCGCGACGGAGATGTCGATTTGCAGGGCCTTCGCCCGGAGCTGCTCGCGCTGGCGCTGAGCCCCTACGTGGGCGCGACGCGCGCGCAGGGCTTCATCGACCGGGAGCCGGCGGCGGTGGTGGCGGCGTCCGTCGATCTGACCCGCGCGGGGCGTGCCGCCGAGCTCGTCGACGGTCCGGAGGACGAGCTTGCCGCGCTCGTCGAGGAGGCGGTCGCACAGGGCGACGGGCCGGCGCTGTGGCGCGTGGTCCTCGGGCTCCACGACCGGCGCGCCCGTGGGGAGGCGGTGCCGTGGCGCCTGGAGCGTCGCGTGCTCGACGGCCTGGCGCAGGCCTCGTTCTTCGGCATGCCAGTGCGCGACATGGAGGCCGCGGGCTGGGGTCTGCCGACCCCGCGCGAGCGGGTGCTGCGCTACGTCGCGGCGCATCCGGGCTGCAGCGGCCAGGAGATCCGCGTGGCGCTCGGCTTCGCCCATCTGTCGCAGGTCAGCCGCTTGTTGCACGCCTTGCGCGATGAGGGTCTGGTGGCCCGTCGTGCCCCGCGCGGACGCGCGAACGCCTGGGTCGCGACCGGATCGGTACACAGTTCTGGGAACACCAAAAGGGACATTGGTGGATCATGAGTGTTGACTTCTAGGGAACGGGACGGCTATGGTCGTCACGCGCCGCTCGCATCGACTTCGATCGACGGGGCAGGAGAGGTCATCGCGCCGGCTGTGGAGCCGGGGCGAATCGCACAACAGACGCTGGGTCAGTCGCCCTCGCCACACCACCGGCAGGCGGCACGGTTACACCGTGCCCGCAGCTCCGGAGGGGCGGGTCGATGGTCGCTGCCCCGACGTCGGCCGCCGTATGGGCGGCACCGGTCGAGGGAGCAGTCAGCCATGGGTCAACCAGCACCACCAGCGGAGCGCGAGATGAGCGGATCGAGGGAGCTGCCGCGTCGCGGCCACCGCGTCGCCGTCGAGCAGGTCGAGGCATCTCAGCGCCAGCGGCTGATCGCCGCGATGGCGCACGTGGCGGCCGAGCAGGGCCGGCGCGCGGCCAGCGTCGAGCTGGTCTGCGAGCGCGCGGGCATGTCGCGCCGGACCTTCTACGAGCACTTCACCGACGGCGAGCAGTGCTTCGTCAGCGCCGTCGGCCAGGCCTTCGACCAGCTCTTCGCCGCGATCAACGCCGCGGTCGGCGCCGAGCCGCAGGATTGGGAGGACCGCGCGTGCACGACGGTCGCGGCGCTGATCGCGACGCTCGACCGCGATCGCACGCTGGCGCGCCTGTGCGTGATCGAGCCCCACAGCGGCAGCGCGGTCGCGCTGAGCATCCGCCACGCGGCGGTGCACCGGCTGGCGCTCGTGCTCGCGGCCGGGGCGACGGTGGGGGATGCGGCGTTGCGCGACGCCGCTGCCCGCGGTGCCATCGGGGCGATCCTCGAGCTGGCGACCGACCCGATCCTGGCCGGCGAGTCGTTGCAGCCGATCGTCGCGCCGGCGTTGTACACGGCCTTGGCGCCTTTCACCGGCCGGCGGGTCGCGAGCTTGCGCGCTGCTGATCCGCCGCGCATCTCGGCCATGAGCGTCGTTGCCGCCGCCGAGCCGCGTGTCTCGGCAACCGACCAACTGCTGGTCACCGAGCTCACTCGCCAGACCGTGCTGTACCTCCTCGCGAACCCCGAGGCGTGCAACGTCGAGGTCGCCCGTGCGATCGGCGTGCGCCACGAAAGCCAGATGAGCCGCCACCTCGTCCGGCTGGAGCGCGCCGGCATCGTGACGCGCCGGCGCACAGGACGCGCGAACGCCTGGCGGCTGTCGGATCGGGGAGCGGACGCCGCGCGCGTGCTGCGCGACGAGAAGCCCGGCGGCGAGCCGCGGCTCCCCGCGGCCCGATGAGCGGCGAGTCCATGACCTTGCCCAGCCCGAGTCCTTCCGTCGCCATCAGCGACCTCCCTGCCCCCATGAGTACTGCGATCACCATGAGAGAGACCACGTACATGAACGCTCACCCGGCTCACATCAACGCTCGTTCATCGACGGTTCGTCGTCTGACGCTTCGCGTAGCGCTGGCCGTAGTTGCGGTGTTGGCGATGGCCGTCTCGCCGGCCTTCGCTGCCCAGTCGCGGGTGGAGGTGGGGTCGTTTGGCTCTGACGGAACGTCGGCGACGACGTTCAGCGGCGCTAATCAACTGGCGTTTGACCAGGCCGCCCACCGGCTCTTCGTGCTGGATACGGGCGCGAGCACGATCGACGGCTTCGACGCGTCGATCGTGGGGACCCATACGCCGTTGGGCGGTGGGTTCCCGGTCTCGGTGGCGGCCACCGGCGGCGCACCGGATGTGGCGGTCGACAACTCAGGAGGATCGTCGGCCGGAAACCTGTACTTCCTCTCGGAAACCTCGGGGCTATATGGCTTCACGCCGGCCGGTACGGCACGGGCGGGCAACTTCCCGGTCTCGGGCTTCGGCGACCCGTGTGGGTCGGCGGTTGACTTGTCAGGCAACGTGTGGGTGGGCGATTACGGGACGCTGTCGGTCAAGGAGTTTGACGCGACGGGCGGGTCGGTCGGGTCGGTGGACACCAGCGACCAAGGCCGTCCGTGTCATGTGGCCTTCGACGCCAACGCCGATCTGTATGTCGCGATGTACAACGGCCCGACGTGGAAGTACACCGCCGCCAGCGGCTATGTCACCGCGACAGAGGTCGACACGGATGCAACCTACGCGCTGACGGTCGATCGGGTCAGCCATCAGCTTTACGTTGCCCACGGTGACCATGTCAGCGTCTATGACGCGGCGGGCGTCCCTCTCTATGACTTCGGGGGTGATATCGCCGCCGCCTCGGTCGGTGGCGTCGCCGTCGATCAAGGTTCCAACCAGGTGTACGTGTCAGACACCGGCAACGGCCTCGTGCACGTCTTCGGCGCTCCGGTCACGGTCCCGGGCGCGACGACCGGCGCAGCCTCACCGGTCGCGTTGACGACGGCGACGCTCAACGGGACCGTCGATCCCGGGGGCGTGGCGGTCACCGACTGCCACTTCGAGTACATCGACGACGCCGGCTTCCAAACCAATGGCTTTGCCAACGCCACCCATACTCCGTGCACGCCCAACCCCGGCTCAGGCTCCGGTGACGTCGCGGTCTCAGCAGCGATCTCAGGCCTCACGCTCGACACGACCTACCACGTCCGGCTGGTCGCCACCAACACCAACGCCACCAGCAAGGGCACCGACCAAGCCTTCACGACCGACACGGCCGTTAGAGACCTCGCCACCGATCCGGCCGCCGCCGTCGGCGCGGTCTCGGCGACGCTGAACGGCACGCTGGACCCCAACGGCGCGCCGATCACCGACTGCCACTTCGAGTACACCGCCGACACCGACTTCCAGGCCAACGGCTTCACCAACGCCACCCACGTGGCGTGCAATGGAGATCCGGGGTCGGGGTCAGGCGATGTGGCCGTCGCGGCTGATGTCGTGTCGCTCACGCCGGAGACCACCTACCACTTCCGGCTGGTGGCCACCAACGCCAACGGCACCACCCAGGGAGCCGAGCAGTCCTTCGCCACCGACAGGCCCGTTCACGGCGTCACCACCGCGACAGCGACCTCGGTCACCAACACCACCGTGATCCTCAACGGCTCTCTGAGCCCCGACGGGACCGCGGTCACCGACTGCCACTTCTCCTACGTGGCGCAGGCCGAGTTCAACCTGCACGGCTTTGCCAACGCGACCAGCGCCGCGTGTGCTCCCGACCCGGGGGCCAGCGCGACGCCGGTCGACGTCTCGGCCGCTGTCGCGGGCCTGACCGCCGGCACCGCCTACCGCTTCCGCCTGGTGGCGACCAACGCGAACGGGACCTCAACGGGCGCTGACGCGACCTTCACGACCCCTGGCTCGCCCGCCGTCGAGACGACCGGCTCACCGACCCGGACCGCGACCACCGCTCGACTGGACTCCCGCGTCGATCCGCGTGGCGTCTCGGCCACCTACCACTTCGAGTACGGCGACCAAGGACCGTGCGACACGCACCCCTGCACCGCCACCGCCGATCACCCCGCCGGCTCCGGGGACGAGATCGAGCTCGTCTCCCAGCAGATCACCGGCCTCACGCCCAACACCACCTACCACTACCGCGTCATCGCCGACAACGGCAACCCCGACGGCCCCGCCCACGGCAACGACATGACCCTCACCACCCGCACCACCGACACACCCCTAAGCCACGGACACTACCCAGGACCCCCAGACTCAGACCGCGCCTGGGAACAAGTCAGCACCCCCGACACCGGTGGCAACGCGGTTACGAGGGCGCTTGCCATCTCCGACAATGGTGACCGCGCCCTCTACGCCGTCAACGGCGGCAGTCCCGGCTCCGCCTACGGGGCGTTGAACAACGTAGGGTCCAATCACCTCTTTGCCGAGCGCACCGCAAGTGGCTGGCAGGACCGCCCGCTCTACCCCTCTCGCGCTCAGGCCCCAGGGAACCTCTGGACAGAGCCGATCGGGAGCAGCGACCTCTCGCAGCTCTTCTCGGTCAATCGGGACATCACCAATGTCGGAACCATTGACGTCTGGCACTTCCGGCCCGGTGCGCCGGCCTCCCACGTCTTTGGTGCGGCGTTTGCCGAAGAGAACATCACCCGCTATATCGGCGTCTCTGACGACGGTTCGCGACTCGTCTCGGTCGTCCGCGGAAGCCTGGATCCCGACCATCCCGTCGCGGGAGCGGATCAGGGACACCTAGATCGGAACCTCTATGACATCACGTCCGGTACCCCGCATCTCATCAGCCTCCTCCCGGACGGCTCGGTTCCCAACTGCGGCGTCGACGGCACATCGCTCGACGTCGCGGGCGATCGTCTTTCCCGTGCACAGCACTGGGTTTCGTCCGACGGTCTTCACGTCTTCTTCCCAAGCAATGGAAACGTTTCACCTTGTGGCGGTAGCGGGGATCTCCAGCTCTTCGTTCGTGACGTCGCCACCCAGACCACCCGTCAAGTTGGACCTGCGGGATCGCACTTCATCCGCTCGACCGATTCCAGTGCGTTCTTCTCGACCGAGCGCAGCCTCGTGTCGCGGGACACTGGTGGCAACGACGTCTACCGCTATGACCTGTCTAGCGGAGGTCTCAGCTGCGTGACGTGCCTTTCGAACCTTCACGCTGACGTAGAAGGCTCGGGCCACTCGCAGATCGCCGTCTCCGACGATGGCTCGCACCTCTACTTCATCTCTTCTCAACCTCTTCTTCCCGGGGCTGGAAGCGAGGGGATCTACCGTGTTGACGTCGCTCGTGGCGAGCTCGCCTATGTCGCCCAGGCCGGGATCCAGGGCCAGGCCGGAGACTCCGGCACGTCTGGCAACGCGATCAGTCCCGACGGCTCGGTCTTCGTCTTCTGGTCAGATGCTCCAGGTCTCAATGCGATCGACGGGCAACAGAACGGCGGTACGGGCCAGTACTACCGTTACAATGATCGCGATCGGTCAGTGGTCTGCGTGTCCTGCCCGGCGGACGGGAGCCCGCCGCGCGGAGCAGTCGACAAGCTGGGGGCGGCTTCTCAGCTGGGGCCGAACCTCACGGCGATTTCCGACGACGGCGACTACGCGTTTTCGACGCCCACAGCGTTGGTCGCCGCCGATCAGAACACCGCCAAGCCAGCTGATCTCGAGCTGGCAGGCAGCGACGTCTACGAGTGGCGAGACGGCCGTCTCCTGCTGATCACCGACGGACTGACCACTTCGGTAAGGGCGGGTCCGGTCGTGGAGAGCGTCAGTCCAAGCGGCCAGGATGTGTTCTTCACGCAGCATGCGCAACTCACGCCCGACGCGATCGACGCCAGCACGCACCTGTACGACGCGCGTGTTGGCGGTGGCTTTGACTTCCCTGCGGCGGCCCCGCCGTGTTCCCTGGAGGCTTGTCAGGGCACTGCCTCGCCGTTGCCCAACGATGCGGACCCCGGTACGCCGGGGTTCAACGGTCGTGGCGATCAGGCTGGAGTCGCGGGCAAGGTCTCGGTCTCTAAGCCCAGGGCGGTGACCGCGTTCTCGGCGACGTTGCGGGTCAGGGTCTCTGGCCCTGGTCGAGTGTCGTTGGCGGGGTCGGGCCTGATGGCGGCGAGCCACAAGGCGAGCAAGGCGTCGACGGTCGCGGCCAGGGTGTCGCTGAGTGCCTTGGGTCGGCGTCAGCTGATCAGGCACGGGAAGCTGGTTCGGAAGGTGAAGGTCTCGTTCGTGCCGGCGGGTGGCAGGGCGGTCAGTGTGACGGTGTCGCTGACCTTCAAGGCCGCGCGCCAGAGCGGGGGGCGTTAGCCATGGCTTACACGACGACTGACGGCGATTCGAAGATGGAGTTGGACATGGACAGAACGACCAGCACAGCGACTGCGGCATCAGGGGCCTTGGGCGGCGCGCGGCGCGGCGGACGGCGCTTGGCGCTGGCGACGATGGTGGCCGTCTTTAGTGTGCTGAGCGTGGGGGTGGCTTCGGCGGCGGCTGATCCTCTGTGGAATCTGGACATCCATCACGACGAGACCAACTTCCCGCCCGGCGGGACCGCCGAGTACGCGTTTGACGTCATCAACGCGGGGGATGCCGACACCTCCGGTCCGGTCACGCTCAAGATCTACCTGCCTGCGGGACTCAGCCGACACTCCTTCCGCAACGATCAGGGAACCTTCAACGGAGGCGAGAATCAGTGGGACTGTCCGGGATCGGCGGGTGACACGGTGGTGACGTGCACGACGAACGACACGATCTACCGTGATCAGGACGTCCGGGGGCTCATCGTGACCGTCGACGTCGCTGCTGGCGCCGGTCCCGACGTGGTCACCACCGCCACGGTGTCGGGCGGTGGCGCTTCGGACGCGCCGGCCGCCGCCGGCTGTGCGCCGGGTGTCGGTGCGTGTGCGTCAGAGCACACGCACGTCAGCGCAGATCCAGCACCCTTTGGCATCGTCGATGGATCGTGGATCGGCGACTTCTTTGAGGCCGATGGGATCACGCGGGTGCGCCAAGCCGGCGTCCATCCCGATCACGCGACGTTCTCCTTTGACCTCAACTCCATCCCCTTCGGCGTCACGCAGGCCGGCGATCCGCAAAAGGCCGCGTCCGACGGTCTTCGCAACGCCACCATCGACCTTCCGCCCGGCTTCGTCGGCAGTCCCGCCGCCGTCGACGAATGCTCCCTTGCGCAGCTCGAAGCCAGCCGCTGCCCGGCTTCCAGCGTGGCGGGCATCGCCTACGTATCCGCTGTCTCTGGCTATGGCACGACAAGCAGATTCGAGTTCACCTCCCCGGTGTTCAACGTCACCCACCCGTCGGGCGTCATCTCTGATTTTGGTCTCAGGACGGGTGCCATCGTCCACGTGCGGGTGTCGCTCGATCCCGCCCGCAACTACACCGTCCGCGCAACCGCGTCTGACATCAACGAGGCGGTGCGCCCGTTCACGTCGAAGGTCGTGATCTGGGGTGTGCCCGCGGATCCCTCCCATGATGCTGCGCGCTGCGGTTTCAACATCGTTAGCATTAGGTGTCCTACCGATCATCCGGCTGAGCCGTTCCTGACGTTGCCGGCTCAGTGCGGGGTCGACAATCAGATGAAGTTGTCGGGGTATGACTCGTGGCAGCAGTCAGGTGTGTTCGGGCCTGCCCTGCTCTACACGTTGCCGGGTCAGATGACGGGCTGTGACAAGCCGAGGTTTGCACCCGATGTGGCGGTGCATCCGACGGATGCCCGGGCGGATTCGCCGACGGGGTTGGATGTTTCGGTGTCGGTGCCGCAAAACCTCAATCCTGCTGGGGTGGCGACGCCGCCGGTCAAGCACGTCGAGGTCAAGCTGCCCGACGGGGTGAGCCTGAACCCGGCGTTTGCCGATGGGTTGGCGGGTTGCACGCCGGCGCAGATCGGGTTGAAGACCGATGATCCGGTTGAGTGTCCGGACAGCTCGCGGATCGGCTCGGTGACGATTTCGACGCCGGTGCTGTCCAAGCCGTTGGAGGGCTCGGTGTATCTGGCCCAGCAGAGCGCCAATCCGTTTGGGACGTTGTTTGCCATGTACGTCGTGGCCCACGACACCGAGGATCGTGGGGTGTTGATCAAGATCCCGGGTCGCATCGACCTCGATCCCAGCACGGGTCAGATCACGACGATCTTCGATGACCTGCCCGAGCTGCCGTTTGATCATCTGACGGTCAGCATCCGCGGTGGGGATCGTGCGCCGTTGGTCAACCCCTCGACGTGCGGGATCAAGACGGTGTCAGGCGTGTTGAACAGCTGGTCGCAGCCCGACGTCGCGATCCCGGTGTCGAACTCCTACACGGTCACCCAAGGTCCCGGCGGCGGCGCTTGTGCCCCCGATGCCGGGTCGCGGCCGTTTGCGCCGGGGTTTGCGGCCGGCACGCTGCAGCCGACCGCCGGTGCGTTCAGCCCGTTTTCGTTGAAGCTGACGCGCAACGACGGTGAGCAGGAGTTCACCGACCTGCAGGCCGACCTGCCGACCGGCTTGACGGCCAAGCTGGCTGGGGTGGCGCAGTGCTCGGATGCGGCGATCGCTGCGATCTCCACCGCGCCGGGTTCCGGTCAAGGCGAGATCGACCGTCCGTCGTGTCCGGCGGCGAGCAAGATCGGCTATGTCCACGCGGGGGCGGGCTCAGGTCCGCGGCCCTACTACATCAACGGCTCGGTCTATCTCGCCGGCCCCTATCAGGGCGCCCCGTTCAGCGTGGTCGTCGTCACCCCCGCGGTCGCGGGCAGCGTAGATCTCGGCAGCGTCGTGTTGCGCACCAAGTTGACCATCGATCCCGACGACGCTCAGGTCCATGTGGACTCGGGGGCGATCCCGACGATCATCCAGGGTGTCCCGATCCACCTGCGCGACGTGCGTGTCGTGATCGACCGGCCCGGGTTCATGCTCAACCCGACCAGTTGTGCCGAGAAGCAGTTCACGGGTGTCGTGAGGGCCATCACCGGCCTGACCGCCCCGGTCGGTGATCGCTTCCAGGTCGGCGACTGCGCCGGCCTCGGCCTCGCACCCAAGCTGGCCATCAGCCTGACCGGCAAGGGCCAGACCACCGACGACAAGCACCCCGGCGTGCACGCGACGGTGACCCAGCCCGCGGGGCAGGCGAATCTCAAGAAGGTCGTGGTGAGCTTGCCATTGAGCTTGGCGTTGGATCCGGATAACGCGCAGGCGTTGTGTGAGTTCACCGATGGCAGCAAGGTCGATCCGACCTGCCCGAAGGGCTCGATCGTCGGCAAGGCTGTTGCACGCACGCCGATCCTCAACCAGCCGCTGACCGGCCCGGTGTACTTCGTCAAGAACATCCGCAAGGACCCCAAGTCCGGCCGCGAGATCCGCACGCTGCCCAAGCTCGTGATCCCGCTCACCGGCGAGAACGGGCTCCGGCTCAACCTCGTCGGCACCAGCAACGTCGTCGACAACCACCTGGTCTCGACCTTTGACAACATCCCCGACGCCCCGGTCAGCGATTTCACGCTGGACATCGACGGCGGCAAGAGCGGGATCCTGGTTGTCTCCGGTGCGGATATCTGCAAGAGCACGCAGGTCGCCGACCAGCAGATCGACGGCCACAACGGCAAGACCGCCGACACCGACGTCTACCTCCAGACCCCGGCCTGCCCGCTGAAGATCATCAGCAAGAAGGTCGGCAAGACCAGCGTCGCCGTCAAGATCAGCGGGCTCGGCGCCGGCAAGGTCACCGTGTCGGGCAAGGGCATCAAGAAGACCAGCAAGACCATCACCAAGTCGACGGTCGCGACAGTCACGGCCAAACGCACCAAGGGCAAGCCCGGCAAGGTCACCGTCTCCTTCGACCCCACCGGACCCGCCAAAGCCCACAAGACCAC
The DNA here is from genome assembly GCA_963836485.1 of uncultured Conexibacteraceae bacterium. GTDB lineage: Bacteria > Actinomycetota > Thermoleophilia > Solirubrobacterales > Solirubrobacteraceae > Baekduia. The sequence continues at coordinate 584,875 of CAWIJS010000013.1, read as the reverse complement.
CAAGTAGGAACGACGGCACATCCGGGTCGCGGCAAACGCCGCGACCCGGGCCCGCTGGCTCAGTCCTTGATGGCTCCGGCGTAGACGCCGAACAGCCCGTCCAGGGCCTGGGCGGCGAGGCGATCGACGGTGACCTCGGCGAGGAGGTCGGGGTCGATGGGCTCGTTGACCGGCAGCCCGTCGAGGCGGTCGTTGTTGCACCGCGCCAGGTCGTAACGACGGTGGCGCAGCTGCTCGACCAGATCGTCGGTCAACGGGACCTCGAACGTGTCAATGTCGGGATCGACGTTGTCGGGGTCCCAGCCGACGGCGGTGATGAGCGCGGTCGCCGCGCAGAAGCGCATTGCCAACACGTACTGGGCCTCGGGCCCGTAGAGGAGGAAGTCCTCGAACAACTCGTGGCCGAGGTCCATCACCTTCTTGGCCTCGAGACGGAGGACGTCGGCAGTCTCGCGATCGACGGTGATCACGCGGGCGTGGGTACGCTGCGGGGTGCTCATGGGAGTCAACTCTCCTTTGGGTCACGCCCCCGGCCGTTCGTACCGGCGCGGGGGCACTATTTGTTTGAGGTAGGCAGAGCCTAATCGGTGGGGCAGATGGACTTCTCGTGGCCTGGTTTCGCCCCGCTCGTCGTCTGCTCGCAAGCTCCCCAGCACCGCCGTCAGCGGTCCTTTGATTCGGGCAGGGCCGCGTCTGTGTGTCGATTGCAGCGCGGGCGTTACGCCTGTGCACCAACATCGACACGGATCGCGGGATCAAGGCAATGGCCTACCACGGTCGCCGCCTTCGTGCCGGACGATCTCTTGGACAACTACGCCGCTGCACTGTACTGGAATCGACCGGGGGCCAAGGCGTACTGGTTCCATTACACCTCGCCGAGAGCTGCGCGTGCGATCGTTCATGAGGGCACCTTCAGGGTTGGCGCTCACCGGGCTGTTGGCCGTGCCGGGATCTACGTCTGCCCGTACCAGCCCGGTTCGCTGACCGAAGACGAGTTGGCACGCCGAGTCCTCGACGGCGCCTTTCACGAGCGAGACCGGTTGCAGGCGGCTGTCGTCGTGATCGCTCATCCCGCCATCGTGCTCACCAGTGACCCCGACACCCGCGATGGCATGCTGCATCTCGCCGACCCGGGCTCGCTCGTCCAACTGCCCGATCAGATCGTCGGCTTCGCACAGCGTGCAGGCAGCCGGTGGCGGCACTCCCGCGGCTGCTTCGACTCCGTTCACCTGCGTTCGCTCGCCGGTGATGATCAACCCTAACCTTCAAAGGGAAAGGTCCGGTACGCTGTGAAGCTCGCCATGCCCAAGTCCTCGTCCTTGCCAGCGACCCGTCTCGATGTCCCGGGACCGACCCTGGACGGCGGACAGGCCGGTTATGTCCTTGGTACTCGCTACATCGAAGGCTTCGCCGACGACCCCACGCTCGACGCGCGAGGGCGATGGCGCCTCGCCCACTGGGCGCAGACGTTCGGTCACGAGCTCGATGACGCGCAGCGTGCCTTGTTGGAGTCGCCAGAGCCGGTGGACCCCGTCGGCAGGGAGTTGCTCCACGCCACCCACGACGACATCGACCTGCACCTTCCGCTCGCCGGGCAGTTCGGCCTCTACGACCGTCTCACCGAGGATGAGCTGCTGTTGGCCCACGAGCCGTGGCGTCGCCTGGGCGGCGAGGAGCAGCCCGGCGAGGAGCGGCGCGACTACCCGATCAACGTCACCGAGCTCGCGAAGGTCGCCGGCGTCACCCCGAAGCAGGTTCGTGAGTGGGAGACGGCCGGGCTGCTCCCGGCCGGGTGGGTCGACGGCCGTCGCCAGTTCTTCCTCGCCGCCGCCATCCACGCCTTCGCGCTACGGCACCTGAGCCGCTTTCAGATCGCCGCGCTCGCCAACGTCATGGCGGCCGAGAAGGACGACGACGTCTTCATTCAGCTCATCGAGCACACGCTCGCGGCGCGCCGCCAGCGCGCCGCGTCCTGATCAGCTCTGGCCTGCGCCGGGCACGGTAGCCGGCCAGCGCTGCTGAAGGATGAGCTGGTCGGCGTGGACCACGATGAGGTCCAGCATCTCGCCGCTCGAATTGGAGATCTCGACGAGGAGCATGCCGTGGTCGTAGTCGCTCACGACCGTCCCGCTGGTGCCCGCCGGCCAGGTGCCCACGGATGCACGGAAGGTCACCACGTCGTGCTCGGAGATCTCGTGTTCGGCCGAGGTCATCGCCTCATCAGGCTAGCCGCTGATGTTGGCGCGCGCGTCGGCCTCAAACGCGGGTCGAGTTGACCGGCGCATTGCCGGTCAACTCGTCCGGCTGTGTCTCAGTTCGCCGCCGCAGGCGCCGGCGCCGTCTCGATCGCCACGTCCGGCAGCACGCGCGCCAGCGGGCGCGGGAGCCACCAGTTCCAGCGGCCGAGCAGCTCCATGGTCGCGGGCACCAGAACCAACCGCACGAGCGTCGCGTCGATGATGATGGCCACCGCGCAGCCAAGGCCGAGTTGTTGGATCGACGGCACGCCCGTCCCGACGAAGACGGCGAACACCGAAGCCATGATGAGCGCGGCGCTGGTGATCGTGCGCGCACTGGCCTGGAGACCCTCGGCGACTGAGCCGCGCGGGTCGCCGGTGGTGGCCCAGCGCTCGCGGATCCGGCTGAGCAGGAAGACCTCGTAGTCCATCGACAACCCGAAGACGATCGCCAGCACCAGCGGGGGCGTCAGCGCGTCGATGTAGCCCGTGGACTGGAAGCCGAAGAGGCCGTCGACCCAGCCCAGCTGGAAGACGCCGACGAGCACGCCGTAGGCGGCGCCGACCGACAGCAGGTTCATCACCACCGCCTTGAGCGGCAGCACGACCGAGCGCAGCAGCAACAGGAGCACGATGTAGGACAACGCCAGGACGAAGAGCGCGATCAGGCCCAGCGAGCCCGAGATGCGGTCGACGAAGTCGACGGTGAAGCCCGGGGCGCCGCCGACGTCGGTCCCTGCGGGCAGCTTGTCGCGCAGCCGGCGCGTCAGCGCGGTCACCTCGGCGGACTCGCCGTCGTGGCGCGCGATGGCCCGGATGAGCACCTGGCTGCCGTCGCGGGAGATGATCGGCGACGACACGCTTGCGACCTCGCGGTCCACCTTCAGCACGGCCTGCACGCGCGGCACGGCAGCGCGCGCGGCGACGATGTCGAGCGGGCTGGAGGCGCCCGGCCCGGCGATGCGCGCCGCGGCCTCGGCGCCGACGCGCGTCTCGTGGCCCTTGGGGAACTGCGCGAGCGCGCCGTTGCGCATCTCCATCTGCAGCGCGGGCACGGCGAGCGCCAGCAGGATCGCCGCCGTGCCGCCCGCTGCGAGGATCGGGCGCCGCATGACCGCGCCCGTCCAGCGCTCCCAGAACGAGGCGCGCGGCACATCGCGATCACCACGGCGCAGGCCGCTGAAGAGCCCGACGATGCGCGAGGTGACACCAGCGGTCCAGCCAGGCTCGTAGGCGCGGCGACCGGCCAGCGAGATGAGCGCCGGCAGCAGCGTCGTCGCCGCGATCACCGAGACGGCGACGACGAGGATCGCGCCGAGCGCCATCGAGCGGACCGACATGGTGTCGACGATGAATAGCCCCGCGAGCGAGACGATCACGGTCAGGCCCGAGAACGCCACCGCGACGCCGGACGTCGCCAGCGCGGTCGCCCGCGCGATGTCGGGATCCTGCCCGGCGGCGATCTCCTCGCGATAGCGCGCGAGCACGAAGAGCGAGTAGTCGACCGCCACGCCGATGCCGATCATCGAGGCCATGTTGGTCACGAACACGCTCATGCCCGTCACGAGCGAGAGCGCGTAGATCAGCGCACCGGTGACCGTCACGGCGACCAGCCCGAGCGTGACGGGCAGCAGCGCCGCGGCCGCCGAGCCGAAGATCGCCAGCAGGATGAGCAACACGATGGGGAACCCGATCCCCTCCGCCGAAGCGAGGTCCTCCTTGCTCAGGTCCTGCATGCCGGCCCACAGCGCGCCCTGGCCGACGAGGTGCATGACCACCGGCGCGTTGGCGTCGGCGTCCTTGATCCCGAGGCGCTTGCGCAGGTCGACGGCGACGTCGATCGCGTCGCTGTCGGAGACCGGCGTGTGGAGCGAGACGATGAGCGGGCGGACGCCGTCGTGGTCGACGGTCGCCAGCGCCTTCGCCCGCGAGGCGGCCGGAAGGTCGACGTTCTTGGTCGGGCCGGCAGCCGCGCCGACCTTGGCGATCGCCGCACGGACCTGCGCCGGCGTGGCGTCGCGGCGCGGGACGAGCACCGCGGCCAGCGTCGTGCCCTGCGCCGTGTCGAAGTCCCGCTCGACGGCGTGCTGAACAGCCACCGACTGCGAGCCCGGGACGTCAAAGCCGCCACCGCTGAGGTGATCGGCCTGGCGAGCGGCGAACGGGACCGCGGCGAGCAGGACGAGCGCCCAGGCGATGAGGACCAAACGGCGGCGACGGCTGACCAGTCCGTCGAGGCGAAGCATGAGGGTCTGCACGATGGCCTCCTGAGCTACACGGCAGTCGGGTGAGCGACTCTGCTCATCAGAGACCTGGGGATGTGTGCGATGGGGCACGCAACGTCACTTTGACAGTAGTGTGACGCAACGCACACCGACGACTATGTATGACTGCATAGATAGCCGGGTCGCAGTCCAAGGGAGGGGTTGTCGTGTCGAGTCCGCGGTCCACGTCTGTCGCATCAGAGCTGCCCAACGCGTCGCTGCTCCAACGCGTCGCCGCCGTCACGTGGCGGCGGCCGCGTCTGGTCCTGCTCGTCGTGGCGGCGTGCGCGATCGTCGCCGGCGCCGTCGGCCACGACGTTGAACATCATCTTCGGCCTGCCGGCTTCACCGACCCCGCCTCCGAGAGCGAGCGCGCCACCGAGGTGGTGCGCCAGGCGCTGGGCAGCGACCCCAACCCGGGCATCGTCGTGCTCGTGCAGGCGAAGGGCGGCGGCCGGCTGGACACCAAGAGCCCCACGGTTCGCGCCGAGGTCGCGCGCCTGGCGCGGGAACTGCAGCAGACCCGCTACGTCGGACGGGTGGTCAACCCCCTGGCGCAGCCCCGCGCGGGCCAGGGCCTCGTCGCGGCCGACGGCCGCTCGCTGATCCTGTCGGCGGGCCTCTCGGTCGCCGACATCGAGGACAAGGGCGGCATCGCCGCGCAGGACGCACGGCAGCGGGTGCACTCGACGCTGCTCGACGTGTCGATGACCGGCTACGCCCCGGGGTTCAAGGACGTCAACGACCAGACGCGCAAGGACCTCAACAAGGCCGAGCTGATCGCCTTCCCTGCCCTCGCGCTCCTGCTGCTGCTCGTCTTCCGCGGGCTCGTCGCCGCCGCGGTGCCGCTGCTCCTCGGCGTGCTGTCGATCATCGGCACGCTATTCATCCTGCGGCTGATGTCGATGTTCGTCGGTACGTCGCTCTTCGCGCTCAACATCGCGACCGCGCTCAGCCTGGGGCTGGCGGTGGACTACGGACTCCTCATGGTCTCGCGCTACCGCGAGGAGATCGCCGGCGGGAGATCGCCCGAGGAAGCTCATCGCATCACGGTGCTGACCGCCGGGCGCACGGCGCTCTTCTCGGGCGTGACGGTCGCAGGCGCGATGGCGACGCTGATCCTGATGCCGCAGCGCTTCCTCTACTCCGTCGGCGCGGCGGGCGCGGCAGTCGGCATCCTCTCGGCGGTCAGCGCGCTCTTCGTCGTGCCGGCGTTGTTGTCGGTGTTGGGACCGCGCATCGATGCGCTCTCGATCAGGCGGCCGGCGAAGTCCGTCTCGGACGAGTCCGACGGCTGGATGCGGCTCGCGCGCGCCGTCATGCGCCGGCCGATCCCCGTCGCGTTGGCGACGATGGGTCTGCTGCTCGCATTGGCCGCGCCGCTGACCGGAACCACGCTGACCGGGCCCAGCGGGCAGGCGGTCGCGGCCGGCCTCCCGTCCTATGAGGCGACCAAGTACGTGCCCGCCCACTACACGCGCGACATCACCGAGGCGGTGACGGTCGCCGTCCACGGCGCCGCCACGCCGGCCGCGCTGAACGACCTCCGGCGCCAGGCGCTGGCGGTGCCCGGCGTCGTACGCGGCACGGCGTTCGCGCGCCCCGGCGCGACCGTCGCCTACATGAACCTCGCGCTGAACGCTCCGGCGCTGGACACATCAGCCCAGGACGCCGTCAAGGCCATCCGCGCGCTGCGGCCACCAACCGGCGCCGAGATCCTGGTCTCGGGCACCACGGCGCGCTTCGTCGACCAGAAGCAGAGCCTGCTCCACAACGCGCCGGTGGTCGTCGTGGCGATCAGCCTCATCATCTTCGTGTTGATGTTCTTGCTCACCGGCTCGGTTGTCATCCCGCTCAAGACGCTGCTCATGAACGCGCTGACGCTCGCCGCCACCCTCGGTGCGCTCGTCCTCGCCTTCCAGCACGGCTGGCTCACCGGGCCGCTGCAGTACGAGGGTCCCGCCGCGATCGAGGTCTCGAGCCTCGTCTTCCTCTTCGCCGTGACCTTCGCGCTGGCCACCGATTACGCGGTGCTCGTCATCGGTCGGATCAAGGAGCAGCACGACCTCGGGCTCTCCAACGAGGAGGCGGTCGCCACCGGCATCGCCCGCACGGGGCGGATCATCAGCGCCGCGGCGGTCATGATCGCCGTCGTCTTCCTCGCGTTCGCCGTCAGCCCGATCTTCTTCATGAAGGAGATCGCCGTCGGCATGACGGTCGCGGTGCTGATCGACGCCACGATCGTCCGTGCGTTGTTGGTGCCCTCGCTGATGCGCCTGTTGGGTGAGCGCAACTGGTGGGCGCCCAAGCCGCTGAGGATCCTGCACCGGCGCTACGGCATCAACGAAGGGGCGCCGGCGCCGGCGGAAAGCAACGCCTGATCGCGTCGGCCAGCGCCGCGGGCTGGTCCTCGGGCGTGAAGGAGTAGGCGTCGGGGATCGGCACGACCTGCGCGTCGGTGAGCGCCGCGGCGTAGCGCTGCGCGTGGGCGATGGGGAAGACCTGGTCTTCCGGACCCCAGGCGAAGAGGACGGGCCGGTCGAAGCGTGCGATGAGTGCCGCGCCCGCCGCGTGCACCGGCGCCGAGGCGGCTGAGGACATCACCTTCGCGGTGTCGCGCAGCACGTCGGCGTTGGCGAGGCAGGGCAAGGCGTAGGAGTCGGAGACGAGGTCGTCGATCGGGTGCTTGACGAGCAGTCCGAAGGCGACGGGTGCGGCACGCACCGTGCGGTCGCGCAGGGCCTCGAACAGCTGGCCGAGTGCGGCGGTGTCGCGGGCGACGTCCGGCAGCCCGTCGAAGGGCGGCGGCGGGAAGGCGTCGTAGGGCGTCTCGCACGAGTTGAGCACCAGCCGCGCCACGGGAGAACGGCCCCCGCCCACCCGCTCGGCCGTCGCGATCTGCGAGTAGGCGCCACCGGAGTCGTTGCCGACGAGCGTGACGTCGTCCAGCTCCAGCGCGTCGAGCACGCCGGCGATCAGCCCGCCGCAGCCGGCCGGGCTGAGATCGGCGTCCGGCGCCATCGGCACGCGGTGCGCGCCGAGCGGGAGGTCGAGCACCACGCAGCGGAAGTCGCCGGCGAGCGCGTCGACGACGGAGCGCCAGAGGTTCGCGTTGGCCAGCCAGCCGTGGGCGAAGACGAGCGTCGGGCCGGCGCCGCGCTCGAAGTACTCGAGGCGGCCGTGGCTGGCGAGCTCGACCGTGTGGAGGGCACCGAGAAGGTCCGAGCGCCAGAGATGCGGGGTGGCGGAGGTCATGAGACCGAAGACGCTATCCATTTTCTGACGGTCTGGTCATAAATTTCTAGACGACTGGTCATATTTAGCTGACCAGGCCGTCATGTACCGTGCGTCGCCGATGGCGCAACCACCGCCCGACAGCGAGCCGGTCACCCCTAAAGGCCGCCGCACGCGCGAAGCGCTGCTGGACGCCGGCGAGCAGATCGCCGACACCGCCGGCCTCGCCGGTCTGTCGGTCGCCGCCGTCGTCGAGCGGGCGGGCGTCGCAAAAGGGACCTTCTACGTCTACTTCGCCGACCGCGACCGCTTCATCGACGCCCTGCACCAGCGCTTCTACGCGCGGGTGACCGAAGCGGTTGCGCATGCAGTCGACGGCCTACAGCCGGGCCGCGAGCTTCTGCTCACCGCGATCGATGCCTACCTCGACGTCTGCCTCGTCAACCGCGCGGTTAAGGCATTGGTCTTCGAGACCCGCGCCCAGGGCAGCCTCACCACCACGATGGAGGAACGCCAGGAGCAGTTCGCGGTCCTGGCTCAGCCGAGCGTCAAGGCGATGGGCCTGACCCCGCCCAAGGTTGCCGCCCGCCTCGTCGTCGCCATGACGATGGAGGCGGCGTTGATCGAACTCGAGGCCGGCGCCCGCGTGCCCGGCGCCCGCAAGACGATCCGGGCGCTGGCGCAGGGCTGACGACGGTCAGCCGCGCGCAGGCGCGGGCTCCGGAACTCCCGCCTCCAGCGCCGGCCAGCCCACATCGCGCGCCGCCAACTCCTCATCAGCAGCGGCGCCGCCGCGCAGCCCGAACAGCCGCTTGGCGTACAACAAGTACGCCACCACCGCCACGTTGACGATCAAGGCCAAGATCTTGAACGGCGTCGCGTGCTCGCTCAACTCATAGATCTCGACCGGCAGCAGCGACGAGGTGACGATCAAGGTGAGGTACTCGGCCCAGCGCTTGGCGTACCACAGGCCCACGGCCTCGATGCCCTCGACCAGGGCGTAGACCAACGCGATCGCCGCGAAGAGGTGCAGCCGGCTCGAGCGCAGCGTGAAGAGCTCGTCGATGCGGTGCGTGAGGCCGCGGCCGTTGACGGCCCCGCTGCCGGTGGAGGACTCGCCCGTCACATCGGCGATGACGCGCAGCACAACATCGCGCAGGTCGGCGCGGTTGGCGCTGAAGAGCAGGATCGCGATCCCGAGCAGCCCGAGCCCGACGAAGTGCAGCGCGCGGTTGATGGCGATCAGCCGCAGGATGATCTTGTCGCGCAGCGGCTTGCCCCGCAGCGGCAGGACGATCTCGTCACGGTCGGGCGGGACCTCGCGCGCGACAGACTCAGGATCAGGCACCGGCAGCACCAGCCACGAGTCGCAGCGCAGGCAGCGATGCCAGCGCACGCCGTCGACCTCCCGCGCGACGATCGCATCCGATGGCCGCAGCTCCCGCGCGTCCGAGCCGACCAGCTCGTGCCCCGCGACCCCGCAGACCAGCAGCTCCCAATGGAACCGCGGCACGAACCGGCGAGGCGCTTCACGCACCCCTGGAGCCAGGCGATGGGTCACTTGGCACGGACCCTAACCTGGACGGTCCGGCGCGCGCGTCATGATGTCGGCATGGCCGTCAGCAGCACGCCGGCACCCACGACCACCGAGTCGCATCTGCAGGACCTCGTGGTCATCTCGGGGTTCTCCGGCGCGGGCAAGTCCACCGCCATGGCCGTCTTCGAGGACGCCGGCTACTTCTGCGTGGACAACCTGCCGCCGGAGATGATCCGCTCGCTCGTCGAGCTCTTCACCCACGAGGGCTCCAAGGTCGAGCGCGCGGCCGTCGTCTCCGACGTCCGCGGCGGCGAGTTCTTCGAGCCGCTGCAGGGTGTCCTCGACGAGCTCCACACGCGGGAGCTTCCCGCGCGCGTGCTGTTCCTCGACGCCGACGACCTCACGCTGATGGACCGTTACAAGGAGACCCGCCGCCGCCACCCGCTGGCGCCGGAGTCCTCCATCGCCTCCGGGATCGCCGCCGAGCGCGCGATGCTCGGGCCGATCCGGGACCGCTCTGACTTTGTCATCGACTCCTCGGGGCTGAAGGCCTCGCACCTGCGCCGCCGGATCGCCGACGAGCTGCTGCCGCGCCACCGCCGCGGGCGCCTCGCGCTGACGATCCAGAGCTTCGGCTTCAAGCACGGCCCGCCGCGCGACGCCGACCTCGTCTTCGACGTGCGCTTCCTGCCCAACCCGCACTACGTGCCGGAGCTGCGGCCGAAGACCGGGCTGGAGGCCGAGGTCGTCGAGTACGTCGCGCGCGAGGGCAAGCTCGCCGAGTTCTACACCTTGCTCGAGCCGCTGCTGGACTTCCTCGTGCCCCAGTACGAGGAGGAGGGCAAGGCCCACCTCAGCATCGCCATCGGCTGCACCGGCGGCCGCCACCGCTCCGTCGCGATCACCGAGCACCTCGGCAAGCGCTTCGGCGCGCGCGACGACGTGGTCGTCGAGATCGAGCACCGCGACATCGGTCGCAAGCCCTAGGACTTCATGATCGACCACGTTGGCTTCGAGGTCACCGACCTCGCCCGCTCCGCGCGCTTCTACGACGCGCTCTTCTCCCGCCTCGGCATCCGCCGCATCCACGAGTTCGAGGCGGCGATCGCCTACGGCAGCCACGAGCCGCGGTTCTGGATCGTCTCGCGCGGCCGGCCGCCGGCGCCCGGCTACGGCCATTGCGCCATCCAGGCCACCGGCCGGGTGGCGGTGGACGCCGCCTACGCCGCTGCGCTCGAAGCGGGTGGACGCGATGACGGGGTGGGTGGGCCGCCTTCTCTCCGTCCACAGTACGGCCCGCGCTACTACGCGGCGTACCTTTTGGACCCCGATGGCCTGCGTGTCGAGGTCGTCGCCGGGGGGCACTGAGCAGAACCGGCTCGATAGGGTCCGACGTCCGAGATCGCCTCCCCCCAGGAAGGACTGACACCCTCACATGCCCGTACGCGTCGGCATCAACGGCTTCGGCCGCATCGGCCGCAACCTCTTTCGCGCCGCCCAATCCCAGGGCGCCGACATCGAGTGGGTCGCCGTCAACGACCTCACCGACTCCAAGACGCTCGCGCACCTGTTGAAGTACGACTCGATCCTGGGCCCGTACCCCGGAACGGTCGAGGTGGCCGACGACGGCATCCTGGTCGACGGCAAGCTGCTCAAGGTCCTGGCCGAGCGCGATCCGGGCAACCTGCCGTGGGGTGACCTGGGCGTCGACGTCGTCGTTGAGTCCACCGGCTTCTTCACCAAGCGAGAGGCTGCTGCCAAGCACCTCGAGGCGGGCGCCAAGAAGGTCATCATCTCGGCGCCGGCCAGCGGCGAGGACATCACGGTGGTGCTGGGCGTCAACTTCGACAAGTACGACGCCGGCAGCCACCACGTGGTGTCCAACGCCTCGTGCACGACCAACTGCCTGGCGCCGTTCGCCAAGGTCGTCAACGATGCGATCGGCATCAAGCACGGCCTGATGACGACGATCCACGCCTACACGGCCGACCAGAACCTGCAGGACGCGCCGCACTCCGACCTGCGCCGCGCTCGCGCCGCCGCGGTCAACCTCGTGCCGACCTCGACCGGCGCGGCCAAGGCCGTCGGCCTCGTCCTGCCCGAGCTCAACGGCAAGCTCCACGGCTTCGCGGTGCGCGCGCCGATCCCGACGGGCTCGATGGTCGACCTCACCTTCGTGGCCGAGCGCGAGACGTCGGTCGACGAGATCAACGAGCTCTTCGCGAGCAAGGCCGACACGGGCGACCTCGCCGGGATCCTGCAGTACACGACCGACCCGATCGTCTCCTCCGACATCGTCACCAACCCGTTCTCGTCGATCGTCGACGGCGGGCTGACCGCGGTGATGGAGGGCACGCTGGTCAAGGTCGTGTCCTGGTATGACAACGAGTGGGGCTACTCGAACCGGCTCGTCGACCTCGCGCAGAAGGTCCTTTGAGAACCCTCGACGACCTCGGCGATCTCGACGGCAAGCGCGTCTTCGTCCGCGTTGACTTCAACGTCCCGCTAAACGACGGCGTCATTGGAGACGACGCGCGGATCCGCGCTGCGCTGCCAACCCTGCAGGAGCTGCGCCGCCGTGGCGCGCGGCTCTTGCTGGCCGCCCACCTCGGGCGGCCGAAGGGGCGCGACTTGGACTTCAGCCTCGCGCCGGTCGCGGCGCGGCTGACCGAGTTGCTCGGCGCCGACGTCACGCTCGCCGGAGATCTCGACACCGTCCCCGACGGGGACGTCGTGATGCTCGAGAACGTCCGCTTCGAGGCGGGCGAGACCAAGGACGACCCGGAGCTGGCGGCGCGCTACGCAGCGCTGGCCGACGCCTATGTGAACGACGCGTTCGGCGCGGCGCACCGCGCGCACGCCTCGACGCACGCAATCGCCACGTTGCTGCCGAGCGCCGCCGGGCTCCTGCTCCAGCGCGAGGTCGAGACGTTGCAGGCGATCCTGGCCGATCCGCCGCGCCCGCTCGTGGCGATCGTCGGCGGCGCCAAGGTCACCGACAAGCTCGGCGTTCTCGAGGCCTTCCTCGAGGTAGCCGACACGGTGTTGATCGGCGGCGCGATGTGCTTCCCGTTCTTCAAGGCCCAGGGCCATTCCGTGGGCGCCTCGCTGTGTGAGGAAGAGGGCATCGCCCCAGCGCAGCGCGTCCTGGCCGACGGCGGCGACAAGGTCAAGCTGCCCGTTGACCTCGTCTGCGGCGAGGCGTTCGACGCCGATACGCCGGTCACCGATGTTGATGGCATTGACGTGCCCGACGGCCTGATGGGCCTCGACGTGGGCCCGCGCACCGCGGCGGCCTACAGCGAGATCATCGCGGGCGCGGGCACGGTCTTCTGGAACGGCCCGATGGGCGCGTTCGAGCTGGCACCGTTTGCGGCCGGCACGCGCGCGGTCGCCGAGGCCGTCGCGGCAGCATCTGGCACGACGGTGGTCGGCGGTGGCGACAGCGCCGCGGCGCTGCGGCAGTTCGGGCTCGAGGATCAGGTGACGCACCTCTCAACCGGAGGCGGCGCATCGCTCGAGCTGATCGAGGGCAAGACGCTTCCGGGCGTGGAGGTGTTGGCATGAGCAGGACGCCGCTGATCGCGGGCAACTGGAAGATGAACGGGACGATCGAGGAGGCCGAGGAGCGCGTCGCGGCCGTCCTGCCGCGGATCGCGACCCTTGAGTCGGTCGAACACGGCGTCTGCGTGCCGTTTACCGCGCTGCAGGCCGTCGTCGACTCCACGCGCGGCTCGGCGCTGAAGGTCTTCGCGCAGAACATGCACTACGCGCCCGATGGTGCCTTTACAGGCGAGATCTCCGCGCCGATGCTCACCGAACTCGACATCCACGGCGTCCTGCTCGGCCACTCTGAGCGGCGCACGTACTTCGGCGAGACCGACAAGGCGCTGCAGCTGAAGGTGCCCGCCGCGCTGGACGCCGGCCTCGAGGTCATCCTCTGTGTCGGCGAGACCGAGGACGAGCGCGAGAACGGTGACACCGAGCGTCGGCTGCGCCACCAGGTCCAGGAGGATCTAGAGAAGGTGCCGACCGAGCGCCTCGGCGACATTGTTATTGCCTATGAGCCGATCTGGGCGATCGGCACCGGCAAGGTCGCCACGGCCGAGCAGGCCCAGGACGCGCTGGCCTTCGTCCGCGCGCTGGTCGCCGACCGCTCCAAGGAGCAGGCCGAGCGCACGCGGATCCTCTACGGCGGCTCGATGAAGCCCGATAACGCGGCAGAGCTGCTGGCGCTGCCGGATTGCGATGGTGGCTTGATCGGTGGGGCGTCGTTGGACGTGGACCAGATCGTCGCGATTATCGAGGCTGCGGCGAAGGTATGAGTGTGCTTCCGGTCCCGCGCGCGGTCCTCGTCGTCTTGGACGGCTGGGGGCTCGCGCCGCCGGGGCCGGGCAACGCGGTGTCGCTCGCTCACACGCCGGTCTTCGACGACCTCTGGGCGCGCTACCCGCACACGCAGCTCACCGCCGGCGGGCTCGCGGTCGGGCTGCCCGAGGGGCAGATGGGCAACAGCGAGGTCGGGCACCTCAACCTCGGCGCCGGCGCGGTCGTCAAGCAGGACCTGACGCGCATCGACGAGGCCGTCGCCGATGGCACCCTCGGCGACAACCCCGCGCTAGCCGCGGCGATGGACGGCTTCGAGCGCGTCCATCTGATCGGGCTGGTCTCAGACGGCGGCGTGCACTCGGGGTGGAAGCACTTGGAGGCGCTCATCGCGCTGGCGGGCGAGAAGGGCGTGCAGGACGTCGTTATCCACGCGTTCACCGACGGGCGCGACACGTCGCCGCGGGGCGGCGAGCGGTACCTCGCGCAGGTCGAGGAATGGGCAGCGAAGGCCGGGAACGCCCGCATCGGCTCGGTCATCGGTCGCTACTACGCGATGGACCGCGACAGCCGCACCGAGCGCACGCAGGCCGCGCTCGACCTCCTGCTCGACGGCGTGTCGGCCCACCACACCCACAGCGCCGTCCAGGCCGTGACCGACAGCTATGCGCGCGACGAGCGCGGTGACGAGTTCGTGGCCGCGACGACCGTCGGCGACGACGCGCGCATCCGCCCGCAGGACTCGGTCATCGCCTTCAACTTCCGCCCCGACCGCATGCGCCAGCTGACCGAGGCGCTCGGCCCGAAGGTCGCCCGCTACACGACGCTGACCGAGTACGAGGAGGGCTGGCCGTGGCCGGTCGCCTTCGCGCCGGCTCGCCCGGCGACGACGATGACGCGCGTGATCGCGGGGACCGGCGCCAAGCAGCTGCACGTCGCCGAGACCGAGAAGTACCCCCACGTGACGTACTTCTTCGGTGGTGGGGAGGAGGAGCCCGAGAGCGGCGAGCGCCGCGAGCTCGTGCCCTCGCCGCGCGACGTCCCGACCTACGACAAGAAGCCCGAGATGAGCGCGCGCGCTGCGGCCGACGCCTTCATCGCCGCGTGGCGAGAAGACGAGCCGACGTTCGGGATCATCAACTTCGCCAACGCCGACATGGTGGGCCACACCGGCGTCATCCCGGCCGCGGTCGCCGCGATCGAGACCGTCGACGCCTGTCTGGGCGACGTCGTCGCCGCCGTTCAGGCGACCGGCGGCGCCCTCTTCATCACCGCCGACCACGGCAACGCCGACGAGATGCTCGAGGACGACGGCTCGCCGGACACCGCGCATTCGCTGAATCCCGTGCCGGTGATCGTCACCGTCGACGGCGTGGGTCCGCTGCGGGAGGGTGGCATCCTTGCCGATGTCTCACCAACCCTCCTCAACCTTCTCGGAATTGCTCAGCCTGCCGAGATGACAGGGCGCTCGCTCCTGTCCAGCAACTGACGCTCAGTATTTCTGGGTCGTACTAGACTCGGCCCAATGGGCAAGGGGGCTCATGGGAGAGGGGTGATCGGTCCGACGCTCGCGGCGTTCGCCGCTGTCGGCGTGCTCGTGTGCATCGTCTTCGCGTTCCTGCTGGACGGCATGTCCTCCATGAAGTCCAACGCCGACCTCGCGCGCCGGGCCGAGCGCGTCGTGCTGCTCACCTCGCGCTTGAACCGGCTCACCGTCGATCTCGAGACAGGCGTCCGCGGCCGGCTGCTGACCGGTGACGACGCCTACCTCGCGCCCTACCGCGATGCACAGCGGCAGATCCCCGGCGTCGAGGCCCAGCTGACCGAGCTCGTCCAGGACCCGGCGCAGCGCGTCCGGCTGGCGCAGCTGCGTCAGCGCGTCGAGGGCTATCGCACGGGCTGGGCCGCGATGGCCGCCGGCATCCCGCTGGGCGCAGACCGCAACGAGCTGATCGAGCAGCTGGGCAACGGCAAGGAGCAGCTCGATGCCCTGCGGACGCGCTTCGACACGTTCCGCAGCGAGGAGCTCGCGCTCTCAGACCGGCAGGCGGCGAAGTCCGAAGACTCGGCCAACCGCGCCACGATCATCGGCGTCGCCGGCCTCGTCGCGACGCTCGCGGGGCTCATCGCGCTGGCGATCTTCACCGTCCGCTGGATCCGCCGCGAGGCCGAAGCGGGCGTCGCCCGCGCCCGCGCCGAGGAGGCGTCGCGGACCAAGTCCACGTTCTTGGCCAACATGAGCCACGAGATCCGGACGCCGCTCAACGGCGTCATCGGGATGTCGGAGCTGCTGCTCGACACGCCGCTCGACGACGAGCAGCGCGAGTACGCGACGACCGCCCGCGCCTCGGGCGAGCAGCTGCTGCGGGTCATCAACGACATCTTGGACATCTCGAAGATCGAGGCCGGGCACCTGGAGCTCGAGGAGCGCGACTTCGACCTGCGCGAGGTGGTGGAGACGACCTCTGACGTCGTCGCCGCGACCGCCCACGGCAAGGGGCTGGAGCTGTCGGTCTACCTTGCCGACGACGTCCCGCGCGCGGTGCGCGGTGACCGCGGCCGGGTCGCCCAGGTCCTGACCAACCTGCTGTCCAACGCCGTGAAGTTCACGCCTGAGGGCGAGGTGTCGGTCGACGTTCGCCGCCGCTCGCTCGACGGCGACGTCGCCACGGTCGAGTTCGTCGTCGCCGACAGCGGCATCGGCATCGCCGAGAAGGACCTCACGCGGCTCTTCGAGTCCTTCCAACAGGCCGACGCCTCGACCACGCGGCGCTTCGGCGGCACGGGCCTCGGGCTGGCGATCAGCCGTCAGCTCACGCAGCTCATGGGCGGCGACCTCGAGGTCGCGAGCACCGTTGGCGAGGGCAGCACGTTCACGTTCGCCATCCCGTTTCCGCCGGCGACCGCCGAGCCGACCAAGGTGCCGGCGCAGATCGAGCTGCGCGGGCTCAAGGTGCTGGTCGTCGACGACACCGCCACCAACCGCCGCGTGCTGGAGGCCTACCTCGGCTCCTGGGGCATGCGCGTGACGAGCTGCTCCGATGGCCCAGACGGGCTGGAGGCGCTGCACCGTGCCGCCGACAAGGGCGAGCCGTTCGACGTGGCGGTATTGGACTACAACATGCCGCGTATGGACGGCGTCGAGCTGGCGCGCCGGATCACCGAGTCGCCCCAGCTGCGCTCGCTGCGGCTGGTCATGCTGACATCGTCGGGGACGGGTCACACCGCCGCGCGCGACGCGGGGGTCAGCGAGTTCCTGACCAAGCCCGTCCGTCAGTCACGGCTGTATGACGCGATCGCCTCGGCGATGTACCACGCGCCTGCCGCACAGCAGCAGCGGGCGCCGCTCGACGGACGGGAGGCCGCGATGAGCGACGAGGGCCACAACGGTGACGGCGCGCTGATCCTCATCGCCGAGGATCACGACGTCAACCGGATCCTGATGGAGCGCCTGTTGGTCAAGCGCGGCCATCGCACGGTTGCGGCGGCGACCGGGCTGGAGGCCGTGCAGCTGGCCGGGCGCGACGAGATCGACCTGGTGTTCATGGACTGTCAGATGCCTGAGCTCGATGGCTATGAGGCCACGGAGCGCATCCGTGCTGACGAGCTGGCGCGTGCGGCGCGGCGGCTGCCGATCGTCGCGATGACCGCGCATGCGATGGCCGGCGATCGTGACAAGTGCCTGGCGGCGGGGATGGACGACTACGTCGCCAAGCCGCTGCGATCCGACGAGGTCGACGAGATGCTGGCGCGCTGGCTGCCGACTGTCGCGCCCGGCGAGCAAGGCAATGGTCATGGGAACGGGAACGGCGATGGAGCCGCTGAGGCCGGCGGCGATCCGATCGACGACGAGCGCTTCAACGACCTCGCCGGCGATTTCGCGCCCGACGTCGTCCGCGAGATCGTCGACGCGTTCATCACCTCGACGCCGTCGATCATCGAGCGTGTCGTTCTCGCGGCCGAGGGCGCCGACCACACCGAGATCGCCCAGGGCGCCCACCGGCTCAAGGGCGGCTGCCTCGCGGTCGGCGCAGGCCAGCTCAACGACATCGCCGACGAGCTGGAGACGCTCGGCCGCGAGCACGCCTCCAGCGAGACCCTGCAAGCGGCGGCGGCGCGCTTGGAGCGGTCCTGGATCGCGACGCGGCGTGCGCTGCGCGCCCGGGTGGGGTAGAAGTAGGCGCATGCTTTTCGGACAGGAACACATCGACCGCTATGAGGCCACCGACGGGGAGGAGGGCCATGAGTGGCAGGGCACCCAAGCGCTCATCCTCACCACGAAGGGCCGGAAGTCCGGCGAGCCGCGCAAGGCGCCGCTGATCTACGCCGAGCACGACGGGGACTACCTGGTCGTGGCCTCCAAGGGCGGGGCTCCGGAGCCTCCTGCGTGGTACGTCAACCTCAAGGCCGAGCCCGAGGTCCAGGTGCAGGTCAAGGGCGACAAGTTCACCGCGCGGGCGCGTGACGCCTCGCCGGACGAGCAGCCCGAGCTCTGGAAGATCATGACCGGCGAGTGGCCGGCCTATGACGAGTACCAGACCAAGACCGACCGGCCGATCCCGGTCGTGGTCCTGGAGCGCGCCTAGCCGGCCGTGCCGCCGCGCGGGTTGGTGATCGGCGTCAGCGCGGCTTCGAGCTGCGCGCGCTGATCCTCGTATTGGGGCGGCAGCTTGAGGTGGGTGCCGAGCTCGGCGGCGGGCTCGTCGACGGCGAAGCCGATGTCGCGGCTGGCTAGTTCGAAGAGCACGCCGGACGGCTCGCGGAAGTAGACCGAGTGGAAGTACTGGCGGTCGATGATCGGCGTCGGCCGCGCGCCGGCGCCGATCGCGGTGGTGCGCAGCGCGGTTAGTTCCGCGTCGTCGGCGGCCGACCACGCGACGTGGTGGACGGTCCCGGCGCCTTGGATTCCGTGGGGTGTCGATGGCGCGTCGTAGTGGATGACTCCGTGGCGCTCGCTGCCCTGGGCGATCCACGCGCCGCCGGGCGCGCGCTGCGCGAAGCCCAGCGCCGTCAGCAGCGGCGCGCTGCGCTCGGGCACGCGCGCGTACGCCCGCACGCCGTGGAAGCCGAGCAGCGCGTGCGCGGGCGGGATGTCGAGCGCCCGCGCGGTTAGCGGTGCGTCGCCGGCGTCTGACGCGACGATCTCGTGCGTCAGGCCTTCGGGGTCGGCGAAGCGCAGCAGGCCGCCCTCGTCCCAGGTGACCGCGGTGCCGTCGTCGGTGAGGCGCTGGGCCCAGAAGCCCAGCGCGTCCGGGCCGGCCACGCGCCAGACGATCGCGTGGACCATGCCGTCGCCCGCGGTGCCGGGCGCGGCGTCGGGGAACTCGAAGAACGTGAGGATCGATCCGGGCGTCCCGGACTCGTCGCCGTAGTAGAGGTGGTAGACGTCGGGCTGGTCGAAGTTGACGGTCTTCTTGACCAGGCGCAGCCCGAGCAGGCGGGCGTAGAAGTCGACGTTGCGCGGGGCGTCGGCCGTGATCGCCGTGATGTGGTGCAGCCCTTCTAGCGCCATGGTGTTTGACAGTACGCCTTGCATTGGTGGCGCGTGGCCGTTGTTCGTGCAACCATGCTGTTCTCGTGCCCACCACCACGACTGCTCAGGCCCCGGCGAACGGTGCTCTGGACGATCGCGAGCTGCGTGCCTGGCGCGGTTTGCTGCGCGTCCACGCCTCGCTGTCCAAGGCCCTCGACAACCAGCTCGACCGCGAGCACGGCCTCCCGCTCACGTCGTATGAGGTGCTCAAGTACCTCGCCGATGCCGAGGGCGAGAAGATGCGCATGTGCGACCTCGCGTCGTCGGTCATCCTCAGCCGCAGCGGCCTGACGCGCCTGGTCGACCGGCTCGAGCGCGACGGTCTGCTCGTGCGCGAGTCCTGCACGAGCGACGCTCGTGGCCAGTTCGCCAAGCTCACGCCCGCCGGCCACCAGAAGCTCGCCGCCGCGCGCGTGACCCATCTTGCCGGTGTGCGGTCGCTCTTCCTCGAGCACCTCACGCCGGAGGAGCTCGACGTGCTCGGCACGGTCTGGGATCGCGTGCTGCCCGGTGCGGCGGGTGCCGCCGGCACCGACGACTGCGGCTGCTGACCGTCGAGGAGGGCTTTAGAGTGGCGCCGTGCCCGGTCCGGCCCGCGCCGCTCACCTCTCCCCGTGGGGACGCCTGGTTGCGGCGTGTGCGCTCGTCGTGGCCGTCGCCGCGGCGGTGCTGCTGATCTGGAGCCTCGGCTCGTCGCAGCAGCGCGAGGTCTCCTACTCGGTGCGCGGGGCGATCGGCGGCGTCTCGCTGGATCTGGGGGACGCCGATGTCGAGGTCCGGGGCGGAGGCCGTACCGTCGCGGTCTCGGTGGTGCATGTCGATCACTTCGGCTTCGGGCACGGTCCCACCGCCGACCGCGCGATCGCCGGCGGCGTCTTCAGCGTGCGGTCGCGCTGTCCGTCGACGATCCTGCACGGCTGCTCGGTGCGCTACCGCGTCGTCGTCCCCGACAACATCCCGCTGTCGGTCCGGACCGGTGCGGGCTCGGTGCGCTTCGATGGCTATCGCGGCTCGGCGCGGGTCCGGACAATGCAGGGCGACATCGACATCTCGGGCTTCTGTGGCTTCGCGCTGCAGGCGCGTGCTGACGGCGGGGGCGACATCACCGCCAGGACGGCCTGTCCGCCGCCGCAGCTGACGCTGCGCACCACGACGGGTGCGGTGCACGCCTTGGTGCCGCCGGGGCGCTATCGCGTCGACGCGTCGACGTCGGGTGCGGGCGGCACGCCGCGGGTGCGCGGTGTGACGGCCGACGCGGGCGCGCCGTTCTCGATCCAAGCGCTGAGCAACTCCGGGCACGTCACCGTGGAGCGCGGGCCGTGATCGCGACGCTGCGGCTCCAGGAGCGGTTCACGCGTGCCGGCCAAGCCGCCGCCTATCTCGGCGCCTCGGTGCCGATCGCGCTGCTCGGCCTGCTCGCGGTCGCGCTGCTGGTCGTCGGCGCGGCGCTGAGCGTCGTCGGGATCGGGCTGCCGCTGCTGGTCGTCGCGGCCGGCGCCTGCCGCCGGCTCGTGCGGCTGGACCGCCGCGCGGCCAACCGCTTCCTCAGCGCGCAGATCCCGCCGTTGCCGTCGAGCCGCGCGACGACCGGCAGCCCTTGGCGGCGTTCGCTGGAGGTGCTCGGCGACCGTGGCCTGTGGCGCATCGTCGGCCTGCTCGCGCTCAAGCCGCTGCTGACGGCGGCGCTGCTGGTCGTCGGCGTCGCGCCGGTCCTGTTGTTGGTGTGGTTGGTCCGACTGGGGATCGAGGCGGTCGGCGGTCTCGGTGCGACCGACTACTTCGGGCCGTGGTCGTTCGGGCCGGGCGTGGGCGTGTTGTTGCTGGTCTTCGCGCTGCCGGTGGCGGTGCTGGCGCTCGCGATCCTGGACGCGCTGCGGACCGTGGAGTGCACGGTCGCCCGCGCGCTGCTGCTGCCGCGCGCGGTCGTGGGTGCGCCGGTGCGCGAGCTGCTGGCCGAGTCGCTCGGCGACCACTCCGTCGCGATCGCCTACTGGCTGCCCGACCGCGAGATCTTCGTCGACGAGATCGGCCGGCGCGTCGACCTGCCGCACCGCGCCTCGGGCCGGACGTGGACGACCGTCGAGCGCGACGGCCGGCCCGTTGCGGCGATCGTCCACGACGCCGCGCTGGACACCACCAGCGAGCTGGTGCAGGCGGCCGCGGCCGCGTCGTCGCTGGCGATCGACAACGAACGCTTGAAGGCCGACCTGCGTGCGCGGCTGGAGGAGCTGCGCGTCTCGCGGCTGCGGATCGTCGAGGCGACCGACGCGGCGCGGCGGCGCATCGAGCGTGACCTGCACGACGGCGCGCAGCAGCAGTTGGTGGCGCTTGCGCTCGAGCTGCGCCTGCTGCACCGCCGCGTCGAGGACCAGCCGGAGATCACGCCGTTGGTCGACGGGCTGTCTGAACGGTTGTCGAGCGCGCTGGCCGAGCTGCGCGAGCTGGCGCGCGGGATCCACCCGTCGATCCTCACCGATCAAGGGCTCGCGCCGGCGATCGACGCGCTGGCCGACCGTGCGGCGGTCGACGTGCGCGCGGTTGTGGGTGTGGAGGCGCGGCTGAGCGAGCCGGTCGAGGCGGCGGCGTACTTCGTGGTGGCTGAGGCGCTGACCAACGTGGTGAAGTACGCGCAGGCCTCAGCGGTTGACGTGGATGTACGGCGCGTCGCCGACGAGGTGCTCGTCGAGGTCGCCGACGACGGTGTCGGCGGGGTGGACGTCGCGGCGGGCAGCGGGTTGCGTGGCCTGCAGGACCGGCTTGCCGCGGTCGACGGGCACTTGGATATCGACAGCCCGCGCGAAGGCGGCACGCGGTTGCGGGCGCGGATCCCGGTTGGTAGAGAGAACGGCGAGGAGGGCACATGAGGCTGCGGACCATGATGATGGTGTTGCTCGTGGTGGCTGCGGCGTTGTTGGCCGCCGCCTGCGGAAGCACGACGTCGGTCAAGGAGGGGCCGGTCACGGTTGCCGGGGGTGGCACGTCGACGACGGGCGCCGATGTCCCGCGGACGCCGGGCGGGGCGCGGGCCATCCGGCTGTACGTCGTCACCCACGGCCAGGCGTCGAGTTCCTTCTGGGCGATCGTGCGCAACGGCGTCGAGGCCGCTGGTCGTCAGATGGACGCGGTGGTCACCTACCGCGCGCCGGACGTCTACAGCCTCGACCACATGGTCACGCTCATCGACCAGGCGATCGCGGCCAAGCCGGACGGCCTCGTCGTCTCGCTGCCCGAGCCGGGGCTGGCCCCGGCGATTCGTCGTGCGGTCAGGGCGGGGATCCCGACCGTCACCATCAACTCGGGGAGCGACGTGTACAAGTCGCTTGGCGTTCTTGCTCATGTTGGGCAGCCGGAGGGTCCGGCGGGCTTCAAGGCGGGGCAGCGGTTGGCGCGCGCGGGCGTGCGGCGGGCGTTGTGCGTGAACTTGGCGATCCCGAACCAGGGGTTGGACGCGCGCTGTGCCGGGCTGGCGCGAGCGATGCGCGCTGTCGGCGGCCGGTCGCGGGTGGTGCGGGTGGACGATCAGTCGCCGAGCGTCTCGCGCGTGATCGCTCGGGCGGTGCGGAGCACCAAGGCCGATGGCGTGTTGGCCATGAACTCGATCAGCGGGCTGGCGGCGGTGAAGGCGCTGGGGGATCGGCGGGTGCCGATCGGAACGTTCGACCTGGGGCCCGACGTGCTGCGGGCGGTGCAGTCCGGCCGGCTGGCGTTCGCGGTCGATCAACAGGCCTATTTGCAGGGATATCTGCCGATCGTGTTCCTGGCGGAGCGGGCTCGATATGGGTTGTTTCCGGCACAGGGCGATGTGATTCCGACGGGCCCGAACTTCGTGACGAAGGGGAATGCCGCGAAGGCGATCGCGCTGTCGGCGCGGTCGATTCGGTAGGCGCGCGCCGGCAGCTTGCGGGTGGGGGCGCGGGCGTTGGTGGCGCTCAGTTCGCGGCGTGGGTCGGCGCGCGCTACGTGGTTCGTCGGCACCGAGGAGAGCGAGCGGGGACGGTGGCTCGGGGCGCTGGCTCGTCGTCCGCGGGCGCCAGGGCCGGAGAGTGCGGGGCCTTATCGGCGCTCGGCCGGGGTCCGGGGCGTTTGAAGCACACTATGTGTGCATGAGGTGACCCGCATCGATGGTTCGGCAGCGAATTATCGATGCGGGGCGTCTACCCTGATATGCGGGGGTTAGACGACCCGGATCTCTCCGGCGAGCATCTCGCCCGCCCGGACGCCGGCGGACGACGAGCCAGCGCGTCGAGGCTCAAGCCCCGCTCACTCCTTCGATGCCGACGGACCACGGTGCGCGCCGTCCACCACGCCGGCGCTGGGCGCCACAAAGCCCGCCGCCCGCTCATCCCGCGCCAACACCCTCGGGCTATCCATCAGAATCCGCCGCCGCCGCAGCCCCGCAAACGCCGACTCCGCCCCGTCAAAGCGCACCAGCGTCGCGTAATCCGCACACCAGCTCGTCGTCAGCACGTGCGGCTCGAGCTCCTTGATCTGCCCGTCGAACTCGATCCGCGCGCCGCCGAAGCCGCCTTCGATCTCGATCGTCACCACGCTCTCGGCACCGACGACCAACGGCGGCGTGGAGCCGCCATGCGCGGCGACCGGCGTCACGACGATGGCCTCCGTGCCCGCCGCGAGCATCGGCCCGCCCGCGGCCATCGTGTAAGCGCTGGAGCCCAAAGGCGTCGACAGAACGACGCCGTCGCCGGCAAAGCGCACGTAGAGCTCGCCGTCGACGTGGATGCCGACCACCACCTGGTTGGCGCCTTTGCGCACGACGACGAGATCGTTGATCGCATGATGCGCCTCGCTGCCGTCGGCCGAAACGCCGACGCCCGGCAGCACGCGCCGGTGCCACGCGCCGGTCGCGAACTTCGTCAGCGCCTCCTCCGTCGCGTCGGCCGACGTGGCCGTCAGCGCACCGAGGCTGCCGCACGCGATGCCGAGTACCGGTAGATGGTGTGGCGCTGCGGCGTGCAGCGCGGCGAGCGTGGTGCCGTCGCCGCCGAGGGCGACGATGACGTCGCAGGAGGCCACATCGCCCGCCGGCGCGACCACGCGCGTCTGACCGCGGATGGGGATCTGCACGACCTCGGCGCCGTGCGCTGCGCTCCAGGCGCGCAGCGTCTCCAGCGCACGCTCGAGCGGACGGTGCGGATGGACCACCACGCCGAGGCGGTCGATGCGGGCGGCGGCAGCCATGGTTGTGCACGCTAGCGGCCGCTCGCACGTGCGCGGCCGCTAGGTTGGTGCGCCGATGGCCTCCCCGCTCGAGATCCTCGCCCGCGATCCCAGCTCGCGCGCCCGCGCCGGCATCCTGCGCACCGCCCACGGCGAGATCCGCACGCCCGCGTTTGTGCCGCTGGCCACCAAAGCCACCGTGAAGGGCCTCGTCCCCCAGGAGGTCCGTGATCTCGGCTACGACATGGTGTTGGGCAACACCTATCACTTGTTCATGGAGCCCGGCCATGAGCGCATCAAGCGCCTCGGCGGTCTTCACGAGTTCATGCGCTGGGAACATCCGATCATCACCGACTCGGGCGGCTTTCAGGTCTTCTCGATGGGCCACGGCACGGTCGCCGACGAGATCAAGGGGCGCGCATCGCACGGTGGTGAGCGCCACGGCAAGACGCTCGGGATCACCGAGGACGGCGTCCGCTTTCGCAGCCACATCGACGGCTCCGAGAAGTTCCTGGCGCCGGAGACGAGCATGGAGATCCAGGCCGCGCTGGGCTCCGACATCGCGCTGGTCTTCGACGAGTGCACGCCGTTCAACGTCACCAAGGACTACACGGCACGCTCGACCGAGCGCACCCACCGCTGGCTGGAGCGCTGCCTGGACTGGCACGAGCGCCAAGGGCCGCCGGGTCAGCTGGTCTACGGCATCGTCCAGGGTGGCGTCTACGAGGACCTGCGCAAGGAGTCGGCGCAGACCATCGCGGCCTCGCGCGTCGACGGCATCGCGATCGGCGGCTCGCTGGGCGCCGACAAGCCGCAGATGTACGAGGTGGTCGAGATGGCCACGTCGGTCCTGCCGGAGGCGCCGCCGCGCCACCTGCTCGGCATCGGCGACATCGACGACCTCATCCGCGGCACCGAACTCGGCATCGACACCTTCGACTGCGCGATGCCGACGCGGCTGGGCCGTCACGGCGTCGCGCTCGTTCCCGACCCCGAAAAGCGCTGGCGCGTCGACCTGACCGCCGCGCGCTTCGCGGACTCCGACGATCCGATCCTCGATGGCTGCCCCTGCCCGACCTGCGAGGCCGGCAACACCCGCGGCTACTTAAGGTACTTGCTCAAGAACCGTGAGCTGACGGGCCTGCGGATGATGGTGGTGCACAACCTCGCCTACGTCCAACGTACCATGGTGCGCCTGCGTCAGGCGATCATCGATGGGCGGCTGACCGAGGAAGCCGCAGCGCTGAAAGGAGGCCTCGCACCATGAGCGAGGACATGGTCCTGTGGTCGATGACCTGCAACGCCTGCGACCACGAGTGGATGCAGAGCACCCCTGAGGGGTCTGACCCCACCAAGGAAGAGATCGAGTGCCCGGAGTGCGGCAGCACGCTGCTGGACGCCGCCTACGTCGGGCGCAGCTGACGCTTACTTCGTGTTGTCCTCGATCAACTGCTTGAGGTCGGTGATGACCTGGTCGGCGTTGTCGTGGACGACCTCGCGCAGGCGGACCGAGTTGTCGCCGGTCGACGTCGCGACGTAGGCGGCGGCGCCTGCGGCGGCCAGCAGCGCGACGAGCAGCAGGAAGGTGAAGAAGCGGCGGATCACGCCGCGCTTGCGGCGGCGCTTGGGGGCACGATCGCGGCTGCGCGCGGCCGGTGGCTCGGCGTAGGCAGGTCGTCGGGGAGCCGCGGCCGTCTCACGTGCCGCCGGTGCGGGCGTCCGCGCCGGCCGCGGGGCGCGCGGCGCGCGTGGAACGACCATCGGGCCGGTGCCAGGCTCGCCGGCCAGCACCGTGGTCGCCGACGTCGCATCGTGTCCGACCACCCGCGTGGCGTCCTCGTCGGGCGGGTGGGGGCCGAGTCCGCGCGCGCCATCGACCACGGCCGCGCGCATGTCGTCCGCGCTCGCGTACCGCTCGCCCGGCGTCAACGCCAGCGCGCGCTCCACCGCGACACCCAGCGCTGGCGGGATCGACGGGTCGACATGGTGCAGTGGCGGCGGGACCTCGCGCTGCTGCTTGAGCGCCAGCTCGGTCAGCGACGCCGCCTCATAGGGCAGCCGCCCACTCAGCAGCTGATAGGCGACCACACCCAACCCGTACAAGTCGGCAGCCGGGCCGGCCTCCTCGCCCGCGGCTTGCTCCGGCGCCAGATAGGCGGCGGTGCCCAGGACCGACCCGACCTGCGTGATCGACGACTCGTCGCTCGACGTCTTGGCGATCCCGAAGTCTGCGAGCTTGATCGTCCCGTCGGCCTCTGACAGCAGCAGGTTGCCGGGCTTGACGTCGCGGTGGACGAGCCCGTGGCGGTGGGCGTACTCCAACCCGCGGCAGGACTGGGCGATCCAGTCGACGGCCTCGTCGATCGGCAGGTGCCCACGGTCGCGCAGGACCTGCGCGCCCGACGGCCCCACGATCCGCTCCATGACGATGTAGTGGCGCCCCGACGGCTCGTCGAGCCCGAAGTCGTAGACCTGGACGATGTTGGGGTGCACGAGCCGCGCGGCGGCCATCGCCTCGCGCCGGAAGCGCGTGACGAACTGCGCATCATCGGCGAGGTGCTCGGCCAGCAGCTTGACCGCCACATAGCGCTCCAGCCGTGTGTCGAACGCGACCTGGACGGTCGACATGCCGCCCAGACCGAGGCGCTCGCCCAACTCGTAGCGGCCCGCGATCGTCTTCTCCGCCCCGGCGCTCATGGGGTCTGATCACCGCCGTCCGGGGAGGTCCCGCCGGTGCCGGCCGACGGCGTGCCGCCGTCGCCAGGGCCCGAGCCCTCCGGGGTCGTGGGCGTCGCGGTGGTCGGCGTCGTCGGCGTGGTGGTCTGCGGCGGCGTGGCCGTTGACGGTGTCGTCTGCGTCGTGACCGTCTGGGTCTGCGGCTCGGTGGTCGTCGTGTCGGTCTGGGTGTCGGGCGGCGTCGTGTCGCTTGGCTGCGTCTCTGTCTGCTGCTGGGCGGCGTCGGCCGCGGCCTGACAATCGCTGACGGCGTGCTCCTTCAGCGACGCCGCGCCATCGTTGATCCGGGAGCGCAGCCGCCGGTCGACCGCGCCTCCAAGATCCGCCGCGTCGTTGCGAAACGCCGTGACCCGTCCCGACAGCCCGTCGCACTGCCCGGCGTCGATCGACGCCTGCAGATCGCTCAGCTGCTGCGTCAGCTCAGAGGCGCGGCTGGACGGGATCAGGTTGGACCGATCGCCGCAGCCGACGGCCAGCGCCGCTGCGAAGCCGCAGAGCAGCGCGAGGAGGTGGGGGAGACGAACCACGCCTATTGACCGTACTCCAGGCGTTCCGCGAGCGAGGCCGGTAGCCGTGCGTTGCGAATTGCGGCCTGGGCGCCGGAGATGTCGTACTCAGTCCGACGCCATTGCGCGCGCCAGAGGTCGAGATCGAGCAGCAGCCAGGCGGCGCGCGAATCCCCGTCACGCGGCTGGCCGACGCTGCCGGGGTTGAGGATCCACTCTCCGGTGGAGAGATCGACGGCATCGCCGCCGCGGCGCGGCTCCCCGGTCGCGGGCTCGCCCTCCGGCCGGACGAAGGAGAGCGCGACGTGCGAGTGGCCAACCAACCCCAACCGCGGGCCCATCGCGTCAAAGCACAACTCCGCCAGGAGGGAGCTGAGGACGTACTCCCACACCGGATCGCGCGGGCTGCCGTGGTAGACGCCGACCTCGCGCGCCTCGCCGGCCGGCGAGAGCGCTCGCAGCCACGCGGCGTGGTCGGGGCGCAAGACCTCCTGCGTCCACCGCGCCGCGATCGCCGCGCCGCGCGAGAACTCCTCCAGCGACAGCTCGCCGGTGACCGCCATGTCGTGGTTGCCGCAGAGCACGATGTCGACCTGGTCGCGCACGCGCGCGCAGCAGTCGTTGGGATCGGCTCCATAACCAACGATGTCGCCCAGGCACCAGATCTCATGCACGTCCTCGCGCTCCACGTCGGCCAAGACCGCGTCGAGAGCGTGCAAGTTGCCATGGATGTCGGAGAGGACGGCGATGCGCATGTGAAAAGAGCGCCCGTCGGCGCTCAGACCCATGCGTCAGGCTATCGAGCCGACCAGCGGCGCCGGTTCATCCCGCAAGCGAGAGGGACTGGCACCGCTGACCGCCTCGGTGCTGCGCTTCCATGGTCAAACGAGCATCTCAGAGGCAATCAGCGAGGGCAACCGCTGGGCTATGCCGATCGGCACAATCAGTCGGAATGCGGCCCGCCCACCCCGCCCGGATCATCGGGACCGCCGTACTCCGGGAGGTTCTTGATGCCCTCGCGGGTCTGCCACTTGGAGTAGTTGTCCTGCATGGCGTCGATCAGCTCGCGCATGAACTTGGGCGAGAGGTTGACGCGCGTGACGACCACGCCGGGCACCTCGTCGTCCTCGACCTCGTGGTCGACGCGCGCAAACGTCACGGTGAACTCGTAGTCGGAGTGGCTGACGTTCGCGAAGTTCGCGTAGTGACCGGCCATCTGCTTGGGGTCGAACTGGATGTTGATGTGGCGCTCGGGCTCTTGGTGCTCGTCATCCATGCGTGCCAGTATCGCAACCTCATGAAGATCGTCGTGCTGGCCGTCGGCCGCATCAAGCCTCCGTATGCCGACGACGTGCAGCACTATCGCAAGCTGTTGGGCGGTCAGGCGCGCGTCGAGGTCATGGAGGTGCGCGACGACGAGCAGGTCGCCAAGCGGATCCCGGAGCGCGCGTTCGTCTCGCTGCTCGACAGCGGCGGCGAGGCGATGGACTCGGTCGCGTTCAGCCGCTGGATGGAGGCGCGCCGGCACGAGGGCCGCGACGTCTGGTTTGTCATCGGTGGCGCCTTCGGCGGGGTCGAGCTCGAGCGCGTCGACCACCGACTCTCGTTCGGCCCGATGACGCTGCCCCATCAACTTGCGCGCGTGGTTCTGCTCGAGCAGGTCTATCGCGCGCACAAGATCCTCGGCAACGAGCCCTACCACTACTGATGGCCAACCAGGACCGCACCCCGAGAACCCCGGCCGAGCGTGAGCTGGCGCAGTTCGTCGCACGGCTTGCGAAGCTCGGCCTCGGCATCGCCGGGCTGATCGCGGTCGGGACGGTTGCGCTCTCGCTGACCGAGAGCGTCTCGCTGTGGACTGGGTTCCTGCACGCGCTGGACGTCGTGGCGACCACCGGCGCCTATCCGCCGGAGCACAAGCTTGGGGTCGAGATCTCCCGGGTCGTCTTGACGGTCCTAGGCGTCGGGACGCTCTTCTATGGGTTGGTCTCGGTGACCGAGCTGCTGGTCGCCGGGCACGTGGCCGACCTGCTGGCCGCGCGTAGGATGCAGAAGATGATCGACGCGACCACCGACCACTTCATCATCTGTGGCTACGGCCGCGTGGGTCGGCAGGTCGCGCGTGATCTCAAGGGCGCCGGCGCGCGCTACGTGGTCATCGACGCCGACCCGGCCAACCGCGAGTTCGCCAGCGGCGTTGGCGTGCGGTTCATCGAGGCCGAGCCGTCGGATGACCGGGCGCTGCGCCAGGCGGGGATCGAGCGCGCGCGGGCGGTCGTGGCCTGCGTCGACTCCGATGCCGAGAACGTCTTCATTACCTTGACGGCGCGCGAGCTCTCGCCGGACATCGCGATTGTCGCGCGGGCCTCGCAGGAGGACTCCGAGCGCAAGCTGGTGCGCGCGGGCGCCTCGCGCGTCATCTCCCCCTACAAGTCCTCGGGCGGGGAGATGGCACGGATCGCGTTGCATCCGCAGGTCTCCGGCGTCCGCGACGTGGCCGCCGAGTACCGCATGGAGGAGATCACGGTCACCGCCGGCTGCGCCGGGGTGGGGCAGACGATCGGTGACATCCGCGGCGGCTCCTACATCGTCGGTCTGAAGCCGGCGGCGGGCGGCTTCCAGCCTCAGCCAGAGGCAGAGATCGTCTTGGCGGTCGGGGACGTCATCATGGCCATGGGAACGCCGCGCACCATGGATCGTCTCGAGAGCCTCTTCACCCCAACCCATACATCTACTGGAGCCGCGCTATGAGCCATCCGGTGGATACGTTGCGCGCCGCGGTGGAGGCGGCCGCGTCGGCCGCGGCGGGCGAGGGCGCCCCCGCGCCCAAGAGCCGCCCGACGCTGGAGCGCCCGCGTCAGGCCGACCACGGTGACTACGCGACCAACGCGGCGATGCTGCTCGCGCCGGTGATGAAGGCGGCGCCGCGGGAGGTCGCGGGGCGGCTGGCCGAGGAGCTGACCGCTGGGTTGGGTGCTTCGTTGGAGCGCGTGGAGGTCGCCGGCCCGGGTTTTCTGAACCTGTTCTTGAGCGACGCGTGGTACCTGGATGCGCTGGGCCATGTGCTTGCGGCGGGGGACCGCTTCGGCGCGGGGAGCGCCGCGGTCTTCGAGAAGGTCGACGTCGAGTTCGTCTCCGCCAACCCGACGGGGCCGTTGCACGTGGGCCATGCGCGCAACGCGGCCTATGGCGACGCGCTGGCGCGGTTGTTCTCCTTCGTGGGCCACGATGTCACGCGCGAGTTCTACATCAACGACTACGGGTCGCAGGTCGCGAACTTCGGGCGGTCGGTGCAGGCGCGCGCACGGGGCGAGGAGATCCCCGAGGACGGCTACGTCGGTGAGTACGTGGCGACGCTCGCGCTGGAGATCGAGGGCGCTGCGGAGCGGCCGGTCGAGGAGGTCGGCGACGAGGCCGTGGCGATGATGGTGTCGCGTGCGAAGGCGTCGCTGCACGCGTTCGGGGTCGAGTTCGACGTGTGGTTCAGCGAGAAGTCCTTGCACGAAGGCTCGCCCTCCGGCGTTGTTCATGGCTTTGAGGTGCTGGCTGCGCAGGGGCACTCCTTTACGTCCGAGGGCGCGCTGTGGCTGCGCACGACCGACTTCGGCGACGACAAGGACCGCGTCATCGAGCGGTCGACCGGCGACCACACCTACTTTGCTTCGGACATCGCCTACGCGCAGAACAAGCGCGAGCGCGGCTTCGATCGCATGGTGTACGTGTTGGGCGCCGACCACCACGGCTACATCGGCCGGATGCGTGCCGCGTTCCAGGCGCTGGGCGGGGATCCGGATCGCCTTGATCTGCTGATCATGCAGTTCGTCCACCTCGTCCGGGCGGGCGAGAAGGTGTCGATGAGCAAGCGCGCGGGCGAGTTCGTGACGCTCGACGACCTGGTCGAGGAGATCGGCGTCGACGCATCGCGCTGGTTCCTGCTCAACCGCTCGCACGACACGACGATCGAGCTCGACCTGGCGCTGGCGACGAGCCAGAGCGCCGAGAACCCCGTGTACTACGTGCAGTACGCGCACGCGCGGATCGCGGCGGTGCTGCGCAAGGCGGGGGCCGAGCGTGTGGATGCGGCGCTGGCCGCCGGCGCTCCCGCTGGCCTTTCGCTGCATCCGTCCGAGCGGGCGCTCATCAGCAAGTTGTTGGCCTGGCCGCAGGAGGCTGTGGATGCCGCCGAGCGGCGCGCGGTCCACCGCATCGCGTCCTACGCCTATGAGTTGGCGCAGGCGTTCACGGCCTTCTACCGCGACTGTCAGGTTGTCGATGTTGAGCCGGAAGAGCTTGAGTCCTTCCGGATCGCGCTGAGCGTCGCCGCGCAGCAGACGATCGCGCGGGCGCTGGATCTCCTGGGCGTCAGTGCGCCGCAGGAAATGTGAGCGGTTCTACAAGTTGTAG
This sequence comes from uncultured Conexibacteraceae bacterium, assembly GCA_963836485.1. Taxonomy (GTDB): domain Bacteria; phylum Actinomycetota; class Thermoleophilia; order Solirubrobacterales; family Solirubrobacteraceae; genus Baekduia. The sequence goes on along the minus strand of CAWIJS010000013.1, from coordinate 552,920 downwards.
ATGAAGTCCAGCCCGAGGCTGGACAGCCCGTGCTGGGCCTTGGCGTTGAGGACCGCCAGCTCGCCGGTGACGATGAGCAGGCCCATCACGATGAGGATCACGCCGGAGACGGCGGTGACCAACACGTAGCGGTCGCGCAGCCATCGGAAGGCGGTCGTCGCACGGTCGAACGCGACGGCGGTCAGCAGGAACGGGATTGCCAGGCCGAGTGAGTAGAAGGCCAGCAGCAGGCCGCCCTTGCCGACGGTGTCGGAGGTCGAGGCGGCGGCGAGGATGCTCGCCAGCGTCGGGCCGACGCACGGCGTCCAGGCGACCGCGAAGGCGAGCCCGGCGACGACCGGGCCGCCGGCGCCGGCGCGCGTGATCAGCGCTTCCGGGCGCCACTCCTGGTTGAAGCGCGGGACGAAGAGCGTGCAGACGAAGAAGACGCCGAGGACGACGATCAGCCAGCCGGCGATCCGGTTCAGCGTGTCCTGGTGGTCGTGCAGCGTCGAGCCGATGCCCGTGGCCGACATGCCCAAGGCCACGAACATGATCGTGAACGACAGGCAGAAGATGATCGCGGGCCCGAGGACCTTGCCGACCTTGCGCTCCTCGCCGCGCATCTCGTCGATCGTGACGCCGGAGATCGCGCTGAGGTAGCCGGGGACGAGCGGGAGCACGCAGGGGGAGATGAACGACACGAAGCCGACCGCGAAGGCGGCGAAGACGGTCGTGTCGACATGGGTCGTGGCGGCGGCGAGCATATGGTCGAGGGTCAGACGTCGTAGCGGGCGAGATCTTCCGCCAAGCGCTGCGAGTCTGCGTCGGTTAGCGGCGGGCCGTCGGGCGCGATCGTGCTTCCGGGGCCGTCGCGGTTGCGACGCCAGCGAGGGAGGACGACGGCCAGCCCGGCGAGCATCGCCAGGACGATCGCGATCGGGACGAGGTAGGCGGCGAGGCCGAAGCCCTTGTCTTTGGGCATGGCCAGCACGCGGTCGCCGTAGGTGCTGACCAGCTCGGTCTTGATCTGGTCCTTGGTCAGGTCCTTGGCGACGAGCGAGCGGATGTAGGCGCGCTCGCGGTCGGCCTGGGGCGAGTCGGCGATCGTCAGCGGCACGCCGCAGGCGACGCACATGACCTCGTCCTCGATGTCGGTGAACGAGGCGCGGGTGGCGTCGGCGGCGAGGGCTGCTGCCGGGAGCGCGAGCAGCGCGAGCAGGAGCGCGAGGACGCCGGTGCGCCTCACGACTGTTCCGCCTTGGCGATCGCGCCGTCGAGGAACTTCTGGCTGATCTGGCCGCGCGAGATCGCGACGATCCGGCCCTTGCGGTCGATCACGAACGTCTCGGGAAGTTTGTTGGTGCCGTACTTGTGAGCGAGGTTGGTGCTCACGTCGCGCATCGACGGGTAGGTGACGTGGTGCTCGCGCTCGAACTTCTTGGAGTCGTCGCCGACGTCCTCGTAGGTCGCGCCGAGCACCGTGCCGTTGCCGCTCTTGGTCAGGGCCGCCTGCGCCTTCTCGAGGACCGGCGCCTCGGCGATGCACGGCTCACACCACGACGCCCAGAAGTTCAAGACCACGACCTTGCCCCGGTAGTCGGCGATCGACGCTTCCCCGGCGCCGCTGAGCAGCGGCCGCTTCAGCGTCTGGCCGGGCGCCGCCGGCAGCTTGCCCTGCTTGACCGCATCATCGAGCGTCGTGTTCTCGCCACCATGCACCACGCCGTAGACGAGCAGCCCCACCAACGCCGCGGCAAGCAGGCCGACGACGATCGGGACAACAGGGCGACGGCGGCTGGCGGTCACGACTCGACAGGGTATTGCTGCGGCGCGTTGGGCCGACGTTAGGCTGCTGCGCCGAGCCCGCTAGACTGCCCCAACCTTCGCGGGTGTAGCTCAGTTGGTAGAGCGTTGGCTTCCCAAGCCAAAGGTCGCGGGTTCGACCCCCGTCGCCCGCTTCGGTCGCCTCAGAGTCCGAAGGCCGCCGTGAGAATCGCCTCGCGATGGTCGCGCAGACGGAGTTTGATGCGTGCTCCCAGGGCCTGGGGTCCGACGTCCAGATCCGTGATCGGCAGCCCGGCGATGCGATCGACGAGTTGTACCTGCGTCTGCCACGACCACGCCGCCCGCTCGGCGGGCTTCGGGGCCTCGACGACCTCCCAGATCTCAGTGATCTCGTGCGAGCCGTGCCAGTACGGGGCGATCAGGTCACCGACCTCATACCGTGGCTTGCCGAACGGCACGCCGGCAAGCGTGAGTTGCGGGACGCCGCGCTCGTCGACGCTCATCGGCTCGAAGAACGTGCGCCTGTCTCCCTTTGCGGCGAGGCCGTTGGCGGAGTCGATCGGCTCGACTGGGTGGTCTTCGCCGAAGGGCTTGAGCCAGATTGCCATGTACAGCGATCATTGCAGACGGTTGTGTCTTTCAAGGGCCTCTTGCTCTCTGTCAGAGCGGGCCGATGCGCATGTCGCTAGCCGAGCGCATCTTCTGATGCGTTATCTTTGATCCATGTCCAAGGTACGGCGAGCACCGAACGCGCGGACGCCTGCTCCGCGCGCTCCGCGGACCGAGGGGCCGCGTACGACCCTGCGGGTCCCCGATGAGCTGGCTGGCAGCGCCGATCGTCTGGCCGAGGAACTTGGCATCTCCCGCAACGACGCCCTGCTGCGGCTCGCCACCCGTGGGGCTCGCATTTACGAGTTCGAGCAGAGCATTGCCGTGCGCCGCGAGGAACGGTGGGCAGCGGTGGTGCCGGGTGTCGTCGACATGGGCGCCGACAACTTTCCCTCGCCTGAAGAAGCCCGTGCTGCGGTTCTCGCCCGTGACGGCGAGGACGCCGGCGCCGCTCCGGCGCCGTGACAGTTCTGCTTGTGTCAGCCCTCTGGGATACGACGGTGGCCTCCCGGCTGCATCCGCACAGCGATGTGTTGGACTACGTCGTCGATCGGGCGGCCGAGGGCATGCCCGTTCGCATCGCCGCCCCGGCGGTCCTGGAGATCGCCTACGGCTACCAGCGCATGGCGAGCTCGGACACCCGTTACGCCAACCTGCTGGCCTGGTTCACGCGCTTGCTGGCCAGCGATGTCTTCGCGGTCGTGGCACTCGACGGCCGTGCGGCGCTGATCGCGGGTCGTCTCCGGGGACTGTTGCCGCATCCGCCGGCTCGTCGGGACCCGCGCTCGAAGACCATGCGCCAGGCCTCGTGGCTCCTGGACATCGAGATCGCGGCCACCGCCTTCGCCGCGGGACTTGACGTCGCCACCGACAATCGCGCGGACTTCGAGCTTCTCCGTGACACGCTCGCCAAGCTCTTTCCTGACGCGCCGCCCATGTCGGTCACCGATGGATGGCTGTAGGGGTAGGTCGACATCGCTGAGACATAACCAAACGGCTTGCTCATAACCAAAAGGTTGTGTATGTTGGCCCCGATGCACGCCACCCTTCCGGTCCTCAGCCCGCGTGAGCGCCGGTCCGGTGGCTGTTGCGTTGCGCCTGTTGAGCCGGATCTGAGCGCCGAGCAGGCGGCGCGTCTCGCCGCTACCGTGAAGGCGCTGGCCGACCCGACCCGTTTGCGGATCGTCGACACGCTACGCAAGGCGGCGCCGGAGGCGGTTTGCCAGTGCGAGTTGATGCCGTTGTTTGACATGTCGCAGCCCGCGTTGGCGAAGCACCTCAAGGTGCTCGTCAAGGCAGGCGTGATCGGGACCGAGCGGCGCGGGTTGTGGGCCTACTACTTCGTGGTTCCGGATTCCATCAAGGAGCTGATCGTATGGCTGACCTGACCAAATCCGAGATGCGCGACGCCGTCCGTGAGCGCTACGCCGCCGCGGCGCGGGCAGCCGCGACCGGCGGCCCAACTGGCGGTGGCTGCTGTAGTGGCGGCACGGCGGTCGACCTGACCGACGAGGCCGGAGTGCAAGTCTTCGGCACGACCCTCTATGACGGGGCGGAGACCGCGGGTGCAACCGACGACGCCCTTTCGGCCTCGCTCGGCTGCGGCGTACCGACGGCGGTCGCCGATCTCCACGCCGGCGAGGTGGTGCTGGACCTCGGCTCGGGCGCGGGCACCGACGTGCTCATATCCGCGAAGCGGGTCGGTCCGACCGGGAAGGCGTATGGGTTGGACATGACCGATGAGATGCTCGATCTCGCTCGCGCCAACGCGACGAAGGCGGGAGCGACCAACGTCGAGTTCCTGAAGGGGTACATCGAAGAGGTTCCGTTGCCCGACGCCTCCGTCGACGTGGTGATCTCCAACTGCGTCATCAACCTCGCGGGCGACAAGGGCAAGGTGTTCGCCGAGGCCGCGCGCGTGCTCAAGCCCGGAGGTCGCTTTGCTGTCTCCGATGTCGTGGCCGCCGCGGACATGGACGACGCCACGCGCGCCGACATGGCCGCGTGGACCGGCTGCATCGCCGGGGCGCTCACGCGTGAGGAGTTCGAGCGGGGCCTGACGACGGCCGGCTTCGCTGACATCGAGATCACCGAGACGCACCGCGTCCACGAGCACGCCGCATCGGCGATCGTGCGCGCCCGCAAGACATCAACCCTCGCATGAGCCAGGAGCGGCCCGATCTCACCCGTCGCGCTGTCACCGAGGCGATCGCTGCGTTCGCACTGGTCTTCTGCGTCGGCGGCGCGGCGGCGGCGCACGCCTCGCACCATGCGGTCCTCGGGCTCCCCGCGCAAGCCGCGGTCTCGGGCCTGGCGATTATGGCGCTGGTCTACGCCACCGGTCATCTCTCCGGCGCGCACATCAACCCGGCGGTGACGATCGCGTTCACCGTCACCCGCCACTTCCCGCACCGCGAGGCCGTCGCCTACATCGGTGCGCAGCTGCTCGGCGCGGCGGCGGGCGGCGGCGTGCTGCTGGCCGCCTGGCCGGACGCGCCCGGCAACCTCGGAGCGAACGTCGCCGCGGTCGGCACGCCTACCGCCCTGCTGTACGAGGCGCTCCTGACCGCGCTGCTGATGTTCATCATCATCGCCGTCGCGACCGACACCCGCGCCGTCGGCGCCGGCGCGGCCATCGCCATCGGCGCCACCGTCACCCTCGACATCCTCGTCGGCGGCGGGGTGTCAGGCGCGAGCATGAACCCCGCGCGCTCCTTCGGGCCCGCGCTCGCGTCGGGGACGTGGACGCACTTCTGGATCTACCTCGTCGGGCCGGTGATCGGCGCGACTGCCGGCGCGCTCGCCTACCAGTTCATCCGCACGCCCCAGACGCCGCCCGGCGCCGCGCCCGCCTGATGTCCACCGTCTTGTTCGTCTGCCTGCACAACGCCGGCCGGTCGCAGATGAGCAGCGCGCTGTTCGAACGGGCCGCGCAAGGCCGCCACGCCGCCCTCTCGGCCGGCAGCGTCGCCGACCCCGAGGGCTACGTCCATCCCGAGGTCGTCACGGTGATGGCCGAGCTCGGCATCGACCTGTCGGAGCGTCGCCCGGTACGGCTGACGCGCGAGCTCGCCGAGCAGGCCGACGTCGTCGTGACGATGGGCTGCGGTGATGCCTGCCCGTACATCCCGGGCAAGCGCTACGTCGACTGGGACCTGCCGGACCCGAAGGGCCGCGCGCTGGACGAGGTGCGCGCGACTCGCGACGAGATCGCCCGGTGCGTCACCGAGTTGCTGGAGACGCTGGCGCCCGGTTAGATGGCGCGCATGCCCGCCGCCGCCCCCGAGTTCGAGACGATCCTCTACGCCGTCTCTGACGCCGTCGCCACCATCACGCTCAACCGGCCCGAGCGGCTGAACACGATCGTGCCGCCGATGCCCGACGAGGTCGAGGCGGCGGTCGGCCATGCGGTGCGCGACGCCGAGGTCAAGGTGATTGTCATCCGCGGCGCCGGCCGCGCGTTCTGCGCGGGCTACGACTTCGGCGGCGGCTTCGAGCACTGGGGCGAGGCGATGATGACCGACGGCCAGTGGGATCCTGGCAAGGACTTCGCGATGGCGACCGCGCCGGAGATCGCGCCCACGCAGAAGTTCATGGCCATCTGGCGGTCGCCCAAACCGGTCATCGCTCAGGTGCACGGATACTGCGTCGGCGGCGGAAGCGACTTCGCGCTGTGCGCGGATCTCGTGATCGCCAGCGAGGACGCGGTCATCGGGACGCCCTACAGCCGAATGTGGGGCGCGTACCTGTCGGGCATGTGGATCTACCGGCTCGGCCTCGCCCGGACCAAGTTCCACGCCTTGACCGGCCGGCCGCTTAACGGTCGCCAGGCGGCAGACGTCGAGCTGATCAACGAGGCCGTGCCGTTCGCGCAGCTCGAGGATCGCGTGGCGGCGCTCGCGGCAGAGCTCGCCGCCATCCCGAGCTCGCAGTTGGCCGCGATGAAGTTGGTGGTCAACCACGCCTACGAGAACATGGGGTTGGCCTCGACCCAGACGCTCGGCCCGATCCTCGACGGGCTGATGCGCAACACGCCCGACGCGCTGGATTTCATCGAGACCGCGAAGGCCGAGGGCGTCTCCGCCGTGGTCGCCCGCCGCGACGGTCCGTTTGGTGACTACAGCCAGGCGCCGCCGGAGCTGCGGCCGGACCCGGCGAACGTCATCGTCCCGTAAGGACGCGCCGCCTACTCGCCGCCCGCACCGCGCGAGCCGGCCAACGTCCAGGCCAGCCCGACGACGACCAGCAGCACGCCAAAGACCAGTCCGGCGGACTGGCTCGCACCCAGCGCCGCGAAGATCAGCGGGATCGCGATCACCGCGCCGATGATGATCAGGGTCGTGCGGCTGGGCACGCGCTCAGGCGTCGCCGGCCGGCGCCGGTGAGATGTAGCGCCGCGGCGCCTGGGCCTGCGCGCGCCCGCGCTCGGCCTCACGGCGCATGCCGTGCAATCCCATGCCGTCACGATCGCTGGTGGCCGGCGCGTCTGCCTCCGGCTCCCAGCCGTGTTCGGCCAGCCAGGTCAGGATCGCGACCGAGTTGCCGCCTTCAGCCATGATCGCGGCGCGCTCGATGACGCGCCCGCCGGAGCGGTGTTTGCGCGAGAGCCGCGCGACCAGCGTGCTGATGTCCTCGTCCGCGACGGCGCCTGCTGCGCCATCCTTGACTTCGTCCATCGGTGTGCACTCCTTCGTGCCGGGTGCAGCGTTGGTGAAGATGTACCGTACCGCGCCGGGGCGCGATCAGCACGTCGGCCACGTCGCGAGCGGGCGGCGGGCGCCGTCGGCGACGGGGCGCCCGGCGAGGCGCGTGAGCGCGCGGGCCAGGGTGGCGCGGGTGTCGGCGGGGTCGATGATCTCGTCGACCTTCATCAGGCCGGCCGCGCCATAGGGGTCGATGTCGGCGCGCATCGCGTCGGCCATCGCGTCGCGCGCGGCATCGTCGCCGCCGGCCACCACGTTGGCGGCGACCAGCGGATCCATGAACGAGATCTCGGCCGTCGGCCAGGCGTAGACGAGGTCCACGCCGCTGTCGTTACCGCCGAGGCTGAAGTAGGCCAACCCATAGGCCTTGCGCAAGATGGTGGTGATCTTCGGTGCTTCGGAGAGCGCGAGCGCGGTCTGCAGCCGGATCGCGTGCTTGAGCATGCCGTCGTGCTCGACCTGCTTGCCGACGAAGAAGCCGGGCACGTCCTGGAAGAAGAGGACGGGCAGGTCGAAGGCGTCGCAGAGGCAGAGCAGCTTGACGGCCTTCTCACACGCCGCGGGATCCAGCGCGCCGGCGAAGAACTTCGGCTGGCTGGCGACGACGCCGACGGCATGGCCGTCGAGGCGACCAAGGCCGCAGACCAGCCCGCGCCCGAAGCCGGCGCCGAGCTCCAGCAAGGAGTCGGGATCGAGCACGCGCGCCAGGACCTTGTGGACGTCGTAGGCACGCGAGCGGCGGCGGGGGACGATCTCGGCCAGTTCGAGATCCGGCCCGCCCGCGATGGGAAGGCGCTCACCGTCGCCGTCGCCGCTGCGCGCCGTGCGCTGCTTGGCGTTGGCCGGCAGCAGCGCGAGCGCGCGGCGGATCAAGGCGTAGGCCTCGTCGTAGTCCTCGGCGATGAGGTCGATCTGGCCGGTCTTGCGCGCGTGGACGTCGACGCCGCCCAGCTCGTCGTTGGTCAGGTCCTCGCCGGTGGCGATCTTGGCGACCAGCGGCGAGGTGACTGCCAGGCAGGTGCCGCGGACCTGGATCACGAGATCCGACGCGGCGCTGACAAACGACGAGCCGCCGAAGGAGTCGCCGGCGATCACGGTGATGAACGGGACCCGCCGGGCACGGCGGAAGAGCTCGACGTCGACGGCGACCTGGGCGAAGCCGGCCGAGCCGAGCGAGTCCGGGATGCGCGCGCCGCCCGTGGCGCCGAAGTAGACGATCGGATGGCCGCTGCGCTCGGCGTGGGCGAAGAGGCGGCCGAGGCGGCGGGAGCCCATCGGCGAGGACGAGCCGCGCTTGACCGTGATGTCGTCGCCGGCGACCGTGACCGGGCGCCCGTCGATCGTGCCGTGCCCGCCGATCTTGCCGTCGCCCGGCGTCTCGTCGTGGTCCTCGGGACGCAGCGAGCGCACGAAGGTGCCGACCTCGTCGAAGGAGCCGTCGTCCAGCAGCGCGGCGATGTGCTCGCGGATCGTCCGCTCGCCGCGGGCGTGGAGGCGCTCGACGCGCGCCGCACCGCCCAGCTCGTCGCGGATCCGGTCGCGCCGGGCGCGGAAGTCGGCAACGGCGTCGGGCTCTTCGCTCATCGCTGGATCACAGCAGCCCGAAGACCCGCCGCGCGTTGCCCTCCAGGTAGAGGTCGCGCATCTCGTCGTCGAGGCCGAGCTCATCCAGGCCGGCGAGCGCGTGCTCGGGGAAGATCATGGGGAAGTTGGAGCCGAACAGCACCTTGTGGCGCCCGCTGCCCGACTTCATGTAGGTGATGATCTCGGGCGGCAGCCGCTTGGTCGTGTAGGCGGAGGTGTCGATCACGACGTTCTCGTGCTTGCGCGCGACGGCGATCATCTCCTCGGTCCACGGGTAGCCGACGTGGCCGCAGACGATCGTCAGCTCGGGGAAGTCGATCGCGACCTGGTCGATGTAGGGGATCGGCCGCCCGGTCTCCGACGGGCGCAGCGGCCCGGTGTGGCCGACCTGCGTGCAGAACGGCACGCCGAGCTCGACGCACGTGGCGTAGAGCGGATAGAAGCGCCGATCGGTCGGCGGCGTCTCCCAAAGCCATGGCAGCATCCGCAGGCCCTTGAACCCCAGGTCGGTGACGCAATGGCGCAGCGCGCGCACGCCCTCCATCGGGTTGCGCAGGTTCACGGACGCGAGGCCGTGGAGGCGGCCGGGCGCCTCGGCGACCCAGCCGGCGACCTCCTCGTTGGAGATCAGCGCGCCCTCGGGGCCGTACCAGGCCGACAGCATCGCCTCAGTGATCCCGCCGGCGTCCATCGCCGCGAGCGTGGCGGTCAGCGGGAGCTGCTCGGTGGGCGGCTCCTCGCCGGTCCAGCGGCGCAGCGATGCGAACATGTCCTGCTCGATGAAGCGTGGCGTCGGATGCTGGATCCAGGCGTCGATGGCCATTACGTGCGCTCTGCCCCGCTGAGCCCGCGCCGCAGGATGAGGTCGCCGATGATCGAGCCGATCGGGCCGCCGGTGACGATCACCAACGCGGGAAACCACCAGCCCCACAGCTTCTGGAGCGCCCCGTTGCCGGTGAGCAGCAGGAGCGCGAGGAAGCCGAGGCCGTGGATCGGCCCGAGGATGTGGACCGCGGTGTCGCTGCGGTTGATGAAGGCGAAGTACACGAGCACCGCCAGCAGCAAACCGTCGGCGAGGCCGACGGCGAGGGTGATGTTCAGCTGGCGGCGCAGGTTGGGGGCGGGGGCGGCGGTGGTGGGCACGGACGACATTCCAGCATGCCTGTCGCGGGGGCGGGCGGTCACGCGATTACTTGGGTCGCTGGCACCTAGACGTTGCGATGCAACGTCTAGGTGCCAGCCGTCTCGTCGAGTTCCCTGCGGATGTGCCCGGCGATCGCGTGTGGCCGGTCCACGACCTGTCGCCACGTCAGCGAGATCACGCGCCAGCCGGCGGCCTCGAGCTCTAGGCGCCGCTCGTGATCGCTCTCGAACGCGTCGCGAGAGCGGTGAACCCAGAAGCCATTGGTCTCGACGACAAGCCGGCGGTCCGGCCAGCGGAAATCGAGCTCGCGGCCGTTCTCGTAGGAGTTGACCTGGGGGCGCGGGAGGTCGTGGTCAAGGCAGAGCTGGAGGAAGAGCGCTTCGAGATCGCTTCGAGACATCGACGTGGTGCCGTGGTCGTGGAGGTCGGCGAGCAACGCCTTGAGCGCCGGCGAGCCGGGGCGGCCCGGATGCGCTGCGAGGACACGCGACACCGCGGTGTGGTCGTAGATCTCCAGCTGCTCTGCACGCTCGACGGCACGCCGGAGCTGGTGAGCCGGGACGACGGCGGCGAGGTCGAGGAGCGTGCGGGCGGGCGTGGTCAGCGGCAGACCCTCGTCCTTGCTGATCTCCCACGGATGCAGATCGGTGGCGTTGTGGACACGCAGGTCGCGCTTGGCTCTGATCCCGCGACGAGACAGCACGGACATCTCCACGAATGTCCCGCTCCACGGCCGCAATCCCCACTGCCGCGCCGCACTTCGATGGCTGAGGACGGCGTCATCGCCGACCGCGATCACCGCGGCAAGGACATGTCCTTGCCGCCGCAGCTCCGCATGCCCAAAGGCGTAGACGCCGCGGCGCACCACGACCAGCCTCCCGTTTCGTATCCAATGGTCGATCCCGCCCGCGCTCAGTCCGATCGCCAGCAGCTGTCGCCGCGCAATCACCCCGTGTTGCCGAGCGACCAGCTCGCGGATCGCACCTAGACGTTGCATCCCAACGTTTAGGTGCGATCGACCTCAAACTCGCCCCCTCGTCGGTGGTCGGCGGTCCGTCTAAAGGTGCGAGGTGTCGTTGAAGCTGCGCAGCAGCCAGCGGCCATCGGCGAAGACGATGAGGCGCGTGATCGAGGTGTTCTCGGCGTGGATGAACGACAACCTGGGTGCGGAGGTCGCTTCGCGGGCGAGCTCGCCGATGACGCCGCCGTGCACGAAGGCGGCGGCGACGCGGCCGGGGCCGGTCAGCTCGACGACGCGCTCCAGACCGCGGCGCGTGCGCGCTGCGAACTTCTCCATCGGCTCGGCGCCCGGGATGACGTCCCAGCGCTGCTCTTCGAAGATCGTCCGGACCAGCGGGTCGCCGTGGGCGGTGCGGATCCGCAGCTCGCCCCCTTCCCAGTCGCCGAGCCGGACCTCCGAGAGCTCCGGGATCACGGTTGGCTCCAGGCCCGTCGCGACGACCAATGGCGCCGCTGTCTGGACCGTCCGCTGCAGCGAGGTGACGAAGAGCGCGTCCGGCGGGTCGGAGGCCAGGCGTGCACCAACTAGGGCAGCCTGTTGCTCACCGATCGGCGAGAGGGCTGGATCGGAGTGCCCGTCGATCATCTCGAACGGCTCGCCGGGGACGGCGTCCTGCGATGCCCCGTGGCGCACCAGCAGCACCTCGGTCGCGGTGTTGGGAAGGGCCCAGGCCCGTTGCGGATAGCGCTCGCTCACGCGAGCACCTTCCCAAATCGATCGTGGCGCGGGCGTGCGCCTCTCGGGCGAGCGTTACCAGGCCTGGCCGGTCCCGCAGTGCGGGCAGCTGACCGAGGTCGAGACCGGCGCCTGGAACTGAAATCCGCAGGAGCAACCGTAGAACGCGGTGTCCTCCGGGGTGACCGAGGCGCGGTGGCGCCGTTCGGCCAGATGCTCGTCGACCGGCTGCTCCGCTGCCGCCTGCTGCTCGGGCGCCGCCTCGGGGGCCGGGGGCGCCACCTCGGGGGCGGGTCGCCCGAAGATGTGCGGGCGGCGCTCGCTGCGTGCTCGGCGTTCGGTGGGGGCGAGGGGGCGGACGCGCATGGTGGTGGTCTGCACCTCCAGAGACACCGGTGGCGCCCGGAGGTTTCGCTCTTGGTCATCGTCGGACCAACCTGGCGCTTGAGCATCACTGGACGCCTGCCCTAACCACGGTTGGGCGGGTCGGGTGGCGCGGTGAAGCCGCCGAGGCTGCGATACTGCGTCGCGATGGACCCTGCACGCAAGCGCCGCGTACGACTGGTCGTGGCGTTGAGCGCCGCCGTCGTCCTTGCGGCCGCGCTCGTCTACACCAGCTTCAGCGCCTCGAGCGAGGCGCGCTCACCGTCCCAGCTGCTCGCGAGCGCCGACCCCGGCCGCAGCTACCAGCTGACCGGCAAGGTGGTCGACAACTCGATCATCAAGCGCGGGACGACCTACGAGTTCCGCGTCCGCGATCGCAACGGCACCGCTTCCGTGCCGATCCGTTACACGGGCTCGGTCGCCGACACGTTCCGCGCCGGCCGTGAGGTCATCGTGACCGTGAAGCGCGAGGGCACCACGTTCGTGGGCGAGAAGGACTCGCTTGTGACCAAGTGCCCGTCGAAGTTCCAAGAGCAGTCCAAGACGCAGAAGACCTGAGCCTTCGATGGCGGATCTCGGCCGTGGTCTGACGTTCCTGGCGTTTGCCGTCGCGGTCTACGGCATCGTCGCCGCGCTGTATGGCGGGATCACCGGCCGTCGTGAGTGGGTGACCAGCGCCCGCCGCGCGGTCTACACGCTGGCGGGGCTGACCACCGGCGCCTTCGTGGTCCTCGAGCTCGCGTTCCTGCGCAACGACTTCTCGTTCAGCGTCGTCCAGTCGCACTCCTCGCTCACGACGCCGTTCTTCTACAAGGCGGCCGCCGCGTGGTCCTCGCAGGAGGGCTCGCTGCTGCTGTGGCTGTGGCTGCTGTCGATGTGGTCGAGCCTCGTCATCTTCCTGACGCGCCACCGGATGCGCGACGTCCAGCCCTACGCGATCGCGACGCTGCTCGGCTTCGCGACGTTCTTCGGCGGCCTGCTCGTCTTCGCGGTCTCGCCGTTCGACACGCTGCCGATCGCGCCGCAGGACGGCACGGGCCTCAACCCGCTGCTGCGCCACCCGTCGATGATGATCCACCCGCCGATGCTCTACAGCGGCTACACGCTGTGGGCGGTGCCGTTCGCCTTCGCGGTCGGCGCGCTGGTGGTGCGGCGGGTCGACGCGGAGTGGATCGGCGCGACGCGCCGCTTCGCGCTCGGCGCCTGGTTCTTCCTCGGCATCGGCATCCTGCTCGGAGCCCGCTGGTCTTACGCCGAGCTGGGCTGGGGCGGCTACTGGGCCTGGGACCCGGTCGAGAACGCCTCGCTGCTGCCGTGGCTGACCGGCACCGCGTTCCTGCACTCGATCATGGTGCAAGAGAAGCGCGGGATGCTGAAGACGTGGAACGCGTCGCTGATCCTCGCGACCGGCACGCTGGCGATCCTCGGCACGTTCCTGGTGCGCTCGGGGATCCTGGACTCGATCCACGCCTTCGGCGCCTCGACGCTCGGGATCCCGTTCGTGGTCCTGATCGGGGTGATGATCGCCGGCTCGGTTGCGCTGGTCGTATCGCGGCGTGACGTGCTGCGCTCCGAGCACAAGCTCGACTCGCTGCTGTCGCGCGAGGCGATGTTCTTGGCCAACAACCTCGTGTTGGTCGGCATGGCGTTCGTCGTCTTCTGGGGCACCTTCTTCCCGCTGATCTCCGAGGCGCTGACCGGCAACAAGCAGTCGCTCGGACCGCCGTGGTACGACAAGTACGTCGTCCCGCTGGCGCTCGCGCTGGTCTTGCTGTCGGGCATCGGGCCGGTCATCGCGTGGCGGCGCGCGACCCCGAAGAACGCGCGGCACAACTTCGTGTGGCCGATCGTCAGCGGCGTGGTCACGGTGATCGTCCTGATCCCCTTCGGCGTGGCCGGCCGGCCGCTAGCGCTGGCGATGTTCGCCTTCGCGGCGTTTGCGATCGGCACGATCGTGCAGGAGTTCGCCCGCGGTGTGCGCGCCCGCAAGGCGATGACGGGCGAGCCGGCGCCGCTGGCCTTCTTGACGCTGATCCGTCGCAACCGGCGGCGGTACGGGGGCTACACCATCCACTTCGGGATGGCCGTGCTGTTCATCGGCGTCGCCGCGTCCTCGGCCTTCCAGCACGTCCACACGGTCGAGCTCCGCAAGGGCCAGATCACGGAACTGGGCCGCGGCTACACGGCGCGCTACGACGGTCCGACATCGCGCATCGACGTCGCGTCCGACGGGGTCGAGCGGCTCGTCTTCGGGGCGAAGCTGACGATCATCAAGGGAAAGAAGAAGGTCGCCGTCCTGCGGCCTGAGCGCGGCTACTACCCGATCGAGGGTGCGCCGTTCGCCGGCGCGGTCGGGCGCTACTTCGACGGCGAGTCGACGAGCGAGATCGCGATGAAGGCCGGCCTCGGCCTCGACATCTGGAGCGCGGTCACGCCCGACCTCGACCCGACGATGGCGATCGTCAAGAAGGGCGACGCGGTCTTCAAGCAGGCCTCGGGCAAGATGAGCCCGCAGGACTACTCGACGGCGCTGGGCACGACGATCCGGACGCTCACCGACAACTACGCCAAGAGCGCCCCGCCGGCGACCTTCCGGCTGATCGTCTCGCCGATGGTGACCTGGATCTGGCTCGGTGCGCTGTTCGTCTTCCTCGGCGGCCTGATCTGCATCTGGCCGACGGCCGACCTCGCGCATCGCCGCGCGACGGCCGGCTATGCCGCCCGGGTCGCGCGGGAGCTCGCCCCCACCCGCCCCGCCCGCCCCGGCACCCGCCCGGAGCGCGCGTAGCCGCGCGCCGGCCGCCGAGCCTGATGGATGTGCTGGCGGTAGTGGGGGTGTTGGCGGCAGCGAGTGCGGCCGGATGGGCGGTGGCCGGGCCGCTGCGCGGCGGCCGCGCCGAGGCCGACGACGCGGTCCACCAAGGGCAGCTCGAGGATCTCGAGGCAGCCAAGGAGGCCCGCTACCGCGAGATCCGCGAGGCCGAGATGGACTACCGCACCGGCAAGCTGTCAGAAGAGGACTACAAGGCGATCGACCGGCAGCTGCGCGCTGAGGCCGTCGAGCTGCTGCGGCGCCTAGATGCGCTCGGCGCCTCCGGCGACTAGCATTGGACGGGTCATGCTCGAAACGATCCTCTCCGTCGTGCAGGTCGCCATCTGCATCGTCCTGATCTTCCTGGTGCTCATGCACTCCGGGAAGGACGCGGGGTTGTCGGGCGCGTTCGGCGTCGGCTCAGGTCAGGGCTCGCTGGGCGGCGGGTCGCTTGTGGAGCGCAACCTGAACCGTTGGACGGTCTTCTTCGCGGTGCTCTTCGCCGTGAACACGATCATCCTGCTCAAAGTCGCTTAGCGCCGCGCAGGCCTTCGCCGCTACTGCGGCACGACGACCGAGTTGGCGATCTTGTCGTGCCAGGTCTGCTTCTGCGGATCCCAGATCATCCAGAAGTAGCCCAGGAAGATCGGGATCGTCGAGAGGATCCGGCCGATGTAGCGCAGGAAGCCGCGCGTGTAGCCGATCGGACCGCCGTCGATCGAGCGGACGCGGATGCCGCAGGCCGACTTGCCGATCGTCTGGCCGCGCTCGCTGCCCTCGCAGTAGGTGTAGTAAGCGATGCCGACCAGCAGCGCCAGGCCGTAACCGGCGCCATGGAGACCCAGTTGGAGCGGCACGGTGATGATCGAGATCAGGATGCCGTCGATCAGCGAGGCGCCGAAGCGGATCCAGAAGCCTGCGCGGGCGTTGGTGGTGGTGCTCGTGGGCGGAGCGCCGACAGACGGCGGTGCGAAGCTCTGATCGGTCATGGCGGGCAGCCTACCCATGAGCGGTCCACTTCAATGCACCGCTTACAGAAGATTCACCACGCCTCGGCGTAGAGCGCGCGGAGCTCGTCACGATCCGCGACCGGTGGCGTGAAGGCGAGGTCCTGGCGCTGGGCGGCGGCGTCGGCGCAGGCGTCGAGGCGCTCCTCGGGGACGCCGAGGCGGCGGATGCCGTCGGCTCCAGCGCAACGGGCGAGGCGGCGGGCCAACTCGCCGAGCGTCCCGTCGGGGTCCACGCGGCCGGGATTGCGCCGCTCCAGGGCGGCGATCGCGACCGGCAGGATCGCGGCGTTGGCCTGGCCATGACCGGCGCCGCCGACGCGGACCAGCGTCTGGCTGAGGACGTGGCTGAGGCCGTAGCGTGCGGCGTCGATCCCGTAGCCGCTGAGCAGCGCTGCGTGGGCAAGCTGCTCGCGGCCGACGTAGGACGGGTCCTCGCCCTCGACGAGCCAGGCGACGTCGATGAGGCGGATCGCCTCGCGCGCGGCCAGCGTCGGGACCGTCGAGGCGTAGATGGTCACCGGCGCCTCGACCGCGTGGGCCAGCGCGTTGGCCGATGACGCGGCCAGCTCGGAGACAGGCTGAGAGGCCGACAGGTCGGGGTCGTTGATGACGATCGCCGGGCGGACGTTGCGGGCAGTCTCCTCGTGGCCTGCCGGCTTGCGGTGGATCTTCGTCATCTCCGCGGCGCTGAGCGTCGTCGGAATCGCCGCGGCGCGGACGCCGTCGCGCGTGCCGGCCAGCGCCTTGGCGACGTCGACGACGCGCCCGCCGCCCAGCGCGACGAGGAGCTGCGCGTCGTCGACCGCGCCGTGCAGTTCGGCGGCGAGCTCGTCGACGAGGCCGGGGCCGACGTGGTGGACGGCCTGCGCTCGGCTCACGACGTCGGGCGCCGCGGCCTCGGCGCGCTCGGTGGTGAGCAAGGTGTAGTTGTCGCCCAGGAGCTCCGGTGCGTCGGCGATCGTGCCGCGGCCAAAGCGGATCGTCCGCTCGCCGTCGTCCCACGTGAAGTTCATGGTGTTGACCTTAGTCCTCGTCTTGCGTGTCGCGGGCGAGCGGGATCAGGCGATGGTCGGCGGTGAACAGCCGCCGCGTGCCGAGCAGAGCGATAACGCTGGCCGTCGTCGTGACCGATCCAAGGATCACGTACAACAACGCGAGCTGCACGCGGACGGCGTCGAGGGGGTCGACGCCGGCGAGGATCAGGCCGGTCATCGCGCCCGGCAGGACGACGATGCCGAGCGCCTTGAGCCGCTCAATGTCGGGCGCGATCCCGGTGCGCAGCACCTGCCGGACGGTGGGGCGGACGGCGTGCTGCCACGGCAAGCCGAGCGCCAGCCGCGCCTCGAGGTCAGCGCGGCGCTCGGCGATCGCCTCGACCAGGCGCCGGATCGTCAGGACGCCCGCGGCCAGCGAGTTGCCGAGGACCATGCCGGCGACGGGCACGACCGTCCGGCCGCTCACGGGGAAGATCCCGAGGGCAAACAGCAGGCCCAGGCCGGCGATGGCGCTGGCGGCCATCGCGATCAGCGCCACGCCGAGGACGCCCGGCAGCATCGGCGCCCGCCGGCTGACGGTCACCGCCGCGAAGGCCACCATCCCGGCGACCCACAGGAACGACCAGCCGATCCAGGTGCCTTGGTCGACGATCAGGCCGAGCGCCGCCCCGACGAGCAGCATCTGGGTCAGCGATCGCCCGACCGCGATCGCCAGATCGCGCTCCAGCCGCAGCTTCTGGCGCCAGGAGAGCAGCGCGACGGCGGCGATCATGATCAGCGAGGCGGCGAGGCCCCACCAACTGACATCGCCGCTCATGGCCCGAGCCTCCCCTCGTCCAGCACGATCACGCGGTCGCCCAGCCGCGTCGCCTGATCGCGATCGTGGGTGACCAGGACGATCGGGACGCCCTCATCGGCCAGCGTCCGCGCAAGGCGCTCGATGACCAGCGCCGCCTCGTGGTCGAGCGCTGAGGTCGGCTCGTCCATCAGCAGCACGCGCGGGCGCGTCCCGAGCGCGCGCGCCAGGCACGCGCGCTGGGCCTCGCCGCCCGACAGCGTTCCGGCCTCGCGCGTCAGAAAGGAAGCAGGCAATCCGGCGTGCTCCAGCAACAGCGCGGGCGGATCGACCGGCTGGGCGACCGCGAGGTTGTCGGCGACGGTCCCGGGGAAGAGGATCGGCGCTTGGAAGACCATCCCGACCTCGCGCCGGTGGGCGAGCACGTCGCGCGTGGCGAGGTCGTCGCCGCGGTAGCGCACGGTCCCTGCGTCGGGTGCCTCCAGCCGGTTGAGCAGCCGCAGGAGCGTCGACTTCCCCGAGCCCGATGGCCCTTGGAGCACCGTGATGCCGCCGTCGTGCAGAGCGAGCGAGACGTTCGTCAGCCGCGGGCGCTCGGCGCCCGCGACGGTCACATCCTCCAGCGCGAAGAGCGGCGGGGCGGCCACAGCCCGCCCATCATCGCGGCTGAGCGGCCTCGCGGTCCGGGTTCCACGAATACGCGTAGGACGGATCGTCGTGATCGCGCCACAGCGCTGCGAGCTTCAGCGGCTTGAAGGTGTCCCACATGACCGCGAGCTCGTTGGTGTGCGTCATGCCCAGGGCCTTCTCGACGGTGCCCGGCTGCGGGCCGTGGGGCAGGCCGGAGGGGTGCAGCGTCAGGCAGCCGACCTCGACGCCCTTGCGCGCCGCGTAGTCGCCGGCGGCGTAGAACATCACCTCCTCGGACTGGATGTTCGAGTGGTGGTAGGGGATCGGAACGGCTTCGGGATCCCAGTCGAGCATGCGCGGGGCGAAGGTGCAGATGACGAAGTTCGGGCCTTGGAACGTCTGATGGGCCGGCGGCGGCAGGTGGAAGCGCCCGGCGCGCGGCTCGAAGTCGTCGGCGTTGAAGGTGTAGGGGAACACGTAGCCATCCCAGCCGACGACGTCGAACGGGTGGCGATCCAGGAGATAGCGCTGGACACCGCCGCGCACGCGGACGTCGAGGGTGAACTCGCCCTCCTCGTCATGGGTCTCCAGCTCGATCGGCCCGTGGAAGTCGCGCTGGGAGTACGGCGCGTGCTCCAGCAGCTGGCCGTAGCGGTTGCGGTAGCGGTTGGGCGTCTCGATCTCGCCGGGTGTGTGGAAACAGATCCAGAACTGCTCGGTGCCCGGGTCGGGCTCGAAGCGGTAGGTCGTCCCGCGCGGGATGACGACGTAGTCGCGCTCGCGAAAGAGGACGGGCCCGAAGTTCGTCCGCAGCTTGCCGCCGCCGCGGTGGACGTAGACGACCTCGTCGCCCTCGCCGTTGCGGTGAAAGCCCTCCTGGGACTCGGTCGGCTTGGCGACCGACACCTCGATGTCATTGTTGTACATCAACAGCTGGCGCCCGGCGACGGGGTCGCCGCCTGCGGGTGCGCTGTTGATGTCGGCGAGGCGGTGGACATGGGCGTCGGGCACCCACTCCTCGCGACGGATCGGAGCGAAACCGCCGACCTCCGACAGCCGGCATGGCGAGTGCAGGTGGTAGAGGATCGTCTCGTTGCCGCTGAAGCCCTCGTAGCCGAGGACCTCCTCGGTCAGCAGCGGCGAGCCCGCGCCGTTGCGCCGCACCTGGATGTGGCGCTTGCGGGGGACGTCGCCGAGGGTGACGTAGCGCATGGCTCAGAGGTTCCCACGCCGGTCCTGCTCGCGCTCCAGGGCCTCGAAGAGCGCCTTGAAGTTGCCGTCGCCGAAGCCGCGGGCGCCGTGGCGCTCGATGACTTCGAGGAAGACCGTCGGGCGGTCGCCGACCGGCTTGGTGAAGATCTGCAGGAGGTAGCCCTCGTCGTCGCGGTCGACCAGGATGCCCTGGGTGCGCAGGTCGTCGATGATCGGCGCGACCTCCGGAACGCGGATCGGCGCGTCCTCGTAGTAGGAGGCCGGGATGTCGAGGAACTCGACGCCGCGGCGGCGCATCTCGGCGACGGTCTTGACGATGTCGCGCGTGGCGACCGCGAGGTGCTGGGCACCCGGGCCCTCGTAGAACTCCAGGTACTCCTCGATCTGGGACTTGCGCTTGCCCTCGGCCGGCTCGTTGATGGGGAACTTGACGACGCCCTTGCCGTCGGCGACGACCTTCGACATCAAGGCGGAGTACTCGGTCGAGATCGCCTCGTCGGTGAAGTGGAGCATCTCCTTCATGTTGAAGACGTCCTCGTAGAACGACACCCACGGGTCCATGTGCTCGACGTTGCCGACGATGTGGTCGATGCCGAGCAGCATGCCGGTGTCGATGGAGTTGTCTTCGCGGGCCTCGTAGCCGGGGAGGAACGGGCCCGTATAGCCGGCGCGGGCGACGAACGTGTGCAGCGTTTCGCCGTAGGTCTTGATGGTGGCCATGCGCACCGTGCCGTGCTCGTCGCTGCTGTCGTGCGGCTCGACCACGCCCTCGGCGCCGCGCGTCGTCGCCTCGCGCCAGGCGTGGTCGACGTCGGGCACGCTCAAAGCAATCACCTTGACGCCGTCGCCGTGGTGGCGGTGGTGCTCGGCGATGGGGGAGTCGGAGTGGAGCGCGCCGGTGAGGACCAGGCGGATGCGGCCCTGTTGGACGACGTAGGAGGCACGGTCGCGCATGCCGGTCTCCAGCCCCGAGTAGGCCACCAGCTTGAAGCCGTAGGCGCGCGTGTAGAAGAACGCGGCCTGCTTGGCGTTGCCGACGAAGAGCTCGACGTGGTCGACCCCGTTGAGCGGCATGTAGTCCTGCAGCCCGTGGGGTGCCACAGGGGTGGAAGCGGTCTCGGAAGGCATGGACGGAATGATCCGCTTGTCAAACGCCGGTCTCAACCACGATTCGTTGCGTATCTGCGGATAAACTGTGGCGATGGACGACACAGACCGCAAGATCGTTGCGCTGCTTCGAACGGACGCCCGCCGCTCCTTCCAAGACATCGGCGGCCACGTCGCGCTGAGCGCGCCCGCGGTCAAGCGCCGCGTCGACAAGCTGCAGTCCGAGGGCGTGATCCGGTCCTACGCCGCGGTCGTCGACCCGGCCGCGATGGGCTGGCACACCCATGCCGTCGTCGCGCTCTACTGCGAGGGCCGCATGTCAGCCGCCGAGGTCCGCAAGGCCATCGAGCCCCACGACGAGGTCGAGTCGGCCTACACCGTCGCCGGCGAGGCCAGCGCGATCCTCCACGTCCGCGCTGCCGACACCCAGCACTTGGAGGAGGCGCTCGAGCGCCTGCGCGACACACCCGGCGTCCGCCGCACCCACACCCAAGTCGTCCTCTCGACGCTCTTCGAGCGCCCGGTGGCCTAGGCGCGCGGCGGCAGGATCAGGCAGGTCGACGTGCCGTGCGCGATCTTCTTGCCGCTCTCTGCGTCGGTGATCGTCGCCTCGACGAGCACGGCGGTTGACCCGCGGTGCAGCACGGTGCCCTCGGCGAGCAGGCGCGCGCCGCCGGCGAAGGAGGGGCGCAGGAAGTTCACCTTGAGCTCCAAGGTGGTGTACATGCCGCCGGGTGGGAGCGTGGTGTGGACCGCGCAGCCCATCGCGCTGTCGAGCAAGGTGGTGATGATCCCGCCGTGGACGGTGCCCAACGGGTTCTGATGGGCCTCGAGCGGGTCCATCGTAAAGACGACGTTGCCCTCGTCGACGCGGTCGATGCCGAAGCCGAGCAGGCGCGCGACGGGCGGTGCGGGCAGCTCACCGCTCATGATCCCGCGCATGAGCTCGAGGCCGGTGAGCGTCGAGCTCGCCTCGATGACCGGCGTCGGGTCGTCCCAGGAGACGGTGCGCGAGCGCGTCGGGTCGTGGAGCTCATCGGCGCGTGGGTCGTCGATCGCGCTCATGCCGCAACCTCCGGCGCCATCGACGCCACCGCGGCTTCGAGCTCTTCCTCCACGCTGCCCTCATGCGCCTTCAGCGAGCCGACCAACGTGAAGGCGGCCGCCGACGCAAAGGCCGCGGCGACCATCATCCACCAGGCGTTGTCGAAGGTGTCGACGACCTCGGCCGGCGATGGCGTGCCCAGCACCGCGACCAGCAGCGCGACGCCGAGCGCCGAGCCGAGCTGGCGCGACATCGTCAGCACGGCGCTGCCGGTCGCCAGCCGCGTCGGCGGCAGCTGCGCCGTCGCCGCGCCTGCCAGTGCCGGATTCACGAAGCCCACACCTGCACCGCCGATCAGCATGCCGGGAAGGTAGTCGCTGGCGTAGTGCTCTGTCGCCCCGAGATGTGTCGCCCACCACACGCCGCCCAATCCGAAGAGCAACGCGCCGATCGTCCCGACCGCCCGTGGACCGATCCGGCCGCTGAGGATCCCTCCGCCAACGGCGAACAACGCCGCCATCGACGGCCCCGGAGCGATCTTCAAGCCGGCGCCCAGCGCCGTCTCGCCCCACACCTCGGTCAGCCACAGCACGCTGCCCAGCAGCATCGCCGAGAAGCCGATGAAGAAGAAGATGCCGGCAACATTGGCCGCCGCGAACGCCTGGACCTTCACCAAGGCCGGCTCGACGATCGGGACCGGATGGCGCCCGGAGCGCACGACGAAGGCCACCGACAACACGAGCGCGACCGCGAACAGCCCGACCACGCGCCCGTCGGTCCAGCCCCAGTTCGGACCTTGGATGATCCCGCCGATCAGCGTCGCCACGGCGCCGGTGAGGAGCCCCGCCCCGACCAGGTCTGGCCGTGGCGCGTCCTCCTCGCGGATCTCGTGCAACACCCGCGTGCCCGCGACGATCGCCGCGATCCCAATCGGGATGTTCACCAAGAAGACCCAGCGCCACGACAGCTCGACCAGCAGCCCGCCGATGACCGGCCCGGCCGCCGCCGCGGTGCCACCGACGGCTGCCCACAGGCCGATTGCCAGCCCGCGCTTTTCCGGCGGGAACTCCGGCAGCAGCAGACCCAGCGAGGCGGGCATCAGGACCGCCGCACCCGCTGCCTGCACGACGCGCGCGGCGACGAGCACGCCGATCGACGGCGCCGCGGCACACGCAGCTGAGGCCACCGTGAACAGCGCCAGGCCACCGAGGAACGCGCGCTTGCGCCCGGTCCGGTCGGCCCAGCGCCCGGCGGGGACCAGGAGCGCGGCGAACACGATGGCGTAGGCGTTGAGCACCCAGGAGAGCGACGCCAGCGATGTGCCGGCGAAGTCGCGCTGGATGTCGGGGAACGCGATGTTGACGATGAACAGGTCGAGGCTGGCGACGAAGACCCCGACCGACACGATGGCGGCGACGCGAGCGCGACGGCTCATTGCCCTACCCTTCGGAGAACGGTCAGTTGCATGAGGCGACCGGGACCGTACCGCAGTCAGTTGTATCACGCAACTCACACCGCCGAAGTTGATCGCGCCGAGCGCCGCGCACACCCGGCGAGCGGGTGCGGCGGCGCTCCGGCGCGTTCGCCCGTCAGCTACCCGCGCGCGAGCGCAGGGTGCCGCCGGGTGCTCGCTCCCACACGCCGGAGGATGTCCCGGCGCCCGGCGAAGCTGCGGGCCGTATCGGCAGCGTGCAGCTTCAGCAGGGCGACGAGATCAGCGGTGGGGGCGAAGGGGTCAGCGATCGTGCGGTCGCTGTCGAGCGCGACCGCGGCGAGGATGCGGCCGTCGCGCTCGGCGACGATGGCGGAGCCGGCGAGGGGGCGCTGGCTGTCGAGCGCCGCGAGGCGCGCGAGCGTGGGAGCGTCGTCGGGGTAAGCGGGGCGGATGACGAGCGCGTCCACAGCGGGGAGATTTGGGGAGAAGGTGCTGGAGGACATGGGAAAGATCATGAGGAACCCCGCCCATCAGCACAAATGACATTTGGTGACCGGCGGAGTAAGTTCTGCTTATGCTCGACGTCCGCCGCCTCCGTGTGCTTCGCGAGGTCGCCACGCACGGCTCGTTCTCCTCGGCCGCCGAGGCGCTGTCCTACACGCAGTCGGCGGTCTCCCAGCAGATCGCCGCGCTGGAGCGCGAGGCGGGCTCGCGGCTAGTCGAGCGCTCCGCGCGCGGCGTCACGCTGACCGACGCGGGCCGGGCGCTGGTCGCCCACGCCGACGTCATCCTGGCTCGCCTGGCCGATGCCGAGG
Source organism: uncultured Conexibacteraceae bacterium (assembly GCA_963836485.1). Classification (GTDB taxonomy): domain Bacteria; phylum Actinomycetota; class Thermoleophilia; order Solirubrobacterales; family Solirubrobacteraceae; genus Baekduia. The sequence continues at coordinate 529,176 of CAWIJS010000013.1, read as the reverse complement.
ACGAGCTACAGGCGATCGCCGGCCTGCGCGGCGGCCGGCTGCGCCTCGCCGCGTTCGCGAGCGCCTGCGCGACGCTGATGCCTCAGGCCGTCGCTCGTTTTCGCGAGCGCCATCCCGGCGTCGAGCTGTCGCTCTGCCCGGCTGACCCGGACGACGCCCTGCGCCTGCTGCGTGGCGGCGAGAGCGACATCGCGCTGTCGATCGAGACGTGCTTCAACACGCGACCCGAGCCCGGCATCGACACTGTGGCGCTGCTCGACGATCCCATGTACATCATGTTGCCGCGCGACCATCCGATGGCCGACCACCCGCGGCTCAAGCTGACCGATCTCGCCGACGAGTCGTGGATGATCGGGACGTCGGGCACCTGCCCGGATACCAGCATCTTCCTCAACGCCTGCCAGGCCGTCGGCTTTGCCCCCAACATCGCGTTCAACATGGATGACTACACGGCCATCCAGGGCTTCGTCGCGGCCGGGATGGGCGTGTCCTTCGTTCCGGACCTCGCGCTGGTCGCGGTGCGCGACGACGTGATCGTTCGCTCCCTCGGCGCGCGGCCGCCGGTGCGACGCATCGTCGCCACGACGCTGGCCGACTCGTTCCGCTCGCCGGCCAAGCAGGCGATGCTCGATGTGCTGGTCGAGGTGTCCGCCGAGTTCGGCGCCCGCCGCACCGAGCTGGCGCTCGCGTCCTGAGCTTGACCGCGCGCGCCGTCAGACGATCGGCGCGCTGAGGCTGCCCAGCCCTGGTGCACTGATGGTCACCGTGTCACCCGGCGTCAGCCAGCGCACCTCGCCGTCGATCCCGCCCTCGGCGTTGAGCTCCAGCAGGCAGCCGCGGTTCAGCGTGCCCGAGCCGAGGATGTCACCGGGCTTGAGCCGGGTCTCCTTGGCGGTGTGCGCGACGAGCTGCGGCCAGCTCCAGTGCATCGCGCCGGCGTCGCTGCTCGTGATCTCACGGTCGCCGAGCGACGCGGTGGCCGTCAGCTGCAGGCGGCCGTCCTCGATGGGGAGCTCGTCGGGCGTGACCAGCCACGGACCGATCGACGTCGCGAAGTCCTTGCCCTTGGCGGGCCCGAGGCCGACGGTCATCTCGCGGCGCTGGATGTCACGCGCGCTCCAGTCGTTGAGCAGCGTGTAGCCGGCGATCTCGGCGTCCTCGCCGATCACGGCGGCGATCTCGAGCTCGAAGTCCAGCCACTCGCAGTGCGCGGGCCGGCGCACCGGCTCGCGCGGGCCCTGGATCGAGGCGGGATTGGAGAAGTAGAAGACGGGCGCCTCGTACCAGGCCTCTGGGATCTCGCTCGCGCCCCGCAGTCGCGCGCCCGTCGCGACGTGGCCCTCGTAGGCGAAGAAGTCGCGGACGCTCGGCGGTTCGGGGATCGGCGCCAGCAGCCGGACGTCAGCCAGCGCGTGGTCACGGCCGGCCGGCTCGTGGCCGTCGCCGCGTAGCCAGTCGAGCATCGTGGGCGCCGCGAGCTCGACCACCCGCGCGTCCTCGCCCTCGCCGTCGAGGCGGCCGACGCGGACCGAGCTGTGGGGATCGCGGAACGTCACGAGGCGCATGGGGCGGGACGCTAGCCGGTACGGCTGGAGGGGCGCACCGGGCTCCCGTGATGGGAATCGTTGGTTACCGCTAAACCGTTCGTGCGGACAACGAAGGCCTTGCCCACACTGTCGTGGGGGAAGCTAAGGAATCATTTGTTACCTCTGTACTTGACATCAGTAGACTGCCTTGTCTAGGCTCGCGGCAATCGTTCCGAAAACACCGACGGTTCCTCAATCTCCGGGTCGAGGTCGCAGGCGTTCGGATCGACGTTGTGGGAGAGAGATGACATCTCGCCAGGCCGCAGCGGCCTGATCGAGACAGGACAGCAAGGAATCTGCTTTGGGTCAGACGGTCTCGAGCGCGGCGCCCGCCGCGTTCATGAAGTGCTGCGCGCTTTCGGCGCGCGGCGGCACACAGGCATCGAGAGGCTCGTCCGTCCGTGGCGAGGCTGGTGCTGTCCCGGTCGCCGCGCGCCACTTGCGCCGGGCGACCGTCTGCCGCCCTGGCCATGTCGTTGGCCGCCCCTCCGGCGTCTCGACCGTCACCGCCGGATGAGCCCACGGCCCATGACTTCCACCAGCACGACCAACCCCGCGAGAGGGATCATCTACATGACTGACCGTTTGGTTGATGCCGGCGCCGACGCATTCGGGGCCGACTCGCGTCAGCGTCGCCGCCCGGTGGCGGTCGGCGGCGTGAGCGCCGAGCGCGCGTCAGAAACCGCCACGACGCGCGGCGGCTGGGGCGGTCGACTTCGTCGCGTCGCGGCGGCTGCGGCGTTGCTGATGGCCCTCGGGCTCGCCGCCGTCGCTGCTCCGGCTGGGGCCGGTGTCGGCCACCCGGTCCTCGGAAGCTTCGACGGCACGGGCTCGACGCCGGGTGCCTTCGCGGGCGTGGACCGGATCGCTGTGAGCCAGGCCGGCGGCGACGTGTACGTGCTCGACAGCGGGCACCAGACGATCGACAAGTTCGACGCGACCGGCGCGGCACAGGCATTCACGGACCCTGGGCTGGCGGGTGCGACCTCGCTCTCGCTCGTCGGAATCGGCGGCGAGCTCGACATCGCGGTCGACAACTCGGGCACGGCCAGCAACGGGAACATCTACGTCATCTCTGAGAGCCAGAGCGTGCTGTACGGCTTTGCCGCGTCCGGGGCGGCGCTCTCGGGCTTCCCTATCTCGTTGCCCGCCGGCGGGGACTACTGCGGCGCGGCTGTCGCGCCCGACGGCGGCATCTGGGTCGACAACTTCTTGGGCAATATCTCCGAGTACGACACAACCGGCATCGCGACCGGCGACTCGCTGGGCCTCGGCTCCACCTGCCACATCGCCTTCGACACGGCAGGCAACCTCTACGCGGCCCAATACCAGGGTGCTGTGGCCAAGTACAACCCTGACGGCGCCGGCAGCTTCGCGCCAGATCTGACGACGCCGGTCGTCGACGCCTCGGGCGGTGCCCAGTCGGTGACCGCCAACCCTGGCACAGGCGGGGTCTTCGTCGCTCACCCCGATCGGATCGAGGAGTTCGACGCCGGCGGAGCTTCGGCCGGCTCCTCCGGGCATGGAACGCTGACGAACGCCCGCGGCGTCGCGGCTGATGGCGCGAGCGGACAGGTCTTCGTCTCCGACGCCAGCGGTACCGGCCTCGTCTACCGATTCGGGACCGTGACGTTGCCCGACGTGACGACGGGGACTGCTTCCAACATCGTCACGACCACCGCGACCGCGCACGGGGTCGTCAACCCGGCCGGTGTGCCGGTGACCGGCTGTCACTTCGAGTACGTCACCGACTCCGCCTTCCAGGCGACGGGCTTCACCGACTTGTCGTCGGGTGGCAGCGTTCCCTGCGTCGAGACCGTCGGCTCAGGCACGAGCGACACTGCCGTGCACGCCGACATCACCGGCCTCACGGGCGCCACGCTCTATCGCTTCCGGCTTGTCGCTGAGAATGCCGACGGCGCCACAGAGGGCCAGGACCGGACCCTCCAAACGGTGTCGCCGCCGTTGATCTCGGACGAGTCGGTCGCGAACGTGACCGCGACGGGCGCTGACGTCAAGGCGAGCATCAACCCAGGTGCCGGGAAAACCACCTATCACTTCGAGTACGGACCGACTTCCGCGTACGGGCAAGCAACGTCCGACGAAGAAATCGGCGGAGTGGCCGCGATCAGCATGAAGGCCCACATCGCAGGGCTGACACCGGCCACGAAGTACCACTTCCGCGTCGTCGCCACCAACGCCGTCGGTACCGTCGCGGGACCCGACAGGACGTTCATCACGCACGAGTCGTCAACGCCACCTTTCTCACTTCCCGACGGACGCCGGTGGGAGCTCGTCTCGCCAACCGACAAGACGGGGGGATCTGGGCAGGTGCTGGCCTTCCCGCTTGAGTACCGCATCGCTGCAGCGTCCGCGGGCGGAGCCATCACGTACAACGGCGACGCGTTTTTCAATGCCAAAGACCGTCAAGCGAATCAGTATGTATCGAAGCGCGCGTCCAGTGGCTGGGAGACAGAGAACGCATCGGTTTATCACGGCGGCCCGCCCGTGGGCTGGTCCGAGGACGCCTCGCGTTTGTTGCTCACCTCGGATAACTCTGACCCCGCCAAGTATGCGAATCTCTACCTGCCCACGAGCGGTGGCGCGCTCGAGCCGTTGATCAAATCCTCACCACCGAACCGCACGCCGTCCACCTTCGGCTACGCGGATTACCAGCACGTCGTCAGTAAGCCCGCGATGCTCATGGGCGTCTCGAAAGACCTGAGCCACGTCATCTTCGCGGCCAACGACGCCTTGACGCCGGGAGCGCCGGACCCTGGCGCTGGCGCCAACAACCTCTATGAGTGGGTCGACGGTGAACTGCGGCTCGTGAACGTATTGCCCGACGGTACGCCGGCTCCGGGCGCGAGCTTCGGGTTCGACTACCAGGAGCCCGGTCTCGGAGGTGCCCCGAACCTCAGCAACGCGATCTCCGACGACGGCACGCGCATCTTCTGGACCGACCAGGCGACCGGCAACCTCTACGTTCGCAAGGACGGCACGACGACTGTCCAGATCGACGCGTCGCAAGGCCCGGGCCCCGGTGGCGGCGGACGCTTCCTGACCGCGAGTGCGGACGGGTCGAAGGTCCTCTTCACCGACGGCGCCGATGCTGGCCTGACCGATGACACGGTGCCGGGCAGCGGTGCCAATCTCTACCAGTTCGACGTTGATTCGGGACAGCTGATCGACCTCACGCCCGGACCCCTCGTCTCGGTGCTGGGTCTCATGGGCGCGAGCCACGACGGCTCATCCGTGTACTTCGTCGCGACCGGGGCGTTGGCCGCGGGCGCGGTGGCGGGCGAGCCAAATCTGTACCGGTACCGCAACGCTGCGACTTCGTGGATCGCGACGCTCTCACCGCAAGACAACGAAGTACCGATTTCGGCGGGTTCGGCTACGCCCGCAGACTGGGACCCGGTCTTTCGCTATCGGACGGCTCGCATCTCGCCCAACGGCCGTTACGCCGCCTTCGTGTCCCGCCGGCCGCTCACCGGGGTCGAGCAATCGGACTCGAGCGCCGAGCAGCTCTTTTTGTACGACGCGAGCTCATCGACGCTGAGCTGTGCGTCCTGTCATCCCGACGGATCACCCTCCGGGTATCCGATTCACCTGCCGCGCCCGCTTAGTGGCTGGTATCAGCAGCGCTACCTGCTCGACGACGGATCACTGTTCTTCGACAGTCGCGAAGCGCTCTCGCCGCAGGACGTCAACGGGCGACCGGACGTGTACGAGTTCAAGGACGGAAGGAGCCATTTGCTCTCCGGTGGCTCAGGGGACCCCTTCTTCCGGTTCGACAACGGCTTTGTCGACTCCAATTTCGCCGACGCGAGCGCAGACGGCAAGGACGTCTTCTTCACGACCTCAGATGCGTTGGTTCCGCAAGACGCCGATGACATCCGCGACATGTACGACGCGCGGATCGGCGGCGGCTTTCCTGCCGCGCCGTCCGCCGGCCCGTGTGGTGCCGTCGACGATTGCCACGGTGCGACGGGCGCGCCGGCGAACCTGACGACGGCGGCGAGCATCAGCTTCGTCGGTCCGGGCAACGCCAAAACCCACGGGTCGACGAACACCCCGCGAGTCAAGCCACTGACGAGGACGGTCCACGGCCGACGCTTCACGGTCCGGGTGCGCGTCCCAGTCGCCGGAGCGCTCAGCGTGCGCGGCGCCTCGATCAGGACCGTCGTGCGCAGGTTGAGCAAGCGCGGCACCTACGGGATCGCGCTACGGCTAGATCGGCGCGCGGTCGCGCAACTGCGACGCAAGGACAGCCTCAGACTCAAGCTGCGGCTGACATTCGAACCAGAGGTCGGCAAGTCCTCGGAGGCGTCGGTGGCCCTGACGGTGAAGCGATGACCAAGGAGCACGAGAACATGCAGCAGTCGACGACCACCGCGCGTAGCAGGGTCGGTCGAAGGTCCGGCTTGATCGCGGCCGCCATCGCCACAGCTCTCACCCTGGCCTCAGCCACGCCCGCCAGCGCCGCCGCCGGGCCCGTGTGGGACGCCGACGTCAGCGTCGTCCCGACCCACATCGCCCCGGGTGGCACCGGGATGGTCGCGATCGAGGTCTACAACGTGTCGAGCACGCCGTCAGACGGCTCCACGGTGACCATCGAAGACGCGCTTCCCGCCGGGGTCACCGCGACCGGAACCTTCGACACGGGAGGGGCTTGGAACTGCTCCGGAACGACCACTGTCACGTGCATCAACGACCCCATCGTCCTGCCGGTGATCCCCTCGGAGTTCAGTGTGCCACGGGGGTTTACGGCTGATGCGGTTCCGCCCATCCGGATCACGGTCGCCGCGGACCCCGGGACACCGGCGGAGACGTTGTCAACCGCGGTCAAGGTCTCAGGAGGCGGCGCCGCGACAACCGGACGAGTGACCATGCCGCTGACCGTCAGCGAGACGGAGGCGCCGTTCGGCGTGCCGAGGTTCAAGATGTCGGCGATTGACCGCGACGGCAGCTCCGCGACACAGGCCGGTGAGCATCCCTATGCGCTGATCACGTCCTTTACGCTGGCCAACAAGGGCCTGGGCGGAGAGGACGCCAGGGGTGTTTCGGGCGGGCCGAAGGACTTCTCCTTCGACCTTCCGATGGGCCTGGTCGGCGATGCGAACGCCGCACCGCGGTGCCCGCGCAAGGTCTTCGACTCCGCGACCAGCTCGCAATCGGAGAACGGGTGTCCGCCCGAAACGCAGATCGGCATCGTTCGCGCTTGTCTCGACCAAACGTTCCTTTGTACCGCAAGCCCGGTCTTCAACCTCGAGCCTCCCACGGGCCTGCCTGCACAGTTCGGCTTCGGTGTCTTCCAGCTGGTGGCGTTCGTCAACACCACGGTCAAGACCGGCGACGGCTACGGCCTCCAGGTGAAGGTGCGGAGCCCGCTCGGCGGGAATCTGACCTCCGCGCGTATGGAGTTGTGGGGCAACCCTGGAGACGCGAGCCACGAGGTCGAGCGGAGCTGCATTGTCAATGGCACCGCCGACGCCTGCAGCCCTCAGAGCATCTCGAAGAATCCCGAGAAGCCCCTCCTGACGCAACCGGGCTCGTGTCGTGCGATCCAGGAGGTCACCATGCGCGCCAACTCCTGGGACCATCCCGATCAGTTTGTCTCCGGCACCTACCCTGTTGTCGACAACCAGGGTCGTGCGGTGCCGCTCGACGGGTGCGAGCGGTTGCCGTTCAATCCCTCGGTCTCGGTCAAGCCGACAGTGACGACAGCCGACAGTCCGTCGGGCCTGCACGTCGCGCTCACCGTTCCCCAGAACGGCAGCGTCGACGGGCTGGCCTCGGCGATTCTCAAGCGCGTCGCGGTCACCCTGCCCGAGGGGGTGTCAGTCTCACCGTCGGCTGCCGACGGGCTCGGGGCCTGCTCGCCGGTGCAGATCGGTCTGAGTGACGCTGGCGAACCGACCTGTCCGGACTCCTCGAAGATCGGCACCGTGCGGATCGACACGCCCCTGCTGACAGATCCGCTCGAAGGCTCGGTCTTCCTGGCCCGGCAGAACGAGAACCCGTTCTCAAGCGTGCTCTCGCTCTACATCGTGGCCCAGGATCCGACATCGGGCGTGCTGGTCAAACTCGCCGGTCACGTGCAGGCCGACCCCGTCACCGGCCGGCTCACAACCGTGTTTGACGACAACCCGCAGCTGCCGTTCGAGAAGCTGACGCTCGACCTGTTCTCGGGTCCACGCGGAGCGCTGGCGACGCCAGACGCGTGTGGCAGCTTCACGACCACCAGTCAGCTGACGCCATGGTCGGCTCCGTACCAGAGCGACGCCACGATCTCAGACAGCTTCACGATCAACTCGGGCTGCGACGGCGGCTTTGCGCCGGCCTTCAGTGCCGGGGTGGCCAACCCGTCGGCCGGGGCGTCGAGCACGTTCACGCTCAACGTGTCTCGCGCCGACGGTCAGCAGCACATCCGGACGATCACCACCACGCTGCCCCCAGGGGTGCTGGCCAAGGTCGGCTCGGTGGCGCTGTGCGCCGATGCCGAGGGCGCGGCGGGCACGTGCAATGTCAGCTCACAGCTGGGCAGCGCCGATGCTGCCGCCGGACCGGGCTCCAACCCGTTCCACATCGCCGGCAAGGTGTATCTGACCGGCCCGTACAAGGGTGCGCCCTACGGTCTCTCGATCGTCGTGCCGGCGATCGCGGGTCCGTTCAACCTCGGCACGGTGGTGGTGCGTGCGGCGATCAAGGTCGACCCGATCGACGCGCACGTGACCGTCGTCTCTGACGATGTGCCCAACATCCTCGCTGTCAAGGGCGACGATGGCGACACCAACGGGTTCCCGGTGCGGATCCGCTCGATCGCGGTCACCATCGATCGTCCCGGGTTCATGCTCAACCCGACCTCCTGTGACCCGACGAGCATCACCGGATCGATCGGCTCGTGGGAGGGCGGCTCGGCGGCGGTGAACTCGCGCTTCCAGATCGGCAACTGCAGCTCGCTGGCCGTTGCGCCAAAGCTCGCGCTGAGCCTGACGGGCAAGGGCCAGACCACCGACGACAAGCACCCCGGCGTGCACGCGGTGCTAACGCAGACGCCCGGCCTGGCGAACCTCAAGAAGGTCGAGGTGACCCTGCCGCTCAGCCTGGCGCTGGATCCCGACAACGCCCAGGCGCTGTGTGAGTTCGCCGATGGCTCGAAGGTCGAGCCGGCCTGCCCGAAGGCCAGCATCGTCGGACACGTCTCGGCCGAGTCGCCGATTCTCGACGGGCCGCTGACCGGACCGGTGTACTTCGTCAAGAACGTTCGTGTCGACGCGAAGACGGGCCGGCAGATCCGGACGTTGCCCAAGCTGGTGATCCCGCTGACCGGGCCCAACGGGCTGCGGCTCAACCTCACCGGCCTGAGCTCGGTTCCCGACAACAAGCACCTGGTCTCGACGTTCGACCTGATCCCCGACGCACCGGTCTCGAAGTTCACGCTCGACATCGACGGCGGCAAGCACGGGATCCTCGTGGTGTCGGGCACCAACATCTGCAAGAGCACCCAGCAGGCCACGCAGGAGGCGACGGGTCAGAACGGCAAGGTCACCGATTCGACGATCACGATGGGCACACCGTGCACGCTGGGCATCACGGCGTCGACCCACACGAGCACGGCGCTCAAGCTGACGGTCGGCGGTCTCGGCGCGGGCAAGGTCTCGGTGTCTGGCAATGCCATCACCAAGACCAGCCGCACGATCGCCTCGGCGACCAGCGCGACCCTGACGGCGAAGCTGACCCGAGCGGCCCGCACCGCGCTGGCTCACCACCGCAACGTCACGGTCAAGCTCACGGTCTCCTTCACGCCCAAGGGCGCCAAGAAGGCCAAGGTCATGCACAAGACGCTGACGATCCACGGGGCGTCGAAGCCCGCCAAGAAGTGATGTTGGCCGGCTCAGGACCGCTGCCGCCGTTCGTGGCGGCGGCCTGAGCCGCGTCGTTTCCTACCTCGCCGTAGGCAATCAAATGCTGAGGACTGTCGTCCGTGGCCAGCGTCAACATCTGACGCAGTGTCTGAATCCGAGCAACTCCACTCTCAGGGCGAATCCGAGCCGTACGGTCAGGCCGACTCGGTCACCCAGTGCCTTGAGATCATGAAGGAGGTGTCTGCCGAGCAACGTGCTCGATCACGACATCTGGACACCAAGACCGGCACCATCGCTGGCTTCTGCGCAACGGTATTGACGCTCAACGTGACGCTGGGTCGCCCGCTACTCGATGCTTACGTCACCCCCGGTCAGCACTCAGCTATCCGCATCCTCTTTCTTGCCGGCTCGATGGCATTGGCGTTCGCCGCCTTCGTCGCTGTAGCGGGAGTGTTGGCCCCGATGGGACATGACGATCTGACCGAGGAAGCGATTGATGGCTACTCCGCTCGTCCGAAAGTCATCACACCGCCAGACGAGCTTCGGATGACCTGGCTGCAGACGGTGACGCTTATGGCTAAGTCCGACCGTAAGGCGAGTGCCGCGAAAGCCAGCCGTTCGAAGGTCGCCGTGATGCTGCTGGCGGTTGGCCTTGGGTGTGTCGCCGGTGAGGCGGTTACGCTGTACCTGGCCTCATGAGTTCCGACGATCCCCAGCCGCTCAAAGATCCCCAGCGTCCGGCACCGGATCCCACCGAGGAGACCGGCAAAGCCCTCGACGGTCCTCGACGGCCCAAGGCAGACGACCTTGTCCAGGTCGACGAGGGTGACTACGGAGGCGATTAGCCCGATGCCCGAGAAGAAGCTGCCTCCGGCGCCAAAGAAAACCGAGCCGCCCCGCCCGCGTCCTGACGCGCTCAAGAAGGTGCAGAGCAACCGTGGTGAGGGCAAGAAGGGAGGGAAGCGGTGACCAACGAATCTCGTTCAGACAAGGCGCCGCCGAAGCAGGCGCCCTCCGTACCCAAGCGCCCCAAGCCGGATCCAACCACCAAGGTTGGCAAGAGCTTTCAGCCGGACAAGGGCTAACCAGTCGCGGTTGCCCCCGGCGTCGGGCTGTCGATCGCAGCGCCAGCCCGCCGGAGGCGGTCCGGCGCTTAACGACGGAAGCCCTGCGTTGCAGGGCTTCCGTCGTCTAATGCGCCGAAGAGGACTCGAACCTCCACGGGGGAATCCCCCCACAAGGCCCTCAACCTTGCGCGTCTACCAATTCCGCCACCGGCGCGTGACAGGCGGCCGTCAGTCTACCGAGCGGGGGCGATTGGCGACGTCGGCTTGATTCCGTCTGAAGAGCCCGCTACCTTCACGAACACATGTTCGACCGAGACGCGAGCGGCGAAAGGTGACCCCGGTGGATCTGACCAAGCGCCAGCAGGAGATCTTCGACTTCATCAAGCGGTATTCGGCCAAGCACGGATACCCGCCTACGGTGCGGGATATCGGCAAGGCCGTTGGCCTCGCGTCGTCCTCCACGGTGCACGCGCATCTGGCGAACCTCGAGAAGCTCGGGCTGTTGCGGCGGGATCCGTCCAAGCCGCGGGCGCTTGAGCTCCTAGACAAGGCGTCGTCGGCGGTCGGCGATGCGGTGGACAACGTGCGGTCGCTCGTGCGGCCGGCGGGGTTGCCGCTGGTCGGCTCGGTCGCCGCGGGTCAGCCGATCCTGGCCGAGGAGAACATCGAGGAGTACGTGGAGGTTCCGCCGGTTGCCGGTGGCGACAAGGGCGAGTACGTCCTGCGCATCCGCGGCGAGTCGATGAAGGACGCGGGCATCCTCGAGGGCGACTACGTCGTCGTCCACAAGCAGGAGAACGCGTCCGACGGCGACATCGTCGTCGCGTTGGTGGGGGAGGAGGCGACGGTCAAGCGGTTCTTCCGCGAGACCGATCACATCCGTCTTCAGCCCGAGAACACGACGATGGAGCCGATCCGCTCCAAGGACGTGCGGATCATGGGCCGGGTCGTCGGACTCTTCCGGAGCGTGTGACATGAGCGCGACGCTCACGTTGGATCTCTTTCGTCCTCCGATCCTTGATCCGGCGCAGGACAGCAAGCGTCTGCGGGGCCCCGGCTTCGCGCGCGATCGCTCGCCGCGGCGGATTCCCGCCCCGGCGGTGCCGAAGGGCGGCGATCAAGGCGCGCACGAATCGATGGTCCAGCAGGGCGGCGGCCCGACCCTCGACGATCTGATCGTCGGGGTCTGGGAGGGCCTTGCCGCACACCGCACCGTCGCGTGCCTGGCCTGTGGTGAGGCGATGACGCCCCGCTACAGCGCCGGGCCCGTGCCGGTCGGCGGGCGCTGTCGCAGCTGCGGGACGACGATCTCCTAGGCCCGGCTATTTCGGCTGCAGTCCTTGCGCTGCGCCGCTGTGGCGCTACGCTCGGTGTGCACGCCGGACGGCTGCGGCGGGGAGAAATCCCGTCGAGGAAAGTCCGGACACCACAGGGCATGGTGGTCGGCGCAAGTCGACCCGGTGAAAGCCGCGGGAAAGTGCCACAGAGACATACCGCCGATGGCGGGGCCGCACGTGCGCCCCGCACAGGCAAGGGTGAAAAGGTGCGGTAAGAGCGCACCGCCGTCGTGGTGACATGACGTGGCCAGGCAAACCCCACCAGGTGCAAGGCCAAGCAGGACCGTTTGCAGGCTGCCCGCCAAGGTCCAGGTCGGCCGCGTAGATGGATGGTCGTCCAAGACAAGATCCGGCTTACAGGCGTGCTAAGGCGAGGGCCCTCTTCGGAGGGCCCTCGCTAGTTCCAGGCCATCGCCGCGCGACGCGTAGGCTCCGCGGCGTGCGTTTCTCCCTGCTCTACGAGCACCAGCTCCCCCGATCCTGGGAGCCCGGTGCCGAGCACCGTCTCCTGCAGGAGGCGCTCGCCCAGGTCGAGCTGGCCGACCGCCTCGGGTTCGACACCGTGTGGGCCGTCGAGCACCACTTCCTGGAGGAGTACTCCCATTCCAGCGCGCCCGGCGTCTTCCTCGCGGCAGCGTCCCAGCGGACCAAAAGCATCAGGTTGGGCTTCGGCGTCCTGCCGCTGCCGCTCGGCTACCAGCACCCCGCCCGCGTCGCCGAGACCGCCGCGACGCTCGACCTCGTCTCCGACGGTCGCGTTGAGCTTGGCACGGGGGAGGGCTCGACGGGGGCCGAGTTCGCGGGCCTCGGGGTCGATCGCGCGACCACGCGCGCCCAGTGGGCCGAAGCGATCGGGGTCGTCGCGCGCATGATGGTCGAGACCCCGTTTGCCGGCGTCGACGGCGACCACCTCAAGATGCCGCCGCGCAACGTCGTCCCCAAGCCAATGCAGCAGCCGCATCCGCCGCTCTGGGTCGCCTCCACGAAGCGCGAGACGATCCGGCTCGCCGCCGAGCAGGGGCTCGGAGCGCTCAGCTTCACCTTCGCCGAGCCCGAGGAGACCAAGGCCTGGGTCGACGAGTACTACAACATCATCACCTCCGACCGCTGCGTTCCTGCCGGCTTCGCCATCAACCCCAACATCGCCGTGGCGCTGCCGATGATGGTCCACGCCGACGAGACCCAGGCGATCGAGCGCGGCATCGACGGCGCCCACTTCTTCGCCTATGCGCGCGGTCACTACGAGGCATTTGGCGAGCACGAGCCGGGGCGCACCTCGGTCTGGGACGCGTTCCTGGCCCGCCGCGACGATGCCGGCCTCGCTCGCTCCGCCGTCACCGCCGACGGCGCGCCGCTCGGCGTCAAGATCCTCAACAACGGTCTCGCCTCGCTGCGCGGCGCGATCGGCACTCCCGCGCAGGTCCGTGAGCTGATCGGCCGCTACGAGGCCGCCGGCGTCGACGAGCTCATGCTCTGCGTCCAGACCGGCAACACCACCCACAACGACATCATGGAGGCCTTGGAGCTCTTCGCCGCCGAGGTCATGCCGGAGTTCGCGCAGCGCCGCCCCGCGCGCGAGGAGACCAAGCGCGAGCGGCTCGGCGACGTGCCCCGCCGCGCCCTCGAGCGCCGCGCTCCGCGCCAGACCGTCGCGCGCAGCTACGCGTTCAAGGCCGACGCCAACGGGGCCGACGCGCAGGCGACGGTCGTCCCGGCCCCCGTGCCCGGCGCCGTCGCCAGCACCCGACGGGCGCCGAACGCCGCCGTGGCGGCCGTGCGTCGCACCCTGGAGGCCCGCGGCGAGCAGGCCTTCCAGGCCTTCGTGCGGAGCGCCGGCGACGAGCGGCTCGCGCGCACGGCTGGGTCGGCGCCCGGCCTCAAGGTCCTCTTCGCCGGCATGGAGCGCCAGTTCGTCGCCGAGCGCGCCGCCGGCTTCACCGGCGACATCCAGTACAACCTGCGCGCGGCCGACGGCACGTTGCGCCCCTGGACGGTCACCATCGACGGCGAGCGCGCCAGCGCGCGACCCGGCGCCTCGGACGCCGCCAAGCTGACGCTCACCCTGTCGGTCGCCGATTTCGTGCGCATCGCCGGTCGCGATCTCGATCCGATCAAGGCGGTGCTGACCGGGCGCCTCGAGCTCGCCGGTGACTTCGCGGTCGCGATGCGGCTGGGGGAGATGTTCGGGCAGCCGCCTGCGTTCTAAAAGACGGGTCGCGCCTTGCCGCTCTGTCAACGGCTCGGCCCGTCGGCCTGCAGCCCGACGGCTACTGTCGCGCCATGGCAGGCACGGCCGTCACCGAGCCGCCGCCGCGGCGGCTGCGCGTCGCGCGCAGCATCACCATCCGCCCGTGGACGGTCCTCACAGGGCTGTTCTTCGCCGTGGTCCTGGCCTTCTACTTCTGGACGGCCGCGACGAGCGCGCCGATGCACTTCGACAAGGCGGGCAGCAGCAACTACGGGTTGATCGCCGACGCGCTGAGACACGGCCATCTCGCGCTGCGCATCAAGCCGCCGCAGGCGCTGCTGGACCTGCCCAACCCGTATGACCCGAACGCCAACGCTCAGTTCCGCAACGCGGGACTGCATGACCTGAGCCTGCGCAACGGGCACCTGTACGCCTACTGGGGCCCGACGGCGGCGATCGTCCTGTTCGCGCCGTTCCAACTTATAGGCATCGAGATCCCGCAGAGCTTCGCCGTCGCGCTCTTCGGGTTCTTGGGCTTCCTGTTCTCGGCGATGACCCTGCGCTTCCTGGTGCGCCGGTTCCTGCCCGACACGCCGCGCTGGGCCCTGGCGGCGTCAACCGTCTTTTTGGCCTTCGCCAACGGCATGCCCTTCCTCCTGCGAAGGCCCTCGTTCTACGAGGTCGCGATCGCCTGCGGGCTGTGTTTCGCCATGCTCGGCCTCTGGCTGCTGGTGACCGGCTGGTTCGGGCCGCGGCCGTCGCGGCGCCGGCTGGCGGCCGCCAGCCTGGCCTTCGGGCTGGCCCTCGCCTCGCGGGCGACGCTCGGTGCGCTGATCATCGTCCCGCTGGTGCTGGCGTTCGTCGCCTGGCGCCGCGCGGCGTGGCCAGAGGGCGTGAGCCGGCGCCAGGCGCTCGTCGCGCTGACGGTCCCGTTCGTGGCCTGCGGCCTCCTACTCGCGGCCTACAACGCCGCACGCTTCGGCTCACCGACGGAGTTCGGTCAGAAGTACCAACTGGCCGGCCTCGATCCGGCCGTCCTGAAGACGTTCGACCCGGCCTTCATCCCGTCCGGGTTGTTCCTGTACTTGCTCGCGCCGCCCCGCCCCATGGCGTTGTTCCCCTTCATCCAGCTGTCGTGGCCGCCGACGCTGCCGTGGGCGACGCCGGACGGCTTCGACTACACCGAGGCGACCGGCGGCGCGCTCATCCTCGCCCCGCTGTTGCTCTGGATCCTGCTGCTGCCGCTCGTCGCCCGGCGGATGGTGCCGGAGCTGCGCCGGACCGTGATCGGGCTGGTAGGCGCCGGGGCGGTCATCGTGCTGGCGATGTCCTTCATCTTGGCGGGCACGACGCAGCGCTACGTGGTCGACTTCATGGCCTTGCTCTCGCTGCCGGCGCTGCTGATCTGGCTGGCGACGTTCACGCAGGCCAAGCGTGGGAGCTGGCGCCGCCGGCTGGCGGCCGGCAGCGGTCTGCTCGTCGTGGTGTGGGGCTCGGTCGTCGGGATGGCCCTGGGCTTCACCGGTTACTACAACTTCCTCGAGGCCAACCACCCGAAGCTCTATCACCAGCTGGAGGACACGTTCGCTCCGATCTCCGCGCTGGAGACCCGGATCGCGGGGCGTGCGGTCATCGGGACGGTCTCCTCGCCCTACGGCTCCGCTCCGGGCGCGAAGACGTGGGGATCGCTGGGAGACGGTGAGGGCGCGAACTTCTACGTCTCCCCGATCCCGGCGGTGGCGGTCGTCACGCTGGCGGTGCCGCGCGCGGGTACCTATCACTTGCGGGGGTTGATCGGCCCCGAGTCGGGTGTGGTCGCCGGTGCCGTGCCGACCGTGACGGTCGGGCACGCGGGCGAGCCGGACCGCCAGATGAAGGTCGCGGCTCCGGAGGGCATCGACGTTCCGCTGAAGCTGAAGGCCGGCGTCTCGCGGATCGTCTGGTCGGCCACGGCGAAGCGGCTGAGCAGCCCGCTGGTGATCGGGGTGCAGGGCCTGGCGATCACCGGTCCGGACGACTGATCGTCTTCCGGAGGCGCCCGGTTGTCACTGAATTCTGGGGTGAGATGGGCTTGCTCCGGGCGGCACAGAATGCGAACATGTGTTCGCATTGATCCTCGCCGTCCTGCTCTCCCGTTTCGAACTCGTCATCGCCGCCGGCGGTCGTGAGGTCCTCGCCCGGGGGCCCGCGGCGTTGGCGCCGGAACCCGGGCGTGAGCAGCGCGTCGGCGAGGTCTCGCCGTCGGCCGAGACCTTTGGCGTGCACGCCGGGATGCGCCTCGGCGAGGCGCTGGCACGGTGTCCGTCGCTGGCGCTGATCCCACCGGATCCGATGGGCGTTGCCGACGCGTGGGAGAAGGTCGTCGCGCGGCTGGAGTCCGTTGGCGCGGCGGTGGAGAGCGAGGCGCCGGGGTTGGCGTTCTTCGATGCGGCGGCGCTCGGGCGCTTGCACGGCGGGCGAGCGGCAAGCGATCCGGCGGTGGCGCTGCGGGCGCGGGCGGCAAGCGCTCCACCGCCATGGTTGGCCGGTGTCGTAGCGGCGGTGCGTGCTGCGTTGCGACTGCCCGCGCGCATCGGCGCGGGACCGTCACGGTTCTGTGCGCATGCGGGTGCGGTGCGTGCGCGCTCGCGCCGAGCTGAGCTGGTCGATGGCGCCGCGGGTCTGGCTGCCGAGCCGATCACGCTGCTGCGGCGCCGGCCGGAGGTCGAGAGCGTCGTCGAGCCCTTGTGGCGCCTGGGGATCACGACGCTCGGGCAGCTCGCGGCACTGCCGCGGCCGGTGGTCGCCGATCGCTTCGGCCGGACGGGCGAGCGCGCGCATGATCTCGCCCGTGGGCGTGATGACGAGCTGCGCCCGCGGGTCCCGGGAGAAGTGCTGGAAGAAGTCCTGGAGCTGCCGGAGGCGGGCTCCGGAGCGCAGGTGGAGCGTGCGCTCGTGCTGCTCGTCGACCAGCTGCTGGCGCGGCGCGAGCGTCGCGGTCGCACCTTGCGCGTGGTCGTCCTCGGCGCGCGTCTGGTCGAGGGTGGGACGTGGCGTGAGCGGGTCGTCTTCCGCGAGCCGTTGGCTGACGCGGTCCGCATGCGCCTCGCGCTCGGTCAGAAGTTGGTGTTGTTGCCGGCGCCGGCCGAGTCGCTGCGGCTGGCGGTCGAGCGCTTCGGGCCTTCCGGCGCGGGTGCCACGGCGCTGTTTGAGGATGGCTCGGCGCAGCGGACGACCCGGATGCGCGAGGCGATCCGCCAGGCGCGTGCGGTCGCGGGCCCAGGGGCGGCGCTGCGCGTGCTGGAGGTCGACCCGGACTCGCGGGTGCCGGAGCGCCAGACGGTGCTGGCGCCCTACGAGCTGTAGCCCTGCCGTGAACGGTCCCCGGCGACTCAATTTGCCCCTGCCCGCGACCGTCCGGGCCGACGAGCGCGGGCGGCCGCTGGCGGTCGACGGTCGCGCGGTCGATGCCGTGCGCGAGTCGTGGCTGGTCGAGGATCGCTGGTGGACCGACGCGCCGCTGCGGCGGCGCTACTGGGAGGTCGTCACGACGCGCGGCGACTTGGTCGTGCTGTTCCGGGAGCTGGATCGGGTGGGAGGGTGGTACCGGCAGCGCTGAGCTGCGCGCCGCTCTGCGCAGTCTCGTGACGAACGCGTCTGGTCTCGTGACGGCTTGGGCGGAAGGGTGGAGCCATGGCTCTCCACGACCCGCGCGCGCATCGCCAGCGAGGTCAGGCGTCGGTGGAGTGGCTGGCGGTGGTCGTGCTCGTGGCGGCGCTGCTCGGCCTCGGGGCGGCGCTCGCGCAGGCGGGGTACGTGGGGCGGCGGGTCACACGCGAGCTGGCGCGGGCGATCTGCCTGGTCGGGAGCGGCGACTGCCGGCGCGATCAGGAGCCGTGCGTGGTGGGGTCGCAGGCCAACCGTCAGGGCATGACGGTGCACCTGCTCTTCTTCCGGCTGGGCGAGGACAAGCTGGGGGTGGTCGAGGAGCGCTCGGACGGGACGTTCGCCGTCACGCTGGAGGACGGGATCAAGGGCGGCTTGGAGGGGACGGCCGGCTTGCACGCGGGGGTGCGCATCGGCACGTTCGGGGTCTCGCTCGGCGGCGAGGTGACCGCCGCGCTGCTGGCGCGGCTGGGACGCGGACGGACGTGGATCGTGGGCTCGCGTGCCGAGGCGCAGCGGGTGCTCGCGCAGGAGGGCGCCGGACGGCCGCCGGACGTGACGTCGGGGTCGGGGACGTGGGCGTCGTCGATCGATGCTGCGGTGGGGGTCGAGGGCCTGGGAAGCGCGATCGACGTGGCGCAGGCCGGGATCGCGTTTGACCGTGAGGCAGGTTGGCGCGTCGACCGGCGGACCGGCCATCGCACTGCGTACGTGCAGGCGTCTTCGGCGGGGTCGGCCACGGTCAACGGCCGCGGCGTGCTCGGGCTGGCGGACAACGGTCAGGAGACTTACGCGGTCGAGTACGACGAGACGGGGCGCTCGGTCGACCTGCGCGTGATCGCGGCGGGCTCCTTTGCCGGCTCGCGCGACCTTCCGGCGGTGGTCCAGCCCGTGGCCGGTCTGCTGGAGACGGGTGCGGGCGAGGATGAGCGCGACTACGAGGTCACCGGCCACCTCGATCTGACGGACGCGGGGAACCTCGCGGCCGCGCGCGAGCTGCTGAACGCCATCGCGAGCCGTCGTGCGACGGCGGCGCCCGAGCAGGCGCTGCGCCGGCGGATCGATGAGCACGGCACGGTGCAGGCGCGCGTTCTGAGGACCCAGAGCAAGGAGCGCGGCATGAGCTTTGACTTCACGGGCGGTCCGGGCAGCTTCAGCGCTCAAGCGCAGATCCAGCAGCGCTCGCAGCAGCTGCTGGCTGCGACCTCGCGCGGGCTCGACGGGCAGTGGATCACGCGGACCGATTGCGTGGCGGCATGATCGACGGCGTCGACCTCGTATGCGAACATATGTTCGTGTCCTACGTCGAGCTCCACTGCCATTCGGCCTTCTCGTTCCTGGACGGCGCCTCGCTGCCCGAGGAGCTGGTCGTGGCGGCGCTGGAGCGTGGGCATCAGGCGCTGGCGTTGACCGACCACAACTCGGTCTCGGGGTCGATGGAGTTCGCTCAGGCCGCGACATCGTTGGGATTGCGCGCGATCCACGGGGCCGAGGTGGACCTGGTCGACCCGGGAACGGCACGTGCGCAGCGCGAGGGCGCGGTGCTTGGCGACGCCGAGCAGGCGGCGCGCTGGACGCGGCACGTCACCCTGCTGGTTCGCGACGCGCGCGGCTGGCGCAACCTCTGCCGGCTCCTCACGCGGGCGCACGCGCAGACGCGCGAGACGCCGGGCCGGCGGCGCGTGCTCGCGCCGCTGCTGACGGTTGCCGATCTCGCTGAGCACACCGATGGCCTGGTCTGCCTGTCGGGCTGCGCCGACCGCGGCGTCCACGACGAGCCGACCGCTCGCGCGCTGCTGGCGGCCTTCGGGCGCGACGCGTTTCGGATCGAGCTGCAGCGTCCGTTTCACCGTGACGACCGAGCACGCAATCGCGAGCTGACTGAGCTGGCCGGGCGGCTCGGGGTGCCGTGCGTGGCGACCGGCAACGTCCACGCCCACGAGCCGGCGCGCGCGCGGCTGCAGGACGTGTTCGTGGCCGTCCGCGAGCACACGACGCTGGATGCCTCCGAGCCGCTGCGACGCGGCAACCACACGCACGTGCTCACGACGCCGGCGGCGATGGCGGCGCGCTTCGAGGACCATCCCGAGGCGGTGGCCGAGACGGAGCGCCTGGCCGCCACGCTGGTCTTCGACCTCACCGCCGACCTCGGCTACCGCTATCCGGGCGCCGGGGAGGACGGGACTGACCGCGCGCTCGCCGAGGTCTGCGCCGCGTCCTTCGACACGCGCTACCCGGCGGGCAGCGTCGTGCGGACCACTGCGACGGCACGGTTGGACCAGGAGCTGGCGCTGATCCGCGACCTCGGGCTGTCGGGGTTCTTCCTGCTGCATCACGAGATGCTCGAGCTGGCGCGCGACGTGGCGCGGGAGGTGCGCGGTAACGCCGCCGCGCGCAGCTTGCTGCCGCCGGGTCGCGGGCGCGGCTCCTCGGTCTCCTCGATCGTCTGCTACCTCACGGGCCTCTCGCACGTCGATCCCATCGCCAACGACCTTCACCTCGGGCGCTTCCTCAACGAGGAGATCACGTCGTTGCCCGACATCGACCTCGACTTCCCGCGGGATGTGCGCGCGGTGCTGATCCCGCGGGTGCATGAGCACTTCGGACAGGACAAGGCGGCGCTGGTCGCGGCGTTTCCGACCTACCGGGCGCGCGGCGCGATCCGCGAGCTGGGCAAGGCCTTGGGACTGCCGCCGGGGGAGATCGAGCGGGTCGCACGGTCGTCGGAGGCGTTCTCGGCGCAGACCGTGGACAAGGACATCGCCGTGGCACTGGGCAAGGGCCGTCAGGCCGAAGGCCGCTGGCGCTGGCTGGCCGAGCTGGCCGCCGATGCCCACGGCCTCCCGCGCCATCTCAGCCAGCACTCGGGCGGGATGATCGTCGCGACGCGCCCGCTCATCGACTGCTGTCCCGTCGTGCCCGCCGCGATGGAGGGACGGCAGATGGTGATGTGGGATAAGGACTCCTGCGGGGACGCGGGCTTCTTGAAGATCGACCTGCTCGGGCTCGGGATGCTGTCGGCCGTCGAGCGCTGTGTGGAGATGATCGCCCTGCGCCGCAACGAGCGGGTCGACCTGTCGCGGATCGCGATGGACGACAAGGCGACCTTCGACTGCATCAAGAGCGCCGACACGACGGGCGTCTTTCAGATCGAGAGCCGGGCGCAGATGGGCTCGCTGCGCCGCACGCGCCCCGGGACGCTGGAGGAGCTCACGATCCAGGTGGCGATCGTCCGGCCCGGGCCGATCGTCGGCGGCGCGGTCAACCCCTACATCGAGCGGCTGCAGCGGCTGCGCGTCGATCCGGGCTTCGAGGTGCCATATGACCACCACTCGCTGGAGCCCGTGCTGAAGGACACGCTCGGGACGATCATCTTCCAGGACCAGGTCATCGAGGTCGCGGCGGCGTTCGCGAAGCTGTCGCCAGGCGAGGCCGAGGGGTTGCGCAAGGCGATGAGCCGCAAGCGCTCGGCGGCGGCGATCGAGGCCTACCACGGGCGCTTCGTGCAGCAGGCGATGCAGGCGTGGCCCGATGTTGACGAGCAGCTCGCCGAGCGCGTGTGGCACATGGTCAAGGGCTTCTCGGGCTTTGGCTTCCCCAAGGCCCATGGCGCGGCGTTCGGCCTGCTGGCTTACCAGTCGACCTACCTGCGCGTGCACTACGGCCCCGAGTTCCTGGCCTCTCTGCTCGATGAGCAGCCGATGGGCTTCTACCCGCCCGACGCGTTGGTCCACGAGGCGCAGCGGCGTGGGATCGCCGTGCTGGCGCCCGACGTCAACCACAGCGCCGTGGGATGCACGGTCGTGGAGGTCGACGGCGCGGCCGCGGTGCGAATCGGGCTCGCCTACGTGATGGGGGTGCAGGCCGACGACGTCGCGGCGCTCGTCGCCGAGCGCGAGGCTGCCGGGCCGTTTCGGACGGTCGAGGAGCTCGCGTCGCGCGCTGGGGTGGCCCGCCCCGCGCTGGAGCAGCTCGCGTGGTCGGGCGCGTGTGATGCGCTGGCGGGCGGCTCGCGACGGCGCGCGCTGTGGGAGCTCGGGGTGGCGGCGCCGGGCAAGCGGCTGCTGACGTCGGTGACGGTCCCGTCCGGACGGCGGACGCGGGCCGAGCTGGGGACGCAGCTCGCGTTGCCGCTGGGCGTGGGGGAGGCGCCGGCGCTGCCGGGCCTCACCGGCTGGGAGGCGATGATCGCCGACTACTCGACCACCGGGCTGACGACAGCCGCGCATCCGCTGGGCCTGCTGCGGGCCGAGCTGCGCGCGAAGGGGATGGTGGCCAACGGCGACCTCGAGCGGCTGGGCCACGGGACGGCGGTGCGGCTCGGCGGGCTGGTCGTGGCCCGGCAGCGGCCGGGGACCGCCAAGGGCGTCTGCTTCCTGCTGCTGGAAGACGAGACGGGCACGGTCAACCTGATCGTGCCGCCGAAGATCTACGAGCGCGACCGGGTCGTGGTGCGCGCCGAGCCGCTGGTGGTGGCCGAGGGCGTGCTGGAGCGCCACGCGTCGGCGGGCGGGGCGATCAACATCGTCTGCCGGCGGCTGGTGCGCCTGGACGCCAGTGGCCATCTGCAGGCCCAGCCGGCCGCCGACGTCGTCGAGCTGGCCCGCGAGGAGGCGCAACGGGCGGCGGTCGGCGAGGGCGAGGAACTGGCCGCGACCGGCACCGGGGACTTCCGCGCGGTGGCGCCGGCGGCGCAGAGCTTCGCGTCGGGACGGCGACGATGAGGGGCTCGACGGCGCTGATGGCGACGGCTGCTGTGACCCTCGCGGTGGCGGCCGCGGTCCGGGGTCAGAAGCAGGACTTGCGCTGGGGACCGGGTCACCGGATAGGGTGCCGCACGTGATCGGCACCCTGGTGTTCGTCCTCGCCTTCCTCGCCATCGGCCTCTCGGTCGTGCTGGCGGCGATGCGGAGCGGCCGGCCCCCCGCGGGCTCGCGCCCTGAGACGCGTGGCACGCGCCGCGCCTGGGGCCTCGGCATCGCGCTCGTCGTCCTCGTGGTCGGCGTCGGCGTGCCGTTGCTCATCCTCGTCTCCAACGGCGAGGACCACGCCAAGCAGGGCGCCGGCGGGGTGGACCTCACCGCGTCCCAGACCACGGGCCGCCGGCTCTTTGCCGAGAAGTGCGCGACCTGCCACACGCTCGCCGGCTCCAACGCCGTCGGCCGCGTGGGCCCGAACCTCGACACGCTCAACGGCGGCGACCTCAAGCCCGCCTTCGTGCTCGACGCGATCGAGCACGGCCGCGCCCGCGGCGCCGGCCAGATGCCTGCCGGCCTGCTCTATGGCGCGGATGCCAAAGACGTCGCGAACTACGTCGCCACCGTCGCCGGCCGTTGAATCAGGCGCGCCTCGACGCGCCTGGACGCACCTCACGACGAGACCGGTGCTGGCGCACGAGGTCTCGTCGCTCGGCACGCCCAGCCACGACGATGCGGGCCTGATTCAACGGCCGGGGCCGCATCGCGGCATGCCCACCATCGCCTCCGCGTCCGCTCAGAGCCTGTCAAGAGCGAATGCGCACGAGGTCTGCAACTCGACTTGGGGTCCTTGCCGGAATGTCAAGGCGGAGATTCCCGCAGGTTGCGGGAAGGTTCCGTCCGACGCATGCCTGACTATGCGGTCAGTTGGCGCTTGCCATAACTCTGCGATCTAGCAGGGATTTTCGACGTTGCTACGATGCCGCCGTTCACAACCGCTGAATCCCCGCCCAGGTACGCCCGGGCGAGGAGCGGGGGACCCACGTTGCACTGGGGCGAATCGCCTATCGCGTAGCGCCGCTCTTTCGGCGCGAGCCCGTCAGCTAACCCCGTAAGCCCAAGGAAGAGGACTGAGAACACTTCATGCCATCGACGGACGCGCCCAACTGGTGGGCCGACGTGCAGCAGGAACGCGAGGATCTCGCTGATCCGAGCCGTCGCCCGGCCGATGACTGGCTCGGCGAGGACATCGACTTCGCCCCGCGCCGCCGCCGCTTCACCACCGAGCGGGACGGGGCCGCTCATCCGCTGCACGGCGTCTTCGTCCCCACTGCGTCGCACGCCCCCGCCCGCGAGGCTGCGGCGACCTCCCGCACGATCGAGCTGACCATCGACGACGGCCCGACCATCGTGCCCGCGACGCCCGCCGACGTGGTCCACGAGCTGGCGCACCTCAGCGCCGCCGACGACCCCTTCGCCACGCCGCCCCCGCCGGCCGGCACCCGCCGCACCATCCAGATCAAGGGCCGTCCGGCCGAGCGCCGGCTGCCCTCGATGGCCCAGCGCCACCGCGGCCGAACTGCCTCGGACCGCGTCGGCGCCCGCCCCGACCGCATCGCCCTCTGGGCCGTTGCCCTGGGCGCGATCCTGATCCTGCTCGCCGCGATGACCTCGTCCTCGCAGGCCGCGGTCGCCCACCGCGCCACCACCGCGCCCGCCGTGTCGGCGCACGTCGCCCACGCCGCTGCGCCGCTTCCCGCGCCGCTGCGCTACTAGCCACCACTTCGGCCACATCGCACTCCGGGGCGCGCGGGAAGAGTTCCCGCGCGACCCCGGCGTCGATGGCCCACCACCAGCCATCGAGGGACGACTGAACCACGCATATCGTGGTTCAGTCGTCCCTCGACGCCCGGGCGGCGCCCTCGACACATCGGCGCCCAGTTTCCGACCAGCGTGATAGCCCCGATCCTCTAGGGTCCCGGGCCATGAGCGACCAGCCGCGCACTGTGGAGGACGTCAAGGCGATCGTCGAGGAGCACCAGCTGCGCTTCATCCGCTTCTGGTTCACCGACATCCTCGGGCAGCTGAAGTCGTTCAGCATCAACGCCAACGAGCTCGAGGACGCCTTCGAGAACGGCATGGGCTTCGACGGCTCCTCGATCACCGGCTTCAATGCCATCGAGGAGTCCGACATGATCGCCATGCCGGACCCGTCGACCTTCGCGATCCTGCCCTGGCGCCCCGAGGAGCAGGGCGTCGGCCGCGTCTTCTGCGACGTGCTCACGCCCGAGCGCACGCCCTATGAGGGCGACCCGCGCCACGTCCTCCGCCGCGCGCTGGACCGCATGCACGGCATGGGCTTCGACACGTTCAACGTCGGCCCCGAGCTCGAGTACTTCCTGTTCAAGGACAAGAACGGCACCGAGGTCCTCGATGAGGGCGGCTACTTCGACCTCACGACGCTCGACGCCGGCTCCGACGTCCGCCGCGAGACGGTCATCGCGCTCGAGCAGCTCGGCATCCACGTGGAGTACTCCCACCACGAGGTTGGCCCCTCCCAGCACGAGGTCGACATGCGCTACGCCCCCGCGCTGAAGATGGCCGACGACTGCATGACCCACAAGATCACGGTCAAGGAGTACGCCATGAAGTACGGCTGGCATGCCACGTTCATGCCTAAGCCGCTCTTTGGCGAGAACGGCTCGGGCATGCACACGCACATGAGCCTGTTCAAGGACGGGTCCAACGCGATGTTCGACGCCGACGACCCCTACTTCCTGTCCGACATCGGCAAGGCCTTCATCGCCGGCCAGCTCAAGCACGCCCGCGAGCTGTCCTCGATCTTCGCTCAGTGGGTCAACTCCTACAAGCGCTTGGTGCCCGGCTACGAGGCGCCCGTCTACGTGGCCTGGAGCCGCCGCAACCGCTCAGCGCTCGTGCGCGTGCCGCTCTACCACCCCGGCAAGGAGAACGGCACGCGGATGGAGCTGCGCTGTCCCGACCCCGCCTGCAACCCCTACCTCACGTTCGCCGCGCTGCTGCAGGCGGGCCTGGAGGGCATCGAGAAGGGCTATGAGTTGCCCGAGCCGATGGAGAAGAACCTCTACCACCTGTCGCCCGACGAGCGCAAGCGCCTCGGCATCGAGCAGCTGCCCGAGACGCTCGGCGAGGCGGTTGAGCTGACCGCCGAGTCCGAGCTGGTGCTGCGCA
This sequence comes from uncultured Conexibacteraceae bacterium, assembly GCA_963836485.1. Taxonomy (GTDB): domain Bacteria; phylum Actinomycetota; class Thermoleophilia; order Solirubrobacterales; family Solirubrobacteraceae; genus Baekduia. Next base: position 503,575 of record CAWIJS010000013.1, on the reverse strand, counting down.
CGCTCGGCGAGCACATGTTCAACCGCTTCATCGAGATCAAGCGCCAGGAGTGGGAGGACTACCGCGTGCAGGTCACGCAGTGGGAGCTCGACCGCTACCTGCCGGTGCTCTAAGAGGACGAAGCGAGGAGCTCGCGGAGCTCTTCGACACCGGTCACCGGCAGACGGCAGGCAAAGCGCTCGCAGACGTAGGCCGCCGCCACGCCATCGACCGGCTCGCGGCCGGCCATCAGCTCGACGCCGTCGCCGGGCGGGCCCGCGAGCACCACGCCTGGCCGCAGGCGCTCGCGCACGACGGCCGCCAGCGCGGCCAGCGCGGGATCATCATCGGCGCCCGCCAGCGCCACCTCGTGCCCCGGGCGCACCAGCAGGTCCAGTGCCACCAGCGCGTGCGCGAAGGCCTGTGGATGCGGACCCATCAGCGGCGCGACCAGACGCAGGTGGGAGACCGCGGCCTGCTCGTAGCGCGCGTCGCCGGTCAGCGCGTTGAGCCGCAACAGTCCGACCGCAGCCGATGAGGAGCCCGACGGGATCGGCGCGTCCTCGATGTCGCGCCGGCGCACCACCAACTGCTCGTGGTCGCTGGAGGTCGCGAAGAAGCCCCCGTTCTCGGGGTCGGCGAAGCGCGTCAGGATCGCGTCGGCCAGCCCCCGCGCGTCGGCCAGCCAGCGCGGGTCAAAGCTCGCCTCGTACAGCGCGACCAGCGCCTCCAGCAGGAAGGCGTGGTCCTCGAGGTAGGCATTCAACTTGCCTTCCCCGTTCTTCCAGGTGCGCAGCAGGCGGCCGCCGGCGTCGCGCATCGACCCCATGACGAACTCGGCGCCGTCCACCGCGATCGCCAGCAGGTCCGGCCGCTCCAGGACCGCGCCGGCCTCGGCGAAGGCGTGGATCGCCAGCCCGTTCCACGCGGCTAGGCGCTTGTCGTCCAGGCCCGGGCGCACCCGGCCCGCGCGCGCCGCCATCAGCGCGCTGCGAATCCGCGAGCGCTGCTCGGCCGGCGGCTCGACGCCCCGCCCCGTCAGCACGTTCCAGCTCGGCTGCGGATGGTGGGGGTCTACGAAGTTCCCGTTGTCGGTCACGCCCAGCCAGGCGACCGCCGCGTCGGCGTCCTCGGCGGCCAGCACCGCCCGCACCTCCTCCAGCGTCCACACGTAGAACTTGCCCTCGACCCCCTCGGAGTCCGCATCCAGCGCGCTCAGGAACCCACCCTCCTCACCGCGCAGCTCCCGCGCGACGAAGTCCAGCGTCTCCTCGCAGACACGTCGGAACACGACATCGCCGGTCATCAACCAGCCGTGCAGGTAGGCCCGCGCCAGCAGCGCGTTGTCATACAACATCTTCTCGAAATGCGGCACCGTCCAGGTCGCGTCGACCGCGTAGCGCGCAAAGCCTCCGCCGATCTGGTCATACATCCCGCCCGCCGCCATCGCGCGCAGCGTCGCGCCGGCCATGTCACCCGCCTTGGCCGCCCACGAGCCGCCGCGCGCGGCCTGCGCCCAGAGCAGCAGCAGCGCCGAGGACGGCGGGAACTTCGGGGCGCCGCCGAAGCCGCCGTGCACGCTGTCGAAGGTCGCGCGCAGGTTGCGCACCGCGTCGTCGAGCGGCTCGGTCCCCAAAACCACGTCGTCGCCAGCTCGCAGCGCCGCGGTGCGCCCCAGCCGCTCGGCCATCCGCGACCCCTGCTCGACGATCTCGTCACGCTGCTCGGTCCACGCCCGGGCGACCGCCTCCAGCACGCCCGGCCACGGCGCCATGCCGTGGCGCGGCTCCGGCGGGAAGTACGTGCCGCCGTAGAACGGCACCTGGTCGGGCGTGAGGAAGACGTTCAGCGGCCAGCCACCATGGCCGGTCATCAGCTGCACGGCCTCCATCGCGATCGCGTCGATGTCGGGCCGCTCCTCGCGGTCGACCTTCACGCAGACGAAGTTGTCGTTCATGATCGCCGCGACGGCCGGATCCTCGAACGACTCGCGCTCCATGACGTGGCACCAGTGGCACGCCGAGTAGCCGATCGAGACCAGCAGCGGCCGGTCCAGCTCACGCGCGAGCCCCAGCGCCTCTGGCCCCCACGGGCGCCAGTCGACCGGGTTGTCGCGGTGCTGCAGGAGGTACGGGGAGCTCTCGTGCGCCAGGGCGTTGGCCATGGCGAATGAGGCTATCTACGAGCCAGCAGCGGCAGCCGCGCGAGCGCCTGCTTGACCGTCGGCAGCGACGAGCGCACCGCGGCGGCCGAGCCGATCGTGACCTTCTTGCCGCCCAGCGTGCCGTGGACGGCGCCGACGGCGGTGATCGTCAGCTTGCCGCTCAGTGCGCCGCCGCCACGGATCGTCACGGTGGCGGTGCGGCTGGCGTTGACCTTGCCGCTGACCACCACGCCGGGCACGTACTGATAGTGGTTGAGCTTGAAGCTGCCGTCGCGGTTGACGGTGGCGTTGCCCGCGCGCAGGCCGCCGACGTGCTTGGGGATCGCGCTCAGCGCCAGCGCGTCGCCGATGATCTGACGTGCCGCGTCGGCCACGGTCGCCGAGGCGGCGATGATCGTCTTGCGCGACTTTCCGTTGGCGGTGATCGCGCCGATGCTCGTCGGCGGACGGCGCGTCGGCGAGTACGGGTTCTCGCTCGCCGCGCATGGGGCGGGCACGCCGCCGGCAAAGAACGTGGACACCGCGCCCTTGGTGCAGGCGCTGTCGGTCGACGCGTCGCTGCTGACCGTCGAGTGGCCCGTGAAGGGCACCTTGACGATCGCGGCACCCGGGATCCGCTGGGCGATCTGCTCGGCGTCCTCAAACGGCGTACGGAGATCCATCTGGCCGTCGAGCACGAGCGTCCGGACGGGCGGCAGCGGTGCCGCGGCGACCGGTGCCGGCGAGGCGTCGGGCCAGCCGAGGCAGAGCCCGACCGGGCCGCCCTGGAGCGCGGCCGAGGGCGAGAACGGGCCGAGCTGGGCCTTCGGAATCGCCCGCGCCGCGGTGGTGATCTCCTGGTAACGCTGCTCGGTGGTGGCCGTGCGCGTCCAGGCAAACGGCGCCTCCTCGCAGGTGGTGGCGAGGAAGAGCGCGTCGCTGTCGCCGCTGGTCGCATCGCTCTGGTGGCGCAGCGACAGGCCGGTGGTCAGCCCTTCGGAGCGCACAGCGAGCCGCAGCAGCGGCGCGCCGTCACCGCGCAGCGCAGCGCGCATCGACCCAGGCAGCTCGGCGCGCAGCGTCGGGTTCAGGTCCCCGGCGAGCAGGATCGACAGCAGGTCGCTCTGACCCATCGACAGGCTCGTGCGCTTGCCTGAGGAGAGGACGACCTTGCCCCGCAGCGCGCCCTTGCGCAGCTTGGCGGCGAGGTGGGTGAGATCGCTCTGGACGCTGTCGGTGGCGCCCCGGCACGCCTTGGCGGCACAGAGGTCGCGCAGCACGCGCGGCGCGTCGCTCAGCGTGGAGCGCTGGAACGGATCGGGGCCCTCGGGCAGCACGACGCTGTCGAGGACGAGCGCCTCGACGTTGTTGGGGTAGGCGGCCGCGTAGTCCTCGGCAACCTTGGTGCCGTAGCTGACGCCGAAGAGGACGAGCTTGTCGTAGCCGCCCGCCACCCGCAGCGCCTCGATGTCGGCGACGGTGTCGGCCGTGCGGTAGAAGCCGCGGGCCGGGCCGAGCTCGTTGGCGCAGGTTTGCGCGAGCTTGACGATGCTGCCGCGCTCGCCCAGCGCCTTGCAGCTCAGCGAGCCCGAGGCGCCCGTGCCGCGCTGGTCGAAGAGCAGGAGGTCGCGGTCGGCGATTGCGGGCTGCATGACCTCGGCGAAGGTCTGGGCGAGCGGGAGCGCCGCTTGGCCCGGGCCGCCGGCCAGCGGGACGACCGCCACGTGGTTGGGGTTGGTCGCCGCGGGCACGCGCTGCACCGAGAGGTTGACGGTGCCGGGAACCACGTTGGCCCGGTCCAGCGGCACGGGCAGGGTGGCGCACTGGAAGCCCGCCGTCGGACAGGCCGCCCACGGGAGATCCGCCGACGCCGTGCCGGCGCCTAGGGCCGCCGTCAGCACGCCGGAGGCGGCGATCAGCAGGGAGAAACGGCGGAGGCGACGGGCGGACATGAGGCGCGGACGGTAGCGTCCGTACGCGACCAACGTCGAAGGAGAACCGGAAAACTTATGTCAGCCGACCGCCAGCCGATCACCGCTCCGGATGCCCCCGCCGCCGTGGGTCCCTACAGCCACGCGGTGCGCTCCGACGGCTTTCTCTTCCTGTCCGGGCAGACCCCGCTGGATCCGGCGACCGGCGCGCTGGTCGCCGGCGATGTCGGCGAGCAGACACGGCAGTGCCTGCGCAACCTGGAGGCGGTCTGCACGGCTGCCGGCGCCTCGCTGCGCAACGCGGTCCGCTGCGGAATCTTCGTGACCGACATGGGGACCTTCGGCGAGGTCAACACCGCCTATGCCGAGTTCTTCTCCGACGCGCCGCCCGCGCGCTCGACCGTCGGGGTCGCGGCGCTCCCGGTTGGCGCGCAGGTCGAGATCGACGCCATCGTCGCGCTGGGCGACTGAGCACCGCGATGGCGGGCACGACCGACGCAGGGCCCGTCACCGCCGCCGACGTCGTCGCGGCGCAGGCCGCGATCGGCGACGTCACCCGGCACACCCCGGTCCTGCCCTCGGCGACGCTCAGCGAGCGCTGCGGCGGCGATGTGCTGCTCAAGGCCGAGTCGCTGCAGCGCGCGGGCTCGTTCAAGATCCGCGGGGCGCTGAGCAAGCTCCACGCGCTCGGCGATGGCTGCGCGCGCGGCGTCGTCTGCGGCAGCGCCGGCAACCATGCCCAGGCGCTGGCGCTGGCCGCTCAGGCGCGCGGCGTGCCGTGCGAGGTCTTCATGCCCGACGGCGCGCCGATCGCCAAGATCGAGGCGACCGCCGCGCTCGGCGCCCACGTCGTCATCGGCGGCGCGACGGTCGACGACTGCCTGGTCGCGGCCCACGCCCGCACCGAGGAGACCGGGATGGCCTTCGTCCATCCCTTCGACGATCCCGACGTCGTCGCCGGGCAGGGCACGCTCGGGTTGGAGCTGCTCACCGATCTGCCGGAGCTCGCGACCATCGTCGTGCCGGTCGGTGGCGGTGGGCTGGCCAGCGGGGTGGCGATCGCCGTGAAGTCCGCGCGGCCCGACGTGCGCGTGGTCGGCGTGCAGGTCGAGACCGTCGCGTCCTTTCCCGCGTCGCTGAAGGCCGGCAGGCCGGTCGCGGTCAGCGCCGGCCTGACGATCGCCGACGGCATCGCGGTCAAGCGCCCGGGGGAGCTGACGCTGGGGCTGATCGACCGCTGGGTGGACGACCTGGTCGTCGTCGGCGAGGATGTCGTGGCCGACGCGATGGTCTTGTTGATGGAGAAGGCCAAGCTCGTGGTCGAGGGCGCCGGCGCGGTCGGCGTCGCAGCGCTGCTCGGTGGCCAGGTGGTGCCCGCGCAGACCGGCACGACCTGCGTGATCCTCAGCGGCGGCAACGTCGACGCGGGCCTGCTCGCGACGATCGCCCGCCGCCACGAGACCGAGGCCGGACGGCGCATGGTCCTGCTGACCCGCGTCCCGGACCGCCCGGGCGCGCTGGCCAAGCTGCTGGACAGTGTCGCGGACGCGGGCGCCAACATCGTCGAGGTGTCGCACCTGCGCGAGGGCATCGGCCTGCACGTCCGCGAGACCGGCGTGCAGCTGACGATCGAGACCCGCTCGCGCGAGCACGCGGCCGCGGTGGTGGACGCGGTGCGCGACGCCGGCTACGGCGTGTCGCGCTACCCGGACGCGCACTGACGCGAGGAATCGCGCTCGTTGCGGGCAGGGTGGGGCGGCGGCCGGCCGGACCGCCAGGAGGTGTGCTTGCATCCGGCAGCTCATGTCCCAGGTCGACAAGCTCCAAGACGCCGAAGAACACGTCGCGCAGATGCGCGAGGAGGCCGCGACGACGGCACGCGAGGAGGCGACGGCCGACCTGCAGCGGGCGCCGCTGGCCGACACGGCGAGCAAGGCCCACACGAGCATCACCGCCCCGCTAGCGCAGGTGCGCACGATGGTCAACATGCGCACGGGCGCGCTGCCGGACCTGCACGAGCTGGCCGTGTCGATCAAGGAGGCCGGGCTCCTGCATCCGCCGCTGGTGCGCGCCACCGGCGAGGACGACGTGCCGTACGAACTGCTCGCCGGGCGTCGGCGTTTCGGGGCGATGGGGCTGCTCGACGAGGCCGAGGGGCCGCGCGAGGCCGGCTGGCGCTTCACGCTCGTCGAGGGCATCACCAAGCGCGAGGCGTTGACGATGCAGTTCGCCGAGAACTTCCACCAGGCCAAGCCGGAGCCGGTCCAGTTCGCGCGCGCCGCGCGGGCGATCATGGCCGAGGACCCGTCGCTGACGGCCGCCGAGGTCTCGCGGCTGGTCGGCGCGCCGCTGACCTGGACGCGCAAGTCGCTGAAGCTGCTCGACCTGCCTGACACGGTCGTCAAGCGTGTAGAAGAAGGTGACTTGTCCTTCACGGTCGCCGACATCGTGCGGCGCGGCATCGCGCGCGGTGACGTGAGCGCCGAGGAGGCTTCTGACCTCGTCGAGCAGGCGACCAAGGGCGAGATCAGCACGGCGGGGCTGAAGCTCGGCGTCGGCTACGTGCCGCCTAAGCCGAAGAACTACGAGGAGGAGTCGCGCAAGCTCGACGAGGCGCGGTGGGCGGCGAATCGAGAGGAAGGATTGGCGCGCGACCGCGACGCCGAGCAGCGCGACTGGGAGTCGTCGGGTGGTGGTGAGCGGCCGGTGGTCGAGTCCAGCGCGCCGCGGATCGTGGCCTCCTTCGGACCCGACCGCGAGGACTCCGGGCCCGTCGAGGTCGCCGTCGAGGATCTCGACGCCTACATCTTGGGCTTGGTGCTGTCGCGCGTCGCGACCGCCGAGCACCGCTCGCACCTGGGCGTCGACGGTGGCCACGAGGCGACGCAGGAGTACGCCTTCGGCTTGCATCCCGACCGCCGCCTCGAGGTGCTGCGGGCGCTCAGCGCCGAGATCCTCGGCTCCGACCCGCTGCCGCCCAAGGCGCTGCGGGCGCTGCTGCCGGCGTAACGCGCTGCGCTCGGCGCTGATCGCAGCAAACCCCTGAGTAGACCTTGGTGACCTGATCAGTTAGGGTCGGACATTGACCATCAGAGGACGTGTCGTCGGCGGCGTGCCAAGGATCGGGACGGTGTTTGTGCCATGAGATACGACGATCGCCCGGAGATCGACGCGACGTACGCTGAGATTGCCCGGCTTTACGAGCGCCACGATGACGCCGAGCAAGGGATGGCGCTTTCGAATGATCTGGTCGCGCGCGGCGAGGATTCCTCATGGGCCAGCGTCTGGTGGGCCTACGGTGCGGTGCATCACGATCTCAGCGACGAGGCGTATGCCCGCGCGCTCGAACTGCTGAGTCGCGTCGACAGGCCCGATGAGGCGCGCGCTGCGGCGCTCATGCTGACCGCTGAGATCGAGTCGACGCAGGCGTTCGAGGCCGGTGCCACGCCGGACCCGGCACGGCAGGCGGAGTTGCTGTCTGAGGCTCGGTCCATCGCGCCGGCTTGGCCCTCGGTACGACTACGATTGGCTTACTCGTTGCGTGACCTCGGCGACGTAGCGCGGTCAAGCGAGGAGGCGAAGGTCGCGTTGGCCCTCATCGATAGCGCTGAGCCCACGACGGACCCGTTCGACACCGCGATTACTGGCCTGGGAATCGACCGTGGCTATGTCGCTGCAGAAGTGCAAGAACTCGCAACAGAGACCTGATCTGAGTTGGCGTCGCCTCGTGGAGTCCGAGCCGCCGGCGGCACGGTCCGGTGGTTCCACCACGACCAGCTGGGCAGCACCACCTCGCTGACCAACGCGAGCGGCGCCACGGTGCAGTCCTACACCTACGACGCCTACGGCCAGCTGACCAGCGCGACGCCGGCCGTCGAGAACCCGTTCCGCTACGCCGGCCAGTACACCGATGACCAGACCGGCTTCCAGGATCTCCGCGCCCGCTACTACGACCCGGCGACCGGCCAGTTTCTCAGCCGCGATCCGCTCGAGGACTCCACCCTCCAGCCCTACGCCTACGCCGACAACAACCCGACCAACACGACGGACCCCTCGGGACTCGATGCGTTGGACTTCATCTCCAACGCCGCGGCGGGGGCTCTAGACAGCGCCAGCGGCGGCTACAGCACCGAGCTCGCCGGCGCCTTCTTCCACTTCGACGTCGACTGCGCGGACTTCGGCTCCGGCTTCGGGACCGGTCAGATGCTCGGGATGGTCGGCGGGATGTTCACGGGCGGAGGAGAGGCGGCCGCGGGGGCGAGGGTCGGAAGCCGAATCTCACGGATCGCACGACGTTTCGGTGATGAGACGGGCTCATTCAGCGTGGTTCCGCTGAAGATCGAGCGACAGATGGCTCGTCGTGGGTGGACGCACGAGCAGATAGACGAGGCGGTGAAGTCCGGTCAACAAGTTCGTGCGGCGAACAAGGCAAACGGCAATCCAGCGACGCGTTATGTTCATCCGACCACGGGCCAGTCAGTGGTGGTTGACGATGTCACAGGCAAGGTGATCCACGTTGGTGGGCCCGGGTTCAAATATGGCCCCGCAAGTGGAGACCTCCCATGAAGAAGGCGACGGAGATCTATGTAGCGCTTCTAGACGAGGGTGTCGACGTCTGGCGTCCTGTCATGGCTGAACGGCTGGATCGTGATGTCTACAGGATCGTCGAACAGCACTACGACAAGGACACCGAACGCTGGCAGTTCCAGCCCGGCGACCAAGTGGTGTGCGCGATGGTGGAATCGGAACAGGGGCCACTCCTCGCCGCTGTGAGACCTGCGCTAGCGTGAACATCGCACGGCGTCGATGCCGAGCATTGCGATGGCACGATCCTGTGCTCAAAGCCAGCGACAGCACGCTCTGTTGGCTCGTCACCTACTCCGGCGTCACATACGCCCCCGACAGCCCGCCGTCGATCAAAAACGTCGACGCCGTCATGAACGACGACTCGTCCGATGCGAGGAACAGCACGCCGTTGGCGATCTCCTCGGCGGTGCCGAAGCGGCCCATCGGCACGTGGACCAACCGGCGTCGTGCCCGCTCGGGGTCCCTGGCGAAGAGCTCTTGGAGCAGCGGGGTGTCGACCGGGCCGGGACACAACGCGTTGACGCGGACGCCCGACCGTGCGAACTCGACGCCGAGCTCGCGGGTCAACGCCAAGACGCCGCCCTTGGAGGCGGTATAAGAGATCTGGGAGGTCGCTGCGCCCATCACGGCGACGAACGACGCGGTGTTGACGACCGAGCCCCCGCCGCCCTCCAACAGGTGCGGGATCCCGTGCTTGCAGCACAAGAACACCGACTTGAGGTTGACGTCCTGCACCCGCTGCCAGGCTTCCAGCGTCGTCTCGAGCACTGACGTGTCGTCGTCGGGGGAGATACCGGCGTTGTTGAACAAGATGTCGATCCGGCCGTACTGCTCGGCGACCTGGGCGTACATCTGCTGGACGGCGAACTCCTCGGTCACGTCGACCGCCAGCGCCAGGTCTCCTGGTGCGCCGTCGCGCAGGTCGACCCCGACCACCGTCGCGCCCTCCCGCTGGAAGACCTCAACGGTGGCGGCGCCGATCCCCCCGGCCGCGCCCGTGACCACCGCGACCTTGCCCTCGAGTCGACCCGACACTCAGTTCCCTTCGGTGTTGTAGAAGATGGTCTTGACCTCGGTGTAGGCGTCGGTCGCATGCGGCCCGAGCTCGCGGCCGTAGCCGGACTGCTTGAAGCCCCCGAACGGGGTGGTGACGCGCACCGAGCTGTTGGAGTTGATGGATAGGTTGCCGCTCTCCAGGGCCCGGGCGACGCGCAATCCCTTCGCGCCGTCCCGGGTCCACACCGAGCCGGAGAGCCCGTAGATGGTGTCGTTGGCGATACGGATCGCGTCCGCCTCACCGTCAAAGGGCACGATCACCGCGACCGGCCCGAAGATCTCGTCGACGACCGCGCGGTGGTCAGCCGGCACGGGCCAGAGGACGGTCGGGGGAAACCAGAAGCCGGGACCGTCGGGAACCGACCCGCGAATGGCCACCTCGGCGTCGCCGTCGACGAACGAAGCGACGCTGTCGCGCTGCGCCGCCGAAATCAAGGGCCCCATCTCGGTCGCCGCGTCGAGCGGGTCACCGACACGGATCGCGCGGACCGCGCCCTCCAAGTGCGACAAGAACTCATCCACCGCGCTGCGCTCCACCAGGATCCGCGAGCGCGCGCAGCAGTCCTGGCCGGCGTTGTCGAACACCGCGCCCGGAGCGGCCTTCGCGGCCGCCTCCACATCCGCATCGGCGAAGACGACGTTGGCCGACTTGCCACCGAGCTCCAGCGTCACACGCTTGATCGTCGCCGCGGCGCCCGCCGCGATCGACACGCCGACCGCCGTCGAGCCCGTGAACGCGATCTTCGCCACGTCGGGATGCTCGACGAGCCGCTGCCCGCACGTGCGTCCCGGCCCGACCACCACGTTGACGACACCCTCGGGCAGCCCCGCCTCCAGCGCCAGCGACGCGAACCGCAGCGCCGTCAGCGGCGTCAGCTCTGCCGGCTTCAACACCACCGTGTTGCCCGCCGCCAGCGCCGGCGCCAGCTTCCAGCAGGCGATCGCCAGCGGGAAGTTCCACGGCGTGATCAGCCCGACGACGCCGAGCGGCTCGCGCACCGTGAAAGCCATGCCGCCGGCGACCGGGATCGTCTCGCCAAACGGCCGCTCCGGCGCGCCCGCGAAGTAGCGGAACGTCTCGATCGCCATCCCGATCTCGCCACGCGCCGAGGCGATCGGCTTGCCGGCGTTGCGCGCCTCCAGCAGCGCCAGTTCCTCCCAAGCGCCTTCCATCGCCTCCACCACCCGCCGCAGCAGCCGCGCCCGGTCACCCGGTGCGACCGCGCGCCAGCCCGGATACGCCGCCCGGGCTCGCGCGACGGCGGCGTCGACCTCGGCGACGCCGGCGCGCGGGATGGTGTCCAGGACCCGCTCGGTGGCGGGCTCCAGGACCTCGAGCGTCTCCGTCATCGCACGGAGGCTAGACGTTGATCTCGGCGTCGATCTCCGAGACCGTGTGCCGCGGGCCCGTGAACGTGTTCTTGGCGCTCAGCACCCACCAGAGGCCGACCGCCAGCAGCACGCCGCCCGTCACCAGCGGGGCGTAGTTGACGGCCTTCCACTGGAACTCGTCGCTGAACGGGACACCGGCCGGCGTCGTGGGCAGGATGAAGATGATGGTGATCAGCCCGACCCACACCACCGAGAACGGGTTCATCCACTTGTACTTCTTGCCGTTGGTCCACGGCCCGCTCACCCAGCTGTCGCCTTGGCGCCAGCGCAGGTAGATCGGGATGACGTAGGCGATGTAGAGGCCGATGACCGCGATCGAGACGACGGCGAAGAACGCGACCGGGATGCCCTCGGCGGTGCCGAAGATCGCCGGGATCGTGATGATCGCCGCGCAGACCGCCATGAAGATCACCGCGTTGAACGGGATCCGGCGTTCGTTGACCCGGCTCCAGATGCGCCAGCCCGGGATCGCGCCGTCACGGCTGAAGGCGTAGCACATGCGCGAAGCGCTGGTCAGGCACGCCATGCCGCAGAAGACCTGGCCGATCGTGGAGATGATCAGCACCAACTTGACCCACGCGGTGCTCATCGCCGCCTCCAGCAGCGGGATCGAACCGCCCGACGCGGCGGTGACCTGATCCTTGTTGGCGGCCAGGAACGTGATCGCCAGCAGCAGGAACCAGCCGATCAGGGCGGAGTAGAAGATCGAGCGCCATACGCCCTTGGCGGCAGCATCGGCCGCCCCGTGGGTCTCCTCGGAGATGTGCGCGCACGAGTCAAACCCGGTGATCGTGTACTGCGTCAGCAAGAATCCGAGCGGCAGGACGTAGAACCAGTACATGCTGTCGCTGAAGCCCGAGTTGTTAAGGCGCTCGGTGAAGACGAAGTCGGCGCTGGCGTGCTGGTCGGGGACGACGACGAGCACCACGAGAATCACCGCGACGCCGGCGACGTGCCACCAGACCGAGATCGAGTTGAGCCGCGCGACGAGGTGGCTGCCGGCGATGTTGATGGTCGCGTGCAGCGCCAGGACCACGACGAACAGCGCGAAGGTGCCGTGCAGGAAGTTGCCGGACTCGCCGTTGAACAGGTTGAAGCCGTAGAGGCCGAAGACCGTGTTCATGAACGTTGCGCAGCCGTAGTCGACCGACGCGGTCACGGCGACCAGGCCGATGAGGTTGAACCAGCCGGTGAACCAACCCCACGCAGGACCGCCGAGCTTGGACGCCCACCAGTAGATGCCGCCCGCCGTGGGGTAGGCCGAGACCAGCTCGGACATGCAGAAGCCGATGATCAGGATCGGGATCGAGATCAGCGGCCAGCCCCAGGAGATCGCGACCGGGCCGCCGTTGTTGAAGCCCTGGCCGTAGGTCGTAAAGCAGCCGGCGAGGATCGAGATGATGGTGAACGAGATCGCGAAGTTCTGGAACCCGCTCCAGCTCCGGCTCAGCTCCTGCTTGTAGCCCAGCTCAGCAAGCCGCTGTTCATCACTCGAGGCGACGGCGGCGTCCACGTTGGCCATGCGCGTGTTCCCTCTCCGAAAAGGTTTGGTCGACCGTCCTTAGACGGCGCGGCGAATCTACGCCTGGCCCTGGACCGAAGTCAAGTGCTGTTCGCCACAACCTTGTCCAAACGGCATGTGCCATGGTGTCGAGGTGCACGACGGCGAGCGCATCCTCATCGTGGGCGCGCTCCTGTCTGCCGGTCTGCTGGCCTCGTTGCTGGCCTCGCGGGTGCGCGTCCCCGGACTCGTGCTGTTCCTCGGCGTCGGCATGGCGGTCGGCAGCGACGGGGCGGGCTGGATCGACTTCAACGACTACGCGCTCGCGCGCACGGTCGGGATCGTCGCGCTCGCGCTGATCCTCTTCGAGGGCGGCCTGGCTGCGGGCTTCCCCGAGATCCGGCCGGTGCTCGGCCCGTCGCTGATGCTCGCCGTCGTCGGCACGCTGATCACCGCCGCGGTGACCGGCCTGGTCGCGGCGTGGCTCTTTGACTTCAACACGACCGAAGGGCTGCTGGTCGGCGCGATCGTGGCGGGCACCGACGGCGCGGCGATCTTCGCGCTGCTGCGCGGCTCGACGCTGCGCCGCCGCCTCGCGCGCACGCTCGAAGGCGAGTCGGGGATGAACGACCCGATCGCGATCCTGCTCGTGCTCGGCTTCATCGAGAAGCTCATGCACCCTGACTACGGCGTCGCGGACTTCGCGTGGCTCTTCGTCCGCCAGATCGCGATCGGCGGCGTGGTCGGCCTGGGCGTCGGCTACGTCTTCAGCTTCGCGCTGCGCGAGGCGCGCCTGGCGACCGCCGGCCTCTACCCGGTCGCCACGCTGGCCTCGGTCGCGCTGGCCTTCGGCCTCGCCGACACCGCCCACGGCTCCGGCTTTCTCGCCGTCTACCTGACCGGCCTGACGCTCGGCTCGGCGGCGATCCCGGCCAAGCAGACGATCGCGACCTTCCACGAGGGCATGGCGTGGGTCGCGCAGTTGTCGATGTTCTTGGTCCTCGGGCTGCTGGTCTTCCCGTCGGACCTCGGTGGCGTGGCGCTGGAGGGGACGGTGCTGGCGATCGTCCTGGTCTTCGTCGCGCGGCCGCTGGCGACGGTGATCTCGCTGGCGCCCTTCGGCTTCACGATCCGTGAGCAGGCGGTGGTCGGCTGGGCGGGTCTGCGTGGGGCGGTGCCGGTCGTGCTGGCGACCTTCCCGGTGATCGAGCACATCCCGCGCAGCCACGAGTTCTTCAACATCGTGTTCTTCGTGGTCTTGCTTTCGACGATCGTGCAGGGCACGACCTTCGAGCCGTTCGCCAAGCGCCTGGGCGTCACCACCGACGATCCCGCGCTACCGCGGCCGCTGGCCGAGTCGGGGACGATCCGCCGGCTCGGCGCCGAGGTGCTGGAGTTCCCGGTGGTCGCCGACGACGCGATCGTCGGTCTGGCCGTGCGCGACCTCGGCCTCCCGCGCGAGGCGGTGATCAACGTGATTGTGCGCGACGGCCAGGCGATCCCGCCGCGCGGCTCGACGCGGGTGGCTGCCGGCGACCGTCTCCACGTGCTTTACCGCGAGGAGGCCTCGCGCCAGCTCGTCTCGCTCACGAGCTCCTGGCGCAGCGGGCCGATCGGCCCGCGCGCGCGCCCGGCGCGGCATGTGCGCAGCGCGTCCTCGATCTTCACGGCGCGCCCGTGGACCGAGGGCGACGGCGACGCGACGCGTCCGGCGACGGTGGCCGGCCAGGAGGTCATCGACCTCCTGCGCCTGCGCCGCGACGCGCCCGGCAGCCTGGTGGTGCTCGCCGACGGTCGCTACGCGGTCTGCGGCACGGTGCTCGTTATCGGCGCGAGGCAGCAGGTGACGGCGTGGATCGAGCGCCGGATGCGCGTCGCGGGCGAGGCTGAGCGCGCATGGCTGCGGACGGTGCTCGGCGCCGTGGCGACGGACTTCAGCGAGGTGCCGCGCGTGACCGCGTCCCCGCCCGCCCCGCCCGCGTCGCACGCCGAGCCGGCGTAGGGCCGCGCCGCAGGCGATCCGCGATACTGGCCGAGTGAACGAGCCCGAGACCGAGCGCAACGTCCTGGGCGACGATCTCGAGCCCTGCGGTACCGACCCGCTCACGGGCTTCTACCGCGACGGCTGCTGCAGCACCGGCGCCGAGGATCTCGGCAGCCACACGATCTGCGCGGTGATGACTTCCGAGTTCCTAGCCCACCAGAAGGGCATCGGCAACGATCTCACCACGCCGATGCCGCAGTACCGTTTTCCCGGCCTGGTGCCCGGCGATCGCTGGTGCGTGACCGCGGTGAACTGGCTGCGGGCCTATCACGACGGCGCCGCGGCCTACGTCGTGTTGGCCTCCACCCACGAGCGCGCGCTCGAGGTTGTCCCGCTCGAGGCGCTGCGCGAGCACGCCGTCGACGTGCCGTCAGATCCCAGCGCGCTGTCGGACTGAGCGGTCAGGTAGCGTCGCCTTCATGGCCCATCCTCACGCCGAGCTGATCGAGCGCTTCTACACCGCCTTCAACGCGCTAGACGGCGCTGCGATGGCCGCCTGCTACGCACCCGACGTCCATTTCTCTGATCCGGTCTTTCAGGATCTGCACGGCGAGGAGGCGGGCGCCATGTGGATCATGCTCACCGGTCGCGCCAAGGACCTCAAGATCGAGCTCGTCGCCCACGAGGCTCACGACGAGCGCGGCAGCGCGCACTGGCTGGCCGACTACACCTTCGCGGCAACCGGTCGCAAGGTCCACAACGACGTCCACGCCGAGTTCACCTTCCGCGATGGGTTGATCCACACCCACCACGACCGCTTCTCCTTCTACGGCTGGGCCCGGCAGGCGCTGGGTCCGGCAGGCCTGCTGCTCGGCTGGACGCCGATCATCCAGGGCAAGGTCCGCCGCCAGGCCCGCGAGGGGCTGGACGCGGCGATGGCCGGGCAGCCGGCGGCCTAGTCCCGAGCGCCCGGGAGCAGTCCCGCCAGGACCAGCTCGGTCCCGCGGAGATGCTCGGCCATGATCCGCACGGCGCCGTCGCTGTCACGGGCGCGGATACGGGTCAGGAGCTGCGCGTGCTGCGCGTTGGCGTGCTCGAGGATCTCGGGCGGGTGGGCGATGTAGGAGATGAGGTCGGTCATCTGCCCCTGGGCCTCGGTGGCCAACGCGACCAGGCGCGGGCTGTGGGTCGCCTCGGCCAACCCGATGTGGAAGCGCACGTCGGCCTGCCGGTAGCCGGGGAAGTCCTCGGCCATGTCGTCCATCGCGCCAACGAGCTCGTCGAGCGGTGCGAGCTCGTCCTCCAGCGCGCGGGTGGCGGCCAGCGCGGCGATCCCGAGCTCGACGCCCAGGCGCACGTCGCACGCGTCGTGCCAGGAGGCGAGCACGGCGCGCGACGGCGGGTCCAGCGGTGGCGGGCGCTCGGCGACGAACGTGCCGCCGCCGCGGCCGCGCACGGCGTGCAGGTGGCCGCTCTGGGCCAGCGCGGTGAGCGCCTGGCGTAGCGTCGAGCGCGAGATCTCCAGCCGCGTACAGAGCTCCCGCTCGGCCGGCAGCCGCGCGCCGGGCGCGAGCAGGCCGAGCTTGATCGCCGTCCCCAACCGCTCGAGCGTCTCCTCGAAGGCCGTCTGGGAGCGCACCGGCGCGAAGACGGTCTCGAAGGAGGGGAGATCGGAGGAGGCGGGGGTTTGCGTGCTCATCTCACAACCGCTCGAAGCCGCGCACGCGCTCCCAGTCGGTGACGGCTGCATCGTAGGCGGCCAGCTCCACGTCGGCCATGTTGAGGTAGTGGGCGACGACCTCCTCGCCGAGCGCCTCGCGGGCGATCGCGCTCTCGGCGAAGAGGGCTCGCGCCTCGCGCAGCGTCGTGGGCACGTGCTCGACATCCTCGGCGGTGTAGGCGTTGCCCTCGCAGACCGGCGGCAGGGCCAGCTGCTGATCGACGCCGTGCAGGCCCGCGGCGATGAGGCCCGCGAGCGCGAGGTAGGGATTGACGTCGCCGCCCGGCAGGCGGCACTCGAAGCGTCGTCCCGGCCCGTGGCCGACCACGCGGAAGGCACAGGTGCGGTTGTCGTTGCCCCAGGCGACGGCGGTCGGCGCGAAGGAGCCGGCGGCAAAGCGCTTGTAGGAGTTGATGTTGGGGGCGAGTAGCAGCGTCAGCTCGCGCAGCCCGGCGATCGCGCCGGCCAGGAAGGCGTCGAAGAGCTGCTCGTCGGTGGCGAAGACGTTGTCGCCGGTCGTCAGGTCGGCGAGCGAGAGGTGCAGGTGGCACGAGTTGCCCTCGCGCTCGTTGTACTTGGCCATGAACGTGATCGCTTGGCCGTGCTGGGCGGCGATCTCCTTGGCGCCGTTCTTGAAAACGACGTGGCGATCGCAGGTGGTCAGCGCGTCGCTGTAGTGGAAGTTGATCTCGTGCTGGCCGAGGTTGCACTCGCCCTTGGAGTCCTCCACGCGCATCCCGGCGCCGGACATCGCGTTGCGGATGGCGCGCAGCAGCGGCTCGACGCGCGTCGTCCCGAGGATCGAGTAGTCCACGTTGTAGCGGTTGGCCGGGGTGAGGCCGATGTAGCCCTTGTCCCAGGCGGCCTCGTAGCTGTCCTCGAACAAGATGAACTCCAACTCCGAGCCGGCGTTGGCGATCCAGCCGCGCTCCTGCAGGCGGGCGAGCTGGCGGCGCAGGACCTGGCGCGGCGAGGCGACGACGTCGCTGCCGTCCTGCCACTGCAGGTCGACGAGGCAGAGCGCGGTCCGGGGCAGCCACGGCACCGCCATCAGCGTGTCGAGGTCGGGCGTCATCACGAAATCGCCGTACCCGCGCGACCACGAGGACATGGCATACCCCTCGACCGTGTTCATCTCCACGTCGACGGCCAGCAAGTAGTTGCAGGCCTCGGCGCCGTGGGCGACGACTTCCTCGACGAAGAAGGTCGCGTCCATGCGCTTGCCTTGCAGCCGTCCCTGCATGTCGGTCAGGCACAGCAGCACCGTGTCGATGCGGCCGTCGGCGACCTGCGTGCGGAGCTCGTCGAGCGTCATCGCGCGAAGGTATATGCAGCGCACCATTGACCGCAAACCCCGAGGCGGACTAGGGTCGGCCGCCACAGGAGACCATGGGGCCGCCGCGCGCCGTCATCGACGCAGTCCAAGACCAACTCGGCCCGCTGGCCGGAGAGCCCGTGGCGCTGGGCGGCGGGATCACCAACCACAACTTCCGCGCGCGCTTTGGCGAGGTCGAGGTGGTGCTGCGGATCGCCGGCCATCAGACCGAGCTGCTGGGCATCGATCGCGCCTCAGAGCACGTGGCCACGCAGGCGGCGGCCAAGCTTGGGATCGCGCCCGCCGTGCTCGCGTTCATCCCGGAGCACTCCTGCCTGGTGACCGCGTTCGTGCCCGGCGTGCCGCTGCTCGACACGGTCCTCCGCGAGCCGCCGGCGATGGTCGAGGTCGCCCGCGCGCTGCGTGCCTTTCATGAGCACGCGCCGGCGCTGCCGGCGAGCTTCGACGTGCCGCAGATCGCCCGCGACTACTTGACGCTGGCGCGCGAGCGCGGTGCGTCGTTGCCGCAGGCGGCCTGGGATGCGGCGCAGTTGGCTGAGCGGATCGCGGGCGCCTTGACCGGTCCCGAGCACGCGGTGGTGCCCTGCCACGACGACCTCTTGGCCGCCAACCTGCTTGGTGATGGCAAGCGCGTCTGGCTGGTCGACTGGGAGTACGCCGGAATGGGCGACCGCTACTTCGACCTTGGCAACTTGTCCATCAACAACGGCTTCACCGACGCCGACGACCGTGCGCTGCTGGCTGCCTACTGGGACGAGCCGTGCACCGACCGGCGCTTTGCGGCGCTGCGACTGATGCGCTCGATGTCGGACGTGCGCGAGGCGCTGTGGGGCACGGTGCAGGTCGCGATCAGCGAGCTGGACTTCGACTTCTCCGGCTACGCCGAGCGCCATCTGCGCCGGCTGGCGGCGACCACGGCAGATTCCCGATTCGAAGGTTGGCTGCGCGATGCCGCGACCCCGTGAGCTTCCCGACCGCGCGCGCGTGGTCGTCATCGGCGGTGGGGTGGGCGGGGCGTCGATCGCCTATCACCTGGCGCAGCTGGGCGAATCCGATGTGGTGCTGGTTGATCGCGACGAGCTGACGTCGGGCTCGACGTTTCATTCGGCCGGCCTGGTCGGCCAGCTGCGCTCGTCGGTCTCGCTGACGACCATGATGATGTACTCGGTCGAGTTGTACCGGTCGTTGGATTGCGGCTGGGTGGAGTGCGGGGGAATCCGGCTGGCGTGCACGCCGGAACGTGAGCAGGAGGTCCACCGGCAGGTCGCGTGGGCGCGGACGTTCGGGTTGCCGCTGGAGCTGCTGAGCGCTGAGGAGGCGGCGGCGAAGTTCCCGTTGATGTCGACCGATGGCGTGCGGGTGGCGTCGTATCTGCCGACGGACGGGTATCTGGATCCGTCGCAGTTGACGTATGCCTTGGCGGAGGGGGCGCGGGGTGGCGGCGTGCGGATCTTCACGCACACGCGGGTGACGGGGATCGAGGTGGTCGACGAGCGCGTGCGGGCGGTCGAGACGCAGTGGGGGCGTATCGAGTGCGAGCGCGTGGTGATCGCGGGCGGCATGTATGCCGCCGAGTTGGGGCGGTTGGCAGGTGTCCGGATCCCGGTGGTCCCGATGGCGCACGAGTACTTGGTCACCCAGCCGTTTCGCGATCGGTCGGTTGGCCCGCGCCACCTCCCGACGCTGCGGGATCCCGACAACCTCATCTACTTCCGCGAGGAGGGCGAGGGGTTGGTGATGGGTGGCTACGAGCGGGCGTGCGCGCCATGGTCGTTGGACGAGCACTTGGTCGATCGCATCCCGCCCGACTTCAACGGGCGCCTGCTCGAGGAGGACTGGCCGCGCTTTGAGGAGATCGCGCTGGCGTCGAAGGTGCGCGTCCCGGCGATGGAGGACGTCAAGGTCACCAAGTTGATCAACGGGCCCGAGGCGTTCACCCCTGACAACGAGTTCTGCCTGGGGGAGACGGAGGTCGACGGTCTCTTCGTCGCCGCGGGCTTCTGCGCGCACGGGCTCGCGGGCGCGGGAGGCATCGGCAAGGTGATGGCCGAGTGGATCGTGGCCGGCGAGCCGCAGATGGACCTGTGGCACATGGACATCCGGCGCTTCGGGCCGCAGTACCGCTCGCCGGCCTACGCCTTGAAGCGCACCAAGGAGGTCTATGAGACCTACTACGACATCCACTACCCCAACGAGGAGCGCGCGGCCGGGCGGCCGTTGAAGGTGTCGTCGAACTACGTGTGGCATCTCGCCCATGGCGCGGCGTTCGGGGAGAAGTCGGGCTGGGAGCGGGTCAACTGGTACGGGTCCAACGCGGGGGAGGGCGATGGGGCGCTGCGCCCGCGCGGCTGGGCGGGCCAGCACTGGTCGCCGGCGATCGGCGCCGAGCACCGCGCCGTTCGCGAGCGCGTCGGGCTCTTCGACGAGTCCTCGTTTGCGAAGTTCGAGGTGAGTGGGTCGGGCGCTGCAGAGTTCCTCGAGTCATTGTGCGACAACAAGGTGGCGCGCGACGTCGGGCGCATCACCTACACCCAGATGCTCAACGCGCGCGGCGGGATCGAGTGCGACTTCACGGTGACGCGGCTGGCCGAGGAGACGTTTCAGATCGTCACCGGCACCGCGTTCGGGCAGCACGACCGGTCGTGGATCACGCGCCACGCGCCGCGTGACGGCAGCGTGTCGGTGGTCGACACGACGTCGCGCTGGGCGTGCTTCGCGCTCTGGGGGCCGCGGGCGCCCGACGTGCTGGCGCCGTTGACGCCGGACGCGCTGGACTTCCCCTATATGTCGATGCGGGAGATCGTGGTGGGCGACGTGCCCGTGCGCGCGCTGCGGGTGACGTTCGTCGGCGAGTACGGGTGGGAGCTCTATTGCCCGACCGAGTACGGCGCGGCGCTGTGGCGCACGCTCTGGGAGTCGGGTGCGCCGCATGGGCTCGTCGCCGGCGGATATCGCGCGATCGACTCGTTGCGGTTGGAGAAGGGCTACCGCGTCTGGGGCGCCGACATCACGCCCGACCAGACGCCGCACGAGGCGGGCCTTTCGTTCTGCGTGCGCGAGGACAAGGAGTTCCTGGGCGCTGAGGCGTTGCGGGATCTTGGCGCGCCGGAGAAACGTCTGGTTTGCCTGGTGCTGGAGGACCCGCGCTCGGTCGCGCTGGGCAACGAACCGGTCGCGGTCGACGGCCGCGTGGTCGGCCGGGTGACCTCCGGGGGCTACGGCTACACGGTCGGCGCGTCGATCGCCTACGCCTACGTTCCGGTGGCCTACGCCGCTCCGGGAGTCGAGGTGGCGGTCGACGTCTTCGGCACCTGGGTCGCCGGCGTGGTCACCGCGGAACCGTTGTACGACCCGGCGTCTGCGCGGGTCAAAGGGGTACAGACAGGAACAACGCCCACGCCTACCATGGGATGACTATGGCCGCCAACGCTCAGACCGTCACGATCGATCGCGCTCGTATCGCCGAGCTGACCGAGCGCGAGACCAAGCGCCTCAACGAGGCGACCAAGGGCAGCGGCGAGACCTTTGCGCGCGCCAACGAGCACCTCGCCTCCGGGGTGGCCTCGAGCTATCAGGTGCGCGAGCCGTGGCCGATTTACCTGGAGCGCGGCGACGGCCCCAAGGTCTGGGACGTCGACGGCAACGAGATGTGGGACTTCCACAACGGCTTCGGCTCGATGGTCCAGGGCCACGCGCACCCGGCGATCGGGCGTGCCATCACCGACCGCTACAAGTTGGGCACGCACTTCGCGGCGCCGACCGAGGACGCGATCGTCGTCGGCAACGAGCTTGCCCGCCGCTGGGGCCTGCCGAAGTGGCGCTACACGAACTCCGGGTCGGAGTCGACGATGGACGCGATCCGGATCGCCCGCGCGTTCACGGGGCGCGACGACGTGCTGAAGATCTTCGGCTCCTACCACGGCCACCACGACACCGTGATGGTGTCGATCGGTGTCGAGTACGACAAGATCGGCGACCACGACCATCCGGTCTCGCTGCCCTACGGCGGCGGCATCCCGCAGTCGACCGTCGACCACGTCTTCGCCGTGCACTTCAACGACGCCGAGTCGATGGAGCGGCGGATCGTCGAGCTCGAGGCGGAGGACCGCAAGCCCGCCTGCGTGATCATGGAGCCGGCGATGATGAACCTCGGCGTCGTGCTGCCGGAGGCGGGGTATCTGGAGGCCGTTCGCTCGATCACGGCTCGGCACGGGATCGTGCTGATCTTCGACGAGGTCAAGACCGGGCTGACGGTCGCCCCGGGTGGCGCGACCGACAAGTACGGCGTGATGCCCGACATGGTGACGTTGGCCAAGGCTTTGGGTGGCGGGCTGCCGACGGGGGCGATCGGCATGAACGAGGAGTTGGCCAAGGCCGTCGAGGACGGGACGGTCTACCAAGTGGGCACCTACAACGGGAACCCGCTGGGGATGGCGGCGACCCGGGCGAACTTGTTGGAGGTCTTGACGCCGGAGGCCTACGCGCACCTTGACGGGTTGAACGACCGGCTGCTCGCGGGTTGCGAGGGCGTGATCGCGAAGTACAACCTGCCGGGGTATGCGGTGGGGATCGGGTCCAAGGGCTGCGTGACGTTCGCGACGACGCGGATCATCGACTACGAGACGTTCAAGGCCCAGCAGGACGCGGAGATCGCCGACCTGGCGTGGTTGTACAACATGAACCGCGGGATCTTCATGACGCCGGGGCGTGAGGAAGAGTGGACCCTTTCCGTAACGCATACGGATGAGGCGGTTGATGCGTATGTGGCGGTGTTCGATGAGATGGCTGCGGATTTGACGCGCTAGGGCGGTGCGGGCGGTGGTTGGGGGTGCGGTGTGGGGTTGGCTGGTCGGCGTCTCCGTGATGTCGCCACCTCCGCTCCGCTCGCGCTCAGTTGATGGTGGCCTGCGGTGCTTGGTGAAAGTTGTGCACTGCCTGATGCGTTCGGTTCGTGTGGGCACCGAACACCGCGCTTTCGCTGCGCGTTCGGATGTCGACATCACGGATCGCCTCCTCGGTTCAACGCGCTCGCGCCGCCAACGAGTCC
Organism: uncultured Conexibacteraceae bacterium; assembly: GCA_963836485.1. Classification (GTDB taxonomy): domain Bacteria; phylum Actinomycetota; class Thermoleophilia; order Solirubrobacterales; family Solirubrobacteraceae; genus Baekduia. Next base: position 480,899 of record CAWIJS010000013.1, on the reverse strand, counting down.
GCCGCGAGCGTCCAGGCAGTTGTTGGTGTTGTCGTCAATCGGACAGTGAATCTCGAACATCGCAACGATTCTGCGCAATCGAGCCCCTCCGTCCACTCACCCGGCTAGGCTCCGCCCTTCAACCAAATACAGCACCCCCGCGCCGCTACCAACGGCCGGGGGCATGACCCAAAGGAGTAGAGGCTCCCATGAGTACCTCGCAGCGTACCCACGCGCCGACGATGGTCGTCGTTGACCGCGAGACCGCAGACGTTCTGCGTGACGAGGCTAAGAAGGTTGCGATGTTCGAGCACGATCACTTTGAGGACTTGCTCGACCTGAGCCCCGACGCCCAGTGCGGTCTGTTCCTGCGCTACCGCGACGTGTTCGACCTCATCAACGCCGTCGGCTGTAACCCCGACAAGGTGGAACCGGCTCAGGAGACCTTCGAGGTCCCGTTGACCGAGGACTTGATCAATCTCCTCGGCCTGCGTCGCTACGACCTGGCGATGAGCAACGCCGATCGCCTGCCCGAGCACAACGGCCCGATCTCACCCGAGACGCTGGCCGAGATCACCCACGATCGCCTGGCAGCCCAAGCGCTGGACCGTCTCTTCGAGACCTACAACAAGGCCGCCAAGTCCTGAACAACCCCACGGCTCCGGGTCGCCCAAAGCGACTCGGAGCCGGTCGGGCCCTACTCGCCGCGCAGCAGCGCGCGGCGTACCTTGCCGCTCGATGTCTTCGGCAGGTCGTCGGCAAACTCGACGATGCGCGGGTACTTGTAGGGCGCGGTCGAGTCCTTCACGTGGGTCTGCAATGCCCGAGCGAGGTCGTCGCTCGGCGCGTGACCATCACGCAGGACGACGACCGCTCTGACGATCGAGCCCCGCTCCTCGTCCGGTGCGGCGACGACGGCGGCCTCGGCGACCGCGGGGTGGGCGACCAAGGCCGACTCGACCTCAAACGGGCCGATCCGATAGCCAGCCGAGATGATGACGTCGTCGGTGCGACCTTCGAAGAAGAGGTAGCCGTCGGAATCCTCGATCACGCGGTCGCCGGTGTGCCAGGGCCGGCTGCTCGGATCGGGCTCCTCCTCACCCAAGTACCTTAAGAAGAACGTCGGGACCGTCACGGGGTCGGCGACCAACTCACCGTCCTCGATCCACAGCTTCACCCCGGGCAGTGCGCGACCCATCGAGCCCGCGCGCGCGGGCTCGCCGTCGAGGTTGCCGGTCAGCTGGCCGGTCTCGGTCTGGCCGTAGCCGTCGCGGATCTCCAGGCCGGTCGCGTCGCGCCAGACCTCCAGCACCTCGGGGTTGAGCGCCTCGCCGGCGGCGACCAGCGCGCGCAGCTGAGGGAAGCGGCGCAGCCCCACGCGCTTGGCGATCACGCGGTATTCGGTCGGTGCCATGCACAGCACCGCGACGCGCTCGCGCTCGAGGATGTCGAGGCGCTCGGCGGGATCGAAGCGCGCGTCGTGCAGTAGTGCGGTGGCACCGCGCAGCCACGGCGCGATGAAGACGTTGCGCGCCGACTTGCTCCAACCGCTGGCGGCGGTGCACCAGACGAGGTCGCCGGGCCGCGCTGAGAGCCAGTGCTCGGCCTGTAGGTGCTGGCCGTCGAGGTAGCGCTGGCCATGCAGGACGGCCTTCGGCTCGCCCGCGGTCCCGCTGGTGAAGGTGATCAGGCACGGGTCGAGCGGGGCGAGGTCGGCGGCGGGTGGCACGTCGCCCGGCGTCGGCCGGTCCATGACGCCCGGCCCCCAGATCGTCGGCCCGTCCCAGCCGGCCTCGGCCAGCACGTCGGCGTTCCGCCGATCGGCCACCACCGCCACAGGCTGCGTGACATCGAGGCGCAGCCGCAGATCCTTGGCCCGCAACTGCTCGGTGCACGGCAACACGACGAATCCCTGCCGAAAGCACGCGACCATCGCCACAACCCAGTCGGGCTGATTGCCGGCAAGCGTCAGCACGACATCCCCACGCCGCACGCCATACGCATGCAGTTCGGCCGCCATCGTCCGCACCGCCTGCGCAACCGCGCCAAACCGATGCTCACGGCGACCACCGGCACGGTCGAGCTCGACGAGCGCGACCCCTTCAGCGTCAGCCGCCTCGACCACATCCACGGCGAAGTTCATCGCCTGGGCACACTAGCCACGGCGTCGCCTACGAGGCGGCGAACAGCTCGATGCGGGCAACGTGCGCTGGCGCGGAGGCGAGACGTGCGTCGCAGGTGATAAGGGGTGCGTCGAGCGCTTCGGCGAGCGCGACGAAGGTGGCGTCATAGGCGGTGAGGTTGTGACGCAGCTCCCACACGCGGTCGCTGAATGGTTGGTGGGGATACCGCAAGAGCGTGAGCTCGGCATAGTCGCTGCGGGCATCGGCGGCGCGCTCGTCGCTGATCACTCGGGCGATGGTCATGCGCCGCAGCGCATGCAGCACCTCGGTATCGATGAGGTGTGGTGCGTGCAAGTCGCTATCGCGGGCGAGGCGGTCGACGAGCCCCGGTGCGGGCTCACGGGTAGTGAGCGCCTCGAGGACCGCCGAGGTGTCGACAACGAGCACGAGGATTCAGTCGCGGTCGCGCCCGGCGCGCACAGCGGCCACCGCCGCTCCGCTCTCGGCACCGCCTGAGCGTGCGCGTGCGCGTGCGAGTACGTCGGCGACCGGTGGGTGCTGAGCGACGCGTTCGAGCTCGCCCAGTGCGTAGTCCGACAAGGAGATCCCAGACGCTGCCGCGCGGGTGCGCAGGGTGCGGTGCACCTCATCCGGGACGTTGCGAATCTGGATCGTCTTCACCCCGACGAGAGTAGCAGTTTGGTTGCGTTACACCCAAATTGCACCCATCCATCTCAGCCGATCCCCGACAGCCCCGCCGCCACGGCGAACCCGAGCACGGTGATGAGGCCCGAGACGTCGCCGCCCTTGCGGACCGCGTCGGGGATCATCGAGTCAATCAACATCACAAGCAGCGCGCCGGCGGCGAAGCCGTCGACCGCCGCGTTGAGGTTGCCCGAGACGTTGTCGGCGACCACGTAACCCACGACGGTCGCGGTCGCGCAGATCAGCGCGACCAGGATCCAGAGACGGCGGATCGTGGCCGGCCGTTTGCCGCCGTCGCGCATCTCGGTCGCCGAGCCGATCGCCTCCGGCAGGTTGGACACGAAGATCGCGACGAGCAGGCCGACGCTGACGCCGTTGCCGGCCGCGATGCCGATGCCGAGGACGAGCTGCTCGGGAATGCCGTCGAGAAACGCGCCGAGAGCCAGCGAGGTGCCCGCCCCGCTGCTGTGTCGATCCAGCAGCCGGTCGGCGGTGAAGTAGGTTCCCGCGCCGACCGCGAGCCCGATGGCCAGTACGCCCGGGTCGCCGATCTTTGCGCCCTCCTGGGCCAGGTCGAAGCTCACCGCGCTGATGAGCGCCCCGGCGCCGAACGCGAGCACGACGCCCACCCATCGATCCGGCCACGCGCGCACGAGGCCGAGAACCGCACCGATCACCAGCGACGAGGCAGCGAGGGCGCCCCAGAGGATCGCGTCGGTCACCGGCCAACGGTAACCGAGGGCGGCGGTCATCGGAAACGGCGTCAGGTACTGCGGTAGACGTCGGCGCGGTGGGCGATGGCGAGCACGGTGATGGTTCGTGCTGTGTCGTCGATGGTGTAGATGATGCGGTAGGGGCCGCGGCGTGCTGACCGGCGGCCGGTCAGCTCGAAGCGCAGTGGCTTGCCCAGGCGATGAGGGTTGGCGGCGATCGCGCTGAGGGCTTCGATGACCGCGGTCGCGTATTTGGCGGGCAGCCGTTCGAGGTTGCGGGCGGCTGGGCCGGCGACAATGAGTCGCCAGGGTTGGTCGGTCACGCCTGCTGATTGCTGCCCAGTCGCGTGCGCAGGTCGTCGAGCGCGACGACGTCGCCCTCAGCCACTGCGGCTTCGCTCTGGCGGATCTGCTGCATGAGGTCTGGGTCTGAGAGAGCGGCCAGGGTTTCTTCGAGACCCTCGAGATCCTCGTGGCTGATGAGGACCGCGGCAGGGCGGCCGTTGCGCGTCACGACGACGCGATCGTGCTGGCCTTCGACGCGGTCGACGAGCTCGGAGAGGTGGGCCTTGACGGATGAGAGCGGCAGGGTCTCGGACATGACCAGAATTCTAGTCATATCGTCGGCCAATGGCAACCAGCGTCTAGAAGCGTCCGCTCGCCGCCGCGAGCTCCTGCTCGATCGCGCCCAGGCGCTCGGCCAACCGCACCGCGACGCCGGAGAGCGTGGCGAGGAGTTCGGGGTCCGCGGCGTCGTGGGTCTCGCGGACCAGCTCGAGGACGGCGAGGACGCGGCCGTCGGGGTGGACGACGGGGACGGTGGCCAGCGTGCCGAGTTCGGCCCAGGCGGCTGAGCGGGAGCGGGGGCAGGCGAGCATGTCGTCGGTGTCGGCCCAGTGGGCTTCGCCGGAGCCGGCAGCGGCGGGGACGAGGCCGTCTTCGAGATGGGCGCGCCAGGCCATGGTCTCCCAGGCCTCGAGGCCCGACATGTAGGCGCTCCAGGTCTCGGCGCAGCCGAAGTCGCCCTCGTCGCGAGGCTGCCAGAGCGCGCCGCCCTTCCAGCCGGTCGCGGTCGCGAGCGCCTGCAAGGCGGCGCGGCCGGCGGCGCGAGGGCTGGAGGATTTGGCCAGCGCGCGATCGAAGTCCTCCAACGCATCCGGGGTGAAGCCTGGCGGCGGGCCCTCCGGCTCGGTGGGCGCGGAGTAGGCAAAGGCCTTGGCTTGGGCGGCGGCGACCTCCAGCGGCGGCAGCGACGGGCGGCCGTTGCTGTAGGGCGAAGTCATCACCGCGGGGACTTGTGCGACAACCTGCGCAGGGCCGACGTCGGCGAGGCGACGCTCAGCGAGCTCGCGCGATTCGCGCTCTTGATCGAGCAGGGTCTGCAGCTCCTCGCGGGCGCCGAGCGCGAGGTCGAGGTCGGCACGCAGCGTTGCGACCTCGTCGCCGACGTGCTCCTCGGCGCGGGCCAGCGCGTGGCGGGCGTCGTTGCGGGCGCTCTCTGCCTCTCCGAGGCGGCGCTCGGCGTCGTCGGCGCGCAGCTCGGCGACCTCCGCGCGGCGGTGGGCGTCGGCCGCGAGGGTCTCGGCCTGGCGCTGGGCGTCGGCGGCGAGCGCTTCGGCCTGCTCGGAGGTCGCTTCGGCAACGGCGGCAGCCAGTGCGGAATCTCGCTCGGCGCGCGCGGCGTCCAGTTCGGCCAGCGCCTGGTCGCGGGCGGCCTCGGCGCGGGCGGCGCGATCCAGGGCGGCGTCGCGCTCCTGCTCGGCCTCGGCAGCCCGCGCCACGGCGGCGTCGCGGGCCTCGAACGCGGCCGTGATCGCGAGGTCGGCCTGGGCGGCGACCGCCTGTGCGGCGCCCAGATCGGCGACGGCCTGCACCCGTGCAGCCTCGGCGGCCTGCGCCTGCCCGAGCGCATGCGCGACCTGCGCGTCGGAGCTGCCGAGCGCGTTGGCGGCGTCCTGGGCGCGGGCGGCAGCCTCGTTCGCCGCGGCCTGCGCCCCGGCAGCCAGCGTCTCGGCGGCATGCACGCGATCGACGAGCTCGGCCCGCGCGGCCTCGGTCGCCGCGAGCCGCTCGCCCAATGCATCGCGCTCGCCCTCCACCGCGACCAACCGCGCGACCGTCTCCTGATCGGTCTCGACAGCGGCGGCAACCGCGGCATCGCGCTCCACCTCAGCAGCGCGCAGCGCCTCGATCGCCTGCGTGCGCGTCTGCTCGGCGCCCGCTTGGCGCGTGACCGCCTCATCCCGTGCGCTCTCGGCAACCGCCAACGCATGCGCCGCCGCCTCGACCTCGGCGCGCAACCGCTCGGCGTGCGCCAGCGCCTCATCGCGCGCGGCCTCGGCGGCACGCAGCACCTCTCCGGCGTCGCCGCGATCGGCCTCGGCCGCCTGGGCACGCGCCAACAGCTCCTCGCGCGCCACCTCGGCGGCGGCGAGCCGCGCATCGGCCTCGGCTCGCACCCCCTCGAGCTCGGCCAGCCGGGACTGTGCCTCCTCAGCGACCGTGCGGTGATGGTCGAGCGCCTCGCGCGTGCGGGCGTGCGCGTCACGGGTGCGATCGCGCTCCAGCTCGGCAGTCCGCCGCGCCTCCCGCTCACGGGCGAGCTCTGACGCAGCAGCCTCGCCGCCGGCGGCGCTCTGCAGCGCCTCCTCTTCCAGCGTCGCCGCCCGCTCGCGCTCGGCGGCGACGCGGCGGTCGGCCTCCTCGGCCAGCGCGGCGACGCGCTCGTGCTCGGCGGCCAGGCGCGCGTCGGCGGCAGCCAGCGACTCCTGGGCGGCGGTGAGCTCGCGGGCGAGCGACTCGGCGCGCTCGCGCGCATCGGCCACGGCGGCTTCGGCAGCGGCGGACTTCTCGCGCTCGGCCTCCAGCGCGTGGGCGAGGCGCTCGCCGTCGCCGACCGTGGCGCGGGCGGCCTCCAGCTCGGCCAGCAGCGTCTCGGTGCGCTCGTGCGCGGCGTGCAGCGCGCGCTCGAGATCTTCGCGGCGCGCGTCGGCCGCGGCGGTGGCGTCAGAGGCGGTCCGGACCGCGTCCTGCGCGGCAGCCAGCTCGCCGCCCAGCCACTCGGCGCGCTCGCGCTCCTGCTCGAGCTCGCGTGCGGCGACGTCGTGGCGCTCGCGCAGCGCGGCCTGCTCGGCGACGAGCTCCTCGCGCGAGGCGATCGTCTCGTCCAGCAGGCGCTTGAGATCGTCGTGCTCGCCGTGCAGCGCGGCCAGCTCGGCGGCGAAGCCGTCCTTGGCGGCGACGGCCTCGGCCAGCGCCTCCACGTCGGCGGCGCTCGGCACGCCGGCGGTCACGCCCTCCAGCTCGGCGCGTAGCCGCTGGACCTCGGCCTCGGCCTCCTTGGCGCGCGCCTTCAGCTCCTTGCGACTGCCCCGGACCGCCTCGAGCTCGGCCTCCAGCTCGTCGCGCCGCGCCGCAACCTCGGCCAGCTGAGATTCGACGCCGCCCCGGCCGTCACGCAGCCCCGCCAGCTCGGCGTCGAGCTGATCGCGGCGCGCGCCCGCGGCGGCCAGCTCGTTCTGCAACGCCTCGCAGCGGCCGCCGAGCTCGGCGACCTGGCGCTGCAGGTCGGTGTCGCCGGAGCGCGCAGCGTCCAGCTCGCCGGAGAGCAGGCCGGCCCGCTCCTGGGCCGAGGACAGCTCGTGGGCGAGGTCCTCATACCGCGCGGTCGCCTCGGCGAGCTGCTGCTCGGCCTCCGCCGCGCGGTCGCGGGCGGCGGCCAGCTCGCCATCGAGCGCGCCGGTGTGGTCGCGGACGGAGGCGAGCTGGGCGGCGAGCTCGTCGACACGGGTGGCGGCCTCGTCGCGCTCGCCGGCCGCGCGGGCGGCCTCCTCGCGCAGGCGCTCCAGCTCGGCGTCGGCGCGCTCGAGCTGCTCGGCGGCCGACCGCGACGCGATCTCGGCCTCCAGGCGCGCCTCGCGCTCGACCGCCAGCGCCTCGCGGGCGGCAAAGGCTTCGGCGTCGGCCGCCGCACGCGCCGCGCGTTCGGCGACGACCTCCTCGGCCGGGGCTGAGAGGCCGGAGGTGGCCATCTGGCCGATCGACGCCTGGAGCTTCTCGCGCTGCTCGCGGCCGACCTGCAGATCGTCGCCGGGCGCCATGACGACGCAAATCGCCCACGGCTCGCCCTCGTCGTAGACCGGGAAGCGGCAGGCGCGCATCGCTCGGCGGCCGTCGCGGGCCAGGATCGTCTCGCGCGCGTCGAGATGCCCGTGGGCTTCAAGCACCAACGCGTCAAGCTCGGCGACGCGATGCGCCACGTCGGCGGGCTGCAGCGCGTTGTCGGTCTTGCCGGCCAGGCGCGAGGCCTCGAGGCCGACGAGGTCGGCGAACGACGGGTTGACGGCGACGTACCGGCCCGCGGCGTCGCGGACGCAGGCGGGAAGCGTGGCCTCCAGCAGGGCGTCGGCCAGGGGGCCGAGGCGCTGCACGGCGCCTGCGTTCGGGTTCAGGTTGGATCCGTCGGTCATCCGTGACTCGCGACCTCATCGACCCCGGAAGCCGGTCCATCGGATCTTCGGGCGCGCTCGCGGACGAACGTTCGGGCCGTCACAGGTATTCTGGACGGACCACTTAACGAGGAAACCTGGAGCAGCAATGGCCGTCGAGACCAGCGTCTACAACGACACGACGGACGAGCAGAAGGCCATCATCGAGATGGTCCGGCAGTTCGTCGACGAGCAGATCATTCCCAACGCCGAGCACTACGACGGCGCCGACGAGTACCCGAAGGCGATTGTCGACCAGCTCAAGGAGCTGGGATTGTTCGGCATCACCATCCCGGAGGAGTACGGCGGCCTCGGCCTCGACCTCACGACCTACGTCATGGTCGTCGAGGAGCTCTCGCGCGGCTGGATCTCGATCAGCGGCGTGATCAACACGCACTTCATCGGGTCCTACCTGCTGCTCAAGTACGGCAGCGACGCGCAGAAGGAGAAGTACCTGCCGCGCATGGCGACCGGCGAGATCCGCGCGGCCTTCTCGCTCTCAGAGCCTGAGCTCGGCTCCGACGTGCAGGCGATCAAGACCAACGCCAAGAAGATCGACGACGGCAGCTACGAGATCAACGGCCAGAAGATGTGGGTGACCAACGGCTTGATGTCGTCCTTGGTCTTCCTGCTGGTCAAGACCGACCCTGACGCGCAGCCCACCCACAAGGGCTTCACCTGCTTCATCACCGAGAAGGAGGCGGGCGTCAGCGAGAACACGGGTGAGTACGCCGGCCTGGTCGTCCCGCCCAAGATCAAGAAGATGGGGTACAAGGGCGTCGAGTCCACCGAGTTGGTCTACGACGGGTACAAGTGCCCGGCCGAGAACATCCTCGGCGGTGAGGACGAGGGGCTGAACGCCGGCTTCGCGCAGATGATGGACGCCCTGGAGGTCGGCCGCGCCAACGTCGCCGCCCGCGGCGTTGGTCTGGCCCAGCGCGCGCTGGAGCTGGCGCTGAAGTACTCCCAGGAGCGCAAGACCTTCGGCAAGCCGATCGCCCAGCACCAGGCGATTCAGTTCAAGCTCGCCGACATGGCCACCCAGCTCGACGCCGCGCGCCTGCTGACGCGCCGCGCCGCGATGATGAAGGACGCCGGCCTGCGCTCCGACATGGAGGCCGGCATGGCCAAGCTGTTTGCGTCAGAGACCGCGCACTTCTGCGCCGAGCAGTGCCTGCGGATCCACGGCGGCTACGGCTACTCCAAGGAGTACGAGATCGAGCGGATCTACCGCGACGCGCCGTTGCTGCTGATCGGCGAGGGCACGTCGGAGATCCAGCGGATGGTCATCGGCAAGAAGCTGTTGCAGCGGCACAAGATCTGAGTTGCAAGGGCGCCGGACGATGAGTCCGGCGTCCTTTGGCAGTCTTGGGGCCATGAGCAAGGTCACCGCCCAGATCGCGATCTCCCTCGACGGCTACATGGCGGGGCCGCAGCAGAGCACCGATGATCCGCTGGGGATCGGTGGGGAGCGGCTGCACGAGTGGATGTTCGCCTCCGAGCCGCATCCGGTCGACGCCGAGGTCACCGCGCACTTGCTGGACGGCAACGGCGCCTACGTCATGGGGCGCAACATGTTCGGGCCGATCCGCGATGACTGGAAGGGCGACTGGCGCGGCTGGTGGGGCGAGGACCCGCCGTACCACACGCCCGTATTCGTGCTGACCCACTACTCGCGCGAGTCGGTGGAGATGGCGGGCGGTACGACCTTCCACTTCGTCACCGAGGGCGTCGAGGTCGCGCTGGAGCGGGCGCGCGAGGCGGCGGGTGAGCGCAACGTGTGCATCGGTGGCGGTGCGAGCACCATCAACCAGGTCCTGGCCGCCAGACAGCTCGACGAGCTGTATCTGCACATCGTCCCGATCGTGCTCGGCGCCGGCGAGCGGCTGTTCGTCGACGTCGGCGACCCGGCGCTCCAAGTCGTCGAGGCGGTCACCTCACCGGGGGCCACCCACGTCCGCTACCGCGTGGTCCGCTAGCGTGCCGCAGCGTGAGCAGCGACGCACCGCAGTTGATCGAGCAGGCCGCCCGGAGCGTCCTTGACGAGGTGACGGCACTCAAGCCGATGAAGCTCGTCGTGGGCATTGACTTCCACGGCCGCGGCGACACCCAGCAGTTCCGGCTCGAGCTGCCTGAGCTCAAGGTCACCAAGGACATCGCCGCCGACGCGCGCGTCCGCGTCGAGATGCGCCGCGACTTCTTCAACCTGATGGTCGAGCACGGCGCCAAGGTCGACGACTGGGCCCAGGCCGTCCACGAGGGCCGCATGAAGGCGACCGGCGTCCAGCAGTACCTGCAGCTGATCCAGCGCGTGGTCGAGAAGCACCAGGAGCGCGCGCGGCTGCGCCGCGCGCACAAGTAGCTCAGCGGGCCAGGGCCGGGACCTGCTGCGTGATGCAGTGCGGTCCGCCGCCGCCGAAGGCGTGGATGACGCCGGGGACGCCGATGACCTCCTTGGCGCCGTCGAAGGCGTCGTGGATGCGCGCGAGCGCCTCGGTGTCGAGGTCGGGTTGGCCGGCGGTCGGGACGATGACGAAGCGGTCGCCGACGTAGAAGTTCATGTAGGACGCGACGACCTGCTCGCCGTCGACCTCGGCGTAGGCCAAGGGGTCGAAGTCGAGGACCTCCAGGCCGGCGGCGACAGCGACCTCGCGGTTGTGGGCCATGTTGTCGTGGTTGGGGTTGTCGGGGGCGGCACGCTGGAGCAAGACCGTGCCGGGCTTGGTGAAGGCGGCGATCAAATCGACGTGGCCGTCGGTGTCCTTGTCCTCCAACACCCCCTGGCCAAGCCAGACGACGCGTGAGACCCCGAGATAGTCCTTGAGGTGGTGCTCGATCTCGTCGCGGCCCAGCGCGGGATTGCGGTTGGGGTGCAGCAGGCACTGCTCGGTGGTGAGCAGGGTGCCCGTGCCGTCGACGGCGATCGAGCCGCCCTCGAGCACTAGCGGGGCCCGGACGACGTCGGCGCCGACGCGCCGGGCTAGCAGCCCGCCGACCGCCTGATCGCTCTCATAGCCCTCGAACTTGTCGCCCCAGGCGTTGAAGCCGAAGTGGACTCCGACGCGCAGGCTCGGCTCGGTCACGTGGTCGACGACGAAGATCGGCCCGCTGTCGCGCAGCCAGGAGTCGTCGACGGCGAGCTGCACCACCTCGACGTTGCCGGCCAGCGCCGCACGCGCCTCGGCGACATCCGCCGCGTCGCGGGCGACCATCGTCACCGGCTCGAACGCGGCGATCGCGTTGGCGACCCCGGCGCTCTCGCCCTTCGCGGCGCTCAGCTGGCCGCCCCACAGCTCCCGCCGGCACGGCCAGGCCATCAGCGTCCGCTCGTGCGGTGCCCATTCAGGCGGCATCGTCAGTCCAGCGGCGGCAGGCGTCGTCATGGCGTTAGGCAGGATGCCAGCTAGCATCGCGACCATGGGCACCAAGGTGCGGCCGATCCGCTTCGAGACCGGTCTGTTGGACGAGCTCGAGCAACGCCTGCATCGCGACGGGGAGGAGCTCTCGCATTTCGTCAACGCTGCGGTTGACCGCGCGCTGCACGGTGAAGAGCGAACGGGGCGGTTGATTCCCGAGCCGTTGCCACCGGAGGTGCTGGCCGACGAGGCGGTCGCCTACCAGCATGCGCTGCTGGCACGTGATGACCGCCAGGCTCGCGCGCAGATCGAGGGGCTTGCGCACCGTGGGGTCCGTATCGTCGACATCTACACCTTGGTCCTGGCACCCGCGCTCGAGGAGATCGGTGAGCTGTGGTCGCTGGAGCAGATCAGCGTCGCCGACGAGCACTACGCCACCGAGGTGACCGCCCAGCTGCTGACCACGCTCGCGCCTGATCGGCGGCTGGCGCCGACGCGCGGGCGGCTCGCGGTCGTCACCGCCTCGCCCGACGAGCACCACGCGCTCGGCGCGCGCATGCTCGCCGATCTGCTCGAACGGGGCGGCTGGGAGGTCATCGCGCTGGGGGCGGCCGCACCGGCCGGCGCGTTGGCCGATCTCGTCGCGACCGAGTGTCCCGACGTCGTCGCGCTGTCGACCTCGACCGTCGGCCGGCTTCCCGGTGCCGAGGAGGCGGTCGGCATGCTGCACCGGGTCCGCCCGCGGCCGCTCGTCGCCGTCGGCGGTGCGCTCTACCGCGGGCCCGTCATCGAGCTGGCGCGCGCGTGGGGTGCCGACATCGTCACCAGCGACCTGGCGCGCTTCGTCGACGAGCTGCGCGGGCGCTTTCCGCCGACGACCGCCGGGGGCTAGGCTCAGCAGCGATGAGGCTGTTGCCCCAGGAGCAGGATCGCCTGCTGCTCTTCCTCGCCGCCGAGCTGGCGCGGGCGCGCCGGGCGCGCGGGCTCAAGCTCAACCAGGCCGAGGCGACGGCGATCATCGCCGACGGGATCTGCGAGATGGCGCGCGACGGGCTGCGCTACGACGCGGTCGTCGCAGGCGCCTACGCGATCCTGGGCGAAGACGACGTGCTAGACGGCGTGCGGGACCTCGTCCGGCGCATCGAGGTCGAGGCGGTCTTCCGCGACGGGCGCCATCTCGTGGTGGTCGAGGATCCGCTCGGCGGGGCGCCGCCCGCGGCGCCCGAGCGCGAACCCGAGATCCCGTGGCTCGATGGCGCGGTCGCCCGGATCACGGTGGTCAACGAGGGCGCCGTCCTCATCGGCGTGACCAGCCACATCCACCTCTTCGAGACCAACCCCATGTTGCACTTTGACCGCGCCGCGGCGTGGGGGATGCGTCTGGCGGTCCCAGCGCGCACCAAGGTGTTCTTCGTGCCGGGCGAGCCGGCGGAGGTCGCGCTGATGCCGATCGGCGGCGCGCGCGTCGTGCGCGGGCACGGCGAGCTGGTCGACGGCCCGCTGGATGAGCCGGGGGCGCGCGAGGCCGCGCTGGCGCTAGCGCGGGAGAAGGGCTATCACGGTGCGTAGAGCCGAGCCCGTCCGCCTCGGCGATACCGACCTCCACGTCCTGGCCGAGCGCGATGACGTCCACGGCCCCGACGAACTCGTCCCCGGCTTCGGCAACACGATGCGCGACGGCCTCGGCGTGCGCGCGCAACGCGGCGGCGTCGACACCGCGATTGTCGGCGGCCTGATCCTCGATCCGATCCTCGGCGTCCGCTACGCGTCGATCGGTGTGACGGGTGGCCGCGTCGTCAGCGTTGGCCGCGCCGGCAACCCGGACACGATGGACGGCGTCGACGTCGTGCTCGACGTCGGCACCGCGGTCCTCGACGCGACCGGGATGATCGTGACCCCCGGCGGCGTCGACACGCACGTGCACTGGCTCTCGCCGCAGGTCACCGACGCGCTGCTGGCCGGCGGGATCACGACGATGGTCTCCCAGGACTACGGCCCGGTCTGGAACCTCGGCACCAACCCGGAGTCCGGCTTGGCGACGACGTGGGCCGCGCTGGAGGACGCGCCGATCAACGCGGCGCTCTTCGTGCGCGGCTCCTCCTCACGCGCCGAGCGCGTCGAGGACGGCCTGCGCGCCGGCGGCGCCGCGCTGAAGATCCACGAGGACGTCAGCGCCGGCCCGGCCCAGATCCGCACCGCGCTCGACGTCTGCGATCGCCACGACGTCCAGCTGGCGATCCACACCGACGGGCTCAACGAGGTGCTCTCGGTCGATGGCACGCTGGCGGCGTTTGCCGGTCGCTCGGTCCACGCCTTTCACATCGAAGGCGCCGGCGGCGGCCATGCGCCCGACCTCCTGCGCCTCGCCGGCCGCGAGCGGATCCTGACCTCCTCGACGACGCCGACGGTCCCGTTCGGCGTCGACACCGCCGCCGAGCACGCCGCGATGGTCGCGGCGGTCCACGTGCTGGAGCCGGGGCGCATCCACGGTGACTGGACCGCCGCGAACGCGCGCGTTCGGCCCGCCACGATGGCCGCCGAGGGCGTGCTGCACGACCTCGGGATCATCCACATGCTGTCGAGTGACTCGCAGGGCATGGGCCGTGCGGGCGAGGTCGTGCGACGCGCGTTCCAGAGCGCCGACGTGATGAAGCGGTATCAGGCTCACCCATCCGGCGCCGGATACGACGCCGCTGGTCTCGCCGACAACGAGCGCGTCCTGCGCCATCTGGCCAAGGTCACCATCAACCCCGCAATTGTCCACGGCCTCTCGCACGACGTGGGCGCGCTGACGCCGGGGCGCGTCGCCGACTGCGTCCTGTGGCTGCCCCAGCACTTCGGCGTTCGACCCGAGTTGGTGGTGAAGATGGGGGTGGCCGCCTGGGGCGCCAGCGGGGATCCCAACGCCACCACCATGCTCTGCGAGCCCGTCGTCGTCCAACGCCAGGTCGGCGCCCACGGGGCCGCGGCCGCCCGGCTGTCGATCGCCTTCACCAGCGCCGCCGCACAGGACACCGAGCTTCCGACCACGCGGACGCGCTCGATCGTCCGCGGCTGCCGCGACGTCACCGCCGCCGACATGGTGCGCAACGACGTGCGCGCCGAGGTCGAGGTCGCGCCCGACGGCTCGTCGGTAACCGTCGACGGCGAGGTCGTGGGGATCGCGCCCATCGAGGAGGTCGCGCTGTCCTGGAACTACCTGCTCGGCTGATGGCGATCGCCGCACCACCGATCGTCCACGACCCGATCCCGTTCGGCTCCCGGCGCATCGCCGAGACCCGCGCCTACGCCGTCCGCCACTACGGGCTGCACCGCGCGCGCCTGATCGCGCCGAAGGTCATCGTCGAGCACATGACCGAGAACGCGTCCTTCTCGGAGACCTTCAACACGTTCGCGCCGGACGTGCCCGACAGCGAGCTCCACGAGCTGCCCGGCACCTGCGCGCACTTCGTGATCGACACGCGCGGGACCATTCACCAGCTCGTCTCGCTGAAGTGGATCTGCCGCCACACGGTCGGGTTGAACTGGACCGCGATCGGGATCGAACACGTCGGCTTCCGGGAGGCCGGAGTGCTCGGTTCGATCAGGATGCTGCGCGCCTCGCTGTGGCTCACGCGCTGGCTGCAGGCGAAGTATGGCATCACCGACAACAACGTGATTGGTCACGCCGAGTCGCTGAGCAGTCGGTATCACCACGAGAACGTGGCGCGGTTGAAAGCGCAGACGCACGGTGACTGGCCGCACCGGTTCATGGTCACCTACCGCCGCGATCTCGCCGCCGAGTAGGGTCCCCTCACCATGGCCCTGCCCGAACCGTCATCGTCCACCGCCGCGCTGGTCACCGGAGCCTCCTCCGGTATCGGCGTCGACCTGGCGCGCGAGCTGGCCGGCCGCGGCCACAATGTCGTCCTGGTCGCTCGCCGCGTCGACCCCATGGAGGCGCTGGCCGCCGAGCTGCGCGAGGCCCACGGCGTGCGCGCCGAGGTGCTGGCCGCCGACCTGATCGACCCCGAGGCGGTGGCCGCGCTGCCCGAGCGGGTCGCGGCGCTCGGCCTCGACGTCAACATCCTCATCAACAACGCCGGCTACGGCAGCGCGGGGCAGTTCGTCGATCTCGATGGCCGCTCCGAGAGCGACATGGTGCGGTTGAACTGCGAGACCGTCGTCGCCCTGTCGCACGCCTACGCGCCGGGGATGGTGCAGCGCGAGTCGGGCGCGATCCTGATCGTCGCCTCCTCGGCCGGGATCCAGCCGATCCCGGGCCAGGCGACCTACGCCGCGAGCAAGGCCTTCGCCTTGAGCTTCGCCGAGGCGCTGCACACCGAGCTGTCGCACCTCGGCGTCGCGGTCACCGCGCTCTGCCCTGGGCCGGTCGACACCGAGTTCGCCCAGCGCGCCGGGCTGACCGACGCGTTCGCGAGCCTGCCGTCGTTCGTCCGGGTCTCCTCGCCGGACTGCGCCAAAACGGCCATCAACGCGCTCGCGAGCAACCGCCGCATGGCGGTGCCGGGGATGGCGATCAAGGCCAGCGTCGTCTCGTCGCGGTACACCCCGCACGCGATCCTGCTGCCGATGTTGAAGCGCTTCTACCCCGCGTAGGACTGCTCGCGCGCGCACCAATAGGTGGTGCGCCCGCCGATCGTTCCCCGCTCCATATCGGCCCCGCAGCGCGGGCAGACGCCGTCGCGGCGGCGGTGGGGGATGATCTCGCCCGTGTGGACGCCGCCGCGCTCGATGGCGCGGCGCGTGGTGGCACGGATCTCACGGCGCAGGTGATCGAGTTCAGCGTCGTCGAGGCTGCCAGCCGGTCGCCGCGGATCGAGCTTGGCGCGCCACAGCGCCTCGTCGGCGAGCAGGTTGCCGACGCCGGCGATCACCGCCTGATCCATGATGCGCGCCTTCAGCGGCCCGTCGCCACGCCCGACCCGCGCCCGAAAGTCGTCGCGGGTGACCTCGGCGGCATCCGGACCGAGACGATCCAACCGCGGATCCAGGACGGCGCGGCCGAGACGGCGCTTGTCGCGCAGCGCCAGCCAGCCGCCGTCGGCGAAGCGCAGCGTGAAGCGATCCCAGACCGGCAGGTGTTTGCGGCCGCCGTCAGACCAGTAATCGCCGGCCGCGTCGTCGTCGATGACGATCCGCCCGGCCATGCCGAGGTGCAGGCCGAGCACCGACCCGCCGTCAGTCTCGATCCACATCGACTTGCCCTGGCGATGGGCGGAGACGAGGCGATGGCCGACCAGCGCGTCGGCGATCTCGCCGGGGGCGTGGGGCCGACACACATAGGAGTCGGCATCATCAACGGCGACGATCTCGCGACCCAGGCCGCGCTCGGCGATCAGGGCGCGAGCGGACTCGACCTCGGGCAGTTCCGGCATGGCGGTGCAGGGTACGAGATGATCGGTGCGCCATGAGCGACGCCGAGCGCAAGCCGATCCTCGTCACGATCTCGATCAGCCACTACTGCGAGAAGGCGCGCTGGGCGCTGGACCGCGCGGGCATCGCCTACGACGAGCGCCGCCACCTGCCGGCGATCCATCGCGTCGCGGTCAAGCGCGCGGGCGGCCGCATGACCGCGCCGGTGCTCGTCTGCAATGACGGCACGGTGCTCGACGAGTCGGCCGACATCATCGTCTACGCCAACGGCCGCGGACCCGCGGGTAGTGGCACGATCCCGGCCGACCCGGCGCTCGCCGCCGAGGCCCGGGCGCTGGCCGACGACTTCGACGAACGCCTCGGCCCCGCGACGCGGCTCTGGGTCTATCACCAGATGTTCGACTACCCCGAGCTCGTGCAGGTGTCGATGACCGACGGCGTGCCGACCTGGCAGCGCCACACGTTCCGCTATGGCAACAAGGCGGTCGCGTTTGCCGTGGCCAAGGTCCTCGGCGTCAACGACGAGAACGCCGTGGCCGCCGAGCGCACCTTCCGCGAGATCTACGTCGACGTCGACGATCGCCTCGCCGACGGCCGCCGCTTCCTCGTCGGCGACGCGTTCTCCATCGCCGACCTCACCTTCGCGGCGCTCTCGGCGCCGCTGATCGCGCCACCGGAGTACGGCGTGCGCCTCCCGACCGTCGAGGAGCTGCCACCCGGCATGCGCCCGACGGTCGAGGAACTTCGCGAAACACCCGCGGGCCAGCACGCCCTGCGGATGTTCCGCGAAGAGCGCTAGGCCAGCGACGCCTCGTTGTCGTACAACTTCAGCACCTTGACCTGCTCGGGCGAGGTCGCGTCGATGCAGAGGCGGCAGAGGACGCACTCGTCGACGTTGCCGGCGACGATCTCGACCTTGCCGTTGGCGTCTGAGTAGATGTCGACGGGGCAGACCTCGCGGAGCTTGGCCGCGACGGCTGCGTCGCCGACGATCGCGTCGGAGACCTCGATGCCGATGAACGTTCCGTCGGTCCTCATGCGCTGACGCTCCTCTCGGCGAGCTTGGCCTTCATGATCTCGGGGATCTCGGAGATCTCCTCGGCCACCGTGATCCCGGCCTCGGCGAGGCGCGCGATCTTCTCGGTGGCGGTGTCCTCCTTGCCCTCCACGATCGTGCCGGCGTGGCCGAAGCTCATGCCGGGCATCTCGTCCATGAACCGGCCGGCCATGAACGCGACGATCGGAAGGCGCGAGTTGTTCTCGGTCACCCACCGCGCCAGCTCGGCCTCCATGCGGCCACCGGGCTCGGTGTAGATGACGATGCCCTTGGTCTCCTCGTCGGCCTCGAAGAGCGGCATTAGCTCGGCGTAGGTCTGGCCGATGATCGCGTCGCCGCCGATCGAGACGGCGGTCGAGATCCCGAGGCCGGCGGCGCTGAGCGTCGACGACATCTCGGTCGTCATGCCGCCGGAACGGGAGATGACGCCGATGGAGCCCTTCTTATAGGACTTGGCCGCGTCCTTGGCCGGGCCGCCGATGCCGCCCATCTTGATGACGTCGGGGACGATGATCCCGAGGCAGTTGGGGCCGATGATGCGCGCGCCGCGCAGCGACGCCAGCTCGACCATCTGGGCGACGTCGCGGCGCGGGATGCGCTCGGTGACGATCACGATGATCTTGATGCCGTTCTCGATGGCCTCGAAGACCGCGTCCTTGGTGAAGGCGGGCGGGACCGTGACGACGCTGCCGTCGATCGGCTGCCCGTGATGAGCAACGGCCTGGGCGACGGTGTCGAAGACCGGCACGCCATGGACCTCGCGGCCCAGGCGGCCCGGCGTGACGCCGCCGACGACCTTGGCGCCCTTGCCGTAGTCCAGGCACTCGCGCGTGAGGTTGACCGCCTCGCGCCCGGTGATGCCCTGGACGATGAACGTCGTGTTCTCGTCGACGAGGATGCTCATGCTGCTGCTCCTTGGATCTTCTCGACCGCGCGCGATGCGGCCTCGTGCAGCGAGACGCTGCGGTCCGCGTACTCCACGCCGTACTTCTCGAGGATCTTGAAGCCTTCTTCCTCCCAGGCGCCCGGGATGCGGAAGATGGCGATCTTCTCGGCCGGGTCCATGCCCAGCTCCAGACAGGCGGCGATGACACCGCGGGCGACGATGTCGACCCGCGTGTTGGACACGATCGACATCATCACGGCGATCTTGTCGACGCCCGGCTTCGACAACACCAACTTGGCCAACCCCTTGGCCTTGGCGACCGACGGGTTGCCGCCGATCTCGCAGTAGTTGGCGGGCTTGCCGCCGTACTTGCGGACGGCGTCAAAGAGCGTCAGCGAGCCGCCGCCGGCGCCGATGACCAAGCCGAGGTTGCCGTCGAACTCGGTGACGTTGCCGGCCACGCCGCGGTGGTCTTGGCTGTCGACGGCCTCGCCGGCCAGCTCGAACGGGGTGGGCTCGCGCGCCTCGCGGGTCTCGTCGTCGCCGACGCCGAGGTCCTTGAGCAGCGCCTTGTGGCGGCCGCGGGCCTCGTTCTCCATGTCCATGTGCGCGTCGAGCGCGATGAACGAGCCGTCGGCCATGCGCGCCAGCGGGTTGATCTCGGCCAGCGTCATGTCGTTGTCGACGAACAGCTTGGCCAGCTTGGTGAGGATCGGGACGAGCTTGTTGAGCGCGCCGCCGGTCACGCCGGTGGAGGCGATGACCTCTTTGGCCTCGAAGTCACCGAAGGGCAAGATGTTGGAGAAGTGCCGGCGCCCGACCTTGTCGGGCTGCTCCTCGGCGACCTGCTCGATGTCGATGCCGCCGACCGGCGAGAAGATCATCACCGGCTGCTTGCGGGTGCCGTCCCAGACGACGCCGGCGTAGTACTCCTGCTCGAACTCGGCCTTCGGGTCGACGAGGATGCCGCGCGGCATGTGCCCGTTGATCTCCAGCAGCAGGATGTCCTTGGCGTGCGCCTCGGCCTCTTCGGGCGTGTCGGCGAACTTGACGCCGCCGGCCTTCATGCGGCCGCCGGAGAGGACCTGGGACTTGATGACGGTGGAGCCGCCGATCCGCGCGGCGATCTCCTTGGCCTCTTGGGCGTCGGTGGTGAAGCCGTAGTCGGTGACTGGGATGCCGGCCCGCTTGACGATCTCGCGGGCCTCATATTCGAAGAATCTCAAGGCTGGACGCCTCCGGTCAGGGGGAGGTGGGAGCGGCGCCGGAGCCTATAGGGCGCGGGCGCTCACGGGAGTCGTGGTGTGCTCGCGCGTCGCTGTGGCAGGCTCCCGGGCGATGCCCTCGATCCTGCTGGTCCGCCACGGCCAGGCCTCCTACGGCGCTGATGACTACGACGTGCTCTCGGAGACCGGTTGGCGCCAAGCCGAGGTGCTGGCCGCCGAGCACGTGCGCCGGGGGCTGCGGTTCGATCTTGTCGTTAGCGGCGGGCTGCGCCGTCAGCAGGGCACCGCTGAGGTGCTGGCCCGCGCGGCCGGCACGCCGGTGGAGATCGATCCAGGCTGGAACGAGTACGACGCCGACGACGTCCTCACCCATCACGCGCAGACCGCCGTGCGGCTTGACGCGGAGCCGGGCACGGCGGGGCCGAGCGTGAGCTCCCGCGATTTCCAGGCGCTGCTCGACGGCGCGTTGGTCGCGTGGATCGAGGCGGGAGAGGGCGGAGGCGCGCGTGAGCCGTGGCCGGTGTTCGACGCGCGGGTGCGCGGCGCTCTGGAGCGCCTGGTCGCCCGGCTGGGCAGCGGCGAGACGGCGCTGGTGTGCAGCTCGGGCGGCGTGATCGGCGCCGTCTGCGCGGCCCTGATGGGGATGGCGCCGACGGGCCTGGTGGCCTTCAACCGCGTGGCGATCAACACGGGCGTGGCGCGGTTGGTCAGCGGGCGCCAGGGCGTGACGCTGGTCTCCTTCAACGAGCACGGCCATCTCGACGGCCTCGAGCCGTCGCTGCGCACCTACCGCTGACCGCCGCCGCTCGGGCGCTTGGCGCAGCCGTGATACTCGGTCGATGGACTCACCCCTGGATCGTGTGCTGCCGGAGTTCGCGCATCGCGAGGTGCACACGATCACCGTGGACGCCGCCCCGGAGGTCGTGTGGGCGGCGCTCTGGCAGGTCAGCGGGAAGGAGCTGCCGGTGACGCGCGTGCTGACGACGATCCGCGGCCTGAGCTCACGCGGCGCCGGGCGGCCGCTGCTGGATCGGTTCGTCGCCGGCGGGTTCGGCGTGGTGCTGGATGAGGCGCCGCGGGCGCTGGCGCTCGCAGCCGCCGGGCAGCCCTGGAAGCTGCGCGGCGGCAAGCGCGTCCCGCTGCCCGAGGGCGACGCGGAAGTCTCGGAGTTCGTCCGGCCCGGCTTCGTGCTGATGGCGACGTCGTTCGCGCTGGAGCCGCTCGGCGGCCACGGCGGCGGCCGCACCCGGCTGACCACCGAGACGCGTGTGCAGCCCACCGACGCCGCTGCCGCGCGCACCTTCCGGCCTTACTGGATGGTGATCCGCGCGGGCAGCGGTCTCATCCGCCACGAGCTGCTGCGGGCGGTGCGGCGGCGGGCCGAGAAGGCCGGCGCCGCGGCGGCTCAGGCCGCGGCGGGCGCGAAGCCGTAGGCCTCGGCCAGCTCCGGGTCCTTGGCGGCCAGTTGCTCGGCGAGGTCGACCATGACCTTGCACTGCTTCCAGGTCGCGTCGTCCTGCATCTTGCCGTCGATCATGTGGACGCCGCGGCCGTCCGGGATCGCCTCGATGACCTTCTTGGCGAACGCGACCTCGGCCGGGTCGGGGGAGAAGACCTTCTTGGCGATGTCGATCTGCACGGGATGCAGCGACCAGGCGCCGACGCAGCCGAGCAGGAACGCGGCGCGGAACTGCGCCTCGCAGGCGACCGTGTCCTTGATGTCTCCGAACGGACCGTAGAACGGCAGCAGCCCGTTCATCGTGCAGGCGTCGACCATGCGCGCGATCGAGTAGTGCCACGGGTCCTGCTGGGCGGTGATGCGCGGGGCGTCCGGGTTGTCCGGGTCTGGGTCGCTCATCGAGACGTAGCCGGGGTGGCCGCCGCCGACGCGCGTGGTCTTCATGCGGCGCGACGCCGCCAGGTCGGCGGGCCCGAAGGACATGCCCTGCATGCGTGGCGACGCGGCGGCGATCTCCTCGAGATGCGCGACGCCCTGGGCGGTCTCCAGTAGCGCGTGGATCAGGATCGGGCGCTGGACGTTGCCCTTGGCCTCCAGCTGGGCCAGGAGGCGGTCGACGTAGTGAATGTCCCACGGGCCCTCGACCTTGGGGACCATGATCACGTCGAGGACGTCGCCGATCTCGGTGACCAGCGTCGTCAGGTCGTCCAGGACCCACGGCGACTCCAGCGAGTTGACGCGCGTCCACAGCTGCGTGTCGCCCTTGTCGATGGTCTTGCCGACCTTGACCAAGCCCTCGCGCGCGGCCTCCTTGCGGTCGACCGGCACCGCGTCCTCGAGGTTGCCCAGCACGATGTCGGCCTTCGCGATCGTGTCGGGCAGCTTGGCCACCATCTTCTCGTTGGAGGCGTCGAAGAAGTGGATCATCCGCGACGGCGGGAACGGGATCTCGGTGATGGGATCGGGGGCACCGACCGCCAGCGGCTTGTAGAAGTCTCGAGGGCTGCGCATGTCCTGAACCGTATTGCGAATTCGGCCGCGACGTTGACTCGCGAGTCAACGAAGCGCGCGCACTGGCATGCTTCGGCGCCGCACGTAGGACCCCGCCGAAGGAGAACCCCTCAGATGACCGACACCGACTTCACCACCGATCAGCGCGCGCGCGAGGCCACCGGCGCCCATCCGTATGGCCGTTACCTCGAGGAGTTCGAGGTTGGCGCGGTGTACAAGCACTGGCCCGCCAAGACCGTGACCGAGTCAGACGACCACCTCTTCTGCCTGATCACGATGAACCACCACCCGCTGCACCTCAACGACGTGTACGCGGCCGCCAGCCAACAGGGCCGCAACGTCGTCGTCGGGCCGCTGGTCTACAGCCTCGCGCTGGGCATGAGCGTCTCGGACGTCTCCGGCAAGGCGATCGCCAACCTCGCCACCGAGGAGCTCAGCCACCCGGCGCCGGTCTTCCACGGCGACACGCTGTTCGTCGAGTCCGAGGTCCTGGAGAAGCGCGAGTCCAAGACCAAGCTCGACCGCGGCACCGTGAAGGTCCACACGCGCGTCTTCAACCAGGACGGCACGCTCGTGGCCGAGTTCAAGCGCCTGGTGCTCGTTCCGCGCAAGACCCCGGGCGCGTAGGAACCGCAGGGGTGGCGGTCATCGCCGCCACCCCGTTCCAACGGCCTGGACCAAACGGCACAGGCCCGGTCGAAGGTTCAGCCCGGAAGCTGCCCTTCATGCCCTCGAAGGGGTACCTTTCCCTGGATGCGCACCGAGGTGGGCCGCTGTCCCCTTTCGCCCGCCTCCTTGAATTCGATACCGAGGAAGTGACGTGAGCATCACCGTTCCGACGAAGAACGCCAGGCTGACGGCGTGGGTGGAGGAGATCGCCACCCTCACCCAGCCGGACGAGATCCATTGGTGTGACGGATCGGCAGAGGAGTACGACCGCCTCTGTCAGCAGCTGGTCGACGCGGGCACCTTCAAGCGCCTCAGCGACGCCAAGCGCCCCAACTCTTATCTGGCCTGGTCTGACCCCAGCGACGTCGCGCGGGTCGAGGACCGGACGTTTATCTGCTCGGCCGACGAGCAGGACGCCGGCCCGACCAACAACTGGCGCGCCCCCGCCGAGATGCGCCAGACGATGAACGAGCTGTTCACCGGCTGCATGCGCGGCCGCACCATGTACGTCGTGCCGTTCTCGATGGGCCCGCTCGGCTCCGACAAGTCCCACGTCGGCGTGGAGATCACCGACTCCCCTTACGTCGTGGTCTCGATGCGCATCATGACCCGCATGGGCGCCGGCGCCCTCGACGTCCTCGGCGAGGACGGCGAGTTCGTCCCGTGCATCCACTCGATCGGCGCCCCGCTGGGCCCCGACGACACCGACGTGCCGTGGCCGACCAACGCCGAGGTCAAGTACATCGTCCACTACCCCGAGACCCGCGAGATCTGGTCCTACGGCTCGGGCTACGGCGGCAACGCGCTGCTGGGCAAGAAGTGCTTCGCGCTGCGGATCGCCTCGATCATGGCGCGCGACGAGGGCTGGATGGCCGAGCACATGCTCATCCTCAAGCTCACCTCGCCCGAGGGCGTCGTCAAGTTCGTCACCGGCGCGTTCCCGAGCGCCTGCGGCAAGACCAACCTGGCGCTGATGGTCCCGACCATCGAGGGCTGGAAGGTCGAGACGATCGGCGACGACATCGCCTGGATGAAGTACGACGACGAGGGTCGCCTGCGCGCGATCAACCCGGAGAACGGCTTCTTCGGCGTCGCGCCCGGCACGGGCTACAGCAACACGCCCAACGCCATGGCCGCCCTGGAGAAGGGCGCGATCTACACCAACACGGCGCTGACCGACGACGGCGACACGTGGTGGGAGGGGATGACCAAGGAGGTCCCCGAGCACCTGATCGACTGGCACGGCAACGACTGGACGCCGGAGGCCGACGCCCCCGCCGCCCATCCGAACTCGCGCTTCACGGTGCCCGCGACGCAGGTGCCGTCGATGGCCGCCGAGTGGGAGGACCCGGCCGGCGTGCCGATCGACGCGTTCCTCTTCGGCGGTCGCCGCGCCTCGGTGGTCCCGCTGGTGCGCGAGGCGTTTGACTGGGAGCACGGCGTCTTCCTCGGCGCCACGATGAGCTCCGAGCAGACCGCCGCCGCGTTCGGCACGGTCGGCCAGCTGCGCTTCGACCCGTTCGCGATGCTCCCGTTCTGCGGGTACAACATGGCGTCCTACTTCGAGCACTGGCTCGTGATGGGCGAGAAGGCCGGGGCGCAGCCGCCGCGGATCTTCTACGTCAACTGGTTCCGCAAGGGTGCCGACGGCAAGTTCCTGTGGCCGGGCTTCGGCGACAACTCGCGGGTGCTGGAGTGGGTCTTCCGGCGCCTGGAGGGCAAGGTCGACGCCGACGAGACGCCGGTTGGTCTCGTGCCCAAGCGCGAGGACCTCGACGTCGCGGGCCTCGACATCACCGACGCGGCGCTCGACGAGGTCCTCTCGGTCGACGTCAACGCCCTGCGCGACGAGCTCCCGCAGGTCACCGAGCACCTCGCCAAGTTCGGCGACACGCTGCCCGCGCCGCTGCGCGCGCAGTTCGAGGCGCTCAAGCAGCGCCTCGGCGCGTAGCGCCCGCAGTCGCAACATCCAGAATGGCCCGAAGGGCACCCGGTGCGGGTGCCCTTCGGACATTCTGCGCCGGTCTGCGGGGTAGGTTGCGCTCTGTGAGCCTTCAGGAGGAGTCACCGTCGGCTGGGTCGGCCGGCGGGATCGCCGAGGTGGTCGCCCAGCTCGCGCGCGAGCGCGACTCGGAGATGCTCGCGCGCTTCGTCGGCGCCTACCTGCGGCGGGCGCCGAGCGCCGACGCCGAGGCGCCCGAGGAGGATCCCGAAGCGCTGCTGGCCGAGGCCCGCGGCGCGTTTGCGCTGGCCGACCACCGCGAGGGCGCGATCGCCGCCGTCCGCGCGTTCACGCCTCACCGCACCGAGCACGGCTACGAGACGGCCGGCTCGGTGCTGGAGACCAATACCGACGACCTGCCGTTCTTGGTGGACTCGGTCGGCGCCGAGCTCGCGGCGCGTGGCCTGCGCATCGTCCGCGTCACCCATCCGATCGTCGGCGTGCGCCGTGACGTGGCGCCCCCGCACCGAATCACCGCGATCGAGCATCCGCGCGACGCGCCGCGCGAGTCGGTCATGCACTTCGAGCTCGACCGCCGGCTGAGCCCCGAGGAGCTTGCCGATCTGGAGGACGCCGCCCGCCACGTGCTGGCCACCGTCCGCGCGGTCGTCGATGACTTCCCGGCCCTGCAGGATGGGCTGGAGCGCCTGGTGGAGATCGTCGGCGCCGGCGCGGCGCGGCTGGCCGCGGCCGAGCAGGATCCCGAGGACGCCGCCGCGTTCCTGCGCTGGGTGGGCGACGGCCATTTCGTCTTCCTCGGCTTCCACGAGGACGAGCGAGATGACGACGGTCGCTTGCGTGGAACCGGCCCCACCCACTCCACCGGCCTCGGCCTGCTGCGCGACACCCGCGAGGCCGGCGAGCTGCGCGTGCCGGCTCACGATCCGCCGGCGGCCGACGGCAATGTGCGCGACGCCGCGGTCCTGGAGATCACCAAGAGCCACACGCTCTCGCCCGTGCACCGCCGCGAGCCGATGAACGTGCTGATCGCCCGCCGCTTCGCCGACGACGGCACCGTGGCCGGCGAGGCGCGCCTGCTCGGCCTGTTTACCTCGCGCGCGTATGCGGAGCCGGCGAGCACGACGCCGCTGCTGCGCGACAAGCTGCGCCGGATCCTCGACGCCGAGGACCTGATCGACGGCAGCCACGACTCGAAGGCTGCGATCGCGCTCTTTGACGGTTACCCCAAAGGTGAGCTCTTCGGCGCGCCGTTTCAGGAGATCCGGGCGCAGCTGTCGGTCCTGCTGGCGCTGCGCGCTGACGAGGTTCGCCTGCTCGGCCGGCGGGCCCGCGACGGTCGCGGCGCCGCGCTCGTGGCCGCGCTGCCGCGGGAGCGCTACAGCGCGACGCTGCGCGAGCGCCTGCGCGGGATGGTCGCGTCCGCGTACGGGACCGATCACGTCGAGCAACACGAGGTCTTTGGCGAGGACGATCGCGTCTACCTGCACCTCACCGTCGATGGCGGCGGCGGGCTGCCCGACGTCGACGTCGCAGAGCTCGAGCGCCGCCTGATCCTGGAGGCGCGCACGTGGCGCGATCGCGTGAGCGGCGCGCTGGTCCATCGTCACGGCCCCGAGCGCGGGCGGATGCTCGCCGCCCGCTGGCTCAAGCGGCTGCCGGAGTCCTACCGCGCGGCGGTCGAGCCGCTGATCGCCGCCGAGGACGTCGAGCGCTTCGAGGCGCTGGCCGGCGGCCGTCCAGACTTCTTGGTGGGGTTGCAGGACGAGCGGGGCGCGGACGGCCAACGTCGCACGCGCGTCGCGTTCTACCGCCGCGGCCCGAAGGTCGAGCTCTCGCAGGCCACGCCGATGCTGGAGCACCTAGGGCTGCGCGTCATCGAGGAGATCCCGGCGCGGCTACACGGCGACGACGAGCTGTGGATCCAGGCCTTCGGCGTGCTCAACGCCGACCCGGCGGCGCTGCACGAGCCGCTGGCGCTGGGGGACGTGGCCGCGCGCGTTGCCGACGCGCTGGAGGCGGTCTGGTGTGGTGAGACGGAGTCGGACTCGCTGAACCGCCTGGTGGTCAGCGCCGGCCTGCGCTGGCCGCAGGTGCAGGTCCTGCGCGCCTACCGCCGCTACCGCCAGCGGATCGGCTCGCGCTACACGGAGTCCTTTCAGAACGACGTGATCGCCGCCAACCCGGCGATCACCGCCAAGCTCATCCGGCTCTTCGAGCTGCGCTTCGCGATCGACGAGCGCGCCGGGGACGAAAGCGCCGAGGAGGCGCTGCGCGCAGAGATCCGCGACGACCTCGACGCCGTCGCGCTGCTCGACCACGACCGCATCCTTCGCAACCAACTTGGGTTGATCGACGCGACCGTCCGCACCAACGCCTTCAAGAACGGCCGTGATGCCATGGCCTTCAAGTTGCGCAGCGAGGACGTCCCCGCGATCCCGCAGCCGCCGCCGCTGTTTGAGATCTACGTCTACGCGCCCGACATGGAGGGCATCCACCTCCGCGGTGGCCGGATCGCCCGTGGCGGCATCCGCTGGTCAGACCGCATGGACTACCGGACCGAGGTCTTCGGGCTGATGCGCGCGCAGATGACCAAGAACGCGGTCATCGTCCCGGCGGGCGCCAAGGGCGGGTTCTTCCTCAAGGAGCGGCCCGAGGATCCTGCGGTGCTGCGGGACGAGGTCAAGCGCCAGTACATCCGCTACATCGAGGCGCTGCTCGACGTCACCGACAACCTGTCCGACGAGGGCGAGACCCAGGCGCCCGACGGCGTGCGCGTCCACGACGAGCAGGACTCCTACCTCGTCGTCGCCGCCGATAAGGGCACCGCGGCGTTCAGCGACACGGCCAACGCGATCGCCGTCCGGCGTGGCTTCTGGCTGGGCGACGCGTTTGCCTCCGGCGGTTCGGCGGGCTATGACCACAAGGGCCTGGGCATCACCGCCAAGGGTGCGTGGGAGTCGGTCAAGCGCCACTTCCGCGAGCTGGCCGTGGACCCCGAGCACGACACCGTGCGGGCGGTCGGCATCGGCGACATGTCCGGCGACGTCTTCGGCAACGGCATGTTGTTGTCGCGGTCGCTCAAGTTGATCGCCGCCTACGACCACCGCCACATCTTCCTGGACCCCGACCCGGATCCGGAGCGCTCGTTCGCCGAGCGCGAGCGGCTCTTTGCGCTGAGCGGCTCGTCGTGGGACGACTACGACCGCGAAGCCATCTCGGCCGGCGGCGGGGTCTTCAGCCGCAACGCCAAGACGATCGCGCTCACGCCGCAGGTGCGTCGCGCGCTGGACGTCACCGACGAGACGCTCGCGCCGACCGACGTGATCCGCGCGATCCTGCGCGCCCCGGTCGACCTGCTCTGGAACGGCGGCATCGGGACGGTCGTCAAGGCGGCGACCGAGAGCGACGCCGACGCGCTGGACCGGTCCAGCGACGCGATCCGCGTCGACGGCCACGAGGTCCGCGCGCGGGTCGTGGGGGAGGGCGGCAACCTCGGCTTCACCCACCGCGCGCGCATCGAGTACGCGAGCATCGGCGGCCACGGGGGCGAGGGCGGGCTCATCAACGCCGACTTCATCGACAACTCGGCCGGGGTCGACTGCTCTGACCACGAGGTCAACCTGAAGATCTTGCTCGACCTCGCCGTGCGCCGCGGCGAGCTGCGCCACGAGGAGCGCGACGCGCTGCTGGCCGAGGTCACCGATGATGTTGTCGCACACGTGTTGTATGACTCGTTCCTGCAGGCGCAGATCCTCTCCCAAGAGGTGCGCTCGAGCGCGACGCGTGTCTTCGCCTACGAGGACCTGATGGCCGCGCTGGAGAACGCCCGGATCCTGCGCCGGCGCGACGAGGCGCTGCCGACCACCGACGAGATGGCCGAGCGCCGCCGCGGTGGCCGCGGCCTCGTGCGCCCGGAGCTGGCCGTGCTCGTCGCCTACGCCAAACGGCTGCTGACCGACGCGCTGCTGGAGTCCGACCTGCCCGACGACGGCGCCTTCGAGCACGACGTCCGCACCTACTTCCCGCGGCCGGTCGTCGCGCGCTTCGGCCACCTCATCGCCGAGCATCCGCTGCGCCGCGAGCTGATCGCCACGCTGGCGGCCAACGACGTCGTCGACGCGCTCGGCCCGACCTTCGTCTCCGGCCTGAGCGGCGAGCTGGGCGCCGAGCCGGCTGAGGTCGTGCGCGCCTTTCGGATCGCGCGTGAGGTCACGGGCGCGACCCAGCGCTGGCTGGAGATCGAGGGCCAGGTCGCCACGATCGACGCCGATGCGGCGTGGCGGCTGCTCGATGGGGTCGACGACCTCGTCGCCGGCGTCGCCCGCTGGTACCTGCTCCACGCGCTACGCGCCGACGTCGAGCAGACGGTCGCGGCCGCCGGCGACGCGTTCGTGACGCTGGCCGAGGCGATGCCCGGCCTGCGCTCGGACGCCTGGCGTGAGGAGCACGAGGCGCTGGCCGTCGAGCTGATCGACGCCGGCGTGCCCGACGAGATCGCTCACCGCCACGCCTTCCAGCGCGCGCTGCGCCACGGGCCCGACATCATCGCCGTCGCCCAGGCCACAGAGCGCGACGTCGTCGACGTGGCGCGCGCGTTCTTCGACCTCGGCGAGCGGCTCGGCCTCGAATGGCTCGAGCAGGAGGTGCTGGCGCTGCCGGCCACCACCCGTGTTCAGCGCTGGGCCCAGCAGGCACTGCTCGACGACGTGCTCGATGCGCGCCGCGTGCTGGCCGAGAAGGCGCTGGAGGAATCTCCAGGCGCCGCGCCCCCCGCGGCCGTCGACGCGTTCCTGGAGGCTCGGGAGGCGCCCCGGCGGCGGCTCTCGTCGGTCGCACGCGCGCTGCGGGCCGAGGGCGATGGCGAGTTGGCGGGCCTGACGCTCGCGATTCGCCACCTGCGCGGGCTGGCCGGATGAGCGACGCCTCCGACGAGGGCCGCCTGCGCGTCACCGCATCGCGCACCGTCTATGAGAACCGTTGGATGCGGCTGCGCGAGGACGCGACGCTGCTGCCCGACGGCACGCCGGGGATCTACGCGGTCGTCGAGAAGGCGCCGGCCGCGGTGATCATCCCGCGCTCCGATGAGCACCTCTGGCTCGTCGAGCAGTACCGCCATCCGGTCGGCGAGCGCTTCTGGGAGCTTCCGCAAGGCGCCTGGGACGAGCGGCCCGACGCGCCGGCCGAGGAGCTTGCACGCGGCGAGCTCGCCGAGGAGACCGGCCTGCGCGCCGGTCGCATGGAGCGCCTGGGCCGGATGTTCTTTGCCTACGGCATCTCCGACCAGCGCTTCGACGTCTGGCTGGCGACCGACCTTACCGAGGGCGAGCAGGCGCTGGAGGAGACCGAGCAAGGCCTGCGGGTGGGGCGCTTCGCGATCGCCGACGTCGAGGCGATGATCCGCGACGGCCGCATCGCCGACGCGGCGACGATCGCGTCGCTTAGCCTGGCCCGGATGCGGGCCTAAGCCGCTTCGCGCAACCGCTCGACGGCGGCGACGACGCGGTTGCGACCGTCGGCCTTGGCGGCGTAGAGCGCGACGTCGGCGCGGCCCACGAGCGCCTCGCCGGTCTCCTCGCCGGTCCACGGCGCCCAGCCGAAGCTGGCGGAGACGTAGAGCTCGAGCAGGCCATGGACGTTGATCGGCCGGTCGGCGATCGAGGCGCGCAGGCGCTCGCAGACGATGGTCGCGTCCGGCGAGTCGGGCAGCAGCAACAGGAACTCCTCGCCGCCCCAGCGCGCGGCGACGTCCTCCTCGCGCAGGCCCGCGGTCAGCCGCACCGCGACCTCGCGCAGGACCGCGTCGCCGGCGGCGTGGCCGTGGGCGTCGTTGACGGACTTGAAGCGGTCGATGTCGACGAGCACGGCGCACATCGCCCGGTTGTGGCGGCGGGCGCTGGCGATCGTCGAACGCAGCACATCGTCGGCGTGGCGGCGGTTGGCCAGGCCGGTGAGGACGTCGGTGCGGGCCAGCTGCTCGAGCTCGGCGTTGCGGCGGGCGAGCTCGTCGTGCAGCGCGCGCAGGCGCAGCGCCGTGCGGATGCGGGCGACCAGCTCGACGGGGTCGACGGGCTTGCGGACGTAGTCGTGCGCGCCGCGCTCAAGCCCCTCGGCGAGGTCGCGCGCGTCGGTGTGGCCGGTCACGAAGACGATCGGCATATCGGCGGTGCGCGGGTCGGCGCGTAGCGCGTCCAGGACGGCCATGCCGTCCAGGCCCTCCATCTCGCGGGCCATCAGCAGCACCGACGGGACCTCGGCCTGCGCCAGGCGCAGCGCGGTCTCGCCGTCGCCGGCCTCCAGCACGGTCCAGCCGTGGCCGCGCAGGACGTCGCCGAGCATCCGCCGCAACAGGGCGGAGTCTTCGGCCACGAGGATGCGCTCCGATGGACCCACATCTCGGTTGTTCGGCACCAACCCCCTCCATCTGGAGGGTTTTCGTCCCCCCATCGGGGGATGGTCTATTCAGCCTGGCTCAGTGGCGGTCTTCGGCCGCGGCGGGCGGCCGCGACTCTTCGGCCAGCGAGGTGATCGTGAGATGGCCGCGGGCGGCCTCCTCGAGCACCTCGGTGGCCTCCTCGACCGACCGGCCGTAGAGCTCGACGAGCAGGTGCACCACGATGCGGTTGCCCTCCTCGTGCTTGTGGAAGCGGACATGGGTGAAGAACTCGCGCGTGCCGTGGTCGCCGAAGGCGGCGAACGAGAGCGCGTCGCCCGCTTCGGGGCCCGAACAGGTCTCGACGTCATCGGCGTCGACCGTCACCGTGCAGGAGGCGACCCAGGGCGTGCCGGCGATCATGCGCTCCCAGCGGTCCTCGACGGCCTCGACGCGGCCGTTGGCGAAGGTCAGGTGCGGTTGGTCGTGCATGCACTCCAGGCACTGCACGACCGCCTCCTGGATCTCGTCGACGACGTCGGCGCGCTCGCCGGTCGCCGGGTCGATCCGGTGGATGCCCTCGTAATGCACCTGGACCTCGAGATCCTGCGACCAGCAGCGGTAGCAGCGCAGCCAGGGGTGTCCGCCCATCAGGTCTCCCATGACCCGCCAGGATAAGGCGTCGGCCGCCATGACCCGGCTCCCACCCACCCCGGTATGGTCGCGCCATGGCGGCCGCCCTGAACCACGGCCCTCCCGTCGGCGTGGTCCTGGCCGGTGGCCTCGGTCGGCGCCTGGGCGGCGACAAGGCGATCGTGGAGCTGGAGGGTCGCCCGCTGCTGCGCTATCCGCTCGAGGCGCTGCACGAACTCTGCGACGACGTCGCCGTGGTCGCCAAGCGCGACACGGTGCTGCCGCCGCTGGCCGGCGCCGCGGAGCTGTGGATTGAGCCCGACGAGCCGCGCCATCCGCTGGCCGGCGTCGCCCACGCGCTGCGGCTCGCGGCCGGCCGTTCGATCCTGGTCGTGGCCGTCGACCTGCCGCTGATGGACGCCGCGACGCTACGGCTGATCGCCCAGACAGAGCTCCGCGATGATGCGGCGGTCGTCGTGCCGCGTGTCCACGGGCGGCTTCAGCCGTTGTGTGCGCTCTACACGCCGGGCGCGCTGTCGGGCCTGGAAGCATTTGATCCCGACGCGCGGGCAACCGACATCGTCGAAGGCCTGGGGATCTGCGAGGTCCTACCGCCGGACCCGTCGGCGTTCTACAACGTCAACCGGCCCGAGGATCTCCTGCAGGTGTCGGTCCTCCTCAAGGGCGCGAGCCCGCGATGAGCTCGCGCTGGCGCTGGGCGACGTAGTGCGAGAGCTGGCGCTCGGCGCGGCCCTGGAGGTCGGCGAAGAGGATGCCGCGGGCGCCCTCTGAGGTGCCGCGTACGACGCGGCCGTCACCGGCGATGGTGATCGCGCCGAGGTCGAGGGCGAAGCGCACGGTGTCGTCGAGCACGAGCGTGTCGGCCGGCGCGACGAGCATGCCGCCGACCGAGACGTCGAGCGTGCGCGTCGTCAGGCGCTTGTCGGGCGCGATGACCGCGGTCGACAGCTCGCACGGCACGCGGACGAACTGGCGGCGCTGGACCTTCATCGGATCGCCGACGGGATGCAGGCGCAGCGTGTCGGCCGGGCCGTCGACGAGGACGCCGCGGCGATGCGCGGCGCCGATGCGCGTCTTCCAGGAGATCGTGGCGCCACACCAGCGCAGCTGGGCGGGGAGCGTCAGCGGGGCGTCGAGCGGACCGAGGTCGACGTGCTCGAGGCCGACGGAGGCGACCCGAGCGGTCAGCTGCCAACCACCGTCGAGGGTGATGTCGACCGGTTGGTCGGGCTCGAGGAGCACCTCCACATCACCGTGATCGGCCGGCGCCGGCGGGTCTTTAGCCGCCGATGGCCGACATGGTGCGGGCCGGCTGGACGAAGCCCGGGTCGTTGACGCGGTGCTTGAGCTCCTTGGCCCAGACGGCCTCGCGGATCAGCTGCTCGAGGTCGTCGTCGGTGGCGCCTGCCCGCAACGGTCCGCGCAGATCGGTCTCGTGGAGGCTGAAGAGGCAGGTGCGCAGGCGCCCGTCGGCGGTCAGCCGCAGGCGGTTGCAGTCGTCGCAGAACGGCTCGGAGACCGGGTTGATGAAGCCGATCTGGCCCTGGCCGTCGGCGAAGCGGTGCACGCGCGCGGTGGCGTGCGGGTCGCGATGGGCCTCGTCCAGCGGGTAGACGGCGTGGATCGCGGCGCGGATCTCGGCGCCGGTCAGCACCTGCTCGGGCTTCCAGGCGCGGTCGCCGTCGAGCGGCATGTACTCGATGAAGCGCACCTCGTAGGGGTGCTCGCGCGCGAACCGCGCGAAGGGGAGCACCTCCTGCTCGGTGAAGCCGCGGATCGCCACGGCGTTGACCTTGATCGGATGCGCCTCGGGGAACGAGGCGAGGTGCTCCAGACCGGCAAGGACGCGGGGCAGTGCGTCGCGGCGGGTCTGAGCGTAGAAGCGGTCGCGCTGCAGCGAGTCGACCGAGATGTTGAAGCGGTCGATGCCGGCGGCGACGAGCGCGGCGGCGTCACGCTCCAGCAGGAAGCCGTTGGTGGTGACGCTGACCTCGTCGAGGC
Source organism: uncultured Conexibacteraceae bacterium (assembly GCA_963836485.1). GTDB lineage: Bacteria > Actinomycetota > Thermoleophilia > Solirubrobacterales > Solirubrobacteraceae > Baekduia. The sequence continues at coordinate 446,864 of CAWIJS010000013.1, read as the reverse complement.
CGTCGATCGCGGTCAGAAGTGCGGCGAGCGTGGGGAAGTCGCGGCGCACGAGCGGCTCGCCGCCGGTCAGGCGCAGCGTCTGCACGCCCATCTGCGCCATCACCGTGACGAGGCGCGCGATCTCCTCGAACCGCAGGACGTCGGCGCGCTGGAGCCATGGCAGGCCCTCGGCCGGCATGCAGTACTGACAGCGGAAGTTGCAGCGGTCGGTGACCGAGACCCGCAGATCGGAGATCCGGCGGCCGTGCCCATCGTGCAACGGATCGCGCCCCATCGCCTTGAGGGTACCCTGCCGCGGTGCCCCGCCGATGGATCTCCGCCGCGCCGATCGCCGTGCTCGCGCTCGCCCTGGCCGTTGCCGGTTGCGGCGCCGACGAGGAGGGCGGAGGCGGCGGTGGGCTACCGGCCGACCAGCAGGTCCGGGCGGTCGTCGCGCGCTTCGGCGTGGCGACGCGCGCCAAGGACTACCAGGAGATCTGCGACAACCTGCTCTCCGAGGATCTCGTCAACAAGGTCGAGGCCATCGGCCTGCCGTGCGAGTCGGCATTGCAGCGTGGCTTGAGCGGCGTGCGCAACCCGACGCTGGCGATCGACCAGGTGTCGATCAGCGGCAACCGCGCGCTGGTCAGCATCCACACCACGGCCACCGGCGAGGCGCCGTCCAACGACGCGCTGCAGGTCGTCCGCGAGAACGGCGAGTGGAAGATCGCGTCGCTTGCGGCGCCCAACGACCAGCGGACCAAGACGCAGACGACGCCGACGACCACCACGCCGCGCCCGGCGAGCAAGACCATCGACAACGGGAAGTAGATCGGGTGGGCGGGCGTGGACTACGCGGTCAGCCCGCGAGCGTCGCGGTGTCGATGACGAAGCGGTAGCGGACGTCGCTGCCGGTCACGCGCGGGTAGGCGGCTTTGACCTCGTCGGCGCCGATCAGCTCGATCGCAGGCGCGACGCCGTGCTCCGCGCAGAAGTCCAGCATCTCCTGGGTCTCCGGCAGCCCGCCGACGTTGGAGCCGGCATAGATGCGGTTGCGGCCGATCAGCGAGCCGGCGTGGACCTTGTCGGGCTCGACCGGCAGGCCGACCGAGACCATCGCGCCGCCGGGCTTGAGCAGGCCGAGGTAGGCGTCGAGCGGGAGGTTGGCCGACACGGTGTTGACGATCAGGTCGAAGCGGCCGCGCAGGGTCTTGAACGTGGCCTTGTCGCTGGTCGCGTGGTAGTCGGTGGCGCCGAAGCGGCGGCCGTCTTCTTCCTTGGAGAGCGTCTGGCTCAGCACGGTGACCTCGGCGCCGAGCGCGGCGGCAAGCTGGACGCCGACGTGGCCCAGGCCGCCCATGCCGACGATCGCGACCTGCTTGCCGGGGCCCGCGCCCCAACGCTTGAGCGGGCTGTACATGGTGATGCCGGCGCACAGCAGCGGCGCGGCGACGTCGAGCTCCAATGCGTCGGGGATCTTCACGACGAAGCGCTCGGTGACCACGATGTGCTCGCTGTAGCCGCCGTAGGTCGGCTCGCCGTCGTAGTCCTTGGCGTTGTAGGTCGCGACGACGCCCTTGGTGCAGAACTGCTCCTCGCCGTCGAGGCAGTACGTGCAGGCGCCGCAGGAGTCGACGAAGCAGCCGACGCCGACGCGATCGCCGGCAGCGAAGCGCGTCACGCCCGATCCGACCGCCGACACGATCCCCGCGATCTCGTGGCCCGGGACCATCGGGAACAGCCCGCGACCCCAGTCGGCCTCGACCTGATGGATGTCTGAATGGCAGATCCCGCAGAACTTGATGTCGATCGCGACGTCCTGCTCGCCGAGCGCGCGCCGTGCGATCGTCGTGGCCTCCAGCGGGGCCTTCGCGGAGGGAGCCTGCAGGGCGCGTGCGCTGGTCGTCATGTCCGAAGTTCTACGCGAGTGCTCGCCCGAGCGCTTGGGCATCGGCGACGAGCGTCGCGCGCAACCCGCCGTTGTAGAGCGCCGCGGCGGGGTGGTAGAGCGGGAAGAGTCGGCGCCCGCCGGCCTCCAGGGTGGTGCCGTGGACCTCGGCAATCTTGGTGTCGGGTGCGAAGCGCGCGAGCGCGTGGCGACCCAAGGGCACCAACAACTGGGGCTTGATGATGTCGAGTTGCGCTTCTAGCCACGGCCAGTGGTGGGCGACCTCGGGGGCTTTGGGATCGCGGTTCTTCGGCGGCCGCGCCTTAACCACGTTGGTGATGAAGACGTCGTCGCGGGCGATGCCCGCCTCGGTCAGGAGCGAGTCCAGGAACTTGCCCGCCGCGCCGACGAACGGCACGCCCGCGGCGTCCTCCTTGGCGCCGGGCGCCTCGCCGACGATGACGATCGACGCGCTCGCGGGGCCGGTGCCGGGCACGAGCTGCGTGCAGGTCTCGCAGATCTCGAAGCCGCAGTTGACGCCCTTGTGGGCACGGATCTCGCCGGCCAGCTCCTCGAGCCGCGCCTCGCGGTTGCTCATGGGCCGTTGGCAATCGCCGCGCGCACGTCGGCGAGCTTGGGTTCGGCGCCGAAGCCGTCAAGGCACCAGGTTGCGCCGGCGGCGATCCAGGGCGCCGGGTCGGTGCCGGGCGGGTTGGTGACGGCGACGTCGAATGGGCCGCTGATGCCGTCTTCTGCGCGCTGCTGCGCGATCTCTCCAGCGAGTTCGGCGAGCGCCTCCGGTCCCGGCAGGTCGATGGGGAAGAGGCCATCGAGGCGCGCGGCGCGGCGGACCGGCCGGCGGTACGGCCAGCGCGCGGCGGCCCAGATCGGGATCCGCGGCTGCTGGACCGGGCGCGGCGTGAACGTGCCGCTCCAGTAGTCCTCCAACTTGACAAGCGCCTCGTCGAGCAGCTGCGCTTGGGCGCGCGGATCGCTGACCTCGCCAAACGGCGCGAGCTCACCGTGGTTATCGGAGCCGAGGCCGACGCCGAGGATCAAGCGCCCCTTGCTCAGCACGTCGAGCGTGGTCGTCTCGCGCGCGAGCTTGTGCGGGCGCCGGCGCGAGAGCGGCGTGACCAGCGGGCCCGTGATGATCTTGTTGGTGGCCATCGCGATCGCCGCCATCGCGATCCAGGGGTCCAGCACCGCGCTCGTCGGGTAATAGACGATGTGATCCCAGAGGAAGAAGCCATCCCAGCCGGCGGCCTCGGCGTCGGCGGCCAGCTCGGCGAGGAGGCGGGGATCGGCCAGCTCGTCGAAGGGGGCGACGAAGATCGCGCGACGGGCGGCGGGCATGGGCGGGACATTAGTGGGCGGGTCGGGGTGGGGCTGGCGTCCAGTCCGGGCGCTTGCGGGGGCGCGGTGCGTGGTCCGGCTCAGCGAAGAGAGCGAGCGGAGCGGGGGCTTCGCGGCGCCCGGGGTCGTCCGCCTCAGTTGTTGGGGTGGTCGACATAGACGACGATCACCGTCGCTTGGGTCGACCACCCCAACAACTCATCGGATCCGTGTCGAGCAATGGTTGTCAGGGAGCCTTTGCTCGACACGGACCCTCCCGCCGAGGCGCCAGCGGACGACCGCGGGCGCAGCGAACCTCCACTCCGCTCGCTCTCCTCGGTGCCAGCAGACCACATCGCGCGGCACCAACCATCGCGTGAACTGAGCGCCAACCAGCGCCCGCGCTACAAACCCTACGGCCGCCGCACGAGGACGAACACCAACGCCCCCGCGAACGCCATCTGCCCGAACGTCAGCGCCGTCCCGAGGTTCGTCGCGCCCGCGATCTCCGCGACCAGGGTCGCCAGGACGAAAGCGCCCAAAATCACCGCGAGGTCACGTTTCACAGCTGAGCCTCCAGGACGGCGACCAACGAGGGTTCGTCGGCCGCGGGGTCGGATTCCGCCAAGAGCTTGCCCGCCGCCCGGCGGCCGCCGACGGCGCGCAACCCCCGCTCGCCGTGCTCCACCAGGAAGTCGGCCAGGGCCCCCGACCGCCGCGCGCGCACCCGCCGCGCGCCCAGGTCGACCCGCGAACGATGCTCGTCGAGCGCGGCGACCAGCTCGTCGATTCCCTGGACCGGGGAGACCGACGAGACCGCGACGACCTTCGTGTCCCGCGACCCGGCGCTGCGCAGCGCCGCGTTGATGTCGCGCCGGGCGCGCATGGCGATGTCGCCGAGGTCGGCCTTGGTCACGACCAACACGTCGGGGATCTCCATGATCCCGGACTTCAGGAACTGCAGGACGTCGCCGGATCCGGGTTGCACGATGACCGCCACCGTATCGGCCACCTCGCCGACCTCGGTCTCTGACTGCCCGACGCCCACGGTCTCGATGACCACGACGTCGAACGCCGCGGCCAGCGCCTGGGCTGCCGCGCGCGTCGCGGGCGCCAGCCCGCCAAGCCGATCGCCGGCCGCCGTGGAGCGGATGAAGAGCCCGCGGTCGTCGGGATCGAAGGCGATCCGCGCGCGGTCGCCGAGCAGCGAGCCGCCGCTGCGCTTGGACGACGGGTCGACCGCAAGCACGGCGACGGTGCGGTCGTCGGCACGCCACGTCCGGCAGAGCTCGCTCAACAACGAGGACTTGCCCGCGCCCGGGGGGCCGGTGATGCCCACGACGTGCCCCGGCGCCTCGCGCCCCAGCGCGCCCGGCGAGACCGCGCGCAGCATCGCGGCGATCTCCGGACGGTCGCGCGCCGCCCGACTCTCCACGAGGTTGAGCACCGCCGGCGCCGCGCTCAGGTCCCCGTCGCGCAGCCGCGCGCCAAGGTCCTCGCCTCGGAGAGGCGAGCCCCCGGGCGAGGTACTTCGCGTGGTCACGCCTGCGCGGGCGTGGCGTATTTGGCCGCCACGAGCTCCACGATGTCGTGCATGATCGCGCCGAGGTCGAAGTCCTTGGGCGTGTAAACCGCAGCGACGCCCGCGTCCTTCAACGGCTGCACGTCGGCCGTCGGGATGATCCCGCCGACGACGACCGGCGCGTCAACGCCGCGCTCGCGCAGCGCCTCCACGACGCTTGGGATCAGCTCCAGGTGCGAGCCGCTGAGGATCGAGAGGCCGATGATGTGCACGCCCTCCTGCTCGGCCGACGCGGCGATTTGCGACGGCGTCAGGCGGATGCCCTCGTAGACGACGTCGAGGCCGATGTCGCGCGCGCGCACCGCGATCTGCTCGGCGCCGTTGGAGTGGCCGTCCAGGCCGGGCTTGCCGACCAGGATCTTCGGCCGGCGGCCGATCGCCTCGGTGACGCGCTCGACCTCCTCGCGCAACTCGGCGAGATCGGACTCGTCGCGGTCGCCCGCGGCGGCCTCGCCGACGCCGGTCGGCGCGCGGAACTCGCCGAAGGTCTCGCGCAGGGCGGCGGACCACTCGCCGGTCGTCACCCCGGCCTTGGCGGCCGCGATCGTCGCGGGCATGATGTTCTCGTCGGTCTGGGCGACGCGGCGCAGCTCCGCCAGCGCGGCTTCGGCCGCCACACCGTCGCGCGACGCGCGCCAGGCGATGACCGCATCGCGCTGCTGGGCCTCGACCTTGGGATCGACGGTCATGATCCCGCCCTCCTCGTCGATCAGCGGCGAGGGGTTGGACTCGGTGTACTTGTTCATGCCGACGACGATCTGCTCGCCGTGCTCGATGCGGCGAATGCGCTCGCGGTGGCTGTCGACCAGCGACCCCTTCATGTAGTCCACCGCCTTGACCGCGCCGCCGTGCTCGGCGACGACGGCCATCTCGGCGCGCGCACCCTCCAGCAGCTCGGCAACCAGGCCGTCCATGACGACCGACCCCTCGAAGATGTCGGGGTACTCCAACATGTCGGTCTCAAAGGCCATCACCTGCTGGATGCGCAGCGACCACTGCTGGTCCCAGGGGCGGGGGAGACCGAGCGCCTCGTTCCAGGCGGGCAGCTGGACGGCACGGGCCCGGGCGTTACGGCCCATCGTGACGGCCAAGGCCTCCAACACGATGCGCTGGACGTTGTTCTCCGGCTGGGCCTCGGTGAGCCCGAGCGAGTTGACCTGCACGCCGTAGCGGAAGCGCAACTGCTTGTCGTCGGTGACGCCGTAGCGCTCACGCCCGAGCTCTTCCCACAGCACCGACATCGCGCGCAGCTTCGCGTGCTCCTCGATGAAGCGCACGCCCGCGTTGACGAAGAACGAGATGCGGCCGAAGACCTTGCCCATCAACTCGGCCGGCACGCGATCGCGGACCGCGTCGAGCACGGCGATGGCGTTGGCCATCGAATAGGCGATCTCCTGCACCGGCGTCGCGCCGGCCTCCTGGAGGTGGTAGGAGCAGATGTTGATGGGGTTCCACTTCGGCACCTCGGTGACCGTGTAGGCCACCATGTCGGCGATCAGCCGCATCGAGGGGCCGGGCGGGAACGCGTAGGTCCCGCGGGCCAGAAACTCCTTGATGATGTCGTTCTGCGTGGTGCCCTGGAGCGCGGAGGCGGGGACCCCGTTCTCCTCCGCGGTGCCGATGTACAGCGCCAGCAGCCAGGCCGCCGTCGCGTTGATCGTCATCGACGTGTTCATCTCGCCGAGCGGGATGCCGTCCAGGAGCTGATGCATGTCGCCCTTGTGGGCGACGGGCACGCCGACCTTGCCGACCTCGCCGCGCGCGAGCTCGTGATCGGCGTCATAGCCGGTCTGGGTCGGCAGGTCGAACGCGATCGACAGACCGGTCTGGCCCTTGGCCAGGTTGGCCCGGTAGAGCTCGTTGGACTTCTTCGCGGTCGAGTGGCCCGCGTAGGTCCGCATCATCCACGGACGGTCGCGCTCGGCAAGCCGGTGTTCCATGCTCCAAATCGTACTGGTAGACCCTTTTGGACCTCCCTGTATGGAGAGAGCAGGCCTACGGCAAAGGGTAGGCTCAGGCTGAGTGCCTGCGCCCCTGCTGGAACGTGCCCGGATCTCGCTGCGGCTCCGTGCGCTCGACCTGCGCGATCGCGTCGGCGGGCGCGCCGACCCGCTCGTCCCGCCGCGGCGGATGCACTTCGTCGGCCACGCCGACTCCGACTTCGTCGCCACCGGCGACGAGTTCCTGGGCCACTTCCGGGCGCTCGGCGGCCTGCAGCCCACCGACCGCGTGCTGGACATCGGCTGCGGCATCGGCCGCATGGCCCGCCCGCTGACGAGCTTCCTGGGGGCGGGCGGCAGCTACGACGGCTTCGACGTCAACCCCGACGGCATCGCCTGGTGCGCGGAGCGCTACGCGGGCGACCACCCCAACTTCACCTTCGTCGCCGCAGACCTCTTCAACTCGCGCTACAACCCGGCGGGCAGCCAGTCGGCGGCGCAGTTCACGTTCCCCTACGACGACGGGCGCTTTGACTTCGCGCTGGCGACCTCGGTCTTCACCCACCTGCTCGAAGGCGAGGCCGAGCGCTATCTCGCCGAGGCCGCCCGCACGCTGGCGCCTGGCGGCCGCCTCTTCGCCACGTGGTTCCTGCTCGACGACGGCTCACGCGCGGCGCTCACCGCCGGCCGTGCCGCGCTGGCCTTCCCGGACCCGGACGCCCACGTCAGCCTGCTGGACGAGGAGGTGCCCGAGGAGGCGGTGGCCTTTGATCGGGCCTGGCTCATGGACGCGCTCGGGCGCCACGGCCTCACGCTCACCGGCGTGCACGAAGGCGGCTGGCGCGGGGAGCGTGGCGGCGCGCCCAGCTTCCAGGACATCGTCGTGGCGACCAAGCAAGGAGCACCGGCGTGAGCACCCACCGCGAGATCGACGTCCACTTCCAGGGCGCCGAGCGCGCCGTCTGCACCCACGTCATCGATGGCTTCCTCATCGACCCCGGCCCCGAGTCGTCGGTCGACACGCTCTTCGCCGCGCTCGGCGACGAGCAGCCGCGCGCGGTCCTGCTGACCCACATCCACCTCGACCACGCCGGCGCCGCGGGTGCGCTCGTGCAGCGCTGGCCCGACCTCGAGGTCTGGGTCCATCGCAACGGCGCCAAGCACGTGATCGACCCATCACGGCTGGTCGCGTCGGCCACGCGGATCTACGGCGACGCGATGGAGCGGCTCTGGGGCAAGATCATCCCGGTCGCGCAGGAGAACGTCCGGATCCTGGATGAGACCGTCCCCACCCGCCCGGCCTCCGGCTTCCGCTGGGCCTGGACCCCCGGCCACGCGACCCACCACGTGGCCTATCTGCACGAGGCCAGCGGCATCGCCTTCGCCGGCGACGTGGCGGGCGTGCGTATCGGCACGGGCCCGGTCTTCCCGCCGACCCCGCCGCCGGACATCGACATCGAGGCATGGCACCGCTCGATCGACCTGCTCGCCTCCTGGGAGCCCAGCGCGCTGGCCATCACCCACTTCGGAACGTTCCACGACGTCGCGCCGCATCTGGCGTCCCTGCACGCCGAGCTCGATCGCTGGGCGCAGGTCGCCCACCGCACCGACGAGGCGGGCTTCGAGGCCGAGATCCGTGCCGCGCTGGCGACCGGCCCCGAGGAGCGCAGCTACCTCAAGGCGATGCCGCCGGACACGCTCTACGGCGGGCTGGCCCGCTACTGGCAAAAGCGCGATACTGCCTCGTCGACATGAGCCAGACCATTGAGCTACCCATCACCGCAGGACCCGACGGCGCCCTCGGCGGCGCCTGGCGCGTGATCGTCTGCAACGACGATCACAACACGTTCGACCATGTCGCTGGGACGCTGGCCAAGCTCATCCCCGGCATCGACGTCAACCGCGGCTACGCGATCGCCGATCGCATCCACGCCGCCGGCCTGGCGATCGTGTGGACCGGCCACAAAGAGCTGGCCGAGCACTACTGGGACCAGCTGCGCGACGCGGGGCTCACCATGGCCCCGCTTGAGCAAGCCTGAAAACAGCGAACCCTTTCCCGCCGGATCTGCCCCGGCCGCTACGCTGCGCAGGCGATGGAGGATGCCGGGGGGCACATCGAGACCGCTGGGCGTGCTGCTCGCGAGCAGGAGCTGCTGCGCCGCTATCACCACGGCGGTGACACCCGGGCCCGCGACCAGCTGGCCGAGGAGATGCTTCCGCTGGCCCGCGCGCTGGCCGGCCGTTACGCCGGCCGCGGCGAGCCGATGGACGATCTCGTCCAGGTCGCCTGCGTCGGGATCATGAAGGCCATCGAGGGCTTTGACCTCACGCGCGAGGTCCGGTTCTCCTCCTACGCGACACCCACCGTGCTGGGGGAGATCAAGCGCCACTTCCGCGACCGGACCTGGGCGATGCGCGTTCCGCGCGGCCTGCAGGAGCTCCAGCTCGAGGTCGCCAAGAAGCGCGACGAGCTGACCGGCTCGCTCGGTCGCTCACCGACCGTGCAGGAGCTGGCCGACGCGATCGAGGCGCCGTTCGAAGAGGTCCTGGCGACGATTCAGAGCGTCGGCGCCCGCCGCACGCGGTCGCTGGACGAGCCGACCGGTGAGGACATGACGCTGGCCGACTCGATCGGCGGGCGCGACGTTGAGCTCGAACGCGCGGAGATGCGCGTGCTGCTCGACGAAGCGATGGACGTCCTTAGCGACCGCGACCGCGAGGTGCTGCGCCTGCGCTTCGCCGATGACCTGACCCAGACCGAGATCTCCGACCGCATCGGCGTCTCCCAGATGCAGGTCTCGCGGATCATCCGCCAGTCGATCGCCAAGCTGCGCTTGGACATCGACAAGGCGCCGGCCGCGTAGAACCGGTCCCGCCCGCCCAGCGGTCGGGTCAGCCCAGCTCGGCCGCCGCCGCGTTCGCGTCGGCGTGCAGGACGCTGTCGTCCAGCCCGCCTTCGGCGACGAGATCGGCCCACGAGTACAGCAGCGGCACCTGGTAGAGGCTCTGGTTCTGGGCGCGGAAGCGCGAGAACTCCGGTCCGTACCAGAACTTCTCCCAGTCGCCCTTCTCCTCGAAGGCCGACATCTGCAGCAGCTTGTAGGCGTCGTCGCGGTTGCGGTGGACCGCGTAGGAGGTCGCGCCGTAGCGGAGCGCCACGGGGGCGATCTCGGCCAGCGCGGCCGCCAGCTTGTCACCGCGGAACACGGTCGCGTACCAGGGGACGTGCACGATGCCGGCCATGGGCTAGCCCACCTCGGCGTAGATCGCTCCGGGGCCGTCGGCGGTCTTGCCGAGGCCCTCTTTCTCGGCGCCGACCAAGATGGAGATCTTGCCGGCGTGCTTGTTGTCCTTCATCAGCTGGTGGGCCTCGGCGACGCCGTCGTAGCCCAGCGTGCGCCAGAGGACGGGCCGCACGGCGCCCGACTCGATCAGCTCGTTGGCCTTCAGGCACTCATACGCGTTGGCGAAGTGCGAGCCGATGATCTCCTTCTGCTTCATCCACAGGTAGCGGACGTCGAAGTCGAGGTTGAAGCCCGTCGTGCCGGCGCAGATGACGACCTTGCCGAACGGCTTGACCGTCAGGACCGAGGTCGGGAACGTCGCGGCGCCGACATGCTCGAAGACGATGTCGGGCGCGCCGCCGAGGATGTCGGAGACCGCCTTGCCGAAGCGGCGCGACTCCTTGAAGCGCGCCTTCTCCTCCTCAGGCGTCTCGCCGCCCTTGCGCATCATCCCCGCGAACTCGTTGCGGTTGATGAACCCCTTGGCGCCCAGCGACTCGACGAGCTTGCCCTTCTCATCGCTGTTGACCACGCCGACGCACTCCGCACCAGCGGCCTTGCAGATTTGCGTGGCGAAGACGCCCAGGCCGCCGGCGGCGCCCCAGATCAGGACCTTCTGGCCGGCCTGCAGGTTGCAGCGGGTCATCAGCATGCGCCAGGCGGTGAAGTAGACGAGGCCGTAGGACGCGGCCTCCTCCCAGGTCAGGTGCTTGGGCTTGGGCAGCAGCTGCTGGGCCTGGACCTTGGTGAACTGGGCAAAGGAGCCCCAGGTGGTCTCATAGCCCCAGATCCGCTGCGAGGGGGCGGCCATCGGGTCGAGGCCGTGAACCTCGGGATCCTCATAGGAGGCCTGGTTGCAGTGCACGACGACCTCGTCGCCGGCCTTCCAGCGCGTGACGCCGGGGCCGACCTTCCAGACGACGCCCGAGGCGTCGGAGCCGCCGATGTGGTGGCCGTACTCCGGGTGGTCGCCGTACTTCATCACCGAGACGGGCTTGCCGAGCGCGGCCCAGACGTTGTTGTAGTTGACGCCCGCCGCCATGACGCGCACGATGACCTCGAAGGCGGCCGGCTCGGGCACCTCGATGTCCTCGAGCTGGAACGCGTCCTTCGGCTCCCCGAAGCGCTCTTCGCGGATGACCCACGCGCTCATGCGCTCCGGCAGCGTGCCGGGCTCGGTGTCGACGGTGGCGACCTGCGTGACATCAACGGCCATGTTGTTGGAAAGACCCTCTGAAAGTCGGTGTTCGAATCCCTGCGGGCCGGGACTTTACGGCAGATCGCCTCGCGCGGGCGGTGGCGTTCAGTCGTCGCCGAGGAAGCCCTGGCGGCGGAAGTACCCGAGCAGGATCGCCGCCGAGACCAGCATGCCGCCGACGCCGTAGGCCCAGAAGGCCCACGGGGAGTTGATATGGCGTTCCAGAGCGCCGAAGTTCTGGCCGAAGAAGCCCGTGATGAACGTCAGGGGCAGGAAGATCGTCGCGACGACCGTGAGCTGCTTGGAGATCGCGTTCAGCCGGTTGGAGACGGTGCTCAGGTACAGGTCCAGGGCGCCGGAGAGCAGGTCGCGGTAGGAGTCGATCAGCTCGGAGATCCGCACGAGGTGGTCATAGACATCGCGAAACCAGTCGCGCGCGTCGTCGGCCTCGAGGCCGGGCAGTCGGCCGAGGACGTCGCCGCCGCGGGCCAGGATGTCGCGCTGCGGCGTAGCGATCCGGCGCAGCTCGATCAGCCGGCGGCGCAGGTGGAAGAGCTCCTCGCGCTGATCCTGGCTGGGCTTGAGCAGCATCGCGTCCATCAGCTCGTCGATGCGCTCGTCGACGCCGTCGAGGACGGGGAAGAACGAGTCGGTCAGCGCGTCCAGGACACGGTAGATCGCCTCCTCCTCGGTCTTCGGCGGCTCCTTGCCGATACGGCTCTCGGCGTACTTGAAGATCTCGTGGCCCTCTTGGTGGACGGTGATCATCCATCCGCCGCTGACGTGGAAGTGGACCTCGACGGGCGTGCCGTCGGGGTCGACGCCGTAGAAGACCAGCAGCGCCGCGGTGTCGTAGTCGTCGAGCTTGGGCCGCTGCCCGAACTCCTGGGTGTCCTCGATGGCCAGCGGGTGCAGGCCGAACTTGCGGCCCATCTCGGCGATCTGCTCGGGCGAGCAGCCGTGCAGCTTCAGCCAGAAGAACTCGTTGCGCGCGAGGAGCTTCGGGATCTCGGGATCGTCGACTGCGTGGAGGACCTGCACCTGCCCCAGCCTGACGCTGGGGCAGGACAGAGCCGTTACGCCAGCGCCGTCTCGGCCGCGGCGGCCAGCTCGGAGCCGCCGTCGCCGGTGCCGACCTCGGAGCTGTCGGCGTCGTGGACGGGCTGGCGCTTGGGGACGCCGGCCTCGATCAGGGTCCAGGCGGCGACGGCGCCCAACACGGCGATGACCGCGGCGATCCGCAGGCCGTCGTTCAAGGCGTACAGGAACGCGGTCTGCACGGCGTCGTGGACCGCGCCGGTCCCGCCCGTGGCGCCCGCGCCGAGGCCCTCGGCCAGGTTGTGGCGTGCGGACTCCGGCAGCTGGGGCAGGGTCTCGTCGATCTTGCTGCGCCCGAGGCCCGTGATCAGCGCGCCCATCGCGGCGACGCCGAAGGTGCCGCCGACCATGCGGCTCATCGACAGCACGCCGGAAGCCACGCCGGCCTTGGTCGGGTCGACCGCGTTCATGGCTGCCGTGCTCATCGGCGACATCACCAGGCCCATGCCCAGGCCCATCAGGACGAAGGCGCCCAGCAGCTGGGTGTAGGGCGTGTCGACGCTCAGATGGCCCTGCCAGAAGAGCGAGATCGCGTTGAGCAACAGGCCGACGGTCATCAGCGGCCGCGGGCCGATCTTGTCGCTCAGCCGGCCGGCGATCGGCCCGGCGAAGATGATCACGACGGTCATCGGCAGGAACCGGACGCCTGCCTGCAGCGGCGTGTAGCCGCGGACGTTCTGCAGGTACAAGGCAAAGAAGAAGAACGTCGCGAGCATCGCGAAGCTCACGATGAAGGCCACCAAGTTGGCGCCGGCAAACGAGCGCGAGCGGAAGAACTTGAAGTCGACCATCGGGTTGGCGATCCGCGCCTCGACGATCGCGAACGCGGTCAGCGAGATCACCGCGACGGCCAGCAGGCCGAGGATGCGGGCCGAGCCCCAGCCCCACGCGTTGCTCTCGACGAGCGCGAGGACGAGCGCCCCGAGGCCCACGCTCAGGGTGGAGACGCCGGCGTAGTCGACCGTCGGTGGTGCCGTCTCATCACGCGACTCATGGGTGGCAAACAGCGTCACGACGACCGCGATCGCGGCGACCGGCAAGTTGAGGAAGAAGATCGACTGCCAGGAGACGTTCTCCACCAAGAAGCCACCGACGACCGGGCCGATCGCTAGTGCCATCGCCGAGACGCCGGCCCAGGTGCCGATCGCCTTGCCGCGCTCCTGCGGCGGGAAGGCATTGGAGATGATCGAGAGCGTCGCGGGCATCATGAACGCGGCGCCGATGCCTTGGATCGCACGCCCCGTGACCAGCCACGCCTCGGACTGCGAGAAGCCGATGAACGCGCTGGAGGCGCCGAAGACGATCACGCCGAAGAGGAACATCTTGCGGCGGCCGAAGATGTCGCCGAGGCGCCCGCCGGTGACCAGCAGCACGGCGAAGCTCAACGTGTAGGCGTTGACGGTCCACTCGAGGCCGGAGATCGACGCGCCGAGGTCCTTCTGGATCGACGGCAGCGCGACGTTGACGACCGTGTTGTCCAACATGATCATGAACAGCGCGAAGCACATCGCCGCGAGGGTCCACCAGCGGCGGTTCTCCTCGTTGACGAAGCGGGTGCGGAGCTGTGAGCGGGTCATCGGCGACGCTCCTTGGGGAGGAGGGAGAGGGCATCCAGCAGCGTGGACCGCTGGACGGGGGAGAGGTCGGCGGCCCAGGCGGCGAGGCCATGGAGTCGCGCGGTGTCGACGCGGTCGATCAGCTCGCGGGCGGCCGGGGTCGGGCCCACGCGCTTGACGCGCCGGTCGTGCTCATCCTCGCGCCGCTCGACCAGCCCGCGTTGGAGCAGGCCGTCGATCGTGCGCGAGGCGTTGGGGAGGGACATGCTGAGCTCTTCGGCGAGCTCCTTGACCGAGGACTCCTTCTCGCACTCCATGAGGATGTGGAGCATCTTCAGCTGGGTCATCGAGAGATCGGCCTCGGCCAGCAGGCGGTACAGGTCGCGCGTCGACCCGGCGAGGATCTGCCGCCAGAGGTCGAGCATGGCGGTCGCGAGGGCTTCCGCCGTCGCTTCCGTCGTCGCACTGCTTGCTTGCATGCACGTAAGTATTACGGCGACGCAGCGAGTACGCAAGCGCACGCAGTGTGCGGTCGGTCACAGAAACGCCGTGGCGGCGGCTACTGCGTGAACGCGGTGTCGTGGTCGGCCGTGCGGCGGAACGTCAGTGCCTTGGCGTCAAACACATAGTCGCGCTCGCGCAACTTCTCGGGGCAGCAGAGGTCGTCGCCCTTGGCGTAGCGCGGCTCCAGCACGCTGAGCGTCGTTCCGGAGATCCGCAGCGACGCGCCGTAGAGCGACTGCAGCCGGAAGACGACCTTCAGCGACGTCTGGTCGTCGGTCTGCGCGGCCTGCTGGCCGTGGGTGGAGAAGACGTAGAGGGCCACCGCGCCGGCCGCGCCGCCGGTGGAGACGAGGATCAGCGCGTCCTGGCGACCGTCGCCGGTGACGTCGAGAAAGCCGCTGCGCGGATCGACGATCGCGCGCTTGTTGGTGAGCATGCGCTTGACCCCGGCGCTGGTCTTGGGGTCGTCGAGCAGCTTCTTGGTAAAGACGGTCTGCGACGGCGTCGGGTCGGCCTGGGCGAGCGGGCCGGCCAGCGCGGCGAGGCCGGTCACCGCGACGGCGGCGAGCGGGAGGGCCGTGAGGCGGCGGGCGCGGCGCATGGCGACATGGTGGCGCATGAGCAGCGCCGTCGGCTAGGGCTGCAGCAGTTGGTTCTGCGAGGACGGGCGTGGCTTGCCCACCACGATGCGCGCGGCGCGGACCCCGTCGACGCCGACCTTCAGCGCGTAGGTGCCCTGCTTGACGTCGCCCTTGACCGACGCGGTCTCGCGCGGGCTGATCGGACCGGTCTCGATCGCCTTGACGCCGGGGCTGTCGCCGCCCGGGTCGTCGGCCGACTCCAGCGTCACCTGCTGCGAGGACGTCGACTGGTTGGAGATGATCAACGTGATCGGGCCCGCGCCGAACTGCTTGGGGGAGACCGAGACGGCCTCGTCGTTGATCGACGCGCTGATGACGATCGGCGTCGGCGGACGCTCCGCGTTGGTGTACTTGTGGCCGTCCGAGCCGCAGGAGGCCAGCACGAGGGCAGCGGTCAGCGCGCAGGCGGCTGCCGCTGCCTGTCGGGGCTTCCTGCGGTGTGCGGGGCTCTGGCTCCTCATCCTTCGACCCGGGCCGGTCCCATCCGCGAGGACGGGGAGGCGGCCCGGCGCGAACCCTAGCCGAGCGGAAGCTTTCGCGCCATTGGCCGGTGCGCTGGGGACCGTTCAGCCGTCATCTCAGCCGTCATGGTCTCCACCGGTGTGCAGCGCGGCGCGGTCGGCCTCGATGTCCTGCAGCCGTTCTTGGAGTTGATCCCACGACTCGGCCTCGGCGGCGTCGTACGCCCGTCCCTGCAGCTCGGCGAGATCCTCGCGGTACGCGCTCCACGCCTTGCGAGTGCGCTCATCCAGCGTGCTGTCGTGGGGGGTGAACGTGGCCATGGGTCCTCCGATCCGGCTGGGGTCGGCTCGCACCGTACCCCGGATGGCGGTCGAACACCTCGCAATCGGCCGCCCAATGTGTCCGAAACCCGGAGTACAAACACACGTTCGCCATGGACGTCACCGTTTCCGCCGCCCCCGATCTCCTCGATGCCACGCTGGCGACGGCCGAGTTCCTCGTCGTCGACACCGAGACCAACGGCCTGGCCGGCGAGCGGTGCGAGGTCACCGAGATCGGCGCGGTGCTCGTGGGCGGCGGGGAGCTCCACGAGCGTTGGGAGACGCTCGTGCCGGTGCGGGCGCCACTGTCGCGCGGGATCCAGCGCTTCACCGGCGTGACGCAGGCGATGGTCGACGAGGCGCCGCCGGCGGAGCTCACGCTGCCCGAGCTCGCCGAGCAACTCGAGGGTCGCGTGCTCGTGGCCCACAACGCGGCGTTTGACCGGCGCGTGCTTGCCCAGGCCTTCGGGCGCGCGGGCGTCGCGTGGCCGGACCCGCCGTCGCTGTGCACGGTTGCGTTGGCGCGAAAGCTGCATCCGCTCGCGCGCCAACGCAAGCTCGCGCCGCTGGCCGAATCGCTGGGCATCGACGTCGACGTGACGCACCGCGCGCTCGCCGACGCGGAGACCTGTGCGCGCGTGCTCTGCGCGCTCTTTCCGCGGTTGTGCGCCAACGCGGGCACGGTCGGCCAGGCGCTGGCGCTGCTGCGCGCCAAGCGGCGGCGGACGTCCCGAAGCGGTCGCACCGATGGGGGCCGATCGATGCTCGGCGTGCGACGCCGGAAGGTCGACTGCTCGGCGCTGCCGCCCGAGCCCGGCGTCTACATCTTTCGCAACGCCGAGGGGCAGCCGCTGTACGTCGGCAAGTCGGTGGACATCCGCGCACGCGCCAAGGCGCACTTTCGGCCCTCGTCGCCGGACACCGGATGGATCGCGCAGGCCGAGACGGTCGACTGGGAGCAGACCAACAGCGAGGTCGGCGCGCTGCTGACCGAGCACCGGCTGATCAAGCAGCTGCGCCCGCCGGGCAACGAGCGCCTCAAACACGACGACCACTGGGTCTATCTGCGCTGTCGGTTGGACATCGCCTATCCGATCCTGGAGATCGCGCCTGAGCCCGCGCCGGGGCTGGCGGTCAACGTCGGGCCGTTGCGCGGGCGCTTTGCCGCAGCCGAGCTGGTCGAGCAGCTGCAGTCGCTCTTCTCGCTGCGCCACTGCGGGCGGGGGATGAAGCGCCGTGAGCACCCGTCGGCCTATGGGCAGATGGGGCGCTGCCTGTCGCCGTGCCTTGGCGACCTTGATCCGAATGCCTACCGGCGCCGGCTGGACGAGGCGCTGGCGCTGTTCACCGGAGATGGCGACGGCGGGCGGAGGCTCCTGGCCCATCTCGACGCCGAGATGCGCGCGGCCGCCGCCGAGGAGCGCTTCGAGCGCGCGGGCTGGCTGCGGCGCCGGCGGGTCCGGCTGGCGGAGTTGCTGGAGCGTCTGGGCGGTGCGGTCGCGGCGACGCACGCGCGGCCGCGGCTCGTGCTGGCCGCCCATCCGGAGGTGGAGCGCTTCGACGCGTTGTGGCTGGTCGGCGGGCGCGTGGCCGATTGGGCGCCGCTGAGCGATCCTGCGGATGTCTGGGCGCGGACACAGCATGCGCTCCGGGGAGGCGATGGCCGCGGTGCGACGGCGTGCGCGACGCCCGACGAGGTGGGTGCGCTGCGGATCGCGACGACGTGGCTGGTGTCGCATCCGTCGCTGGAGCTCGCGCTCTCGGCCACGATGACGCGAGCGTGCGTTGAGCGGTTCGCCGCGCGCGCGCTGGCCGCGAGCCCGCCCGCACCGTAGGGCTGAGGTGCGTGTCTAGCGCGACTGGACGCACGCCCTCCCGTGTTCTGTGGCGTTAATCGGCAGATGTTCGAGCGCATTTGGCCCCGAACCTGTGCAAGATCTGCAACGGAACCTGCAAGACGCGGCACGGATCGCCGCACGGAACATCGGGAAGGCCTCCCGTCGCGGGGCTTTCCATCGTCGGCGGACGCGTGCCCGGCAGCGGCTGAGGGCCGGGCGCGCCGTCCGGCGAACGGGCTCCGGCCGTTGGCGCGGGGCGCTCGATTCGGACGGACCGACCGCCCCGCGCCAACGCTCGGTGCTGCGCCGTCAGACCAGCGGTGGCGTGACGACCTGCGCCTCGACGGCCGGCTCGCCGACGAGCACGTGATCGCCGGGGGCGACCTCGCGGCGCAGGATCGCCAGCGCGATCGGGCCCGCGGTCGGCGAGAGGACGGCCGACCCGATGTGGCCGACCTCGCGCGCCTCGGCGCCCTCGCCAGCGGCGACGGTCACCGCGGCGCCCGGCGCCACGGGCGCCGCCAGCTTCAACCCGCGCAGGTGGCGGTTCGGCTTGCCCTTCCAATGCAGCCGCGCGACCGTCTCCTGGCCGACGTAGCAGCCCTTCGTGAAGCTCACGGCGCGCTCGACGATGCCGGCCTCGGCGGGCATGACGCTCTCGTCGAGGTCGATCCCGTAGCGCGGACGGCCGTGCTCGACGCGGACGATCTCGGCGACCGCCTCGGGCGCCTCGACGGCGCCGGTGGCCAGCAGCGCTGCGCGCACCTCGGCGACGCGCGCGGCCTCGGGCAGGACGTCGAGTCCGCCGTCGGTGCGGACGACGTACGTGCTTGCCGCGCCGGCGACGTCGTGCTCCTCCTCGCCCGGGATCGGCAGTCCGGCGGCGCGCGCGATCTCCTCCGAGCGCGGCCCGACCAGGGAGAGCAGCCCGAGCTCCAGCGTGCGCTTGTGCAGCTCGGCCTGCCAGCCGATCAGCCCGCGGCGGACCTGGTCAAAGAGCGCTTGGAGCGCGACGCGCTCGCAGATGATCAGGAGTCCGTCGACCGTCGCGATCGCCCGCAGGTCGCCGAGCATCCGGCCCTTGTTGGTCAACAGCGCGGCGTAGCGGCCGTGGCCGACTTCGAGCGAGGCGATGTCATTGCTGGCCTGGCCGTCGAGGAACGCCTGGGCCTGCTCGCCGGTGAGGAGCAGCTTGCCGGCGTCGGAGCGGTCGATCAGGCCCGCACCGCTCGTGCAGGCGTCGTAGCCGGGGGTGAGCGCGTCGACGGTGGCCATGCGGTCGAGGATACGAGGACGATCTGGACGAGTGGTTGAAGTCAGATTTAGGCTAGGCTAAAATACATTCCGATGACGCTCGAAGTCTCTTCCGCAGTCCAGGACTACGCCAAGGCCATCTACTCGCTCGAGCAGCGCGGCGAGGGCGGCGCCGTCAGCACCAACGCGCTGGCCGAGCGTCTCGGCGTCTCGGCTGCCTCGGCGTCGAGCATGGTCAAGAAGCTCGACGGCCTGGGGATCGTCGAGCACGTCCCGTATCGCGGCGTCGGGTTGACCGAGCGCGGTATGAACGTCGCGCTGGAGGTCCTGCGTCACCACCGGTTGCTGGAGCGCTTCCTGGTCGAGGAGCTCGGCGTGCCCTGGGATCGCGTGCATGACGAGGCGGAGGTGCTCGAGCACCACCTCTCCGAGGAGCTCGAGGAGCTGATCGCCGCCAAGCTCGGCCACCCGACGATCGACCCGCACGGCGATCCAATCCCGACCGCGGACCTCAAGATCGTCGAGCCCACGACCGTCGCCATGGATGGTCTGGAGATCGGCGCCACCGGTCGCTTCGTCCGCGTCTCTGACAGCGACCCCGAGATGCTGCGTTACCTCGGCGCACGCGGCATCGCGCCCGGCGAGTGCTTCGAGGTGGTCGACAAGCAGCCGTTCGGCGGGCCGGTCTTCGCGCGCTTCGGCGCGGTTGAGGACGTCCATCCGCTCGGCGGCCGCCTTGCGGCGGCAATGCGTGTCGAGGTTTCGGCGTGACGCCGCCGCCGGTGGACGCCCCGGCCAGTGCCGAGGCGCTCCCGCTCCCGGGCGCCTCGACCCTGCAGCGCGCACGCCGCCCCGGCATTCACGGCCGCGGCGCCCGCCTCGCGCTCATCGGCCCCGCCTTCGTCGCCTGCATCGCCTACGTCGACCCGGGCAACTTCGCCACCAACATCGCCGGCGGGTCCAAGTACGGGTACATGCTCTTGTGGGTGCTCTTGGGCGCCAACCTGATGGCCATGCTGATCCAGAACCTCTCGGCGAAGATCGGCATCGCCACCGGCAAGAACCTTCCGGAGCTCTGCCGCGAGCACTTCCCGCGTCCGGTCACGTGGGGTCTCTGGGTCCAGGCCGAGCTGATCGCGATGGCCACCGACCTGGCCGAGTTCGTCGGCGCGGCGATCGCGCTCAACTTGTTGTTCAACATCCCGCTGCTGCCGTCGGGGCTGATCACCGCCGTGGCGGCCTTCGCGATCCTCGGGCTGCAGAGCCGCGGCTACCGGCGCTTCGAGCTGGCGATCATCGGCTTTCTCGCCGTGATCCTGCTGGGGTTCCTCTACGACACGCTGCGCATCGGCTTCGACGCCGGCGAGGCGGCCAAGGGCTTCATCCCGCACTTCGACGGCAGCGACTCGATTCTGTTGGCCACCGGCATCCTCGGCGCGACGGTGATGCCGCACGTCATCTACCTGCACTCGGCGCTGACCCAGAACCGCGTCCAGGCGGCCGACGACGTCGAGCGCCGTCTGCTGTTGCGCTTCAACCGCATCGACGTCTCGATTGCGATGACGCTGGCGGGCATCATCAACATGTCCATGTTGATCATCGCGGCGTCGCTCTTCTTCGGCAACGGCGCGGAGATCGACACGATCGAGAAGGCCCACGCGGGCTTCAAGGAGCTCGTCGGCCCGTCGGCGGCGATCGCCTTCGCGCTGGCGCTGCTGGCGTCGGGCTTCGCGTCCTCCAGCGTCGGCACCTACGCCGGCCAGGTCGTCATGCAGGGCTTCATCGCCCGGGCCGTACCGCTGGCGGTCCGGCGGGCCGTGACGATGACACCTGCGCTGATCGTGCTCGCGATCGGCGTCGACCCGTCCAAGGCGCTGGTCATCAGCCAGGTCGTGCTGTCGTTCGGCATCCCGTTCGCGCTGGTGCCGCTGGTCCTGCTCACGCGGCGCAAGGACATCATGGGCGCGCTGGTCAACCGCCGGCTGACGACGGTCGTCGCGGCCTTCGTCGCGGCGATCATCTCGGCGCTGAACCTCTTCCTGCTGATCGACACCTTCGGGTTGGTCTAGGGCGGCCGCCGATACGATTGAGCGCGATGGCCCTCGCCGACACCTTCCAGGAGATCGTCGACTCGCTGCCCGACGATTGGACCGACCTCGAGTTCGACGTCCGAATCTTCGACGAGACGCGCTACGTCGAAGGCTGCGTCTACCTCAGCACGGTCAACGCGCGGCCGTACTCCCGGCACGACTGGCACTGGCGCATCCTCGTCGCCCATCGCTTCGGCCACGCCTCGGCGGCGCCGGCCGTCCACGGTGCGCTGAAGCTGCTCGACGACGCCGGCCTGGAGGGCGAGCTCGTGGTGCGCGAGGCGCGCAGCGGGCGCGTCGAGGTCGTGCAGATGTGGGGTCGGCCCGAGTCGGTGCGCCAGGAGTTCAAGCGCATCCGCGCCCAGTAGCGCCGGCGCGGCCGCCGCTCAGGCGTCCGGGTCGTCCTTGAGCCCGGTGCGGGCCGTCGCCGGGTCGAACATCGTGGCCACGTCGGGCTTGCGCTTGACGATCCCGGAGCGCTGCTCCCAGCTCGCCCATGTGGCGAGCGTCGCCGGGTCGAGCTCCCCGTAGAAGCTGGCCCCGGCCGTGAACGACGCGCTCACCGCGTCGAGCGCCTTCAGGGTCGGCGCGCGCTTGAGCGACGGCTCGGCGTCGGTGAGGGCCGACACCGCGGACTCCGGGTCGTTGATCGCACCCTCGTAGCCGCGGCGCAGCGCGCGGATCGTCGCGCGCACCACGGGCGCGCTGGTCTCCAGCGTCTCGCGGGAGGTGACCAGGACGAGCTGAGGGTAGGACGGCGCGCCGGAGTCGCTACCGCGGAACTCGTAGACGCCCGGACGTTTGGTCTTCAGCGGCGTCTGGACGATCGCCATCACGCCGACGACGTCCTTGCCCTTGGCGCGGGCGATCGCGAGGTCGTGGATGTCGACGATCGCGAGGTCGTCGTGGCCGTTGAGCACGGACGTGATCCCGTCGCCGGACGCGCCGGGCGTCTCGACGTCGAGACGGACGCCTTCGGCCTCGTCGTAGCCGCGCTGGAGCGCCAGGTAGATCCCGGCGTGCACAGCGTTGGGCGCGACGTCCAGCAGCAGCCTGGCGTCCTGGTCGGGGCGGCTGTCGCTGTCCGAGGAGGCGGTCCCGCAGCCGGCGGCGAGCGCGACCAGGAGGGCGAGCAGGAGGGCGGTGAAGGGGCGGCGGACCATCGGCGCGGGAGGATACGGTCGGGCGCGTCGTAGGATCAGGGAGGTGCGCCGCCGTGTGACCTTCTCGCGCAACCTGACGCTGTCGCTTTCGCGAACGTGCGTTTCTCATTGCAAGTACTGCGCCTTTCAGACGCACCAGCCGCACCTGCACACGCCCGATGAGGTGCTCGCGCTCTTGGATCGCGCGGCCAAGCGCTCGGTCAAGGAGCTGCTGATCCTGACCGGCGACGACCCTGCGCACCACCCGGGCGTGCGGGAGCGGCTGGCCGAGCTGGGCTTCGCGGACTTCGTCGCCTACGTGGTCTGGTGCTGCGAGCAGGTGCTGGAGCGCGGGCTGCTACCGCACACCAACCTCGGCGCCGTGACGCGCGAGGAGCTGGCGCGGCTGCGCGAGGTGACGGCGTCCCAGGGGCTGATGCTGGAGTCGATGCGCGACGACCTCGTCGCCCATCAGGGCTCGCCGACCAAGGACCCGACGCTGCGGCTGCAGACGATCCGCTGGGCGGGGGAGCTGAAGATCCCGTTTACGTCGGGGATCCTGGTGGGGATCGGCGAGACGCGGGAGGATCGCGTCGACGCCCTACGTGCGCTGGCCGAGGTCCATGCCGAGCACGGGCACCTGCAGGAGGTCATCCTCCAGAACTTCGTCCCGCACCGGAAGTACTACGGCGAGGAGCCGGCGGAGATCGCGACCGATGCCGCGGAGCGGTTCTGGCGGACGGGGCTCCGGGAGGTCGCCGCCCAACCACCGGCCGGTGTTCCGGAGTGGGCGTCGGCCGTGTCGCTGGAGGACCTGGTCGAGCTGATCGGCGCCGCGCGCGAGCTGCTGCCCGGCGTCGGCATCCAGGTGCCGCCGAACCTCAGCGAGCATTGGCCGGAGCTGGTCGCGGCGGGTGCGACCGATCTCGGCGGGCTGAGCGCCAACGGCGACCACATCTCGCCCGAGCATCCGTTCCCGTCGCCTCATCAGGTGCGCAAGCGCCTCGCCGAGGATGGCGTGGCGCTGACCGAGCGGCTTTGCGTCTACGGGCAGTACCTCGATCCGGAGTGGGTTGAGCAGCATGTGCTGGATGTCGTCAAGGTCAAGTACTGGTCCTTCATCCCGCGGCGTGGGTCGGGTCGTACCGACGCGCCGTTTGCGATCCAGTCCGAGCTCGTGGGCCCGGCGACCGAGCGGGCACGGGCCGGCGAAGCGCTGTCGATCGAAGAGCTGACGGCGATGTTCGCGTCGACCGACGCCGGCGCGATCGAGGGGATGCGCGCTGCGGCCGACGAGCTGCGAGCCGAGCTGGCGGGCGAGACCGTGACGTTCGTCGTCAACCGCAATATCAACGTCTCCAACGTCTGCGTTGTGGGTTGCGCCTTCTGCGGCTTCGGGCAGGGCAAGCGCTCGCCGGACGCCTATGAGCACTCCGAGGACGAGTTCCGCGGCCGCGTTCGTGAGGCCGTCGACTACGGGGCGACCGAGTTGTGCATGCAGTCGGGCATTCATCCCGATTGGAAGTTGGATGACTACCTGCACTGGCTGCGGGTGGCCAAGGACGAGGCGGGGCGGGCGGGTGGTCGTCTTCACCTGCACGCCTACTCCCCGATGGAGATCGCGCACATGTGCGACATCTCGGGCTTGCCGCCCAGCGAGGTCTTCGCGCAGCTCCGCGATGCCGGGCTCGGCTCCACGCCGGGCACCGCCGCAGAAGTCCTTCATGATGGTGTGCGCGAGCGCATCAGCCCCAACAAGCTTCCGGTCTCGCGCTGGGTCGAGATCATCGAGGCTTCGCACCGTGCCGGCCTGCGCTCGACCTCGACGGTGATGTTCGGCCACATCGAGGAGCCATGGGAGCTGGCCCAGCACATGACGGTCATCCGCGAGCTGCAGGAGCGCACCGGTGGCATCACGGAGTTCGTGCCGTTGTCGTTCATCCCGTTCATGACGCTGCTCGGCCGCACCCACGGCGTCGAGGAGATCTCCCGCGAGGAGAATCTCAAGCACACCGCGGTCTTCCGCCTCGCGCTGGGCAAGACCATCACCAACGTCCAGGCCTCCTGGGTCAAGATGGGGATCGAGACCGCGACCGAGGCGCTGCGCTGGGGCGTCAACGATCTCGGCGGGACGTTGATGGAGGAGTCGATCTCACGGCTGGCCGGCTCGTACCACGGCGTCCGCCTCGACCCGCCGCAGCTGGTCGCCGCGGCGCACGCGGCCGGGCGCCCGGCGGCGGAGCGCAGCACGTTGTACACCATCTTGCGCGAGCATCCGCTGGGCGCGCCGCGCGAGGCCGTCGCTTAGGCGACGGTCAGCACGACCGAGGAGATCAGCGCGAAGCCGAGCGCCACGGCCAGCAGGCCGCCGGCGAGCGTCTGCATTACGCGGTCCTCGTCGCTGAGGGGGAGCTGCGCGAGCCGGCCTTGGGCCCAGCGGTACAGCGCGTAAGCGGCGGCTGCGTCGACGGCGAGCACGAGCCACGGCGCGAGCGTGCCGGCCAGCGTCAGCGTGCCGAGCAGGACGAGCACGGCGAGGACGATCGCGCCGGCCAGATAGGCGCCGAGCGTGCGGCGCAGCTCGGCGGGCGCGACGGTGGCCGCGGCACGCTTGCGGTCGGCAGCACGCGGGGCGGGCGTGGTGGCGGTGGCGGCGGTACGCGCGCGGCGGCGGGAGCGACCCATGGCTCGCAACAGTAGTGCTGGCCGCACTTGCGCCGGTCTGCGGATTGGCTTTAGCATCGCTCAAATGAAAACGGAGCGCCGCCCATACCGTCAGACCGCCCGCGCCGCCGCGGCGGCCGCGACGCGTGAGCGGATCGTCGACGTCGCCACCGCACATTTCCTGGAGCGCTACTACGACGACGTCACGCTGGTCGCGGTCGCCAAGGAGGCCGGCGTGTCGCAGCAGACGGTGATCAACCACTTCGCCTCCAAGGAGGGGCTGCTTGAGGTCGTCGCCAGCCGACTGGACCCCGAGCATGCCCGCCACGCCGACCTGGCCGACCCCGTCACCAACGTCGTCGAGGACTACGAGCCCTTCGGCGATGCGGTGATCCGCATGCTGGCCCTTGAGGAGCGCGTTCCGGCGCTGGCGCCGTTCCTCGCCCGCGGTCGGACCGGCCACCGCGCCTGGGTGGCCGGTGCGTTCGCCGGCCAACTCCCCGACCCCGCTGACGCGGCGTACGAGCAGGCCTTGAACCTGCACGTCCTCGCCACCGACATCTACACCTGGAAGCTCCTGCGCCGTGACATGGGGCTGTCGCAGGAGCAGACCATCGACCACATGTGTGCGCTGATCGCGGCGCTCGCTCCTAGCACCTCCTAGTCCATGCCTGAGCCGAGGAAGACCATGTCTAACAAGTTCCTGTTCACGTTGTGGGAGGGCGGCGGTGAGACGCCGCCGATCCTGTCGATCGTCCGCGCGGCCGTCGGCGCTGGCCACGACGTCACCGTGCTCGCCGATGACGTGCTCGGGCCCGATGTGGAGGCGACGGGCGCGGAGTGGATCCCGTGGGCCACCGCGCCCAACAAGGGCTCGTACTCACCCGACGAGGATCTCGCTCGCGACTGGGAGGCCAAGACGCCGCTGGGCGCCTTCAAGCGCTTTCGCGACGGCATTGCGTTCGGCCCCGCCGCGCGCTATGCCCGCGACACGGCGGCCGAGATCGCCCGTCGGCGCCCGGACGTCGTCGTCAACCCCACGTTGATGTTCGGCGCGCAAGCGGCGACCGAGGCTGCGGGTATCCCGCAGGCGCTGCTGCTGACCTGCAGCTACGTCGTCCCGGGCACGGGCGCCTCGCCGTACGGCAGCGGCTGGGTGCCGCCGCGCAATGCGGCGCAGCGGTTGCGACTCAAGGTGATGGACAAGATCGCGCTGCGTCTGTGGGGCGCGGGCCGCGACCCGCTCAACGCTGCGCGCGAGGAGCAGCAGCTCGCGCCGCTTGCCCATCCGCTGGAGCAGATCCATGCCGCCGAGCGCTTCCTGGTCTTGACCAGCCCGGCCTTCGACTTCCCGGTTCCGCGGCTGCCGGCCAACGTCCGCTACGTCGGGCCGCGACTCGACGACCCGGCGTGGGCGGCGGAGTGGACGCCGCCGGCTGGCGACGCGCCGCTCGTGCTCGTCGGGCTCAGCTCGACCTACATGGCCCAGGGGGATCTGCTGGCGCGGATCGTCACGGCGCTCGGCGCGCTGCCCGTCCGCGCGCTGGTCACGCTCGGCCCGTCGCTGGAGCCCGACGTGCTCGGCGCGACGCCACCCAACGTCACCGTCGTGACGTCGGCGCCCCACGCCGAGGTGCTCAAGCACGCGGCGCTCGTCGTCACCCACGCCGGCCACGGCACCATCATCAAGTCCCTGGCCGCGGGCGTGCCGGTCGTCGCCCTGCCGATGGGCCGCGACCAGCCCGACAACGCGGCGCGCACGGCTGCCGCGGGCGCCGGCGTCGCGCTGAAGCCGTCGGCCAAGGTGGAAGCGATTCGCGCGGCGGTGGCCGAGGTCCTGGCGACGCCGTCCTACACGGCCGCTGCGGGCCGCCTGGCGGCGGCGATGGCAGCCGAAGGCGAGACCGACCGCGCGCTGGCCGAGCTGGAAGCGCTGGCCGCGAGGCGCGACGCCGCGCGCGGCGTGCCGCTATAGGTTTGGGGCATGGCCGAAGCGATCACCCGCGAGGGACTGGCACAGCTCAAGAGCGAGCTCGAGGAGCTCGAGGGGGAGGGCCGGCGCGCGATCGCGCAGCGGATCCTCATCGCCCGTGAGCTGGGCGACCTGTCCGAGAACGCGGAGTACCACGCCGCCAAAGAGGACCAGGCGCACCACGAGACGAAGATCGCCCGCCTGACCGAGCGCCTGCGCAATGCGACGGTCGTCGAGTCTGACGCCGACGCGACGGTCGTGACCTTTGGCGCGACGGTCAACGTGACCGACGTCAAGTCGGGCAAGACGGTGAAGTACACGATCGTCGGCGCCACCGAGGCCGACCTCAAGACCGGCAAGCTGTCGGCGGAGTCGCCGGTGGCCAAGGCGCTGATCGGCACGGCACCGGGCGACACGGTCGCGGTCTCGACGCCGAGCGGCAAGCGTGAGCTGAAGGTCGAAAGCCTCGGCTAGCTGAAGAGGTCCTCGGCGCGGCTGCGCACGAGGGCCTGGGCGCCGGGGCCGTCCTCGGCGGTCACGTGGCGCTCCAGCCCGGTGACGAGGACCGCGGGCTCGCCGGCGTCCTTACCGCCGCGGGCCAGATCGGCGGCCGCGGCGGCCTGGTCGGCGGTGGCGATCCACGTGGCGCGCAGCTCGCGGCCGTGGGCGTCGGTGCGCCCGCGCCAGTCCTCCAGCGGCGCGAGGCCGGCGATGCCGACGGCGACGTCGCACTGACCGTGGCGCCAGGCGCGGCCGAAGGAGTCGGCGATGACGACCGCGGGATGGCCGGGCAGCGCTGCTCGCAGTGCCCGCGCCGAGCCGTCGGGGTCGGCGGGGAGCAGGACGAGCTCGTCGTCGCCCGCGGTGTTGGAGGCATCGACGCCGGCGTTGGCGCAGACGAAGCCATGATGGGTGCGGGAGATCAGCACGCCGTGCTCGGCGCGCACGATCTCGGCGCTCTCGCGCAGGACGACCTCGACGTGGCGCGGGTCCTTCTCGCCGCCCAGCCGCGCTGTCAGCTCAAGTGCGCGCGCCGACGGCTCGACGTCGGCGAGCGCGACCACGCGACCCTCGGCCTTGGACACCACCTTGTGAGCAACCACCAGCACTTCTCCGGGGCCGAAGCCGGCGGGCGGGGCGGCGTCGAGCGCGGCGCGCGCGGTCGCGATCAGCGCCGCGAGGTCATCGCCCGCGCGCACCTCCGGCAGGCCCGGCAATGCCCGGGCCGTGATCATCGGCCGCCCACGCGGCCAAAACGCGCCAGCAGGCCGCGCGTGTGCGACGCGCCGCCGCGGGCATCTTCCAGTGCCGTGCGCAGCGCGGCGAGGTCGTCGACGGTGTCGACGTCGAGGCCGAGCGTCGGCATGGCGATCAACGTGCAGGTCGCGCCCGCCTCCTGCGCGAGTCGCTCGTGACGCTCGCGCGATCCCGGGCCGAAGGCCGGCTGGATCGCGTCGGGCGGCGTCAGCAGCAGCGCGTTGGTGCCGTCGCCGTGGCGGTCGGGGACGACGACGACGTCGGGGATCTCGACGCCGTCGGCGTCCTCGAGCAGCTCGTCGAGCTCGGCCGGGTCGAGCGCCGGGCAGTCGCCGGGCACGAGCAGGACGCGCGTGGCACCGCGCTCCATCGCCGCCTGCACGCCGCGCCGCGCGGCGGCGCTGTGGCCGACGTCATCGGGATCGTCGATGACCGCGGCGGCGTCATAGCCGGCGGCCAGTGCGACGGCCATCGTCTCGCCCGAGACCACGAGCACCTCGTCGACGCCCTTAGCGCGGCGCAGCGCGATCAGCACGTCGGTGACCATCGCCTCGGCCAGCGCGCGGCGCGTGCCGTCCGAGAGGCCGTTGTCGAGGCGCTGCTTGGCCGCGCCGAAGCGCTTGATCGGCAGGACGGCGATCGTCCGGCCGCGGCGGGGGGCCATCAGCGCAGGCCCTCGGCGAAGCGCAGCGTCGCCTCGGCCACGCGCGCGCGGCCTGTGGGGTCGGCGAGCAGCGTGTCGGTGCGCAGCGTAGGAAGGGCGAGGCTGTCGAGATCCTCGTCGGCGACGAGCCCGTCGAGCAGGTCGCCGTAGTAGCCGGCGACGCCGGCTGCGTCGACCGAGACGCCCGCCCACTCCAGGAACGGCTTGGTCGGTCCCTTGAGGACCTGGCCGCCGACGACGGGCGAGAGCGCGACGACCGGCGCCGCGCTGGCGCGCAGCGCGTCGGCCATGCCGGGCACGGCAAGGATGGGGCGGATCGAGATCACCGGGTTGGAGGGTCCCACGATGATGGCCCGCGCTGCGGCGACGGCTGCCAGCGCCTCGGGCGGCGCCACCGCGGCGTCGATGCCGTCGTAGCGCACGTCGTCGATCGGCAGGGCCGCGCGCTCGCGCACCATGAACTCTTGGAACGGCACCCAGCGATCGCCGCTGCGGACGCTTGTGCGCACCGGGGCGTCGGCCATGGGGAGGACGGTGGCGTGGAGGCCAAGGGCGTGCGTCAGCTCCGCGATCGCCTCGGTCAGCCGCGCACCGCCGGCCAGCAGCTGCGCGCGGCGCACGCCGTAGGCCAGATCGCGGTCGCCGAGGTTGAACCAGACCTCGACGCCGAGCTCGCGCAAGCCGTCCATCACCGCGAACGTGTCGCCGGCCAGGCCCCAGCCGCGCTCGTCGATGCGATCGGCCAGCCAGAACGTCACGAGATCGGGGTCGGGCGCCACGTAGGCGCCGTAGAGCTCGACGTCATCGCCGGTGTTGGCGATCACGACAAGGTCGTCTCCGGCGACGTCGGCCATCCCGCGGGCGAGCTTCGCGCCTCCGGTACCGCCGGCCAGGACGACCACCGGGGAGCGGGAGTCGAAGTCCATGCGGGGCCGGACGATACCCGCGGGGCGTCGCTCAGCGGCCGCTGAACTCCGGCTGGCGCTTCTCGGCGAAGGCGCGTGTGCCCTCGCCGAAGTCCTCTGAGCGCGCGCAGAGCTCCTGCGCGACGACCTCGGCCTCCAGCGTCGCCGACAGCGTCGGCTTGGCGATCGAGTCCAGCAGGCGCTTGGCCAGCGCGACCGCGCGTGGCGCGCAAGCCAGTAGCTCGTTGACCAGGGCGTCGGTTGCCGCGTCCAGCTCCTCGGCCGGCGCGACGCGGTTGACCAGCCCGATGCGCTCGGCCTCGACGCCGTCGATCACCTTCGAGGCCATGATCATCTCCTTCGCGCGGCCGAGGCCGATCACGGCCGGTAGCCGCGACGAGCCCCCGACGTCCGGGATCAGGCCGACGCGCGTCTCGACCAGGCCGATGACGCCCTCGGCGGCCATCACGCGCAGGTCGGCGGCCAGCGCCAGCTCCATCGCCCCGCCGATGCACGCGCCGTGGATCTGGGCGATCGTCGGCTTGGGCATCTCCTCCAGCAGGTTCCACGTCTCGATGATCGGGCGGCGCGAGGCGCGCAGCTGACCTGGATCGGCAGCCAGGCCGCCGAGGAAGTTGACGTCCATCCCGCTGGAGAACATCGGGCCCGCGCCGCGCAGGACGACGCAGTGGACGCCGTCGTCGTCGGCCGCCGCGCTCAGCGCGTCGCGCAGGCCGAGGACCAGCTCGTCGTTGAAGGCGTTGCGCTTCTCCGGGCGGTTCAGGATGACGTGGCGGACCGCGCCGCGGTCCTCGGTCTCGACGATTGGCATAGGCGGGACTGTACGCGGCGGTTCATCTCAGCGCGCGTCCAGTTAGGGTCCTGCGCCATGGCCGAGATCAAGAAGGTTGGAATCGTCGGGTGCGGGCTCATGGGTCATGGGATCGCACAGGTCGTCGCGACCGCCGGCTACGACGTCGTCGTCCGCGAGGTCGATGACGCGACGCTGCAGAAGGGGCTGGGCAAGATCGAGAAGCAGTTGGCCCGCGCCGTCGAGAAGGGCAAGTCGACCCAGGAGGACGCCGACGCGATCCGCGGGCGCCTGCAGGGCACGACCGACTACGCCGACTTCGCCGACGCCGACCTCATCATCGAGGCGATCACCGAGAACCTCGGCCTGAAGCTGGAGATGTGGAAGGAGCTCGACGCGATCGTCAAGCCCGACGCCATCTTCGCCACCAACACGTCGTCGCTAGCCGTCATCGACCAGGCCGCCTCGACGTCGCGCCCGACGCTCTTCGCCGGCCTGCACTTCTTCAACCCCGCGCAGGTCATGAAGCTCGTCGAGGTCGTGCGCGGCGTGACCACGACCGATGAGACCTTCAACGCGGTCCTCGCCTTCGCCGAGTCGCTGCAGGGCAAGATCGCGATCCCGACCAAGGACAAGGCCGGGTTCATCGTCAACCGCCTGCTCGTCCCCTACATGTTGGACGCGATGCGCGCCTACGAGGAGGGCGTCGGCTCGATCTCGGAGATCGACGCGGCGATGAAGGCCGGCGCCGGCCACCCGATGGGCCCGCTGACGCTCGCCGATCTCGTCGGCAACGACACCACCGGCGCGATCTGCGACGTGCTCTTCGACGAGTTCCGCGAGCGGCGATTCGCCCAGCCGCCGATCCTGCGCAAGATGCTCTCGGCCGGCTGGTACGGGCGCAAGGCCGGCATCGGCTTCTATGACTACTCGGGCGATGAGCCGGTCGAGAACCCGGGGCTCGCGCGTTAAAGACCGCGTTTGCGAGGCTGGCGGTCGGGCACCGCAAGAGGTATGAGCTTGACCTCTTCCACCGTCCCGACCGTCACCCTCAGCGATGGGGAGCAGATCCCCCAGCTCGGCTTCGGGGTCTTCCAGGTCCCGCCGGCCGACACCGCCGACGTCGCTACGCGCGCGCTGCTGGCGGGCTATCGCCACATCGACACCGCCGCGGCCTACCGCAACGAGGCGGGTGTCGGCCAGGCCGTGCACGCCGCCGGCCTGCAGCGTGATGACGTCTACATCACGACCAAGTGCTTCAACGACGACCACGGCTTCGAGCAGGCCAAGCGCGCGCTGCACGCCAGCCTCAAGCGGCTGGAGATGGAGCAC
Organism: uncultured Conexibacteraceae bacterium; assembly: GCA_963836485.1. GTDB lineage: Bacteria > Actinomycetota > Thermoleophilia > Solirubrobacterales > Solirubrobacteraceae > Baekduia. Next base: position 415,148 of record CAWIJS010000013.1, on the reverse strand, counting down.
GTCGACCTCTACCTGATCCACTGGCCGGTGCCGTCGACCGACCTGTACGTCGAGACGTGGCAGGCGTTGATCGAGCTGCAGCAGGAGGGGCTGGCGCGCTCGATCGGCGTGTCGAACTTCCAGCCCGCGCACCTGGAGCGGATCATCGCCGAGACGGGCGTGGCGCCGGTCGTCAACCAGGTCGAGCTGCACCCGTACCTCCAGCAGACCGGCCTGCGCCGCGAGCATGCCGACCTCGGGATCGTGACCGAGTCTTGGAGCCCACTGGCTCAGGGCAAGGTGCTCGATGACCCGATGCTCGTGGAGATCGCCGACGCGCATGGGGTGACGACCGGCCAGGTGACGATCCGCTGGCATCTGCAGCTGGGCAACGTCGTCATCCCGAAGTCGGTGACCCAAGAGCGGATCGAGGAGAACTTCGACGTCTTCGGGTTCACGCTGAGCGCCGCCGAGATGGACGTGATCGCCACGCCTCGACGCGGGCGACCGGACCGGGCCGGATCCGGACACGTTCGTTCGGCCATAGGGGCAGGAGCGGTCTGCCGCGCGGCGAAGGCCGCCGCGTGGCGCTCCGCCGTGCTGAACCTGCTGCGCCCGAAGCCCTTCCGCGGGGATGTGGTCGCGGCGGGGGTGGTTGTGCTGACGACGCTGGTGTGGGTCGTGACGGTGCGGTTCTCGGAGGCGTGGGGATCGGGTGTGCACCTGGCCTATGCGGCGGCCGCTTGGGCGTTCGTGACAGCAATGGCCGTGCTGTCGCCGACGGAGGGCGATGAGCCGCGGGCGTATCAGTCGGTCCTCTATGTGGCGTCCGTCGCGCTGTTCATCGACGTCATCGCGCAATTCAGCCGCGCGGTGGGCGCGGGCGCGACGGATTCCACCGGCGCGGCGACCTGGGCGCTGCTGGCCGTCGCCGCGCTCGCGCTGGGGTTTGCGGCGGAACGCAACAGCGCGGCGTGCACGCTGCTCGGGTCGCTGGCGGCCGGTGGTGCGGTCCTCGCCGCGGTCGACTGGATCTTCTCGCCGGAGGGCTTCGCGACCGAGCGCTGGACCTTGTTCGTGCTGATCGTCGTCTACGGCTTCGCTGCGATGGGTCAGCGCGACCGTCGCCCGCGCCATGGCGTCGCGCTGATCGACGCCGCCGGTCTCGCGGCGTTGACGATCGCCGGGACCTTCCTGCTCAACGGCCTCTTCGGGGATGGCGACGAAGGCGGGGCCTCGTTCGGCGGTGTGGCCTGGGGCTGGGAGCTCCTGATCGTCACCGTCGGCTTCGGCCTCATCGCCTACAGCTCGGTCGACCGCCAACCGGGGCCGGCCTACCTCGGGGTCCTGAACCTCATCGCCTTCACGACCCTCACTTCACTCGAGGTCGACGACACCGGCGCGACCCTCCTCGGCTGGCCTCTCGTCCTGGCCGGCGCAGCCGTCTTCCTGCTGGTCATCGGCCTCCGGCCCACGACACCCGCGCCACCCCCACCCGACATCGACGCCCCCGAGCCACCACCGCTCCCGCTGCGCTGAGGGGGGCGAGTTTCGGACGCTCGTCGCCTAGTGACGTATATGACGTCACTAAACGACGAGCGTCCGGGAGAGCCGTGGGTGCACGGGGTCGCCGCGCGGTGGGAGCTGTTGGCCGCGGGCGAGAAGTCGCGGGCGATTCAGGCGCGGGTTGAGTCAGGCCGGTACCTGCGGATCTATGACGGCGTGTATGCGATCGGGCATGCGGAGCTCACCGTGTACGGGCGCCGGCGGGCGATCGTCCTGGCGTGTGGTCGGCGGGCGGTGCTGAGTCACAGAAGTGCTGCCGGCGCGTGGGGCCTGCGGCCCGATGGCGGAACGAAGTGGGTGGTGACGGTGCGGCGTGCGTCGGCGGTGCGGCCTGCGGTGCCGGTTCGGGTCTATCGCTATCCGACGCTCAATGACGAGGAGGTCACCGACCTCGACGGCATTCCGACGACTACCGTGGCACGGACGCTCCTGGACCTCGCGGCCATCGTGCCGGCCCATCATCTGCGGCGTGCGATCGAGCGTGCCGAGCAGCTTGAGCTCTTCGACCTGGCAGCGGTCACGCAGACCCTCGCGGCCCACCCGCGGCAGCCCGGGCGCCGTCAGCTCCTCGACCTCATCGCTGATCTGCAGGACCACGGCCTACCGCGGACGCGCAGCGACGTCGAGGCCGCCTTCCTGCAGCTCTGTCTCGACCACGGCCTCCCGCGGCCGCACGTCAACCGCATCAACAACGGTGCCGAGCGAGACTTCCGCTTCCCGGACCACAACCTCATCGTCGAGGTCGACAGCAACACCTTCCATCGCGGCCGCCGCGCCTTCGCCAACGATCGCGCCCGCGACCGCGATGCTCTGCGTCGCGGTGATCGCACCGCGCGCTTCACGGCGAAGGAGATCGCGTCCACACCCACCGCCGTCGCCCGCGAACTCAAGGCACTCTTCAACCTCACCTAAGCTTGAACCAATGTCCACCCTGTTGCCCATCGGTGAGGTTGCGAGGCGCAGCGGGGTGGCGGCGTCGGCGCTGCGGTTCTACGAGGAGCGGGGGTTGATCGCCTCGGAGCGCGCGGGCGCTGGCCATCGTCGGTATCCACGGCCCGTCCTGCGGCGGATCGCGTTCATCGTCTTCGCCCAGCGGATCGGGCTGACGCTGGAGGAGATCGGGGTCGAGTTGGCCAAGCTGCCGCCCGACCGGGCGCCGACGCGTAAGGACTGGGCGCGGCTGTCGAGCGGGTGGTCGGCGCGGATCGACGACCGGATCGCCGAGCTCGAACGGCTGAAGGCGGGGCTGACCGAGTGCATCGGGTGCGGCTGCCTGTCGCTGGATCGCTGCCGTCTGGCCAACCCCGACGATCGCGCGGGCCGGCTCGGCCCCGGCCCGCGCTACTGGGTCGGGGACCGGCCGGCGGCCGCGGTCTCTTAGCGCTGCTCTTCGCCGAAGGGGTTGCCGGAGGCGGGCGGGAGGCCGGCGGTCCCGGTCTGGCCGCCGGGTGCTTCGGGTGCTGCGGGCGGTGCCGCCGTGGGCGGGGCGGGCGGAAGGCCGGAGTTGGTGCCCGCAGCGCCGAGCGCCTCACCCTGCGGATCGGTAAACGGCGGCCAGTCCTCGGTCAGCAGCCCGAAGTAGGCGTTGGCCCGTTGCTGGTAGGAGACGCCCAGGACGATCATGTCCTGCAGGCCCTTGGGCTGCTTGCCCATGATCACGATCACGAACCACGCGATGAACGCGCCGATCTCCCAGACGATCTGCATCGCGTAGACGATGATCATGACTGGGATCGCCAGGATGATCCGGAACAGGACCTTGAGGCGGTTGTACTCCGTCTTGGGCGGCGGGATCTTGACGTGGACGGGGTAGCTGTCGGTGTCGCCGCTGAACGGCGGGTACTCGTCGGTCAGCAGCGCGATGTAGCCGTAGACGGCCGTGCTGTAGCGCTGCTGGCCGCAGACGAAGTCATAGAGACCCTGCGGGTAGCGCCCCGTGATGACGAGGGCGAACCAGGCCACGACGACGGCAAAGAACGCGGCAACGGTCCACACCGCCAAGACGATGTAGTGCGGGATCGCGAGGAAGTAGCGAAAGAACGTCGTGAGGCGGCTGCGCTTCTCGACGTACTGCGCTTCGAAAATCGGCTGATCGGTCATCACGGGGCGAGCCTAGACCGCTCGCCGGTCGGTGACCAGGGTGGCTAACCGCCCTGTGACGCCATCTCCACGAAGACGTCCAGTGAGGAAGGGTTGGCTAGCGAGTCGCGCGATGCCGCCTGATCGACCGGTTGCCCCATCAGGATCCGCTTGACCGGGACCTCCAGCACCTTGCCGCTCAGGGTGCGCGGGATCTCCGCGATCTGGCGGACCTCATTGGGCACGTGGCGCGGCGAACAGTCAGAGCGGATCCGCTGCTTGATCTGGGCGACGAGCTCGTCGGTCAGCTCCTCGCCCTTGCGCAACACCACGAACAACGGCATCCAGCCCTCGGTGCCTTCGCGCGGGATGTCGACCACTAACGCGTCGACGACGACATCATCGGCCAGCACCGCGCGGTAGATCTCACTGGTGCCCATCCGGATCCCGCCGCGGTTGATGGTGGAGTCGCTGCGGCCGTAGATGATGGCCGTGCCGCGGTCGGTGATCTCGATCCAGTCGCCGTGGCGCCAGACGCCGGGGTAATGCTCGAAGTAGGACTCGCGCAACCGGGAGCCGTCCTCGTCGCCCCAGAGGAAGATCGGCATTGACGGCATCGGCTCGGTGATCACAAGCTCGCCGACCTCGCCGATCAGCGGCTTGCCCTCCGGATCCCAGGACTCGACCTTGGCGCCGAGCGCGCGGCCCTGGAGTTCACCCCGAGAGACGGGCAGCGTCGGCACGCCGCCGACGAACGCGCTGACGACGTCGGTCCCGCCGCTGGTCGAGAACAGCCACGTGTCGGCGCCGACGTGGTCATAGACCCACTGAAAGCCCTCGGGCGCCAGCGGCGAGCCGGTTGAGCCGACCGCGGTCAGTGCGCTGAGGTCACGGCCCTCGCCGGGCTCGACACCCGCCTTCATGCACGAGGCAAGGAAGCTTGCGCTGGTCCCGAACGTCGTCGTCTGCGACTGGGCCGCGAGATCCCACAGGCGATCCAGCGACGGCGTGCCCGGGTTACCGTCGTACAACACGATCGACGCCGGCGTCAGCAGCACGCCCACCAGGAAGTTCCACATCATCCACCCGGTGGTGGTGAACCAGAAGACGCGGTCGCCCTCCTGAGCGTTCAGATGCAGGTGCATCTTCTTGAGGTGCTCGAGCAGCACGCCGCCCTGGCCGTGAACGATCGCCTTGGGCAGCCCCGTCGTACCCGAGGAATACAACACCCACAACGGGTGGTCGAAGGGCAGCTGGGCGAACTCCAGCGGCTCCTGCTGTTTGATCAGCTCGCGCCAGGGCATGACCCCCGCGGGCGCGTCGCCCGCGGCGCCGAGGTAGTCCAGCAGCACGACGTGCTCCAGCGACGGGATCTCGTCGCGCAATCCGGCGACGACCTCGCGGCGGTCGAAGTCCTTACCGCCGTAGCGGTAGCCGTCGACGGCGATCAGGAGCTTGGGCTCGATCTGCGCGAAGCGGTCGACGACCGAACGCGCGCCGAAGTCCGGCGAGCACGACGACCATGTCGCGCCGATCGACGCGCAGGCCAGGAACGCCGCGATCGCCTCGGGGATGTTGGGGATGTAGCCGACGACGCGGTCGCCGGGGCCGATGCCCAGGAAGCGCAGGCCGGTGGCGATGCGCGCGGTGAGGTCGCGCAGCTCGCCCCAGGTCATGAAATCCAGCTCGCGCAGCTCGGAGGCGTGCTGCAGCGCGATCGCCGAGTCCTGCTTGCCGCGGAAGATGTGCTCGGCGTAGCTCAGCCGGGCGCCGGGGAACCATTGCGCGCCCGGCATCTCGCGGGAGGCCAGCACGCGCTCGTATGGCGTAGAGGCCTGGACATCGAAGAACCGCCAGATCGCCGCCCAGAAGTCCTCGAGCTCATCGACCGACCACTGCCAGAGATCGGCGTAGGAGTTGGTGACCTCGATGTTGCGGGTCAACGACACCCAGCGTGCGAACCGGGTGAGGGTCGCGGTCTCCACGCGCTCGGCGGTGGGGGACCACAGGACCTTCGGCTCGGCATCGGGCATCTGCACCCGAACTCTTTCACACGCCAACGTCTTTGATCAGGAGACCGTCAGCGTCGCGTTCATGCCCGCCGTTTCGTGGTTGACGGGCGTCGTCAACGTGCAGAAGAGGCGGTAGCTGCCGGCGGTCAGCTTGAGCGTCTTGGTGCTGTTCTGGCCTGAGCCGGTGAGCGGGAAGTCGACGGTCGCGCCGGCGTGGTCGGTGGGGACGACGCGGAGGTTGTGGTCGTCCTCGCCCTGGTTGTGGAGCTGGACCACCACGGAGCCCGCGGCGACGCTCGCGCGGGAGAGACGCGCGGAGTAGCCCGTGCGGTCGTCGAGGGTGACGCCAACGGCCTGCGGCGACGGTGGCGATGGGTCGCCGCCCGACGTTCCGGGCGGGGTGGTGCTGTCGCCGGGGGCGGGACCGGTGATCGTCGTGAGGCCGCTCGCGCTCCCGGAAGCCGCGGGCGCCCCGGTCGTGCCCGTCAGCGGCGGGGCGCCGGTCAGCGCCTGCAGCGGCACCCAGGCCACGGCGGCGTCGAGCTTGACCGCGTGTGCCCGTTGGCGTGGCTTCTTCACGCTCGCCTTGCGGGCGGCGCGGTGCTTGGGCGGCTTGGCGACCGCCTGCGCCGCGGCCCCGCCGCCGAGCGAGGCGACCAGGGCCAGCACGAGCAGTCTGCGCACGGACATGGACATCGTCTGGCCTGCATCGGCCGGGCTGCCAGGGATCTCAAGGCCGTGGCCGGTAGCGTGGACCCCAATGGACGCCGCCACGCTCGCCTTCGCCGGAGCCGCCGAGCAGGCTCGCCTCATCCGCGACGGCGAGGTCACCTCGCGCGCGGTCGTCGAGGCGACGCTTGCGCGCATCGCGAAGATCGATCCGCTGATCAACGCCTACCGCGTCGTGCTCGCCGAGCGTGCGCTGGCCGAGGCCGACCAGGCGGACGGACGACACGGCGCTGGCGACGCCCGGCCACTGCTCGGCGTGCCGGTCGCGATCAAGGACGACGTCGACGTCGCCGGCGAGCCGACCGCGTGGGGTGGGGCCGCCCACGCGGGCTCGGTGGCGCGCGACGCCGAGGTCGTCCGGCGGCTGCGCGCGGCCGGCGCGGTGATCATCGGCAAGACGCTGGTGCCGGAGATGACGATGCTGCCGTCGACCGACACCACCACGTTCGGCTCGTCGCGCAACCCGTGGGATCTCAACCGCACGCCGGGCGGCTCCAGTGGCGGCAGCGGGGCCGCGATGGCGTCGGGACTGGCGGGGGTCGCGCTGGGCTCCGACGGGGCCGGCTCGATCCGTACGCCGTCGGCATGGAACGGCCTCTTCGGGCTCAAGCCGACGCGCGACCGCGTGCCGCTGGCGCCGCACGATGACGCGTGGCAGGGGCTCTCGGTGAGTGGACCGCTGGCGCGGCGGGTGGTCGATGCGGCGCTCTTCCTGGACGCGACGGTCGAGGACGGTGGCGTGCCGGAGGGCGGCTTCGTGGGCGCCGCGGCGCGCGAGCCGGGGCGATTGCGGATCGCGGTCAGCACCAAGGCGCCGCCGGGCGCCATGCCTCGGCTGGGGCGCGAGGAGCGGCGCGCGGTGCAGGACATGGCGGCGCTGCTGCGCGGGCTCGGCCACGACGTCGTCGAGCGCGATCCGGACTACCCGGGGTCGCTCTGGCCGGCGGGGTTGGTGCGGGTCATGCGCGGTGTTGGTGATGACGTGGCGGCGTTCATGCCCCATCGCGAGCGGCTGGAGCCGCGGACGCGGGCGTTGGCGGCGCTGGGTCAGCGCGCGCCGACGGGTCTGGTGCGCTGGGCGCGGGAGGCCGAGGCCGAGCAGACCGCGCGGCTGGCCAAGCTGTGGAAGGACGTCGACGTCCTGCTGACCCCGGCCACGAACGACGGGCCGTACCGCGTGGGGGTTGTCGGCCGCTGGTCGACGCCCGTCTATCTCGCGCGTGGGGCCGAGCGGCTGACGTGGATGCCGGCCTGGAACATCACGGGCCAGCCGGCGGCCGCGGTGCCGGCGGGGCTCGACGACGATGGGCTGCCGATCGGCGTCCAGCTGGTCGGGCGCAGGGACGAAGACGCGCTGCTGCTGTCGCTGGCGGCCCAGATCGAGGCGGCGCGGCCGTGGATCGATCGCCGGCCGGGAGCGATCGCGTGAGCGACGCTGACGCGCTCCTCGACATCGCCGTCGAGGCGGCGCGCACTGCCGGCGCGCTCCTGCTGGAGCGCTTCGGCAGCGAGCGGGTGCTGGCGACGAAGTCGACCTCGACCGATCTCGTCAGCGCCGCCGACCTGGCCGCTGAGGCGGCGATCCGGGAGATCCTCGCCCGCCGCGCGCCCGACGACGCGATCATGGGGGAGGAGGGCGAGGACACCGGCGGGACGTCCGGACGGCGCTGGGTCGTCGACCCGCTCGACGGCACGGTGAACTTCTTGTACGGGTTGCCCCAGTGGTGCGTGAGCGTTGCGTGCGAAGGGCAGGCGGCGGCGATCTTCGATCCGGTGTTGGACGAGCTCTTCACGGCGACGGTGGACGGACCTGCTGAGTGCAATGGCATTGTCTTGACGCCGACGCCGCCCGCGGATCTCGCGCACGCTCTGGTGGCGACGGGCTTCGGCTACGACACGCGGCGGCGCGAGCTGCAGGTGGAGGTCGCGGCGCGTGTCGTGCCGCTCGCCCGCGACATCCGTCGCGGCGGGTCGGCGGCGCTGGATCTCGCCTGGACCGCCGCCGGTCGCCTGGACGCCTACTACGAGCGCGGCGTCAACCTCTGGGACGTCGCCGCCGGCGAGCTGATCTGTGCGCGGGCGGGCCTGGAGGTCGTCCGGCTGGCGCCGGTCGGCGAATTGCCGTGGGGCACGCTCGCCGCGCCGCTCGAGATCGTCGACGACCTGCGCGCGCTGGTGTCCTGAGCCGGACGTCGCCGCTGGTCCGTTGGTCGCCCTTGCCTCCGGGCGGCCCGGGTGGTCTCCTTGGTAGACGGCCAACGACGCGTGAGAGGGAGACGATCGCGATGTTCGAAGAGGGTCAGCTCTACTCGCCGGTCACCCAGGGTGACGACGGGCGCGTCGAGGTCCACCTGGGTCAGGACCATCCGGGCTTCCACGACCCGGCCTATCGCGAGCGGCGCAACGAGATCGCCGCGGCGGCGATGGCCTGGGCGCCTGGCGATGACGTTCCGCAGATTGCCTACACCGAGGTGGAGAACGACATCTGGCGCACGGTCTCTCGTGAGCTCCACGTCAAGCACGAGCGGTATGCGTGTCGGGAGTTCTTGGAGGCCAAGGCGGCGCTGGGGCTGCCGGAGGACCGCGTCCCGCAGCTCAATGAGGTGACCGACGGGTTACAGCCCTTGACCGGTTTTGAGTACCACCCGGCGCCCGGGCTCGTCGCGCTGCGCGAGTTCTACGGCTCGCTCGGCGACCGTGTCTTCCACTCGACGCAATATGTCCGCCATCCCTCCGAGCCGCTCTACACGCCCGAGCCCGACGTCATCCACGAGGTCATCGGCCACGGCAACCTCTTGGCCTCACCGCGCTTTGCCGCCATCAAGCGCGAGGCGGGGCTCGCCGCCCAGCGCGTCGAGACCGACGAAGCGCTACAGGTGATCGCCGACGTCTTCTGGTTCACCATGGAGTTCGGCGTCCTGCACGAAGACGGCGAGCTGCGCGCCTACGGCGCCGGCATTCTCTCCAGCTACGGCGAGATCGAGGAGTTCCGCGACATGGAGATCAGGCCGCTGAACTTCGCCGAGATGGTGACCATCGACTACGACATCACCAAGTACCAGCCGGTGCTCTACGCGGCCGACTCGATGGATCATTTGGAAGACGCGGTCGGCGGCTTCTTCCGCGAGGCGGACGACGAGACGCCGGCACGGCTGGGTGCGGCGACCTCAGCGCGCGGCTAGCGCTCTTCGGGCGGTCGCGACCAGTATTCGGCCATCTTGGCGGCGGCCTGATCGATGGTGAGCGCTGCGGCGACGGCTTCGTCGAGGCCGAGCTTCTCAACCAAGTTCTTGAACAAGTCGTAGGGCAGCCGGGACTGCCGGGGCGCTTTGGGCTCTTCGTCCTCCGGCCGTTTGACCGGGGTCTTGGTTCGGAGCGCGTCGAAGAACTGTTGCTCCTCGACCAGCCGGAGCTGGCGCTTCCAGATCTTGTGCCACAACCCCGGGCCATATTCGCCGGTGCCGTGCGAGACCTTGGTGCGTAGCACCTCGCCGTTGCGCAACGTCTTGTTGAAGTAGAAGTGATCGGGAGTCTTGCCGCGGGCGCTCTTGACCGGGGTCCACTTGTCGATCACGCAGAAGCGCTTGTGCTCCGCGTACGTGGCCGGCATCTACGGGCCGGCCGGCTCCGTCTCGAAGACCACCTCATGCAGGCGACCCAGGGCGTTGGCCGCCAGCACGCGGACCATGAAGAGGAGATGGCCCTGACGGTTGGGAGCTGAGCGGTAGTCCATAGCGAAGTACTCGCTGAGGTACTGGATCAGCTCGTCAAGGAGGTCGCTCTCGGCTTCGGCGGCGGTGGCCCCGATCCCGTAGAGATCCAGCTCCGGCAACCAGATCGAGATGCTCTCGTCCTCGCGCATGACCTCGGGGTGAAACTGGAGGCCGGCGGTGGTCGCGAGCAGTAACTCGGTGTCGACCAGCATGCCGACACCGTTCGTGTGGGCGGGGGCGACGAGGACGGGAATGCCATCGTCCACCGCGCTCGCGTAGACGTCCTTGAGCGTGTCGCGAAACTGGGTCATCCCCAGCGGCTGCAGGGAGAGCTCGTGCATGACGGGCCCCATCGTAGCGTATGTCGTACGGTTCGTACGATTTGTACGACAATTAGGGAGTCGCCGCTCCGTCAATTCTTGGGCTCGACGAACGCATCAAGCGCTGCGACGGCGGGGCGCCGAGCGACGGAGATATTCCAGCGGTTCATACGACGCCACGGGATGTCGAGGCGGTCGAGGGCCGCGCAGAAGAGCTCGCGGATGTCGTCTGAGCGGTTGCTGAACTGGTAGCGGCCATAGTTGTAGGCCTTGCCGTTGACGACAACGCGATTGATTCCGCGCCAGCCGTCGGAGTGCAGAAGACCACGGATGAGCTGGTCGGGATGCTCGTCGACGATTGCGTCTTGCCAGTTGGTCAGCACGATCGGTCGCTTGTGCTTTGCGCCTTCGCCGTGCTGAGGCAGGAGGCATGGCCAGCTTTTCGCGTACTGCGAGGCGACCAGCACGTGATCGGTGCGGTGAGGGATGAGCCCGGCTCGCGAGCTCGGCACTATGAGCTCCATCGACTCGACAACCCGCTGAGCGAGTCGCGGATGCCGGCCATCGACGTAGATCCGCAGCCGGTAGACACCGCGGTGAGTTGCCGCGGTGAGTTGCCGCGATGTAGCCGTCGCCGAGATACAGGCCGAGCAGATAGGCGTAAGAACGTCGGTCCAACGCGAATGGATCGTGCTCCGCCCCACCGCAGTGAACGCACGTAGCCGTGGCCGTCTCGCGTTCGACGCCGCCACGTCGCCAATCACGGACGGTCGCGCGAGGTATCCCCGACGTACGCGCCACCGCGCTGTCGCTCATCCCACTCGCCAGCAACTGCGCGACCTCCGAACGCTGGTGAGGAGGTCGCACGCGTCAATGGTGCCGCGCCGCCCGGACGCCTGGGCGAGCGTCCGACGAATACCCGGGGTGGGAGTCGAACCCACACGCCCTTGCGGGCAGAGGATTTTGAGTCCTCGGCGTCTACCGTTCCGCCACCCGGGCAGGTGGTGGGATGCAGTCTAAAGCGGCGGGCGCCGCGCGTCAGGCTGGCTGGGGTGCCGAGTGGCTGGGGCCGCGGTCGACCGTGCGCTCGATCTCGACGTTCCAGGCCTGGTTGAAGCCGCGCATCGCAAAGCCGATCAGGAGGATCTGGACCGGGATGACGAGGGCGGTGACCATGGCGAGGACGCCGGAGTCGATCGATGGCTGGGCGAAGCCGGTCTGGTCGCGGTCCAGCCAGCCGGGGACGGCGACGGCGGCGAAGATCACCAGCAGGATCGCGAGTGCGGCGGCGACTGGGAGGACGCCCCGGTTCCAGCGGCTGACGTAGAAGGCCATGATCAGATAGATCAAGATGTAGGCGATCTGCACGGCCTTGGCGCCCTGCAGAACGTCCCAGCCGCCGATGGTGACGACGAGCATCAACGCGACCGAGACGAGCAGCAGCAGCAGGACCGTCGCCTTGGTCGCCTTGCTCGCCGCTTTGTCGCGGTTCGGGTGCTCGATGATGATCTCGTTGTCCTCCATCCCGCGCCGACCTTACAATCCCTTGCGGTCGCGCGCCACGGACAACGTTCCGAGACGCGCATCACCGCAAGCCCGTGCGGGCGTGGCGGAACTGGCAGACGCGCGAGGTTTAGGTCCTCGTGGCCTTATGGCTGTGGGGGTTCGAGTCCCTCCGCCCGCACTTTCACCGCTCAGAACGCGGCGCGCCCGATGGTGCGCCCAAGCCAGACGGCGAGCAGGCCGGCGGCGAGGCTGATCGCGATGTTGGCGACCGCGCGGCCGCGGTGGCCGAGCGCGTCGGCGTGGTGGGTCTCGAACATCCAGGTGCTGAAGGTGGTGTAGGCGCCGATCAGCCCCGTGCCGACGATGCGCAGCGCATCGTCGGAGAGGCCGGAGCCGGCGATGACGCCGAGGACGAGCGCGCCGGACAGGTTGACCGCGAGCGTCCCGTAGGGGAACGCCCGCCCCGCGCGGATGTTCACGAGGTGCGTGAGCAGTGCACGGGCGACCGCGCCGCAGCCGCCGGCCAGCCCGACGGCGACCCACACCGTGGCGCTCATGCGATCTCCGACGACGTGGGAACGGAGGCCGACAACGGCGCCGCGCGCACCCCGAGCGCCACGCCCACGAGTCCCGCCACCACGCTCCCGCCCGCATACAGCGCCGCCACGCCGAGGCGATCGGCATCCAACATCCCCAGCACCTCCAGCTGCATGGTCGAGAACGTCGTCAGCGCCCCGCAGAAGCCGGTCCCGATCAGCGCCCGCGTGCGGCTCGCCGGCGAACGATGGGTGGCGATCCACCCCAGCAGCAGGCTCCCGGCGACGTTGACGCCGAAGGTGACCCAGGGCCAGCGGCCGGCGTGTGTCGGCGCCAGCTCGATCAGCCCGGCACGCGCCAGCGCGCCGGCGCAGCCACCCGCAAAGATCGCGACTAGGAGCCGCACCTCGAGAAGCACGCGGGGGCTTGTATCAGTGTGAGCGGTCGCTCAGCCGATCGTGAACCACACCGTCGCGCCGCCGTCCGGCGTCCCGCGACCCCAGACGCGACCGCTATGGCGCTCGGCGATGCGCGCCGCGATCGCCAGCCCGGCGCCGGTGCCCGCGAATGCCTCGCGCCCGTGCAGCCGGCCGAAGATCGCAAAGGCCTGGTCGGGCAGCTCGCCGTCGACGCCGATCCCGTCATCACGCACCGCATACGCGCCGGCCACCTCATCCCACACCAGCTCGACCCGGGCCCGGCCGTGGGGCGCCGTGAACTTCAGGGCGTTGTCGAACAGCTCCTCGATCAGCCGGCGCAGCAGCGTCTGGTCGGCGCGACAGCGCGGTAGCTCGCCGACGGTCCATGTCACGTCGCGGCCCTCAGCGCGCGGCTCGAAGACCGCCTCGATCAGCTCGCGCGCCAGCAGCGCCGGGTCGACCTCGCGGGCTTCGAGCGGCACGCGCGCCATCCCGACGATGTCGACGAGGTCGTCGAGCAGATCCGCCAACTCGGTTCCGGCATCCCGTACGAGCGCGAGGTAATGCTGGGTCTCGTCGGGCATCGTCGAGGCGTGATTGGCGAGCAAGATCCGTGAGAAGCCGTCGATCGCCCGCAAAGGTGCGCGCAGGTCGTGCGCGAGCGCCGTGGCGATCGCGTCGAGCTCTCGGGCCGCGCCGTCGTCGCGTCTGTGGGAGGGAAGGTCGGTCGGTTCTTCTGCCATCAGAGCACTAGGTCAACTACCGTGGGGCCGCGTGACGGAAACCCTTCGATCGATCGTGGTGGTTGAGGATCACCCCACCGTGCGCGAGGGTCTCTGCCTCGTGCTCGAACGCGAGGGCTTCTTCGTCGCCGCCCGGGCGGGCACCGCGGAGGAAGGCCATGCGGCGATCGTCAAGGCCGAGCCCGACGTCGCGTTGGTCGATGTCGACCTGCCCGACGGTAGCGGCGTGGAGCTCACACGGCGACTTTTACGGCGTGATGGGCGCCTCGGCGTTCTCCTCTACACCGGCATGGACGACCCCGCCGTCCTGGAGGACGCGCTGGCAAGCGGCGCCCGTGGTTTCACGCTGAAGACCTCCGACCCGGAGACGATGCTCAACGCCGTCCGGGCGGTCGCCGCGGGCGGCACGTTCGTCGATCCCAACGTCCGCCACCGGCTCGCCCGCCAGGAGGCGCCGATCAACCGCGTGCTCACCGTCCGCGAGCGCGAGGTGCTCGGGCGGCTCGCAGAGGGACTGTCGGTCGAGGAGATCGCTGCCGATCTGGTGCTCTCGACTGAGACGATCCGGACGCACGTGCGCAACGCGATGGGCAAGCTCGGCACCCGCACGCGAGCCCATGCGATCGTCGTGGCGCTGCGGCGCGGCGAGCTCGCGCTGTAGCCCGCTTGGCGCATCTGCGGTTACGTTTTCGGCCCGACAATGGTGTCCAAGAGCACAACGCTTGGGCGATGGGCGACCGAGATGTTGCGAGCATTGCTCTGCGTCCAGCGGATGCCGAGGCGGTCACATGCGTCGCAGAAGAGCGTGCGGATGTCGGCCGAGGCGTTGGTGAAGAAGTAGCGTGGGTAGGCGTACTCAGCGGTGCGGCCAGATGGCAGCCTCGTCCGAAAGCGATTGATCGAGCGGCAGCCGTCGGAGTGGATCAGGCCGCGGATGAAGGATCCGGTGTGCTCGCCGACGATCGTGAGCTGCCAATCGGCGAGCACGATCGGTCGTTCATGTTTGCGACCCGGTCCGTGCTGCGGAAAGAGCTCCGGCCACCGCTTCGATCCGGAGTCGATGCGAATCGTGTTCGTCCCCCGTATGGCTCGCACGTGAGCTGACGCGCCAGGAAGCGCGGTTCGAATCGCTGTGGCGCATTCGTCGACGAGGTCGGGGTAAGCGCCGTCGAGGGAGATGACCAGCTGCCAGCTTCGTCCCGTGAACGCGAGGTATCCGTCGCCGAGGTACATCCCCAGGAGGTAGGCGTATGTAGTCGGGTCTGGCAGATATCGCACGAACGTATGTTCGCAGACGTCTCAGACCGTGCGTTGGAGAGCGGGGGACCGAGGAATCGAACCTCGAGTTACGGTTTTGGAGACCGCAGTGTTGCCGTTACACCAGTCCCCCAGCGGCTCGTCATTGTAGGGCGGAGCGCGCTGGCGGGGCAGGCTGCCTCAGGCTGATCTGACGACGCCGGAAACCGGGCGGGCGCGTCCGCTCGTCGACACATCGACCTGAACCTTCGGCGAGGTCGAGCGGTGTAACCCGTCACATCTGTTGTCACGGCTACGTAACGCCTCTAGGGTGCCGCTAGCGCCAGAGAGGCGCCCTGAACGGATTCGAGAGTGTTGCCATGAAGCGTCTGTCTCGCCACACGGTTGTGGTCCTGCTCATCGCCTTGCTGTCCAGTGTGGGTGGGTTGACGCTTGCCGTCGTCGCCTTCGGGCAGGGCGATAGCACGACGCAGCTGTCGCCCTACGCGACGACGCCGGCATCGACCACGCCGGCAGCGACGACGCCGACCAAGACGTCGACCACCGAGGCCACGACGACCAACGGGACCAACCCGGAGCGCGAGCACGGTAAGGCGAAGGTGCCGGTGGCCAACAGCGGCCCGCCGCCGTCACGGGCGACGCGCAGAGGCCCCTCGCACCTGGCGTTCACCGGTGGGGAGCCGATCTACGTCGGGTTCTTCGGTGCCGCGCTGATGGTCGGTGGGCTCATGCTGCATCGGCGCCGCCGGGCCGCGACGGACCGGTAGTCGCTGCGCCACGCGGCGCGGCCTGTTCCAGACGGGCGATCACGACCAGCCGCTGCGCAGCGCTGTAGAGCGGATGACACGCGGTGAGCACGAGGCGCTCGCGGCCGATCGTGCGCAGCGTCGAGACGTCCTGCGGCTTGACGATCCGCGTGCCCTCGACCCGGTAGATGAACCGGCCGTAGGGCATCGTCATGGTGATGGGGTCGCCGCGGCGCAGCGCGTCGAGATGGCGAAACGGCGCGCCGTAGGTCGTGCGGTGGCCGGCGATGCCGACGGTCCCGTCCTGCCCGGGCAGCGCGGTCCCGTAGTAGTGGCCGGGGCCGCGGCGGAGGCTGCTGGTGTTCGTGCCTTGGACCACGACGACGTGGGCGTCGAGGCGCGGGATGCGCAGCTCGCCGAGTGGCTTGCCGCTCGTCGTGGCGGACTCGAGCGTGTGGGCGAGCGCGCGGATCCGGGCCTGGGCGGTGCGGACGGGGTCCGTCGTCGGCGCGCCGGCGGTCTTCGCGGCGGCCGCGGCGGTTGCCTCGGGCGTGTCATAGGCCGCGTCGAGGCGGGCGAGGTCGCCCTGCAGCGCGTGCTGCTCGTGGGCGGCCCAGAGTGCGGAGACCGGCTCCTGCCAGACGACGGTGGCGACGGCGTCGCCGACGGCTAGGGCGCCGGCGGCCACCAGGAGCGCGGGGAGGCTGGGGCGCAGGGCGCGGAGGCGGCTGCGGCGGGGGACGGGGACGGCGGAGGCGGTGGGTCCGGCGTCGGATTCGTCCGGCGCGCGGGCGGCGTCGACGGTGGGCGCGGGCGCGGGCTCTGCCTCGGCTTCGTCAACGCGCGTGCGCAGCGCGGCCAGTTGGGCGCCGAGCGCCGCCGCGCGGCCGGCGATTTCGTCGAGGCGCGTCCGGTCGCGGGCGTCGTCGACGACCTCGGGCCCCGGCTCCAGCCACCAGGCGCCGTCGCTCAGCGCCAGGTGCAGAGGAACCTCGAACGCGACCGTGAAGGGCGCGCCGCCTGGGCTCCCCTGCAGCAGCGTCGTCCCCGGGACCGTGGCGAGTCGCCGCCACGCGGGGCCGTCGGCGATCAGCAGTGTCGGCGGCGCGAGGTGGCACGCGCCCGTCGTGCGGGCAGCACCGCGTAGGCGGACGAGCGCGTAGCCCGGTCCACCGCCCGCGTACTCGGTCTGTGTGACGTCCAACGTCATGGCATGCCGGCGGCCATCCGGGCCACCCGAGGCGGCAGTGTACGGGCCCGAACGGTCGTCGCCCAGGGCCCGACCTGGTCGTCAGGTGTGCTTGGCGACCAGGTAGTCGGCGACGCGCTGGGAGGCCGCGCGCAGGCGGCGGAAGTAGGTCGCGCGGCTCACGTGCAACTCGTCGGCGGCGAGCTCGTGGCTGCCTTGGGGGTCGAGGTAGCCACGTTGGAGGATCTGGCGCAACAGTTGCTCGGCAGGCGAGTCACCGAACGCGTTGGCCACCGCGTCTTGGAGCTCGGCGCGCACCGAGGCGGCGCGCTCTTCCGTGGTCGTGCCCGTCGCCAGCGGGCTGGTCGCGAGCTCGAGCGGCCGGTGGAGGCTGCGCAGGGCGTCGCGGACGGCATCGAGCGTGACGGGCTCGCGGACGACCGACTTCAGCGGCGCGGCGTCCCCGCCCAGCTTGATCGGCCCGGGCGCGCCGAGCCCGAGCTCACCGTAGACCGCCGCGCGCACACCGCCGAGCAGTCCGTCGGCCGCGTGATCGATCTGATGGCATTGGACGATCTTCGCGCCGAGGTCGATGTCGAGGTGATCCAAGTGCGTGGTGTTGACCGCGCGCGCGAACGTGACTGCCGCTTCGTTGCTCGGATCAATCGGGATATAGGACCAGCGGGGGTTGTTGAGGCCCGAGCGCAGGATCGCGGCGGTGTTGAGGATCGAAAGCACAGGCGAGCCGAGGTCGCCGTGGGCGACGAAGTCGATCGAGTCGCGCCAGATCAGGACCTCCTCGCCGGCGTGCGCTGCGCGCGCGTGGGCGAGCCAAGGGCCGAGGCAGATGTCGTTCTCGGCGGCGGCGGGCGCGTTGTCGGGTGTGACCGCGATCGCCATGCCGCAGAGCGTGTCGTGCGCGTCGCGGACGGTGACGACGCGATCGGGCGCCTGCTCGAGGATCAGCCGGGTCGAGTCCCACCACGCCGCGCCGTCGGGCTTGGCCAGGATCCGCTCGCGGGCGGTCGGGAGGTCCTCCGGGCGCCACAGATCCGGGCGGTGCGTGGTCGACCCGTCGGCGCCGAAGCCCCAGCGGACGGCGGGGTTCTCGACCAGCTCGGCGAGATCGACGACCGTCCGCGGTCCTGCGCGCAGACCGCGGAGGAAGAGGTGGTCGGCGATACGGCGGCGCAGCTCGCGGTCGCGCTCAGGGTCCCGCGCGCGAAGGTCGGCGCGCATCGCCTGGCGGACGATCTCGTGCAGCGCGATGCCGCCGGCGACCGGCTCAGAGAACGTGCGCTCGCGCAGCCAGGTGTAGGCGGCGGCGTGGTCGACCTCGGGCAGGACGTCGCGCAGCATCGGCTCGTCGCACACGCGCGCGATCGCGGCGACAGCGACGACGTCGAGGTTGCCGCCGTCGAGCTCGGTCCGCGCGATGCGGTGCAGGATCGCCTGGACGAGGTTGGGGTGTTCGTGGATGCGCTCGGGCGTCCACGGGGTGCCGTCGCGCTGGACGGCGTCGGTGGCAAGGGCGAGCGCGAGGGGCGAGCCATTGGCCCATGCGATGAGCTGCTGGGCGAGGGCGCCGTCGTCGAGCCCGTGGGCTTTGACGAGGCTGAGGGCCGCGTCGGCGGGCAGCGGCTCGACCTTCAGCTCGACCGCCAGGCGCTCCCAGCCGTTCTCGAACCAGCCGGGGTCGGGGGTCGTGCGGCCGGCGAGGACGACGAGCGCGCGGGCCGGGAGCGAGGGGAGGAGGCGCGCGCGCAGCCAGCCGTCGGCGGCGGCCATCCGCTCGTAGGTGTCGAAGAGGATCAGCGGGCGCGTCGCTTGCGTGATGCCGTTGAGGGCACTCTCGATCTCGCCGGGGACGGGGGCGAGGTCGCGCCCTTCGATGAGCTGGGCGGTCCAGCCGCGGTGTGCGCCGCGGCGGGCGATCTCCCGCAGAAGCGTGCTCTTGCCGATCCCGCCCGGGCCATGGACCAGCACGACCTGTGCGGGCGGGTCGTCGACGAAGAGCGAATCGAAGAACGCGAGTTCACGCTCGCGGCCCACGAAGCGCTGCGCGTCCCGGGCGGCGAGGCGTTCGGCAAGGGTGCTGGACACGGACAGTCTCGCCTTAAGCGTGCCATGCCTGTCCACTTTCGGGCGGCCGTCCATAGACTCCGCGGACGCATGGGCAGCCCCTCGGAGATCTTTCGCACCGGCTTGCTGGCCGGCCAGTCGGCGGTGGTCACGGGGGGTGGGACGAACCTCGGGCGCCAGGCGGCGGCGGAGCTGCTGGCGTGCGGTGCGCGGGTGGTGATCGCGGGGCGGCGGGAGGAGGTGCTGGCGGAGGCTGCTGCCGAGTTGGGTGATGGGTGCTCGTGGGTGAGCGGGGATATTCGGGAGCCTGAGGACGCGGCGCGGATCGTCGCGTGCGCGGTCGAGCGCCATGGCGGGTTGGACGTGTTGGTCAACAACGCGGGCGGGCAGTACTTCGTGCCGGCGGAGGCGATCGGCGCGAAGGGGTGGCGCGCGGTGATGCGGCTGAACGTCGAGGGGACGATGACGATGACGCGCGCTGCTGGTGCTGCGTTGCGCGCGGGTGGAGGCGTTGTGGTGAATGTGACGGTTTCGCCGCACCATGGGATGCCGGCGATGGCGCATACGGGTGCGGCGCGGGCGGCGGTGGAGGCGTTGACGGTGGAGTTGGCTTCTGCGTGGCGCGATGCGGGTGTGTCGGTGGTCGCGGCGGCGATCGGTCGGTTTGACACCGAGTCGCTGCGGAAGTATCCGGAGGTCGTCTGGCGGGGGGCGGCATTGAGCGTGCCGCTGCAGCGGCTGGGGACGATGCAGGAGTTCGCGTGGCTGGTGGGGATGCTGGCGTCGCCGCTGGGGCGGGCGCTGAGCGGGACGGTCGTGACGCTGGATGGGGCGGCCGACAACTGGTGGGGCGCGTGGCCGCCGACGGCGATCGCCGATGATGCGGGGGTTGTGCCGACGGAGGCGCGCAAGCCGGTAGGCGGTGGGTGAGCCGGTTTGCCCTGGCTCGCCGGGTTGGGCCGGGCCGGTACACTGCCGTCAGGCCTGCGGGCGAGGTGTCAACGGCTGCACGGGAGCCTTCCAAGCTCTAGGAGCGGGTTCGAGTCCCGTCGCCCGCTTGACGCGCGAGGCCCGCAGTTCATAGCCACGGGGAGTGGCGCAGTCTGGTAGCGCACCCGGCTGGGGGCCGGGCGGTCGCAGGTTCAAATCCTGTCTCCCCGATCGAGAAGAAAGGCCCGCAAATGCGGGCCTTTTTCGTTTCGAAAGATGAGCGATACAGCTGTTCCGCGGTACAAACTGCGGTACAAATCGTGCAGCGGAATGGGCAAAGGGGCGGTGCTGGTGCCCAGGGCGGCGCGGCATCCTCCAGCGATCGACCCTTACCGGACAGTGAGCCTTTAGGGTGGCGTTCGATGGACCGTGAACGCCTTATCGCCGAGATCGTCGACCGCGGGCTCGACGCCTCGGACGGACATCTCGACGTGGTCGAGTCGCTGGGGCGAGGCGGCAACGGTGTGGCCTTCTTGTGCTCGGGAGCGACCACGGGCGACATCGTTGCCAAGGTCTATCTTCCGCCGGACAAGCGAGACCTTGATGAGCAATCGGTTGGTCGCTTCGAAAACGAGGTCAAGCTCGCGTCAAAGATCCGGCATCCGTATGTGATCCCGGCACTTGGGGCCGGAACCGCGCGTGTGGGCGCCTACCATCTCCCTTACTACCTGATGCCCCACGCAGCATCGACCCTGCGGTCGATGGTCGGGTTGCCTCGCTCGCCCGACGGGTTGCAACAAGTGGCGCGGGTGTTCCTCCAGGCGTGCCTGGGTGTGAGTTGTCTTCATAGCCATCACGTGGTTCACCGGGACCTCAAGCCCGAGAACGTGCTGATCAGCCGTGATGGAACCGCGTGGGTCGCGGACCTCGGCATCGCGCACATCGACCCCGAATTCGTGTCGGTCAGCTTGCGCACGATCGCCGCCGAGAAGCTGCTGAACCGCGATTACTACGCTCCAGAGCAACGCTTCGGGTCGCATGACTCCGTGGATGCTCGCGCTGACATCTACGCGCTCGGTTGCATCCTCTATGAGCTGCTTGTCGGTGCGCCTCCGGTTCGACGAGACTCGCCCGCCGTCGGCTCGGTGGATGTAGCGCTTGCCGCGCTGGATCCTGTCATTGATCGGATGATCAGCTACGACGCTGACGCGCGATACCAGCACCTTGAGGCCGCGATCGTCGACGTTTCGTTGGCTTTCGGATGGGTCTCGGCCACGATCCGGGGCGCGCGTCAGCCAGCGCCTGCCGACCTCAAGGAGATGACCCGGCTTCTTCGCAGTTCGAACGGCGCGAATCGGAGCTCTGGCATCAAGTTGGCGTCCGCGCTGGGAGCTGAGGCATTGTCAGAGCTGCATGACCTCACAGGCCACGGCCGACGTGAAGTGCGCAACTCCGTAGCGGTAGCGCTCGGCCAGATCGCGGATGACCGATCAATTCCGTTCCTCGTCGCTGGACTGCACGGGAACTCACAGAAGGCTTCGACCTTCCGGCCCACGATTGACGAAGCGGCGAGCGCCCTCTCTCGCTTCCCGGTTGAACGGCGACGCGCTGTCGCGCATGCCTTGGCGCAGCCGATTCGGCCGGACCAGGCGTTGCGTCTCCTCGAGGGATTCGACCACGAGGAAGCGTTCGCGATCGTGACCGACCTTGATGGGCGCGGCTTGCTCTTGCTCGACTACAGCGAATCGAGCTTGGATGTCTTCGTTGCGATCGACGAATCAGCGGCATGGCCTTATGTGCAGGCGAGCGCGCCGTCGCAGTCGGGGTGGGTCCGCGCGCACTTGCTGCAGCAACTCGCGGTTGACCACCAACTTGAACTCGCACGTGACTGGATAAAGAATCCCCGAAGCGATAGCTGGGACTGGGATCGGATGGTCGGGACCATCGCGAACATCCCGGCGGCCGCTGAGGAAATCGGTCCGCTCTTGACGGCCTTGGCGGAGCTACTGCCCGACTATCCCGGTCAGGCTCGAAAGCGAGCCGAGCTTCAAGAGATAATCGAGCGTCGCCAACGTGCCGTTGCGGCGCGGAGTGCATAGCTAGCGCGTCCGCCATCACCCGGCTAGTCGCGCCGCGCGAGCCTCGAGACGTCTTCGTTGACGTGGCCTAACTTGTCGGCGTCACCGTAGATGGGGTGGTGGCGCTTGCGGTCTTCGGCTGAGGACCGACGATGGTGTACGCGGCGATCAGCCCAACCATGAGAGCCAGGACGAGCAATGCGGCACGGAACCACCAAGCCGCTGACCGAAGAAGACCCACTTTTACACGTCCGATCTGGTCAGCGACGTCGTAGGCCCGGAGGATCTCGGCTGTCCGGTACGTGAGGGCTTCGGTGCTTGACATCTCCGCTCGGACCGTGATGCGGTTGTGACCTGGCTGGAGGAAGCGGAAGATCCGTGTGGTTGCGCCTATAGCGCGGAGGGCGCACGCCAAGAGGCACAGGACGAATGCCAGCAGGACGATCGCGATGGCGATTCGCCAACCCTGTCCCGCGATCTTGGCCGGGTCGAGGAGCAGACCGGCGCCGGCGGCAGCAACCGAGGCGGCCACCGCCACCGTGCCTTGGAGGGTGGTCGCTCGTCGTTCAGCGCTCTCGATCCGCTCAGCCGGCTCCTTGTACATGGCCTCGGCCTCGTCCAGGAGGGCCTTGGCGACATCGGGATCGTCCGTCTTCAGCCGCGCCGCCAGCTCGGCCAGCGTTTCGGCCGCATACCCACTGGGTGCAGGTGCCGGGACCTTGATGTAGCTCTTGAGCGGAGAGAAGCTGCGCTGTCTGTAGACCTTCCCAATCATGCGGACGAGCCCGTTGCCCGTCCGCAGGTCCGGCGACTCCAGGAACGGCCCGCCATCCTCGGGCGCCAGCGTCTCGCCGCTGTTTTCAGCCTGGCTCACGCCGCCGCCCCCAACAGCTCGTCTGCGAGATGCGCCGCCAGAGGAAAGCCGCACAGCTTCTCGATCCATGCCCACTGCCCATTGGGGTTGAGCTCGAAGAAGAGTATCGCCCGTCAGGATGGCGGGCGAGGTCAATCGCGGAGAAGCGCAGGCCGTAGGCGTGGGTAAGCGCGATGCAGCGGTTCGCGACAGCAGCGGGGATCGATTCGATGGTATGGAGCATCGCCTCTAGGTCGCCGCGCCGCCAGTCGGTTTGCGCGTCGGCATCCGGTTGACTGTCGATCCGGCACGCGTAGGCCGTGTCGCCGATCACCGTAACGCGCACGTCGTATTGCTTGGGGACGTACTCCTGTAGCAGTGATGGCTCTGGTCCGAAGGGCTCTTCGTCGGCGAGATGCTCCCGTAGTACTGGCGAGGTGTAGAACAACGCGGTTCCGCCCGGGACAGGGATGCGGCCGCTGTGAAGACTCTTGGAGACCACGGCGTGGTGGGCGTCGACGAACTCGCGCGCGGTCGCGCGATCGTTCGTCACCAGTGACCTCGGCGTGTCGAAGCCGGCTTCTCTCGCGCGGACAAGCTGTTCCATCTTGCACTCGGCTGCAGCGATCGCTACGGGTCGGCTGACCCAGCGCGCGTCAAGGGTCCGAAAGAAGCCTTCGAGCGCTGCGGCCGACTCTCCCGCAGCCCACCGCGCCTCGGCGTGGGTCAGCGTTTGGGGTAGCGCTGGACCGCTGGGCCGGCGCCACCAGACGCCGGTCACGGTGCGTGCTTCGACGTCGGCGTCACCGATGCGCAGCTCCGCTTCGCCGCCCCGCCAGCGCAGAGTGACTTGCGACGGGTAGTCCTCCGTGTTGAAGCGGAGGAACGGGGCGTCGCGGCTCTCGAGTTCGAGGACGAGGAAGTCCGTCGTCAGGTCGTCACGATTGCTGACGAGCAGGAGCACCCGCGGGTGCCTTAGGCCGATAGCTGATGACGATCGACGTCAGCACTCGTCTTGATCGGCCCGAGCAGTCCTCCGCTAGAGCGCTTGTCGGCTTTGTCAAGGTCGGCCTTCGTGACAATCTCACTGACACACGTGCTGCGATCGATCTCACCTCGCGTCGAGATCGGGCCGACGGCAGGGGAACCCGCGATGATCGGCTCGCCGCGATCATCAATACGCAGCTGACGACGTTCGTCATAAACCCCAAGCGCTGTCGAAGCCTCGGCCTCCGAGCTGGCAAAGCGCTGCGCAAAGAGTGGCATGCACCGGACCGTACACCTCGGCGTGTCCAGGCGACAAGGCCAGGCGAGTTCCGCGCGCAGCTGCGGTTCGCCGATGCATCCCACGCGACCGCCGCCGCCCGCGCCGGGTGCTTGTCACTGGCACGCGCGCGTCACAGTCGGTAGAGCACGGCACTCGGCATCTCACCGACTGCCCTGGCCAGCGACCCGCCATCCCGCCACGCCGCGTACAACCGCGCGGCCGCCGCGTCGACGACCTCCGGCTCCGCCGCGGCGGGCAACCCCACGACGCTGCTCGCGCCACCGGCCAGCAACGCCGTCGCGGCCGCCCCGACGGACGGCCCCGGCGACTCGCCGCTCACCGTCCACAGCCCGACCACCGCCGCCCTCCCGAATGCCGCCATCTCCGCCAACGACCATGGCGTCCCGTCCGCGCACCGGCACGCCGGCGCCGCCGGGCCGAACACCGGCGTCGCCGTCGTTAGCGTCCCGCGCACGTGCAGGAATGCGCACCCCAGCCGGTTGACCGCCGATAACGCCCGCTCCATGTTGGTCCGCGTCGCCCGCAACCCGTGCTCGTGCCGCGCCCCGGCGAACGGCGCGCCGTTGCGGTCCTCGTCGTCCTCCCATGGCAGCAGGAACGCTCCCGGCGGCTCGAACATCGCGACCCTGTCCACCGCCGGGAAGCCGTCGGCGAGCCGGTCGAAGTCGCGCGTCAGGGGTCCGCCGCCCAGGTGCGTGACCACCGGCCGGCCATCCCCGAGCGCCGCCTCCAGTGCTGGCCCGACCGGCAGCCCTGCGAGGCCCGGCGCAAGCGCCAGATGCACCACCGGGCCCTCCGAGAGACGGAGGCCAGCCACTGCCGGCGCCAGCCCCAGCGCTTGCACCAGATCGCCCGACGGCACTCCGCACGACCGCGAGCCCCCGCGCACCTCGCCCTCCAGATACCACGCCGCGACCACCTCCTCACCGTCGGCCGCTACGAACACTGCGGGCCGCTGCGCGAGCGAGGCATCCGCCATTAGCAACGCCATGCTCGACCCCGGCCGCGGGATGTCCGACGTCGTCGCGGCGCGCGCCTGCTGCAGCGCCGCCCGCGAAGACGCCAGCACCGCGACGCCGACCGCGAACCAGTCTTCGCCGTCACCGGCGGCCACCGCGGCCTCCTCGAAGCCGAGCTCCAGCTCTGCCGCCAGACGCCGCTCGGTCGCCGCGTCACACGCCACTTCCGACAGCGCCATCTTGTGCGAGAGCAGCTCGCGCAGCACGCGGGCAGCCTCCTCCGACCGCGGCGGGCAGGCTCGGAAACGCCCCATCGCGCCGCGGACGCCTTCGGCCAGCTGCGCGCGCCCGTCGTCTCCCGCGTCTCCGGCGATCGCCGCGGGCTGACCGCCAGTCAGAGCCAACGCTCGCCGGTAGCGGGCCGGCTCCTCCAGATCCACGCCGAGTGCGCTCGTCGGCAGGGAAGCCTGAGCCGCGACCACCGCGTCCGGCACCGCGTCGAGGCGCGCTGCCGCCTCCTCATCGTCGGCCGCGGACGGAGCGCGGTCGCCCGCAGCCACCGCGGCTGCAACCCCGCGCACGGTCAGCCAGGCCGGGTCGGCGAGCCGCAGGAACAGCAGCGGCAGGTTGATCTCCGAGCCCACCAGCTCCCGACACAACTGGTGCAGCGCGCTAGAGGGCGTCATCAACATCGCCAGCACGAGGCGCTGGCAGCTCACCCCGACACCACCGAGACGAGCGGTGGCCAGCAGGACCCGCGAGGCGCTGTCGCTGAGCGTCAGCCGCGAGCCGTCCGGGAGGCCGACATGGACCGGCCGCACGTCGCTGTCCTCGGCCAACACCACCCCCGGGCGGCCGACCATCAACGGCGACACGCCGACGGCGGCCAGGAACTCCCAGACGACCGAGTCGGCGTCGTAGGCCAGCGCGCCACGCAGCAAGCTCGCCGACGTGACAGTCGCGAGCTCCGCGCCCCGGCTGATCGTGTCTGCCCGCCCGACGATCGCCCGGCCCGGCAGGCGGAGCAGCGGGGCCAGGGCACGCGCCTCGGGATGCTGCACGCGCAGCCAGGAGTCGTGCGAGCTGGCGATCGACGCCCCGGCGTCGTCGGGCAGGCGGACGCTGCGCGTCATCGCCACGGTGGTGCGATCGACCGCGGCAATCGCGTCGCGCAACCGGTGGTCCGTGAAGCCCCAGGCGTCTTGCGCCGCGCCGGCCCACGGGCCGAAGGCGCCCATACGACGGTCGAACAGCACCCCGGCCAGCACCCCGCTGCCCCCGCTTCGCAGGCCCAGCAGCCCGTCGACCTGTCGTGTGGCCGCTGGCGCCCGCGACCTCACGACCGGCAGCGCGCGGCCGTGATCGTTGAGCTCACCGGTGCGCTCGCTCAGCCATGCCGCGAACCGCGGCGCCGAGATCCCCAGCGTGCTCAACACGCGCCGCAGCTCCGAGCCGGGACCAGCCGCGCGCATGACCTTCCGCAGCCAGTCCGGCAGCAGCATGTCCGGCTGGTCCGGCGACCACGATGCCGGCGTCAGGGCGTCGCCGAGACTCACCCGTCGTCCCCGTCCTTGATCGCCGCGCGCGCTACCTCGATCGCCGGCCAGGCGATTCGGTAGCGCGCGTCGCCCAGCAGCGCGTCGGCGGCCGCCCGTGCGGCCTCGAGGTCGAGGCTGGCCAGCCAGTCAATGAACTGGGACATGCCGCGATAGCGCCGGCCGGTCGGTGCGGCCGCCTGCTCGGCGTAGCGCAGGGCGCCGGCGTCGTCGCCGGCCCACACGGCGAGCATCGACAGCTTCTGCAGCAGGGCTGGGTCGTCGGGCCAGTCATTGACCAGCCGGTGCGTGAGCCGGGAGGCCTCCTCGTGTTGCCCGGCCTCGACCAGGACATCGGCGAATATCCCCAGCGGCAGAGGGCCGGTCTGCTCGTCCAGCGTCGCCGCGCGCGCCGTCGACCACGCGCCGGACCAGTCGCCGTCCTTCCAGAGCCGATCGAGCTCGTCCAGGAGCTCGGACTCCCGGCTCTCCCACAGCAGCGTCGCTTGGCGCTCTGCGGCCGGCACGCCGAGGATCGGCCGCTGCTCGAGCGTGGCGGGTTCCAGGCGCAACGACGCCAGGCGCAGCTCGTCGGCCACCACCGGGTCGAGGATCTGGAACGACAGGTTGGCCAGCGTGCGCGCCACTCTCGGCCCGATCTCGGCGTCGTCGATCGTCGGCGGCATCTTGCGGCTGAGCGCGACGGCCGACATGTAGCGCCCGCAGTTCGCCGCCATGGAGATCGCCGACCACAGGTCCCAGATCTCGCCGCTCAGGCGGTAGGCGTACTCGTACATCAACGACGCGCCGCGGACGTCCGCCTTCCCGGCGCGCTCCTCGAGCTCGCGTCCCACCCCACGGGCCGCGCCCAGCAGCCACTCCGACGCGTCCATGTCGGCCGGCGCGTCGGGCGCTAGACACAGCTCGCAGAACAGGCGGGCGGTCTCCCAGCTGTCCGAGCGGCTCACGAGCCCGATCAGCGCCCAGTCGCAAGAGTTGCGCCGCGCGTCGTCGCGCGCGGGGAGCATGTCCGCGAGCGCGACCAGGAGCTCGTTGACGATCGGCCCGATCCCGGACAGCTCGGCGATCATCCGCGTTACCTCGGGTAGCGCGACCCGCACGACGATCGTCACCGACTCGTCCGGGTCAGTGAGCAGACCCAGCAGCGCGTCGTGCGCGTCGTCGATGCGCCCGACACGCTCGTACGCCTGGTAGACGGCGAGAAGGTCGGTGATCCCGGCGTGACGGCTGGGCTGCGTCTCGTGCAGGGCGACGAGCCGGCGGACGTCGCCGTGGAACGCCAGCCGCGGAAGGGCGTCCATCCGTAGGCCGACATCGTTGGGCGCGGCGTCCAGGAGCCGGACCGCGTACTCGGCGAAGAGGTCCTGGCGCTGGGCATCGACCGATAGCAGGCGCAGGAGCGGCGCGGCCGAGGCGGGCTGGCGCAGGAATTGGCCGAGCAGCGGGAAGTAGCGCCCGCGGGCGGCCGGCGCGTCGCCTTCCATGTACGCCGCCGCCGCCCCGAGCACCGTTGCGGTGAAGTCGTGGCCGGAGGCTTCACACCGCGTGACGGCCTCGTGGAGCCGGCTGGCCAACTCGCTCGCGGCCTCGCGCTCGTCGATCCCGGCGTACGCGCGCCGCAGCAGGTTGATCGCTTCGCTGAAGAGCTGCCCGTCCTCGGGACGCGGCGGTTCACCAGCCATAGAGCACCGGCCCGGCCCAGTGGTAGGGGTTGCCGAACGGCCGCGCCGCGCCGTCGTCGGTGTTCACGTACATGCTGATCCATGGGAACGCACCGGCGGCCTCGCCGATCGTGGCGTGGCGCAGCCACTGCTGCGCCTCCCACAACGTCCCCGCGATGTCCACCTGGTCCCCGGCGGCGGCCAGTAGCCGGTAGAACCGCGCCATCAGGATCGTCGAGCTTAGGTCCGACACCTCCCAGGACGTCGCGACGACCGTCGGATATCCGGCCGCGAGCATCCCGGTGGCGATGCTGAGCGCCTCGTCGCGATGTTCGAGGCTGGGCTGCGCCGAGTTGCAGGCCGAGAGTACCGCCAGGCGGCCCGGCCTCGCCGCCTGAAAGAGGTCACCGAGGCCGACGGCGAAGCCGTCCGAGACCATTAGGTACTGCTCCCGGCCGACAGGCTGCGAGATCCCGTGCCCGGCGAAATGAAGGATCTCGTGTCCCTTGCGCATCTCGTTGAACAGCCCGGGCATCGTCGCGTCTGGGCCCTGCAGCACGCGCGTGCCGGGCACGGCCCGCAGGACCTCTTGGACCTCGCGCGGCGCGAACGGTAGGTCGGTCAGCGAGTTCTCAGGGGCGACGGCGATCGCGTGGGCGACCCGCAGTTGCGTGCGCCGCGACCGGCCGAACGCCAGCACGCGCGCGCTCGGCGTGAAGGTCAAGTTCCACAGCTCGCCGGCGAAGCGGCGCCCGTCCGCGGCGTCGGCGTCCGGATGCCACGCGACCTGCAGCGGCACAAACTGGAACAGGTCGCCCGGCACGAGGCGCATGCGATCGAGCGCGCCGAGCCCGGCTGCCGCCAGCGGCTCCATGACCCCCGCCCATAGCGACTTGCCGACGCTGAGCAGCGCGCCGGAGAACGCCGGGCTGCGTTCGGCACCCTTGAGGTCGAGCGCAAGGTCGGCCACCGCGCTGCGCCGCAGGCCCGGCAGCGCCACGAGCTCGACGTCGCGCGCGCCGCGGACCACGTAGGCGGCTGCCGTGCGCTCGTTGCAAATTAGGTAGACCAATGGCTCGTCGGCGGTGACCGTGTCCAGCGCGGCCGCGACGTCGCCGCCGGCGCCTAGCGCCGCTCGCAGGTCGTCGACCGGGCGCGCCGACGCGGCCGAGGCATCGGTCTCGCGCTGCCGGTCGGCCGCGCCTAGGTGGTGGTTGAGCAGCTGGCAGCGCGACGACTCGATTGCCACGACGGCCTCGGCGTGTCGCTCGCGCGCCAGGTAGACCTCGACGAGCAGGTCCGCGAAAGCCGCGCCGCGCCGTGCCACCTCGAGCCGCGCGTCGTCGGTGGACGCCTTGGCGAGGAGTTCCTGGATGTGGGAGGTCACCTCACGATCGACCTCGGCGACGAGCGCCGGGTCCTCCGAGGCGTCCGCCGCCTCCAGCCAGACGCGGGCGCTGGTCAGCACGACCATGAGCGCCGCGCTCTGCATGATCTTGCGTGTGACGCCGCGGGCGATCGCTGCGGCCTCCGCGTACGCGGCCGGGTTGTGGCGCCCCGTGGTTCGCTCCAGGCGCATCAGCAGTCGTGCGCGCAGCACTTCGGTGCCGGTGTGTTGCGGGAGGTCGTCCAGCGCGTCGAGGGCGACCTCCACGACGTACGGATCTTCGGACCTCAGCCCGTCGTCGACCGCGGAGAGCTCCAGCTCGTCCTTCTCGTCCGCCACGGCGTCGGGCAACGCGCCCTCCCAGAGACGGCGGTGCCCGAAGCGCGCGACGGCCGACAGCCACGCGATCGTCGCGGGGCGGCCCTCGCCCGAGGCCAGATCGAGCTCGAGCAGGCGCGCCGCGAAGGCGGCAACCCCGGGCCCGGGACCCGGGGCGCCGGCGATCGCCTCGGCGAGCGTTGCCTCGGCAGCACGCGCGTCGGCGCTGTTACGGGTCCTCAGGTGACGGGAGCGATGGACGTTGGCGAGGGTCTGCCCGGCATCGGCGTGCACCTCGCCGCCCGGCGCGGCCGCCCGCAGCGCCGCCCGCAACGCCCGGATCGCCTGGTCGATCAGCGCTTCGTCGCGCTGCGCGAGCGGATGGCGCGCGAGCATGGCGCCCATCGCCATCCACCGGCCGGCGCGCTCGCTGTCGATCGCGTGCTCGGCGGCGACGGTCGCGCGGACCAGGAAGTCCTGCAATGCCTCGGCCGACTCCAGGTCCTCGGCGACGGCATCGAGCGCCTCGGCGGCCATTTGTTGCGCCCCGTCACCGAGCATGAGCTCAGCGGCGGGGGCGGAGCCCAGGCTGCGCGCAAGGCGCTCGTGCACGACGTCGAGGCCGTCCTCGTGCAGCTCGCCGAGCAGGTCGTGGACCAGCTCGCCCCGTTGAGTGGCGAGGTCGAGATCGCTCAGCGCGCCGCGGCGGTCGATGCCCGCCGCCAGCTCCTCGGCCAGCGCCCCGCAGGCCGGGGAGACCAGCCACGGCCGGTCGTTGATCAAGAGCACGAGATCGGCCAACGTCCCCACGTCGGCGAAGGCCATGCGAGCCTCGGCTGCGGCGCCCGCCGCGGCCGGGTGCTCGAACGTCGCGCCCAGCTCCGCCCGCCGCCTGCGGGCGGCGTCGGCCAGATCGAGCTCGCCGTCGGCGGCCGCGAGCCTCTCGGCCTTGGCCAGCAGCATGTCGGCGTCGTTGCGCCGGAGCGCCAGCGCGGCGTCGCAGCCCAGGCGATGCAGCTGCCGCGCCATTCGGGTGGCGTCGCCCCCTAGCATCGCCGCCGCCAGCCCGAACCGCGCGGTCAGCCGCGCGTCGGCTGCCAGACGTCGTGACAGGTCCTGGCCACTGAGCGCGTCGTCGATCTCGCAGGACAGGCTGCGCAGGCGCCGCAGGCCGCCGACGCGGATCTCGCGGTCGCTCCGCCCAAAGCGTGGCTCGGGATCTGCCGGGTCGGTGAGCGCCTGCTGGACGGCGTCCACGTAACGGCGGCGAACGACGTGCGCGTCGACCTCGGCCACCGCCGACGCCACCGGCAGGTCGACGAGCGGCTCGCTGCCGAGAATCACCGGCTCGACGGCTAGGACGTCCTCGGCGCCGTGGTAGACGAGCCCTTGGAGCACGGCCGTAGCCGGGTCCAGCAGCTCGCCGAGCGGGGCGCCGTGGGCCAGTAAGCGGGCTCGGGCGCTTGAGCCGCGCACGGCCAGACATGCCGACGCGATGGCCTCGCTCACGATGCGCTGGCCGGCCCGACCGGCGAGCCCGGCGCCGGCCCAGAACGCGCGGGCCGCCGCGGCTGAGAGCGTGAACTGCCCGGGCTCGTCGCCCGTCAGCAACAGGATTGGCCCGCCCTCGTCGATCTCCAAGCTCAAACCGCATCGGCCCGGCTCCTCGTCGGGGTCGGCCGTGTCGAAGTCCTCCGGGCGGCAGCCGTGAGCGGCCAGCAGGTCGTCCCAGCGCCACGGCGTGTCGCGCCATCGCGCTGCCACGAACGCCTTGGCGGTGATCGGCTGTGGCAGGCTGCTTAGGAGCGCCTCTAGCTGACCCGACTCGTTCGCGTCGAGGCCGAAGAACACGGTGTTGGGTCCCGGCAGCCGGTTGAGCGGGTCGTTGCGCGGAACGATGTAGGGACGGTCGGCGACCCCGGCATGCGCATCGCGCAGTTCCTCGAGCGCGCCCATCAGCACCTCATCGCCGAGGCCGGCCTCCGCCAGCGTTTCACCCAGCCCGTCGGACCAGCCCGTTGCGCCTACGAGCAGGTGCACGGTCGTCACGCACAGCACGTCGTCCTCGACCACCCGCGCCTCGGCCAGCCGCGGCGACGCCAGCAGCCACGGGTCCGGTCCGGGCGGCGCCGCCTCTCCGGCTGCCGGCTCGCCGCCCGCGCCGATCCCGAACGCCGACCGCACCGCCTCCGCGCCCACGCGCGCATCGAGCCCCTTCGCGCCCAGCGCGCGCCCCAACACCGACCCCCGCTGTTCCAGCAGCGCGATCGCCAGGTGCTCGACGCCGATGCTGCGAGACCCGGCCGCGGCGGCGACGTCGCGGCTGGACGCCATCGCTCGCGCCGCCTCGCCTGACAGCTGGCGCAGGCCCGTGAACGGGATACGCCCGTCGCTACCCCAGGCCCGCTCGGCAGGGGGCGGCCCCTCGGTGCTCACCTTGTAGAACTCGCTCACCAGCGCTGCTGCCGCTGATCTCGCCCGCGCCGCCGGCCTACGCCGCCGGCGGCACCCGCCCGACCGTCCGCCACGCGACGACCGTGCCCTTGGCGGCGATATGCGCCAGCACCCGGTCTCCATTGACGTCGAGCTCGAGCTCCCAGCGCCCGTCAGCGAGCTGGAGCACTGAATGGACCTTCATCGGCAAGCCTGCGCCGACGATCTCGTCGGCCGCCATCCGCGCCACCGCTGCCGCGTCCTGGGCGTCGAGCACCCGCGCCTCCTTGCGCGCCCGGTGCAGCCCGCGCACGTAGGCCGCCGTGAGCGGGAACACGGCCCACGCCGCGTTGCCGACCACGCCGCTGACCGCGAAGTCCACTAGCACCGCGATCGAGTCCGACGCCCCGCGCGTCGGGATCGCCGCGTCGCCGCCGGCGTCCAGCAGCGCCGAGGCGCCGATCTCGTGCGTGACGTCATCGGGGAGGTTCTCGGCCTCGGGGAAGAACAGCCACAGTGGCGCTGATTCGACCTTCACTGCTGTCACGAACGTCCTCCGGTAGGCCGCGGGAGGCGCGATCCTACACAGAGCCTGACCATTCGACCGAGGCGTACCACCGCGGGCACAACTCGCGCGCTCGCGGGCTTAGTGTGGTGGCTCGTATTTCGCCCTAGGAACGGCGCCGCACCGCCTCCACGAAAGCCGCTCAGTCACGCGCACGGAGTTTCGTGGCGTCGGTCCACGTCCCAGGCACGGGGCTCGCAACAACGGGCGCCTCTCGAGCAGAACCTCGCCGTTCGGCCAGGGCACCACGGCGCGGGGTGCATAGGATCGCGACG
This sequence comes from uncultured Conexibacteraceae bacterium, assembly GCA_963836485.1. Taxonomy (GTDB): domain Bacteria; phylum Actinomycetota; class Thermoleophilia; order Solirubrobacterales; family Solirubrobacteraceae; genus Baekduia. Next base: position 381,968 of record CAWIJS010000013.1, on the reverse strand, counting down.
TGCTGAGGAGTACTGCGTGGGTTTGGGCGGAACGGCTGGTCGCGGGGTCCCTGGTGATCGTCTCGACCGCCGGAGTAGTGGTCGGCCCCGCACGGGCGGCCGGCACGTCGGGCGCGGCGTACGTCGCGCTCGGTGACTCCTACTCGGCCGGCGAAGGGCTCGGGAAGTTCGAGAAGGGAACCGACGTCGACAAGGGCAAGGGTCGCAACCAGTGCCACCCTCGGCCAAGGACGCGTATCCGATCCTCGCCCCGGCGGTCGTCCTGCCCGCGGTCACGGGGCGCGCGTTCTTCGCGTGCTCCGGTGCGAGAAGCAAGGACATGATGTCGGTCCCGCCGCAGAAGGGCGACGCCGCACAGGTCGGGCAGCCGCAACAGACGGCGACTGTGGGCCCGCAGACGCAGTACGTGTTGCTGTCGGCGGGCGGCAACGACGTCGGCTTCGGCGATCTCGGCATCGGGTGCGTCGAGGCGCTGATCAACCACAAGCAGGTCGTGCGCTTCTCGTCGTCCTTGTGCAAGGACTAGCTCGCGAAGGCCAAGAAGAAGCTCCCCGCGGCGCAGGCCTCGCTTGCCAAGCTCTACACCGATCTGCTGGTCCGCGCGCCGCAGGCAATGATCGTCGTGCTCGGCTATCCCCGCATCCTGCCGGCATCGTACAAGGGCGTTCCTGTCCTCAGAGGGTCGGCGTTCTGCATGCTCGATGACTACCCCGTGCCGTTGCTCACGACGGACATCGGCATGCCGGTTTCGCAGGCCAAACAGCTCGACGCCTTCACGGTGAGCTCAACCAGACGATCCGGGCAGCGATTGATGGCGTTCGGCGGGCGCGCCCCGACCAATAGTCACAGCTGCGCTTCGCCGACTCCTATGGCTCGTCGGTGCCACAACTGCAAGGGCACGACGCCCAACGCCACGGTGACAGCCGAGCAGTTGAGTCTCGGTCGCGGGCTCAGCGGCAAGAGCTACGCACGAGACGCCGGCGCTGCGCGAGGAGCTCGGGCGCTGGGCGACGGGCGGTTCGTGACGAGCGCCTTGACCGGCGTCGAGCTGCCGCGCGCGGTGCGGCGGGCGGCACCGGCGCGGGAGGGCAGCGGCGGTCCTATGTGTGCTGCAGCGGCTCTGCTTGAGACCGTGATCCTCGTTCCCGATCGGCAGCGAGGTCATCATGCGCGCCGCTTCGCTCGAGCCGGCGGCGCTGCGATCGCTTGACGCGATACACCTCGCCAGCGCGATGCTCGCGATGCCGTCGGATTCCGCCGGTGGTCTGCGGCTACGGCGATCGCCTGCAGGACGCCGCCCGCGCACACGGCCTGCTGGCCGTCAGTCCTGGCCGCTAGGCGGCTGGGCTAGCCACTCCTTGGGGAGCAGCTGCTGCGCTGACTCGATCTGGGCGCGGAGCGCGTCGTCGGCGATGTCCTGCGGATCGAGGGCGCTCAAGGTCTGGGCCAATGTCTGGAGGTCGGCGCCGAGCACTGCCTCGACGCCGGCGAAGGCGGCCGGTGCGATCTCGTTGATCAGCGCTTGGCAGTCGGCGGCCAGCGCGTCGATGCGGTTGACGGCAGCGTCTACATCCTGGCCTTGGGCGGCTTGTGCGAACTGAAGGTCCTCCATGAAGTGATGGACCAGCAAGTTGCGCCGACGGATGGCATCTGCCACTCGTTCGCTGAGGTTGGTCGATAAGCCGAGGGCAGTGAGCCGCTGGAGCAAGACACCGGCGGGCTGCTTCTCCAGGCGTGTGAGGTCGATGCTGAGCTGCTCCACCAGCCCTTCGTCGTCTGCGCGGCGTCGCGCGATGTCGACGAGCAGGATCTTCTCCAGCGCGTTGGCGCCGAGGATGACGCGACCAAGCGAGACGAGGAGTGGCTCGACGAGAGGATCGGGAGGGTCCAAGTCGTCGTGCATGCCGGTGGAGCCTACGACGTCATTCCCACATGCTGCGGCATGCGGCCCGGGGCGGGGCGTCCAGTCGATGTCCGTCGCGGGGCGTAGAGAGTGGTGGCGTATTGTTCCAAGTTCAGGAGCTATGACGGATTCTCATGAAGAGAAAGGCGGGCGCGTTCCTAAGCGCGTTTGGGTCACCGCCGGCGCCAGTTTCGTGCTCGGCGTGGGACTCGTCGTCGCTGGCGGCCTCATCCACGGCCTCAGCGGCTACCTGCAGTCCGTCTTCGTAAATGTCGGGACGGCGTTCGCATTGCTCGCTCCTCTGGTCGTCGGAGAACGGCTCCTCAACCTTCGTGTGCTCGAGGCACGAGCCAGCGCTCGCTCTGCAGTGAGTGCGGCGGAGGAAGCTCGGTCACTAGCCACGGAGGCGCGCACCGAGGTCTCGGCACTCGACGAGCGAGTTCGGTCAGGACTTGCCGCGGTGCGCGCGGAGCACGACGACCTTGTCGTCCAAGCCGCATCTGCTGATCGTGACGCGCTGGTCGAGCTGTACGAGCGGGCGGCCGCTCGCAGCTCGATCGACCGTCGCGGGATCCGGGTTGGTCTCGAGGACCAGGACTACGCGATCCGCGTTCGAGTGCTCGATCGGGCTCCCCGTGGAGAATCGGAGACGCTTGTCGAGCTGCTGGCTGAAGACCAGGATCTACGGCCGATCGGGCGCATCGTCCTGTGGGCCGCGGGCGAAGACCCGGCGTCGGTGTTCCTCAGATTTGCCTCGGAGCTGCAGCAGGCCGGCGCCTGGTTCGGTGACAGGGCATTTTCCGCGGAAGAGATTCTCGCCGCGATTTCACGCGACCTGCGCCGCGTCATCGATATCCGAACGGGTCCGCTGGCACAGCCAGGCATCCGTCCCATCGTCGAGATCGTCGGCGACTGGGCCATCACGCGTCAAGGGCTTGACTCGGTGCGCAACGACAGTCTCTGGGCTGAACACGACGAACTGGTCGGTGACACCCATCATGCGTTCATCCGGCTTGAGAATCAGGTGAATGTTCTGAAGCTGGACAGTTTCGAGTTCCGCAAGGCGTTCACGATCGCGGAACACGTTCACGCCGCCTTGGACAGCGAAGGTCCTGGCCGCGTCGGAGCGCGATGAGGGGCCGCGACCCGGTCCAATTCCCGGTCCAAATTGAGCGCAACTCAGGAGCACCCGGAGACCACAAACCCCTGAAAACAAAGGGGATACGCCTCAGAGAAACCCCTAGATCGGGCTGGGGGCCGGGCGGTCGCAGGTTCAAATCCTGTCTCCCCGATGTAGGTGGAAAGGCTCGCTTTGCGGGCCTTTTTGGTTCCGGCGGCGAGAGAGCGGCTGGATCTTGCGGAACAAATCCTGCGCGCGGCGGCGCAGGGGACCGGGCGTTGCTCATCTCCGGTGCGTGTGTGCCCGCGATCACGACGCTGCGACCCTTCTGGAGGTAGCCGACCTGGACGGAGCGGTTCGTCCCACGTTCGTAGCTCAGACGACTACCCTCACGAGGATGTCTGAGCCGGTCGAATCGTCCATCACGATCGGACCGACGACGTTCATCGGGCCGCCGTTCAAGCCGTGCCCAGCGTGCAAGGCATCGGCCGGGCTCGGCCTGCTGATGCTCGGCGGTGACCAGGCGATCATGCGCTGCCGCGAGTGCTTGGTCGAGCAGCGTCGCACGCTGCCACCGCTGCCGCAGCCCAAGGTGTTGTACCTCGACCAGTGGGCGCTCTCGTCCCTCGCGAAGGCGCTGCACCCCGAGCATCGCGAGAAGTTCACCATCGACGATCCGCGCACGCAGCACGGCGCATGGCCTCGTCTGTACGCGCGCATCGAGCGGCTAGTACGGCTCGGGCTCCTGGTGTGCCCTGCCTCCTCGATCCACCGGTCGGAGACCGAGCTGGATGGGCGGATCGCCGCCGGCCTTCAGCGTGTTCACGTTCACCTGGCTGGAGACGCGAGGCTCATGCACCACGTGGAGGTCAAGAGCCACCAGCTCTACCTGGCCTTCTGCGCTTGGTTGGATGACGCGCCCGTGCGGCCCCTCACGCGCAACAACGTCCTCAAGCTACCCGGACGCTGGCCGGAGCGGTTGACGATCGGCGTCGCGTTCGACATCGATCCTGCCGAGGTCGACGCGTTCCGCGCGTCGCGCGAGGCAGTAGCTCCTGAGTTGAAGCGGATCGTCGAGGAATGGACGGCAGCAGGGCCGCGCGACTACGAGGCGCGCGTCGCAGAGCAGCTGGCGAACTTCGGACCGACGCTGACGATTGCGCCGATGGGCGACACCGGCATCCGCATGCGCCATGCGCTTGCCCAGCGGGGCGTGCCCTATGAGAAAAGGCAACTCAAGATCGAGTCCTTCCTCGCGAGCGACGCGATCAAGGAGGTCCCGTTCGGGCAGCTGGGATGGGGTCTGTTCGCTGCGCTCGGGTGGCTGGCCGGTCGTCAGCAGCCGGTGCGCGCCGACCGCGGCCTTCGCGAGGACTTCAAGGCCATCTCGATTTACGCGCCGTACGTGGACGCGATGCTCGTCGATCGCGCCTGCGCGCGTCTCCTGCGCGAGACGCCGCTTACGGATGAGCTTCCCAAGGGCCTGGACCTTTTCGCGATCAGAGACCTCGACAGGTTCGAGCAGTGGCTTGACGACATTGAGGCCGGCGCGCCGGAGGGCCACATTGAACTCGTGCGTGATGTGTACGGCTACGATTGGGTCGACCAGCCGTACACCACGATTCTTGAATAGCTCGGTGGCTGCCGGTGATAGGTGAGCCTTGCGTTTGCGGTGGGGTCATCGGCGAACTTGTAGCGGTAGCTGTAATGGCCAACGTCGCACAATGGGCGTGCTGGCTTTCGCGCAGCCGCTCGCGCCGAGGCCGGCGCCCGACGCGGGCGGCACGATCGTCGAGATGAGGAAGCCTCGACGCAGCTAGAGGGCACGCGAAAGGGGCGCCGGCTGGTGGCGGGAAGTGCGAGCCCTGTCCCCGACTGCTCAAATCGCACTGATTCGGTCAGGATCGGAGTGCAGAATGGCTCGCCGAGGATTAGTCGACGAGCAGCGTGGTAGACCCTCGCCAGTAATTTGGGGTAGGGGTATTGAGCGACCTCGTCGACAGAGAGAGCAGCGGCCTTGTGGCGGTCGCTGCCATGCCCTCAAAGAGCCCTCATCGGTCGGCGCGAGACGTCGATATCGAGCAGGAGTACGCCGAACACCGCGGTGCGGTGCTCGCGATGCTGCGCGCTGACTTCCCAAGGCTGCGCGACACGGAAGAGCTCTACCAAGAAGCCTGGGCCGAGCTGCTCGATCTTGAGAGTCGCGGTGAGACGGTCCATCATCGCCGCGCGCTACTCAGAAAGATCGCGTGGCGCCGGGCGGCAGACACGGTAAAGCGGCGTCGCCCTGACACCATCGATCCGTCGAGCGCTGCGATCACTGCCGCGACCGACGACGAACTGCTGCCTGACGAGCAGGCTCAACTCCGCCTGGATGGCGACGCCCTGCGCCTCATCGTGGAATCGCTGGACGAGCAGCAGGCTGCGGTCCTCAAACTCCGTTTCGACCGGCACCTCAGCGTCCGCGAGATTCAGGGCCAGTTCGGTCTCAGCGAGAAGCGCGTCGAGGCGATCATCACCGAGGCGTACAAGAAGATCGCTGCGCAGCTCACCATCGGTGAGGACGGCGAGACACGCTGGTCAAAAGGGCAGCGCAGCCTGCTGCTTGCGTGCGAACTCGGCATCGCCTCCGCGCGCCAACGGCGTCAGGCCCAGACGATGGTCGATCGGGACCCAGCCTGCCGCGCGATGCTCCGTGCCGTGCGGTCCAGCCTCGACGACATCGCGGCGATGCTGCCGCTGCCGGTCTTGGTGGAGGAGCGCGATCGGGTAAGCGCCATCGGCCGCGCTACCGGTCGCCTCGACGAGTGCTGGGCCGCCGTGCGCCACTTCGGCGATCGGCTCACCGGCCGCGGTGTCTCTTCGGCGAACGTCGTCGAACAGGCGGGCGTTACCGGTGCTTCGGCGGGTGCAGGGGCTGCTGCGGTCAAGGTCGTCACGGCCTGTCTTGCGCTCGGTGGAACCGCAGCGGTCTGCGTTGTGGGTGGCAATCAACTCCGCGACCGTCCCACGGGAGCGCATGCCGCGGCGCCATCGACTAGTCGGATTGTCGAGCCGCCGCGCGATCACGTCACCGTGGTGCGTTCTCCGACGACGACCGTCGCACGCTCTCAGGCCAAGACCGCGCCAAAGCGTCACGAGACAGCGGTCAGCTCGCCGAAGTCCCGGCCGGCTCCGTCGCCGGCTCCAAAGGGCAGCACGGAGTTCGGTCCTGGGACGCTCGGGAGCACAGCTGCACCATCCCAGGCTGCGACGGCGCCCAAAAATGGGGGAGGGGAGTTCGGGCCGTGAGTCGACTAAGGGGCACTGGCGTCTACGAGGAGGCTCGAATGCCCCGATCATTACCCGCGACGATCGTCGTCGCTCTGATCTTCATCGCTCTTGCGGTTCTGCCTCAACCGGTGCTCGCGGGTGGGTACAACGTCTACTCCTGCAACCCCACGGTGGCAGGCGGTGCAAACCACTCGTGGGGTGCCGTCGCAGACCCTGGAATGACCGCCTACACAGACTGTCCGGCGGGTCAGGGCCTGGTCGCTCGAAGTGTCTACGACGGCTCGGCGTCGACATTCCTCCAGGGCGCCTACATGATCTTCGACGCGCCCGAGGGGAACTCGGTCGACGCGATCTCGTTTGAGTTGGGCATGCGTCGCCCCGACTGCAACTGGGGTGTTGACGTGGTCGGAGGGAACCGTGATCTGGCCGGCAACATCATCTTCGGCCTGCCCGCTGGGCAGAGCTGTGGCAGCCAGTTCCAGACGCCCGACGACTACGCGTTTATCGAGGCCCGCTGGAGCTACCCCGTAGGCGGGCCTCGCGTTCGCATCGAGGCTCGTTGCGGTGCGGCGTCATGCACCCGCAACGGCGTGGCGGGCATCCACTTGCGCAACGTTGACGTCCGGGTTCGCGACGATGTTGCACCAGTTCTGTCGGGTGGTCGCGGCGCGCTCTGGACCGCAGGCACGTGGCTGTCGGGTAGCCAATCGGTCGGGTTCGACGCTCGGGACGCGGCCGGCATCCAGAGCGCGACCGTCTCGATCGATGGACGCGAGGTCGCCCGGCGCACGAATGGCTGCGACTTCACATTTCCCGCCCCATGCCCTCAGATGTCCGTCGAGCAGCCGTTTGCCACGGCGGGCTTCGGCGCCGATGGAGGGCACATCCTGACGGTCGCGGCCACCGACGCGGCGGGCAACCCGACATCGGTGTCGACCCCAATCTACGTCGACAACTCCCCTCCAGACCCGCCACAGAACCTCACCGTCGTCGGCGGTGAGGGTTGGCGGTCGATCAACGACTTCGCCATCGCCTGGAAGACCACGCCGCCAACGGTCGGTGCTCATGTCGTCGGAGCCGAATGGAGCCTGTGCCCGTCGGCCGGCGGCGCCTGCACGCCCGGCTCCGCCAACGGGGCCGAGCTGGCGTCGATCCCGCACCTCAAGCTTCCAGCCCCAGGTGCTTACACCTTGAAGCTCTGGCTCCGCGACCAAGCCGGAAACCAAGATCAGCGGCTCGCCGCTCCACCGATCACGCTCCGGTATGACGACGCGAGCCCGACGGCCTCCTTTGAGGCGCCCGACCCCAACGATCCCACCCTGGTGGCGGTCAAGACCACCGATCGCGGATCGGGTGTCACCGCTGGTCAGATTCAGATGCGTCGTCAAGGCGTCCCGCAGTGGCTGACCCTTCCGACAACGGTCGACGCAGCAGGGCGGCTGACCGCCCACATCGACGATGAGCGTCTCGGCGACGGGGCCTTCGAGCTTCAGGCAACCGCTACCGACGCGGCAGGCAATCAGCGCACGACGGCGCAACGATTGGATGGCAGCGCCGCGACGTTCACACTGCCGCTGCGTCTGAAGACGTCATTGCGGTCAGGTGTCGTCGTACGGCGTGGTCGGCGCGCGCATCTGGCTCGATCGGCCTACGCGCACTACGGTCAGCTTGTTCGTGTCCGCGGCCGTCTCACAAGTCCTGAGGGCAATCCGCTACAGCAGTTCGACGTCCAAGCGTTCACGCAGATCCGAGACGGCATCACACCGCCTCGGCTGATCGCCACCGTCAAGACATCGAGGACGGGTGCCTTCTCGTTCTTAGTGCGCAAGGGTCCGAGCCGGTCGATCCGCATCCGATACAGCGGGACGAATCAGATTCGCCCTGCGACCAAGATCCTGCTCTTGAATGTCCGATCAGGCACGTCGATGCGTCCAAATCACCGTCGCGTCGTCAACGGCGAGTCCGTGCGCTTCCGCGGGCGGCTCAGGACCGGCCGGATACCGCAGCATGGGAAGCTCGTCGAGGTCCAGGTGTGGGTCCGAGGGAAGTGGCGTACCTTCGCCACGGCCCGAGCTAGCCAGCGTGGCTTGTGGAGCTATGACTATCGCTTCGACGGGACGCGCGGTCGGCAGACGTACCGCTTCCGTGCAAAGGTCCCGCCAGAGACGGGTTATCCGTTCGCAACGGGCCGATCGCGCATTGTGCGTGTTCATGTGAGAGGGGTCTAGGGAAGAGTCCCTGCCCTGCGAGCTATGAGAGATGGAGACCAAGCCGTGCCACGCCGACTTCTTGACCACCTGAGCTTCGCCAACGTGGTCGCCACGCTGGCGCTCTTCATCGCGTTGGGCGGAACGTCCTACGCCGCGATCAAGCTGCCTCGCAACAGCGTCGGAGCGACCCAGGTTCGAGCGGGAGCCGTCGGCTCCAGCGAGATCCGAGACCGTTCCATCGCCGTGAAGGACGTGAGCCGAGCGGCACGCAGCTCGCTGCGTGGGGCGGCGGGACCGCAGGGTCCGGCCGGTGCTCAGGGGCCTGCCGGCGCATCTGCGGTGAGGCATTTCGCGGCGGTCTCCGCCGCTGGCGGCTTCCTCAGAGGAGACGCGACCCGCGGTGGCCGCCTCGGAGTGGGCTCATACGCGGTCGGATTCGCCGACTCCGTCAGCGGATGCGCCTACAACGCGACGCTCGGCACGACCGACGGCACGACCGTTCCGGCAGGGCGCGTTACCGTCAACGATCAGTCAGGGGTAGTGGGCGTGCAGACGTACGACGCGGCTGGCGTCGCAGCGGACCTCCCGTTCCACGTGATCGCCGCATGTTGAACGACGCTCGTCAGCCTCGAAGCCGTTGGCAACGAGGTCCGTCTAGGTAGAAGCCTGGCAAGCATCCGCCGTTCGACGCTTCAAACTGTCGGCATGGATGAAGGACACACCTGGGAGGAACTGGAGCTGCCGGTGCTTCGCTGGGTGCACCAGGAGACGTGGGCGCACACGGGAGAGCTTCAACATCTCGAAGCGGGCCATCAGTCCAGACTGATCCCGCCGTTCACAGACGCAGTGCTAGATGAGGCACTACGTCGGCTCGATCACTACGGCCTCATCACCGGCACGCGCGATGAAGCGCTCGTCGTTTGGTGGAAGAACATCCGGCTGACCTCCAATGGACTGCGTGTACTTGGGGAATGGCCGCCGGTCGATGCCGCAACCGTCAACGTGACATTGGCGCGCGTGCTCCGGACGCTCGCTGGCGACCTCGACGAGGAGGCTGCGACGGCCACCCGGCGGGCCGGGAGCGCACTCGCGAAAATGTCTGGCGACGTGGTCCTCGACGTCGTGACCGATTGCATGAAGACGCTCGGCGAGGACGTGGTCGCGTGAGCCTCTGGGATAGTCGCGACAAGCCCGTCCTCACCCACTTGATGGCCCAACCTCCACTGCACGGGATGTTGTGGATTGATGCGCACAGCGAGCAGCCGCGATCGGACTATCCACAGCTGGCCGACTGCGAGTTTTATGTCGCAGTGCTCACGTTGCACGACGCTGGCTACGTCACTTGGACGCACGCTGAATCGGAGGCCGGCGCCGGGAGCCGCGGCTTCCAGGACTTCATGGTGACGGGCGCCGGGAAGCAGGCACTCGGGCTGTGGCCGCGGTTCGACGCGCTCGGCTCACCAGCAGAGCTGGCTGCCGTCTTGGAAGCGCTCGCCGAAGATGCCGCGACGGAGGAAGAGCGCTCGAACCTGCGTGCCGCGGCCGTCGCGGTTCGCAAGTCGGCGCCCGGCGTCCTGAAGGCCATTCTCGCTGGGGCGCTCGGCGCCGGGGCGCGCGCGACGCTCGGCATCTAGGACCGGCCGGGCAGGAACACGGCGCCTGGTCTTTGACGGTGTGAGGAAGGTCGCTGCCGGCAGCGATCCGACGGTCGTTGGAGGTTGTCCGAGGGGATTTGTAGCTGCCCGTCGACTAAGGAGCGATCGTGCCTTCGCTCCGAGACAAGCCCGTCGTATTCGAGGTCACCGACGACGTTCCGGCAGACGCGCCGGTAACGGTCGGCGGTGCTCGTGCGGGTCGCCTGGCCGTGGGACCGGTTGCGACCGTCTGCGCGGTCGCGATTTGCACCTTGACGATCGCGTGGGGCGCCCTTGAACGTAAGGGGGCGCCAGCGGGCGAAACCCGTGCGATGCCGGCCGCGTCCAATCGCGTGACGGCGCGGCCGACCGCGTCCCGACACACGAATCCGCCACGAAAGAGGGGGACCGCATCGCGGTCATTGGCTCGGCCTGAGTCTGTGCGCGCTTTGCGCCCGCGCATCGCGCCCGCGTCACGGACCACGTCTCCTCGCGTTATGGCGCCCGCGCCAAGCCCAACACCTTCCGTTGCTCCGCCGTCCGCGGCGTCACGCCCGGCTTCCAACGGTTCCGCACCGTCCTCGGAGTTCTTCTGATGCGCGCGCCTAGTGAATTGCCGACCGTCTCTATGTCGATGTTGCGCTGGCGTGCGCGAGTGCCACGTATCGCGCTCATCTGCACATGCGTCGTGCTGAGCACCGTAGGGCTCCGGACTTCGTTAGGGCACAAGCCTCCGGTCGCCTCCCGCTCGGCAGCGGTGACGACTAGCTCCACGTCAGTCGACGGGTTCGCAGAAGCCTTCACCCGGACGTACCTGTCCTTCTCTCCACGTGATGCCGCTGCCCGCGAGCGGCAGCTACGGGCCTTCGGGTTCGACGCTGACGGGTTATCAGGAGACGACGGCGGGAATAGCCCACGGACGATCGCGTGGAGCGCTCCGGTCGCGAGTTCTCCGGGCGGGCGCGGTCGCCGTGTCGTCACCATCCTTGCCGACGACGGTCACCGTCGGTGGTACCTAGCCGTGACCGTCACCATCGACCGCACGGGGCGACTTGCAGTGGTCGTCCCGCCGGCACTCGTGGGTCCGCCTGCGGTGCGCTCAGTCGCGGCAGTGGCACCGGAGCTTGAAGTCGATGATCCCGCGCTCACCCAAGTCGCGGTCCGCGCCGTACGCCACTACCTCGCGGGAGAACGGAGCGACCTTGTGGCCGATCTTGCGCCCCGTGCCGCCGTGACGCTCCCGAGCGCTCCTGCTCGGGTCGCCGATGTTGTGGCGGTCACCTGGGTTGGGCGCCCGTCGCGCGTTGCCGTGTCTGTCGTCGCGGCTGCTCCCGGCGGCCTTCGCCTCACCTTGCGCTACGAGCTGGACATGGTCCGCGTCGCGGGCCGCTGGCTGGTGCGCTGTATCCAAGTCAACCCGCTCAACCGGGAGGTACTCCCATGAAGCGTCGTCTTCGGGGCGTCGTACTCGTAACCATGACGATGGCAATGATGCTCGGCGGGCCGATCTCCGCCGCGATTGCTGAGCCCGCGGACTTCGGAAAGAAGCTCGGCGATCAGGTGTCAAGCCTGTCGACGGGGTTGTTTCTTGCTGTCGCCGGCCTCGTCACGCTGCCGATTCTCGGCCGTCGCGATGTCAACGGCGGCGTGGTCCTTGCCGGACTTGTTGTCGTCCTTGGCGGATTCATCTTCGCTCAAGGGATGGTCAAGCACGTCATCGTCGATCTGTGGCAGTCGCTCAGCGCGTGATCGCTGATGGCCGACAACAAGATCACGCTGCGCTCGTACCGTCTCGCGTTTGAGCTGGAGCGCCGGCTGCACCGGATCGACCGCTTCCGCATCCCGGTGCCTTATGGCGTTCCGCTTGCGGCCTTGGGCTATGCGGCGGTCATCGCCATCATCCTGCTCGTCTTGAGCGGCCTTCCGCTAATCGGCACGGTCATGCACGCGTTGCCTTGGCCGCTCAGGTTGGTGGTGTTGCCGGGACTGGCGACACGCGCTCTGTGTCATCGACGGGCAGACGGCCGCCCGGCACACGAGGCGATCGTGGCCGCGGTCGCGTTTGCGGTGAGTCCCAAGCAACTGGTCGGGCTCGAAGCACGCCCGTCGCAGCGATTCGGCCTCGACGCGATCCCGGTTGCTGGCGACGAGCGCGGTCCCAGCTACGCCGCGGGCGCGATCGTCGGACCGGCGGTCGTGCTTCTCCGTCGACCGGCGGCGATCGAGATGCGCGGCAATCGGGTCCGGCTCCGCCAACTGGACGGCGGGCTCCTGTCGCAACCACGAGAGCTTCAGCTTGAACGCGGCGCTCGTCTGACGGTCGAATGCGCGCCCCACTGAGCTTCGCGTGGCGCAACGTCGTCTTCGGTCGGGACGCTGGCGATCCGTGGGCGCTCTTTCGCGTCTACACCGCGTCCTACGCGGGCCTATCGACGGCCGGCAAACTCGGCTTCCTCTCGTCACTGGCCAGCTATGCCTGTGCCGTCGAGGCCGACTTTCAGCTGTTGAGGGTCACACGCGCATGGTCAGCGGCGAGCTACGCCGCCGCAGCCAGCTCGATGCTCGATCGTGAGCACGGTCATCCACGGCGGCTTGCGACGCTCATCGGCTCCCACGAGGCGGTAATTGATGCTGGCGGTGCCGCGGAGGCCGATGTCTTTCTTGCGGTGAGCCTGGCGGGAGCGTCTGGAACGGCGGGCCCGGTATCCCGTCTGCTTGGTGACCTGCGGCGAGCCTTCGGTCTTGGCGATGCGCGCGGCATCTCGCAGCGTCGTCTCGACGACATCCTCGACGCGGAGGCGGTTGCGTTCGGCAGGGCAGCCGACTACCTCGATGTTGACCGCGTCTCGACGGCGGAGTTGCAGTGGCTACTGCGGCGATCGGCGCTCCGCGGGCTGGCCGAGCCGTGGTGTGACTCGATGTGGCATCCGCAGGCGCTCGTACTCGACGCCGAGGACGAGAACGGGGGTAGGCGCTTCCGCCCTCTCGAAGCGCAGATGACCGCGCTGCTCGACCGTCCGATGACCATCGAGCGCGACCAACTGATTGTCGATGGCGTGCACCAAACCGTGCTGGTGGCCGGTGCCTTTCCCGAGACCACCCAGTTCCCTGGCCGGCAGGCCGAACTGCTCTTCGCACCGCTCGAAGCGGTCGGCTTCCCGGTCGACGCCTGCTTTGCCGCGCGCTGGATACCCAACGACGCAGCGCTCGCGCTCGTTCGACGCAGAATTGTCGACGCTGACCATGCCTTTGCAGAAGAGAGCCGAGGCGATCACGGGCCAACCGCGCAAACCGCCGCACGTCCCGATCTCGTCCGTGACCTCGAAGAGGAGCTGACGGCGACCGACCGCCCACCGCTGCTCCGTGGACAGCTGAGCTACGCGATCGGGGCGCCGTCAGCGCTGGAGCTTGACGATCGCGTCCGTCGCCTTCGCCGTGAACTCGCGCCGATCTCATTGCATCGACCCAAGGACATTCAGTTGCCGCTCTGGGTCGGCCACCTTCCCGGACAACTTCCCCACGTCCGACGCTACGACGATGTGTTTCTCCCTGAGCAACTGGGGGCGATGGTGCCGACCGCGACGCACGCCGTCGGTGCCCGCACCGGCTTGCTCATCGGCCACACGCTGACCGGCTCCCGGCAGCCGGTGCTGCTCGATGTGGCTGAAGGATCGCGTAACGATCTGACGCCCGCGATTCTGTGTACCGGCATTCCGGGGGGTGGCAAAACCGTCACGGCGCAGCTCATCGCACTGCATGCCTTCATCATCGGCTCGCGGGTTGTGGACATCGACCCCAAGGGCGACCACCGGTTGGCCGACGTCATCGGCCAAGAGCACGTCGAGCACATCGAGATTTCTGCCAGCGGCCGTGACCGCGGCATGCTCGATCCGCTGCGGATCGCTCCTCAGGATCTCCGCGTCGAGCTGGCCTACTCCTTCTTGACCGAGCTGCTCCCGGCGCCTGTGGCGCCGGACTGGCAGACCGAGATCCGGGCCGCGGTCGCTGAAGTGGTCGACCGGGGCGGTCGCAGCTCTGGCCTTGTCCTCGATCGGCTGGAGCAGGGTGGGGAGGACGCGCAGGCTGCCGCCCGCGCCATCGAGATCCACGCCGGCTCAGGTCTTGTCCAACTCGGGTTCGCTGACCGGGCCTCGCCCGCGCCACCGGAGGCACGCCGTCCAGTGACGAGCCTGCGGATCGAGAACCTCACGCTTCCAGAAGCGGGGACGCCCAAAGCCGAACTCTCCCCGGAAGAGCGCACGGGCCGCGCGCTGCTGCGACTCCTCGCCGTGCAGGCACTTGATCTGGCTCGCAGCGATCGTGCTCAACACAAGGTGCTCGTCCTCGAGGAGGTGTCGCAGCTGATCGGCGACGTCGTCGGGCTCTCGCTCGTCAAGCGCATCGTCAAGCTCTGTCGCGGCCAGAACGGCACGCCCATCCTGATCGACCAACTGATGGAAGGCGTAGAGGCGATCGTCGATCTCGTCGGCTGCTTCTTCGCATTCGGCGTCCAGAGCAAGCATGAGGCCGCAAGGGTCATCGACCGGCTCGGACTCGATCCCGAAGACGCATCGCTGCTGGCCCAGCAACAGAGCTTCCGTCACGGGCGATGCCTCATGCGCGACTACGAAGGCAGGGTTGGCGCAGTACAGATCGACCTCGTCGACCCTCGACTGCTGCGCGCGCTCAACACCACGCCACCCGATCGGCGCGCGGCTGAAGACGATGACCAGATGGCGCTGCTGTAGCGGCGCCGTCCTCGCGGTGGCGGCTCTCTGGGTCACGGCGGCACCGGCTTTCGCCGCGAGCCCCGGACGGGCGGACCCGGCGGCGAGCATCGCGGTCCCCGCGCCGACAACGGCGCCGCCATCAGAGGACGACTCATATGCCGATCCATCGCGGGATCTCGGCGCGACGTCGCCGTCCTGTCGCTACGCGCTCGGTCCCCAAGACCGCCAAAGCTGTCGGGTCTCAGGGTCGGTCGCTGAGTCCCACCCGCTCAGTAGCTATGGCATAGACGTCCGGGTCGGCTTCTCCGTCACCGATCCCGGTAAGTCACTCATGGGCGCGCTGCAAAGCATCGCGGCGGGAATCTGGATGGCGTTGCTCTACCTCGTCAAGGGCGTGCTGTTGCTCTTGGAATGGGCCTTCTCGCTGGATCTCACCAACCAAGCGATGCCCCAAGTCCGGCAGACTCTCAATCAACTACACCAACAAGCGTTCGGTGACTGGTGGCTGTTGCTCGCGATCTCGTCGGCGGGTCTCTGGGGGATCTGGCGAGGACTTGTGCAACGCCGGACCACCGAGACCCTGGCCGGCCTTGCCGCCACCGTGGGCTTGATGGTCTGCGGCTTGGTGCTCATCAGCAACCCTGACGACACCGTCGGTCGCGCCGCTCAAGTAACCAATGACGCCGGCATGGCCGTTCTCGCTGCGGGCACCGGGCAGTCAACCTCCGATTCGCGCTCGGCCCTTGCGGCGGGGCTGCGCCAGGTGTTCGAGAGCACCATTCGAGATCCGTGGTGCGCACTGGAGTTCGGCTCGGTCGAGTTCTGCGACGTCCGAACGGGCGATTCCGCCCGACCTACCAACGCCGAACTCTGGCTGGCATACCCGGCACAAGGCTGGCAGCGCGGGCGACTTCACAAGCTGATGAAGAAGAGCGACGGCGGCGTCCACATCAATCCCCTGATCGGCGTCAATCCCGTCAATCCCGTCCTCGGACTTGGGGCCAGCGCGGTCACAGGCGCCCTGGGCATCGGCGGCGGCGATCGCAAGTTGCCCGACGACGTCGAGAGCCTCGTCAAGAAGGCGCCAGCGCGCGCAAACATCCAAGAGGCGGGTGGAACGTTCCCACGCCTCGGTCTGTTGGTCATCGTCTTGATCGGCGTATCTGGCGCGATCACGTTGTACGCCTACCTGGGCGTCAAGCTCATCCTCGCCGCCGCGCTCAGCCTCCTGCTCCTGCTCATCGCTCCCCCGATGCTGCTCGCCCCTGCTCTGGGCGACAGCGGGCGAGCCACGTTTCTGGCCTGGATCAAGCGCCTACTCGGCGCCATCGCCGCCAAACTCGTCTTCGCCGTCTTTCTCACCGTGGTGCTCGCCGCCAGTCGCGTCTTCACCAGCCTCGACGTCGGATGGTTCGGCAACTGGATTCTGCTTTCGGCGTTCTGGTGGGGCGTCTTCATCAAGCGCCACGAGATCATCGGCTTTGTCGCAGGTGGCACGCCCCAGCAACACGGCAACGGCCTCGGACACCTGCTCTCCCAGGGCTACTACGCCTGGATGCTCGGTCGTGGCGTGCGGCAAGTCGCGTCACGCGGTGCGGCCCCGGTCAATGCGGTGCGCCAGCGCCGTGAAGACCACCAAGCTGCTCGCACAGCCGCATCCTCGTCGCTCGCGCGCGAAGAGCTCGACGGTCATCACCGCGAAGAGCTGGCCGCCGACCAGCAACAGGCGCGCGAGGTCGTAACCCGACGGGACGGGCTCCGCCACGAGCTGCGCGCCACGGACCGTCGTCTGGCGGGGTTCGATGAGGCGACCGTTGTCGCCAACGCTACGCGGTCAGCGAAGCCCGCGCCCAACGCTGAGCAACGTCAGCTTCTCGAACACCGTCGCCAGCTGCGAGGGCTGCTCGCCGATCCGGCCGCAAGTGAGGCTGAGCAGACCGTTCGCCATGCCGATCGCAATGTCGCGCTGACGGGTGACTCGGTGACCGCGAAGGACCTCGACGTCCGGCGGGCGCGCCGCGCCAGCGAGCTGCGAGTCACGGAGGCAGAATCGTCACTCTCGCCCGAGCAGGTGCGGGAGCGCGATCTGCTCGCTGCCGCCCACAATGAATCAGGTGCCGCACAAGCGGCGAGCCGATGGCTTGACGCTGACCAGCTGCGCGAGCGCAAGCGCCAGAAGCTCGCCGAGATCCGCGCCGAGCGTCGCCGCCAACGCGCGGGAACCGGACGACGGCGATGAAGCCGATCGTCCTCCTACTGCCTGGAGTGCCAACGGCGTTCGCCCTCGTCGCGGTGCTGCTTTGTGGATGGGCGACGATGACCTCGACGGGCGCCAGTGGCCAGGGCTCGTGTGATCCCACGACGCTTGACGCAGACTCAGTTCCGGCCGCCCTGGGACCGCTGTTCACCCAAGCGGCCAGCCGTTACGAGCTTGGGGCTGACGGCGCAGCTGTCCTGGCCGGGCTGACCAAGGTCGAATCTGACTTCGGCCGCAACATGGGACCGTCGAGCGCAGGCGCAGTCGGGTGGACGCAGTTCATGCCTGGCACGTGGCGCTCATTCGGTGTCGATGCTGACGGGGACGGACGCGCCGACCCGATGACCGCCGCAGATGCGATCACCTCAGCCGCCCGCTACCTCCGTCATCTCGGAGCGCCCGCCGACTGGCACCGCGCGCTCCTCGGCTACAACCACGCCGAGTGGTACGTCAAAGATGTACTCGAACAGGCACGACGCCTGACCGGGCACGTCAGCGCCGCTGTGACGGAATGCCCGATTGATGGACTCATCCTGGGCACCGGAAAAGGCTCCCGCATCTTCGGCGGTGGGCGCATCATTCCGATCCCCGGCCAACCTGGAGAGAGCGCCGACGAGCGCATCGTCCCTGACATCCTCGCCCTCCAGCGGCAGTTTCACTTCACCATCACCGCTGCCTACGCGACATCGGGACACGAGCCACACGGCGAACATCCCCTAGCACTTGCTGTCGACCTCATACCTGGGCCGGGCGGCAGCTGGGACGCCATCGATGCACTTGCCCACTGGGCTGAGCCCGTACAGAACCATCCGCGCACGCCGTTTCGCTGGGTCGGCTACGACGGCGACCCCGGCCACGGGCGAGGGGACCACCTGCATCTCTCCTGGGAGCACGGCGCCGCCCCTGACGGGCCGCCCGCGCCGTGGGTCCGCGTCCTCACGTCAACCCAATGAAGAACGACAAGAACAACGACACAGACATCGGGGACCTACTACCCGGCCTCATCTGGACGGCCGGTGGGACCGTCGCTGCGTCCGTTGTCGCTTGGTGCATCCCGGCCGCCGCGGGGCTTGTCAACGCCGGCCAGCTTCCGCATCTCGGACCGCTTCGAGCACTGGTCGCCGGTCTGCGACTTCTGGGGGGCGGACGTTGGCGCGATCCGGCGACGGCCTATCCGCGCGACGTGCAACCCCTTCTCCCCGGTCCGCTCCTGTGGTGGGTGGTGACCGCCGCGGTCCTTTCGGCGGCGTGCGCCATCGCCGTGTTCGCTCTGCGCCGCCTCGAACCGCAAATGGCACAGGAGCGGCTCGGACGACGATCGCTCGATTGGCGCGGCGCGCGACCGCGACCGTGGGCACGACATCGTGATCTGCGGCAGCCGCGCTCGGCGCAAGCCGGCTTCTCGCTCGGCCGACTCGACGGCCGGACCGTGTGCGCCGATGAGGAATCACATGTTGTCGTCGTTGCTCCGACACGGGCCGGGAAGACCACCCGCTGCGTCATTCCGTGGCTGCTGGAGCACACGGGTCCCGCGGTCGTCACCAGCACCAACCGGGACGTGATCGTCGCCACGCGCGAGGCGCGGGAACGGCTTGGTCGTGTCTGGCTCTTTGACCCCTTCAGCACCGACAGCACCTCGTGGTCGCCGTTGCTCGGGTGCGAGTCCTGGTCCTACGCACTACGCGGGGCGCAATGGCTCGCCGACGCATCTGCCGACGGCGATTCGGAGATCGCGCGCTACTGGCGCGGGGAGGCCGCCAAGCTCCTCGCACCGCTGCTCCATGCTGCTGCACTCGACGGCCAGGAAATGAGCACCATCCTGCGCTGGGTCGACGCCCAAGACACACAGGCACCGACAAAGATCCTCGCAGCGTTGGGAGCCCATGACGCGCGCCTTCAACTCAAGGCCGTCGCCGAACTCGATCCCCGCAACCGCGGCACCACCTACATGTCGGCGGGCTCGGTACTCGCGGCCTACCGCTTCCCAGAGGTCCAACAGGCAACCGGCACTGGATTCGATCCATCGAGCTTTCTGTGTTCAGCGGCCGACACCCTCTTTCTCGTCGCGGCAGAACGACACCAACGACTGCTTGCTCCAATGTTGGTGTCCTTGCTTTCATCCGTCGTACACGAAGCGATCGAGCACGCGACCTTCGAGAGGGATCGGCGGCGCCTGCGGATTCTGCTCGACGAGGCCGCCAACGTCGCACCGCTGAGCGATCTTCCCCGCACGCTGTCCCAAGCCGCCGGTCACGGCATCCGCATCGCCACCGTGTGGCAGTCCATCGCCCAGATACGCGAGCGCTACAACAACGGCGCCGACACGATCCTCGCCAACTCAACCGCAAAGCTCTTCCTCGGCCCGATCACCGACGAAGCGACCCGCAGCTACGTCGCGTCACTTCTCGGCCGGGGCGACGACGAGCAGCGCCGTCGCCCGAAAGCTTCGGCCGCGGCGTTGCAGCAGCTCGCGGGTGACCGAGCGCTCGTGGTCCTCGGTGCCAGGACACCCGGTCTCATTCGGCTCCGACCCTTCTGGGCCACGTCGCGTCGCAATCTGCGACCAAACCGTCGTGTCTAGATCTCGTTCGGCGGCGGAACGGCGCAAAAGCCACCTTCGATGTTGTGGATCACCTTGTGGTGATGGAGTTCTGCTCGTCGGACGACAGTTGTTCGTCATTTGCGAAGCGACGCGACGGTCACTCCAAGCCGGGACTGCACTCTTTGTAGTACCGGATCGTCGCTCAGGTCATGCTCCCGCAGGTAGCTGAAGCCGAACGTGTCTCCGTACGCTACGAGCTGGTGGGCAGCGTCACGGGCGGTCTCCGCGGCTTGCAGCAATCTCGCTGGCATGGCATCGGCGTCAGCCAGCGCCTCCATGATCGCATCGACTTCGGCCTCGAACGGCTGGTGAGCTTCGGGCACCTTGTTGTTCGCCAGTAGTCCGACATCGTCCAGCACGAACCGCTTGAGTCGTTGACGCCACCACGGCGACACGTCGCTGATGCTGGAGCACGGTCGCAAGGCCGCAGCGTGAGCCACTGCATCACTGGCGATCTGCTCGGTATAGGTGACCTCGTCGTCAATCATCCCAGCCCGACGTAGCGCAGTCGCAGAGCGAACGATCATCGGTGTCTGCGCCCACCGCGCAAGACTAAGCCCGTCTGCGCGGCACTGAAGTCGGTTCAGCGGGGTCGGCGTGACGAAAAACGTCGTGGGACCGTCAATACGTGCGGTCGCCAAGGTTAGAATCGCGTTCCCGGCATCCATGCGGTAGTGGAAGTCTGAATCCTGTGGCTGACGCTTGGTCTCGTGCGGGAGGCGTCGAGCGCGGTGCTCGTGCACGAACCGATCAAATAGTGTCGGGTTCTTACGAGATTCCCGGCGTAGAGCATCGACATCTACGACGTCGCATATGCCGCAGATCGCACCACTCTTTAATCGAGCCGACAGGCGTTCAAATGGTCGTCGGAGGTGTGCGTCGATCCCGTGTTCTGTGTACGGCAGGAGCTGTGCGCGTAGCCCCTCGCTAGTCGCTAGCGACGCGCGCAATAGGTCGGGATCAACCGCCTGATACAGCCACGGCATTCCTCTGCCGATAGCTGCGAGCTCATGTTCCATCTGGTCCAGAATCTCCAGCACCGTGTACGGGGAGACGACCATTTGATACGAGGGCTCGGACTCTTTGCTCTCGAGAACCCGACCTGTGGCGGGCAACGCGTCAAGTAGGAAGTCGGCTGAACCCCCGCTCGGCCGATCGAACAGATATGGGGCGAGTAGCGAGAAGTCGAGGTTGTAATAGACCTGGCGTCCGACTCGGAGGCCGGCGACATCTTCACGCGCCTCCTCGAACGCCATACCGCACGTCTCAAGAACGCGTACAAAACTGCGCAGACCCTTACCGAGGAAGTCAGGGAGGGTCTCATCCACTGCTTGTCGGGCGACGTTAGCACCAGCTTTCGACTCAGCATCGGCATGGAGCCGTTGGCGAACCTCATCCCAAAATAGGCCCGGAGCACCAACCTCGAGTTCGTCGGCGCGCCCCGCTGCCGCCCATTCGGCGGCGACCCGTGCCCACGCGATCTGGACTGCGGCAGGGTCGAACCCGTCAGGTAAACCGAGGATCTGAGCGAGTTTCGGCACCCGGACAGCTTAGGGGCTCGGCAGGACTTGCACGAGATCCTTGATTCCGGGCCATCGCGATCGCCGGAGTAGGCGACTCCCGATTCCGTCGAGTGGCCCGTCTAACGCCTTAACAAGCGCAGGATGTGTGAGTTCCGGTAGAAGCTCATCGATATCGCGCCGCTCCTCCTCCGTGATTCGCGCATCCGCCACTGCAGCGTCTGCGATGCTCACTACGAGCGCGAGCCGGAGTTCCTCCGGGGCGCCAGCTTGTGGGAGTCGAACGTCTTCTCCACCAGCTCCGACGCCCCGCGGCTCTCCAAAGCCTGGCAAACGGGAGTCATCGAAGTCGAAGGTCGACGCCCAGACCACGCCGCCCGCCTCCCGCCCGGCGACAAGACGGATGTAGCGGATATTTTCCTTCCTGTATCCGCGCTCGACCTCCGCAGACAGTGCTGAGTTGAAACCTCGGCCCTGATACTCACGGGGAAGTCCGAGTCCGGCGTTGTAGACCTCAGCGGTATACGCATCGCAACGTATGTAATGACGCGTGATGTCGCCCACTGGGCCATCGGGGTGGTCTGGATTAGCTATCGTGCCGCTCAGAACCGCTTTGCCTGCTGCCACCGTCCCGTGAATTTCGGCGTAGACGCGAAGGCGGTCCTTGCCGAACCGTCCATCGTGAAGTTTGCGGAGTCGTACCTCCAGCGACATAAGTGCGGCATCCTATGGCAAACCTGCGGTGACGTCATCACTGCTCAGCAGTCACTCGTTGGTTACTCAGCCTGAGGGACGCCTTGGCCAGAGCACGGCCCCGGCGGGGGTAGACCGGGGCCGTGCGTTCCGGCCGCACCCGGAGACTTGGAGTGCGGCAAGTTGTAGATGAAGCGCGAGGCTAGGTGTTGGGCGCTTTACCGTCCTCGTCGCTAGAGGGCGGCGGCCCGCCTGCGGCATCTCGCAACTCGCTCAACTCGCGCATGAGTCGCGCTCGGTCCCTGAGCCCGCTGGCGAGGGTGTCGGCGTCGTCGGCGGTCATCGGCCAGGGCAGGGGCGCCAGCTCGAAGGACGAGCGCATGCGGTCGCCCTGCAACTCAATGGCGACCGTGGCCAGCCCGGCGATTTGTTCGCGGGTGCAGGTGCCGGCTGCGAGCGCGTCGAGGGTGTGGACGGCGGCCACGACACGTTCGCGCTGCCCCTCCTCCCACTCAGGCTCGCAAGCCCGCTCCAATGCAAGCTCGCCCGCGGCGTCGAGCACGGGTAGCAGGTGTTCGGGAATCTCGACCTCGTCGTGCGAGGTACTGTTTCGGTCGTTCACGGGAGTGCTCCTCCTGTGGGCCACGCCCCCCGGCCTGCTTCTACAGGCGCGGGGGGCACAGTGGTTTTGCGGTCGTGCGGCTGGTCCGCGCGATCGCTCCTATATTTCGCCGCAGCTGCGCGAGGTCAGCGGTGCGATGCGCCATCGGCGCTGACCTGCACAGGCAGCAGTCCTAGTCAGCCCCAGATCGACAGGGCTTGGTCCTTCGAGGTGGCGCAACTCGATGTATCCCCAGCCTCCGGGAAGCGCGGGCTCTCGGAAGCGCAGCACGAGTTCGTTGCTGAACCTGAAGTCGCAAACGCTGCAGAGTCCTGAGGCGCGGACGATCTCTGGGTCGGGTGGTTGTGTTGGCATCTCATCCTCTTTAGGAATCGGGGGCCGGAAGTTGACCCCCCCGAAAAAGTGGGGCGGTCAGAGCTCGGGGCCGAGGTTGTCCATCGCGGGCGGTTCGATGGTGGGTTCGAGGGCCGCGGGCTCGCTGGAGATCAGCTGTGCGGCCGCACGGCTCCAGGTCTCGCGGGCGGCGAACGACTCGGGGCGCTCGCCGATGGTGCCCGTGAGCCGTGGGCTTGGAGCGACCAGCGTGGCGCGGGCGTGGTTGAGGTCGACGGCAGACATCGGGACGGCGGCGCGGTGACCGGTGCGCTCGATCGTCGGCAGCTCGACGCCGATGTGTTCGGCGCGCTCCATCCAGCGCGCGATGGCTCCTCGCTGCTGGGAGATCTGCTCGTCGACCACGGCGCGTTGCGCCCGGCGCATTCGGCTGATGCTCTCGCGCTCGGCCTCCAGCGCGCGGATCCGCTCCTGGGAACGTTCGATCTCCGCTTGGGCTTGTCGCCACACGCGCTCGCTCGCTTCCGGCCCGCTGCGCTCCAGGACGTCGATGGCCATGTCCTTGCGATGGCTCGGCGAGAGCATCTCGACGACGTCGTCGTTCAACGGGTCGCCTTCGGGCTCAAGGCCGGGAAGCGCGCGCTCGACGGAGCCCGGGGAGACGATGTAGAAGTGGGCTTGGTCGCGGTGGCGGCTGAGCGCGGTATAGCCCACCTCGCGGTACATCTCATCGGAGCCGAGCACGAATGACCGGCTCACGGTCGCGCCCTGAGCCCCATGCGCGGTCAAGGCATAGGCATGGTCAAGCCAGCCGTCGTCCAGATAGGCGGAGTCGAGCTGTCGGGTCTCGCCATCACGGGTCTGGATCGTCACGCTGCGCTGCTCCAGATCAAGTTCTACGACTTGCCCTCGTGTTCCGTTGACGACATCGGCGCGGCGGTCGTTGTGGCGGGCGACGACGTGGTCTCCGACTGCGAACTCGCGGTCGCCTGCCACGAGATCCTGGTCACCGAGACGGCCGTCGCGATGCATGCGGGCGCGTGCCATCGCGTTGAGGTCGGCGACATCGGCGCGGCGGTAGGCGATCATGATGGCGTCGTCCTCGTGGCCGCGGGCTGCCTCCCACCAGTCGTCGACGAGCGTCTCGCGCAGCTCCTCGGCGGTGGCGCGCGAGACGATCCGTCCGTGGTCGCGATAAGCGTCGGTCCACTCCTGAACCTTGCCGCGACGCAGTTGGGCGAGCGCGTCGCGATCCCAGGCGTGACGCTGTCGGCGGACCTCGCGGAGCTCGACGGCGTCAAGCTCTTTGGCGAGGCGGCGGAACGCGCCGCCCGCGTCGATCTCCGGTAGCTGGCGATCGTCGCCGACGAGCACGAGCTTTGAGTCCGTCTCGGCGGCATGCTGGGCCAGGCGGTCGATGATCCGCGTCCCGACCATGCCCGCTTCGTCGACCACGAGCACCGAGCGTGGGGCAAGGCCATTGCCTTGCTCGATGTCACGGAGAAGTCGAGCAATCGTGGTGCTGTCGATGCCCGCTGTGGTCTGCATCTCGACTGCGGCGCGTGCGGCGAGCGCGCATCCGAAGACGGGAATGTCTTGGCTCTCCCAGATGTCGCGGGCGACCGACAGGGCGTAGGTCTTCCCGGTGCCAGCCGCCGAACGAACGACCTGGACACCGTCACCCGAGGTCGTCAACGCGCGAGCCATCTCGGCCTGTTCGGCGCTGATCGACGAGCGTCGCAAGAGTGCGGTGTCGACCTCGGCGTCCTTGACGCGGGCGACATCGGTCTGCTTTCGCTCGCTCGCCTCGGCAAGCAGACGCTGTTCGAGCATCAGCATCTCGGCGGTGGAGAAGCGAGGCCCTCCAAGATGCTCGCGGCGTCCCATGTCGGTGAGCTGCAACGCGTGCTCTGAGGCCAGCCAGCGGTCGGCGAGTTGCTCGATCCGCTCGACGCTCGCGCCTTCGCGGTGAGCCGCGGCCCACTCGCGCAGGACCCCTCGGCGATCGAACGTGGCGAGCTGCTCGGTCACACCGGTCGGGCCGGCGAGTTCCTGCGCGGTGGCTGCGAGATCGGGCGCGCCCGGCCGACCCGGGGCACGTCGATCGAGGACCGCGGTGAGCGCATCGCTGTCGAGACCTAGTTCTGCCGCACGGGATCGCCACTCCTGGCGAAGCTGGTCGCTAGGCACGTTGTAGGCCTTGGTCCGCCGGGTTTCCAGGGCAGCGATCTCTGCGGCGCGAGCGGTGCGACCACCCACGCGTGCCAGATGCTCGTGGATCTCCTGGCTGCGTCGTGAGAAGTGCTTGAGGATGTGGTCCTCGATGCCGCTGATCTCGGCGACGCCGTTGTGGACGAGCTCCCATTCGACGCCGAGACTCTCGGTGAGATTCTTGCGCAGCGCCGCCTGATAGAGGAACCCGGCCGTACGTGCATGGGCATACAGCGCGCGACCATCGAGGGCGCTGGAGTAGCCCTCGGCCATCGTGGTGTTCGCGACAACGGAATGGGTGTGCAGCTGAGGATCGCCTGCGCGTGAGGTGCGATGCCGGAACGCGGCGACGGTAAGGCCATTGCCACGGATGACGCGCCCTCCGCCCGTGCCGCGGCGGGTCCAGGTGGCGTGACGTTCGAGGTAGCCGAGTGCCTCGCGGACCGCGTCGTCGTGAGCCTCGCGCGCGACCGGGGAGACGGTGCGGTCGCCGATGCCGTAGAGGATCGACACCGACTTCGGCGCCGAGAAGGTCAGGTCGTAGGCGAGCACCGTTTTGGGTCTGACGGTCGGCTCGGTAAGGAGGCTCAGGAACTGGTCGTCCTCGACGGTGCCGGTCAGCCCGCGGTCGTCGGCACCGCTGCCGTGCCACTGGCCCGCAGCTTCGCCGCCGTCGGTGTAGTAATCGTCCTTGCCCTGGGCGACGGTGTCGAGGTAGTAGTGCGGATCACCTTGGCCGCCGCCGACCTTGCCAATCGAGAGCACGGTGCAAAGTCGACCGAGCGCCCGAACCACCCTCGGGCAATCGCACGTAGTGCAAGTGTGTGCGGGGTCCTGGTGGCTGGGGGCCACCGGACCCGTAGCGGGTGTCGTCAGCCGTCGTCTCGGACGAGTCGGAGGTGACGACGGGCTCGTCCGAGCTGGCGATTGACGGTCCTCGTGGTGACGCCGTGGCGTCGGGCGATCTCGTCGTAGGAGTGGCCGGCCACGATCAGGGTGAGGTAGGTGCGCTGGCGGGGCGGGAGAGCTGCGAGCGCGCGCAGCGCGTCGCGAGCGCGAACCTCGTGCGCGAGATCGAGCCGTAATGGCTCGCGGTCTTCCGGGACCGCGGCGAGCCGCAGTGCTTCCCTCTGCTCGTTGTCGCGGTCGCGCCATGCCTTCCGAACGGCCACGACGCGCAGCCAAGCGAACACGTTGTCGCGCGCCGGCTGTCGCCGGCAGAGTTCGAGCCACGCATACGAGCATGCGTCCTCGATGATCTCGTCGCTGGCATTGACGCTGAAGCGGACGGCGGCGCGTAACGCGCCCTCGTAGGTGCGGAACAGATCCGCTTCGTCGCCGCGTAGCAGTTGCACCCGCGGGGGATCGTGAGCCACGGTTCTCTCCTGTCGGTGTGGGGGCTCGGGACAGGAGGCCGACTCGCCCGGCGCGCACAGACCGGTGATCCACCAGGGAGAGAAGCCGCGATGGCGCTCGCCACCGGTCGAGCACGTCGGGCATGCTCGGCATCTGGACGAGCCCCCACACCAACAGGTCAGAGACTCATGCTCTCCCTCGCGGCTGCCGCGAGCTCGGCGGCGAGGCTGCGGAACTCGTGGTACTCAGCGACGGCGGCCAGCAGCGCGTTCAGGACGTACGCGCTGGCGGCCTCGCTCGGCCGCGCGTCCCGCGCGTGAAGGATGCTGAATCCGTTCGCGTCGAGCGTGAGCTGCTCGATGAGCTGCTCGACGCGTTCAAGGTTGTCCGCCGAGCACAGCGCGCGGAGCGTGAGGCGCACGACGCGGGGGAGGTGGTCGTCGAACGTGGCCTGGTCTGGGGTGTTGTCGGTCATGGGGAGGCGGCGGGCGCCGCCGCTCCGCGCCGTCAAGGGCAGTCCGGTAGGACGCCGAAGGCGCGGCGAAGCCGATGTCCTTGACGGCGCGGAGCGGCTGAGCCAGGCAGTGCCGCTCCTCGGCGGGCGGCGAGCACAGGCCGGGGCAACCGTCGACGACTACCCCTTCGCGAGAGGGGGCGATCCGGGATCGCGTCGAGCACGGCGGACAACCCCCTCAGTCGGGGATCGCATCGGGGTCGCCGCCGAGTTCGCGGATCGCGTCCCCCAATCGCGACAGCAGCTTTTCGGGTGCGTCATCGGGTCCGCCGTAGACGTGTGAGTAGTAGTGCAGGTAGTGGTAGGCCTCGGCCAGGTCGCGGGACCGCGCGACCTGCGGCTCATCCTCGCGCTGCGCGGCGAGCGTGCGGAGTAGCTGCGGCCAGGTCACCGACTCGCCGGTCTTCCAATCGCGGATGCCCGACGAGTCAGCCATGAGCGAGCTGTGCCCCACCGGGCCATTGCTGCCCAAGCCGCGCCGTAGGCTGGGATCGATCGACAGACGCGGATCGGGCGCCTGGTTGTACCGCACCGCATCTTCGGCAAGGACGAGCATCCGCGCAACCGTCGCGACGCTTGCCCTACCGATTGGGCCGGTCACGGCGTGGCTCGGGACCGAGATCGCACCGGCACCACGCAGCAACACCTCACGCGTCGGCGTGACGCCGATCACCTCAGTGGCGCTGGCGGTGCCAAGAAGGGAGAGCTGCTCGCCCATCACGCCTCTCCCTCGATGCGCTTCAACTCCCAGTAGACGACGAGCATCTCGAAGTTCGCGGCGACCTGCGGACCGAACTCCTGCGCGCGGGCGAGAAGGTCGGGGAAGATCACGACCACGCCGGCCTCACGGCGCTGCATGTAGTCGGCCAAGAGGGTCGTGAGTACCTCGTCCTCCTCGCGGAGCGCTTCGCGCTCGGCAGGGTCGGGGTAGGCGTCGGAGGTCATCGTGCGACCAGCTCGCCGGCCGGTGGCGTTTGTGGTGGTGCTGGGTGGTGATCGGGCATGGCCGATGCTTTGCGCGCTGGCGTGGGGTGGGAGTCAAGTCCTTGTCCTTGGTAACTTCCGCGGAGCAGCGCGTCAGCGATGCGGAGCCACCGTCTTGTCCGGACGAGGGCTTGCGACCGTCCCGAGCCGGTGTGCTTGGCTGGCGGTCAGGCTCCGAATCACCGGCCAGCACCAACCCCATGCGCTTGCTCGTGTGCTCGATCAGACCGAGCCCTGCTCGTCCCCGCAGTAGCTACCGCCGAACGGGCCGACGGTCGGGGTGGCAGATCGGCCGCTCGACCCCTTCCTGAGTCGCGAGACCCAAGTAGTCATCGTCCTTGGTCATCGTGCGGCCTCGTCGTTGTCGGGGTAGAGGTGCCGCATCGGGACGTCGTCCCAGCGTGCGGCCTGCTCGACGTAGTGGCAGACGACGCCGAGCAGCTCGTCGTGCGAGGTCAGGCCGCGCTCGACGTCGTAGGTGTCGCCGTCGCCGTCGCCGGGCGCGTCGGTGATCCGAACGACCCCGTCGATGCGCTGGCCGCAGACAATCCGCTCGCCGGAAGCGACGCAGTAGCGCGACAACTCGACCAGCTCGCCGGCCGGTGGCGTTTGTGGTGGTGCTGGGTGGTGATCGGGCATGGCCGATGCTTTGCGCGCTGGCGTGGGGTGGGAGTCAAGTCCTTGTCCTTGGTAACTTCCGCGGAGCAGCGCGTCAGCGATGCGGAGCCACCGTCTTGTCCGGACGAGGGCTTGCGACCGTCCCGAGCCGGTGTGCTTGGCTGGCGGTCAGGCTCCGAATCACCGGCCAGCACCAACCCCATGCGTTCGCTCGCTAGTCCGCCCAGATCGCATGCTCCTCAATCCGCTTGGCCACGCGATCGACCATCCCAGCTGCGCGCTCGATCGTGTCCATCGATGCCCGCTCGGCCCATGACGCGAGATACGGGATCGAGTACCCCGACGTATCGAGCCCGAGGCTGCCGCAGACCGTGAAGGCGATCGACTCGACCACTAGCTCCTCCTCGCTGTAGGTCAACTCCAGATCGTCATCCTGGCGCTCGACGCGCAAGAGCATGTGCGACAACTCGTGGATCATCGTCTTGACCTGCTGGTTGATTGAGAAGCATGGCCGGTTGTTGATTGACAAGAGTCGGGTGCCGGGAATGCACATGCCGCCAATGCGCTCTGGCCCCGGCTCGAACACGACCTCGTAGCCCGCCTGTCCGGCCAACTCGATCAGGTGCGGCAGCGTCCACTCCAGCTCGTCGCCCTCGGCGCGAACCATCGGCGGCTCCAGGTTGACCGGCTCGGCCGGTGCCGGCAGCGGCTCGACTTGAGACCGATCGAACACCGGCCCTAGACGAAATCGCGTCTTCGGACGGTCCTGCGCGACCGCGCCTGCGGCCTCCCACGCGGCCAGCGCCTTCTTCGATGGGGGCATCGGCATCCAGATGCGGATCGACGACTCGCCACGTCGCACCGCGTATCCGAGCTGCAACCACTTTCGGAAGCCCGCAACGTAGCTCGCGTCTTGGCACTGCAATGCGATCAAGAACTGGTTGTTGGCGCTGTAGGTTCGGAAGTGCCGGCGGACGGCGAGCCACGCCTGCCAACCCTCAGACGTCGTGAGCGCCTCGACTGCCTGAGCTGCCTTCTCGCGGTCCGCCTCACGCCGAGCCTGGCGCTCCTCGTCGGTGATCTTGGTGGGCACGGGAGCCTCCTCTTTCGAGGCCCCGCCCGGTGCGGGACCGATCCCGGTCCCACCGCACGCATGGACGCGTGCTCATGGTGGGCTGGGCTCGGTCCCCCACCGGGCGGGTGCTTGCCAGGTCAGCGTCCGCGTGCCCTGACCAGAACCAAGGCAGAAGCAAGGCGACCCCCGGAATGCGGGGTCGCTTGAGGCACGGCAAGTTGTAGGTCATGACCGGACTACTCCGGTTCGTCTAGCTCCTCCTGCGACGGCTTCCCGCCCAGCGCGTCGCGAAGTTGGACCAAGTCACGCGTCACAATCGCGCGATGCAGGACGTCGTCGGCCTCTTCGATCGTGCGCGGCCAGCGACCGGGCTCCTGCATGCCGAGGGCGGTGTTGGCCAGCTTCGCAATCTCCCCGTGGATGCAGACGCCCGCCGCGAAGTGCCCGACTACGTTGGTCGCCTGCGTCACGTCAGCGAGCTTGGCGGCGTACCTTTCTGCGTCCTCCGGCCATGCGCCATCGGTCGCAAACCCGACTTCTTGCCGAGCTGCCAACGCGAGCGCGTCGCGCAGGTGATCGGGAGGCTGCGGGCACTCCTCGCGGGGCGGGATAGGGTCGTCGGTGTTCATGGGGAGGCTCCGTCTCCTTGTGGGCCACGCTCCCGGCCGCTACCAACGGCGCGGGAGCACCTTGCGTCTGCGGAACGTACTGGACGTCAGCGTCTACCGCAACCGCGACCAAAACTCAGCAGGTAGCCCTTAAACCTAGACTCCGCCATCTAGCGCTCTCGTATCGGCAACGATTCGAGAGTGGATCGCGCCGTTGAAGCCGTGCTGAAACAGGCTGCGTTCACCCGCGAGCATCTGGCCGACGTGCTGCGCGAGACCGACACAAGGGACCCTGGCTTCCCGGATACGTTGGTAGCCGTACGCGAGTCCGGACTGTTCACCGTCGATGAGTTGGCGGAGTTGGTCGGCTTGAGCCGAGCGCGCCTCTACCAAATCATGGACAAGACCGGCTAGTACCCCTCAGCGATCCGGCACGATCTGGATCGCTGCGTCGCATCGGTCGCCTGCCACCCTTCTCGACGTAGCCGAGGTCGACGGCCTGCGATCGTCGGCCCCTCGTCGCGTTGTTAGGGCTGAAGGGGCTTCTGAGGCAGTCGCCGCCCTCCGCTTGCGCCGGCATTCGACACGAGGGGGAATGCGCTCGCTCATCGACCAGGGAGTATGGAACGATCGTCTGGCGACGAACCGCTTCTCACGGCCGATGAGGTCGCGTTGATGATGCAGGTCACGACGGCCTGGGTGTATGCCGAAAGCCGACGCAACGCATTGCCGCACGTTCGCCTCGGGCGGTACGTCCGGTTCCGGCGTTCCGCCATAGAGCGCTGGCTAGACGACGTCCAGCGGGGTCCCAGGGTCAGCTGACCTACAGGGGTCAAATCGCTCGCCCGCGGCCTATGTAGACGATGGGGAAGAAGCGCGACTATGGCACGGGCCATCTGTACGTCGATCCCAAGCGGGATGCGTACTACGGTCGCTGGCGGACGAGCACAGGTCGGCTGCTGAACCGCAAGGTGGGGCAGGTCCGTCGCCGCGGCGAATCGGACGGCCTGACGCGGGCCGACGCCGAGAAGAAGTTCCGCAAGATGCAGGAGGCCGAGGAGGCTAAGCCGCGCCCTGCGGCCTCCCCTCGAAACACGGTTGACCGTGCGGCCGATTCGCTGCGTCAGAAGCAGGTGATCGAGGGCTGTCGCAAGTCCTACAAGGAGGGCTGCGAGTCGATGCAGCGGGTGCACATCTCGCCCGCGCTCGGCAAGAAGCGCGTGGACCGCGTCACGACGGCACAGGTCGAGAAGCTCGCCGAGGACATGCTTGCCGCCGGGCTGAAGCCCAAGACGGTTCGCAACGTCACGAGCTTCCTGTTCTCGGTCTTCGAGCACGCGATCCACAAAGGGTGGGCGACAGAGAACCCGGTTCGCCTCGCGACACGTCCGAAGCGACGGCGCCAAAACGATGCTGATCCGGATCTCAGATTCCTGACGCTCGACGACCTCGCCCGCGTGCTAGAGGCAATCCCGAACGAGGTGCTCGTTCGGGAACCTGCACCTACACGGCGCGGCCGGCGCGGCCCGGCCCCGCCGCTCCCCGCCGACGTCTGGGGACCGGTGATCCGTGTCGTCGTGCTCGTGGCGGCGATCACCGGCCTGCGGCAGTCAGAGTTGCTGGGGCTGCACTGGAGGCACGTTGACTGGGTCGCCCAGCGCATCCGCGTCCGCAACGCATACGTTCGCGGCGAGCACTCGGGCGAAGGCAAGTCCGACGAGTCGACCCGGCGCTCGGTGCCGATAGCCGACGAAGCATTCGAGGTGCTGAAGGTCTGGAAGAAGCGGACCGCCTACAGCGCTCCGGACGATCTCGTCTTCTGCCATCCGGAGTCTGGCAAGGAGCTGGACCGCTCGAAGGTCACGCGCAAGTTCCAACAGGGGTGCCGCGACGCAGGCGTCCGAGTCATCCGCTTTCACGATCTTCGTCACACGTTCGGGACCCAGATGGCGGCGGCGGGAACCCCGCTGCGCTTCATCCAAGAGATGATGGGCCACGCCGACGCCAAGACCACGCAGATCTACTCGCACTACCAGCCGTCCGAGCGCGAAGTGGAGATGGTCAACGAGGCGTTTAGGCCGCGGCCGCCTCACTCCGAGGCTGCATAACCTCCCCGGCGTGTAGGGCGTAGACGGGACGCACAGGCGCGCCGCCGCGGCCAAGGTCACGCAGACCCAATCGCACCCGGCACTCGGGGTGCGAGGTGGGAGGGTCAACGAGGTGTTGCGAGGCGGTGGTCGTCACAGGTTCGGCCAATCTGACTCTTAGTCATGGGTGGTCGTACCTTCGCTCCGAGCGACACGTCATCCTTGTTCCATGGCTCGCGCAGACCTTCTGATCCATCTCGTGGAATCCGCCCAGCGCGGGGATGATGCCGGGCTGCGCCGCACCGTCGAATCGCTGATCGCCGAAGAGCGCGACAAACAGCACCATGTGGTCGCCGAACGGCTCGAAGCTGCGCTCGATCACGGAGCAGCGGTGGTGCGGCTCCCCGTGGACCAGAACGTTTCGACCGGCCTGATGGTCGTTACCCCGCGCCGGACGATAGATGAGCTCGTGCTACCCGAAGTCGTTCGCCAGGCAGTCGGCGAACTCATCGAGGAACAGCAGCGGACGGAGGTGCTTCGCGCGCACGGCCTTGAGCCGCGTCATCGCTTGCTGCTGACGGGTCCGCCCGGTAACGGCAAGACGTCGCTCGCTGAGGCGATCGCCGAAGCGCTGGTGGTCCCGCTGTTCGTCGTGCGCTATGAGGAGGTCATTGGCAGCTATCTGGGTGAGACCGCGGCGCGGCTGGCGTCCGTTTTTGCGGCCATCCGATCGCGCCGCTGCGTCCTGTTCTTCGACGAGTTCGATGCTGTTGCCAAAGAGCGGGGCGACGAGCACGAGACCGGCGAGATCAAGCGCGTTGTCAGCTCACTTCTCCTCCAGGTGGACGCGGTGCCCAGCCACGCGGTGGTTGTCGCCGCTTCCAACCATCCCGAGCTTCTGGACCGCGCCGTCCACCGGCGCTTCGAGCTACGCCTTGAACTCCCCGTCCCGGGCAAGAACGCGCGAATGGCGTGGTGTGAGCAGTTCCTGTCGCAACTCGGCGAGCCGGCGGGGATGGGGGAGGAGACGCTCGCACGCAAGACGACGGGAGCGAGCTTCTCCCAGCTTCAGGATCTCGCCGACGACATCCATCGCCGCCGTGTCCTTCAGCCCGGCACCTCCCTTAAACGTCTGCTGCCGGAGCGTCTGGCGCGATGGCGAGAGGTAAGCGCGCTGGAGGCGCATGCCTGATCTACCGGCGCTACCGCTCGGTGCCCCTGAGGCGCGGGAGCGGATCACGCGATCGGGTCCGCGGCCAACGTTGAGCGGCCCGGGCGCCGACCGTCAGAAGGCCCGTTTGGGGCCAGCACTCGACCGGCTGACGAAGGCCTTTGAGATGGGGGCGCTGGCCGCAACCGACGAGCCCGCGGCCAACCCCGAGCAGATCCTGGTGCTCGAAGTCGCCGGCGAGCTGAATGACTTCGTTAAGGCCATCAACAAGATCCCCGGCTTCGAGTTTCTCGTCGAAGCTGCGATGGACAAGATCGAGTCGGGCGAGGACTTCGCGGCGGTTGACAGAGAAGGGCGTGCCCATCGGTACGAGCGGCAGCTGTACCTCGTCGCGACAGACGCGCAGGCGTGGCAGGAGCTCCTCAATCTGTGGGACCGTTTCCAGCGCGGGGAGGCGATGCCGTACGGCAAGGCGCCGTTCGGTCACCTGTTCGGGCGTTTAGAGGATCTGCGCGCCTGGGACGACACGGATCGCTTGGAGCGTTCGGGAGCGCTTGAGGCGTGGGGCCGGGAGCTCGCGGCCGATCCGGCTGTTCTGGTCGACTTCGAGGTGGAGCTCTGGCTCCGCGCAGACGAGGCTCGCCGCGAGGCGCTGGTGGCCCAGCTCCGGGCCGATCTGAAGGAGGCTGGCGGAAGCGTCGTCGCTCAGAGCGTTCGACCGGAAATCGGCTATCACGGTGTCCTTGCTCGCGTTCCCGCGGGCAAGCTCCGTGAAGCCGTGGATGCCCGAGAGGTCCGGTGGCTCAAGACGGGTGCAGTCCGGTTCTTTCACGCGGCCGGCCAGTTCGCTGCCACGCCGGCCGACGATGAGAGCGTCGAGCCGACCGGCGCGTCGATGATCGGCCAGGCTCGGCCCGCCATGACGGAGGCGCGGGTCGCCGTGTTGGACGGCGTGCCGTTCGCCGGCCACGATCTGCTCGACGGCCGCGTCATCGTGGACGACCCCGACGGCTGGGAGGCGTTGACACCGGCACGGCGTCGTAGTCACGGTACGGCGATGACGTCGATCGTCCTGCATGGCGACCTCGGCGCTGGTGGACCCGCTCAGCGGAAGCCGGTCTACGTTCGCCCGATCCTCACAAACCAGACGCCCGACTGGGTTCGTGGCGACGGCCGCGAGGAGCTCCCCCGCGACCGTCTCCCGGTCGATGTGCTCCACAGCGCCATCGCACGCATGTACGAAGGTGAAGCGGTCGCCTCGTCTGTCCGGATCATCGTGCTCGCGGTCGGCGACAGCGTGTGTCAGTTCGACCGCTTCGTCAGCCCTATGGCTCGCCTGCTCGACTGGCTCCAGGCGCGATACGAGATCGTCGTGCTCGTGTCTGCCGGTAACCATCTCGACGACCTCCAGCTGCCCTCGGAGCTCAAGGTCGACGATCCCAGCGAACTCCAGCATGAGGTGCTAGCAACCCTGTTGCGCGAGTCAGGCATGCGCCGCCTCCTGTCGCCCGCAGAGTCGGTCAACGCGCTTACGATCGGGGCCGCCCACCAGGACGCGGCCGTTGCAGAGCCGGAAGACGGGCGCGTCGATCCACTGCTGAGCCGCGATCTCCCTAATGTGGTCAGCGCCGGCGGCAGCGGTGTGAGAAGGGCGATCAAGCCAGACGTACTATTCCCAGGCGGTCGGCAACTGCTCACGCGGGAGCCTCGCGTCGACGGCGCGCCGCAGATCATGAGCGTGCCCGTGACCCGCCGCCCGCCGGGTGTGCGCGCGGCTGCACCGGGCCGTGACGCAGGCAGCCAGGATGCCACGACCTATATCACCGGCACGAGCCCAGCGACGGGCATCGCCGGCTATCACGCGGGCCACCTCCTAGACGTCTTGGAAGGTCTCCGCGAGCTACACGGCGCGGCGATGCCAGGGTCGGAGTTCGACGCCGTGCTTGTGAAGGCCGCACTGGTGCACGCCGCTGAGTGGGGCACGGCCGAAGGATTCATCGATCCGGTCTCATCGGAACTCGGCGTTGGCAAGGCTCGGGACGTCGTGGCGCGCACCGTCGGGTACGGCCTCAGCAGGCCTGGTCATGTCCTGACGTGCAACGACAGCAAGGTGACGGTCCTCGCTGCGTCCCGCCTGGAGGCCGGCGGCGCACATGCCTACCGCTTCCCGCTGCCGGCGAGCCTCGCCGCGGTCACCACGCAGCGGCGGCTGACGGTGACGTTGGCATGGCTCTCGCCGATTAACCCGTCGCATCGCTCGTATCGTCGGGCGGCACTCACCGTGGATCCCGGCGGCATGCCGAAGCACTTTGTAGACCGTGTCGATGTCGAGCACAACACCGCCCGCCGCGGCACGGTCCAACATGATGTCCTCGTCGGACGTCGCGCCGAGCCATACGCCGCTGACAAGGCGATCGAGCTGGTCGTCTCCTGTCGCGCTGACGCTGGCGAGCTGACTACGGCACCGCCGTATGCGCTGATCGTGACGCTCGAAGTCCCGCAAGGCGTCGACTTGCCGATCTACCAGCAGGTCCAGCAGGGCTTGCGCGTGCCAGTCAGCGTGCGCCCACGGTCATAACGGCTGCTCGCGGCGCGGCCCCCGGAACCAGCGGGGATCGGGCGGCGGGTTGGTCGATGTACCCGAAGGATCAAATGTCGAAGTGTGCGTACACGGGGTCGTGGTCGGAGGCGGGCTTGTCCTGCTGGGCGGATGGGTCGACGCCGATCGACGTTGCGCCTTGGTGGTAGACGCGAACGCCGGGGAGTTTGCCCGGGCCGACGAGCTTGCGGCTCGCGAGCAGGTGGTCGATGAGCTCGTGTTTGCCCTCGAAGGTTCGTGACCAGCCTTCGCCCTCGGGGATGAGCGGGGCCAGGTTCCAGAGGCGCATGCCATCGCCGCCGTCGGGGTGGTCGAAGCCGCCGGTCCCGATCTGCGAGCCGGGCGGGCCGAGCAGCATCTGGGTCGTGGCGGCGGCTGCCTCGTCGTTCATGTCGCCGAGCACGACGAGGGCACGGTCCTGACCGTGGCCGTCCAGCAGAGCGTCGACGTAGCAGCGGACGGTCGTAACCTCGGCCGCGCGGCGGTAGAGGGCGTAGGCGCCGTAGCGAGCGCGCTGGTCCTCGTCGGTCGGGACGAAAGAGTTGTGGTTGGGAAACGACAGCAGCTTGGACTTCAGGTGGCAAGCGATGATGTGGACGTCAATGCCACCGTGCTCGACGGTCACGTGCAAGGCGCCGCGGCCCATCCGGCTGACGCCCGGCTGATCGGTGTCGTTCTGCTGGATCGGGTGCAGTATCGCGGGGAAGTCGACGACATCCTCGTGTGCGGTGAACGGTAGCTTGGAGAGAAAGCCCACTCGGATCGGGTGGTGCGGATCGTCCGGGAAGGTCGAGCTGATCGCGTGCCATCCGGCGCCGAGCGCGGCGCGCAGGTCTTCAAGGGCGTCAGGATCGAGGACCTCTTGGACGCCGATGACGTCTGCCCCGATCGCCGTGATCGTGTCCTTGAGATGGCCGACCTTGGCGTTGTAGGCGTTCTGTGAGGACGGCGCGCCGGCGACGGCGCTCGGTCGACCGAAGTTCTCTAGGTTCCAGGTCGCAACGGTCAGCACCACGGGGCTCCTTGGCTAGATGGAAGACGAACGACTGTCGTGGCGCAGCGATACTAGACGCTGAGCAGTGCCCAGCGAAGCCCTTCGAGTCATCGTTCACCAGAAGATGCTTGGCAGGATGCGCCACCGCAGAAGCGCGGCGCTGCGTCGACCTCCTCCTCCGGCGTCGCCCGATACTGGTTGGTCGGCATGATCTCTGATCCGGGTCGCAGCCAGCCAACCGGTTCGCGGAACAACTTGCGGAACAAATTGAGCCCAACCCACAGCATCTGACCCACCACGAACCCGCATAGATACTGGGGCCAGCACTCAGAGACACGGGTACGTGCGGGCTGGGGGCCGGGCGGTCGCAGGTTCAAATCCTGTCTCCCCGATGAAGGACCCCGGCAGTACGGGGGAGTGCCCCGGGGAGACCCGGAGAGGCGCTTGATCCCGCCCGCCCCGGTCTTCTCGTCGTTGATCGACGACGTTCAGATCACTCTGGTCGAGGCGGTGTACGACCGCACGTCCGACCCAAGCCCTGACCGGAAGGCCAGGGTGTCTTGCTCCGGATAGCGGACCGCTGGCAGAGTTGCCGGGATGCCGGTCAAGGTCCTGCAACATCCCGTCGACGGTCACGATGTCCTCCAACGTCACGATCGGCATCCTCTCGACGGTCGCGCCGACCCGCGTGGAGGTGGCGGCGGACAAGACGTTGACCGTGAAGGGCGACGCTCACGGGGCTGCCCAAGGGGAGGTTCGTCGTGCAGATCACGCTGATCGCGGGCGACGGCAGCAAGATCACCAGCAAGCGCACCTACCGCACCGGCGTGGCCAGCTCGAAGTCCACCAAGAAGGGGCAGTGACCTGATGATGAGCCTGACCCTGCCGGCCCGGCGCTCGATGCGCGCGGCCGTGGCCGCCGCGCTCCTCGCCACGCTGACGACGGTCGGCGCCGGCCTGCTTCTGCAGGGCCATCGGGGGTCCGCCTCGGTCGACGCCCGCGCGCTGCTGCGCCAGATGCCGCTCTCCTTCGAGGCCAATGCTGGGCAGGCGGGCGCCGACGTGCGCTTCATCGCCCGGGCGCCGGGCTACGCTCTGGCGCTGACGGCCGACGGCTCGCGGCTGACGCTCGGGGCGCCCGGTCACGCGCCTGCCACGCTCACGACCCGCTTCGTCGGCGCCCAGCGCGCGACCATCGCCGGGACGCGTCCGCGGCAGGGCCGGGTGAACTACCTCACCGGCGACCAGCCCGGCCGGTGGACGACCGACGTCCCCACCTTCGGTGGCGTGTCCTACACCTCGGTCTGGCCCGGCGTCGACGTCGCCTTCCACGGCACGCGCGAGCAACTCGAGTACGACTACATCCTGGCCCCCGGCGCCGACGCCGCGGCCATCGCCCAGCGCATCACCGGTGCGACCAGCCTGCGTCTGGATCGCGCCGGCGACCTGATCATCGGTCTGGGCGGCAGCACGATCCGCCAGCACGCGCCGTTCTCCTACCAGGAACGCGACGGCCGTCGCGAGGTCGTCGAGAGCCGCTTCGTCGTCCGCGGCGACACCGTCGGCATCGCCGTCGGCGCCTATGACCGGACGCGTCCGCTGACCATCGACCCGATCCTCTCCTACGGGACCTACCTGGGCGGCAGCGGGCCAGACGGCGCCTTCGCGGTGAAGACCGATTCCGACGGGGCGCTCTACGTCGCGGGCAGCACGCAGTCATCGGGCTTCGCGTCCGACGGCGCCTATCAGGAGGAGCTGGGCGACAGCAACCCCAACGCCATCCAGGGCGACGCCTACGTGGCGAAGCTCTCCGACGACGGCGCCGAGCTCAAGTGGGCGACCTACATCGGCGGCGCCGACGCCGATTCCGCGGACGCGATCACCCTGACCAGCGACGGCGACGTCGTTGTGGTCGGCGCGACGAAGTCGGGCGACTTCCCGACCAAGAACACCTCCCGCACGTCCTACCAGGGCCAGCAGGACGCGTTCGCCCTGCGCCTCGGCGCGGACGGCGACGTGCTGCGTTGGTCGCAGTACCTCGGCGGCACCAAGGCCGACGGCGCCAGCGATGTCGCGCTCGGCGCCGCCGACAGCGTCGTCGTCGGCGGCGTCACGTCGTCGACTGACATGCCCACCGGCGGTGGCGGGATCAGCCAGTCCTACGAGGGCGGCTCACAGGACGGGTTCCTGCTCGACCTCGGGGCTGACGGGTCCTTGGCGCACGGCGGCTACCTCGGTGGGAGCGGCGGCGACTCGGTCAGCGCGGTCGCGGTCGACGACGGCCGCGTCTACGCCACGGGCACCACCTACTCCACCGACTTCCCCACGACCGGTGGCGCGCAGCAGGGTGTCAAGGCCGGCGACGAGTACTACGACGACGGCTTCGTCGTCCGCTTCGACGCGTGGTCCCTGAGTCACGGGACGTACTTCGGCGGTGCCGGCAGCGAGTCGGTCTCCGGCCTGGCCGTCGACGACGCGGGCAACGCCTACATCGCCGGTGGGACGTACTCCGACGACCTCCCCGGGACCGCCGGGGCCTATCAGGACGCGCGGGCCGACAGCAATCAGTCCGACGCGTTTGTCGCGAAGATCCCGACGCTGACCGCGGTTGGCGGGTGGGCGACGTACCTCGGGGGGTACAACTTCGACGCGGCCAGCGCGATCGCGATCGACGCCGACGGGGCAGCGTATGTCACGGGCTCGACGATGGCGCCGAACTTCCCGACCACGGCAGACGCGGTGCAGCCGACAAAACCCGGCCCGGTCAGCGGCGGCGGCTACTTCACGCCGTTCGAGGGCTTCTACTCCGTGATCAGCCCCGATGGCGCCGAGCTCGAGGGCTCGACCTACCTCGGCGGTCAGGAGTACGACGCCGGCAACGCCATCACGGTCGGGGCCGACGGCCGGGTCGTCGTCGTGGGCAGCACGGGCTCAGACGACATGCCGGTCACCGACGACGCCTACCAGGGTGAGCGTGGCGGCAACACGGACGCCTTCCTCTTCGCCACCGATGCCGGCGCGGCCACGGGCGGCGGCGGCGAGCCGCACGGGCCCGGCGACGGGGTCGTCGTCCCGCCGGGCACGCCCCCGGCCGACGGGAGCGGCCCGCCCGGCGCGCCGGCGCCGGTCACGGGCGCCGACGCCGCGGCCGGCGACGAGGACGACGAGCCGATCGACGACATCGACCTGTCGGACCCGCGCTTCCGCGCCGCGCCATCGGGCCCGAGCGCCACCGCCGCGGCGGTCAAGAAGGTCGGCACCGTCGTGGCCTACAAGCTCGACCGCCCTGCGACCGTGCGCTTCACCGTCGAGCGCCCGTCGAAGGGCCGCGCCGGCAAGAAGGGCAAGTGCGACAAGTCGACGAGCAAGAACAAGAAGAAGAAGGCCTGCACGCGCTGGACCGCCGTAAAGGGCTCTTTCACCCGTACCGGTGTCGTCGGCGTCAACCGCTTCAAGTTCACCGGTCGCATGGCGGGCAAGAAGCTCGCGCCCGGCCGGTACCGCCTGGCGGCGACGCCGACGGCGGCCGGCCGCAAGGGCACGACGGCGACAGTGGCGTTCACCATCATCAAGTAGAACGGTCTGGGCCGGTTCCGTGGACCGACGCTTCGAGCGAAAGCTTGAGAGCTTCGCCACATACTGGACGGATGGCGGGCCCACGCCGGCTCGGACGCCGTTACGCTCGCGCATTGCAAGTCTGACGTCCAAACGCGGACACGTCAGCGCAGGACGAGTCGTAAGACACAGGGAACGGCCGGGACTGAATCTTCAGGTGCGGTGCGTTCCAAGGTGACGGAGGCCGATGGGGCCGCCGCGCCACCCTGAAAGGACCGGATCGTGCAAGTGAGAAGCCCCCGCAACCTCGGCATCGCCCTGGCAGCTGCCCTATTGGTCGCAGCGCTCGCGCCGTCGTTGAGCCTTGCGTCGTCGACCACCGCCACCTATTCGGCGGTCGAGACCATACCCGTACCACCGGCTTCGCACTTTGCCGGCAGCGGCGGCGGCGACGGCTGGGCCGTCGCGCTCAGCCCGACCGCGGTCTACAACGTCTTTCACCACTCTTCATCCATGACCGTTGCCTGCCACCTGCAGAGCGACGCGTCACCCTGTTGGTCACCGAAGACCATCACCGATGGCAGCGGCAACGGCTTCGCCACCTCCGGTCATCCAGGCCTCTACCTCGACCAAAGCAACGGCCATCTCTACGTCTACGGGACCAGGAACGTCGACGGCACGGGCGGCGTCGTCTGCATCGACACCACGGCCGACGCCGGCAACCTGAACCCGTTCTGCGGGTTCACGGCGCTGACCGCGGTCGGCGACGCCACGGGCGGTGGCGGGATCAGCGCGATCAGCAACCTGGCGCTCGCGAGCGGCAAGCTGTACGCATTCAACTTCGTCAACGGCAGCGACGTGAGCGGGACCAAGAACACGTTGTTGTGCTTCG
The DNA here is from genome assembly GCA_963836485.1 of uncultured Conexibacteraceae bacterium. GTDB lineage: Bacteria > Actinomycetota > Thermoleophilia > Solirubrobacterales > Solirubrobacteraceae > Baekduia. Next base: position 340,407 of record CAWIJS010000013.1, on the reverse strand, counting down.
ACCCGGCGACCCAGGCGGCGTGCGGCGGGCAGCCGTACACGCTCACCACGGGCATCGTCAGCGACGGCAGCTATCCGCCGCCCTCGCTCGCGGCGATCTCCGGCAAGGTGATCGTCCCGATCACGCAGGACGGCACCGACCACCTCGACTGCTTCGACCCGGCGACCGGTGGCATGTGCGCCGGGAGCTGGCCGATCGCGGTGGGCGGCAGCTACGACTCCAGCGCCGGAGCACCGTTCCCGATGTTGAGCCCGGCCGGCACGGTCATCGGGCTCTGCCTGCCCTGGGGCACCGATCCGTGCTTCGACATGACGGGCGCGTCCGTACCGACCCCGCCGGCACTCGCCTCGACGATCGGGCAGACCAGCGGCTGGAACGGGCCGGCCTTCGTGCTCGGTCCACGGGCCTACGTACCCAACGGACAGACCAACCAGGTCCTCTGCTACGACTTCCACACGGGGGCGACGTGCGCCAACTTCCCGCTGTCCCCGCCGGACCTCGGGCTGTTGTACACCGTCAACGCCGACCCGCAGCGCCCCGACTGCATCTGGGTGAACGCTGACTACGGCTCGAAGCAGATCCAGAACTTCGACGCCTACACCGGCCAGGCGTGCGGGACCGGCCCGACGCGCGTCCTCGCGTCCAGCGTCGTCGTCCCCCGCGACAAGTGCACCCCGGCGAGCTACACGGCGCTGCAGGTGCTCGCTCCTGATCGCAGCACGTACACGACCGGGACGATCTCGTTCGCCGACGGTGACGGGAACGCGATCTCCGGGATCGCCGACCAGACGCTCGATGCAACGGGGGCCACGGACCTCACGCACCTGAACCTGACGACCACGGCAGGGCTGCCGCAGTTCCTGATCACGCTGGACGGCAGTCCGGTCGGCACGACCTCGGTGGTGGTGAAGCTCACCTGGACGGCGAGCTATGACCCGGACTGCCTGCAGCCCGGCACGACGGCGGCCGCGCCCGAGACGCCCCCCGCCCCGGTGACACCTCCGCCGGCTCCGGCGGTTCCGGTGGCGCCTGTGGTGGCCGCGTCGAAGACGAAGACCCCGCGGGGCTGCGGGAGCCTGCGGAGCTTCGCCGTGCACGTGCAGAACGTGAAGCGCTACCACCTCGTGAAGGCGAAGCTGCACATTAACGGCCTGCTCAACAAGACCATCAGGATCAAGGGCAACAAGCTGGCCACGACGGTCGATCTGCGCAAGCGCCCGACCGGCACCTTCACCATGACGATCACGGGCTACCGGGCCGACGGCACCAAGGTGCATGCCAAGCGCGTCTACCACACGTGCCACCTGGTGAAGCTGCCGGGGCAGAAGAAGCTGCGGCTCTAGTAGGCACGGACGATCCTCCGGGCCCACCTGCCTCAGCACGAGTGGCCCTTCGGACGCAAGAACCCCCGCAAAACGGCGGGGGTTCTTCGTTCACCGCGCACGGGGCGATCCATCGCTGGAGATCTGTTGCTCTGGTGAACGTCACCTGCCAGCGTCCGCCGGCGCAACGGGCAGCCGCACCGTCACGCAGAGGCCGCCACCGGCCCTGGGGGCGAGCGTCAGCGTTCCCTCGTGGGCCTGCACGATGCTCTTGACGATCGCCAGCCCGAGGCCGACGCCGGCGTGGTCGGTCCGTATGCGCTCCGAGCCGCGGCGAAACGGCTCGGCGAGCGTGGCGACCAACTGGGGGGTGAGCTGCTCGCCGGTGTTCTCGACGGTGAGCACCACGCTCTTGGGGTGAGCGTGGGTCGTGACCCACACGGTGCCTTGGTCGGGCAAGTTGTGGACGATCGCGTTGTGCACGAGGTTGGTTGCCATCTGCAGCAGAAGCGCGGGTGAGCCGATGGTGGGGGTCGTGTCGCCGGAGGTCTCGATGGTGGTGCCGCGTTGCTCTGCGAAGGGCAGCAGCGTCTCGGTGGTCTCTTCGGCGATGAGCGACAGGTCGACGTGTTCGGGGATGAAGGAGCGCTGGTCGGCGCGGCTGAGCAGGAGCAGCGCTTCGGTGAGGTCGATCGCTCGGGTGTTGACGGCGTGGAGGCGGTCGACGAGCTCGCCGTTGTCGCGGTTGGGATCCTTGCGGGCCACGTCGAGCAGCGTTTGCGTGACCGCCAGCGGCGTGCGGAGCTCGTGGGAGGCATTGGCGGCGAATCGCTGATGTTCGGCGACGTGGGCCTCGAGCCGCGCGAGCATGGTGTCGAAGGCGTCGGAGAGCTCGCGGAACTCATCGTTGCGGCCCTGCAGCCGGATGCGGTGGGAGAGCGATCCGGTCGCGGCCAGGCGTGTCGCGTCGGTGATGCGTGCCAGCGGGGCAAGCATCTGGCCGGCGAGCAGCCACCCTCCCAGGAGACCGAAGACCAGCAGCGACGCTAGCGCCAAAGCCGCTTTCGGAACGAAAGCGCGCTGGAGGTCGGAGCGGGTGGGAGAGGGTGTGGAAAGGAAGCCGTCGGGTCCTACGAGGACCGGATGGTCGGGGACGTAGCGCAGGAGGAACACCCACACGACGGCAAGCAGCAAGACGCCGGCGAGCATGAGGAAGCCGGCGTAGCTGAGGGTGAGCCTGAGACGAACGCTCAAGCCAGGGGCTCTATCCACGGTCGTCTCCCTCGCGCTCGGCGTCCGGCTGGGTGCTGATGCGGTAGCCCGCGCCGGACACGGTGGCAATGACCCAGGGTTCACCGAGCCGTTTACGCAGCGCCGAGACGGTGATGCGCACCGCGTTGGTGAACGGGTCTGCGTTCTGATCCCACGCCCGTTTCAGGAGCTCCTCGGCGCTAACGACGCCGCCTTCGGCCGCGACGAGGACCTCGAGGACGGCGAACTGCTTTCTGGTCAGCGCGACGTAGCGATCGTCGCGGTAGACCTCTCGGCGAAACGGATCCAGCCGCAGCCCGGCGATCTCTTGCACCGGCGGTCTGCTGTGTGCGCGCCGGCGGTCGAGTGCCCTGAGCCGAAGCACGAGCTCCTGAAGCTCGAAGGGCTTGGTGAGGTAGTCGTCGGCGCCGAGCCCGAACCCGGTGGTCTTGTCGTCGATCCGGTCGGCGGCGGTGAGCATGAGGATCGGCATGCCGCTGTCGGAAGCGACGATGCGTTTGGCGATCTCGTCACCGGAGGGTCCGGGGATGTCGCGGTCGAGGATGGCGATGTCATAGGTGTTGACCGCCAGCAGCTCCAGGGCGGTGTCGCCGTCACCGGCGATGTCGGCGGCGATCGCTTCTAGCCGGAGGCCGTCGCGGATGGCCTCCGCCATGTAGGGCTCGTCCTCGACGAGCAGCACGCGCATGCCCTGAGGCTACGAGCTGGCGCATATCGCTGGCGTATCGAAAAGCGCATACGTGCCGGCAACACCGCGCTGCCTTCAATGGCGGCGTGGCCCACAGCGAACGAGCACGAGCGGCGCCCCGCCGGATCCGGATGCGCAGGACCCGTGTCGCCGGGCTGCTCGTCCCCATCGTGGCGATCACCGCAGCCCTCGGCTCCCAGTCGCGGGTGTCCTTGCCGTCGACGGTCGTATCACCCATCGACGCCCTTCGCGGTGAGCACTCTCGTGCGCTTGGCGAGGCCGACGGTGCGATCCCCGACGGCACGACGGTCTTCGACGACGGGATCCCGGGTGTGGCCCACCTCGATCCAGCGCTCCTCGGCGCGCTGCGTCAGGCGGCGACCGACGCCGCGGACGGCGGGGTCCAGTTCTTCGTCGACAGCGGCTGGCGTTCCCGGGCCTATCAGGAGCACCTGCTCCAGCAGGCGGTCGTGAAGTACGGCTCGCAGGAGGCAGCGGCCCGATGGGTGGCGACCCCGGACACCTCGGCGCATGTGTCGGGGCACGCGGTCGACATCGGGCACTCCGATGCCGCGGCGTGGCTGTCGGCCCATGGCACCGCGTACGGGCTCTGCCAGATCTATGACAACGAGCCGTGGCACTACGAACTGCGCCCCGAAGCCATCGATCACGGCTGCCCTGCCAGGTACGCCGACGCTGCGCACGATCCGAGGATGCGGCGATGACCGAGCAAGCGTCCCAGGGAGCTCCAGCGAGCGCACACGAAGTGCTTGCCACGCCCGCAATAGTTGATTGTCCCTATCGACTCTGGTTGGGTGGTCTCGCACGAAGGTGCCGCGCTCCGGAGCTCTCGCTCCACACCGCCAAGGAGAGAGACATGCCGCAGCCAATCATGAACGGCCTCAAGCGCTGGCGCTTGGCGGGGGTGCTCCTCGCGGTCCTCGCGCCGCTGGCGCTGTCGCCGGCCGGCGCCGGCGCTCAGGAGCAGGTCGACACGCCGCCCGTCGTCACGAACGTGACGGCGTCTCCGAGCAGCCTCCCCGCCGAGGGCGGGCTCGTCACGATCTTCGCGGACGCCAGCGACGAGGGCGGCGGCGTCTCGGACGTGCAGGCCCAGATCACCGGACCGTTCGGCGGGCCCGAGATCGTGCTGATGGCCTTCACGGGGGTGGGACAGACCTACAGCGGTTCGCTCACCATCCCGGCGAACTTCACCGACTCGCAGGTGAACTACTCGATCATCGTCCAGGCGATCGACATCAACGGGAACAGCACCTGGGCTGAGGGCGGCGGGATCAGCGTCGACGCGGCCCCGCAGTTCGACGAGCGTCCCATCGTGGCCGATCCCTTGGTCACGCCGAGCAGCCTGCCCAGCGGTGGCGGGGCCTCGACGATCCGGGTAACCGCGACGGATGACCGGGCGATCTCCGAGGTCTACGCGACGGTCACCGCGCCCGACGGGAGCACGACCGACGTGCCGCTCGGCGGCATCAGCTCCACCCAGTTCGAAGGCACCTTCACCGCGCCGGCCAACACCCGGGCGACCGCCGCGCAGTATGCGATCGAGGTGACCGCGCTGGACGACATCGGACAGAGCGCAACGGCGGACGCCGGTCTGGTGACCGTGGCTGCGGCGCCGCCGCCACCGAGCCCCGCAAAGCTCACCGTCAGCCCGGGCCAGCTCTCCTTCCAGACGATCCGCGTCGGAGACCACGGACGCGGGTCGATCGTGGTGCGCAACACCGGTGGGGCGTCGGCCAAGACGATTCGCGGCGTCGTCGCCGTGTCGGGCGCGGGTTTCGCGCTCGTCGGGGCCGGCCCGTTCACGGTGCGTCCCGGGGAGTCCAAGACCATCAAGGTGGAGTTCCGGCCCACCAAGCCGGGGCGGTACACGGGCGCGGTGACTGTCCGCCGCAACGACGGAGCTCAGCCCGGCCTGACGGTCCGCCTCTCGGGTCAGGCGACCCCGAAGAAACGCGGCCGCTAGGCAGCAGGTGCATGCCGCCGCCGTGGCCGGCGGCATGCACGCAAACTCACACCCGCCCTCGACCTGAAGCGCCGCCGATGAGAAGCTGAGCTATGGCGGAGAGCCAGCACCACGAGCGCAAGCGGTTGCGAATGGATCGCGAGCGCGTTGTGCGGACGCTGACCTTCTGGCTGCGCCCGGAGTTCCTGCTCCGTGTCCTCAACCGGTTTCAGAAGGTGGCGGGCTTTGACCGCGCGATCGCCCTGGCGTCGGGCGCGCTCACGGCGTTGATCCCGCTGACGATTGTGGCGAGCGCCGCATCGTCACAGCTCGGGGGCAAGGGCACAGCCGATCGCATCATCGAGCGCTATGACTTGACCGGGGGTGGCGCCGAGGCGGTCACCGACATCTTCTCGCCGCCGTCGGGCGCCAGCACGAGCCTTGGCATCGTCGGGTTCTTGTTTCTCATGGTCGCGGTGCTGAGCTACTCCCGCGCGGTGCAGCGGCTATTCGAGCAGACCTGGGAGCTCGATGCGCTGAGCGTTCGCAACACCTTCAACGGCCTGCTCTGGATCGGTGCGCTCACGCTGTACCTCGCCGTCACCGGCCTCCTTCACGGCGTGCTGGGACACGGCCGCCTCGAGCTCACGGCGACGCTGCTCACGATGCCACTGTCTGCGATCTTCCTGATCTGGAGTGGCTGGGTGCTCAGCGCCAAGCGCATCTCGCGCCGCGCGCTCGTTCCGTTCGGCGTCGTTGGGTCAGCGCTCCTCGCCGTCTACTCGGTCGGCGCCGCGGTGTACGTTCCGCATCTCTTCAGCACGTACGCCACCCGCTACGGCGTCATCGGCGCGGTGTTCGCCATGATCTCGGCGCTCTTCTGCGTCATGGTCATCGCCGTGGGCTCGGCGGCGGCCGGTCGTGAGATCCGCGACGAGCTCGACCGCATCGGGCGGGGCGAGCGGCCCGCAGAGGACGAGGTCCGGCGCCAGTGGGACGAGATCACCACACAGACGCGGTCCCGATGGGACACGCTGCGGGAACAGATTCGGGCGCGCCGGCATCGAGGCGACAAGCACTGAACCGTCTGTCACTCAGTCGGGCATCACATACGCGCCCGCCAGCGCGCGGACTTCGTCATAAATCCGCGCACTGCGGGCCTCGTCGACCACCGGCTTACGGATGCTGCCGATCGCCCAAGCCTGCTGGTCGGCGGTCGACGAGGCCTTGCCGTGCAACTCGACGGCGGTCGCCGAGAAGTCGCGCACGAGCGTCTCGAAGATCGTGTCGACGACGTCCTGCGGCGTGTCCTCGATCTGCGCCTGCTCGAGGATCAGCTGGGCGTAGGGGATCAGCGTGAACAGCTGTGCCATCGACTGCTGGAAGTCGAGGTCGGCGGTCATCTGGTCGGGCGTCAGCGCGGCGTCGCCGATCATGGCCACCAGCGCGTCGGCCTGCTCGCGGAAGCGCGCGACGTTCGGCACGGCGGCGAAGGCGTCGAAGACGGGCCGCCAGTCGGGGAACGTGATCCTCGCCAGGCCGCGGGTCGGGCCCTGGGCGAAGAGGAACGCGTCATCGACCGGATCGAGGCGCTGCTCGGGCGCGTCCAGCGGCGCCGTCCCGAACAGGTAGCCGGGCAGGAACTTCAGCGTCAGCGCGCGGTTGACGTGGACGGTCCCCTCGAGCTTCGGGAGCCCGTCGATGATGTTCTTGGCGCTCTCGAAGAAGCTGTCGCGCTCGAAGCCCTTGGCCGAGATCACCTCGGCCAGCAGCCGCACGATGCGCTCGCCCTCGGTCGTGACCTGCATCTTGGTGATCGGCGTGAACAGCAGGTAGCGCCGGTCCTCGCGGCTGGCGCTGCGCACGTAGTCGACCGCGCGCGCCCCGTAGAGCTTGCCGGCCAGCAGCCGCACGTAGGCCTCGCTGAGGATGCGGCGCACCTGGCCGAACTCGGTCACGCGCTTGCCGAACAGGACGCGGCCCTCGGCCTGGGTCACGGTCTCGTAGAAGCAGTGCTCGGCCATGCCCAGCGAGCAGAACCCCAAGTTGAACTTGCCCACGTTGATGGTGTTGAGCGCCGCCTCGAACGCAGCAACGCCGGTGTGCAGGACGTCGTCGGCCGAGACGGGGTAGTCCTCCAGGTCGAACGCGCTGACGTACAGCTGACCGTGCACGACGTTGGAGCGCAGCTTGTAGTTGGGGTGCTTGCTGTCGGCCGCGAAGAAGACATAGCCCTCGGGGCCCTCGACGTCGGCGCGGCGGCCGAAGACCGACACCATCCCGGCCACGTTGCCGTTGCCGATGTAGTACTTGTCGCCGTTGGCGACAAAGCCGCCGTCGGCCTGGGGCTCGAGGACCATGTCGGTGGAGTAGATGTCGGCCCCGTGCTCGCGCTCGGAGAGGCCGAAGGCGAAGACGGCGCCCTGGTCGAGCAGCGCGGCGGCCCGTTGGCGCGCGGCACCGTTGTCGCTCTGCCAGATCGGGCCGAGCCCGAGGATCGTGACCTGCCAGGCGTACCAGTACGACAACCCGTAGAACCCGAGGATCTCGTTGAACGCCGCGTTGCGCGCGGTGTCCCAGCGCTTGTCGGGGTCGCCGCCACCGTCGCGCGCGGGGGTGAGCAGCGTCGCGAACGCGCGCTCTCGGCCCAGGAACGCGATGAAGTCGGCGTACCAGACGTCGGTGCGGACCTCAGAGGTCAGCGCGGCCTTGCCCTTGGCCTCGAACCAGTCGATCGTGGCGCGAAACAGGCGGCGCGTGGCAGGGTCGAACGCGACCGGGTCATAGGTGCCGGGGTTCAGCAGCCGGGAGGTCGTGGAAGCCGTTGCGCTGGTCATGGCGCGAAGCCTCTCATGTCGCAATCCATCTAATTTCGATCAATATTATCGAGAAAATGCTAGGCTCCTGCCCATCTCAGGATCTCCTCCTGTGATCGACGCCGGCATCCGACCCGTGCCGGCGGGGGCGGGCGGCCGGAGCGTGAACAGGACAGTCACGCTCCGGCCCTAGCTCCGCTTGCCACAGCCGCGGCAGGAAGCGAGACTCAGCGCATGGGCTGCATCCTCGCGCTCCTCGCTCTGATCTCCCCGCGGCTGGTCCTGTTCGTCCTCTGGATCTTCAGCAGCGTGCTGAGTCGCGCCTTCGACAGCTGGATCGTGCCGCTGCTCGGCTTCTTCCTGCTGCCGTGGACGACGCTGGTCTACGCCGCCTTCTGGGACTGGGGCGCCGGCCGCCACGTGGCCGGGTTCGAGTGGTTCTTCGTCATCCTGGCGTTCGTCGTGGACCTCGGCGCGTACGGTCAGGGGCGCCGAGTGCAGGCGCGGTAGGCGCGCTTCGAGCCTTGGTGGCTTTGGTGTAGGTGGTGAAGAGGCGGTCGAGGGTTTGGGCGGCGAGGCGGTCGTGGGTGATCTCGGCCAGGGTCTCGGGTGAGATCGGGCCGTTGTGGTCTGGCAGGCGGTCGGCGTTGCTCATCGCCAGGTCGTAGCGGCGCAGGCCGAGAGGTGATGAGGTCCTCGGTCAACGGAACCTCGAAAGCTCTCCTGGGTCGGATCAACCTTGTCGGGGTTGCAGTCGACGGCGTCGACAAGGTCAAAGACGTCGCGGTAGCGGAGGAAGAGACCGTGCTGGGCGTCGGGGCTGAAGTCGAGCAAGTCCTCGAACGGGTCGTGCTCGAACATCGCGATTTTCTTGGCCTCAACACCAACAACTCCAGGCGCAGGTGCTTGGGCGTTCAGCTCGGCCGGGGCCGGTGTGTGCGGCGTGGTCTGTTGGCACCGAGGTGAGCGAGCGGGATCGGTCGCTCTTGGCGTTGGCTCGTCGTCCGCCGGCGCCCGGGTCGGCGGCTCGGGTGCCTTTGGCGGACGGCTGGCACTTGGACATTGCCGTTCAACGTCTAAGTGCCAGCCGATCTCGCGCGCAAACGTTTCGCGCAGGTCGTTCGTATGGAGGTGCTCTCTGCGAGCACCTTCGTACGAATGACCTTCCTTGCCGGGGCGCATCACGGAGACGCCGACCAGCCAACCCCACACCGCACCTCGACCCACCGCGGCGAACTGGCCGCTACGCTGGGCCGCCATCAACATGGTGTTGGTTCACAGAAAGCACTGTCCCTCGCCGCGATAGGTCGGGACCTCGTCCACGATCTGGTCCCCTTCGAGCAGGTAGAGCGCGTTGAAGCGCTCGCACAGCTCGCCGGCCTTGGCGTGGCGGAAGTACACGTTGTGGCCGATGCGCAGGCCGTCGGTGGCCTTCCCGTGCAGCGGCGTCTGGACCTCGCCGGTGCCCTCAAACGCATCGAGCCGCAGGCCTTCCGGGAGGTACGGCGTGGGCATGCGGTCCTTGGCGCCCGCGCCGGAGGCCAGGTAGCCGCCGCCGAGCGCGGTGACTACCCCTGGGCCCGCCCGCCGTGAGATCGGGAGGGCAAACATCGCAGCGGGTTCGAGACGGAAGCTCGCGTAGTTGTCGAACAACGTCGGTGCGTAGAAGCCCGACCCGGCGGTCGCCTCGGTCATCGCGGGCTCGGTCGCGACGCGTTCCAGGTCGCCGGTGCCGCCGGCGTTGACGAACGCCAGCGGAGCGACCTCCGAGACGGCGGCGACCGCGGCGGCGCGGCGCTCGCGCAGCTCCGCGTAGGAGGCGCGTTGCATCCGCGCGATCGCCAGGCTCTTCAGGCGCGCGCCCGAGATCTTGTCGCCCAGGCCGGCGATGTGGCCCTCGTAGGACATCATCCCCACCAGCGTCACCGCAGGATGCGCGACGATCGCCTCGGCTAGCGCCCGTGCCTGCTCCGGGGTGCGCACCGGTGAGCGCTTGGCGCCGATCTTCACCCGCGAGCCCGTCGTCCAGAACGCCGCGTCAAAGTCCAGGCACACCCGGATCGGCGCGGCGACGTTGCCGGCCGCGGCAGCGATCAGGTCGAGGTGCCCGACGGAGTCGACCATCACCACGGGCGCGCCGTCCGGGCGCTCCGCGGTCAGCGCACCGAGTTCGCGCAGGGCGCCACGATCGGTCGTCGGATAAGCGACGACGAGATTCTCGAACCCTTCGCGCGCCAGCCACAGCGCCTCGGGCAGCGTGAAGGCCAGCAGCCCCTGATAGCCGGCGTCGCGATCGAGGATCGTGCGCAGCAACGCCCGGCAGCGCAGTGACTTGGACGCGACGCGGATCGGCTTCCCGGCGCTGCGCGCCAGCATGCTCGCCGAGTTGGACCACATCGCGTCGAGGTCGACGAACGCGAACGGCGCGTCGACGCCGGCGAACGCCGTCTCGTAGCGTGCCAGGCGCTCGACGGGTCCGAACATTAGGACCGCACCGGCGCGGCCACCGGCCCCAGCACCCGGCGGGTGTAGTCATTGGTGAACACGCCGTCGGAGTCCATCCGCGCGCGCACGGCCTGGAAGCGATCCCACTGCGGGTAGCGCTCGCGCAGCGTCGCGGCCGACTGATAGTGGCGCTTGCCCCAGTGCGGCCGCCCGCCGTAGGCGTCCATGATCTCCTCAAAGCCGCGGAAGAACGACTCGAACTCCATGCCTCCGTATTGGTGGGCGGCGATGTAACAGGTCTCGCGCTCGTGCGCCGTCGATAGGAAGGCATCATCGCCGGCGGCGAAGCGCACCTCGAACGGGAACAGGATCGGGAGCTGCCGGCGCTCGACCAGCGCCAGCGCGCGCTCCAGCGCCTCGCGTGCGTGGGCGCGCGGGATCGCGTACTCGGTCTCGGTGAAGCGCACGTCGCGGCGCGACGCGTAGATCTTGTAGGCCTGGTCCTGGGCGTGGGCCTCGGACATCGCGCCGGCCATCATCCGGTTCAGCCGCGGGACCCGGCTCGGGAAGCGCCGCCCGGTCTCGCAGCTCAGCCGCAGCACCTGGTTCTCGATTACGCGCTCCTGGATCGTGCGCTTCCACTGCGCCCGCGACCTCGGCGCTGCGTCGCTGCGGACCGTCGAACGCGTCAGCGCCGTGCGCGTGTAGGGCCAGAGGAAGAACTCGAAGTGATCGCTGCCATCGACGTGCTCGTCGAGGCGATCGAGCACCCCGGCCAGCGGGAGCGGCTGGTCGTGGCGGTGCAGCGTGTACAGCGGCACACAGGCGATCGTCACCTGCGAGACGATCCCCAGCGCGCCGAGCGACACGCGCGCGGCGCGCAGCAGTTCGGCGTCAGACTCCTCGGTGACCTCGACGACGTCGCCCGACACGGTCACCAGGCGCATCCCGACGACGCGCGTGGAGAGGTTGCCGAAGCGCCTGCCGGTGCCGTGCGTCGCCGTGGCCAGCGCGCCGGCGAGCGTCTGGGTGTCGATGTCGCCCTGGTTCTCCAGCGCCAGCCCGTGGCGGGCGTTGAGCAGCCCGAGGTCGTGCAGCGTGATGCCCGCCTGCACGGTCACCCGGCCGGACTCGGCGTCGGCGTCGATCACCCGCTGCATCCCGGTGGTGTCAACCAGCACCCCGTCGGTGCACGCGATGTCGGTGAACGAGTGCCCACTGCCGACGGCACGGACCGGCAGGCCACGGGCCACGGCTTCGGCGATCGTCTGCGCTAGCTCGTCCTCGCTCGTAGGGTGCGCGATCTGCGCCGGCGCACACCGCTGATCGCCCGCCCAGTTCTTCCAGGTCTCGGTCGTCGCCGCCATGGACGGCAAACCGTAATCCCTCGCGCCAGTCGAATAGGCGTGCTATTGTTCACCATATGGTGAACGATCCGTTCAAGGCGCTCTCGCACCCGATCCGCCGCGGCATCGTCGAGCGGCTCGCCGAAGGTCCGGCGACGGTCGGTGAGGCCACCGGTGGCTTCGGGGTGTCGAAGCCCGCGATCTCCAAGCACTTGAAGGTGCTGGAGGAGACCGGGGTGGTAAAGCGCGTGGTCGTGGGCCGGACGCATCGGCTCTCGCTCGAGCCCGAGGTGCTGAGCGTGGCCGCTGACTGGATGGATCGTCAACGCGTCCTCTGGGGACGCCTATTCGATGTTGTCGATGAGTATCTGAAGGAGGAGGAGTCAGCATGAACATGCCCCCGATCGTGTCCCCGCAGGAATGGCAGGCCGCACGCGAAGCGCTGCTGGTCCAGGAGAAGGAACTGGTGCGCGCGCGGGATGCGCTCGCTGCGCAGCGGCGCCGGATGCCGCGGATGGCCGTGGAGAAGGACTATGCCTTCGAGGGTCCGGACGGGCCGGCATCGCTGCTCGATCTCTTCGCCGGTCGCCGCCAACTGGTCGTCTACCGCTTCTTCTTTGAGCCCGGCGTGGCCGCGTGGCCCGAGAGCGGCTGCCGCGGCTGCTCGTTCATGGCCGACCAGGTCGGCCATCTCGCGCATCTGAACGCTCGCGACACCACGCTCGTGCACGTCTCGCGTGCGCCGCAGGCCGACATTGAGCGCTACCGGACGCGGATGGGCTGGCAGATCCCCTGGTACACGATCACCGACGAGTTCGACCTCGATTTCGGCGTGGACGAGTGGCACGGCACCAACGTCTTCTCCCGCGACGACGACGGCCAGATTTACCGGACCTACTTCATCGACAAGCGCGGCGACGAGGCGCTGGGCACCCCCTGGTCCTATCTCGACATCACCGCGCTCGGCCGCCAGGAGACGTGGGAGGACTCGCCCGAGGGCTACCCGCAGACCGAGCCCTATGTCTGGTGGAACCTCCACGACGAGTACGACGCGCCGACCGTCCACGCGGCGGCGCTCTCGGAGGCCACGAACTCGCAGCGCGGCGCGAAGAGCCAGCTCTCATGATCGCCCACGTCGGCGGCGTGCCGGTGGAGGAGATGCTGCCGGCGCTGGCCGGGACGGGCACCGGGCTGGTGATCGCGCGCGCCTGGCTGACGCTGCGCCTGCGCCGCCGGCGGGGGCCCGGAGCATGACCAACAACAACACCTTGCGGATCGAGCGCACCTATCAGGCGCCTGCCGAGCGGGTCTTTGACGCCTGGACCAGCGAGGAAGTGATGCGGCGCTGGTGGCAGGCCGAGCGCGGCTGGGAGACCTCGGAGGCCGAGGTCGACCTGCGCGTCGGCGGCGCCGTGCGGGTCGTCATGTACGACCCCGACAAGGACGTCGCGCATGGCGGCGGCGGCGCCTACACCGAGATCGAGCGGCCGAGTCGTCTGGCCTTCACCTGGCTCTGGGACGGTGACACGCGGCGGACGCTGATCGAGATCGACTTTGAGGAGGTCGACGGCGGGACCACGGTCCGCTTCACCCACAGCGGCTTGTGGGACGAGGAAGCCGTGCGCTCCCATGAGGGCGGCTGGGGCAGGATCCTCGACAACCTCGGACGCATGCTGGAGGCGGTCCGACCAGACCGATAGCAGCGGAATTGCCCTTCAGCCCGGGTCCGGCTATCCGAAAACATGGGCGTGACCTGTAGCCGTGCGCAGCCGATGCGACTTGCGTTCGGTCTCCTGGGCCTGGGCTTGGCCGTCTACCTGCTGCGGACGGTGGCCGGCATGTGGGCCGGTGTCCCGGCGGCCACGGCCGACGGGCTCTACAGCGCGGTCGAGTTCCTCGCGACCGCGATGGTGTGGTGGCGCGTGGCGGTGCGCCGCGAGGATCGCGCCGCCTGGAGCACGCTGGCGATCTTCGCGACGCTGTGGTCGGTGGGTGACCTGGGCTGGACGTTGTCCTTTGCCGGACAGGCCGTACCACCATCGCCCAACTGGACCGACGGCGTTTATCTCACCGCCTACGCGCTGGCGTCGGTCGGCATGGCGCTGCTGCTGCGCAGCCGGGTCCACGGCATTCGGGCGTCGGTGTGGCTCGACGGCCTGATCGGCGGCTGCGCGCTCGCCGCCCTGTGCGCCGCGGGTTTCCTGGCGCCGGTGCTCAACTCGGCGACCGGATCGAGCACCGCCGTGGTCGTGACGCTGGCCTATCCGATGCTCGACGTCGTGCTGCTCTGCCTCGTCGGCGTCGCGTTCGGCGTCGGCGACTGGCGGCCGGGGCTGCCGTGGATGGCGCTCGGGCTCTCGATGGCGGTCTGTGCGGTGGGTGACGCGGTCTATAGCTGGGAGCAGGCGGTCGGTGGCTACTCGGCGGTGTCGTGGGTTAACAGCACGTGGCCGACCGCGCTGGCGGTGCTTGCGGCCGCGGCCTGGCTCCCGGAGAGTCGCCGTCTGCGGACGCGGCTCGTCGATGGCGTATTCGCCGTGCCCGCGATGTTCGCCGCGATCTCGCTCGGGGTGCTCGTCTGGTCGCAGTTTCATCAGGTCGGCGGGCTGGCGGTCGTCGCCGCGGCTTCCTCGCTGGTCGCCGTGGGCCTGCGGGCCTGGCTGACCCATCGCGAGAACGTCACGCTGCTGGCCCAGAGCCGTCAGGAGGCGTTGGAGGACGGGCTCACCGGCCTGCCCAACCGCCGCCGGCTGATGCTCGAGCTGGCGCGGATGCTGCACCCCGGCAGCGACGAGCGCGCGACGCTGGTCTTCTTCGATCTCGACGGCTTCAAGGGCTACAACGACAACTTCGGCCACGGGGCGGGGGACACGCTGCTCACGCGCCTGGCCGGCGCGCTGGCCGACAGCGTCGCCGGCGTGGGCACCGCCTACCGGCTGGGCGGCGATGAGTTCTGCGTGCTCTTCCACCACGACCTGACGCGCGAGGACGCGGCCGTCGTGCGCGCCGTCGAGGCGCTGGTCGAGATCGGCGAGGGCTTCTCGATCTCAAGCTCCTACGGGCTGGTCTCCCTGCCGCAGGAGGCGCCGACCCCGAGCGCCGCCCTGCAGCTCGCCGACGAGCGCATGTACGGGCACAAGAGCTCGCGCCGCGGCTCACCCGGAAGCCAGGGACGCGACCTGCTGATGCAGATCCTGCGCGAGCGTGAGCCCGAGTTGGAAGAGCACGTCGACGACGTCAGCCTGCTCGCGCTGGCCGTCGGCCGCCGGCTGGGGCTTGACGTCGAGGCGCTCGACGAGATCGCCCGCGCCGCCGAGCTGCACGATGTCGGCAAGATCGCCATCCCCGAGGTGATCCTGCGCAAGCCGGGACCGCTCGACGACGCTGAGTGGCAGGTGATGCGCCAGCACACGATCATCGGCGAGCGCATCCTCGCCGCGGCGCCGTCGCTGCGGCCGGTCGGGCGGCTCGTGCGCGCCAGCCACGAGCGCTGGGACGGCGACGGCTACCCCGACCGTCTCGCCGGCGAGCGCATCCCGCTGGGCGCCCGCATCATCGCCGTCTGCGACGCCTTCGACGCGATGCGCCAGGCCCGTCCCTACGCGCCCTCGATGTCCGAGGCCGAAGCGCTGGCCGAGTTGCGCCACTGCTCGGGCACGCAGTTCGATCCCTGCGTGGTCGACGCCTTCGTCGCGGTCCTGCGCGACGGCGCCGGCATCACGCTGCGCGTGGCGTAGCGCCGACGCGCCGCTCGCGCTCGTCGTTGGGCACCCGCCGCGCCGGCCGCCCTCGCCGCCCGCGGGAACGAAAGCGACGAGGACGGCCGCCGCGGCGAGCTCCACCGGCGGCCCGTATTAGGGCGCCCTACATCCTGGCATGAGATCGGATATGTTGCTGCCTCGTTAGGGCGACCTAACTGTGGAACGCGCGGGAACGCAATCCATGAACAGGAGCAGGACATGACAAGGACCATCAAGAGCGGAGCGCGCCGCCGGACGAGCGCGCTGGCGGCCGTCGGCGCGGTTGCCGTCGCCGCGCTCGCCGGCTCGGCGCCGGCGCTCGCCGCGCCGTTTGACGTCGGATCGGCGAACCTCACCTGGAGCGTGCCGCACGAGCCCGCGCCGGGCACGGGCACGCTGTCGAACTACGCGACCACGATCGGGCACGGCAGCGTCAGCGCGACCGCGCCGGCCACCGGCACGACGATCACCGCCACGAGCCTCCCGCTGTCGGCGGCGGGCGCCAAGTACGCCTTCGGCTTCCCGGGCACCACGAGCGGCACCCCGGCCACGCCGGCCGGCGCGACCGGCACCTACGACCCGGTCACCAAGACCGGCGCGATCAACTTCGCGGGCACGCTGACGTTCACCGCCCACGATTCGACGTTCTTCAGCGTCGTCAACCCGCGTCTGCAGTTCGACGCGCCTCAGTCGATCCGGCTGATCGCCAACGGCCAGGTCGCTGCCGGCACGGTCGGCTCCACCGACCCGCCGGCCGACTACGGCACCGCGGCGACCCGGCAGACGGTCTTCGCCCTCAACGGCGCGGCGGCGACCACCACGGAGAACCCGGACGGTTCGATCACCATCGGCAACCTCGCGCCGTCGGGCACGCCGGCGGCTGCGCCCGTCGGCTACCTGAGCACCTCGGGCCCGTTCGACGGCATTCGCCCGTGGTTCACGATCGATCGCCCGAACCAGGTGTTCTCGGTGACGTTCGCGCCCAAGACGGTCGATCCCGACCCTGATCCCGATCCGGACCCGCCGGTCGGCTCCCACCAGGACCTGACCGTCAACGGCTCGGTCTCCGACGCGCTGAGCCTCACGCTCAACGCGACGAGCACCAACCTCGGCAGCTTCGTGCCGGGCGTGGCTGCCAACTACGACGCGTCGGTGACCGGCACGGCGACCTCGACCGGTCCGTCGGTGCTGACGGTCCAGGACGCGGGCACCAACCCGGGCTTCCTGCTCAACGGCAGCACGCCGCTGGCCTCGGCGCTGAAGGTCTGCGCCACCAGCAGCGCGTCGCCGGCCTGCTCGTACGCGTCGCTCGGCAGCGCCTCGCAGCAGCTGCTGGCCTTCGGGTCGAGCACCGCCGCGGCGCCGCTGACCATCGGGCTGCGCCAGGCGATCGGCGCTGGGGATGCGCTGACCGCGGGCACGTACGGCAAGTCGCTGACGTTCACCCTGTCAGCCGGCACGCCGTAGCCGGGTGGCGGTCCGGATCACACGTCTGACCCGGATCGTCGGGCTGACCGGGGCGGTGTTCGCGCTGAGCGCGGGCGCCGCCCCGGCGCGTCCCGTTGCCCTGTGGGGCTGCCACGGCCCGCTCGGCCAGCCGCTCGGCGCGGCCGGGCTGACTGATGTTCAGGCCGGCGACGGTGTCGCGTTCGCGGCCGCCGGCGCTTGTGAGGGTGCGACCGGCCTGGTCGCGTCGTTCTCCCGCGCCGACCCGGCCGGGGGCTCGGCGGCGAGCTGGCGTGCGGACACGCCCGACCACACCATCTTGCAGGGCGCGCGCGTGGAGCGCGGGCTCACCATGGCGTCCGGTCCCTATGGAGCGGGGACGCCGCAGCGCTACCGCTTCGGCGCTGATGGTGCGCCGATCGAGGCCATCAACTTGCTTGACGTCTGGGCCACGCCGCCGGGGACGGTTGCCGGCGTCGCGAGCGGCGGGTCGGCCTCCGCCGGCGTCGACTGCCCGCGCCCGCTTGGCGAGCGCTGCGTCGCTGGTGCGCCCGGCACGCTGACGATCGGCGCGCTCGTGCTCGACGTCGACGACCCGACGCCGCCGCGTGGCTCGGTGGGTGGGTTGCGCAGCCCGGTGCGCGGCGCGCTCACGCTCGAGGTCGACGCGACCGACCAAGGCGTAGGCCTTGCCACGGCGTGGGCGCTCGTCGACGGCGAGCCGGTGGCGTCGGCCGCGCTCGACGCCCGCTGCGGCGCGGATCTCGACCCGGCGACCCCGACACGCGACGCGCCGCTCAGCGGTTGCGCGCGTCAGGTGTCGCGCGTGCCGCTGGCGCTGGATCTCAGCGGGCAGCCGGTCGGCGTCCACCGGTTGCAGGTGCGTGTGGCCGATGCGGCCGGCAACGAGGCCGACGTCTACGACGGCGAGCTTGCGGTCGCGGGCGCCGACCCGGTGCTGACCCCGAGCGTCACGCTGAAGGTCGGCGATCCGCGCCCGGCACCGCCGGGCGGCGGCGCGAACGGCGCCGGCTCGACGTCGGGCCCGGGGACCGTCCCGCAGTGCCCGCGCCCGCAGTTGTCGATGGCGATCGACCAGCGGCCGCTGCGGGTGTCGCACGGTCGTCTCGTCTTGCGTGCCAAGGCGCGCTATCGCTTCCGCGGTCGGCTCACCTGTCGCGCGGCGAAAGTGCGCCACAGTGCCGCGCGCGGCGTGCCGGTCGAGGTGCTCAACCGCGTCGGGCGCCGCACGTTCGGCGTGACGGGGGCGACGACGGCGACCGGCGGGCGGTTGACCATGATCTTGTCCTACCGGTCGTCGCGCACGCTGATCTTCCGCCATCGCGCGACCAGCGGGACCAGCCAGGTGCGTATCCCGATCACCGTCGTGGGCAAGAAGGCGAGCCGGTGAGGCGCCGTGCGTTTCACGGGGCGCTGGTGACCGTCGTCGTGCTTGCCGCCGCGTCGGCGCCGACCGGTGCCGAGGAGACCGGGATCAGCGGGCAGGTCGAGAGCACGATCGAGCTGACGCTGGCCCAGCCGGCGCCCGATCGGGTCGCGGCGACGGTCACCGCGACCGTCGGCGGCACGCGGCTCAGCGTCGCTGAGCGGGGCCAGCCCCCGCGCGTGCTGCGCAGCTTCGGCAAGCCGCTGGCTGGCGAGCGCGTGACCGTGCGAAGGACGAGGCACGGCGCCGGCGTGACCGAGCAGACCATCACCTTCGGCCCGCAGGGCCCATGAGGGCAAGGAGCACCAAGATGCAGCACATCCGCGTCACGGCGATCGCCGTCGTCCTGATCGCCTCCGGCACCGCCGCGGCGAGCACGACCGCGGCCGGCGGCCTCTCGATCGCGCCGGCCTTCCTCGAGCACGAGGCTCAGCCGGGCTCGGTGGGGGAGATCCGGGTCGCCAACGGCTCGGCCAAGGCGCTGACCGTCACGGTGCGCGCTCGTCCGTGGATACAGGAGCGCAGCGGCGCGGTGCGGCCCGACGGCAGCAAGACGCTCGCACAGGTGCGGCTGAGCGCGACCGCCTTCACGCTGGCGCCCGGCGAGGCGCGCTCGGTCGCGGCGACGCTGCTGTCGCGGCCGGGGTCGGGCTCGCTCTACGGCGCCATCGACGTCCTCGGCACGCCGCAGGGCGCGCGGCCCCGCAACGGCATCCTGGCTCGCTACCGCCTGCTCGGCGGGCTGCGGCTCAACCCGCCAGCAGCGCAGCGCCGGCTGCGCGTCCGGCTCGGGGCGCCGCGCGCAGACGGCAAGGGTGTCGTGATGCCCACGCGCAACACGGGCAACACCGTCGAGCCGCTGACGGGCTCGGCGCGAATCGTGGGGGCGACCGGGACGCTGCGCGCGACGATCGCCGCCCAGCGAATCCTGCCGGGCGGGCTCGTGGACCTCCGGCTACGCCGCGGGCGCCTGCAGGCCGGCCGCTACACCGCGGCGGTCACACTGCGCCAGGGCGGCCGGACGGTTGCGACGGTCACGCGAACGTTCCGCGTGCGCGGCTGACGCGTCACCGCCGCGGGAGCGGCGAGTACGGGTCGAGGCGCATCGCGTCGCGATCGACGGTGAGCGGGACGTCGACGTCGATGGCCGGCGCTGTGTCGGCGGTGCGGTCGGGCTCGGTCGCGCCGTCGAGCTCGGCGAGCCAGGGCGAGAGGTAGCGGCCGTCGATCTTGCGATGCGCCGACCAGAGGCGCAACTCCGAACGCGCGCCGGCGCGGGCGCCACCGGCCAGCGGGTGCTCAAGGAACTGCGCGCCGCGACCGGTCAGCAGCCGTCCGCGCAGAACGGGTCGGAACGGCGTGGGCGTGATGTCGGCGCCGGCGGCGGCCGCCAGCAGCTCGGCGATCGCATCGGCCTGCTGGCAGGCCAGCCCGCCCTGCTTGACGGGGAAGGTCGTGCCGTCGCCGGCGGCGTAGACGTCGTCGAGGCCACGCACGCGGCCGTCTGCGTCGACCGGGATGAAGCCGCGGTCGTCGCCAGGGACGCCGCCGATGGGGATGCCTTCGATGGTCGGCAGCGCGACGACGCGCTCGGCGTCGAGCCGCTCGCCGCCGGGAAGCAGTTGGAGGCGGCCCTCGGCGTCCGGGCGGGCGTACGTGTTGCCGGTGAACGTCACCTTTGCGCGGGCGAGCAGGTCGGCGACGGCTTGACTGGCCTCCGGGCCGAAGAGGGCGAGCGGGGTCGCCTCGGGCGAGACGAGCTGCAGGCGCGCGTCGTCGATGCCCATCGCGTGGATCTCGCGTGCGGTCATGAGCGCGAGCTCGTAGAGCGGCAGCGGCCAGGTGGTGCCCGGGGGCACGACAAAGGCGACCGAGCGGGTCCAGTGGCCGTCGAGGTCGGCGAGCAGCCCCTGGTAGTCCTGACTGTCGGCGTCGCCGGTGAAGGTGATGGCGCGGGAGTAGGCCGTGCGATGGCGCGCGCCCGTCGCGAGGACGAGCGTGTCGTAACCCAGGATCCCGGACGCGGCGAGGCGCAGCTCGTGGCGGTCGCCGTCGACGGCCAGCACGCGATCGGCGACCAACGTTGCACCGACGCGCTCGGCCAGATCGGCCAGGGAATGGCGGCGCGTGTGGTCGGCCGAGAACGGCTCGGCGGTCCGCAGCGCACGCAACTCGAAGTCGGGCTGGGGCGCGATGAGCGTCATGCGCACGCGCGGCCCGGCGAGCGCGTGGAGCGCGAGCGCGAGCTCGACGGCGGCGACGCCGCCACCGGCGATGATGACGTGGGCCGGGCTCTCGGTCGTATGCATGGATCCACCGTGGCAGGGCACAACCACGTTGCCATCGGGTTGTCCCCGCCGATCGCGACCGGAGAACTACGGACGTGGCGTGGCGGCAGGACTATCCTCGATGCAGGACAACTCCATGGACGCCAAGACCCTCACCCGGCTCATCGACGTCGGTCGGGGGCTCCTCTCCGAGTTGGACCTCGACGCGCTCCTGGCCCGGATGCTCGAGGTGGCGCGTGAGCTGACCGGCGCGCAGTACGCGGCTGTGGGGATCATGGACGAGCGGCGCGAGGGCCTGGAGCGGTTCCTGACCAGCGGCATTCCGGCGGCCGAGCGCGCGGCGATCGGCGACCTTCCGCGCGGCCACGGGGTCCTCGGGCTGCTCATCGAGGACCCGCACCCGCTGCGGCTGGCCGACGTCGGCGCCCATCCGCGCTCCTACGGCTTTCCGCTGAGCCACCCGCCGATGGGCAACTTCCTTGGCGTCCCGATCGTCGTCCGCGGCGAGGCGTGGGGCAACCTGTATCTCACGGGCAAGCCCGACAGCGACTTCACCGACAGCGACGAGAAGGCCATGGTCGTGCTCGCCGACTGGGCGGCGATCGCGGTCGCCAACGCTCGGCTGTACTCCGACGTCGCGGCGCGGCGCGACCAGTTGGAGCGCACGGTGCGCGCGCTGGACACCACCGCTGAGATCTCCAACGCGATCGGCGGCGAGATCGAGCTTGATCGCATCCTCGAGCTGCTGGCCAAGCGCGGCCGTGCGCTCGTCGCCGCGCGGACGGCCGTGATCATCCTGGTTAGCGGCGGCCAGCTGGAGGTGGCGGCCGCGGCCGGGATCGTGCCCGACGGCCTCGTCGGTCGTCGCGCGAGTAGCGAGGAGTGGGCGTTGGGCGCCGTGCTGCGCTCCAACCGCCCTGAGCGACTTAATGATCTTGATCGTCGGGCGGGTCGACTGTTCGCCGCCGAGCTCGACGCCACCGCCGGGATCCTGGTGCCACTGCTGCACCGCGGGCGCGCGATCGGCCTCCTGGCCGCGTTCGACCGCCTGGACCACGGGCCCGAGTTCAGCACCGACGACGAGCGCCTGCTGCAGGCCTTCGCCGCGACCGCGGCGACCGCGGTCGCGACCGGCCAGAACGTCATGTCGCACTCGATGGAGGGCAGCATCCGCGCGTCGGAGGCCGAGCGCCGCCGCTGGGCGCGCGAGCTGCACGACGAGACGCTCCAGGAGCTTGGCGGCCTGCGGGTCCTGCTGTCGGCGGCGCGGCGCAGCGACGACCCGGAGCGGCTGGACGAGGCGCTCGGCCAGGCCCTCGACCTCGTCACCGGCGGGATCGCCAACCTGCGGGCGCTGATCGCCGACCTGCGGCCGGCTGCGCTGGACGACATCGGCACCGGCGCCGCGCTGAGCGGCCTGGTCGAGCGGGTCCGGGCGACGAGCGGGCTGCCGATCGACCTGACGGTGGACCTGTCCTTCGAGGCCGGCCGCGTGGGCAGCCGCCACGTCCCCGAGTTGGAGGAGGCGATCTACCGCATCGTCCAGGAGGCGCTCACCAACGCCCTCAAGCACGCCGACGCTCAGCGGGTGTGGATCGAGGTCCGTGAGACCGACGGGTCGGTCGCGATTGTCGTCGGCGACGACGGCCACGGCTTTGACCCGGAAGTCGCGGCCAAGGGGTTCGGCTTGGTCGGCATGCGGGAGCGCACGATGCTCGCTGACGGCACGCTGGAGGTGCGCTCGGTAGCGGGGGAGGGAACGGTCGTGGAGGTCTGCCTTCCGGTGCGAGCGACCGTCGCCGCCGCTCAGGCAGCAAACGGCTGAACGGTGGCGCCGCGCAGCAGGGGCAGCAGGTCCTCGGCGGCACGCTCCCAGAGCACGTAGTCGCGGGCGCCGCGAGCCTTCGCGGCCGCCGCGGCCGCCGGATGGTCCTCGAGCCCGAGGATGACGAGCGCGCAGGAGGTGGGCAGGACGCCCGGCCGGCCGACCGCCAGCAGCCCTTCGTAGATGATCAGGAAGTCGGCACCGTGCTCGCGGGCGAGACGCCCGGCCTCGGCGGCCAGCGTCGCCGCAGCCACCACCTCGATGCCGGGCTCGCCGTCGATCAGCATCCGGAGCGCGAAGCGTCCGGAGGGAGCGCCGTGGGCGATGACGACCCGGGTCGGGCTGCCGTCGGCTCGTTGGTGCTGGTCCACCGGCGCAGCGTAGGTGCGTGGTGCGCGCACGGCATCCGGGATCACCCGTGCCGCTGCCGGCGCGAACTACGGTCAGGTCGTGTCGAGCAGCCCGCGGTCCAGCGCGTAGCGGACGAGGTCGGCGCGCGTGGTGCGGCGCAGCTTCTGCTGGATGTGCGCCCGGTGGGACTCCACGGTCCGGACCGAGAGGAACAGCTGCTGGGCGATGTCGTTGTTGGTGTGGCCGAGGGCGATGAGCCGCAGGATCTCGACCTCGCGATCGGTCAGGTCGTCAGCCGGCGCGGGGGCGGTCGCCGGCGCGGCGGCGATCTGGGCCCCCAGGCGGGGGTGGAGGTAGACCTCGCCGCGGACGGCGCAGCGAACGGCGTCGACGAGCTCGCTGTCGGCGGCCTCCTTCAACACGTAGGCCTTGGCACCGGCCTGCAACGCCCTGCGCGCGTACTCCGGGTTCTCCTGCATGGTCAGGATCACCACGCGGGTCGCGGGCGCACCGTCGGCGAGCGCCGGAAGGGCGTCAAGGCTGGAGGCGCTGTCGATCCCCGGCATGTTGAGGTCCAAGACGAGGATTGCGGGGCGGTGGGCCTTGGTCAGCCGGACGGCGTCGTCGACCGTGCCCGCCTCGGCAACCACGCGTAACCCGTCTTCGGCGTCGAGGAGCATCCGCAGCCCGCTGCGCACTACCGCGTGGTCGTCGGCCAGCACGATGGTGATCTCGTCGTCGGCCATGGCGGCCCATCATGACGGCCGTCGTAGCGGGGCGCGGGAAACCCGCAGCGGCTGTGTGGATCTCTGCCGATGTGGGGCCGGCCGCGGGCATCGATGCTGATGAGCAGCCCGTCCCGTCCGTCCTAAGGAGCCCATCGCATGCCCCGTCCATTCCGCCTCGCCGGCATCATCGCCGGCTTCGTCCTCGTCGCCTTCGGCATCGGAGCGATCGTCATCGGCATCTCCGGCCGTCATGAGGTCAGCACCGACGTCAAGCGCGAGCAGATCGTCGGGACGCCCGACATGAAGCCGTCGCTGATCGCCGTCGCCGCCAAGGAGGCCGGGCTAAACAACGTCACGCTGCCGACCTGTGATGTCGCCGGCAAGGCCATCACCAACGGCAGTCAGGCCAAGTGCTTTGCCAGCTACATGCGCATCCACGCGCTCGAGGCCACGGGTGGCAAGACCTACGCCCAGATGCCGCAGTACGCGACCGCCGATGGCAAGGGCACCGACGTTGCCGCCCAGGCCATCAAGGATCCGAAGACCGGACAGCCGCAGAGCAACGCCGCGCGCCAGGTCTGGATCAGCGAGACCGCGCTGACCACGGCGCTCAACACCTCGTTCTTTGCCTCGAGCGTCGGCCTCTTTGCCATCGTCATGGGCCTCGCGCTGCTGCTGAGCGGTGTCGGCTTCATCGTCCTCGCCGCGGGTCTGCTCGGCCCCGAGGGCCTGCGCCGCCGCACGGTCTCCGCGCCGCCCCGCGCCAGCGAGCCGGCCGCGGTTTAGCGGACCGTTCGACGCGCCCGGGTGGCCTGCGTGGACACCGGGGCGCGTTTCTGCGGCAATAGACTGCAGGCGATGCAGCCCACGCCCGAGAGACGCTGAACCGTGGGCGTCGAGGGCTGCGACGTCGCGGTGGTCGGAGCGGGCCTCGTCGGCCTGGCCAGCGCGTTGCAGCTGCTGCGGCGCGAGCCATCGCTGGATGTCGTGGTGGTCGAGGCCGAGGCGGAGGTGGCCACGCACCAGAGCGGCCACAACTCGGGGGTGGTCCACGCCGGCGTCTACTACCAGCCGGGCTCGCTGAAGGCGCGGCTGTGCCGGGAGGGGCGGCAGGAGCTGATTGCCTTCGCCCAGGACCACGCGATCCCGTTCCGTCAGGACGGCAAGCTGATCGTCGCGAGCCGTCCGTCGGAGCACGGGCGCCTGGATGACCTCCACGAGCGCGCGCGGGCCAACGGGTTGCGTGGCGTGCGGTTGCTGAGCGGTCCGGAGCTGCGCGAGATCGAGCCCCATGTCGCCGGTGAACGGGCCTTGCATGTGCCCGAGAGCGGCGTGATCGACTTCGGTCAGGTGGCGCGCGCCTACCGGCGTGAGCTGGAGGGCCTGGGCGCCGAGCTGCGCGTGGGGTGGCCGGTGACCGCGGCCCAGCGCACGGGAGACGGCTGGAGGTTGGAGTCCAACGGGCGGCTGCTGAGAGCACGCACGGTGCTGTGCTGCGGCGGGCTGTTTGCCGACCGCCTGTTGCGCATGACCGATTCCGGCCCGCGGATCGGGTATGCCATCGTGCCGTTTCGCGGCAACTACTACAAGATGCTCGATCGCGCGAGCCACCTCGTCAACGCCATGATCTACCCCGTGCCTGATCCGCGCCTGCCGTTCCTCGGCGTGCACTTCACGCGGGGCATCGACGGGACCGTGCATGTCGGTCCCAACGCGCTCGTCGCGCTGGGGCGCAACGGCACGGGCGGGCGGGGCGCCAGCTGGACCGACATCCGCGACACCATCACCTTCCCCGGCTCGGCGCGCCTGGCCCGGGCCCACGCGCGGGTCGGCGCGGCCGAGCTCTGGCGCGACACCGTCAAGTCGGCGGCGGTGCGTGAGATGCGCCGCTACCTGCCGGAGTTGCGCGCCGGCGACTTGCAGCGCGGCGGCAGCGGCGTGCGCGCCCAGTGCGTGGCCAGGGACGGCACGCTGGTCGACGACTTCCTCGTCGAGGAGGGTGCGCAGGTCGTCAACGTGCTCAACGCGCCGTCGCCCGCCGCGACCGCCTCGCTGGCCATCGGCCGGCTCGTGGCCGAGCGCACGCTGGGGTCACTGCGCGGCGTCAGGACGCCGGAGGAGGCGGGCCCGGCGGGGTGAGCAGCTGGTCGCGGTAGGCGACCGCGATCGCCTCGGCGCGGCTGGTGACGCCGAGCTTGCGGCGGATGTTGCCGACATGGGTCGCCACGGTCTTCGGGCTGATCACGAGCCGCTCGGCGATCTGCACCCATTTGAGGCCCTCAGCGAGCAGGTTGAGCACTTCGTGCTCGCGTCGGGTGAGGCGGCCGTTGGTTGGCGAGGCCGGCTCGGGCGCCGCGCGGCGCGTGGCGATGCGCAGGCGCGCCAGCACCTCGTCGGGCGCCGAGGGCTTGGTGACGTAGTCATCGGCGCCCATGAGCAGGCCGGCGACGCGATCGTAGGTCTCGGTGCGGGTGCCGGAGAGGAAGATGACGGCGAGCTCCGGTCCCAGGTCGCTCTTGAGCGTGCGGCAGACCTCGTAGCCGCAGAGCGTGCCGAGCGGGATCTCGAGGATCACGGCGACCGGCCAGATCTCGCGCGCTTTGGTGAGCGCTTCGGCGCCGTCTGAGACCTCGAACACCCGGAAGCCCGCGTCGACGAGCACGTCAACGAGCGGCGTTCTGGCCTCGACGTCCGGGTCCGCGATAAGTACCGCGTCGGCGATCTCTACCCCTCCTTGGTGTCGGTGATCACCTAGGTCGTACCCGGAAAAGGTCGGTCGTGCTGCGGAGGTTGTGCCAATTCTCCATTGGAGACGCTGAGGAAGCGACACCTTCTGCCAGCTACGCGAGGTCAAAGCCATGCCGGACATTCCAGCGACGCCACAGACGAGTGCCATCGCGAACGCAGCGTCCGGAGCGGTCGATGCCGCCGCGGGAACGGCGACCAGCGCGGCTGCCGCCGCTCCAGCGCCGGCCCCGGCGCCGGCGCCGCCCCCTGATCCGGCCCCAGCTCCGCCTGATCCGGCGCCTGCCCCGGTGCCGGCGCCCAAGGCTGCGGCGCCGGTGGCCGACACGGTGACGCACGCCGCCGCGCCCGCTCCCAAGCCGGCGCAGGTTGTCGACACGGTCGCGCACGCCACCACCGCACCGGCCGTGAAGTCCGTCACCGACCAGGCGACGGCGACGGTGAGCAATGCGATCGCGCCACATGCTGCATCGACGGTGAACCTCTCCAGTGCCAAGTCGGTGGCCGACACGGCGGCAGGGGCGGTCGACGGCGCAACCGCCGCGGCCGCGGCGCCTAGCGGCGCAGTCACCCAGGCGACCGATCCCGTGGTTAAGGGGACCGTGGAGACGGTGACGCAGGCGACCGATCCGGTCGTGCACACGACGACGACGGTGACCCAGACGGCCGAGTCGGCGG
This sequence comes from uncultured Conexibacteraceae bacterium, assembly GCA_963836485.1. Lineage (GTDB taxonomy): Bacteria > Actinomycetota > Thermoleophilia > Solirubrobacterales > Solirubrobacteraceae > Baekduia. The sequence continues at coordinate 313,304 of CAWIJS010000013.1, read as the reverse complement.
TCCACACCACGACGACGACCGTCACCCAGGCGGCCGAGCCCGCTGTCCAAGCGACCAGCACGACCGTCGCGCACGCCACCGACCCAGTGGTGGCGGCCACCGGCGGCGCCGGCTCTGCGGTGAAGCAGACCGTCGACACCGTCACGTCGACGGCCGGTCAGGCTGCCGGGCCGGTGCGGCCGGTGGTGGACACCGTCACGTCGACGACCTCAGGTGCCCCGCGGACCGTCGACGCCGTCGCCGCGTCCGGGCCGGTCGCGCCGGGGCCGACGGCGGCCCGCATCGCCGACGCGATCCCCGGTGCGCCGGTCAGCCAGGCGACGCGCGCGGTCAACGAGACGCTTGGCTCCGCCGCCGCGGGCGTCCGGCCATCGGTCACCGACATCGCCGCCGGCACCGGCGTCCGGCCATCGGTTACCGACCTCGCGTCCCACGGGGTGGCAGCTCCGCGCACGGGTTTGGTCGACACCCTGGCGGGAACGCCGGGCGCCGACCCCGGCATCCTGACCGCGCCTCCTACGCCGGCACCCGCGACCTCATCCCTGCTCGCGCACACGACGCCTATCGCGCAGACGCCCGCGCCCGGTGGTGGCGCCGTCGCGCACAGCACGGCCGCCGACGCGGTCGCCCACGTCGCCACCGACCCGCGCTTTCTGGTGGTCACCGGCGTCACGGCGCTCGCCGGTACGGCTTATGTCGCCGCGCGCGGTGCGAGCTCGGTGGCCGGCGGGGACCCGGGCATCATCCTCAACAACGTCCGGTTGATCCCCTGCCTGGTCAAGAGCGGGATGACGTCGGGTGCCACCGCCTTGGCCGGCCTCGGCTCCGGCGCCCGGCAGGTGGCTGGCTCCACCTCCACGACGGTCCGGGCCGGGATATACGGCGTCAACCACCGCGCGTCGAAGGTCGCAGAGGCGGCGCGCAAGGACTTGGCCGAGCACGTGGTCGATCCCTTCCGCGAAGGCGTTGCGCGCGCCACCGGCAACGGTGCGGGCAGCGGCGGGAGCGGCAGCGACCTGTTCTTCCTGGGTATCGGTCTGGTTGTCGGATTGCTGTACGCCGCGATCCTGACGCTGTGGCTCTTCCTCGCCCGCCCGCGGTGGAGCACCCGGGCATGAGGCGGCTTCCGATGGCGATCGCCGCCGCCCTCGCGGGGGTGGCGGCGACGCTGGCGGTCGCACCGCGCGACGGTGCCAACGCGGCAGGCAGCGCGCAGCCCACGGTGCTGAAGGTCGGTGATCGCGTGGTGGTCGATGGCCAGCCGATGGGCTGTCGCGTCGCCCGCCAGGACGGTCGGACCGTCATGGACTGCCGCCGCGGCGGCCAGCTGGCCGGCACCTACGGAACGATGCTGAGCGCGCGCAAGGCGATGGTCGTCCGCTACCGCAGCAACCGGGTGGCCAAGGTCGTCTTCACCGCCACCCACGGCGGCGGCGCGCACCTCTGCAAGTGACCGATCGACGCCGTCGCGTCAGATCAGCTGTGACAACGAGAAGTCCAGCGGCTCGTCGAAGGTGCTGAGCATCCGCCGGCGCAGCGTCTCGTAGCGGCGCATCGTCTCGCTGCGCCGACCCCGCCGCAGCAGCAGGCAGAAGAGCTCGCGGTGCACGTCGATGTCAAACGGCTCGAGCTCGGCCAGGCGGCTCAACGTCGCCGTCGCGGCTGCCAGGTCGTCGCCGCGAGTCTCGATCTCGGCCAGCGTGCGCAGCGCACCGGCGACGAGGTCGCGCAGGCGGTCGCGCTCGTGCAGCGCCCATTCGGCGTAAGGCTCATCGGCCAGGAGATCTCCGCGGTACATCGCCACGCCCTGCCGGATCAAGGACATCGCGCAGGCGTCGTCCTGACCGGCGACGGCGCAGCCCTCCGTGACGAGCTGCTCGAAGGCGTCCGCGTCGATCCAGACGTTGTCGCGGTCCAGCGCGTAGCCGCCACGGGTGGCGACGACGAACGACGACGGCGGCCGCACGGCGCCACCGGGCTCGAGCTGCTCGCGGAGCTCGTGGACGAAGTAGCGCACGCCGCGGGTGTCGGGCGAGGAGCTCGGCGGCCAGAGCAGGCTGATGATCTCGTCGCTGAAGACGTTGCGGTGGCGCTCGGCGACGAGCAGCTTGAGGATCTGGCCGGGACGGTTGTTGATCCACCGCCCGTCCAGCACCTCGTCGCCGTTGGTCACGCAGGTGCGGCCCAGGACGAAGAGCCGCAGCTGCGGCGCTGACGACCACGACGGGGAGCCGGGATGCTCGCGTGCCAGATGGCCGACTTCGCGGCGCAGTTCGGTGACGACGAGCCGGCCGGAGGGCGGCAGCGCCTGGACCGTCGCGGATGCGACATCGAGCTCGGCGCCGGCGGGAAGGTCGACGCGCAGCGGGGGCAGCGGGCCCTCGTGGCTCAGGGCGAGCTCATGGACGCAGACGCCGTCCAGCCGGGTGCCGGGCGTGCGGCATCCGAGGATGGCGCAGCCCACGGGCGCGCCGGCGTCAAGGGACACGGCTTCGCCGAGCAACGCTGCCGCAGCGCGGTTGGCAGCGACGACACGGCCCTCGGCATCCTGGACCACGATCGCGGCGGGGTGGTGCTCGACGAGCTCCGCCGCGAGGTCCGCGTCGATGGCGTGGCCGTTGATGGCGCTCAGTCCCTGCCGTCCCACTCGATCTCCGTTTCTGGCTTCGCTTGTCCAGTCTTACCCGTGTGGAGCGGGCGGCACCGGGGACTTGGCGTGAACTGCCACATTCTTGGCCCGAAAACGCCACATTCACGAGTCTCTTCTTTCGGCTAGGCGACCAACATCTTCTTAACCGCCCTCCGTATTTCAGGCGGGCACACGCCCTCTAACGTCGCGCTCAACGGACTAGGGGATGCCAGATGTTGACGTCGTACCCCACGCGGCCGCCGCGTGTCGTCACTCACCGCTGCACGGATGCCAGAAGGTTCCTCGCTGACACCGAGGAGGCCCGCACACGGCGTGTTGTCGGTGCGGCCAGGGCCGGGGATCGGGAGGCGATGGGGGAGCTGTATGTCCTGCACGCTCCAGCCGTGCACGCCCATGTGCTCGCGGTCGTCCGGAATCTGGACGATGCCGATGACGTCACCCAGCAGGTCTTCGCCAAGCTCCTGACCAGCCTCGACCGCTACCGGCCCGGCGAGGCGCCCTTCCTCGCATGGGTGCTGCGCGTCGCCCGCAACACGGCGCTCGACCACCTACGTCGCGCACGCGTCCTGCCGATCGACGCGGTCGGCGACGTCCGTATGCGCGACGAGCGCGGCGCCGAAGAGGTGCGGGCCTCGCTGCGCGCGGCGCTGGCGCTGCTGCCACAGGGCCAGCGCGACGTGCTGCTGCTCACGCACCTGGTTGGCTTGGCGCCACGGGAGATCGCCGCGGTCCTCGGCTGCAGCGTGCGGGCCGTCCACGGCCTGCACTACCGCGGGCGTATCGCGGTGCGCGTGACGCTCACCGATCTGGGCTCGGCACCGGCCGTCGCCGGCATGGCCCAGCGCCAGCAAGACGACGTGTTGGAGCTGTCGGCATGAGGTGGCGCATAGTTGTGCTCCTGGCGCTAGCGGTGATCGGCGTGGCCGTTCCGGTCGTGCTTGCCGCCACACCGAACCAGATGCGCCCGGGCCAGCGACTGGACGCGAAGGTGCTGCTGCTGTCGGCCGACGGCACCGAACCCGGATTTGCAGCCTGGAAGTACGAGCTGACGCGTGAGGGCGTGCCGTTTGACGCCGTGGTGTCCTACACGGGCGCCGCCAAGACCAGCACCCTGACCGATGCGCGTCTGGCTGACTACAGCGGTGCTCAGCACGCGAAGTACGACGCGGTGATCCTGTCCAGCGGCGACCTTGGCCATCAGGTCGCCAACCCTGACGGTACGACGTCCTACCTCTCCGCGCTCACCGACGCTGAGTGGGCCACGCTGGCCAAGTTCGAGCAAACGTTCGGGGTCCGCCAGCTCAGCGACTACACCGCGCCCAGCCCGACGCACGGGCTCGTCGCCGTCGGCGGCGCCAGCCAGGACGGCAAGGTCGGGACGCTCACCGCGGCGGGCAAGACGCTCTTCCCTTATCTGAAGGGCCCGATTCCGATCCCCAACGACGATCCCGATCCGGCCGCGAGCGAGGCCTTCGGCTACGCGGCGACGCCCGTCGACCCGCAGAACTGGCAGACGCTTGTCAGTGCGCCGGGCGGCGGCGCCTACCTCGGCATCTTCACCCACCCCGATGACGGTCGTGAGGAGATGGTCATGACGGTGGCCGCCAACGAGAACCAGAGCCACGCCCAGCTGCTGCGCCACGGGATGCTCAACTGGGTCACGCGCGGCGTCTTCCTCGGCTACCAACGCAATTACCTCGAGTTGCAGGTCGACGACCTCTTCCTCGGCGATGACGCCTGGGATCCGGCGACCCACACCACCAACTACGACCCGGCCGCCGCCAGCCGGATGACCCCGACGGACGTGACGCGGGCCGTTCAGTGGTCGGCGGCCACCGGCATCCGCCTCGACTTCGCCTTCAACGGCGGCGGCAGCGCGCTGTGGCAGGACCAGACGAGCACGACGTCTGACCCGCTGGTCGGCGCCATCCAGGCCAACGCCTCCTCGTTCGGGTTCGTGAATCACACCTTCGACCACCCCAACATGGATTGTTCGACGGCGCCGTTCATCACCAAGGAGGTCAACGACAACGTCGCGTGGGCGAGCGCCCACGGGATCCCGATCGACAAGAGCGAGGTCGTCACCGGCGAGCACTCTGGACTGGCCAACTCCCGGCCGGGCAACCCGGGGACGATCGACCCGCCGTCGCTCGACGACGTCGAGCCCACCACGGGCACCGGGACGACCGGCGGTGTGCCCTCGGGCACCTATGACTACGCCCTCACCGCGCGGTCGGCTGCCGGCGAGTCAACGGCCTCGGAGGTCGATGCCGTGGTCGTCGGCGAGACCGGCACGCTCGGCAACACCGTGGCCGTCACGTTCAACGCCGTCTGTCACGCCGTCACCTACAACCTCTACCGGCGGACGTCACCGGCGGGCGCGTGGAGTCTGGTCGGCTCGCTGAACCGCGCGGCGGACGCGCCGACCGACGACGGGAGCAACCCCATCAACCTGTCGATCACCGACAACGGCACGACGGCGACCGCCGGCGCCCCGCCGACGGCCAACGGCGCCGCGCTCGCCCCCTACGGACAGAACCCCAACTACCTGGCGGGCCTGGTCGCCGCCGGCGTCGGGACCGTCGCGACCGACGCCTCCAAGACCTATCCGGTCGACCCCGCCAATGTTGCAGGTGCCCAATGGCCGCTCGGCGCGACCTTCACCGAAGGCACGCCGCCCGCCGCCGGCTTCCAGGCCGTCCCCCGCTATCCGAGCAACGTGTACTACAACGTCTCACGCCAGGGCCAGCAGCTCGACGAGTACAACTGGATCTACGTCGCGCCCGCCAACGGCGGCGGCTGCGTGGCCATTCCCCAGGTGACGACCTGCCGCACCACGCCGGCGACCTGGAGTGACTACGCGGCCAGCGAGAACACCATCATGTTCCGCCACCTCATGGGCAACGACCCGCGGCCGCACTTCATGCACCAGAGCAACCTGGCTGACTACAACCCGGCGCTGCCCGAGACCGACCCCAACCAGGGCGGCGTTCTCTATCCGGTGATCGACGGGCTGCTGGCGCGTTATGACACGACCATCGATCGTGCCAAGGCGCCATTGGTGCAGCTGACCAGCACGCAGGTCGCGGCGACGCTCGCGCGCCAGAGCAACTGGGAGGCGCACCTCGCCGCCGGCGACGTCACCGCGTGGCTACAAGACGGCAAGCTGCACGTTAAGAACGCGAGCGCGGCCGCCGTCGAGGTGCCGCTGACCGGCACCACCGTCGGCGACCCCTACGCGGGGCAGCTCTCCGGGTGGAAGACGATCGCCGCAGGCGCCGAAGTTGTGCTCACGCCCGAGCATCCGCTGGAGCTGGCGCCGGTCGCCAGCGGGCCCAAGACGCCTGGAGCGGCCGGCGGCGGCCAGTCGGGCGCCCAGGGCGTCTCGGGCAAAGGCACCAAGCAGGCTGCGCCGGCAGCCAAGCTGCAGCTGACCAAGCTGACAATGAGCCCCAAACGCTTCGCGGTCTCCCACCGCCGCCGGCCACGTGGCACGCGCCTGGACGGATCGCGGATCACCTGGAAGCTCAACAAGCGCGCGACCGTGCGGCTCGTCTTCCAGCGACAGGTCGGCTCCAAGCACCACCGACGGTGGATCACCGTCGGCACGATCCGCCGCTCGGCGGCCAAGGGCACCGGCGTCGTGCGCTTCACCGGCCGCTTCGGCGCCAAGCCGATGGCGCCCCGCAGCTACCGCCTGACGGTCACGGCGAAGGCCGGGCGGGAGACCGCGGCGCCCAAACGCGTGCAGTTCCGCGTGGAGCGTGCGCGATGAGCGGCGAGATGATCGATCGCGCGGCTGCCGAGGGTCCCGACGAGCCGCGCCGGCGCTTCCGCCGCCGGACCGACCGCGATGAGGCAACAGCCGCCGATGCGGAGAGCTTCGCCGGCCTGCGGGCCGAGCTGCTCCTGCTGCGCGAGGAGAACGCCAGGCTGAAAGCTGCCCAGCACCAGCGCGCCGACGTCAGCCGGCTGATCGGACGCGCCCGGTCGCTCGCCGCGGCCGAGCCCGACCGCGACAGCGTCAGCGACGACGTCGAGCAACTGCTGGTGGAAGGCCTGCTGATCCGCGAGTCGCTCCTGGAGATCTGCCAGGAGGTTGAGCGGTCGATGGTGGCCTTTGAAGGCAAGTTGAATGCCTTGATCGCCGTGAACGACGCCGACCCCGATATCGAGCAGGGAGATGACTACCGTTCCGGTGTCGTCTGAGCCGCGGCCCAAGGTCCTGCTGACGACGGAGGGCACCTACCCCTACGTCATGGGCGGCGTCAGCTCGTGGTGCGACCTGCTGGTCAACAGCCTCACCGAGTTCGATTGGCAGGTCCTGCCGATCGTCGCGCCGCACGGGCGGCCGCCGACCTTCACGCTGCCCGCGCATGCGAGCGAGATCGGCCCCGTCGAGGTCTGGTCAGAAGAGCTCCCCAAGGCCAAGCACGGGCGCCGCGGGGACCGGCGCTCGGGCGTCGAGCTGCCGTCGATCTTGGTGCGCAACCTGCTGGGGTGGGAGGGCAGCACCGACGCGGTGGTGGCTGCCTGGGTCTGGTGTCGTCGCCATCCCGGCAGCGTGCGCCAGGCGTTTCGCTCCACGCGCGGCTGGGCCTCGTTCCTGGCCGGGCTGAGCGAGGTGCTCGCCGAGCGCGTCCCCGAGGCCGGCACGCCGCCGGCGTTGGATCTCGTCGAGGCGGCGACGCTGTACCAGACGCTGTACTGGGTCGCCCGCACCGCGGCCGTACCCACGCCGCCGACCGACGTCCTGCACGTCACCGCGGCCGGGTGGGCGGCGATCCCTGCCGTTGTTCACAAGGCCATGCACCACACGCCGATGGTCCTGACCGAGCATGGCGTGTATGTCCGCGAGGCCTACCTGGCCGCGGCGCGCAACGGTGACTCGCCGGGCAGCCGGTTTGCCGCCACGCGCCTGGCGCGCGGGCTGGCGCGGACCGCCTACGCGGTCGCTGACGTGGTCTCACCGGTCACCGACGCCAACGCCCACTGGGAGCTGGGCCTCGGCATCGACCCCAACAAGATCCTGGTGCTCTACAACGGGCTGCAGTCGCCTGCTGAGCCGACGCCGCCGCCCGGCAACCAGACGGTCGTGTCGGTTGGGCGCCTCGATCCGCTCAAGGACGCTCACACGATGCTGCGGGTGGCCGCTCAGACGACGGCGCACCTGCCCGGGGCGCGGTTCCTGCACTACGGCCCGGTGCCGCGCGGTGAGGAGATCTACGGGCGCTCGTGCGTGGCGCTGCACGAGCGGCTCGGGCTCGGCGAGCGCTTCCGTTTCATGGGCCCGACGGGCGACCCGACTGGCGTGGTGCGTGCTTCTGACGTGGTCTTGATGACCAGCATCTCCGAGGGGCTGCCGATGGCGATCCTCGAGGCGATGGGCCAGGCCCGGCCGGTGGTCTCGACCGGGGTCGGTGGCGTCCCCGAGGTCGTGCGTGGTTGCGGCATGGTGTGCGCGCCCGGCGACGATCACGGGCTGGCGACGGCCGTCGTGATGCTGCTGCGCAACCCCGAGCTGGCCTGGCGCCTGGGCCGGCGCGGGCACCGCCGTCTCGGTCGCCTCTTCAACGAGTCGGCCTGCATCGACGGCTACCGCGAGCTGCTGGATGCGCTGGTCGGCAACGGCGGCGTCGGTGTCGGTGACAGCCGGCCGGTGGTCGGGGCGTGGGCATGACGGCACCCACGATGGAGCCGACCGACGCGCGGCTGCTGGTCGAGGCGCGCCTCGGTCGCGCGCCCCAGGACATGCTCGAGGCCGCGGTCGTCCTTGAAGCTTGGGCTGGCGTTCCGGCCCAGACGGCGCTCGCCGCGGCAAGCGCCACGATGCCCGTGGAGCCGGCCCTTCCTCAGCCCAGCGTGGGCCGGCTCCCGCGGCATCGCGAGGGCGAGGGCGTGCTTGCCGACGGCGTGGCGTTCCTGATCACCGTCGTGGCGATCGCCTGCTGGGCGGCGCCGCTGTCGTCGAGCATGGGCGTCACGGCGGTCGAGCGCGGGCTGACGCTCGCCCTGCCCCTGACGCTGGCGCTGCAGCGCATCCTCGGCAGTCGCTTCCTCGACCGGCCGCAGGGCATCGCGCAGCTGGCCCTGCACCGCGGCCTGCTGCTGATGGCCGCGGCCGCGGTGCTGCTGCTCCCGGCGCTGCTGCTCGGTGCGGGCGGAACGCTGGCCGGCCTGCTGACGATCAGCTGGACCGGCGGGACGATCCTGATCCGCCGCCGCTGGCCGGCCGTGTACGTGGTGATCGTCCTGGCGGCCACCGTGGCGATGGCGGCCGGGGCCGAGGCGCTGGACGTGGTGGTCCTCGCGGCGGCCACGACGGTGGTGGCCGTGGCGCTGGCGCTGAGGTCGTCGACTTCGCCGAGCCGCCGGTCGCTCGGGGCTGCCGAGCCGGTCGCGATGGCCGGCGCGATCGGCGTCGGCCTGGGCGTCCTGTTGGTGCTCGACCGCTCCGTCAGCTGGACCGACGGCGCCTTGCCCGCGCTGGCGCTGGTGCCCTCGACGGTCGCCGCGCTGCTGGCCGGCTATCACCTGCGCCGCCTGGAGTGGGCGATCCCGCGCGCGCTGGCGGGCGTGGCGGCGACGGGCGCGCACGCCAGGCGGCTGGGGCGGGCGCCGACGCGCGTGCTGCTCGGGGCGCTGCTGTGGCTGGTGGGCGTCAGCGGGGCGCTGTCGGCCGGGCTGCTCTGGCTGTCGCCGTGGCTCGGCGCGAGCGCGCGAGCGGGCGGTGTGATGGTCGGCTTCGCGCTCGTCGCGCTGGCGAGCATGATGATTGGCTTGCTCGAATCGCTGGGGCGTGGGCGCTGGGCGCTGGTGGCCGTCGCGTGTGGCGCGGCGGCCGAGGCGCTCGTCGCGATCGGCGACGTGGACCCCTTTCCCGGCGCCGGCTTGGCGATCGGCGGTGGCGTCGTCGTCACCCTCGCATTGCCGGTCGTCGCGGCGCTGCTGCGCCATCCGGCAAGCACCCTGGCCACGGCCCTGTGGATCCCATGAGGACGGCCGTGTCGCATCCGGTGCTCGCGCTGGCCTCGGTGGGGATCGGGCTGGCGATCGCGGTCGTGGTGACGCTCCTGAGCCGCGGATCGGACCGCGGTGGCGGGACCTGCCGCGCGGCGCTGGTCCCCGCCTATGTCGCACCGCATGAGCTGGCCGCATTGGTGCACAGCCCGAACCGTCCACGGATGGTCATCGTCAACCCCGACAGCGGGCCGGGGATGCGCGCGGCGCGCGCCTATGGCGATGCCGTCCGGGCGCTGCAGACGGCGGGCGTTCACGTGCTGGGCTATGTGCCGACGGGCTACGGCGGTCGCCCGCTGGCCGAGGTGCTCGCCGACGTTCGCCGCTACCTGTCCTGGTACGGCGTCGACGGGATCTTCTTCGACGAGGCCTCCTCGGACGCGGCGCTGCTGCCTTATTACCGCGCGCTGGGCCGGGCGGTCCGCGGCGCCGGCGGTGCGACCGTGGTCCTCAACCCGGGCGTGCCCCCAGCCTCGGGCTACTTCGACGTCGCCGATGTCGTCGTCACGTTTGAGGGCACGCACGCCGGCTACGCGGACGCGATGGAGGCCACGCCGGAATGGCTGCGCCGGATGCGTCCCGATCGCGTCGCCCACCTCGTCTATGGCGCGACCCGTGCGCAGGCGCTCGATGCGGTGGGCGGTGCGGCAGCAGGCTATGTGTACGTGACGTCGGGCGCGATGCCCAACCCGTGGCGCGTTCTGCCGGCGTACCTGCGCGAGGAAGAGGAGGCGTTGGCGGCATGTTGATGACCTTGCGAGCTGTGGCTGCCGTCCTTGCCCAGACCTCGATGCACGACGATCGGTCAGCGCTCTTCACCGTCCTGTTGGTTGGTCTTGGCGCGGCGGTCGGCGTGATCGTCGGCGTGCTTCCGGCGCTGGTGGCGGCGGTGCTGCTCGGCTACCTGCCGCCGCCGCGGTTGCGGCGCTGGGATGCGAGCGGCATGCTCCTCGAGCCGCGGCTCATCGCGTTCGCGCCCGAGCCCGAGCGGGCGCCGACGGCGGCGCCCGCGCCCGTCGTCCTCGCGGATGCCGAGGAGCCGTCGGGCGACCCGTCGCCACGCTCCAGGCCGCTCGCGATCCTCGCGCACGCCCGTCACCAGGCCGTCTATGACGCCGCCTACGCCGAGCAGCTCGACCGTGTCGAGACGCTGCGCTCGGCCATCGGCGGCCGGCGGCGCAAGGCCCCCGACCCGCCCGCCGACTGACCCCCTCGTGATCGCCCTCGAAAGGAACCCCATGACTGCGTCCTGTCGCCGCGCGCGCCGATCGGCCTTGCCGTTGTCAGTGGCCGTGGCCCTGCTGGGGCTCGCTGCGTGGTCGCCGGCCGGCGCGTGGGCTCAGGCCCCCGTGGCCCCGCCCGGGCCGCCGCCCGGCAACGGTGGCGACCTACCGGTCCCGCCGGGTACGGCGCCGTCGTTCGTCCCGCCAGGCTCGCCCGGGGCGATCCCGGGCGCGGCGACCGGACCCGGACTGCTGGGCAACGCGCCGATCAACCTTAACCGCCCGCGCCGGACGTTCTCGGTCCCGCTGGCCTGCCAGCAGAGCGGGAGCGTGCGGGTCACCGCGAAGGTGGTGTCCAAGGGGCCGCTCGCGCGCGCCGACTACCGCTGCGTAGCCAATCGCGCGACCGCGCGTCTGCGCGTCTCGGCCAAGGTCGCCAAGCAGCTCGTGCGGCGCAAGGTGGTGGCGGCGACCCTGGGCATCACCCAGGCCGGGCACTCCTCCAAGCTCTACTTCCAGCTGCGGGCCGGGAGCGGGAAGAAGACGACCACGGGCTTCTGGACCGACGGCCACCTGCAGTGCAGCGACGGCTCGGGCGTGCCGCAGGCCTACCTCGTCGAGCCCGACTTCACGACCGCCTCGCCGACGCCGATCTCGACGCGTGGCTGGATCGCGTGGTACACGGCCGCCGGCGGCTGGCACTGGCTCGGTGTCAACGGGGAGAACGCGGGCCGCTGGGACACGTGGACCTCGTCGGTGAGCGGCATCGTCCAGTTCCATCCCGGCGGTGCGGCGACGCCGGTGCCCTGGACCCAGGGGCCGGTCTCGGTGCCGGCCGGTCAGGGGATCACCGCGGTCGGCGTCTACGAGATCGTCTACTGGGTCGGCGGCAAGCCCGACTACCAGTGGCAGTACGTCAACGCGGGCACCACCGGTGCCGCGGCGGCTGGGGGAGGCACGCTGTTCTGCGCGTACTGAGCAAGGACATTAACAACTCCGGCGCCAGGCGTCGAGCTCGAGATGCTTGCGGATCGCCACATAGCCGGCCGCACGGGCCCGGGCGCAGAACGCCGCGGGATCGAGCTCGTACTCGGCGATGAAGACCGCCTTGCCGGCGTGCGCGAACGGCCGCAGCGCACCGCACTCGTGGTACTGAAAGCACTGCTCGTCGAGCGCCCAGTCGAAGCGCGGCTGGAGCGCGGCCGCCTGATCGAGATCGTTCTTGAGGCCGACCGACAGGCCGCGAGCGTGCGCGGCGGCCGCGACGAAGCGGTTGAACCGCAGCTGATCAGCGGCGCTGAGCGGGAAGCCGCTGTGGTTGGCGTAGGCGTCGACGTTGTCGGGCTCGACGCCGTCAAAGCCCTTACGGCGGCAGCGGTCCAGGCGGCGCTTCAGGATCGGCCCGAGCACGTCCAGGCGCCGGATGTCCAGCCAGCGCTCGTCCGGCCAACCCTCGACGTGGGCGCCGAGGACCGCGGCGGGAAAGGTGGCGCTGTCCGGGCGGTCGGGCTCGTAGGTCCCGGCGTCGAGGTAACAGACGACATGGCGCCCGCGACGATGCAGGCTCGCCACGGTCGCGGTCGAGGTGTCGAACAGGTCGATGTCATACATCTTCGCCTGCACGGACAGGTCGATGCGTCCGCTGAGCTGCCACTGCCAGGACGTTCCGGGAGCCGGGATCCAGGGTCGGGCCGGCGCCGCGGGTGCCGCTGACCACGCCACGAGCGCGATGAGGACCGCCAGCGTGGTCCGGGCGCTCATCCGGCGTTGTCGACGCTGCCGGCCGGAGCCGGCTCGGGGGATGGCGCCTTGGGCGCGGCCTGCGGCGTGGGGGTGGGCGCCGGCTCGGGCGACCGTGCCGGCGTCGACGGCTGTCGAACGTGGACGGGGACATCGACGGGAGCCACCGCCGCGCCGTCGTCGGTGGCGGCCGGGGTGCTCGTCTGCACGGTCGGCGCTGCAACGGTCTCGGCCGGCACGTCGATGCGCGCCGCGGTGTCGCGGACGGCCACCGGCGTCGCGCGCACCACGGCTGCGCGGTGACGCGGGTGATGGACCGCGATGGCCGCAGCACGCTCGGCAACGATCGGCCACGGCGTCGGCTGGCGCGAAGCGCTGCGGCCGGCGCTGGCCGCAATGGCCGCAGGGCGATCGGCCACCGCGGCCACGGGCTCGTCGCGCGCCGCGGCGGTCGGCGTCGTGTCGTCGGTGGAGAGCCGGCCGGCGATCACCGCCCCGGCGACCCCGCCGCTCAGCGCGCCGACGCCGGCCAAGATGCAGAGGGTTGTCCGCGCGGAAGAGGCCATGCCCACAGCAGAAGAACGGACGGGGAGGCGCCACGTTCACGCGGCAGGTGTCGTATGCGACGCCCGCAAGAACGTCCGTCCACGGACCATCGGTCCGGCTAGGATCGCGCCATGAGCAAGCGCGTGCTGGTGCTGGGAGCGGGCTTTGGCGGACTCGAGCTCTGCTCGGTGCTGTCGGAGTCCGGTGAGGACTTCGACGTGACGCTGATCGACAAGAGCGACGCGTTCGTCTTCGGCTTCTCCAAGCTCGACGTCATGTTCGGGCGCACGACGGCCGAGGCGGTCAAACTGCCCTACCGCGCCGTCGTCAAGCCCGGCGTACGCATGCTGCGCGAGACCATCACGGCGATCGATCCCGAGGCGCGCCGGGTGACCACCGACGCGGGCGTCCACGAGGCCGACGTCCTGGTGATCGCGCTCGGTGCCGACTACGACATCGCCGGCACGCCCGGGCTCGCCGAGGGCGGCAACGAGTTCTACTCGGTGGCCGGGGCGCAGCGGTTGGCCGGGATCATCCCGACGTTCTCCAGCGGCCACGCGATCATCGGCGTCTGCGACGCCCCGTTCAAATGTCCGCCGGCGCCGAGCGAGTGCGCGCTCCTGCTCCACGACGAGCTCACCGCGCGCGGCGTGCGCGACGACTGCCAGATCTCGTTCGTCATCCCGCTCGGCACGCCGGTGCCGCCGTCGCCCGAGACCTCGGCGGCGCTGCAGCAGGCCTTCGCCGAGCGCGACATCACGCTGATCTGCGGCCGCCGCATCAGCGCGCTGGATCCAGCGCGCAGTGTGGCGATCCTCGACGACGGCACCGAGCTGGCCTTCGACCTGTTCCTCGGCGTGCCCAAGCACCGGGCGCCGGAGGTGGTCATCGCCAGCGGGATGACCGAGGACGGCTACGTGCCGGTCGACTCCGCCACGCTGCAGACGCGCTTTCCCGACGTCTACGCGGTGGGCGACGTCGCGACGGCGGGCGTGCCGAAGGCCGGGATCTTCGCCGAGGGCGCGGCGCGCGTCGTGGCGGCCGACTTGATCGCGCAGTTGCGCGGCGAGCAGTCCTCCGAGCGCCATCTCGGACGCGGCACCTGCTACATCGAGTTCGGCCAGGGCAACGTCGGAAGCGTGGACATCGACTTCCTGTCGGGTCCCGAGCGGACCGGCGTCTACCACGCGCCGTCCGCCGCGCTCGTCGCCCAGAAGGAGCACTTCGGCTCCAGCCGCCGCGCGCGCTGGTTCAACGGCTGAGCCGGCAGCGCTACCGGACGCCGGGCGGGTCTATGGCGTCGACGCGGCGCGGGAGCCGGCGGTTCGCGCCGTCCGCGCCATCCTGCGCCGCTCCTTCTTGAGGACCTGGGTCGCGACGTCATGGCCGGCGTAGGGCAGCAGCAGCGTGAAGATCAAGCCCGGGAGCAGGCCGGGAAGCTCGTCGTGGCGGCCGGCGAGGACGCGCGAGTAGACGACCTCGAAGATCCCGCCGACCAGGGCCTGGGCGATGATCGGCGAGGGCGGCGCAGCATCCGGCATCGCGGCGGCGGCGGTCTCGTCGATGAGGTCGCTGAGCGTGCGCAGGTTCGCGGTGCGATGGTCGACGACCATCGGGCCCGCCGCGAGCGCCTCGACGACGCACAGGTCGGCGAACGCCGGCTCGGCGGCGAGGAAGCCCAGCAGCGCGGACAGTCCCTCGCGCGCGCGGGCGACGATGCCGTCGTTGGCCTCATAGGCCGTCTTGACGCGTGCCAGTAGCCGCGAGGCCGCCTCGTCGTAGGCGGCGAGGAACGCGTCCTCTTTGTCCTGGAAGTTGTCGTAGAACGTGCGCCGCGAGACGCCGGAGGCGACGACGACGTCCTCAACGCTCATCGCCGCATAGCCTGCGGTGCTGCAGACCTCGGCGACGGCGACGATGATCCGCTCGCGCTGGTTGGAGGCGACGAACTGTGGCGGCAGACCGTGGCGGCCCGAGGGGAGCTGCTGGGGCTTCGCTGCAACCTTCTTGCGGGGTGAGGCCACAAAGAAAACATAGCTGTGCCGAACGCGTTTGTCTGCTCAGCGGGCGATCAAAAGCGCATCAATGTCCTGCGCGGCGCAGAACGGGGCGAGCGCGATGGCGAGCACTTCGGGCAGCGCGCGCGGCAACTCGGGGATGCGGTCCTCGGTGGCGTGCCGGGTGATGACGTGAAGGACCGCGGAACCGATGAGCTGGCCGTGGAAGACCGACACGCCGGGCTCACCGAGCGCCTCGTATCCCGGGGTCAAGAACGCGGTGAAGGCCTCGACGGCTGTCTCCAGCCGCACGCCGCCGTCGGCACCGAGCGCCCAGACACCGTCAAGCGCGGCGCGCACGTAGACCGGTTCGGAGCCGAGGAGTTCCAGGAGCGCCGCCAGCCCTTCGCGCGCGCTGCGCGGCCACGGAACGTTCTGGGTCCGCTCCAACACGATGGTGAACGTCTGGTGAAAGAAGGCGCCGAACAGGGCGTAGAAGCAGGCCTCCTCGTCGCCGACGAGGCGGCGGACCTCCGGGCTGCGCACGCCCGCCTCCAGCGCGATCTCGGCCACGGTCGTCGCGCGGTAGCCGCGGCGGTCGATGACGCGGGCGGTCGCCGCCAGCACTTCCCCCCGTGGCGTGGTGAACACGAGTCCGTCAGCCATGGGGCAACGATACACGTGACTGTTCTCATGTTCTGGCAATGCGTCAGGATGCTCACGACATCAGCCGCGCGGCACGGCCGGCAGGTTGACTTTGGGAAGGGCGACCTCGGTGGCGGCGACGGCCACGGCGGGAACGGTCGCGACCGGCGTGGTGATCGCCGGCAAGGAGACCTCGGGCAGGTGGATCTGCACCGGTGGGTCGGCGGCCGGTGTGGCGGGAACGCGCACGGGTGCGACGGTCGCGATCGGGGTGCTGACCGCTGGCGTGGTGACCGCTGGCGTGGTGACCGCTGGCAGGTCGGTCTCCGGCGCGCTCGTGACCGGGGTACGGATAGTCGATCCGGCCGGTTGCGCGGAGGTCTCGTTGGCGGTGGCCGGGGTGTGGTGCGGGGCGGGCGCGCGGGATGGCCGCGGGTTGGGCTCCTCGTTGCCGCGTGCTGCCGGCGTGCGCCGGGTGGCGGGCTTGGAGGTCGTCGGTGCGCGCGTCGCCGTCCGGTGCTTGGCCGCGGCGGTGGGCAGGACCGGTAGCGCTGCGGTGATCGCCGGCGTCGCCGCCCGCTCCGGCACGGCCCGTGAGGAGATCGGCGCCAGCGCGGGCCCGAGCGCGAGCACCGCGGCCGCCGAAGCGGCGGCGCCGAGCGCGCCCGCGCCGGAGCTCAACCCCGCCGACGCGCCGCCGAGCCAACCGAGCAGGCGCTCGCCGCCGCTGGTCGCCGCGGCAGCCAGTGCGGCAGGACGGCTGGCGGAGTAGTGGCGCACGAACGCGGCCACGGCGTCGGCGTCCAGCTGTGTGCCGGCTTCGGCGGTGAGGATCGCAAGCGCCTTCTTGTGGCTGGTCGAGCGGCGATAGGAGCGCGTGGAGGTCAGCGCGTCGAAGGTGTCGGCGACCGCGATGATGCGGGCGCCGAGCGGGATCTCGGTCCCCGCCAGGCCGGCCGGATAGCCGCCGCCGTCAAGCCGCTCATGGTGATGACGGACGATCGCGACGATCTCGGGCTCGCCGAGGTGAGCCAGGAGGTCGGCGCCGTCGTCGGCGTGACGCTTGATGATGGCGAACTCCGCATCGGTCAGCCGCCCGGGCTTGTCCAGGATCTCGCGCGGGGTGGAGATCTTGCCGATGTCGTGGACCAGCGCGGCGCGCCGGATGCACTCGACCGTCTCGGCATCGAGGCGCATGGCGCGCGCGATGGTCGCCGCGTGGCGCGCGACGCGCCGGCTGTGCCCGTAGGTGGAGATGTCGCGCGCCTCTAGGAGGCGTCCCATGCGGGTCAGGGCATCGAGCGGCATCGCCGTCGCCGTGGTCTGCGCGTCGAGCGCCAGAATCTGACGCTGTGCGGTCGCCAAGCGGCGCTCGGTCCAACGCCGGCGCAGCCAGCTCCACAGCATGAGGTCGGCAAAGAGCAGGTCCTGCGCGCCCGGCTTGCGCGACCACGCCGCGGCGCCGAGCCGCGTGATGACGGCCGCGAGCGCCATCGCGACGACCGTCGAGAGGATGAGCGCCGGCGCGTGGCGGGCCGGCAGCAGCCAGGTGGCCAGCAGGGCCGGCAGCACCGTCACGGCTGCCGTGGCCGCCAGGACCATCGGCACTTCGCTGACGGCCGGTACCGGCCGGCGGATCACGATCCCCATGGGCAGCAGGATGCTCGTTGCAGAGCTGGCGCAATCGGAGCTGGACGTCTGTTGCGATACATACGAGGCGGTTCAATGAGAAGGCCGGTTGAGCGTTAAGGAGGGTTCGATGTCCATCACCCGTCCACATTCCGGTAGGTCGTCTGTTGGGTGGGCAGCCCGACACCTATGTCCACTTCTCACCGATCGACGTGGCGTCGCCGTGCGGCAGCGACCGGCGCCGGCCTAGCACTCCTTGCTGCCGGGACCGCCGTCGGCCCGGCGGGGGCCAACACCAGCCACGACGGCTGGCCCCGCATCAACGGCATGTTGTTGATCAACAAGCTCGATCAGAGTCGTCCGCTCGATGCCATTCCGGGCCACGATCCGTTCGGCGGGCAGGACCCGGCCTACCGCTGCGACGGCACGCACAAGAGCCAGGCGTGCCTCAGCGCGACCACCGACCGCACCGCCAACGGCTTCGTGGTCAAGGCCAGCGGCCGCCACAACGAGCTGCTGGGCGGCCACGGCAACGACACGCTCTTCGCCGGTCCCAACGGCGACGTGCTGTGGGGCGACTACAAGCCCTCCGGCCAGCCGGCCAGCCAGCACGACCGCATCGCCGGCGGCGCGGGCAACGACTTCATCTACGCCAGCCACGGCACCAACGACATCGTCGCCGGGTCGGGCAACGACTACATCAAGGCCCATTACGGCCGCGGCACGATCGACTGCGGCGGAGGCCGCGACGTGCTCTACGTCAGCCGCAAGGCACAGCGTCACTACCGCATCAAGGGCTGCGAGACCGTCAGCCACCGCACGCTCGGCTACTAGCCGAGATGTCCCTTCCTCGCAGCGAAAGGCTCAGCATGCTTGCTCTCTCATCATCCGTCCGGCGTCGTGGCGCGACCGTGCTTGCCGCAGGTGCCGTGGTCCTTGCTCTCGGGACGGCGACGTCGGCTGAGGCCGCGTCGTCCTCGGTCTGCCGCGCCAGCGCGGCGCGGGTCGCCGCGCCGCCGGCGGCCACCGTCGAGCCGACCGTCGCCAACGTGGCCGGCGCCCCGTGCGTCGGTGACGCGCAGCAGGTCGCCGGCGTCGCGCCCGTCGGCCCGCTGTCGGTCACGGCGCCGCACGCGATGACGCGGTCGGCGCCCGGCGTGATCGCCGCCGTCGCGGGCGTGGAGGGTGCCACCTTGGACCTCGGCGGCGTCCCGATCGCCGTCGGCGCGGTCGCCGCCGACCAGACGGTGAGCTGTGCTGATGGCAGCACCACCGCGACGGGCTCGTCGCACGTCGACGCGCTGAGCGTCGGCGGGACACCGATTCCGGTGATTGCCGGGCAGACGCTCGATCTCAACCTTGGCGCGGTGCGCGTGCGCACCAACCAGCTCGATGGTGACACCCGCCGTGCGTTGGTGCTCGACGCGGGCAGCGTCGAGGTCGTCCTCGGCGAGGCGCAGGCTTCCGGTGACGCGTGCGCGACGTTGAACGGTGACGACAATGGCGGCGACGGCGATGGGACGACCGGCAACGGCGCCGGCACGAACGGCGGCGATGGCCGTGGCGCGGGTACGACCACTGGCGCGCGCATCTGCCCGAAGGGCAGCACCTACCGCGTCAAGGACAACCGCTGCGTCATCGTCGACGGTGACGGCTCGGGCTCTGGCGACGGCAACGACGTGACGATCGTCGGCGCGCCCTACGCCGGTTTCGGCGGCGGCTCGGTGATCAGCCTCGAGGCGGCCCAGGGTCTCGTCAAGGTGGGCAAGCTCGCCGACAGTCCTTGCCTGCACGGCAAGGGCCCCGACTACGCCATCCTCGGCACGACGAGCGGCCGCGACCGCCTCACCGGCACCAACGGCGACGACCGGATCCTGGCCTTGGGCGGCAACGACGAGGTCGGCGGCGGCCGCGGTGCTGACTGCATCGACGGCGGCACCGGCAGCGACACGCTGACCGGTGGCGACGGCGCCGACGAGCTCGTCGGCGGCAGCGGCAACGACCATCTCAACGGCGGTCCGGGCGCCGATGTCCTCAGCGGTGGGGCGGGCAACGACACCATCAACACCTCCTACGGTGCCGACCGCGTCAGCGGCGGCACCGGCAAGGACGCGATCAACGCGGCGACCGCCGGGCCCGCCGCGATCATCGACGGCGGCAGCGGCCGCGACACGGTGCGCATCAACACCAACGAGCGCCGTCGTGTCAAGCACGCCGAGACCGTGCACACGTTGCGCTGACCGGACCGGCGGGCGGAGCGCCTTCGCCCGCCGGTCCACATCCAGCGGGCCGTGTGCCTGACACGATCACGGCCTGACCAGCGAGGGCGACAGCGGCGAGACGGGCGGCCCGGTCCTCCTGGCCGGCGACGACGGCGTGCCCACGCGCGTGCGCGAAGAGTTGACCGGCGCGGGCGTCGAGGTCGTCGTCATCTGCTCGCGGCCCGATTGCAGCGCCGCGCTCGCCGCCACCGCGGCCGGCACGCGGCTGGTCATCGGCAACGCGGGCGAGGCCGACGTGTGGGAGCGCGCCGGCCTGCGCGAGGCACGCGCCGTCGGCCTGCTCGGTGCTGATGATCTGCAGAACCTGAGCGCCGCGTTGCTCGTGGCCCAAGAGACGCCGGAGACGCAGGTGGTCGTCCGGATGTTCTCCGCCGAGCTGGCCGGCGGGATCTCACGGGTGCTCGGGGAGCGCGCGACGGTGATGTCGGAGACGGAGGTCGCCGCGCCCGCCTTCCTGCAGGCGGCGCTGTCGGGGAACACCGGCCAGCGCGTGACGATCGCGGGGCAAGTGCTGGAAGTTGCCGAGGTCGACGCCGAGGACCCGCGGCTGGTCGTCGCGTTGTGCAACGCCTCGACCCCGACCGACGTGCTGCCGCCGCGCGCGGACCTGGATCGCATGGTGTTGGGGTTGATCGACCCCGACGGCTTGGTGCTGGGCGCGCGCGGCGCGTTCCCGCCGACCGTCGCGTTGCACCGCCAGCAGCGCGAGCGACGCCGGGCCGCCTCACGCCCGCGTCATTCGCGGCGCGCGCGGGTGGCAGCAGGGCTGCGGCTCATCCCCGGCCGGGTGCTGGCGCTGGTGGCGGCGATCCTGACCGTCGGTGTCACCAGCACCACCGTGTTCGTGGTGAGCGACCACCTACCGTTGTTGGATGCCATGTATTTCACGGCCACGACGATGGCGACCGTCGGCTACGGCGACATCAACCTGCTCGGCGCGCCCGACTGGCTCAAGATCTATGACATCGGGCTGATGGCCGTCTCGGCCGTCCTGTTGGCCTCGGTGCTGGCGCTCATCACGGACATGTTGGTCCGGACCCGGATCGATCGTGCGCTGGGTCGCTTCCCGCGGCCTGACCGCGACCATGTGATCGTGTGCGGGCTGGGCAAGGCGGGCTCACGGATCTTGATGGGGTTGCGTGCGTTGGATGTGCCGTGCATCGGGGTGGAGCAGGACGAGGGTGCGATCGGCGTCGCCGTCGCCCGCACGCTGGAGGTCCCGGTCGTCTTCGCCGACGGGCGCACGCCGGGCACGATGGCGGCACTGCACGTCGACCAGGCGCGCGCGGTGATGGCGGTCACCAGCGATGATCTCGCCAACCTCCAGTGCGGCCTGACCGCGCGCGAGCTCAACCCGGACGTGCGCGTGGTGCTGCGGATCTTCGACCCGCACCTTGCCGAGCGGTTGGACCGCAGCGTCGAGTTGGATCTCACGCGCTCGGTATCGGCCTTGGCGGCGCCGGCGTTCACGGCCGCGCTGCTGCGACGCAACGTGGCTGAGCCGCTGCCGCTGTCCAACGTGGCGTTGCGCGTGTTGGAGACCGAGGTGGGACCGGGGTCGGAGATCGTGGGGGAGACGATCAGCGCGCTGCATCACGGTCGCGATCTGCGCGTGCTGGCGCTCGATGGGCGGTGGCGTCCGCGGGAGGATCTGGTCGTGCGGGCGGGGTCGGCGATCTCGGTGGTTGGGACGCGGGAGGCGTGTGACGACGTGGGCTCGCGCGTGGCACGCGCGGGGCGGCGCGATCGGGCTTCCGTGGCGCCCGCTGTGGTCGTTGCGCCTGCGGCGCCGAGCCCACTGCGCCGCTACCGCGGCGCGGCGATGGGGGAGGAGGAGTGAGCTGCGTGCGGCTCCCGATCCGGGTCGCTGCGAGCTGCATCTGGCAGCTCTGAGCGACCCGGAATTGCGAGGCAGCCCTCAGGCCTTCGTGGTTCGGGCGTAGGTGTCGAAGAGGCGATCCAGCGCCTGCGCAGCCAGACGGTCGTGAGTGATCTCGTCCAGCAGGTCGGGATCGATCGGCTTGTCGACTGGCAGGCCGTCGAGTCGGTCGTTGTTACAGAGCGCCAGGTCATAGCGACGGCGGCGCAACTGCTCGACGAGGTCGTCGGTCAGCGGGACCTCGAACGTGTCGATGTCGGCGTCGACCTTGCCGGGATCCCAGCCGACGGCGGTGATGAGCGCGGTCACGTCACAGAAGCGCATCGCCAGCGCGTATTGGGCCTCAGGGCCGTAGAGGAGGAAGTCCTCAAACAGCTCATGGCCCAGGTCCATGACCGTCTTGGCCTGGAGACGGAGGACGTCTGCGGTCTCACGGTCGACGACGACCATCGTGCGAGCGTGGGTACGCTGCGGGGTACTCATGGAGCTTGATTCTCCTTGGGTCATGCCCCCGGCCGTTCACAGCGGCGCGGGGGTCATTTGTTTGGATGGAGGCGGAGCCTAACCGACGGGTCGGACGGAATTGGTCAGCTACACAGAGTCGTTGCAGTCTTTGCAAACTCGTTGCTCATCGACCACACCAACAACTCCGGGCGCCTGCGCTTGGGCGCTCAGCGCAATCGCTGCTGTGGCGCGCAACGTGGTCTGTCGTCACCGAGGGGAGCGAGCGGGATCGGTGGCTCTCGGCGCTGGCCCGTCGTCCGCCTTGCTTCGCGGCGGTGGGCCTGTCTGGCGCGATGTGCTCGCGCTCCACAGGCCCACTCGGGTTCACGGCTTCGAGACGATCCACGTCGGCCTGCATGGCGTGGACACATCGCGCCGAACAGGCCCACCGGGTATCCTGGCTTGATCTCACTCGTCGATCAGTTGACCGCTCCGATCGCAGATGCGAGCGATTTGCCTCTCCGCGCGGCGCGGGTCTCCGGCGAGGGGACGTGGGCCCACGGGGTCGCTCAGTGGCGGCGCTGCTGCTTGGTCGCGCCCACCAGTGCGATCAGGGCGATGATCGCGACCAATGCCATATTGCCTCGCTCGTTGCCGTCAGAGACGACTGCGCCGACTACCATCACGATGAACAGACATGTGAGCCACACCTGCGCCATCCCGTGCAGCGTGGGCATCAGCAGTCTCCCTCGTCCTTGCGGCCGCCCGTGGGTTGCCAACGTTCGCCCCGAGCCGGGTCGGATACCACGCGGAAGACGCCGCCAAAGGTGCCGCCGAGTTCGTCGGTCTTCTGACTCGTCGAAGCAACGCCCTCAAGCGCGCCGCCGCCCGCGCCGGCCAGCATGCCGTTGTTAGCTCCCATGGCGAACTAGCCCGCGGTAGGGTCGGCGTTGAGGCCGAGGCCCACGGGTCTGCTGCACGGATAGGTGACACCTGATCTGTCTGGTCGAGAGACCGGTTGAAGGATGTTGCTGTGCCCAAGCCGTTCCGAGCCGTGAGTATCACGGCAGTTGACCGGCAGCCTGTCGCGCATCGTTCGCGCGGTGTGTTTCGAGGAGCGCGTTGAGTTCGGCGATCATTTTGGCTTCGTCGGTGTTGGTCTTGTTGGTGAGTGCTTGCCAGCCTGCTTGTTGGATGCCGACGATTGCCACCGATCGGCCGTGGATGCGCTTGATCGAGCACGCTCCGTAGGACGAGAACTCGAAGTGCGCAATCTCTGACCACTTCAGGTGCACGGTGGACAAGGGGTTGAGCACTCGGACTCCGTCTTCCTCGATGAACACACCACAACGCGCGACCCGGAACAGCGCCCACGCGGCGAGGAGGACAGCCACCGTGCAGTAGGCGAAGAGGACCGGATCGTCCAACGAGTTGGCGGCAAAGAACACAAACAGGCCGCCGAAGATCAGGCCGCCGCAGACAAAGAAGGCAAACACCGCTGGGCTGCGATAGACGCGGGGCTTGGATCGAATGTGCCTCATGTCATGCGTGTCAGTCAGAGCGAGGCGGGGATGGCGCGGACCGTCTCGATCCTGCGCCTGACCTTCCGATACGGCATACCGCCGTATCCGTCATGGAGTTCCCGCTTCACCCCGGTGTTGGCGCTCATGTGCGGTGTGATCCGAGTAGGGCGTTCAGTTGGGCGATCTGCCTGGCCTCGTCGGTGTCCTTCTTGCCTCGTCGGGCATCCCAGGCTGTCTGTTGGATCCCGAAGATCGGCACTGATCGGCCGTGCACGCGCTTTACGAGGCAGGAGCCGTAGGACGACAACTCGAAACTCGCGATCTCGGACCACTTCAGCTGCACACTCCCGATGGGCTTGAGTACGCGCACACCGCCATCTTCGATGTAGACACCACATCTCGAGAGCCGCAAGACTGGCCAGCAGCCAAGTAACGCTCCAACGATGGCGAACGCACACGAACTCGGATCGTCGACGGTGTTCAGCGCGAAGAACACCATCAACGCGACGAACATAAGACCACCTACCACGTATCCCAGGGCGCTGCCCGTGCTGCGGTAGATGCGTCGCTGAACCCTAGTTTCCTGCACGGTCATGCGCTATTCCTCATCCAATGACGATGTCAGGTTGCCCGATGCATCGGCGTGTGGGTCGAGCAGGCCAGCGGTAGCACCAGGTACGCCCAAGTTGAGGTTGATCGCGTACTTGCCAATCCAGGGCAGACCTTTAACATCTCTCTCGCCGCCCGCGATCATTCCAGCGGCCGGTATGAGCCCTACCCCTGATACGACGGCGGTCAACGAGACTCCTGCCCACTTCTGGCCGGTGGTGAGATCCGGGTTCGTCTTGATCAGGACGGCATTGATCACGCCTCCACCGATAATTGCGGCTCCACATGCACCGGCCGTTGCGACGACACAAGCCACTCCGGTCACAGCCGCCGCCGCGACCCCGTAGTGGTTGGAAGACCAGTCGTAGACCCCGCCGGCCACGTGGCCGATGTCGCTCCACGAGACGCGGAGGCCAAGCGGATCGCTACCGGCGCCGGTGATCATGTGGCCGACATCGCTCCATGATGGCCAGAGGCCGAGTGCGTCGGTGAGGTTGATCGGATCCCCGGCGGCGTAGCCATACAGGTTGACGCCGCCCGTGGTACCGGAAGGGTCTTCGCTGGTGAAGATCCCGAGGTCTGGATCGTAGGTGCGCATGCGGCGATCGATGAGGCCGGTGGCGTCCTGGGTACCGCCAGCCCATTGGGAGCCCGTCGCGGTGCCTTGGCCGAAGGGGTCGTTTGTCGCAGAGGTGGTGATACCCGAGCTATCGGCAAGACCGACGGTGGTCCCAAGTGCATCGTCGAGCGTCGTCTGGGTTTGTCCGCCGGTCGTGGTCGCGAAGACCTCGTCGAGGCCCAGGCCGGCGAGCACGTCGGTGGTCGCTCCACCACTCACCGACTGCTGGACGACGTTCCAGCCGTCATAGACGAAGTGCGTGGTGTCGCCGCCCGCGGTGGTGGAGCGGCGACGACCGAGCGCGTCATAGGCGTAGTCGGTCTCGTCGCTGCCTTGCGTCACCTTGCTCAGCTGGCCGCGGCTGTTCCACGTGAAGGCACGCTGGCCGTCGTCGGTGAGGTTTCCGGCGTCGTCGTAGCTGGGCTCGACCATGCCGCGTGCCGTGAGCCTGTTCGCGTCGTCGTAGGTGGAGGACGCGACGGCCTCGGGGAGGACGGTGGCGTTGAGGTCGCCCCAGCTCGCGACGCGGTGGTTGGCCGCGTCGTAGGCGTAGTCGACGGTCTTCGCCGTGCCGATGGCCGGCGTGTAGCTGCGACTCGTCAACCGTCCGGCGTCGTCGAGCGTGTCGGCCTGGACGACGCCGCCCGGCAGCGTCGCGCCGGTGCGGCGCCCGTTGTCGTCGAGCGTGAAGGCGGCGCTCACCCCGCTGCGGGAGAGACCGGTCGGACGCCCGGCGTCGTCGTAGGCGTAGGTCGTCGTGGTCGACGAGCCCACCTGCATGCTCGTGCGACGTCCCGTCGCGTCGTACTCGTAGCTCACGTCGCTGTCGGGGCTCGTGATCTGGGTCGGGAGATCGCGGCGGTCGTAGGTGAGGTCGGTGGTCCCGGCGTCGGAGTCGACGATGCTGGTGACCTGGTCGGCGATGTTCCAGTGGTAGTTCACGGTGCTGTGGAAGGCCGTGTCGCTGTCGTGCGCGCCGAAGCCGGCGAACGTCTGGCGCCCGAGCGAGTCATAGCGGAACACCGTCCGCACGCCGCGTCGGTCCGTGGCGGACGTCAGCTGGTTGAAGTCGTTGCGCACGAAGTGATCGATGGCGCCGTCGGCGTCTTCGTAGGTCGCGAGCTCTTCCATCGCGTCGTAGGTGGCGTGGATCGCGTTGCCTCGCGCATCGGTGACCGTGGTGACCTTGCCGTTGGGGTCGTAGTCGTAGGTGGTCGTCCGGCCTCGCGGGTCGGTGGTCTCCTCCAGCTGGCCGTTCGGGCTGTAGGTCCGCAGGCTCGTGTGGCCGAGCGCGTCGGTGATCCGCGTGGGCCGGCCGGCGGCGTCGTTGTAGTAGGACGTCGTGTGGCCCAGCGGGTCGGTCACCGACGCGAGATCGCCGGCGTGGTAGCTCATCCGTGTTACCTGCCCGCCGGGTGTCGTGATCGTCGCGGGCCGCTCCTCGTCGCCGGCATAGGTGAAGTGCGTGACGCGCGACGTCGGATCGGTGATCGAGGTGATGCGGCGTCGGTTGTCACGCGTCACATGCGTGGTCTTGTCGAGTGGGTCGGTCACATCGATCAGGTTGTGGTCGGTGTCATAGCTGAAATGGACGGTCGAGTCGTGATCGTCGTCGATCGCAGTCGTGACGGCATCCAGATCGCCCTGGGTGTTGTAGCTGTACTTGACGTCGCGCTGGCCACTGCTTTGCACCTCCGTCCGACGGCCGGCGGCGTCGATAGTCAGGCTCTCGCTCCTCGAGGCGGTATCGCCCGTGGCGGGGTGCGCGTTGAAGTCGCGCGACCAGCCAAGCCCATCGGCACGCCAGTTGATGCTCTCGACCGTGCCGTTGGGATGGGTGATCTCCGCGGCGGCAATGCCGGCCGGGCACGCATCGCTCGGGCCGTCGTCGTCCAGATCGGCTGCCTTGGCGATGGGGGCCTTGCCCGACGTGTCCCATTTTGTAGCCGGCGGACGTGACCGGGAGTTCATCGAGTGGATGACCTCGCGCACGGTCGGGCTTGGCCAACACTGATAGTGGAACGTGTACGTCCCGCCACTGGCCATGGTCTGCTTGTACACGTACCCCGCGTGGTATTCGTTCTGCAGGATCTTGACGTTCCGCGGATCGGTGATCGACGTCAGTTCCTCCGAGGTCCCGTCGTACTCATACTTCGTCGTGTGGCCATCGGCGTCCTCGACCTGTGTGAGGCGTCGCAAGGAGTCGAAGGTGTAGTGAACGTGGCGGCCTGCGTCGTCCCAGATCTCGTTGCCGTCGAAGCGAATCCAGCGGCCATCCGGGAAGTTGACCTGCTGCAGGCTGTTGACGATGTTGCGGTACCCGCGGGTGACGGTCGTGCGAAGCCCGGTCTTGGTGACGAACGCCGTGACGGGACCGCCCTGGTAGAACTCCATCGCCGATCCGTCGGGTTTCGTCAGCAGCCACAGCGTACGTGCCGGTACGTACTTGAGGATCGAGCCGTCCCAGTCGCCGTTGCGTTTGCTCTCGTAGGTGCTCGTTAAAGGATCGCTACCGCCACTTGTCCGGTCGAAGGTAACGGTCGAGCCGCCGGTTAGCACCAGTTGGATCTGGGCCGTGTCGGAAGCGGTGAAGACCAGTCGGGTGTCGAGCGCGGTCGTGAAGCCCACGCCGAGCTCATAGGCATAGGGATCTCCCTGACGGTAGGTCCGGGTGAGGTTGAACGGCATGGCACCGCCGATCGAGAGATCGGTCTTGTGATAGATGAACAGACCGGTGTGGGGATCCACCGGGTCGCCGACGTGCGGGTCGCGGCCTTCGGACCCCGTCGGCGGTGCCCCCGCATTCGTCGCCGCCATCGCCCCGCTCAGCTTCCACACCCGCACGCCCTTGTCCGGCACGATCTGCTTGCCGTTGGTGGTCACACGACCCTTGCCGTACTCGAACCAGCCGCGGTCCTTGGCGTCGTAGTCCCAGAAGGTGACACGTGAGCGCGGGCGGAGGTGGTGGTAGTTGGGGTAGACGATCTGGGCGCCCTTGCTGAAGTAGGCGCCGCCCGGCTGGACGGTGAAATAGGCCGAGACGGTGACGCCGGTCGGCAGTGCGAATGGCGGACGGTCGAGCGGGACAGCTGACAGATTGAGGTGGTGCAGGGTGCGACCCGACCGGTCCGTGACGTGCGAGCCGGCGGGGATGCGGACCTCGAACCCGGGGATCTTCGGGTTGGTCATCCGGATGGCCTTGGTCGGGCTCGAGATCTTGCGATCGCCTGCCGGGTCGAGACGCGTCATCCACAGCGTGCTGTCGAGCGTCGTCGTCACGTTGGCCTTCAACGTCATGACCAACTCGTAGTCGCCGTACCGGCGGCCGCCCTTTGACGCGGTGCTGCCCTCGACGCGCAGCGTGTGCTTGCCCGCCGGGACGCCCTCGAGCAGGAAACGGCCGGTCGTGTCGGTCGTCGTGACGGGATCGGCGCCGACGACCGACACGCGCACGCCCTTCAGTGGCGCGCCGCTGAGCTTCAGGGCCTGTCCGGCGACCGCCGTCATGCCGAGGCGACCCTGCAGGCCGGGCAGCGTCGCCCATGCCGACGGCTGACGACCGGTCACCCAGCCACCCGGTGCGCGATCGCTGCGCTTGGGGCGCCAGACCTCGGGCACGCCGCTCGGGCGGCGCATGCGCGCCGACAGCGGCGAGCGCTGGTGCTTCGCTGCCGGTGCCGGACCACCGCTGGCGGCCAGCGCAGCGGGCACCGGCATCGACCGCTTGCCGAGCATCTCGGCGAGGGTCTTCGGCGCCACCGCCTGCTTGGGCAGCGCGTCGCGCGCCGGCGGGGTGCCGGTCCGCAGCAGGTGCGCGGCGCTCGTCCCGCGGAGGTACTGCTTCAGCGTGCGCGTCGAGCCTCTGGGCGAGCCGACCTTGACGCGCGTCACCGTCCTCGTGTGCGCGGTGGCGCGAGCCGAAGAGCCGCCCGACGGCGTGACGGTCACATCGACGTCGCCGGTGTCTTCCGACCATGGATCGACCACGAAGGTGTATTGACCGTCGGCCGGCAGCGTGTTGGTCGAGCTGCCGCCCCAGCTGTAGCCGATCTGGCTGCCGCTGGGTCCGTACAGCGACGCGCTCCAGTGCGGGATCGTCGCGTCGGTGAAGTCGAAGGCCACGACGTCGCCGGCCTCGGCGTCGAAGGTCACGCGGGCGTTGCGGCCTGGCGTGGCGAGCGCGACGTGTGACGTGCCGCCGGTGCCGACGTCATCAACAAGATCCTGCGCGTCGTAGAGCTTGACGGTGGTCGAGCCGCCGGTCCACGCCCACGGATCGACGACCGCCGCGACGTCGCCCGTGGCTGGCAGCGTCACCTGATCGAGGAAGCCGCCAGGTGAGGAGAACCACGCGTCCGCGCCGAAGCGGTTGCCCGAGGCGTTGAGCCAGTAGGTGTTGAGGCTCGAGGACTCCTCGTCGACGTGCGCGGAGATCTTGTCACCGGCCGTGCCGGAGACGTGCACCGCGGCGTTCTGGAACGGCGAGATGTCGAAGTGCGTCGACACGCCGGTCAGCGTAGGCGTCACGGTCGCGGTCTGATCGGCCGGCACGTCGTAGATGACCATTTGTGTCAGGCCGATGTCCTCCCACAACCCCTGCGCGGCGATCGTGTAGGTCCCGTCCTGGGTCAGGGTCATGCGGTCGGTGTAGCTGCCGTTGCCGATCCCGACGCTGCCGACGCTGTTGCCGTCCGGGGCGTAGAGGGCTCCGAAGCCGAAGCCGTGACCGAAGCTCGTGGTCAGCGAACGCATGCCGATCCGCTGGCCGACATGACCGGTGAAGGTTGCCGTCGCCGCCTGGCCTGGGACCGCGACGTCCAGCGAGAACGCGGCACCGGTCGCGGTCGGCGTCACTGCCACGGGTGCCGGGTCGGTGGCGTCGTAGAACGTCAGCGTGATCGCGCCGGTGTAGCCGCTGCCCGGCTCGACGCGCAGCTCGTAGGTCCCCGCCGGGTCGAGCTTGGTCGGGCCGAACCAGGTGCCGCCGGTGCCGAGGTACTGCGAGCTGCCCAGCCAGCCGCCGTCGGGCTTGTACCAGTTCAGGCCGACCTGGTTGAACGTGGAGTCGTAGGCCTTGATCGCCACCTTCTCGCCGGCTACCGCGTGGATCCGGAGATGGGCCTTCTGGCCGGCGGCGGGGATCGTGATGGTCTTGGTGTCGCCGGTGTCGCTCGGCGTCACGTCCTCGTCGATGTCCTCCGGGACGTCCCAGACTTTCAGGCCGACGATGCCGGACTGCGCCGTGCGCGAATCCACCAGGATGGTGTAGGTGCCGTCGGCCGGCAGCTCGGTCGGCGCGGCGAACGTATGCAGGTCCCAGGTGTTCTGCAGGCTCGCGCCGCTCGGGGAGAGCAGGGTCACCGACGACGTGCCCACCGTCGAGTCGTCGGTGCCCTTGAACGAGATCTTCTCGCCTGCGTGGCCCTCGAAGGAGAAGCGGACGTTCTGCCCGGGGACGGTTGTGGTGGCGTGGGCGACGTCACCGTCGGCCTCCGGATCGACCGCCGCCTGGAGCTCGGCGGCGTCGTAGAGCTTGAGGTGGATGTGGCCGGTATTGGTGCCCTGCGGGTCCATGCGCAGCGTCCAGCGACCGGTGGTCGGAATGCGCACGCCGTCCCACCACGCGCCGCTGCCCCAGAACGCGTCGCTGGCGATGAGTTCGGTGCCGTCCGGGGCGATCCAGCGGAGGTTCGAGTAGCCGAACGTCGAGCTCGACCCCTCCACCGAGACCTCCTGACCGGCGTCAAGGTTCATGTGGACGCCGGGGTTGGTACCCGCGACCGTGCTGGACAGGTCGACCTCGGTTCCGGTCGCCGTCGGCTGTGCCTCGACGTAGGCGTTGCCGACGTCGTGGACGGTGATGCTCGCGTCAGCGCCATCGGTGCTGTAGGTCAGCGGCTGGTACACCAAGGTGTAGGTGCCGTCCTGTGGCAGGTGGATCGTGTCGAGGTAGTTCGCCCAGCCGGCTCCGATCATCGTCTCGCCGATCTTGCTGCCGTCGGGCGCGAGCAGCGACAGCTTGGCGTAGCCGGAGGCGCTGGCTGCGTCGATCGTGATCTCCTGGTCGAGATGGCCGTCGAAGACCGCCAGCGCCACCTTGTCGATGGCGTTGGACGCGATCGTGTTGGCTTCGTCCAGCGCGACCCGCTGGGTTTGCACGACGTTGCCGGTGCCGAACCCGTAGGGCTCGATGAAGAGGTCGGGGCCCGTGTCGGTGCCCTCAGGCGTGGTCACCGCGACGTGGCCACCCGCGGTGCCCGGAGGGGCTTTGATCTCCAATGTGCCGGACGTGGCTGAGACCAGCTCGGCGCGGTGGCCGTTGACCAAAACGATGTTGTCGGTCAGGTGCTCGGCGAAGTGCGACCCGGAGATCGTGATCGTCTCGCCGGCGTCGGAATCGAGCACGATGCCCGTGACGGATGGCGAGATCGAGTCGATGTGCGGTGCGAGCGACGAGGTCACCGCGAACGGCTCGGGGCTCGTCGTCGTGCCGCCGGGCGTGATGGCTGAGACCGCGCCGTCGGTGGCGCCGCTGGGGACCCGTACGATCAGCTTCGTCGGGCTGGCGTCGAGGATCGTCGCCTCGGTGCCGTTGAAGCGCACGGTGTCCTGGGAGATCCGCTTGGAGAAGCCGGTGCCGGTGATCGTGACCTTGTGGCCGGTGGTGCCGTGGTCGGGATCGACTTCGTCGATCACCGGGGTGGTGGTGGCGCGGCGGTCGATCGAGAGCAGGTTGCCGACGGCGTCCCAGTGATAGATGGCCGCCTGCAGCGGGTCGCCGGGTGCTGCGCTGGCATCCCGCCCAATGACCGACTTGAGGCGGCCGGCGGCGTCGTAGTCGTAGCGCGTCGCGGTATCGGGCGCGTCGGAGGCGGTCTCGCCGGTGCCGACGACGTCGGTCGCCACGGTCGCGGCGCTGGTCGCGCCATCGTCGTTGGTCGCGATGACGACGACGCGCAGGGTGGAGGTGACGTCGGCGTCGGCGAGGCGGTAGGAGCCGTTGATTGCCTGGGCGATGTCGGTGCAGTTGTCGCCGGCCTTGTCGCAGCGACGCCACTGGTGGCTGTACGTGATGTCGGGCGTGCCGGTCCAGGTGCCGTCGTGGACCGTGAGGATCTGGCCGAGTCGTTCGATGCCCGAGACCGTGGGGGCGGCGGTGTTGATCGGTGCGGCGGCCTGCGCGGACGCAGAGGCTGCTCCGAAGAGACCTCCAATCCCGAGCAAGATCGACATGTATGCCTTGAAAGATCGCGAATGCACAGCGGCGCAGACTGACGAAGGGAGGGTCGAACCAACATCGAACAAACGTCCAGGCGGCTACCCAGAAATGGGGATCGAACACTGGTTCGTCACTGAGCAGACAGCATCCGACGAGTGCTCTACAGTTCTCGCCATCGATGGCCGATGCACGCGCGATGGATCGCCCCCGACGTTCAGAGGAGTTCGCTGTTCCCGCCGTCTCGCGTCGCGGCTTCCTGGCGCTCGGTGGTGCTGGGGCCGCCGCGACGCTGGCGGCGACCGGTTGCGGCTCTGCGCCAGCGAGCACGAAGGCGGCGGTCGAACGGACCGTTCGTCGGCGGACCACCGTCCCGTTTCACGGCGCCCATCAGGCTGGGATCGTCACCGCGCAACAACGCCATCTGCGTTTCGCGGCCTTCGATCTCCAGGCGACCCGTCGGGAGGATCTCCAGCAGCTGCTTCGGGCATGGACCGACGCGGCGGCAACGCTCACGGCTGGTGGTCGCCTCAGCTCCACCGATCCCGCGAAGCGCGACACGGGGGAGGCGACGGAGCTCGCGCCCGCTCGCCTGACGATCACCTTTGGCTTCGGTCCGAGCCTCTTCGAGCACGACGAGCTTGACCTGAGATCACATCGGCCCGCAGCGCTGGCGGCGATCCCGGCTTTCGGCGCTGATGCCCTCGACCAGCGCCGCAGCGACGGCGACCTGGCCATCCAGGTCTGCGCCGACGACCCGCAGGTCGCCTTCCACGCCATCCATGCGCTCACCGGCGCTGCGCGCGGAGTCGCTGAGCCCCGCTGGCTGCAGAGCGGCTTCCTCGGCGAACAGCCGGCCGGTACGACACCGCGCAACCTGCTCGGCTTCAAGGACGGCTCGCGCAATCTCGACGTGCGTGACGACGCTCTCACCGCTCGCCATCTTTGGGCGGGTGCCGGCGACGGCGCCCGCTGGATGGCGGGCGGCGCCTACCTCGTCGCCCGCCGCGTGCGGACCGTGCTCGACGTGTGGGACGCGACATCGACGGCCGGGCAGGAGTCCACGATCGGCCGCCACAAGGCCTCGGGCGCTCCACTCGGTGGTCGACATGAGCACGACGTGCCGGATCTCGTCGCCACCGGTCCCGACGGCCCGACGATCCCCGCTGACGCCCACATCCGGCTCGCCGCGCCCGAGACCAACCACGGCGCCCGACTCCTGCGTCGCGGCTACAACTTCGACGACGGCATCGACCACGACACCGCGCAGATCGACGCCGGCCTCTTCTTCATTTGCTTCCAGCGCGACCCACGCCGGCAATTCGTGCCGATCCAGCGCCGCCTCGCCGGCAACGACGCCTTGGCCCAGCACCTGATTCACACCGCCAGCGCCGTCTTCGCCTGCCCGCCTGGCGTTGCGCCCGGTGGCTACGTAGGTCAGCAGCTCCTTGCGAGCTGAGCCACCGTCGCTCGCCATAAGATCCCGCCCCGTGACCCTCACCCTCCTGCACAACCCCCACTGCCCGACCTCGGTCCACGCCCTCGACGCCCTCGAAGATGCCGGCCACACCGTCACCGTGCGCAAGTACCTGCTCGTCGCCGAGCGCCTGAACGAGGACGAGCTGCGCTCGCTCGCCCAGCGCCTCGTCGGCGATCCGCCGGACGCGCTGATCCGGCGCGACAAGCAGTACGCGACGCTCGAACTGAACGCCGACGGCTGGGACATCGAGCAGGTCGTGGCGACGCTGCTCGAGCATCCGGCGCTCCTCCAGCGGCCGATCCTCGACGATGGCACCGCGGTGATGATCGGCCGGCCGCGGACGCGGGCGGCCGAGTGGGCCTCAGCCGGTCGCGTCGTCGGCTGACGGCGGGCGGACCAAGCGGTAGGTCAGCCACAGGCCGAGCGCGAAGAGCGGGAGGCCCATCGCGGTGCGGGCCACGCCGAGGGCCCCGACCGCGCCGGCGAGGTAGAGCGGGAGCTGGACTGCCAGGCGCAGCGCGAAGAGCGCGGCCCACATCAGGCTCGCGCGCATGAAGGCCCGCACGCGCAGCGGCTCCTCGCGCCAGGCGAGGCCCTCGCCGTCGAGTTGGCCGACGACGTAGCCGATCAGCGGCCGGCGGATCACGACCGAGACCAGCAGGGCGGTCGCATATGCGGCGTTGGCCAGCAGGCCGGGCAGGAAGAAGTTCTCCGCCTTGCCGCTGCGAGCCGCGACGAAGGCGGCGAAGCCGATGCCGACCAGGCCGGTCAGCGCGTGGCGCGGCGTCTCGCGCCGCACCAGCCGCGCGAGCGCGAAGACCACCCCGACGGCGACCGCGACGATCGCGGCGGTGTTGGTGTCTGTGAAGCCGTAGACCGCGGCGAAGGCGACGGGCGGCAGCGACGTCTCGGCAATGCCGAGCGGGCCGCCGATGGCTTCCATGAGCCCGGGCGGCTCCTCGCGCTGCGTGCTGTCGGCCGCGGACACGCGACGATGATGGCGCAGCGCGGGCGCCGGTGCCTCGGCGGCGTCAGCCGTCGAGCGGATGGAGCCGGCGGACGACCCCGTGCGCGGTGCTGCCCGGCTCGAGCCCCGCGGCGCTCTCGGCCTCGCCGATCCAGTCGCCAACACGCACACGCAGACGCCCCGCCTCGATCGTCGTGGCCGCGACCGTCCCGCTCAACGCGCCTGCGGGGCCAAGCCCGGGGCGCACCTCGACGTCCCACGGGTAGACCGCGACGTCGATCTCGCCGCCGGCATCTACATACACGCGCCCGTCAACCTGTCGCGAGCCGCGGACCACGCTGCCCCCGGTCAGGGCGACGACGAAGCGATCGGCGGGCGCGGCGAGCAGCTCGGCCGGCGTGGCGAGCTGGCGCAGCGTGCCGTCGACGATCACCGCGACGCGGTCGGCCAGCGCGGACGCATCCGAGAAATCGTGGGTGACCAGCAGCGTTGGGATGCCGAAGCCGCGCAGCTCGGCCGCCAGCTCGTCGCGGATCACACGCCGCGTGTGGGCGTCGAGCGCCGCCAGCGGCTCGTCGAGCAGCAGGACGTCCGGCGCCCGGGCGAGGGCACGCGCCAGCGCCACCCGCTGGCGCTCGCCACCGCTCAGCCGCGCCGGCCGCTCGGCGGCGAGCTCCGCGATGCCCAGACGCACGAGGAGCGAGGCGACGGTCGCCTCATCCGCACCCGAGAACGCCACGTTCTCGCGCACCGTCAAGTGCGGGAACAACGCATGGTGCTGCGGCACATAGCCGACCGACCGCCGCTCCGGCGGCAGGTCAACCGTCCGCTCACGCTCACCGCCGGCGAACCAGACCTCGGAACCACACGCGATCCGCCCACCATCAGGACGGTGCAGCCCCCCGACCGCCCGCAGCACCGTCGTCTTGCCCGCACCCGACGGCCCCACCAGCGCGACGACCTCCTCGCCGACCGCGAGCCTCAGCGCGAGACGGAAGGAGCGAAGCTCGCTGGTGATGTCGAGGTCGAGGACCGCCATGCGCCCAGCAGCTTGTAGGAAAGCAGCACGGTCGCGCTGAGCGCCACCAGCAGGACGCCGAGCGCGAGCGCCACGTCGAGGCTGCTGTCGAGCTCCTGGTAGACGGCGAGGGTCAGCGTGGTGGTGCGCCCCTGCACGTTGCCGGCGAAGATGATCGTGGCGCCGAACTCGCCGATGCCGCGCGCGAAGGCCAGCACCCAGCCCGCGACCAGGCCGCTGAACGCCAGCGGCAGGACGACGCGCCAGAACGTCCTCGTCGGCGACGCGCCCAACGTCCGCGCCACATCGGTCAGGTCGCCGTCGACCTCGCTGAACGTCGCCACCGCCTGGCGCAGGTAGAACGGCGAGGCGACGAACGTGATCGCCAGGACCACCGCCCACGGCCCGAACGGAAGCACGACGCCGATCGCATCCAGCGCGTCGCCGAACAGCCCGCCCTGCGCGTAGGCGGCCAGCAGCGCGATGCCCGCCACGGCCGGGGGGAGCACGAGCGGCAGCTCGCAGAGCGTCAGGATCGCGGCACGCCCCGGGAAGCGCCGCGTGGCCAACACCCACGCGGCAGGCGTCCCGAAGAGCAAGACCAACATGTTGGCTGCGACGTTGGTCTTGATCGTCACCCAGATCGCGTCGCGCACCTCGGGCCGGCGCAACAGCGACGGCAGATCGCTCAGCGGCGCCTGGACGAACAGGGCGATCAGCGGCACCGCCAGGAAGGCGACGACGATGCCGAGCGCCACCGCCGTGCCGGCGCGCCGGATCATGCCTTTGGCGGCAGCCCGAACCCGAAGTGCTGCAACAAGCCGCGCCCGCGCGAGGAACGGATGCTGTCCAGCAGCGCTTGGGCGCCGGCCGTGTCGGCTCCGTCGCGGACGACCACGCAGCCCTGATAGCGCACGGCCGGCTGCGCCCACTGCGGCACGTAGAGCGAGTCGATGCGGTCGGGCTGCGTGCGGGCGTCGGTCACGTAGACGAACCCTGCATCCGCACCGCCAAAGGCCACCTGCGAGAGCACCTGGCCGACGTTGGACTGCTGGGAGACCTTGTTGGTGGTCAACACGCTGCTCATCCGCAGGCGGTGCAGCAGCCGGCGGGTGTAGTCGCCGATCGGCACCGCCGCGTTGCCGATCGAGAGGTTCAAGCCGCCCTTGCGCAGCCCGTAGATCGAGCCGAGCTGCCGCGGGTCGCCCTGGCGCACGATCAGCACGAGCTTGTTGGTGGCGAACGTCACGGGCCGCTGGCAGCGGCCTTCGCGGTACAGCGCCTGGGCCTCGTTGGGCTCGGCCGACAGGAACAGATCCGCGGGTGCGCCGCGCTCGATCTGCAACTGCAAGGTGTTGGAGCCGCCGAAGGAGTAGGAGGCATCGCGCTTGATCTCCGGCATCACGTTGGTCAGCGACGTCGCGGCCGACACGTTGAGGGCGCTGGCGCCCGTCGGAGCGGCGGCGAGCATCAGCGCCGCGACCGCGGTGCCGCTGAGCAGGAGGCGCTTCACGACCTTGGCTCCTTGAGATAGGCGTCGAGCTTGAGCCCGGCCGCGTCGAGGTCGAGGGGGGAGGGCAGGCCGCCCGCGGCCTTGCCGGCCCAACGGGTGAGGATCGCGTTCTGGCTGCTGGCCAGCGCGAGCAGGCGGCCGAGCAGGAGGCGGGTGCCGTAGTCGGCTGACGCGGCCACGCCGCCGAGGTAGGTGCCGCCCACCAGCGTCTCCAGCTCACGGCCGACCCGCAGCGCGCCGGGGCGTGAGCCAACGGTGACCTGGTGGGCGAAGTCTCCCGGGGTGACGGCGTTGTCCGGACCCAGCGCGGTGTTGAGGCGATCGATGTTGGCGCGGTGGCTCGCGCGCGCCTCGGTCAGCACGCGCCGCTCGGCGGCCGACCAGGCGCCGGAGATCGCCAGCGCCGCATCGAAGAAGGCGACGAGGACGCCCTCGGCGACCGCGCCGAAGGCCAGGAAGCCGAGGTCGTCGCCTGCCGGCGTGGCCGGCGGGAGCGCTGCGCGCGCCTGAGGCACGGCGGCGGTCGCCACGAGCCCCGCGGCGGCGGTGGCGCCGGCGGCCAAGAGCTGGCGCCGACTCGTGCCTAGGATAAACCTATGCATTGGCGGCATCTAACCACACCCGTGATCGCGGTCGCAATCGCGCTCGCCGGCTGTGGTGGCGCCTCAACGCCGACAGCGACGGTGCGCACGACGCCGGCCGGCCAGCGGTCGGTACAGGACGCCGGCGCCATCACCGTCCGCGGTGACTACGCGCCCGACGAGCACGGCCCCTACAGATTGCACGGCGCCTATCGCGTGCGCTTCACCCAATACGGCACAGGGGTGGCGTGGGCCGACGAGGTGCCCTTCACCGCCCACCTGGAGACCGCGGTCAGCGCAGGCCCGGCGCACACGATCCCATTGTTCAAGCAGGCCGCCCAAACGGGCACCACGACCATCCATCCCGACGGGCGCTTCTTGCTGGCCGTCGACTACGGCGACTCGCCCTACGAGGTCGTGCTCACGCCGACCCCGTAGGACGTCTCACCGAATCCAATCCGACTACGGCGCGGGGACGATCCGCAGCCACGGCCGCGGCGCGTCCCACCCGTCGGGGTACTTCTCCTTGGCGGCCTCGTCGCTGACCGAGCCCGCGATGATGACGTCCTCGCCCGGCTGCCACTGCGCCGGCGTGGCCACGGCGTGGTTAGCCGTCAGCTGCAGCGAGTCGATGACGCGCAGGACCTCGTCGAAGTTGCGGCCGGTGGTCATCGGGTAGATGAGCACCAACTTGATCTTCTTGTCGGGGCCGATGACGAAGACGTTGCGCAGCGTGCCGTTCTGGGCGGGGGTGCGCTGCGTCGGGTCACCCTCGACGTCGGCGCCGAGCATCCCGTACAACTTGGACACGTTGAAGTCGCTGTCGGCGATCAACGGGTAGTTCGGCGCCGTGCCCTGCGTCTCGGCGATGTCCTGGGCCCACTTCTCGTGGTTCTCCAGCGGGTCGACCGAGAGGCCGATGATCTTCACGCCGCGGGCGTCGAAGTCCGGCTTGATCGAGGCCATGTAGCCGAGCTCGGTCGTGCAGACCGGCGTGAAGTTCCGCGGGTGGGAGAAGAGGACGGCCCAGCCGTCGCCGATCCAGTCGTGGAAGCTGATGCGACCCTCGGTCGTGTCGGCCTCGAAGTCGGGTGCGGTGTCGCCGATGGTCAACGCCATGGAGAGCTCCTTGGGGTAATGGCCTTAAAAGGGGTAGGGATTCAAGCTTAGTGCCCTCGCACCCCGTTCAAGGAACCGATTACGCCGGTGGCGCGCCGCGGGTCCTGCGCAACGCCGCATCGGCCCGCCGCGTCGCCGCGGCCGCGCGATCCACCGCGGCCTGTGCGCGCTCGGCGGCCGACTGCTGGCGGCGGCGCGCCGCCTCGACGATGTCCTCGGTGCTCGGCGCCAGCGCCGAGGTCGGCAGCTCGAGCGCATCCTGACCCAGCTCCAGCGTGTCCTGCAGACGGTCGTGGCCGCCCTGGGTGTCGTCGATCTGGTTCTGGTAGGCGTCGCGACGGGCTTGGGTGCGCGTCAGCTCGGCCTGGCGGTGCTCGAGGGCGAGGTGCGCCGCGAAGGCGCCCGCCGGCGTCTCGGCGCGCTCGAGGTCGACCTCCGTCTGACGGGCGTCGAGGTGCTGCTGCTCGCGATCCGACAGCGCCTGCTCGCGGTAGGCGATCGACTGATCGAGATCGGCGACCGCCTGCTCCCGATCGAGCTCTCGCTGCTGGGGGGTGATGAGGTCGTCGGTCATGATCGTGCGCTGCTCCTGAGGGTGGCGTCGGTGAAGGCATCTTCGAGCGGTCCCGGACGTGCGATGTAGTAGCCCTGCGCGTAGTCGACGCCCAGGGTCTTGAGCAAGGTGAGGGTCTCGACATCCTCGACGCCCTCGGCCACCGTCTGCAGGCCGAATCCGCGAGCGAGGTTGACCACGGCCTCGACGACGTGGAGGCTCGCTTCGCTGGTGCGCAGATCGCGCACGAACTCGATGTCGATCTTGAGGTAGTCGACCGGCAGCTGCTTGAGGTAGGTGAAGCCGCCGTAGCCGGTGCCGAAGTCGTCGAGCGCCAGCTTGCAGCCCAGCTCGTGAACGCGTTGGACGAAGTGCCGTCCGGCCTCCTCATCGGAGACCAGGGCAGTCTCGGTGATCTCGAAGACCATCAGCGCCGGGTCGGCGCCGGTCTCCTGCAGGCAGGTTTCGATGTGGGTGATCAGCTCGGGGTCGCTGATCGACCCGCCGGAGACGTTGAGCTCGACCGGCAGGCCGCGGGCGGCTAGGCGAGAAGCCCTCCGGATCACCCAACGATCGATATCCCCGATCAGATTGTGCTCTTCGGCGATCTGCAGGTAGGAGGCCGGGCCGACGATCTCGCCGTTGGGCTCGCGCATCCGCAGCAGCAGCTCGTGCTGGACGATCTCATCGGTCGCGAGGTCGAGGATCGGCTGGGCGTAGAGCAGGAACCGCTCCTCGCGCAGTGCGTCCTGCACGCGGCCGGCCCAGGAGAGCGCCTCGAGCTTGCGGCGCAGCTCGTGCTGCTCGGCCTGGCGGACCGTCGCGTCGGTGAAGACGATGACGCAGCCCTCCAGGCCCTCGGTGGTGACCAGCGGTGCGGCCGTGTAGGACGTGGGCAGCTCGGTGCCGTCGCGGCGCATGAAGATCTCGTCCTCGGCGCGGATCGTCGCGCAGAGCTCCAGCGTTTGCAGGATCGTGCTCGCGGCGGCGGGCTGGGGTGAGCCGTCGGGCCGGCGGTAGTGGACGATGTCGTGCATCACGCGGCCGCGGAGATCCTTCAACGCCCAGCCGAGCATCTCCTCGGCGGCCTGGTTCATCAGCGTCACGCGGCCGGCGCTGTCGAGCACCAGGAGGCCCTCGCCCATGCTGTCGGTGACCGCGGCGAGGTGGTTGCGCGCGTTGAGGGCGTCATCCTCCATGCTGCGCCGCTCGGTGATGTCGTGATGGGCGACGACGACGCTCACCGGTCCGGGTCCCGAGAAGCGCGTCGCGGTCAGGGTGAACCAGCGCTCACCCTCGGTGCCGCGGGCGGCGTACTCCATCGAGAAGCGCTCGCCCTCGCCCTTCAACAGGGCCTCGACGCCGGCGCGGGCGCGCACGCCGGAGGCGTGCGGGCCGTCGATCGGTCCGAGCGTGAGGTAGTTCTCGCCGATCGTTCCGTTGCAGGCGCCGTTCTCCTCCTCGAAGCGGCGCCAGGCCCGGTTGACGGCGACGATCTCGCCGTTGGGCGCCAGGACTGCGACGTGGGCGTCGAGCGAGTCCATCGTGCCCTGCCAGAAGTCGGTGGCGCTCTCCTGCTGCTCGCGGGCGTCGAGTCGCAGTTGGGTGTGGCCGGTCAGGTCGCGCCCGACCACGCACCAGACGTCGCCGTCGGAGGCGCCGCTCCAGGCGAAGGTGGCATAGGTGCCGTCCCGGCGCCGCCAGCGGTTGACGAGCTTGTCGATCTGGGAGCCGGCGATGTGCGTGCGGGCGAGCACGTCGACGGTGGCCTGCAGGTCGTCAGGATGGATGAACGAGGTGAAGGGCTGGGCGGTGATCTCTGCGCGCGACCAGCCCAGGAGTCGCTCCCAGGCGGGATTCAAGGCGTAGAGCAGACCGTCGGCGCCGCAGATCGCAAAGAGGTCGGTCGCCAGCTCCCAGAAGCTGTCGACGCCGCGCCGTGGGACGACCCGGGGGTCGACGACCGCGGAGGCGCCGTTGGAGGGCGCCGTGGTCCGACTGCGGGTCATGGCGACTCCTCTGTCGTCGTACGCCCGGGAGCGGGCGGGCTGCGGTCCGTTGCGTCTGCCAGCGGACATCCAACCCCAACCCACTCTATCGGTACCGAACGGTTCGACCTGTAGGTCAGTGGCAGGGGGCTGACCAATGGAAGTGTCTAGATCGTCGCCGCCGCGGCGGTATGGATCAAGGTTCCTCAGCTTTTTGCCGATACCGATCCGAGAATTTCATGCGTCGCCCATGCAAACGGGGTCGCACGGCTGGGTCCCCGCCCGCCGACTCCTATGTCTTGAGGTGCGCATCCCATGCTGTCCACGGCCAGCAGGTCCCAGGCTCCGAAGGCGATCGTGCTCGCCGAGTATTGGCGCCGGTACCGCCGCGACGGCGAGCGGGAGGTCCGCGATCAGCTCGTGTTGGCCTACAGCCCGATTGTCAAGCACGTCGCGGGCCGCATCGCCTCACGGATGCCGCCGCACGTCGACCTCGCCGATCTTGTGGCCTATGGCCTCGCCGGCCTGATCGAGGCCGTCGAGCGCTACGACCCCGCGCGCGGGGTCAAGTTCGAGTCCTTCGCCGGCCTGCGCATTCGCGGGGCGATCATCGACGCGATGCGCTCGCTGGACTGGGTGCCGCGAGCGGTGCGCGACGAGGCGCGCGAGTTCGAGCGCACAAGCGCCGACCTGTTGGTCCGACTGCAGCGGCTGCCCACCGACGCCGAGCTGGCCGTCGCGCTGGACATCGACGCTGACGAGCTCGACGCGCGCATGCAGCGTGCCGCCAATGCTCAACTGGTCGCGCTCGACCAGCCGTGGGGCTTCAACGGCTCGGACACGGCGCCGACCACGATGCTGGACTTCCTTCCCGACCCCAGCGCCGGCGATCCGGCCGACATCTCCGACCGGGCCGATCTCGAAGACCAGGTTGCGGCGGCGGTGCTGCAGCTGAGCGGGCGCGAGCAGACGATCCTGGCGCTGCGCTATCACCAGGACCTGACCTACGCCGAGATCGGCGAGGTCTTCGACGTCACCGAGTCGCGCATCAGCCAGATCCACACCAAGTCGATGCTGAACCTGCGCGTGCTCCTCGGTGGGGCCGACGCCGCCGGGGTCTGACGTTCCCGGCTAGGCGTCGGTCACGAACGAGATCCGGCCGCTGGTCTCCAGGACCGCGAAGCGGATCTCGGCCAGCGAGCCGATCTGCGACTGACGCGCTTCTGCGCCCAGCTCCTCGACGGTGATGCGCTGGCGGCGCAACGCCTCCCGGCGGATCTCGCCGTTGGCGATCAGCACGATCGGCTCGCCTTCCAGCAGCGGACGCAGCCGGCGCACGCGGAAGCTGAGATAGCCGGTCGAGACCGTCAGGATCGCGAGCGTCGCGATGACCGTCGTCGTGCCGGTCAGCGAGTAGTCGCTCTGGGTCACGCCCTGTTGGACGAGGTCGCCGATGACGACGAGCAAGATGATGTCGAACGGCTCCATCGAGTTCAGCTCACGGCGCCCGACCGCGCGCGTGACGATCAAGATGAGGAAGAAGACGAAGGCGGTGCGGAGGACGAGATCCATGAGCGGTTCAGGGCAGGACGGTGAGGGAGCGGTCGACGCGGGTGAGCGGTTGCTCGGC
The DNA here is from genome assembly GCA_963836485.1 of uncultured Conexibacteraceae bacterium. GTDB lineage: Bacteria > Actinomycetota > Thermoleophilia > Solirubrobacterales > Solirubrobacteraceae > Baekduia. Next base: position 270,433 of record CAWIJS010000013.1, on the reverse strand, counting down.
GTCGTCGAGCTCGAGGTCGTAGGAGCGGTGGCCGACGTTGGTGGGGTTGACCTGGAACTGCATCCGGATCGTCATTCGCTCTCCGGCGCTCAGCGCTGGGTAGCTCAGCACGAGATCGTCGCCGCGGACCGTCTGGCCGTCGGCGTCGGGGGTGATCGAGTTGACCTGCATCCCCTCGATCCAGCCGTCGGCGAGCACGAGGCGCGGATGGTCGATCGCCCGCCGTGCTGTGATCTGGATCGTGGACTGGAACAGCAGCCCGCCGCGGACCGTCGCCGGCGCGCGGACCGACAGCGCGGCCGCGTCGCCGGCGGCCGCCGACCGGCTGGTGCGCTGGCCGAAGATGTCCAACAACCCGAGTAGGGCGATCACGGTCAGGACCGTCATCGCCGCTCGCCGCGCCCAGAGGCCGCGGCTGAGCGCCCGCGGCGTCGCACCGTCGGCGAGGTCGCGGAAGAGGTCGGTCACGCCCGCACCGTTCCCGCCGGGGCTGCAGGTCATGCACCGGCGACGGCTGTCATCGTCTCCTGCGATGGCCGACGCGCTGCTCTCCATGGTCGTCATCCGCCACGGCGAGACGACGCTCAACGCCGCGGGGCACTACACCGGCCAGCTCGATCCACCGTTGACGGCGCGTGGGCGTGCGCAGGCTGCCGCGCTGGCGCCGCTGGTGGCGGGCGCCTTCGACCGGCGTGTGCACTCGGGCGCGCGGCGCGCGGCCGACACGCTGCGGATCGCCTGCGACGCGGCGGGACTGCACGGCATCGAGCTGGTCGCCGACCCGTGCTGGCGCGAGCGCTCGTTCGGGATCCTCGAGGGCGAGCCGGCCGGCGGCTGGACCCAGCCGGCCGACCTCGACGCCGCGCCGCCGGGCGGCGAGAGCTACCGCACCATGGGCCTGCGGGTCCTGGCGGCGCTCGACGCGCTGCGCGCCGAGGCGCTGCACGAGGGCCGTCCGCTGCGTGTCCTGCTCTGCGCGCACTCCGGCGTCCTGCGCATGCTCGCGGCGATCGCCGCCGATGCGCCCGACGTCGCCGCCATCCTGGGGCCGGGCACGCCGAACGGCGAAGCACTGGAGCTGACCTACGCGGCGCCGGCGATGCCGAGGTTTCTCTCCTCCTCGCCGAGCTGACGCAGCGGCGGGCGCTCGAGTACCGGGACATCGCGCACCGCGCCACCGTCCCAGGGTTGGACGAGTCCTGCCGGCACGGCTTCAGCGTCGCCGGGCGCGATCCGCGCCTGGACCGCGCAGAGGACGGCGAAGGCCATCGCGCCGAGCTCGCGCAACGATTGGTGGCGGTTCTGGCGTGTGCCGAGCTGCGCCTCGGCGAGGCCGTCGAGACCCACGTGGCGCAGCGCGTCGATCAGCAGCGCGATCTCGATCCCGTAGCCCACGGGGAACGGCAAGGCCTCCAACAACGTCCGGCGCGCCGCGGTCTCGCCGGCCAGCGGCTGCTCGAAGCCTGCGAGCTCCGGGACATGGAGGTTGAGCAGCGGCCGGGCCATCAGCTCGGTGACGCGGCCGCCCTCACCGTCGCGAACGGTCTCGCCGTCGCGAAACGGCCGGGCGAACGCGCCCTTGACGAGCTGGACATCCGGGTCTTCGAGCAGCGGTCCGAGCAGGCCGAGCAGGTGGCGCGGGTCCGGGTCCTCGGTGTCGGCGTCGAGGAACGCGACGACGTCGCCGGTGGTCGCGTGCAGGCCGCGCCACATCGCATCGCCCTTGCCTTGGGCCGGACCGTGCTCGGGCAGGAGGTCGTCCTGGGCGACGACCCGAGCGCCGGCATGGGTGGCGCGGGCGATCGTCGCGTCGGTCGAGCGGCCGTCGACCACCAGCACTTCGTCGATCAACCCGATGCTGACGAACGGCATCACCGTCAGGCGCAGCACGGCGCCGACGGTCGCGGCGCAGTCGCGAGCGGGCACGACGACCGAGATGGTGGTGTCGCCCTTGGCCTCCAACAACCGCTGTGCCGTGTAGGCGCGGCCGTCGTAGCGGCGGCGCGCGAGCCAGTCGCCGAGCTGAAGGTCGCGTGCCAGCCCGCGCGGTGCCCGGCCGTGGGTGCGTGCCGAGGTGCGGACCGAGACGGCGTCGGAGCGGACGATGCGCCAGCCGCCGGCGGTCAGCCGCTGGCCGAAGCCTTCGTCTTCCAGTGCGGTGGCGGGATCGATCCCGCCGACGGCGCGGTAGGCACGAGCCGTCACGCCGAGCGACGCGCCGGAGAAGAAGTGGTGCTCGGCGCTCGGGTCCTCGGCGAGCACCGCGGTCAGCCGGACGCCCGCCCGCTGCTCGCGGCGCAGCAGCGCGGCGGCTGGCAGCGCGGCGGCGTCGATGGGGTCGAGTTCGATGCGCCCGCCGATCGCGTCGGCGCCCGCGTCGACGAGCGCCAGTTGCGCGGCGAGCCAGTCGGGTGCGACCGCACTGTCGGCGTCGGTGCAGGCGATCAGCCCGTCGGGCTCGATGGCTGACAGCTGGTCGCAGGCGAGGTCCATCCCATGGCGGCGGGCGGCGCCGACACCCGGAGCGGGGCTGTGCTCGACGTGCAGCGCGAGGCCGGTGGCGCGCGCCGTGGTACGTGCAACCGTCTCGGTCGCGTCGGTGCAGCGATCCAGCACGAGGATGACCTTGAAGGCGACGGTGGGGCGCAGGCCACGCTGAGCGGCCAGCGCGCGCAGGCAGCGATCGATGTGCTCGGCCTCGTCACGCGCGGGGATGACGACGACGGCGCGGAGGTGGCTCACGGCGCTGAGGCTCCCTGCGCGATGAGCGGTCATCACGCTCGCTCCAGGACGTCGAGCCGGAAGCCCTCGGTCGGGGCCGCATCGAGCCGTCGCAGGGTCGGCACCGCGGCCAGCGCAGCCCCGACGTCGTCGGCGCTGCGGCGCAGGTCCGACGCGGTCCCGGTCCAGTGCACCGCGACGCAACGACCACCGGGCACCAGCGCGCGCGGTAGCCAATCGAGAACCGCTTGAAAGGCAGCGCCGTCCAAGTAGTACAAGATCTCGCTGGCGACGACGAGATCGAGGGGACCGTCTGGCAGACCGTCGGGCAGCGTGGCGACGCGCGCCTCGGCGCCGGGGAACGGCGCGAGCCGGCGCTGCGCCTCGGCGACCGCTGTCGGCGCGCCGTCGAGCGCGAGCAGTTGCTCGGAGTGGCGCGCCAGCGCCTCGGCGAGCAGACCGGTGCCGGCGCCGAGGTCGCAGACCGCGACGAACGGTCCCTCACCGCAGGCCGCCAGCGTCCGCTCGCGCTTGTCGGACTCATAGGGGTCGGTCAGCGTGCCCCAGGGATCGGGATCGGCGCGGTAGCGATCCTCGAAGTCAGAGGTCACCGCCGCTCCTCCAGCGCCTCGCGCCCGGCGCGCGCGACGATCGGCTCCAGCCGGTGCTGCAGCAGGAAGAGCCGCAGGTCGCGCGCGGCGCGGTCCAGGGGCGCGGCGGCGGCTGCCGGGCGCGAGCCGGTCGCGCGCTCGGCCTCGTCGAGGATTGCGCGCGCGGCATCGGCGATCGCGGCCCGCGTCTGCGTGGCGGTGCGCGCGGCGTTGGTCACACTCGGCGCGTGGGCCAGCGCGCTTGCGGCGTCCTGCAGCCACAGGCCGACGCCGTGCTGCCAGGTCAGCAGCCGTCCGGCGGCCAGCGCTTCGAGCTCCGAGCTCTGCGGTCGCGCGGCGAGGTGGCGCAGCGCATCCTCCACTGCCGCGTCGGCGGCGCCCGCCCAGGTCGCGGCCGTCCGCACCGCGTCGCGTGCGAACCACGGCTGCTGGGTCAGCGCGCCGGGCGACCCGAGCACGGCGAGCACCGGCGCGCGGTGGAAGGTGACGCGGTGGCTCGCGGACGAGTGCATGCCGGCGCCGCGGAACCAGCGCCGGTCGATCTCGACGGTGTCGGGCGCGGTGAGGTCGATCCACGCGGCTGACGGCGGCTCGGCGCCATCGGGGTCGGCGACGAGCACGAGCGCGCGGTCGAGTCCTCCAGCGCCCGAGCAGAAGAGCTTGGTCCCGGAGATCGTCTCGCCGTCCAGCCGCGCAGGCGTGCCCTCCTCGGGCCCGGGGTCGGCGCCCCACACGCCGGCGCGCAGTCGGCCGGCGGCGATGGCGGTCAGCTCCCGGTGGCGCAAGGCCGCAGGCGCCTGGACGCGCAGGCGCTCGACGGCGTTGAGGTGGCCGTCGAGGATGCGGGCGACGCCCGCATCGGCGCGCGCGACCTCGCGCAGCAGCGCCAGCTCGTCGGCGTAGCCGGCGACGGTGGGGCCGGCGGTGATGCTGGCCAACCCCGCACGCTCCAGCGCGCCGAATGCGTCGTCGGGGAAGCGCCCCGAGGTGTCGCGGTCGCGGTCGGCGGCGCCCGCGGCGACGAGTGCCAGCGCGTCCGGCTTGCTCAGACGGTCGAGGTCGACGTCGGCCCTGCCTGCGGTTCTCATGCCAGGAGCTCCGGTTCCATGCCGCGGCTACGGGCCAGGGTGACCAACGGATCGATCAGCGCCACCGTCTCCTCGCAGCCGCTGCGCGTCGCGCCCGGGCCGAGCCCGTCGTGGGCCAGGACGATCGCGCCGTCCTCGATGGCGGGCGCGACCGCGGCCAGCATCGCGCCGGCCGCGTCGCCGCGCCAGTCGTGCGTATCGGCGCTCCAGCCGACGAGGCGCAGCCCGCGCGCGGCGGCGGTCGGGCGGGTCCAGGACGCCTCGACGCCCCAAGGGGCGCGCCAGATCTCCGGCCGCACGTCGAGCCGCTCCAGGACGCTCAGCGCCCGATCGAGATCTGCGGCGCCCGACTTGGCATCGAGCTCGGTGTGGCGCACGTGCTCATAGGCGTGCACGCCGACCGCATGTCCTTCGGCGAGCGTGCGCGCGATCAGCTCGGGGTGCGCGGCGGCGCAGGGACCGAGGACGAAAAAGGTCGCGCGGGCGTCGGCGGCGCGCAGCGCGTCGAGGACCGCTGGCGTCCACCGCGGATCCGGACCATCATCGAAGGTGAGCGCGAATCGACGGGGTATGGCTCTGGCGCTACCCGAAGGCGGCGCCTGGAACTCACGGATTGCGCGGGGCGAAATGATCGGGGTCGGCGCGCTCCCAATCCACGGCCCACTCGGCGGGCGGCTCGTCGAGCAACTGCTCGGGGGCGAGCCACTCATACAGCTCGGCGTAGCTGCGCGAGGTGATGTGGTCGACGCGCCGCATCAGGTTGTGCGGCGTGACGGCGCCGGGATCACGCAGGCCCATGGACCCCAACATGCGCTGCGCCTCGGCGACCGTGGCGCGCTGGTAGCGCTCAACGCGCTTGGACTTGTCCTCCACGTCGAGGGCGCGGGCCCGCTTGGGGTCCTGCGTGGCGACGCCGACCGGGCACTGGTTGGTGTGGCAGCGCTGGGACATGATGCAGCCGGTGGCCATCATCATCGCCCGCGCGGCGTTGGTGTAGTCGGCGCCCTGGGCCAGGCGCTTGACGATGTCCGAACCCGTGGCGACCTTGCCGCTGGCGCCGATCCGGATGCGGTCGCGCAGGCCGGTGCCGACCAGCGCGTTGTGCACCATGATGAGCCCCTCGGTCAGCGGCGTGCCCATGTGGTCCTCGTATTCGGCGGGCGCCGCGCCCGTTCCGCCTTCGGAGCCGTCGACGATGATGAAGTCCGGCGCCGTCCCTTCCTCGACCATGGCCTTGCAGATCGCCAGCAGCTCGTGGCGCGCGCCGACGCAGAGCTTGAAGCCCGTGGGCTTGCCGCCTGAGAGCTCGCGCAGGTGGGCGATGAAGCGGATCAGCTCGCGAGGGGTGGAGAAGGTGCGGTGGCCCGGCGGGCTCACGCAGGTCTCGCCCTCGGGAACGTCGCGGGCGTGCGCGATCTCGGCGGTGACCTTCGGGCCGGGCAGGACGCCGCCGATGCCGGGCTTGGCGCCCTGGCTCAGCTTCAAGGACACCAACTTGACCTGGTCGTGCGCCGCCTTGTCGCGGAACTGGGCCTCGTCGAAGCTGCCGTCCTTGGTGCGCGCGCCGAAGTACCCGGTCCCGATCTCCCAGACGAGGTCACCGCCGTGGAGGTGGTGCTCGGTCAGGCCGCCCTCGCCGGTGTCGTGGGCAAAGCCGCCGGCGGCCGCGCCGCGGTTGAGCGCGGTGATCGCGTTGCCCGACAGCGCGCCGAAGCTCATCCCCGACACGTTCAACAACGCCATGTCATAGGGCTTGGTGCAGTCCGGGCCGCCGATGCGCACGCGCGGCGGCTCCTTGGGCGGGTCAAGCGGCGCGGTGGAGTGCAGCAGCCACTCGTAGCCGGGCTCAGCGACGTCGCGTTCGGTGCCGTAGGCCTGCTCGTCCTTCAGGCCCTTGGCGCGCTCGTAGATCGCGGTGCGCGTGTCGCGGTCATAGGGGCGCCCGTCGTAGTTGCGCTCGATGAAGTACTGCTGCAACTCGGGCCGGATGGTCTCCATCGCGAAGCGCAGGTGGCCGATGATGGGGTAGTTGCGCAGGACGCTGTGGCGGCGCTGGAGCAGGTCGTAGATCCCGACCAGCACCGGCACGGCGAGCACGGCCGCGACGGCGATCCAGCCGGGCGCGGTGGTGGCCAGCGCCAGCGCGAGCGCGGCGGCGAAGAGGACGGCGGCGGTGGCGAGGGCGGCAAAGCGCATCCGCCGCCGTCTACCCGCCCGCGGCCCCGGGTAGGCCTGCGACATGGCGAAGACCACCGCGCAGTTCATGCTGGAACGACTGGCCGACGACTGGGGCGTCCGGCGCGTGTTCGGCTATCCGGGCGACGGGATCGGCGGCCTCACCGGCGCCTTTCACCACGTCGGCGACCGCCTGGAGTTCACCCAGGTTCGTCATGAGGAGATCGCCGCCTTCGCGGCCTGCGCCCACGCCAAGCTGACCGGTGAGGTCGGCGTCTGCCTGGCGACCTCCGGCCCAGGCGCGATCCACCTGCTCAACGGGCTCTACGACGCCAAGCTCGACCATCAGCCGGTCGTCGCGATCGTCGGTCAGCAAGCGCGGATGTCGCTCGGCTCCGACTACCAGCAGGAGGTCGACCTTGTCTCGCTCTTCAAGGACGTCGCCGGCGCGTTCGTTCAGGTCTGCACGGTCCCCGAGCAGGCGGCGCATCTGATCGACCGCGCGATGCGCATCGCCAAGGCGACGCGCGCGCCGACCTGCATCATCGTGCCCAACGACGTCCAAGAGCTCGAGTACGTGGCGCCGCCGCGCGCCCACGGCGCGGTGCCGTCCTCCAGCGCGGCGATCCGCAAGCCGGTCGTCGTGCCCGACCAAATCGCGCTGGCCGAGGCCGCCGCGGTGATCAATGCGGGAGAGCGCGTGGCGATCCTCGTCGGCGCGGGCGCGCGCCGGGCCTTCCCGGAGATCGCGGAGGCGGCGGAGCTGCTCGGGGCGGGGGCGGCGCGGGCGTTGAACGGGCGCGCCGTCTTGCCCGACGACCTGCCGTGGGTCACGGGCTCGATCGGGCTGCTCGGGACGCGGCCGTCGTATGACTTGATGGAGGGCTGCGACACGTTGCTGATGGTGGGGTCGAGCTTTCCATATTCGGAGTGGCTGCCGGAGCCTGGGACCGCGAGAGGCGTGCAGATCGACCTCGACGCGCGGCTGATCGGCACGCGCTACCCGATGGAGGTCAACCTCGTCGGCGACGCCGCCCAGACGCTGCGCGCGCTGCTGCCGCTGCTGGAGCGCAAGCGGGATCGCTCGTGGCGCGACGAGATCGAGGCCGGCGTCGCTCGCTGGTGGCGGATCCTGGAAGAGCAGGCGCAGATCCCGGCCGACCCGATCAACCCGCAGTTGGTCTTCCACGAGCTGAGCCCGCGCTTGCCCGACGGCGTGGTCCTCACCGCCGACACCGGCTCGGCGACCGACTGGTGGGCGCGGCACCTGAAGGTGCGGGCGGGGATGGACGCGATCGTCTCCGGCACCCTGGCCTCGATGGGCCCCGGCGTGCCCTACGCGCTGGCGGCCAAGATGGCGTTCCCCGACCGGCCGGTGGTGAGCGTCGTCGGCGACGGTGCGATGCAGATGTTGGGGATGAACGCGCTCATTGACATCGCGCACTACGCCAAGGCCCAGCAGTGGCCCGATCAGCGCGTCGTCATCTGCGTGCTCAACAACCATGACTTGAACCAGGTCACGTGGGAGCAGCGGGTGCTCTCGGGTGACCCGAAGCTCGATGCCTCCCAGGTACTGCCCGACGTTGACTACGCCGGCTACGCGCGCCTGCTGGGGCTGCACGGCGAGCGCGTCGAGACCCCCGAGGAGGTCGGCCCCGCCTGGGACCGGGCGCTAGCCGCCGGCCGCCCCGCGGTCATCGACGTGCTCACCGACCCGGAAGTCCCACCGCTGCCTCCACACATCTCCTTCGAGCAGGCCAAGGCCATCACCCACGCCATCGCCGCCGGCGATCCGGCGGCACCGCGGTTCATGAAGCAGTCGCTGCGGGGGAAGCTGGCGGAGCTGCTGACGCGCTGAGGGGTGGCGGTGCGTTGGCGGGCGTCGTCGGTCGGGCGACGAAACCGCAAGGCTGGGCGCCGGCGTTGCCGCCGACGCCCAGGGTGCTAGCCCTTGACGGCGTTCTTGAAGGCGCTCGCGGCGCTGAACTTCGGTGCCTGGGAGGCGGCGATCTCAATCGTCTCGCCGGTCTGCGGGTTGCGGCCCTGACGGGCGGAACGCTGGGCAACGGTGAACTTGCCGAAGCCGGCGATGGCGACTTCGTCGCCTGCCGCTACACGAGCGGAGACGATGTCGAAGACCGCCTCGACCGCGCGCTTGGCGTCGGCGCCGCTCAACTCGGTCTGCTCGGCGACAAGCGTTGTGAGGTCCGTCTTGGTGATGTTGGCCATGAGGCTTCTCCTGTCTGTGCGACGGCGTGATGCCGGATTCGAGTTGGACAGGCTCGCAGACGGGGAGGCCGGAATGCGTGTCCGAGGCCATCTAGGGCGCTATTTCCGTCAGTGTGCGGGCCTCGAAACGCCCAATTCGACGCAAAAAAGCCCGATTTGACGGCCCGTCAGCGGGTTTCCGGCGTGGATCAGCGGCGTTCTGGCATGCCGTCGGGGCCGTCGCCGGGCATCAACCAGGCCGACATCCGGTCGTTTCTGCCCAGCAGCGTGGCCCGCTGCAGCGCGGTGGTGCCGTACCGATCGCGGATCGCGTCGAGCGTCACATCCAGCGCCGGAGGCGGCTGCCCGTCGACCGCCAGCTCAAGCTGGACGCCGGCGTCAGCGCGCTCCAGGTTGGTGATCGAGACGCCAAGCAGCGTGAGCCCCTGGCGGCGGATCGTCTCGCGCTCGGCGGCCAGCAGCGCCCGCAGGGTGATCAGCACCGTCGCGGTCGCCGCCGTCGGCCGCGGCAGCGTCTTGGAGCGCGTCGCGCGGCTGAAGTCCGAGAACCGCATCCGCAGGACGACCGTACGCCCGACGCGCCCGCCGCGACGCAGCCGGCGCGTAACGCGATCGACCAGCGCGATCGCCACCGCGTCGAGCTCCTCCGGCGTGCGCCGGCGCGAGCCCAGCGCGCTCTGCGAGCCGATCGAGCGCGGGCGGGCGGGATGGGTTCGTCGCACTCGTCGGGGATCGCGATTGTGAGAGATCGCGTGGAGCTTGCGTCCTGCGGCCCGGCCGAGGATCGTCATCAGCACGCTCTCGGGCAGTCCGGCGAGCTGGCCCACCGTGACGATGCCGTGCTCGCGCAGCCGCGCCTCGGTGGCCGCGCCCACGCCCCAGAGCCGCCCGACCGCCAGCGGATGCAGGAACGCGAGCTCCTCGCCCGGCGCAATGGCCAGCAGGCCGTCGGGCTTGGCCGCGCTGCTGGCAACCTTGGCCAGGTGCTTGGTCGTCGCGACGCCGACGCTGATCGGCAGGCCGACCTGCTCACGGATCTCGCGCCGCAGCCGCCGCGCGATGACCTCTGGCGTTCCGCTGATCCGCTCCAGCCCGCTGACGTCGAGGAACGCCTCGTCGATCGAGACGGCCTCGACCACCGGCGCCGTGCGCTCGAAGATCGCAAAGACGTCACGACTGGCCTGCACATAGGCCGAGAACCGCGGCGAGACGACGATCGCCTCCGGGCACAGCCGCCGCGCGCGGGCGCCGCCCATCGCCGATCGCACGCCATGCGCCCGCGCCTCGTAGCTGGCCGCCAGCACCACGCCCGGCCCGACGATCACCGGCCGGCCACGGAGCCCCGGATCATCCCGCTGCTCGACGGCCGCGAAGAAGGCGTCGAGGTCGGCGTGGAGGATCGAGGCCACAGTGGACACGAACGCATGTTCGCATCGAGACCGGCCAAGGGCAAGGCGCGGTCAGTCGCTCACCGCAGGGCGTACCCGACGCCGCGCGTCGTGTGGATCGCCTCGGTCGCGCCGGCCTCGCGCAGCTTGCGGCGGATCCGGGCGAGGTAGGCGTCGAGCGTGTTGTCGTGGACGATCGCGCCGTCGGGCCAACCCGCGGCGACCAGCGTCACGCGGCGCACGACTTCGCCGGGCCGGGCGGCCAGCGCGGCGAGCAGGCGGAACTCGGTGGGGGTGAGCGTGATAACGGCCTCGCCGTAGCTGAGCGCGTGGGCGGCGGGGTCGAGGCGCAGGCGCGGCCCGTCGCCGTTCTCGCGCTCTTCTTCGCCCGTCGCCGGCGCGCGTCGCAGTAGCGCATGGACGCGGACGAGCAACTCGGCGAGCGCGAACGGCTTGGTCAGGTAGTCGTCGCCGCCGGCGTGAAAGCCGCTCAGGCGATCGGTCAGCGCATCGCGTGCGGTGAGGAACAGGACCGGCGACGTGACGCCGCGCGCTCGCAGCGCCTGGCAGACGTCGCGCCCGTCGGCGTCGGGCAGGCCGACGTCGAGCACGAGCACGTCAGGAGGATCGTCGCCGAACGCCGCGACCGCGTCGGCGCCCATGGCGGTCGCGCGCACGGTCAGGCCGTCGCGCTCCAGCGCCTCGCGCAGCACGCCGCGCAGCTCGTCGTCGTCCTCGCAGATCCCGGCCGTCGCGGTGAGCGCCATCGGTGAGGGGATGGTAGGGGGCAACCGGAACGCGGTAGCGCACAGCGATACAGATCTGTATCGTCGCGCCTCATGCGCTCGCTCACCTACGCCGGACCGCGGCAGCTCGAATGGCGCGATGCGCCGGAACCCCGCATCGCCGGCGACGGCGAGGCGATCGTCCGCCACATCGCCGTCGCGACCTGTGATCTCGACGCGATGATCGTCGCCGGCGCCTCACCGTTTCCGGCGCCGTTCGCGCTCGGCCACGAGGGCGTCGCCGAGGTGCTCGACGTCGGCGACGGCGTAACGACCGTCAAGCCCGGCGACCGCGTGCTCGTCCCGTTCCAGATCAGCTGCGGCACCTGCGGTGCCTGCGCGACCGGGCGGACCGGCAACTGCGAGACCGTCCCGCTCGGCCAGACCTACGGCTTCGGCTTTGGCGAGGAGCAGACGCGCTGGGGCGGCTTCCTCTCCGATGCGGTCAACGTCCCGTTCGCCGACGCGATGCTCGTTCGCCTCCCCGACGGCCTGGCGCCCGAGGTCGCCGCGAGTGCCTCGGACAACATCACCGACGCCTACCGCGCCGTCGCGCCGCATCTCGCCGCCCGTCCCGGCGCGCCGGTGCTCGTCTGCGGCGGCGGGCTGTCGGGCTCGATCGGCCTCTACGCCGTCGCCGAGGCGGTCGCGCTCGGCTCCGAAGATGTGCTGTATGTCGATGTCGACCCGACACGCCGCGCGATCGCCGAGGGCTACGGCGCGCGCACGCTGGACCACATCCCCGATCGCGTCGACGCGCGCTTCCCGATCACCGTCGACGCCAACGGCACGCGCGAGGGCCTCGCGCTCGCGCTTGGCAGCCTCGACCGCGACGGCGTTTGCACCAGCAGCGCGGTCTACTTCGACCCCACCACGATCCCGCCGTTCCCGCTGCTGGCGATGTACGTGATGGGGTCGACCTTCATCACCGGGCGCATCCACGCGCGCCGCGACGCGCCCGCGGTCCTGGACCTGCTCGCCGATGGCACCCTCGACGTCGCGCCCGTCACGACCAAGGTGGTGGCCTTCGACGACGCCGCCGAGGCGCTGACCGAGTCCTACACCAAGCTGGTCTTCACGCGGTGAGCGCGGCGCGGGATCGCGTGCTGGCCACGGCCTCCAAGCTCTTTTACCGCGAGGGCATCCGGGCCGTGGGCGTCGATCGGGTCGCAGCCGAGGCGCAGGTGGGCAAGATGACGCTCTACCGCCACTTTGCCACCAAGGACGACCTCGTCGTCGCCGTGCTGGAAGGTCGCGACGGCCCGGCGCGCGCCGCGCTGGCCGCGGCCATGGAGCACGCCGGCGACGACGCGCACGCCCGGCTGCTGGCACCGTTCGTGATGCTCGAGCCGTGGTTCACGAGCCGCGGCTTCCGCGGCTGCCCGTTCATGAACGCCAGCATCGAGCTCCACGATCCGGGCCACCCGGCGCGCGCCGTCGCCCGCCGCCACAAGGCCGCCACCCGCGACGCCTTCGCCGCCGCGGCCCGCGCCGTCGACACCATCGACGATCCCGACACGCTCGCCGACCAACTCGCGCTGCTCTTCGACGGCGCGATCGCTCAAGCGCAGATGCGCGACTCGGCCACCGTCGCGCGCGCCGCCCTCGCGGCCGCCACGGCGCTCACGCGTCCGGCGCGCGCCGCGCCACAGAGGTGATCTACTTGGGGCAGACATGGACGGCTTGGTGCGCGTGCTGGAGGTCGACCCCGACCTCGGACAAGGGCTCGACCAGCAGGGATTCGCGGCGGCCAAGCGCGAGCTGGTCGCCGAGACGCTGACGATCGCCCGCGGCGTGTGGGATCTCGATCCCGCCTGGGCCGCGACCGGCGCGGTCATCGGGCTGCTGATCATCGCCGGGGTGCTGGCTCGCGATCTGGTCATCGGCCGGCGCCGGAGTCTGGAGATCCTCGGCCCGGGCGACATGGTGCGGCCGTGGCCGAGCGACCAGCAGACGGCGGCCGGCGACGTCGATCTGCGCTTCAACGCGCTCGAGCCCGTGCGCTTCGCCGCCCTCGACGCGCAGTTCGCCGCGCACGCGGCGCGCTTCCCGCGCGTCATGAGCCAAGTGACCGGCCGCGTGATGGATCGCGCCACGAGCGCGTCGCTGCGGCTGATCGTCCATCAGGTGGTGCGCATCGACGACCGCGTGCTGGTCTCCTTGTGGGGCTTGGCCGAGCGCTTCGGCCGCGTCACGCCCGACGGCGTGCTGATGCCCGTGCCGATCAACCACACCATGATGGCGCGCTTCGTCGGCGCCCAGCGCCCGACGGTCAGCCAGGCGGTAGGCGAGCTGACGCGCCGCGGCGAGGTGCAGCGCCTCGACGACGGCGGCTGGCTCCTGAAGGGGACGTTTCCGTCCCACGTGTTGCCGGGCATCCGCACCGGCACCTGACCGCAAGTCCCATCGCAGCGCACGGCAATCTGTCCGATCGCGCTTCCAAGTGCGCTTGACCGGGCACTGACAGCGTAGGTTTGAGGCCGCGATGCGGGGAGGGGGCGAGGTAATGGACGACGTTGCACCGGTGCAGGTGCTGGTGGTCGACGATGTCGCGGCTTCGCGCGGGCTGGCCACGATCTGGCTCAGCGACGGCCTGCGCGGCGGCGTCGAGGTCGTCGAGGCCGCGACGCTGGCCGAGATGCGCGCCGCCTGGGCGGCTCACCGTCCCGACGTCGTCGTGCTCGATCAGCGGCTGCCCGACGGCGAGGGGCTGGAGGGTGCGCGCGAGCTGCTGGCCGAGGATCCCGACGCGACGATCATCCTGCTCACCGGCATGGCCGATCCGGCGCTGGATCAGGAGGCCGAGCGCCTCGGCGTGGCCGACTTCCTGGTCAAGCAGGAGATCGACGGACCGATGCTGGCCCGGACCGTGCGCTACGCGCTGCGCCGCCGGGACGACCGCCGCCGCCTGCGGCGCTCCGAGGAGCGCTACCGCAACCTCGTCAAGGAGCTTCCCGACACGGGCGTGCTCGTCGTCGACGAGCACCTGCGCTTCGTGATGGTCGCCGGCGCCGCGCTCGAGCAGGCCGGCCACGACACCGAGTCGATGGTCGGCCAGAGCGTGGCCGAGGTCCTGGAACGGGCCGGTCGCCCCGACGTGCTCGATCACTATCGCGAGGCGCTGGCCGGCACGTCGAGCGCGCTGGAGTCTGTCTCCTCGAACGGGCGGACCTACCGCACCGCGTTTCGCCCGCTCGGCGTCGAGGCGATGGCCGTCACCTTCGATGTCACCGACCAGCTCGCCCAGGCGGCCGAGCTGCAGCGCGCCCAAGCGTTGGCGCGGACCGGCTCCTGGCGCTGGGACATCGCGACCCAACAGATGACGTGGTCGCCGGAGCTCTGCCGGATCTACGGCCTGGACCCGTCCCAGCCACTGCCGACCTTCAAGGAGTTCCTGTCCGAGCGCGTCGACCCGGCCGATCGGGAGCGTCTCATGGAGGTCACGCGCGCCGCGCAGCGCGACGGCCAGGACGCCGAGCTCGAGATGGTGATCCTGCGCACCGACGGCACGCGACGCACGCTGCTCTCGCGCGTGCGGGCGGTCCGCGGCGCCGACGGGCAGCTGATGCGGATCGAGGGCATCAGCCAGGACGTCACCGAGCAGCGCGCCGCCGACCGGGCACGCCGTGCGGCGGAGCACCGCTTCGAGGTCGCCTTCGACCGCGCGCCCAACGGCATGTTCCTGTCCGACCGTGAGGGGCGCTTCCTGCGCATCAACGACGCGCTCACGGAGTTGACCGGCTACTCGCGCGAAGAGCTGCTCGGGCAGGGGCCGCTCGGCGTTGTGCATCCCGACGACGTCGCGCAGGTGGTCGAGGCGATGGCGGCGATGGTCGATGGCGCCATCACGCTCGAGCATCGCCTCAGCCATCGCGACGGCCACGATGTCTGGGTATCGGTCAGCGCCACGCTGGTGCGCGACGAGCACGGCGTGCCGCTCCACGTCCTGGGCCAGATGCAGGACGTCACCGAGCGGCGCGAGTACGAGGCGCGACTGCGCCACCTGGCCGACCACGATCCGCTGACGGGTCTGCTGAACCGTCGTGGCTTCGAGCGCGCGCTGGACGCGCACGTCGCGCGGACGCGCCGCTACGGCGCGGCGGGCGCGCTGCTGATCGTCGACCTCGACGGCTTCAAGTACGTCAACGACACCCTCGGTCACCACGCCGGCGACCAGCTGATCATCGCCTGCGCCTCGGCGCTGCGCGAGCGACTGCGTGAGACCGATGTGCTGGGCCGCCTCGGCGGCGACGAGTTCGCGGTGCTGCTGCCGGTCGAGTCCGCGCCTGAGGCGGCGGTGGTCGCCGGCGCGCTGGTCGAGATCGTCCGCCAACGTGCACGCGGCTTCGGCGACCAGCAGGCCGGCAACGTCACCGCGTCGATCGGCGTGGCGGTGGTCGACGCTGCGACCGTCAGCAGCGGCGAGCTGATGGTGGGTGCCGACCTCGCGATGTATGAGGCCAAGGAGGCGGGGCGCAACCAGTTCGCCGTTTACGCCGCCGATGGCGGACGCCAGCCGCGGATTCGGGCGCAGATGACCTGGCTGCAGCGGCTGGATCGGGCGCTGGTCGAGGAGCGCCTCGTCTTGCATGCCCAGCCGATCGTGGACCTGCGCACGCGTGAGACCGTGCGGCACGAGATCTTGTTGCGCATGGTCGGCGACGACGGCGAGCTGATCCTGCCGGAGAGCTTCCTGCCGGCCGCTGAGCGCTTCGGAACGATCACGGCGATCGACCGTTGGGTCGTGGCCGAGGCGATCCGGGCGATGGGGCGGGTCGCGGGCGCGGGCGGCCGGTTGGCGCTGTCGGTCAACGTGTCGGCGCGCTCGATCGGCGACCCCGAGCTGCTCGCGGTGATCGGTGCTGAGCTGACCGCCGCGGGCGTCGAGCCGTCCGATCTCGTCGTCGAGCTCACCGAGACGGCTGCGGTCGCCGACATCCCGAGCGCCGGGGCATTTGCCGAGGCGGTGCGCGCGCTGGGGTGCGGCTTTGCGCTAGACGACTTCGGCGCGGGCTTCGGCTCGTTCTCGTACTTGAAGCACTTGCCGTTCGACGTGCTGAAGATCGATGGCGAGTTCATCGCCAACGCGGAGGACAACGAGACCGACCGGTTGGTCATCTCCGCGGTGACGGGGATCGCACATGGCCTCGGCCGGACGACGGTCGCCGAGTTCATCGAGGAGGGGCCGGTGATCGAGCTGCTGCTCGCCCACGGCGTCGACTTCGGGCAAGGTCATCATCTTGGTCGCCCGGTGCCGCTTGAGGAGCTGCTGGCCGCCGCGGGCGTGCCGGCCGGTCGCACGCGGGCCGACACGCCGGCGTGACCTCTGGGTGGTCGGCGGCGTTCGGTGTTCATGTCCACGCTTCGCCGTCTCGTCCTTCCCGCCGCTGCTGCCGTGGTTGCTCTCGCTGCCGCAGCTCCCTGCACCTTTGCCGATGAGCCGGTTGGCAGCAGCGCACACGGCACGGCGATCGTTGCTGACGCAAGCCACGCCGTTTGGCGCGGCGACGACGACCGCCTCGTCGTGCGCGTGGGGAGCGGTCCTCCGCAGAGCGCGTCGGTGAAGCTGCCGGCGAGCGCGATCTTCGACGTCGGCGCGCGTGCCCGTGTGGGCGGCGCGCAGCTCGTCTGGACCGAGGGCTGCTCGACGCGCTCGGGCACGTGTCAGGTGCGCGGCGCGCAGCTCGTCGGATCCGGTGTGCGCTCCGTGCGCCTGATCGCCCGCATCCCGTATCGCGGCGGTGGCTCGCCGGCGGTGGCGATCGAGGGCTCGCGGCTGGCCTACGCCGTGCACGGCACGACGGGCTCGGGCAAGCAGAAGTCGGCTTGCGACGTGCCCTATGTGCGGACGCTGTCGGCCCATGGGTCGTCGACGCGCAAGCTCGACCGTGGCCACTGCGCGGCGATCTCGCAGCTGGACATCGGCGACGGCTACGTGGCGATCCTGGCCCACCCGGCCGTGCAGTACGGCTCGGGCGCGACCGAGGCGCGGGTCGTCAAGGTCGGCGGCGGCCGCTCGCGGACGTTGCAGCGTGAGGCCCAGGGCGAGGAGTCCAACTACATCGGCGCGATATCGCTCGATCGCGACGCGCTCTACACGGCGCGCGGCGGCATCCGGCAGGCCAATGTCTTCACACGCATTCGGCTCAGCAGCGGGGCGCGCACCGACGTGCGCGCCTTCGTCAACCTCGCCGGCGCGTTCGCTCGCGACGGCGGCCACGACTACTACGCACAGACCGTCTCGTTCGAGAGCAGCACCGATTGCGCGTGCATCGTCGTCGCCGGTGACGATCCGTTCGCCGTCGCGCAGCGGACCTTGGCGCCCGAGCTGTCGCTCACCGCCGCGCCGCAGCCGGTCTACGTCGACTCGGTGCCCTCCGCCGTCGCGACGCTGACGCGCCGGACCGTCTCCCGGACCGCCGTCGTGGGGACCGCGCCGGTCGCCGGCGTTCCCGTCGAGCTGCTGTCGACCAACGTCGTCAGCGGCCCGGTGAACCAGAGCGCGCCCGTGCCGACCGGTGCCACGGCGACCACCGGCGCCGATGGCACCGCGACGATCCCGATCCCGGGCACGCCACGCTGGCGCCTGCTGCTGGGAGCGGTGACGCGGCCGATCGTCGGGGGCGCCGTACCGATCCCCACCAGCCAGAACCTCAACATCACCACCCACGTCCACATGACCGCCGCCACCACGCGCCTGCCCGACGGCCGGCTGCAGGTCAGCGGCACGATCAGCCCCGCGCAGCCGGGCCGCAAGGTGCGCTTGGACCGCCTGCTGGAGCGGGTGTGCAACCAGCGCCAGTACGGACCGGTACTGATCACGCCGTCCTCGGTCGGCGTGCCTGCAGGGTGCTTTGACCGCTGGACCCAGGATCCCGTCACGACCGCGACGGTGAGCGCCGACGGCGCGTCCTACACGCTCGAGGCAGGCGCACCGGCCGGGACCTACCGCGTGTCCTTGGACTTCGCGGGCGGCGCGGCGGTCTACGCGGGGGAGACGGCGGCGGTCGCGGCGCCGTAAGGCAACCGCGATATGTTGCTGCTCCTCCGATGACCGCCTCGTCGCAGCAGATCGAGCTGCATGGCCACCCCGTCACCTATCACCAGATGGGCGCGGGGCCGGCCGTCCTCCTCATCCACGGCATCACGTCCAGCTCGCGGACGTGGCGCACGGTCATGCCGGCGCTGGCCGAGCACTACACGGTGATCGCGCCGGACCTGCTCGGCCACGGGCGCTCGGCCAAGCCGCGCGGCGATTACTCGCTCGGCGCCTACGCCTCCGGGCTGCGCGATCTACTCGTGGCGCTGGAGATCCCGCGCGCGACGGTCGTCGGCCACTCGCTCGGCGGCGGCGTGGCGATGCAGTTCGCCTACCAGTTCCCCGAGCGCGTGGAGCGCCTGGCGCTCGTCGATTCGGGCGGGCTGGGCTCAGAGGTCAGCGTCGTGCTGCGCGCGGCGACGCTGCCCGGTGCCGAGTATGTCCTGCCGCTGCTGGCGTCGAGCCCCTTGCGTGGCGCAGGTGCGGCGCTGGGCTCGGTGCTCGGGCGCGTCGGTCTGCGTGCCTCAGCCGACATCCGCGGCATGGCCGAGGGCTTCGAGTCGCTCGGTGACGGCGACGCCCGCCGCGCCTTCGTGCACACCGCGCGCTCGGTGATCGACCCCGCCGGCCAGCGCGTCGACGCGACTGACCGGCTCTACCTCGCCGAGCACGTCCCGTCGCTGATCGTGTGGGGCGAGAAGGACCACATGATCCCGGTCAAGCACGCTCACGACGCCCATGCCCAGATGCCCGACAGTCGCCTGGAGATCTTCGCGGGCGCGGGCCACTTCCCGTTCAACGACGATCCGGAGCGCTTCGTAGCCCTCTTGCACGACTTCATCGCGACGACCAAGCCGGCCGCTTTTGACGACGACCTCGTCCGCCAGCTCATGCTCCGCCACCGCTCATGAGCGGTCTCGATGCCTACCCGCACCGGATGACGATCCCGACGCGGTGGCACGATAACGACGTCTACGGGCACGTCAACAACGTCGAGTATTACGCGTTCTTCGACACCATCATCAACGCCTACCTCATCCAAGAGGGCGGGCTGGACATCCTGCAGGGGCCGACGATCGGGCTCTGCGCGGAGTCGCACTGCAAGTTCACCGCGCCGCTGGTCTTCCCCGAGCCGGTCGAGGCCGGGATGCGCGTGGGACACCTCGGCACCTCGTCGGTCAGATACGAGATCGGGCTCTTCGGCGATGGGGGCGAGAAGGCCGCGGGGCGGGGCTGGTTCGTCCACGTCTTCGTCGATCGCGAGACGCGCCGTCCGCAGCCGATCCCGGAGGCGATCCGCTCGGCGCTGGAGCGGCTGGCGGCATGAAGGTCCGCGGCGCCGTCCTGCGGGAGATGGGGCTGCCCAAGCCTTACGTCGACTCGCGGCCTTTGGAGATCGTCGAGCTGGAGCTCGCGCCGCCTGGCCCGGGTGAGCTGCTGATCCGCGTCGGCGCCGCTGGCCTCTGCCACTCGGACCTGTCGGTCATCGACGGCTCGCGGCCGCGCGTCATGCCGATGGTCCTCGGCCACGAGGCGGCGGGCGAGGTCGTGGAGACCGGAGGAGAGACCCCGGGCTTCACGGCCGGCGACCACGTCGTCCTGTCGTTCGTGCCGACCTGCGGCGCCTGCGGGCCGTGCCGTGCCCAGCGGCCGGCGCTCTGCGAGCCGGGCGCGGCGGCCAACGCGGCGGGCACGCTGCTTAGCGGCGAGCGGCGCTGGGCCGGTGGCGGCGCCCCCGGCGGGCATCTTCACCACCATCTTGGCGTGTCGGCCTTCGCCGACCACATCGTCGTCTCGGCGCACTCGGCGGTCAAGGTCGACGCCGAGCTGCCCTACGAGATCGCCGCGCTCTTCGGCTGCGCGGTCCTCACCGGTGTCGGCGCCGCGGTCAACAGCGCGCACGTCGCGCCCGACGACCGCGTCGTCGTCTTCGGGCTGGGCGGCGTCGGCCTCGCCGCGCTGCTCGGCGCGCAGATGGCGGGCGCCGCGGAGGTCGTCGCGGTCGACGTTGTCGAGGAGAAGCTCGAACACGCGCGCCGCCTCGGCGCGACGCCGATCCATGCCGGCGACCGCGCCGTCGAGGCGATCCGCGAGGCCACCGGCGGCGGGGGCGACAAGGTCATCGAGACCGTGGGCAGCGCGCGCGTTCTGGCCCAGGCCTACGAGGCGACGCGCCGCGGCGGCACGACGGTCACCGTCGGCCTCCCGCATCCCGAGCAGCGGCTCGACATCCAGGCCGTCAGCCTCGTCACCGAGGAGCGCACGCTCAAGGGCTCCTACCTCGGCTCGTGCGTGCCCGGCCGCGACATCCCGCTCTTCATCGAGGCCTACAAGAACGGGCGGCTGCCGGTGCAGGAGCTGCTGACGCACCGCATCGGCCTCGACGACCTCAACGAGGGCTTTGACCGCCTCGCCGCCGGCGCTGCCGTGCGGCAGGCCGTGATGCTCTAACGCCGCGCGTCGCGGTGCCATCGGGTGCGATCTCTAGCCTCCCGCGCCGATGCCGGACCTCCTCGATCTTCCCGGGCCCTCGCGCCGCATCCGCGTCGAGCCGCTGCGGCTGCCCGTGCCCGCCCAGGCGCCGCGTGAGCGTGAGCCCGACCGCGAGCCCGCGGATGCGCCCGAGCCTGCCGTCGCGCCCGAGCGCGAGCCCGTCCCGGCGTGAGCAGCGAGGGCGCACCCGACTTCCTGCAGGCCGTCGTCGGCTACCGCGCCTGGCACGTCGAGGAGGACGGTCTGCTGCGCCCGTGGACGTTCATGGCGCTGCCGTGGGAGCCGGGCGCCAACCGCGCCGTCTGCGCGCGCGACGTGCGCCACACGCCGCCGGTGGCCGACTGCATGTGCGGGCTCTACGCGCTCACCGATCCGGCTGACCGGCGGCTGGACTTCCGCGCCGATCAGGCCGTCGGCGCGGTTGCCGCGTGGGGCGACCTGGAGGTCCATCGCAGCGGCTTTCGCGCCGAGCACGCGTGTGTCACCGCGCTGGCGCTCCCGGACCGCGCCGGCTTCGAACAGCGCGAGGCGCTGGCGCGCGCCGCCGAGCGCTACGGCGTGCCGCTCGTCGCCGCCGACTGTCTCAGCGACGAGGCGCTGCGCCACGGCGCGCCGCTGCCCGACGACCTCTGGGCGCCCTCGCCGTCCTGGCCGCCGCCACGGCGCACCGCCGGCGGTGCGCGCGATCCGCACGCGCTCCCACGCGTCCCGGCCGTGGATCCTGCCGCCTTCGGCACCGCCGCGCGCGGCATCGCGCTCGACGCGCACCTGTGGGTCGAGACGGCGCTCGGCGCTGTGGTGGTCGGCCTGACCGCGGCGCTGGCTCGCGATCTCCAAGGCGGTCTCAAGCTCACGCTGCCCGAGCCGGGCGCGGCGCTTGAGGCCGGCGACCCTGCCGCGACCGTCAGCACCGCGGCCGGCACGTTTGGCATCTGGGCGCCGGTCGGCGGCTCGATCCTGGCGGTCAACCCGCGGCTGGTCGAGGATCCGGATCTGCTGGCTCGTGACCCCGAGGGTGCCGGCTGGCTGCTGCGTCTGGCGCCACGCGACTGGGAGCGCGACGCGCCCGCGGTCACCTGGGGTGCGGCGGCGAGCCGCCACTACGCCGCGGTTGTCGCCCGCGACGCCGAGCGTGGCGACGCGTTCGCCGACGTCCGCCTGGAGCGGCTGCGCGCGCTGCCGCCGGTGCGCAACGCCGGCGACGTCCTCGCCCACCTACGCGCCGAGCGTGAGGCGCCCCGCTTCCCCGATGCCGAGGCCGTGATGGTCGAGCTCGGCGGCCGCGTACGCGACGCGCTGGCGATCGACACCACGCTCCGTGCGCGCCTCGGGCGTATCGACCTCGTCGTGCGCTTCGCGCTGCACGAGCCCGACGCCGAGCTGCTGCTCGACCTGCGCGGCGGGCAGGCGCAACTGCTCCAGCGTCAACCGACCCGATCCCACCCACCCGTCGACCTCGAGCTCTCCTGCAGCGGCGAGGACGCCTACCGCTGGTTCATCGGCAAGCTCGACCCGGCCAGCGCGCTGCGTTGCGGTGACCTGCGCTCCTCCGCCGGCGTAGGCCCGACGCTGCGGGCGCTCGCGGTGCTCAAGCACCTGCGGATCCCCGCGTGGGATCCGGCGCCGATCTGGGCGCGCTAAGCGGCCAGGGCGTCCGGCGGCCCAACAGCCGCAGCATCGTCCGCGCGGCGCGCCAGCACCTCCGGCAGCCGGGCGAAGACGTCGCCGTCGAGCGCGTGCGGCACGTCGCCACCCATGATCTCCAAGACCTTCTCGACCGGCATCGGACCGCGATAGGGCCGGTCGGCGGTCAGCGCCTCGGCGATGTCGGCGACAACGAGGATTCGCGCCTCCAGCGTCAACTCGCCGCCGGTCAGGCCACGGCCGTAGCCGCTGCCGTCGAGCTTCTCGTGGTGGTTGGCCGCGACCTCGGCGAGGTCGGCGAAGGCCGGGATCCGCTGCAGGATCTCCAACGTCCAGGTTGGATGGCGCCGCACGGTGGCCCACTCGTCGGCGTCGAGCTTGCCGGGCTTGTCGAGGATCCGGTTCGAGACGCCGAGCTTGCCGATGTCGTGCAGCAGCCCGGCGCGCCGCAGGCGGCGCTGGGCCAGCGCGTCGAAGCCGAGCGCGGCCGACAGCGCCACGGCGATGTCGGCGACCCCCTCGGAGTGGCGGGCGGTGAACGGCGTCTTGGCGTCGACGATCCCGGCAAACGCCTGGGCGATGCGATCGAGCCCGTCGTCGTCGGCGAGCAGCAGGCGGTCGACCGGCTCCAACGACGCGACGCGCGGCTCGTCCAACGACGCCCAGAAGGCGTGGTCATCCTCGGTCGCGCAGAGCGCGTCGACCAGTGCCGGGTCAAACCACGTACCGCGCCGGTCGCGCGCCACACCGCAGGCGCCGGCTGCGCCGCCGCCCTCCTGCCAGTAGACCTCGGCCGTCTGCGCAAGGCAGAGGATGCGGCCGCAGAGCGAGATCTGCTCGCCCTCCAGCGACTGCGGGTAGCCGCGACCGTCCCAGTGCTCGTCGAGGTGGCGGATCGCGGTCTCGGCCTCGAGGCTCAGACCGACCGAGCGGGCGACCTCGGCGCCGCGCTCGCAACGCAGCTCGGTCAGGCCGCGCGAGCCGGCAGAGCCGTGGGCGACCAGCAGCTTGAGGTGGCGCGCCTTGGCGATCGGCGAGCGGCCCGGCGCGGTTGCGCGCACGAGGTGGCGGATCGACTGGCCGGGGATGAGGTGGTCGGTGGTCTTGCGGTCGCGCTTGACGTCGGCGTCATCGGCGCCGTAGAGCGCGGCGACTTTGGCGGCGTTCGACGAGCAGCCGGCGTCCTTGAGCAGGGCGGCGTGAAAGAGCGAGGAGCGCGTCTGGGCGTCGAGGCCGAGCTGCGCCGCGATCCGCATGCTGATCAGGCAGGTGCGCTCGGCGTGGCCACGCGGCTGCCCCTCGGTGATGTCGAGTGCGTGCGAGAGCGCGGCGAGCACTTCCGAGAGCCGGACGTCCATGTCCCGGATGTCGGATCGACTTATCCGATCGGTGAGGCGGCCGGACGCATGGTCGAGACGGCGCCGCGCCCACAAACGCCGCAGTCGGGGTCGCGCGGGACGTCCTCGTAGGTGACCGCGAGCGTCGTGAGGTCGATGACCATCGAACGTCCGAGGCAGGCCACCGGCGCCAGCCCGGTGATGTGCGCGATCGCCTCGTTGGCCACGAGCGAGCCGATGAGGCCGCAGGCCGGCGCGTAGGTCGCCGCGGGGGAGTCATCGGAGATCGCCGAGCGGGCGGCGTCAAAGAGCGGGAAGCGGCGGCGATAGGCGGCCTCTTGGCAGGTCAGACAACCGGTGGCGCCGGGAAGGTAGGTCGGGCCGACGCGCACCATCGGCGGGTGCTGGCTCATACCGACGTACGGGATGCCGGCCGCCCAGCAGGCCGCGTTGACCCAGCCCGATATCCGGTCGGCGGGCCAGTCGACGGCGGCCACAACGAAGTCGGCGCCGGCGATCGCGTCGGCGACGGCGGCGGTGGAGTCCAGGCGACGAGGAATGCCGACGAAGTGACCGCGGGCGTTGAGCTGGCTCAGGCGGTCGGCGGCCGCGTCGACCTTGAGCCGGCCGAGATCGTCCTGGCCGTAGAGCACCTGCCGCGCGAGGTTGCTGAGCTCGACGACATCATGGTCGACACCGACGATCGTGCCGACGCCACAGACCGTGAGCATCGTCGCCGCCATGCCGCCCAGGCCACCGAGGCCGAGCACAGCGACCGTCGCCGCCTCCAGCCGCGCTTGGGCCGCCGCACGCGGCATTCCCGCACCGGCGAGGTCACCGAAGTACCGCAGCTGACGGTCATAGCGCTCCAGACCTGCGGGATCGAGGTGGCGCGCATCATCAGTGGCGTCCTCGATCAGGCCGTCGGCGGCGAGCGCGTCGAGGGCCTCATCGAGGTCCTCGGCCGTCAACGCCGGAGCAACCGTGGCACGTAGCGACGTCAGGATCGACGCGGGCCCCCGCGTGCCGTCGAGCTGCGCGAGCAGCTCGCCGAGCACGCGGGGATCACCGTCAAGCGCGACGTCGCCGTTCTGGCGGCCGCTGCGCATGAGGATCAGGCGATCCCGGTCAGGGATCACCTCGATCGTGGGCTTCAGCCGAGGCCGCCAACGGTCGTGGCCGCAACGGGGGGCGGTCACGACCGCCGGCACGACCGTCGACATGGCGACTAGTAGCCCTTCGTGAGCGCCAGCGCCGGCAGCGTCGGCTCCTCGAGCTTCGTGATCTTGAGCATGGGGCATCCTCCTTTCTGTTTCGGGGGTCATCGAAGGCGTGCGAGGTAGATCCGCTTGGTGTGGACTGCCTCGTCGCAAGCGTCGTCACGCGGACCGTCGTCGCGCTGGCCGCAGGTCAGGACGAGCTCGAGGCCCGCCGCGTCGAGGGCGGTGGTGACCTGCGCGTGCGGATGGTGGTGCTGCACGTGATGGCTCGCGCTGCGGATCCAGCGATCCGGTTGGTGTGGGTCGCGGACGAAGGCATGGAGGTCTGCCCGGTGCGTGAAGCGCGAGGCCGATGCGCCCGGCAGGCTCTCCCACACGAAGAAGCGCTCGCCGTCGCTGCGGCAGAACGTCGAGCCGAAGAAGCCTTCATAGGTGCGGCGTGTGTTGGCATCGAACAGCACGAGCCCGCCGCGCCGCACGCGGCTCGCCAGCGCGGCGATGGCCGCGTCGAGCTCGTCCGGTGCGACGTAGTTGATGACGTCGTTCAGTGCCGTGACGAGGTCGACAGGCGCTCGATCGGGCAGATGGGGGAGGGCCGCGACCTCCAGCGCCACGTCAGGCCCGAGCGCTGCTCGTGCCTCGCGCAACATCGCCCCTGACGGGTCGCAGCCCTCGGTGGTGAACCCCGCGGCGACCAACGCGGCCAGGCTGCGCCCCGTGCCGCAGCCGACGTCGAGCGCCCGTCCGCCGGCGACCCCGTGCTGCGCTGCCAGGCCCAGCAAACCGGCCAGCCACTCGCCGTACCGGTCGCCGCCGACGAAGGCTTCGTAGTGCGGAGCGAGGGCATCGTATGGAGCCGTCGACGTTTCTTTCTCCGGTTGCGTCGTCGCCTGGATCAGGGTCATGTCATGTCAAGACCCCCAAAGCGCTCAAAACCGTTTCACCTCGACACGAACCTGTCGTCAGAACGCGAACTCGACTGGGACGTCGCAGCCTCTCGATGCCTGCGCGAAGCCCGTCGCGTAGCCCCCTCCGACGACGCTGCCGACATCGCCCAGGAGGCCCTGATTCGCGCCTGGCGCAGCCTCCGCGATGGCGTAGTTCCCGAGCATCCGATCGCCTGGTTGCGCACGATCGTCCACCGCGAAGCCCATCGTCACCGGGGGCGTAACACAACCGCAATCAGCCTCGATGAGCACGGCGACATCCATGACCGGACCGCCGCTGGGCGCCTCGATCTCCTGCCTCTCCAGGTCGATGTGCGCCGAGCGGTTAGGAATCTGACCCCGCATGACCGTAAGCTGTTGCTCTTGCGGTACGTCGACGACCTCACGCAGCCTGCCGTTGCCCTGGCCCTCGGGATCCCCGAGGGCACGGCCAAGGTGCAGCTGCATCGGGCACGTGGGCGGTTGCAGCGAGTTCTGTCCGAGCACGAAGGCGGGGATCAGCCATGAGCAAGACCACAGTCGCGGAGCGGCGAAACGGCGCGGCCGATAAGCCGCACGAGCTAGACAGCAACATCGTTAAGGCGCTGTCACACCCATTGCGCATGAGGATCCTCACGCGTCTCAACGAGGGCGTGGCCAGCCCGAACGAGATGTCCAAGGAGTTCGAAGAGTCGCTGCCACTGGTCAGCTACCACGTGCGGATCCTGCGCGAGCTCGACTGCATCGAGCTGGTACGCACGACGCCGCGACGCGGCGCGATCGAGCACCATTACCGAGCGTTGACGCGCCCATTCCTGGACGAGGATGATTGGGCGCAGCTACCGCCCAGCGCCCGCAAGGCCGTCTCGAACACCATCCTGAGCAAGCTGCTGGGCGACGTGCGCCTGGCGGTCGCGGCAGGCACGTTCGACGAGCGCGCCGAGCGACATCTCTCCTACGCGCCCCTCATGCTCGACGAGCAGGGTTGGCGTGAGCTCAACGAGCGTCTCGCCGACGTCCTCGCCTGGGCCATCGAGGAGCAGGCGACCAGCGCGGGCCGCCTGCAGGACGGGGAGAGCGGTGGACCAGAGGTGCGCGCGCGCTTGAGCATGCTCGCCTACTCGGCGCCTCCCGTGGGCTCTGAGGCCGCGGCGCCCAAGCGCCGTCGCTCGAAGCGCTAGCGCTCTCTGGATGAGGATGTTGGTTCGGTTCCCGACGGCGGGAGCATTGCTGTGCGTCCTCGTACTGCTCGGGGCCTGCGGGAAGAACGAGAGCCAGCAGCGTCCTGCCGACGATCACGGCGGGACGCTCACGATGCTCGCGGCGTCCGACGTCGACTTCCTCGATCCCGGCCACGCCTACTACTTCCTGGGCCTCCAGGTCGCGCTCGCGACCCAGCGGCCGCTCTATGGCTTCCGGCCGGATGACCTCACGCACGCGCTGCCCGACCTCGCCTCCGGGCCTCCGGCGATCTCCGCCGACCTGCGCACGATCACCGTGCCGATCCGCAGCGGCGTACGGTTCTCCCCGCCGGTCGACCGCGAGGTGACCTCCCGCGACGTGGCATACGCGTTCGACCGCTTCTTCAGCGTCAACGTCGGCGGTCAGTACCCCGGCTACTTCGCCGACCTGATCGGCGCGCCGGCCAAGCCCACCAATGGCGTGCACGCGATCCGCGGGATCTCGACACCAGACGCCCACACCATCGTCTTCCGGCTGCGCAAGCCGTCTGCCGCTTCGTTTGTCGGCGCGCTCTCGCTACCGGC
Source organism: uncultured Conexibacteraceae bacterium (assembly GCA_963836485.1). Classification (GTDB taxonomy): domain Bacteria; phylum Actinomycetota; class Thermoleophilia; order Solirubrobacterales; family Solirubrobacteraceae; genus Baekduia. The sequence continues at coordinate 243,011 of CAWIJS010000013.1, read as the reverse complement.
CAGCGCTCCGGTGCCGGAGGAGTACGCCAAGCCGTTCGACGCCAAGAACCCGTCGACCTACAACACCCACGTCGTGGCGACCGGGCCCTACATGGTGCGCAACAATCGCCAGGGCGAGACCATCGGCTACCAGGCGGGTCGTCAGATCCAGCTCGTGCGCAATCCGAACTGGGACCGCGCGACCGACCGCCGTCCGGCACACCTGAACGGGGTGCTCATCCGCACCAACGCCACGGACTCCAACATCGCGGCGCGCCAGGTGTTGGCCGGCTCGCACAAGGTGCTGGACGCCACCCCGCCGCCGTTGGTCCTCAAGGACGTGTCAGAGCACCACAAGGATCAGGCCGTGCAGTTGCCGGCGGGCGGCTATCGCTTCCTGCCGCTCAACACGACGATCAAGCCCTTCGACAAGCTCGACGTGCGCAAGGCGGTGCTCGCCGGCTTCGACCGCGAAGCCGCCCGGCAGGCGCGCGGCGGCCCGATCACCGGCCCGCTGGCGACGCACTTCCTGCCGCCGGGAATCTCGGGCTTCGAGGAGGCCGGTGGGCTGGCGGGGCCGGGCGACGACTTCGTCTCGACCGCGACGCCGCGCGGCAATCCCGCGCTCGCAGCGAAGTACATGCGGCAGGCCGGCTATCCCTCGGGCCGCTACACCGGTGACGAACGGTTCCTCGTTGTGGCCGGCAACAGCCCGTCGGAGAAGCTGATCGCCCAGGTCGTGCAGGCGCAGTTCGAGAAGCTCGGGTTCCATATCCGGCTGCGGTTCGTGCCGTCCGACGCGCTCTTCACCGATTGGTGCTCGGTGCCGTCGCGCAAGCTCCTGACCTGCGGCAGCGGTCTGGCGTGGCTCAAGGACTTCCCGGATCCGCAGCCGATGCTCCAGCCGGTCTTCGACGGCAACGCGATAGCGCCGGTCAACAACACCAACTACTCCCAGCTCAACGACCCGGCGATCAACGCCGCGATGGCGAAGGCCGTCTACCTCCGCGGCGCCGCCCGGCGACAGGCATGGGCCCAGATCGACCGCATGATCGTCGCCCAAGCGCCCGGCGTCCCGCTGCAGTGGGACGTGAGCACGCTGATCCACTCCAAGGACGTCGCCGGCGTGCCGAACGTCTACTTCGACAGCTGGGACCTGTCCTACACCTCGCTGAAGTAGGGCGTGAAACGACGAAGGCCCGCCGAGCGGGCGGGCCTTCGCACTGCATGCGGATGAGAGGACTCGAACCTCCACGGGATTGCTCCCACGGCGACCTGAACGCCGCGCGTCTACCAATTCCGCCACATCCGCTGGCGTCCAGCGAGCATATCGCTCACCGGGCGCTCAGCGTCCAGACGTGGCCTCCTGCGTGCTTGCTAGGATGAATGCCCCAGGCCGCCATCGTCTAGGGGACTAGGACGCTGCCCTCTCACGGCGGAAACCGGGGTTCGAATCCCCGTGGCGGTACTCCAGAAACCCCCGGTTTTCCGGGGGTTTCGTCGTTCCGGGGCCTCGCGCTACCACCGGCGGTACAACGGCCGGTCAGAGCCACCAACGCAGGCTCGTCGCCTCATCGCCACGATGCTCGTTCAGCAGCCGATCGAGCTCCGTGACCAAGCGGCCGATCGTGCGCGGATTGCCGCGCGGGTATTTGGCCGGGTCCGCGAGCACCAGGCCGTGGTGGACGTGGCCGCGTTGGTCGGCCGCATCGGCGATGGGGCAGAAGTCCCGAATGTTCTCAGTGAGGACGGCGCGGCCTTCCTGCTGCGCGGTTGCGAAGACGCCGTCGTCGGGCAGCGAGCGCAGCTCGGCGCGCGCGGTGACGGCAACGACATCGTGACCGCGCGCGCAGAGCTGCTCGGCGATCGCCGGCGGGTACATCTCGTCGAGCAGAAGCTTCAAGACAGCGCTGCCTGGGTGCGCTCCCATGCCGCGCGCTGACGCTCGGCCTCCTGGCGGTTGAGCAGGATCCGCTCCTCGACCTCCTCGCGGTAGTCGGCGTAGTAGCGCACGGCGGCGCGCACTTGCAGCGGCGGCAGGTTGCCCCATTCGGCCGTGGCGGCGATCGCTTGCTCCCCGCTGAGACCTGTGCCGTGGAGCGTCTCGATGATCTCCCAGACGTCAGGTCCTGCGGCGAGCGCGGCGCGGCGTCCGCCCGGGCCATCGCGGAAAACGATGCCGGGGTGGTCTTCCATCCGGAGCCCCTCGTCGATGAGCCGCTCGGCGGTGCGGGCCTTGGCCTCACCGCGGCGGCGGGCGCCCAGGTCGAGGCGGTCGAGCGTTCGCTCGCTCATGCGGATGGAGAAGGGCTTCTGCGTCGAAGGACGAGCCATGTAGTCAAATGTAATCTAAGAAACTACATCGGTCCACTCTTGACTTCCGGCCAGTAGCGTGCACGTGCCAATGCGGCAAAGATCCTTCGCATGTCAAGGATGAACCGTCGTTCTCTCCGTCCCGCCGTAGCACGCATGCTTGCGGCCGGCGTGCTCACTGCGGGTCTCGTGGTGCCGGCCACGGCTTCTGCCGGGCTTCTGGATTCGGTCTCGGGCTGGTGGCCCATGTACGAAGGCTCCGGCCAGACCATTCACGACCTTTCCGGCAAGGGCAACAACGGCACGCTCGGCTCGACGCCTGGCGTCGATGCCAACGACCCGACCTGGATCAAGGGCTTCCTCTTCGGCTCCGCGCTGCGCTTCGACGGCAACGACTTCGTGCGCATCCCGGACTCGCCGGCGCTTGAGCCGCAGAACATCACGGTCTCGGCGTGGATTCGCGCCTCGGGCTCGCCGGGCACCAACCGCTACATCATCAGCAAGGGTGCGTCGAACTGCGACGCCGCTTCCTACGGTCTCTACTCGACCTACTCGGGCGGCCTCCGCTTCTACATGTACGACACGACGGGCCATGAGCGCTACTCCGGTCTCGCCAACCAGGACAACGTCTACAACGGCAAGTGGCACCACGTCGCCGGCACCTGGGACGGCACGACCGCCAAGCTGTTCGTCGACGGCAAGCTGATCCCCGGCTCGACCGACACCGGCGGCACCATCGACTACAACATGCCGACGACCGGCGATGGCGGCATCGGTGGCTACCTCGGCACCTGCGACCTGTACTACACGGGCGACATCGACGACGTGGCGATCTTCAACCAGGCGCTGCCGATCGACAAGTACTGGTCGGCGCTGTCGCTCCTGTTCCCCAAGCCGCTGCGCTAGGTCCACCCCCCGACCGCAGCGGAGGCTGCGGCGACGGCACCCGACGGGCCGCGAGCCCTCGGGTGCCGTCCGCCGCGCCTCCTTCACTCCGGACAGGTCGTGCCTAGGCGACCGCGGTCCGGTGCGGGTTCGTGCGTCTCCAGCCAGGGGACGATGCGAGGCTCTCAAGCGACGCGAACGGCGTCCAGAGCCGGTCCGGCAGATGTGCGAACCGGCCGCAGGAGCACGCTTCATCGAGCCTTGATCCTTCGCGGCTACCGTGAGCGGACGCCATGTTGCGCCGTCCCGGACCACCGCTTCTGCTCGCCACGCTGACCGCGATCGCCCTCGCGATTACCGGCGTGCTCGCCAAGCTGGTCCCGCTCACGCGCCAGGGCGACGCCAGGACGCTCAACGGCTTCGTCGACCTCAACGCCCCACACCTGACGCCGGCGCTGAACACGATCGCGCACCTCGCCGATCCGGGGCCCTACGCGCTGACCGGCCTCGTGCTCGCGCTGATCGCCCTGGTGCGCGGCCGCGCGCGTGTCGCGGCAGCGATCCCGCTGCTCTTCATCGTCACCGGCACCACCACCGAGGCGCTCAAGCACCTGCTCGCCACCCAGCGCTTCGACGAGTGGCTCCATCACTCCCAGATCGCGGCTGCGTCATGGCCCTCGGGCCACTCGACCGCGGCGATGACGATGGCGCTCTGCGCCGTGATCGCCGCGCCGCCGCGCGCTCGCCCGACGGTCGCGGCCGTCGGCGGTGCCTTCGCGGTTGCCGTCGCCTACGCGATCCTCACCCTCGGCTGGCATTTCCCGTCCGACGTCTTCGGCGGCTACCTGGTCGCCGCGACCTACGTGTTGCTCGCGGTCTCGGCGATCGCGTTCAGCGAGCGTCGGTGGCCGAGCCGTCGCGGGGCGGAGGCGGGCAGCCGCCCGGTCGACCTCGTCCCCGCGCTCGGCGTCGCCCTCGTCGGTGCCGGTGCGGCTGCCGGGGTGGCGCTCGCGCGACCGCGCACCATCCTGGACTACGCGGCCGCGCACACGACCTTCGTGGCCGGCGCGCTGGCGATCGCCGTGCTTGCGGCGCTGCTGGCCGGGGTGATCGGCTCGGGCTTCCGCGCCTCGTCTACGCCTTCGTAGCGCCCGGCTCCCACAGCGGCTCGTCGCCGCCGTTGGCCGCGCGGCTCAGGATGAAAAGCAGGTCTGAGAGCCGGTTGAGGTAGCGCACGACCTCGGGGTTGCCGTCTTGCACCAGAATCGCTCGGCGCTCGGCGCGCCGGCAGACCGTGCGGCAGACGTGCAGGTGCGCCGCGGTGGGCGTCCCACCGGGCAGGACGAAGGACTTCAGCGGCGCCAGCGTGGCGTTGACCTCGTCGCACGCGCCCTCCAGCCACGACGTGTAACCCTCGTCGACGCGCAGCCGCTCGCGGTCGCCGCCGTGCGGCACGGCGAGGTCGGCGCCGACGTCGAAGAGGTCGTTCTGGATCCGCCGTAGCCACGTCGCCTGCTGCTCGGGGAGATCGGGGAGCGTGAGCGTGACCCCGAGTTGCGCGTTGAGTTCGTCGACGACCCCGTAGGCCTCGATGCGCGGGTGCGTCTTGGGCACCCGACTCATGTCGCCGAGGTGCGTCTCGCCGCCGTCGCCGAGCTTGGTGTAGATCCGGGTGAGGTTGACGGTCATCGTGGCCCGGAGGCTACCGCCGCCCGCGTGCCTCCGAGTCGTCCAGAGCGGTAGGATCGTCGGGCAAATTAGGGTCGGTGGCCAAGGGAAGTCGGTGCGAATCCGACGCGGACCCGCCACTGTGACCGGGCGAGTGCCTCGCCGCACGTGTCGCGCCAGCGCGATGCAGCCACTGGGAATCAAGCCCGGGAAGGCGCGGACGAGGAGAGGCCCGGGAGCCAGGAGACCTGCCTCCGACCATCAAGGACTCGACGCCCTCGTGGCAAGGGTTGGTTCCCACATGACGAAGAAGATCCTCGGCCTCCTGGTGGGAGGCCTCATGCTCGCAGTACCCGCGAGCCCGGCGATGGCGGCGAAGGTGACCGTCGAGATCGAAGGGCTCAGCGCCATCGTCGGTCCGACGGTGGTCACCACGCCGGCGACGGTCTCCAAGGATGGCGCGGAGATCTGCCCGGACGGCGACAACGTGCTCGGTGCTCTAGATGCCGTAACCAAGGGCGATTGGGCCGGCAGCCAGTACGGCGCGACCCGCATCCTCGCTGAGGATCACCCGTTCATCCCCGGCGACGCCGGCTGGGTGTTCGTCGTCAACGGCATCGCGCGTGCCGACTATGGCTGCACGGCCCCGGTCCATGACGGCGACAAGATCCTCTGGTACGCCAGCGCCGGCTTCGGCGCCTTCCACGTCGACACGGGCTTTGACGACCCGGTGCTGCTCGACGCGCCGGTCACCGCCGTGCCCGGCCAGGCGTTCAGCGTGACGGCCACGAACACCGACACGACCTATGACGACGCCGGGTCGCCGACCAACACGGCGTTCTCGCCGTCAGCCGGGGCGACGGTCAGCGGCGGCGCCGCGGCCGTCACGACCGGCGCGGACGGCAAGGCGTCCGTGACCGTCGGTGGCGGTCTCTACACGCTGGTCGTGACCAAGGACAAGCGCGCGCCCGCGCGGATCGTCGGCTGTGCCACGACCGGCAGTGACGGCCTGTGCGGAACCTCGCTGCTTCCCTGCCCGGCGAGCTCTGCGGGCTGCGGCACGCCTCCGAGCGGCCCGTCGCAGCCCTGCGTGAGCAACGGGCACGACGGCTTCTGCGGCTCGCCCGACAAGGTGGTGGCCGACGCGGCAATTACCGGCGTGTCGGAGGGCAAGAAGTACAAGAAGGGCGCCGGTCCGCGTGAGCTGGCGGGCAAGATCGCCAGCGACGGCTCCGGCCTCGCCGACGTCCGCCTGCGCCTCACCCGCAACGACCGTGGCGCCTGCGCGACCTATGACGGCAAGACCGAGAAGTTCAAGGCCTTGAAGAAGTGCGGCGCGTCGCACGGCGTGTGGTTCTCGGTCGGTGCCAAGCAGGACTTCACCTACCTGCTGCCGTCCAAGCTCGGCCGCGGCCGCTACGTGCTCGACGTGGAGGTCACCGACAAGGCCGGCAACACCACCAAGTCGCTGGCTCGCGGTACGTCGCGCGTGGTGTTCTTCGTTGCCTAGCTGGTCCCGCGCCCATGGCCGCGCGCTCGCGACCGCCGTCGCCGCCTGTTTGGCGGTGGCGGCGGTCGCCGGCTGTGGCCTGGGCGCGGGACCGAAGGCGAGCGATACCGAGCTGTTGGTGTCCAAGGACTTCGGCGCCGAGCCGATTGTCCAGACCGATCAGCCGAAGACCGGCGGCTCGGACACCGTGATGCGCCTGCTGCAGCGCAACGCGCCGAAGGTGACGACGCGCTTCGGCGGCAACTTCGTGCAGTCGATCGACGGTGTCAGCGGCGGTCGCAGCGGTGGCACCCCGGCCGACTGGTTCTTCTACGTCAACGGCATTTTGGCAGACAAGGGCGCGACGTCGATCAAGGTCCACCAGGGCGATCGCGTCTGGTGGGACTACCACGACTGGGGCGCTACCGACGACGTCCCGGCCGTCGTCGGCTCGTTCCCCGAGCCGTTCCTACACGGCATCGACGGCCGTCGGCTGCCGACGCGCGTGGAGTGCGCCGAACCGCAGAGCGACGCCTGCGAGACGGTTGCCAACAAGCTGTCAGACCTTGGCCAGGTCGCTGCGCGCGGCGGGGTTGGCAACAGCTTCGTGGTCGACACGCTGCGGATCCTCGTCGGGCCCTGGCGCGCGCTGCGCGCCGAGTCGACGGCCAAGCTGCTCGAGCGGGGCCCGGCGGGTAGCGGCGTCTACGCCAAGCCCGCATCCGATGGCAAGTCAATTGCCTTGCTCGACGCCGCCGGCCACGCCACGCGGACGCTCGGCGCGGGCACCGGCCTGATCGCCGCGACGCAGGTCAGGGACGCCAAGGACGAGGTCAGCGACCCGGTGTGGATCCTGACCGGCACCGACGACGCCGGCGTGGCTGCAGCGGCCGACGCGCTCGACGAGGGCGCGCTGAACGGGCACTTCGCGGTGGCCGTCTCGGGCGGCAAGCCCATCGGACTTCCGGACCGCGGCCAATGAGGTACCGCCGCCGCGCGAGCCCGCTGCACGCGGCCCGCGCCGCGGCGGGTGGCGCGTGGTGCGCGGCGCTCGCGGCGGCGGCGCTGGCGGCCGAGCATCCGATCGTGCTGGTTGCCCTCACGCTGGTGGTGCTGGTGGGCGCGGCGGCCGCGGGTGTCGCGCGCGAGGTCGGGCGCATCACCTTGTGGATGGTGCCGTGGGCCCTTGCGATCGCGGTCATCAACATGCTGGTGGTGCGCGAGGGCTTCACGATCCTCGCCCGCCTGGGCGAGATCCCGCCCTTCGGGCAGGTCGACCTGACGCTTGAGGCGTTGGTGTACGGGTTGCTCTTCGGGCTGCGGCTGCTGACGGTGGCGGCGGCGTTCGCGGTCTTCACGGTCGCGGTCGATCCCGACGACCTGCTGCGCGTCCTGCGCCGGGCCTCGGTGCGCTCGGCGCTGGCGGCAACGCTGGCGACGCGGCTGGTGCCGGTGCTCGCCGCCGACGCCCAGCGCATCGACGAGGCGCGACGCTGCCGGGCCGATCGCGGCGGCGAGGGCGCGACGGCACGCTTAGCGGTCTTGCGTGCGGTCGCTAGCGGCGCGCTGGATCGGGCGCTCGACGTCGCAGCGACGCTGGAGGTGCGGGGGTACGGCAGCGCGCGGCGTGGCGGGCGATCAGGCCGGCCGTGGTCGCGCCACGACCAGGCGTTCGCGGCCTCGGCCGTCGTGTTGGTCGCGTTGACCGTGGCGGCACGCGTGGTGCCGATCGCGGCCTTCGACCCGTATCCGGAGATCACCGGCGCGGGCGCCGGTGAGGCGTTGGCGCTGGCGATCGTCTTCGCGGTCGTCGCCTTGGCGCCGTTTGCCGACCGCCGGGGGATCGCGCCGTGACGCCGCCGATCCTGGAGCTCGAGCACGTCACCTACACCTATGCGGGTGCGGCGTCGCCCTCGCTGCGCGACGTCTCGCTGCGGGTGCAGGAGGGCGAGATGGTGGTGTTGGCCGGCCGTTCGGCCGGCGGCAAGTCCACCATGTTGCGCGCGGCCTCCGGGTTGGTCCCGCACTTCCACGGCGGGACCTTCGGCGGGGTGGTGCGCGTTGGCGGGATGGATACGCGCGAGCACGGGCCGGCGGAGCTGTCGCGCATCGCCGGCTCGCTCTTTCAGGACCCCGAGTCGCAGGTCGTGCTGACGACCGTGCGCGCGGAGCTGGCGTTCCCCTTGGAGAACCGCGGCCACGGGCCGGCGGCGGTCGCGCGCGGGGTGGAGGAGGCGGCGCTCGCGCTCGGAATCGCGCATCTGCTGGAGCGCGCGACCAACGAGCTGAGCGGCGGTGAGTTGCAGCGCGTGGCGCTCGGCGCGGCGCTGGCCGGACGACCCAAGTTGGTGTTGTTGGACGAGCCGACCTCGCAGCTGGACCCCGTCGCGGGTGACGAGCTGATCTGGCTGCTGCGGCGGCTCAATGAGGAGTGGGGGACGACGATCCTCCTCGCCGAGCACCGGCTGGAGCGTTGCCTGCCGGCCGCTGATCGCGTCGTGGTGATGGCCGACGGCGCGATCGCCTGCGATGCGCCGCCTGCCGACTTCCTCGCCTGGGCCGGCGACGCCGCGCCGGAGTTGCAGACGCCGGCAGCGCGCATGTTCCGCGCCGCAGGATTCACGCCGCCGCCGTCAGGCGTCAAGGAGGCACGGGCAGCACTACGCGCCCGCGGGATCGACCTCGACGCCGAGGCACCCTCCGCTGGGGGAGGCATCGATGGGGTCGAGGGTGAGGACGCGAGTGCCCCGCGGCGCCCGGGGCGTCGCGAGCGGCGGGATGCCGCTCTCAGCTTCGACGGCGTCTGGCACGAGCGTCGGGGCGGCGCGGTGGTCCTGCGCGGCGTCGACCTGGCGATCGCGCCCGGGGAACGTGTGGCGCTGATGGGGCGTAACGGCGCGGGCAAGTCCACCATGTTGCGCCACGCCGCCGGGCTGATGGCGCCAACGCGCGGCAAGGTGCGAGCCTCCGGACGGGTCGCGCTGCTGCTCCAGGACCCCAACGACTATCTCTTGCACGAGCGCGTCGGCGACGAGGCGTCGCTCGGCGCGCTGGCCGCCGTCGGCCTCGACCAGCTGCTCGACCGCCATCCGCGCGATCTCTCCGGCGGCCAGCGCCAGCGGCTGGCGCTCGCGATCGTCCTGGATTCCGAGGAGCCGGCTGCGGTCATCGGCCTCGACGAGCCGACGCGCGGCATGGACCGCGCCGCCAAGGCGGCGCTGACCGACCGGCTGGCGGGCTTTGCCGCGGGTGGCGCGGCGGTCGTCGTCGCCACGCACGACCCTGAGTTCGCCGCCGAGGTTGCCGACCGCATCATCTTGCTCGCCGACGGCCGCCCGATCGCCGATGGCCCGGCGGGCGCGGTCCTGGCCGGCGGCTGGTACTTCGCGACCGAGACGGCGCGCGTCACCGGTGGTCGGGCACTGCTGCCCGATGCCGGCGCGACGCTCCTGCATCACCACGAGGGCGTTGTTGTTCCATGACCTGGCAGCTGACCACCTTCTCGCTGTTGGCGCTCGTCCTCGGCCTCGGTTTCGCGTGGTACGAGCGCACCCACCCGTCAAGCAAGGTATTGGCCATGGTCGCGACGCTGGCCGCGCTCGCCGCGCTGGGCCGGATCGCCTTCGCGCCGCTGCCCAACGTCAAGCCGACGACCGACATCGTGTTCTTGACCGGCTACGTGCTCGGCGGCGCGCCCGGCTTTGCGGTCGGCGCGCTGGCGGCGTTGTCCTCCAACCTGGTCTTCGGCCAGGGGCCGTGGACGCCGTGGCAGATGGTCGCCTGGGGCGTCGTCGGCATCATCGGCGCGGGCTGGGCGGTGCTCATGCGCGGTCGGCTGCCGCGGATTCCGACCGCGGCGCTGCTGGTCGTATGTGCGCTCTTCTTCGGCGCGCTGACCAACTTGTCCACCTTGACGGCGGCCGGTGGAACGCCGTCGTTGCGCCAATGGGCGGCCGTCGAGGCCGCCGGCCTGCCGTTCGACCTTGCGCACGCCGTCGGCAACGTCGTGTTCTTCCTCGCCTTCGGCCCCGCGCTCGTACGCGTGCTGCGGCGCTATCGCGCGCGTCTCGAGGTCCGCTGGACCCCAGCGCCACCGACCTTGCTCCCGACCCTTCCGGATCCTCCCCGATGACCAAGATCACCATCTTGCTGGCGACCCTCGCGCTGACCTCGGCGTTCGCACCCGCCGCGCACGCCTCCGACCGCTCCGCCGCGCGCGCCGGTGCCGCCTGGCTGTCGACGGCCGTCAAGCCTGGCGCCGACGGCATGGCCGCCGACGCGGTCGTCGCCCTGCGCGCTGCCGGCCGCCTGCCCTCCGCCGAGGCCGCGCGCCGTGCCCGGGCGCTGCGGGCCGGCGCTAACAGCTACGCCCGCACCGCTGGTGCGACCGGCAAGACGATCCTCGCGCTCGCTGCCGCCCGCAGCGGCAGCGTGCGCTGTGCTGGCAAGGTCGACCTCCTTACGCGCCTGCAGTCCTACGGCCGCGCGGGCCGCTACGGCAGCACGATCTTCGACCAGACGCTCGCGATGCTCGCCGCGCGTGCGCTGCACGCCGGCTCGTCGCAGCGCGCGATCAACGTGCTGCTGAAGGCCCGCGGGGCCGGCGGGTGGAACTTCAACATGACGCGCTCCGGCGGCCGTGCTGACGATGTCACGAGCACCGCGATGGCGATCCTGGCCGCGCGGGCGACGGGCGTCTCGGCCGGCAACGGCACCCTGCGCGCCGGCCTGCGCTGGCTGCGCGCCCAGCGCACGGCGGCCGGCGGCTTCGCCCTCGGCCGCCGCGACCGCAACGAGGCCAACTCGACCGCCCTGGCGATCGAGGCGGCCGGCGCCATGGGCAGCCGCGACACCCGCGCGGCGCGCGCGCTGGCCTCGCTACAGCGCCCTGGCGGCGCGTTCCAGTTCACGCGCAACGATGCGGGCAGCCGCGTGCTGGCGACCAACGACGCCGTGGTCGCGCTCAGCGGCCATCACCTGCCGGTGGTCACGCTGCACCGCACGCCCGGCCGCTGCTGACGCCTGCCGGGATGGCATGTGCGGAGTGGCTCATGAGCCGTCGTCGCGAACGCCTGCTCGTATAGGGTCCGGCGCTCTTATGCGGATCGGTGTCCCGAAGGAATCGATCGCGGGTGAGCGGCGGGTCGCGCTGGTGCCCGAGGTCGTAAAAAAGCTCGTCGCGAAGGGTCATGAGGTCGTGGTGGAAGGCGGGGCCGGACAGGCCGCGCTGGTGCCCGACGCGCTCTTCACCGACGCCGGCGCGACGATCGGCGACCCCTGGGGCGCCGAGGTGATCGTCAAGGTCGCGCCGCCGGCTGACGGAGAGCTCGGGCACCTGAGCTCGGGCAAGACGCTGATCGGGTTCCTCAACCCGCGCGGCAACCCCGACGGCCTGCAGGCAGTGGCGCGGACCGGTGCGACGGCTTTTGCGATGGAGGCGATCCCGCGAATCTCGCGCGCTCAGTCGATGGATGCGCTGAGCTCGCAGTCCAACGTCGCGGGCTACAAGTCGGCGCTACTCGGCGCCGACCACGCGACGCGGTTCTACCCCATGTTGATGACGGCGGCGGGCACGATCCCGCCGGCCAAGGTCTTGGTCCTAGGCATCGGCGTCGCCGGGTTGCAGGCGCTGGCCACCGCGCGCCGCCTCGGCGCGCAGACCACCGGCTACGACGTGCGGCCCGAGACGGCCGAGCAGGTCGAGTCGCTCGGCGCCAAGTGGCTGGACCTCGGCATCGAGGCCGCCGGCGAGGGCGGCTACGCGCGTGAGCTGACCGACGAGGAGCGCGCCCAGCAGCAGCAGGCGCTGACCGACGCGATCAAGGGCTTTGACGTGGTCATCACCACCGCGTTGGTCCCGGGCCGCCCGGCGCCGCGGCTGGTCACCGCCGAGGCGGTCGAGGGCATGAAGCCCGGCAGCGTCATCGTCGACCTTGCGGGGGAGACGGGCGGCAACTGCGAGCTGACCGAGCCGGGCGAGACGGTGGTCAAGCACAACATCACGATCGTCTCGCCGCTGAACCTCGCGGCGACCATGCCCGAACACGCGAGCGCGCTCTACGCGCGCAACCTGCAGGCGCTCATCGAGCTACTGGCCGACGACGAGTCCGGGGCCTACGCGCCCGACTTCGAGGACGAGATCGTCGCCGGCGCCTGCGTCGTCAAGAACGGAGAGGTGCAGTAGATGCTCGTCACGAACCTGGCGATCCTGGTGCTGGCGGGCTTCGTCGGCTACGCCGTCATCTCGAAGGTCCCGAACACGCTGCACACGCCGCTGATGTCGGGCACCAACGCGATCCACGGGATCGTCGTTCTCGGCGGCATCGTGCTGCTGGTCAACGGCCTGGCCGACGGCGCGCTCAACAAGCTGCTGCTGGTGATCGCGGTCGTCTTCGGGACGATCAACGTGGTCGGCGGCTTCCTGGTCACCGACCGGATGCTCGAGATGTTCAAGGCCAAGCCCAAGCCCGGCCCGGGGGAGGACGCGTGATTACCGCCTCCTTCATCACGGACCCCAACTTCACCGCGGTCCTCTACATCGTCAGCTTCTCGCTGTTCATCTATGGCTTGAGTGGCCTCACCGGCCCGAAGACCGCGGTGCGCGGCAACCGCATCGCCGCGGTCGGCATGGCCATCGCCGTCATCGCGACGCTGCTCGTCCCTGACGTCAACAACATCGTCTTGATCATCCTCGGCGTGGCGATCGGCACCGCCGTCGGCGTGCCTGCGGCGCGCCAGGTCAAGATGACCCAGATGCCGCAGATGGTCGCGCTGTTCAACGGCGTGGGCGGCGGCGCGGTCGCGCTGATCGCGTGGGTCGAGTTCCGCGAGTCCGGCGGCTTCGCCGAGGTCCCGACCTACGTCGCGATCTTTAGCTGCTTTGCGGCGATCATCGGCAGCGTGTCGTTCTGGGGCTCGAACATCGCGTTCGCCAAGCTCCAGGAGCTGATCGACGGCAAGCCCGTGAAGCCGTTCGGCTCAGCCCAGGTCGTGGTCAACGGGCTGCTGCTGGCGATCGCGGTGGCCTGCGGCGTGGCGATCGTCGCCGGGTCCCACGACGAGATCCTGATCATCGTCCTGCTGATCGCCGCGGCGATCGTCGGCAACTTCCTCGTGCTGCCGATCGGCGGCGCGGACATGCCGGTCGTCATCTCGACGCTGAACGCGTTCACCGGCCTGAGCGCCGCCGCGACCGGCGTCGCGCTCAACAACACGTCGCTGATCGTCGCGGGCATGATCGTCGGCGCCTCGGGCACGCTGCTGACCCAGCAGATGGCTGTCGCGATGAATCGCACGATCACGTCAGTGCTGCTCGGTGGTTTCGGCGGCGAGGTCACGGCCGAGGCCGGCGCCACCAGCGCGTCCGGCGGCACGGTGCGCTCCACCAGCGCTGCCGACGTCGCGATCCAGATGGCCTTCGCGCGTCTGGTCGTCGTGGTCCCCGGCTACGGTATGGCCGTCTCTCAGGCCCAGCATGCCGTGCGCGAGATGGCCAAGCTGCTGGAGGCCAAGGGCGTCGAGGTCAAGTACGCGATCCACCCGGTCGCGGGCCGCATGCCGGGCCACATGAACGTGCTGCTGGCCGAGGCCGACGTGCCGTATGAGCAGCTCAAGGAGATGGACGACATTAACGGGGAGTTCCCGCGTGTCGACGTCTCGCTGGTCATCGGCGCCAACGACGTGACCAACCCCGATGCGCGCAACAAGGCCGACTCGCCGATCTACGGGATGCCGATCCTTAACGTCGACGACTCCGCCAGCGTCATCGTGCTGAAGCGCTCGATGAGCTCGGGCTACGCCGGCATCGACAACCCGCTGTTCGTCAACCCCAAGACGAGCATGCTGTTCGGCGACGCGAAGGGCTCGGTCTCTGCCATCACCGAGGAGCTCAAGGCGCTGTAGTCCAGCGTTGAACCGTGGTCCGGTGCCGTCCTGGCACCGGATCCCTTTCCGAAGTCGCGCAATGGGGGTAGCCTCGCTCATGTGAGCGCTGTGCCGCTCGAGGTCAAGGCCATCGTCGCCGTTGCGCTGGTCCTCTCCGTTGCCCGGGCCTTCCTCGGCGTGCCCGCACGCCGGGCGCACGAGCGCCTCGCGCGGACGCTGGTCGGGCTCTCGATCTGCCTCTATGTCCTAGCCGGTGAGGCGCTGCTGGAAAACCAGGACGGCATGGCCGGCGCGTTTGTCATCTGCGGCGTCGAGGCGCTCTGCCTCGCGGCCTGGGTGGCCCGCCGTCGCGACGACGACGACGGGTGGGACGACGGCGGCGGAGGCGGCGACGGCCCCGACGACGAGCCGCCGACACCGATCGACTGGGACGCGTTTGACCGCGCCCGCGACGGCTGGCGACCGCGCGAGCCAGTCGCCTAGGAACCGCCGCGAAGCTGTCGGGTCCCCGGGGTCCTGCCGACTACCCGGGAGATGACCTCTGCCCGCGACGACGATCGGCTGCCGGCCCTCGACGGCCTGCGCGGCGTCGCGGCCCTGGTCGTGATGCTGTCGCACATCGTGCTCGCGAGCGTCGCGACGCTCGGGACGGCGGCCTACCTCGACCTGCCCGCACTGGGCGCGTGGAAGCTGGTGGCCAACAGCCCGCTGGCCGTCGTGTGGGCGGGCTCGGAGCTCGTCACCGTCTTCTTCGTCCTGAGCGCGTTCGTGCTCACCCGCGCCGCACTGCGCTCCGGGAGCGGCTGGCGTGCTGCCCCCTATTACGCCGGGCGCCTCGTCCGCCTCTACCTCCCGGTCTGGGGCTCGGTCGCGCTGGCGGCCGGCCTGGCCCTGGTCCTGACGCGGCCCGCCACGGTTAGCGGGACCGATCTGTGGCTCTCGCCGTTTCGGGCGCCGGTCACCTTCGACATGGCCTGCCACAGCCTGTCGCTGGCCTCCGCGGCGCCGGGTGCGCCGCTTAACGGGGCGCTTTGGTCGCTGCACTGGGAGGTGCTGTTCTCGCTCGCGCTTCCGCTGGGATTGCTCGCCGCGCCGCTGCTGCGGCGTCAACCGCTCCCGGTCCTCGCCCTCGCGCTGGCGGCCGTCGTTGTCGCTCCGCGGCCCGGCGCGGTGACCTACCTCGCGCCGTTCGTCGTGGGGACCGTGCTTGCGCTGCGGGAGGACGCAATCGTCGCCGCACGGACGCGACTGGCCGGTCGGCGCGTGCTCGCGCTGCTTGCGCCCTCTGGCGTGATCTTGCTGACCGCTGACCTCTGGCTTCCGGACACGACCCGCGGCGCCGGGCGCGGCGGGGCGCTGGTGATTGTCGGCGCCGCGCTCGCGGTGCTGACACCGCTGCTGGATCCGCGCTGCGCCGCGCTGCTGCGACGGCCCGCAATTCAGTGGCTCGGTCGCCGCTCCTACAGCCTCTATCTCGTCCACGAGCCGATCGTCGTCGCGCTCGCGTTCGCCCTCGGGGGTCCGTCGTTCTGGGTGTTGTTGCCCTTGGCGGCAGGTGCCTCGCTGCTGGCTGCCGCGCTCTTCCATCGACTCGTGGAGCGGCCCTCGCAGCGCCTATCCCGTGCCGCCGCAGCCCGCACGCGGGCAAGAACGACGAGGGCGGCGCCACCACGCGCCGCCCCCGTCAAGGCGTGACCCACTCGGCAAAGGGGCCACGCAGCTTTGTGGCTTGCGCCTATGCGGGGTTCGGCAGCGGCGAGGGCTGCCCGCTGCGCGCCGCTTCGACCTGCTCGCGGCTGTCACGCGAGGAGATCAGCACGGCCGCCAGAATCGCGCCGGTCACCGCGAAGCCGGCGCCGACCAGGAACGCGGTCTGAAAGCCCTCGGTCAGCGCGGTCGCGTCCGGCCGCGCGCCACCGGCGACCGTGGTGGTCCGGCTGGTCGCGATCGAGGACAGGATCGCGAGGCCCAGCGCCCCGCCGACCTGCTGGGAGGTGTTGATCAGCCCCGAGGCCAGCCCCGCCTCCTGCGGCTTGGTGCCCATCACCGCCCCGATGGTCACCGGCACGAACGAGAAGCCGAGGCCGATCGCGGCGAGGATCGAGGGGAACAGGACGTCGCCGAGGTAGGTGCCGTCCGGCGAGACGCGGGAGAACCACAGCAGGCCGGCGGCGATGAACACCATCCCGATGATCAGCGACGGCTTGAAGCCGATCTTCGTGACCAGCTGCGACGCGGCGCCTGCCGAGACGATGATGACCAGCGCCAGCGGCAGGTAGGAGAAGCCGGCCTTCAGCGCGCTGTAGTGCAGCACCTGCTGGAGGTAGAGCGAGATGAAGAAGAACATCGAGAACAGCGACATGCCGATCAGCAGTCCGACGATGTTGGAGCCCCGCAGGCTCCGCAGCCGGAAGATCGAGAACGGCACCAGCGGGGCCGGCGACCGGCGCTCGACCACCGAGAAGACGGCGAGCAGCGCGAGCGAGACCGCGCCGAGGACGAGCGTCTGCGTCGAGGTCCAGCCGGCGTCGTTGGCGTCGACCAGCGCGTAGACGCCGATCGCCAGACCGGCGGTCACGGTGAACGCGCCGGCCGCATCGAAGTGGCGGACGCGGTCGATGTCGCGGCTCTCGCCGAGCAGGCGCGGTGCCAGCAGCGCGGCGATGATGCCGATCGGCACGTTGACGAACAGCACCCACTCCCAGCCGGCCCACTCGGTTAGCATCCCGCCGAGCAGCACACCGGCCGCGCCGCCGGAGCCGGCGACGGCGCCCCAGACGCCCAGCGCCTTGTTGCGCTCGGCGCCCTCGGCGAAGGTGGTGGTGACGATCGACAGCGCGGCGGGGGAGACGAGCGCGGCGCCGAGACCCTGGACGGCGCGGGCGCTGATCAGCCACAGCTCGCTCTGGGCTAGGCCGCCCGCCAGCGAGGCGAGCGCGAAGAGCACGAGCCCTGCGATGAAGAGGCGGCGGCGGCCGAGCAGGTCGGCAAGACGCCCGCCGAGCAGCAGGAAGCCGCCGAAGACCAAGGTGTAGGAGTTGACGACCCAGGAGAGGTTCTCGGACGAGAAGTTCAGGTCCTTGCCGATCGACGGCAGGGCGACGTTGACGATCGAGGCGTCCAGGACGACGACGAACTGGGCGGTGGCCAGCAGCGCGAGCGCCAGCCACTTGTTGCTCGTGGGGGACGGGGAGGGAGAGGTGGACACGAGTTGGACCTCCGGGATCGTGTCGGGGGAAATGGAGGGGTGATTCCGGTTCGCTGACGACCATACGGAGAAGCGGTTCCGTTTGTCAAGCCACGGCGCTACAGTGCGGACCGTGAGCTCGACAGAGCCCAAGCCCCAGCGGGCAGATGCCGTGCGCAACCGCGAGCGGATCGTCGATGCCGCCCGCGAGCTGTTCGCCGAGTGCGGCCAGGCGACGCAGATGGACGACGTCGCGCGGCGCGCGCAGGTCGGCGTGGGAACGGTCTACCGCCACTTCCCCACCAAGATCGCGCTGCAGGGCGAGCTGATGGCGGCGAAGTTCCGCCACCACGCCGAGGTGGCGCGCCGCTGGGCGAGCGAGCCCGACGGCTGGACCGCGTTCGAGGGCTTCCTGCGCGAGACGTTCGCGGCGATGGCCACCGACGCCTCGCTGCGTCAGCGCGTCACCTGGAGCGAGGACCGCGACGCGCTCGCCCTGGCCGAGGCCGAGCGCCAGGCGCTGTCGGTCGTCGTCGGCGAGATCATCGAGCGCGCTCAGGCCCAGGGCCGGATGCGGCCGGACTTCAGCACCGAGGACATGCCCGCGTTCATGTGCTCGGCGGGCGCCGTGATCACCGCCCAGCAGGCGTCGCCGATCGTCCTCGGCGATCGCTTCCTCGAGCTGCTGATCGACGCGCTGCGCGTCCGCTGAGCCGGCCTACGGCTCGTGCTCGGCCCGCTCGCTAGCGCTCGTGCGCGGGCCGGTACGCGTCGTCGGCTTCGTGCTCGCGATAGAACGCCACCATCGCGCCGACGTACTCGGCAAAGCGCGGGCAGCGCAGCCCGTTGCGCCCGAGCACCTCGCCGGCCTGCGCGGTGTCGAAGACGACCGGGTGGTTGAGGTAGACGATCGACTCGCGCGGCGTCCCGCCGAACAGCTTGCGCACCGTGCCGATCTTCAGCGAGCGATCCACGAGGCCGGGCGGCAGCGGGATCTTCGGCTCGCGGCCCGCGTACTCCAGCGCCAGCAGACGCGCCAGCTCGTGGGAGGAGACCGGCTCGGGGTCGACGAGGTGCAGCGTGTGGCCGACGGCCTGCGCGTCGCGCGCGCCCGCGGCGATCGCGTCGACCACGAAGTCGACCGGCACGACGTTGAACGACGCGTCGCCGCGGCCGATCTGCAGCAAGGAGCCCAGCGGCGCCGCCATCGAGCGCAGCAGGTAATAGGGGCCGTCGAACTTCTGCGTCTCGCCGGTCTGCGAGTCGCCGACCACGATCGCCGGGCGATAGATCGTCGTCGGGACGTCGTCCATCGACGCCCGCACGAGCACCTCGGCCGCGAACTTGGTCGACTCGTAGAAGTTCTTGAACGCCTGCCCCTTGGCGAGGTCGTCCTCGAGCACGAGGCCCGAGCGCGTCCCGGCGACGTAGGCCGTCGAGATGTAGTGGTGGCGCTCCAGCTGGGAGGCCGCCCGGCAGAAGTCGATGACGTGCTGGGTGCCCTGCACGTTGACGCGCTCGGCCAGCTCGGAGCCGACGGCCAGGTCGTAGACCGCGGCCAGGTGGAAGACCTTGATGGTCTCGGCGGTCAGGCGCTCGTAGGTGCGATCGTCGAGGCCCAGGCGTGGGTCGGTGATGTCACCGGGCTGGATGTCGACGCCGTCGGGCGCGAGCGCACGGGCGCGTTGCACCATCCGCGGCTCGACGAGCGCGACGATCCGCGCCTCGTCGTCGTCTTCGAGCAGGCGCGGGACGAGCCGGCCGGCGAGGAAGCCGGGAAAGCCGGTGAGCAGGTAGGTCCGGGGCATCGATCGAGGAACTTAGACGTTTTCAGTCGACGAGACGTCGCTCGACGGCCCAGCGGCTGAGCTCGTGGCGGGTCGAGAGCTGGAGCTTGCGCAGCACGGCGCTGACGTGGGCCTCGACGGTCTTAACCGATATCCCGAGGCGCTGGGCGATCTCCTTGTAGAGGTAGCCGCGGGCGATGTGGCGCAGGACCTCGCGCTCGCGCGGGGTGAGCTGGTCGAGCTCGGCGTCGACAGCGCCGATGTCGGCCCGCCCACCCACTGCGGGGCCGCCCGAGAACGCGTCGAGCACGAACCCCGCCAGCCGCGGGGAGAAGACCGCGTCGCCCTCCTGGACACGGCGGATCGCCTCGACCAACTCGGTCGGCGAGATCGTCTTGGTCACGTAGCCGCGCGCGCCGGCGCGGATGACCGCGATGACGTCCTCGGGGTCGTCGGAGACCGACAGCGCGAGGCACTTGGCGTCGGGCGCCTCGGTGCTCAGGCGGCGCAGGATCTCCACGCCGCCGCCGCCCGGCAGATGGACGTCGAGTAGGACGACGTCGGGCGCGCGCTCGACGATCTCGCGCACCGCTGACTCCACGTCGCCGGCCTCGCCCAGGATCGTCACCAACCCATCGAGCTCGGCGCGCACGCCGGCCCGGAAGATCGCGTGGTCGTCGACGAGCACGACGGTCGGCGTCGGCAGGCTCTCAGTCATCATCCAGCACCAGCTCCACTTCCGTGCCCGTCCCGGGCGTGCTGTGCACGGCGGCGGGCCACCGTGGCGGGCCATCCGGCCCATGATCGACTCTCGCACGCCGCGCCGGTCTTCGGGGATCGCGTCGGGATCGAAGCCCTGGCCGCGGTCGCGGACGAAGACCTCGGTGCGACCGCCGGCGACCTCGATGTAGAGCGAGATCGGCTCGTCGCTGGCGCTGTGGCGGACCGCGTTGGCCAGCGCCTCGCGGGCGGCGGCGACCAGCGCGCGGTGGCGGTCGTCGAGGTCGTGATCGCCGACCGCGATGACCTCGATCGGGACGCCGTGGGCCTCCTCGATCTCCTCCGCGGCGGCGCGCAGCGCGTCGGCCAGGCAGTCGTCCGGGCGGGCCTCGGGGGCGCCAGAGAGCCAGCGCGCGCAGCTCGCGCTCCTGGCGGCGGGCGAGCGTCGCGACCGCGCGCGGGTCATCGGCGCGCTTCTGGACCAGTGCAAGCGTCTGGAGGACCGAGTCGTGCAGGTGCGCGGCAACCTCCGCGCGCTCCTGGGAGCGGATCCGCTCGTTGCGCTCGTCGTTGAGGCCGCGCACGAGGCGCAGCCAGAACGGCGCGAGGATCAGGCCGAGGCCGAGCGCGACGACGACGAAGGCGAGCACGAGATCGCGGGCGCCGCTAAGCGCGCCGTTGGCCTGCAGGAAGAGCAGGCCGGCACCGACGACGAGCGCGATGCCGAAGCCGCCTTGGTAGATGGCGCGCAGGCGCTGGGGAATCGCGGAGCCCAGCGGGGCGCGCTCATCTGCGTCGAGCGCGGGCTCCTCATCGAGGGCGACGCCGATCGGCTCGTCTGCTGCCGGCACGCCCTCGCGCGGCGAGCGCGTGGGTTCGGGCCCTGCGCGGCGCGCCGCCGTCTGGCGCCAGAGCATCGCGGCACCGGCTGCGGCAAGCACGAACGGCCAGACGATCGCGTCGCTCCACCATAGGCCGAGCTCGCGGATCGTCAGCAGGCCGCCGAGCGTGAGGCAGCCGACGCCGGCGCCGATCTGCCAGGCGCCGGGCCGCGCGCGCAGCCGGGCGGCGATTGCCGGTGAGCCATCAGCCGGCGGCAGCAGCAGCCAGCCGGCGATGTAGATCGGCAGGCCGACGCCGGAGGCGACGGTCGCGATGACCACCACGATGCGCAGGATCAGCGGGTCGATCCCGAGCCAGCGCGCCGCACCGGCGCAGACGCCGGCGACGACCTTGCGGTCGGCGTCACGGCGCAGCGGCGGTCGTTGCGGTTAGCCGCGTGCGCGTCGCCACCTACGCCCCGTCGCGTTTGGCGAGCCCACCGACGAGCAGGACGAGCCCCACGACCGTCAGTACGATCGGCGCCAGCGAGCCGAAGTCGAGGCTGAGCTGGCCGGCTTGGTCGAGGAGGAGCACGGTGCCGAGCGCCAGGACGGAGAGGCCGGTGACCAGGGTCGCGAGGTCCGGGCGGCTCACGCGCGCTCCCCGGCGCAGCCGGCCGTGGCCAGACTGCCGTTGATCTCGTCGGGCCCGTGGCGGTCGTGATCCCAATGGCCGTTGTCGGTCCGCGTATGGCGGACCTCGATCGCGCCGATGCCCACATCGGCATCCAGGATCAGCTTGCGCCCGATCGTCCGGGCGACCGTGCCGCGGTGCTCGTCGACGTCGGCGCCGCCGCTCTCGGCCCCGAGCAGGTTGACGTAGCCCAGGCCGGCGTGGCTCGTGGTCTGCAGGCAGACGTCTTGCGGCACGAGGACTAGCGCGTGGCCGGTGCCGACGTCGACCTTGAGCTTCACGGTCGCGTCGCGCGGCCACTGCATGTCGCGCAGGTCGACGACCAACTCACCGACGCCGAGCTCGTAGCCGCCGGGCTTGAGATCGGCGATCGTCGCCGGCGCGTAGTCGCGGTTGCCGACGCCGTGGTGGACGTCGACGCCCGCGGCGGCCACGACCCCGGAGGGGATCGCCAGCACGAGCGCGGGGAGCGCGAGCCAGCGGGCGCGACGGTCGCGGAAGGAGAAGACGACCATCAAGACGCCGAGCACGATGACGA
The DNA here is from genome assembly GCA_963836485.1 of uncultured Conexibacteraceae bacterium. Taxonomy (GTDB): domain Bacteria; phylum Actinomycetota; class Thermoleophilia; order Solirubrobacterales; family Solirubrobacteraceae; genus Baekduia. The sequence continues at coordinate 221,046 of CAWIJS010000013.1, read as the reverse complement.
CGCTCGCGATCGCGACGCCGCCGCCCGCCGCGGTGGCCACGGCGGCGCCTGCGGCAGCGACGAGCGCACCGGCCAGGATTGCGCTCAGCACCAGCGCGGCGCCGGCGATCCGGGCAGCTGCGGGTTGGTTCTCCCCGCGGTTGGCGAGCAGCCGCTGTCCGGCGATGGCCAGCACGGTGACGATCAGGACCGTCGGCACGAGCGCGCCGAAGACCCAGCCGAAGCCGACGCCCCAATGCCCGTCGAGCAGCGCGACGCCGGCCAGGACGATGACGACGGCGCCGACGATGGTGGAGACGCGGCCGGGCTTGCCGGCGACCGCGTGGCCGGTGCCGTCGTCTTCGGGAACGAGCAGCAGCGCGGCGAGGTAGGCGATGACGGCGAAGCCGCCAACGAAGATCAGCGCGACGGCCGCGATCCGGATGATCAGCGGGTCGATGTTGAAGTAGCGCGCCAGGCCGCTGCAGACGCCGCCGAGGACGCGGTCGTCGCGGCTGCGCAGCAGGCGGCGGGGCTCAGCGGGTCCGGGCTCAGGCCGCGGCGACTCGGTGGTCGGGTCGGGCTCGGGCTGCTGCGACGTGGGGGCGTCGTGCGGATCGGGGGAGGAGGGAGGGGTCTCGGGCATAGGACCAAGATCGCGCGGCGCGGCCGCGCGCACCATCCGGGATGACCCTAGAGCGGCTCGGGGATGTCCCTCAGGGGGAGACGCGCCCGCAGCGCCTCGTCGGGCTGGCCGTCGACGAGGTGCCCGAGGATCTCCTCGTGGTACTGGACCTCGATCCGCGCGGCCAGCGCGAACGAGACCTCGGCCACGGCGGCCACCAAAGCGAGCCCGTCGGCGAGCTCCTCAGTGCGCAGGTACGCGCCCACGGTCCGCGTGTCGCCAGACCCGGCCCCACCCACCCCGTCGAAGAAGCCCGCGTTCGGAACGCCGCGTGCGGCGTCGCGCAGCGCGTCGGCGTGGCCATCGTCGGCCGCGTCGGCGACGAAGAGGACGAGATAGGGGTCCGCCATGGCGCGTCGACGCTAGCTGACAGACTCCGCGATCGATGATCGACCGCGCAGCTGCCGTGACCGCCCTGGCCGCCGAGGAGTTCGACGTCGTCGTGGTCGGCGGCGGGATCACCGGCGCCGGCGTCGCGCTCGATGCCGCCACGCGCGGCTACAGCGTCGCGCTGGTCGAGCGCCACGACTTCGCCTCAGGCACGTCGTCGCGGTCCTCCAAGCTCGTCCATGGCGGGCTCAGGTATCTCCAGAACTTCGACCTCGGCCTCGTGCGCGAGGCGCTGATCGAGCGCCAGATCATGGTCGGGCTGGCGCCGCATCTGGTCAAGCCGCTGCCGCTGATCGTCCCCGCCTTCGACGGCGCGCGGCCCGATCGCATGATGGGGATGGGGCTCAACCTCTACGACGTCATGTCGGTGGACAAGCTGCGCTCGCCGCTGCGCCGGCGCGGGCGCAACAACAGCGGCAACGACACCAACGAGGCCGCGGCCGCCACGACCTCCTGGTCGCCCGACCGCCACCGGATCATCGACGCCGGCGAGGTCGCCGAGGGCCTTCCAGCGCTCGCCGCGCGCGAGCCGACCTCCGGCTATCTCTTCTACGACTGCCAGACCGACGACAGCCGGCTGGTGCTGACCGTCCTGGGCGAGGCCGAGCGCTTCGGCGCGGTCTGCGCCAACGGCCTGCTGGTCACCGAACTGGTCGAGGAGGGCGGGCGCGCCCGCGGCGTGCGCGTGACCGACAGCGCATCGGGCGAAACGTTCGTCGTCCGCGCGCAGAACGTCGTCAACGCCACCGGCGTCTGGGCCGACCGCCTGCGGCCCGAGGAGCTCCACAACGAGGCCGAGGTCCCGATCATCCGGCCCTCGCGCGGCACGCACATCACCTTCCGTCGCGAGGACCTGCCGCTCAACGTCGGCGCGATTGTCCCGGCCGGTGGCGGGCGCTTCATCTTCGCGCTGCCGTGGCTCGGCGGCTCGCTCGTCGGGACGACCGACACCGACTACGACGCGACCGACCTCGACCACGTCCGGCCCGCCGACGACGATGTCGAGTACCTGCTCGACGCGGTGAACGAGTTCTTCGCGACGGAGCTGACGGCGTCGGACATCACCGGCGCGTTTGCCGGCGTGCGGCCGCTGATCAGCTCTGCCGACGCGGGCAAGTCGGTGGACATCTCGCGCAAGGCGGAGCTGTACGAAACCTCGTCGGGCATGGTCACGATCACCGGCGGCAAGCTGACGACCTGGCGGCGGATGGCCAAGATGGCCGTCGACCGCCTCGTCGAGCGCGAGGCGCGCGACGCGCCCTGTCGCACGCACGAGATCCCGCTCGGCCAGGCGATCGAGGCCAGTGAGCTGCCGCGCGTCGAGGGCGTGCGCGAGGACGCCTATGCTCCGCTGGCCGCGCGCTACGGCCACGCCGCCCATGACGTCCTGGCGATCGCGGCCCAGCGCGGCGAGCTGGCCCAGCCGGTCGTCGAGGGCCAGCCCGACCTGCTGGCCGAGGTCGTCCATGCGGCACGGCGCGAGCAGGCGCGCACGGTCGGCGACGTGCTTCTGCGCCGGACCCGCTTGGGCCTTGTGGCGGCCCGCGACGTGGCCGCGCCCGGCGGGGACGTCGCCCGGCGCGTGGCGGCTGCGATGGCGTCGGAAACCGGCTGGGATGGCGCCGCGCAGGAGGCCGCCGCGGCTGCCTTTGCCGACGAGGCGCAGGCCGAGGGCATCGTCCCCGGCTGACCGTTCGTGCGACGACCGTCGGGCGCGCACCGTAACTTCCACGGCTGCAGCGGTTTCCCCGAAACGATCGCCGCAGTCCGACTTCGTCCCCTCCGAGGAGCAGCTTCGCCGCCCATGCGCCGCCGCCTGGCCTTCATCGTCACGACCATCGCCGCCCTGGCCGCCGTACCCGGTGCCGCCCACGCTGCGTTCTTCGCCGGCGAGCCGGTCGATGGTCCCAGCGCCGACATCCGCTCGGTCGGCGACCTCGACATCGCGCGCGACGGGACCGGCGCGGTCGCCTACGTCCGTCGCGACGGCGGCGTCGACCACATCTTCGTCTCACGGCTGGCCAACGGCGTCTGGCAGGCGCCCGAGCGCGTCGACGTCGGCCTGGACGCCCCGGCCGCTACGCCGGCCGTCGCGGCCTCCGACGGCGGCCGCCTGGCGGTCGTCTTCATCGCCGGGGGCTCCGCGTTCGCGGTCGTCCGACAGGCGGGCGCCCCAGCCTGGGGCGCACCGCAATTGCTGGCCAGCGGCGCGGCCGACCCGTCGGTCGACATGTCGTTCAACGGCGCGGCGTACGCGACCTTCACCGTCAACGGCGACGTCGTGGGCGCCCGGATGGATCGCACGGCGACGACGTTCGCCGTCATCCCGGCGCCGCTGGACGCCAATCCGGCGGCGGTCGCCGGTGTCGACAGCAACCGCTCCCGCGTGGCGATCGCCGCCGACGGCACCGGCGTCGCAGTCTGGGGCGAGGCCGCCCACGTCTACGCGCGGCGGATGTACGGCACCAACCCGTCGAGCGTCGTGCAGGACCTGACGCTGCCTGACCTCGATGGCCACGCCGGCGGTGTCGCCGATGCCCCCGCCGTCGACATCGAGGACGACTCGTCCTTCGCCTGGGTGGTCTTCCGCGAGCAGTTCGCCGACGGCGCCGGCACCACGCCGCGCGCAATCGGCATCCGGCTGCGCGGCTCGCGCACCGATCCGCCGGTGGCCTTTGACGGCCTCGGCTGGGGCGGCCAGGGCGTCCAGGCCCCGGCGGTCGACATCAACGGCAAGGGCCAGGGCACCGCGACGGCCGGCACGACGGGCGGCGCGGCGCTCGCCGGCGTGCTGAAGGACGACGTCCTGAATCCTGCGCGGGTGCTCGGCGGCTCCGGCCCGCCCGCCCAACCGATCGGCGCCGTTGCCGAGACCACCGACCGCGTCGTCGGCTGGGTCAGCCCCGTTGACGGCACCGTTCACGGCGTCTTCTACGACGACAAGTCCAGCACGCGGGTCATCCCCGGCCCCGGGCCCGACACGGCCCTGACCAGCCCGGATCTCGGTCCCGTCGACCCGGCTGCCGGCTTCGACGTCGCCGGCGACCGCACCGGCGACTTCGCGTTCGCCTTCATCCAAGGCGCCCCCGACGCGCGCCGCCTCGTCGTGGCCGAGTACGACCGGTTGCCCGGCGCCTTCAGGATCAGCACCAGCTCGAAGAACTGGCGCAACGTCATCAAGAACCCGTTGGCGTGGGGGACGGCGCTGGACCTTTGGGGTCCGTTGACCTACAACGTGCTCGTGGACGGCAAGTCGGTCGCGCAGACCCAGACGACGAAGGCGACGCTGCCGGTCGGCGCGCTGTCGGAAGGTCTCCACACGTGGCGTGTCACGGCCACCGATCGCCGCGGGCAGAGCGTCACGACGCCGGTCAAGCCGCTGAAGGTCGACACCGTCGCGCCGACCATCTCGTTCTCGGTCAAGCGCAAGGGGCGCGTGGCGAGCGTCACGGCCAAGCCCGCCGACGTGATCCCGCCCAGCGGCAACGCGTCCGGCATCAAGTACGTGCGGATTGACTGGGGCGACGGCAGCGGCTTCGAGCAGGCCCGCAAGGCGAGCCACAGCTACGGCCACAAGGGCGCGTTCACCGTGCGCGTGAGCGCGACCGATCGTGCCGGCAACGTCGCGGTGGTCGAGCGCCGGATCCACATCGGCGGCAAGTAGGGGTCGTTGGGCGGCGAGGCGCTCCAGCGGCTGGAGGGCGAGGGCGCGCGGCGCGCGGCGCGCGACCTCGTCGCCGATCTGGGGTTGGACGCTCCGGTGGCCGCTGGCGCGCGCCCCCGCGTGGTGGCCGACATGGTGGCCACGGTCGACGGGCGCGCGGCGGTCCAAGGTCGCTCGGTCGCGCTCGGCCATCCGGCCGACCGCGCCCTGTTGCGCGAGCTGCGCACCGCGGCCGACGCGATCCTGGTCGGGAGCGGCACGCTGGTGGCCGAGCGCTACGCGAACCTGCTCGACGATGAGCAGCGCGCGCGGCGGATCGCCGATGGCCGGCCGCCACACCCGCTCGTGGTGACGCTGTCGCGTGAGCTGATGCTGCCCTTGGCGCTTGACGTCCCGCTCTTCGACGAGCCGGGCGTGCCGATCATGGTCTTCACGTACGCGGGGGAGGACGTCGCGGCGCCGGCGCTCGGCGCCGAGCTCGAGGTCGTGCGGCTGGCCGCTGAGGTGCCGTTGCTGGCGTCGGCGCTCGTCGCCCTGGGGGCGCGGGGCGTGCGTTCCGTGCTCTGCGAGGGCGGTCCGACGCTCCTGCGGCGCCTGGTCCTTGAGGGCGGCCTTGACGACCTGCTGCTCACGGTCTCGCCGCTGCTGGCGGCCGGCGATGCGCCGACGATCCTCGATGGCGCGCCGTTCGCCGAGCCCGCGCGGCTGGCGCTGCGGGACGTCCATCGCGCTGACGATCACGTGTTCTTGCACTACGGTCTGGCCCGGTGAGCCCGCCCGCGACGCCCGCGCGCCTGACGCTGCGCGACCGCAGCTTCGACCTTCGGCCTGGCCGGCCGTTGGTCATGGGGATCGTCAACGCCAACCCCGACTCCTTCTCTGACGCGGTCCGCCACACGACGCTCGATGCGCAGGTGGCGCTGGCGCTCGCGCTGGTGGCGGAGGGCGCCGATCTCATCGATGTCGGCGGCGAGTCCGGCGTTACCTACACCGCGGTGACGGCCGCCGAGGTTGAGCGCGATCGCGTCGTCCCGCTCGTCGAGCGGCTGGTCGCCGAGGGCGTGTGCGTGTCGGTCGACACCTGGAAGGCCGAGGTCGCGGGCGCGGCGCTGGACGCGGGCGCGCACGTGCTCAACGACGTCTCGGGGCTGCGTGACCCGGCGCTGGCCGACCACGCCGCGAGGACCGGCGCGGCGCTGGTCGTCATGCACACGCGCGCGGCACCCAAGGCGGAGCACTTCGCCGACTACGGCGGCGATGTTGTCGGCGATGTAGTGGCATTTGTTGAAGAGCGCTGCGCGGTCGCACGGTCGCACGGTGTGACCGACGCGCAGCTGATCGTCGACCCCGGGCCGGACTTCGCCAAGTCGCCGGTCGAGAGCGTCGAGACCCTGCGCGCCATCGATCGGCTGGCCGCCCTCGGCCATCCGTGGCTGGCCGCGGTCTCGCGGAAATACTTCCTCGCGGCGGTCACCGGCCGTCCGCCCGCCGAGCGGTTGGCGGGCACGCTGGCGGCCGTTGGTTACGCCGCCGACCACGGTGCGGCAATCGTCCGCGTGCACGACGTGGCCGAGACGGTGGACTACCTGGCGGTGCGTGAGGTGCTGGCCGGTAGGGCGGAGGTCGGCGCCGTTGACGCCGACGACGACGGGTTGAAGTGGATCCGCGCACGGACTGCCGGTGACGCGCCGGCGGCCTCCTGACCGGCGACTCCGCTACGGTCCCGGCACTGGAGAGTCGCCGTCTCGCTGCCTGACAACGCGAGGCGGACGCCCACCGACACCCGAATTGTCCGAGGAGGACCAAGATGTCCGTCATCACCCGCTCTGCCCTTGAGGCGAGCCCACTCGCCGATCTTCACACCATCGCCTCCGAGCTCGGCATCGACGGCTACCGCCGTCTGCGCAAGGCTGACCTCGTCGATCGCATCATCGTCCAGCAGGGTGGCGAGGAGGCCGTCGAGGCCGCTGCCGTCAACGGCGACGCGAGCGCTGAGGCCACCGAGGCGCCCAAGCGCCGGTCGCGCGGCGGCCGCAGCTCGCGCTCGCGCCGCAAGGACGCCGACGAGGATGTCATCGCCACCGAGGATGAGGTCGTCGAGGAGGAGATCGAGGCCGAGGAAGCCGCTACGGCCGCTGAGGTCGAGCTCGACATCGACGTCGAGCCCGTCGGGGACTCCGACGTCGAGACCGAGGCCGAGGCGCAGGAGCGCCCCAAGCGCCGCTCGCGCGGCGGCCGTGGTGGGCGCGATCGCGACCGTGGCGGGGACCGCGAGCGCGGGGGAGACCGCAACGGCGATCGCGACCGCGACCGCGACGATCGTGACGCCAGCCCCGCTGAGCGCGAGGACCGCGTCATCGAGGGCACCGTCGAGCTGCTGCCCAACGGCTCGGGCTTCGTGCGCCTCACGCCGCCGGAGCCCTCGGACGACGACGTCTACGTCTCGGCCGCACAGGTGCGCCGCTGCGAGCTCGTCTCCGGCGACAAGGTCGGCGGTCCGGTGCGCGAGCCGCGCCGCTCCGAGCGCTACCCGTCGCTGATCCGCATCGACACCATCAACGGCCGTCCGGCCGACGAGGTCGCCGAGGGCACGCACTTCGACGATCTGCCGTGCACGCTGCCGACCGAGCGCCTCGCACTCGGCTCCGAGGACGCGACGCTCAAGGCGATCGAGTGGCTGACGCCGATCGGCAAGGGCTCGCGCGTGGCGATCGTCGGCGAGGCCCACGCGGGCAAGTCGGAGGCCTTGAAGCGCCTGGCGGGCGCGCTGCGCGGGGTCGAGGGCCTCGAGGTCCACGTCGTTCTCGCCGCCGTGCGGCCCGAGGAGTGCGCCGAATGGCGCGCGGGCGAGATCGAGCCCGTCGCCTCGCTGTCGCTGGGCGCCAGCCCGGACGCGGCGGGCCAGGCCGTCGAGCGCGCGGTCGACACCGCCAAGCGCATCACCGCCCGTGGCGGCGACGTCGTCGTCCTGATCGACGGCCTCGACGCCGTGGCCCCGCACGCGGCCCGCCGCGCCCTGGCCGCCGCCCGCAACGTCGTCGATGGCGGCTCGCTGACGATCGTCGCGACCGCGACGGCGCCAGTCGGCGGCGAGACGACGATCATCGCCCTGGACCGGACGCTGACGCGGACGGGCCGCTTCCCGGCGCTCGATCTCGTGGCCAGCGGCACGCTGCGTCCGGAGCTGCTGGTCGGTGACGCCGGCGCGGATGCGATCGCGCAGGCGCGTGCTCAGGCGTTGGGCGCGTAGGCCCTAGCGCGGCACGTAGGCGACCCGGCCCCACGAGGGCTCGGGCGCCAGCTCGACGGGCTCGCCGTCGCGGTCCGGCTGGACGTACATGAAGGTGGAACTCTCCTCGTCGAACTCGACGTCGAGCTCGTTCTCCTTCACGCGCTGGTCCAGCCAGGCGGAGCGGAAGACGAGGCGGCGCAGCCAGTGCACGAGCGAGCGGTCGCTGGGGCCGACGAGCTCGGGCCAGCAGTCGTTGACGTGCTCGCCCAGCGCGGACGCGGGCTCCTGGATCTCGCCGTTGACCGACAGGGTCACGAGATCCTCGAGCTCGGGGTCGTCCAGGCGGCCGGAGACGAACCCCAGCTTGTTGGCGGCCTGCTCACAGCGCTCGCGGAAGTCGCGCTCGTTGAAGGTGAACCGGAGTTCGCCGTATTCGAGGACGAAGTCCTCACCGCTGTCGTAGTTGCCTCGGCGTGCGTCGTTCATGAAGGTGATCAGTTCGAGTCGCGCCGAGGTAAGACGGCTGCTCCCGAAGTCGTCGGCATCGTATGCCCGATCCCTTCGCGTTCGCAGGTCATGGGATGGATCTTGCAGTCCGTCCGCGTCCGGCACCAATGAAGTGCCGGCCGATCTGCGGCTCGCCGTCCGAGGGGTTTCGGGGTGTCCGGGCAGGCCCCTGCTTCCGGGTGCAGGGGGGCGAATTCTGCAACGCCGCGCCCTAAGGGGGCATGACCCACGACACGCCCGCCACCATCCTCGTGGCCGAGGACGACGCCACGACGCGGACGTTCCTGGCCGACGAGCTAACCGCCGACGGCTGCGACCTCCTGATTGCCGAGACGGCGGCGGACGCTGTCCGTCTGCTGGAGACCAAATATCCGGACCTCGCGGTGCTGGACGTGGGCTTGCCCGACGGCTCCGGGCTGGAGATCGTCCGGCGCGTCCGCGCGGCCGATGGCCTTGCAAGCCGCATCGATCCGCAGACGCCGTTGCTGGTGCTGAGCGGCCGCTGCGGCGACACCGATCGCGTCCGCGCCTTTGAGGCGGGCGGGGACGATTTTCTGGCAAAACCCTTTCTCTATGCGGAATTGCGCGCGCGGGTTCGCGCGCTGCTGCGCCGCTCTGAGGGCCGCCGTCGCGGCGGTCGCGTGCGCGTCGGAGCGCTGGAGCTCGATCCGGCTTCGCGCACCGTTCGTGTCGGCGGCCAGCCGATCGAGCTGACGCAGACCGAGTTCTCGCTGCTGCGCGTCCTGGCGTCGGCGCCGACCACCGTCCACACCAAGGCCGAGCTCTTGCGGACGATCTGGGGCTACCGGGCGGTGAGCGAGACGAGGACTTTGGACAGCCATGCCTGTCGTCTGCGGAGCAAGCTCGGCGTCGGAGGCGACCGGTACGTCCTCAACGTCTGGGGTGTCGGCTACCGCCTCGTCGATGACCTGGGTCTGGACGCGGGCCTCAGCGGCCTGGTGGCGGCATGACCGGCGTGCTTGTCCTGGCCGGGGTCGTGCTGGTGGCGCTTGCCCCCGCGGTGCATGGGCGTTGGGTCGTGCGCGCGCTACGCGAGCGTGCCGCGCGTGTCGCTCATGAGGTCCGTGGCCCGCTGACGGCCGCGCACCTCGCCCTGCACGGGGCGGCCCGGCGAGGCGAGGTGGGCCCGGTGCTCGTCGCTGCGCTGGAGCTGGAGCTGCGCCGGGCGGCGCTCGCGCTCGAGGATCCGTCGGCGGCGCGCCTTCGGGATGTCGACCTGCACGAGCTGTTGACTGTTCAGCTCCAGACCTGGCGGGATGTCGCTGCGGCCCACGGTCGGACGCTCACGCTAGAACCCGGCCCCGACACGGCCCTCGTTCACGCCGACGCGCTCCGCCTCGGTCAGGCGCTGAGCAATGTGATTGCCAACGCGATTGAGCACGGCGACGGGCAGATCGTGATCCGCACGGTCCGGGTTGGTGATCGGATTCGGGTGGAGGTCACCGATGATGGCCCGGGCCTGCCGGCCTCCGTTGCTGAGCTCTCGCGCCGCCCACGTGCCGGCCGTGGGGCGCGTGGCCGGGGCCTGGCGATCACGCGCACCGTTCTCGCTCACTGCGGCGGTCGCATCTCCGCGCTGACGACCGCACCCGGCGTGGCCATCGAGCTGCCGCTCGGCGGTCGGTCCGTATGACCCACGGCCGGCGTGCTGCCGTCCTCGTCGGTCTCGCGCTGCTGCTCGGCGGCCTCGCCGCCTCTGACGTGGCGGGGCGCGAGGCGGCGCTGCGTCGGGCCGTCGGGCCATCCGTGCCGGTCGTCGTCGTTCGCACTCGCGTCGCGGCCGGCGCCGCGCTTGACGCGCGCCACCTCGCGATCCGTCAGGTGCCGGCGCGCTTCGCGCCGGCCGTTGCCTATGCGTCGGTCAGCGCGCTGGCCGGCACGCGGGCGGCCGTCGCGTTGGAGCCGGGCGAGGACGTCGTGCCGTCGTCGGTCGATGACGGCACGCGCGCGGCGGGTGCGCCGGTCCGTCCCGGCGAGCGCGTGGCCGAGCTCGTGGCACGTGGCTCCGCGGAGCTGATCCGGCCCGGTGGCCGCGTCGATGTCCTCGTCACGCGGGAGCGCGGTGATGGCAGCGGCGCAACGACCGTCGCGCTGGAAGACGCCGAGGTGCTTGTCGCGCACGCCGCGGCCGCCGAGGACGGTGAGCGGGACGGCGCCGACCGCGTCGCGGTGTCGCTGCGGGTCACCGTGCGCCAGGCGGTCTATCTCGCGGCGGCCCAGTCCTTTGCACGCGAGCTACGTCTGCTGCCGCGCGCGGCCGGTGACCGGCGGCATGGTCTGGCCGGAACAACGGTGGGGTCCGACCTCCGATGAGCGCGGCAACCGCACGCCGCCACGTCCTCCAACGGACGTCAGAACACCATCGGCCACCCGTCCACGCGGGGGTCCCCACCTCAAGGGTCGTCCCACGCGACCGATACCCCGGGCCGAGGCTACTCATGCTGCGATCTCTTCGTTCCCTTTCTCTCGTCCTCGCCGTGGCCAGTCTTCTGGCCCCCGCGGTTGCCAACGCGGCTTCCAAGAAGAAGCCCGTCTACCCGACGATCTCGAGCATCTCCCCGCGCAAGCTCACGATCTCGGAGAAGCTGACGATCAAGGGCACGCATCTCAGTGCCGGGAAGGCCAAGAGCAGCGTCGCCTTCTACCGCGCCGGTAAGCCGGTGGTCTTCGTGAAGGCTGATTCCTCGACGAGCACCAAGGTCGTCGTGACCATTCCGCCTAAGGTCGCCGGTCTCCTGGCGCAGCGTGATGGCCTCGGCGTCGCTACCCAGCTCCGTCTGCGCGTCGTCGCGACGAAGATGAGCAAGAGCTGGACCAAGAACAGCCGCTCGCCGGTCGTGAGCCCGCTGCCTGGCGCCGATGCGGCCCCCGGCACCGCCGCGGCCGCTCAGCAAGCCGCTGCGCTGGCCTACAAGAACTGCGAGGAGCAGGCCGCCGCTGCGCCGGCCGCCGACGCCGACGCCGACGGCCTGGCCAACGGCAGCGAGCTCCAGTACAGCCTCGATCCCTGCGTCGCCGACACCGACGGCGATGGCCTAATCGACGGCTATGAGTTCTGGTCGGCGGTCGACCTCAACGGCGCCGCGGTTCCGTACCCGGGCAAGCGCCCGTGGCCGAACCCGCTCGATCCGACCGACATCAACTACGACTTCGACGGCGACGGCCTCCTGCTGTGGCAGGAGTACAAGCTCTGGAAGGCCGGCGGCACCGGCTTCCCGCTGACGCAGTACAGCGACGGCAGCCAGAACACCGGGGGCACCCAGGCGGTGACCACCCTGGCGCAGCGCTACCTCGATCTGGACGGCGACGGCAACCTCACCGACGACGAGCGCGACTTCGACGGCGACGGCCTCTCCAACATGGTCGAGTTCAACTACACCGGCACGCAGGCCTGGTGGAAGACGGTCGACTGGAAGTACAAGCCGCACGGTGCCCCGACCACCAGCGTCGTCGCCTACGTCGAGCCGTCCTACGACCTGCGCGCGTTCTCCGATCCCGACCCGGTCGATGCCGATAGCGACGGCGACGGCATCCTCGACGGCGCCGATGACCAGGACAACGACGGCTGGTCGAACTTCATCGAGATGCAGCTGTCGCGCTGGCGCTCCGGCTATCGCGTCCAGCCGTTCAACCCCTGCTTGCCCGATCCTCACGCCCGGACCTGCAGCCGTTGGATTTCGTCCCTCGGCGTGCGATTCGCGCCCACAGACATCGTCGACTCGTCAACGGGCGCCACGTCCGGCGAGGCGGGCGATGCGATTCCGTTCGCCTGGCCCGAGCCGGTGGACTACCAAGACTGGCAGGCCAACGGCTCGCACCCGGCGTATGACGCCAGCGTCCTGCCGCATCCGTACTACTACAACCCGAACATCCTTGTTGGTCCCTGGGTGCCCACGCCATGGTTCATGGAGGCGTGGGACGGCTTCACCGGGCCGCAGGGTCCGTAGGCGGCTCCAGCCCAGCACCACTCTCGGCATCGCGGCCGGGCGGATCACTCCGCCCGGCCGCTGCCGTTAAGCGCCCGCCCGCCCCGGCCAGCCGCCGGATCGGTTCGCACTCAGCGCGGACGTCCGCGCCCTGACCGCACAGGGGTGAGATCCGCCGTCCAGTGCCTAAGGAGGCGTGGACCGCGCCCTGGATGACCTTGCCGATCAGCTCCGCGATCGCCTGCTGAACGAGGCTGACGGCGACGGTGCGCCGCTCACCGAGCGCATCCGCCTGCTGGTCGATCGCGAAGCCGGACTGCTCGACGTGTCGACGCGCTCAGAGCTCGTCGCCCGCGTGGCCCGCCGCTCGTTCGGCCTCGGTCCGCTGGAGCCGCTGCTGGCCGACCCGGACGTCGACGAGATCATGGTCAACGGTGCCGGGCCCAACGGCTCGGTCTGGGTGGAGCGCGCCGGCTGCCTGGAGGCCACGACCGTCGCCTTCGCCGACGAGGCCGAGCTGCGGCACGCGATCGAACGCATCCTCGCACCGTTGGGTCGGCGCGTCGACGAGGCCGAGCCGATGGTTGATGCAAGGCTGCCCGATGGTTCGCGCATTAACGTGGTGCTGCCACCGCTGGCGGTCGACGGCCCGCTGCTGACGATTCGCCGCTTTCGGCCGATGCCGTTGGATGCCGCCGAGCTGATCGCGCGTGGCACGTGGTCGTCGCCGCTGCGGGACTTCCTCGCCCGAGCCGTTCGGGCCCGCCTCAACATCCTCATCAGCGGCGGCACGGGTTCGGGCAAGACCACCACCTTGGGCGTGTTGTCCTCGTTCATCGCCGCGGGCGATCGGATCGTGACGATCGAGGACACCGCCGAGTTACGCCTCCAGCAACCCCATGTCCTGCGTCTCGAAGGCCGCCCGCCGAATGTCGAAGGACGTGGCGAGATCACCATCCGTCATCTGTTGCGCAACGCCTTGCGGATGCGTCCGGACCGGATCGTTGTCGGAGAGTTTCGCGGTGGCGAGGCGTTGGAGATGTTGGCGGCGATGACGACCGGCCATGACGGGTCGCTCTCCACCGTCCACGCCGGCTCGCCCGCGGAGGCCTTGCGCCGCGTCGAGACCCTGGCGCTGATGGCCGACGTGGACCTTCCACTGCCCGCGATTCGTGAACAGATCGCCGACGCCCTCGATCTCATCGTCCATCAGGCCCGCCTCCCCGACGGCCGTCGTCAGGTGACCGCCGTGACCGAGGTCGTCCGCATCGCCGCCGGTCCCGCCACACGCGACATCTACACCTACAACTCCACCAGACCGCGCTGGCGTGCCGCGCTGTCGGAGGAGCTTGCATCACGGTTGGAGGCCGCATGACGCGTCAATCCCGTGCAAGCAAGTCCATCGTCATGCGGTCAGCCGCATGACCGGCCCGCTGCTTGCCGCCACGGCGGCGATGTTCGGCGTCTTCGGCGCCTGGGAGACGTTGGCGCTCGTCGAGCAACTCCGCCCGGCGCGGGCCGTCGGCCGAGCGCTGGCACCCCTACGGTTGGCCGGCAGAGTCGGGCACACGCCGACGGTGCCGGAGCGGCGGCGCCTGGCGATCGTCAGTGCCGGCGCGCTACTGGTCGCGGGCTGGCTGCTGGCGGGGCCGGTGGCCGGGCTCGCGCTCGCGGCGGCTGGTCCTGCGGCCGTCGGTCCGGTGCTTGCCGCGCGACACCGCCGCTGGCGACGGGCGCTGGGCGACGGTGCGCCCGGCGTTGCGCGGGCCTTGGCCGACGCGCTTGCCGGTGGCCACGCGATTCGCGGTGCGCTTGAAGGGCTCGGCGCAGACGGTCAGCCAGGCGTCGCGGGGGCCGAGTTGCGCATCGTTGCCCACCGACTCGCCCTCGGCGTGCCGACGGAGGAGGTGTTGATTGGCCTGCGCGATCGCGCAGCCCATCCCGCTTGGGACACGCTGGTCGCCGCGATCCTCCTGCAGCGCGAAGCCGGCGGAGATCTCGCCGCGCTGCTGCGGTCGATTGCCCAAGCGGCCGAGCATGCCCGTCGTGTCGAGGCCGACGCTCACGGTCTCACCGCACAAGCCCGTGCGACCGCTCGCCTGGTTGCGGGCTTGCCCTGCGCCGCGCTGGCCCTTGGAGAGCTGCTGGCGCCCGGCACCCTCGGCGCGCTCGTCGCTGATCCGCGTTCTCGTCTGCTGCTGCTGGCGGGCTTCGCGCTCGCCGGCGTGGCGCTGGCGGCGATCGGTCGCATCGCGCGGGTGGGCGGGTCATGACCATTGCTTTGGTCGCACCCGGTGCCGTTGCGGTGGTGGGGGCGTCATGACGATTGCCTTGGCGGCGCTGGCCGGCGTGCTGCTGGCGGCTGGGCTCATTGATCTGGCCGCGGTGGTCGTGGCACGTCGCGCCACCGAGTCTGGCTCGAGGACGACGCGCGGCGGTTCGGCGCCGGCCCGTCGCGGCTCGCGGATGGTCCGTGGCATCGCGGTGCTGGCACGCCTCGGCCGGCGGCTCGGCGTCCCTTCCCCGCCCGGTGACCTCGACGCGCGGCTGGCGGCAGCGGGCCTGGGATCGACCGTGCGCACCGCCGATGCGATGGCGGTCAAGGGCGGGGCCGGCGCCGCCGTTGCCCTCGCCGCGGCGCCTGCGCTTTCCGCGTTCCCGCTGCGCATCACCATCGTCGCGCTCCCGGCTGTGGCCGCGGCCGGCTTCCTCGCGCCGGACCTGTGGCTCGCCCGCCGGGCGCGGCGTCGTGCCGCTTGCGCCACGTCAGAGCTCGCCGATGTGCTCGACCTGCTGCGGGTCGCGATCGTCGCCGGGCTCCCGGTCAGCCGCGCGCTGACGGAGGTCGGTCGGCGCCGCGGTGGGCTCGTCGCGACCGAGTTGCGGATCGTCTCCGAGCGGCTGGCGCTCGGCGTTCCGCGCGCGGATGCCCTGGCTGCGCTGCGCCGCAGCCTTCCGTTGCCGGCCATCGGGTTGCTCACCGCCGCGATTGCTCGCGCCGATCGCCACGGCGCGCCGCTGGCGCCTGCGCTGACCGCGCTCGCCCAAGCGGCGCGGGCCGATCGCGCTCGCGCCCTCCACGAGCAGGCTGCGCGCGCCGCACCGCGGATCCAGCTGGCGGTCGCGCTGCTGCTCGTCCCCGCGGTGCTCCTCGTGGTCGCGGCGGGCCTCGTGCATGGGCTCACGTGATCGCGACCCACTAGGTTCGGGCCAATGGCATCGGACCCACAGCGGCTGGACCCCGCCACGTTCCAGCTGCCGGTCGGCCGGCTGCGAGCGGGCTACTACAGCGATGCGTACTTCACCTCCACCAAGGAGCTGCTTGAAGCCCAGGATCGCCATCCGCGCGTCCTGATGCAGGTCTTCCAGAAGCAGGAGTCGCTGCTCGGAGGTGTCGACGAGGCGATCGCCGTGCTGAAGGTCGGTGCCGGGCACGTCGGGCCCGACGGCGTGTGGCTCCCGGCGTGGGATGACCTCGTCGTCCACGCCCTGCACGAGGGCGACGCCATCGCGCCGCGCGAGACGGTGATGACCATCGAGGGCGACTACACCCAGTTCGCGCATCTGGAGACCGTCTACCTCGGCTGCATGGCGCGCCGGTCGCTGGTGATGCGCAACGTCCGCGCCGTGGTCGACGCCGCGGGCGGCAAGGAGATCCTCTTCTTCCCGGCGCGCCACGATCACTGGCTGGTGCAGACCGGTGATGGCTGGGCCGCGCACGTCGCGGGCGCCATCGGCGTCTCGACCGACGCGCAGGCCTCGTGGTGGGGCGGGCGTGGCGTGGGCACCGTGCCGCACGCGCTCATCGCCGCGTTTGGCGGCGACACCGTCGCGGCGGCGCGCGCGTTCGCTGACCGCTATCGCGACCGCATCAACGTCACGGTGCTCGTCGACTTCGACAACCACTCCGCGCGCACGGCCGTCGCCGTCGCCGATGCGCTTGGCGACGCGCTCTGGGGCGTTCGCCTCGACACCTCCGAGATGCTGGCCGACGAGGCACTCGCCGACCTGGGCGACGCGGCACCGCGCGGCGTCAACGTCGAGCTCGCCCGCCGCGTCCGCGCCGCCCTCGACGGTGCCGGCCACCAGCGCGTGAAGATCGTCGCCTCCGGCGGCTTTGACGCCGAAAAGATCCGGCACTTCGAGACCGAGGGCGCGCCCGTCGACGCCTACGGTGTCGGCTCGTCGCTGCTGCGCGGCCAGAACGACTTCACCGCTGACATTGTCGCCGTCGACGGCGCCCCGGTTGCCAAGGTCGGCCGCGAACACCGGCCGAACCCACGCCTCGTACGCGTGCCGTAAGCGCCGGCACGCGCACCAGCCACTCCCGGTGCCGCTACGGCACCGCGACCGCGACCTTCAGCCGCGTCACGTCCCCATCCGACGACATGCCCGCCGCCGCCGGCCCGAAGGCGTCCAGCGTCGGCTTGGCCTTCGCGAAGTCCTTGTCATCGCCCGCGACCGCCGACAAGAACTTGACCAAGCCCGGCGTGTCGAGGAACAGCGACGGCTTGGCGCCGTCCAAGAGCCCCGCCGCCGTCTTGAACGGCTCAGAGTCGCCGAGCTTGTCGGACGGGTTCAAGGCGTCAGCCAGCGCGTCCTTGCCATAGGCGACCACGAACTTGTCGTCCTTGGCGGCGACCTGGATGCCGTCAGGCGCGGGGCCGCCAACGTCGACCGAGAAGCCCTCGGCGCCCGACGTGCCCGCGCCGCTCAGCGCAGCCGTCTTGACGTTGAGCCCTGCCAGCAGCTTGCGCAGCGTTCCGATCGCCTTCTGCGACGCCGCCGGGTCCTTGGACTGCACGACCAGCGCGCCGCCGAGATCGTCCTTCGACGTGCCGCGGACAAACAGCGCCGCGTCGCCCATCCAGGACAGCAGATCCTTCTGCACATCGATGCCGAGCTGCGACTGCAACCCCTGCAACAACGTCGCCGGATCGATGCCGCCCGTGGCGCCGGAGTCACCCAGCGTGCCGATGGCCTTGGTGAACGTGCCGCCGATGTCGCCGACGCCGATGCTCAGCCACGAGCCCGCAGGCACCGCTGCCGCCGCGCCCGGCCCGTCGCCGCTGCCGACCTTCGTCTTGAGCCCGATCGCCGCCGCGTCGATGCGCAACGCGTTGCTCGCCACGTCGAGCTTTGCCGCCAGCGACTGCAGCCCGCTGCCCGTCAGCAAGCCCTTGAACATCTTCAGCTGTGCGGCATCGACGCCCGCCGTCTTCCCCGACGCGGCGCCGACCGCCAGATCGAAGAACCGGCCCGGATCGGCGTAGACGAAGCCGAGGCCGTCGGTGCCCACCGTCTCGCGTGCCTTCTTGAACGTCACCGAGCTAGCCAGCGTGTCGCCCGATCGCGCGTCGATCGCCGACTTGAAGCCACGCTCGGTGCCGAGGATCACCGCGTGGTCGACGACCGCTGCCGCAAGGTCGTCGCCGGCCTTGTAGCGGTACTTGACGCCGCGGTACTCACGGTCGCTTGCGCCCTTGCGTCCGTCGACGAACTTCTGCGCCGCTCCATCGTCCTTGCTCGCGATCGCCGCGACGACGTCGGGATCCTTGCCGCCGGCGCCGATGCCGGTGATCGCCAGGCCCGCCCGCTGCCCGAGCCACGGTGCGATGTCCTGCGCGTAGCTGGCGCCGTCGTCCTTGAGGCCCTTGTCGATGAGCCCAACGATCTTGCCGCCCGGGTCGGCGGTCCGCAGGATCTTGCCGGCGACCGTGGTCGCGTTGGCCTTCAGCTCGCCCGTGGGCTGGACCTGCGCCTCGACGTAGACCGGGGCGGAGGCGGGCAGGAACGCGGCGGGGTCGGCGCCGGCGTTGCCGCTGCTCGAGCTGGAGGAGCTGTCGCCGCAGCCGGCGATCGGGACCGCCACGGCTGCGAGGACCGCCAACGCAGGGAGAACGCGGGGCAGGAAAGAGGAGCGCATGAAGCGAATTCTACGGCGGTCGGCCGCTGTGGGAGGCACCGCGCGATCGGTCGTCCAGACCGTCCCACGCGCTCCCACCGCAGGCACACGCCGCGGACGGAACGGCGCGAATTCCGCAATCGCCGCTGCGTGCCGCCGTTTTGCAACGCCGGGTGCGTTTCTGGCCAAACGTTCTCCCACCGCGTCCCACCGCCGGAAAGCCCGTCTCCATGCGGGTTTTCGACCGTTCTTGGCGCCGTGGCGGTCCGAATGTGGGGAAATGTGTGGGATCGGTGTTGCATCGTGGGGGAGAGTGGGATAGAACGCCACCTACGGACCGGGGTGGAGGAGCTCCTCCCACTCCTCCACCCCGGCCCTTCTTCTTCCTTGCAGCGAATGCGCCCGTCCTCATGGACACCTCGTTCACCGGTCAAGCCGACTACACCCTCGACGCCAAGAACCGCCTCACGGTTCCTGCGCGCTACCGGGGCGCGCTCGAAGGTGGCCTCGTCCTCGCCAAGGACATCGAGCCCTGCGTCGCGATCTGGCCGACCGCCGGCTACGACGACTTCCGACGCGCGGCGCTGCAGGACGTGCACCCGATGAGCCAGCGCGGGCGCAAGATCATGACCTTCCTCTCTGCCAACTCGACGCCCGCGGGCCTCGACAGCGCCGGCCGCGTGCCGCTACAGCCGTTCCTCATGGACCACGGCAAGCTCACGCGCGAGGTGACCGTCGTCGGTGCCGGCGACCACTTGCAGCTCTGGAACCGCGACGCCTGGACCGCTTACAACGACCAGCTCGCGGCCGACATCTTCGACATCTCGGCGGCGTTTGACGCGCCGGCCACCGCGTGATGCTCACTATCCCTTATGACATGACCGCCTCCCACGTCCCGGTCCTCGCCGGCGAGCTGATCGAGGCGCTGGATCCGCAGCCGGGCCAGGTCGCCATCGACTGCACCTTCGGCGCCGGCGGTCACGCGCGCCTCATCGCCGAGCGCCTCGGTCCGACCGGCACGCTGATCGCCATCGACCGCGACCCGGTCGCCGCGTCGCACTTCGAGGCGCTCGCCGCCGAGGTGGGCTGCACGACCCGCTTCGTCCACGCCTCCTTCGCCGACGGCCTGCGCGAGCTGCTGGCCGAGGGCGTCCGCGCCGACCTCGTCTATCTCGACCTCGGCATCTCCTCGATGCAGGTCGACACCTGGGAGCGCGGGTTCTCCTATAGCTACGACGCGCCGCTGGACATGCGCATGGACACCGAGCAGGAGCTCGACGCGCGCACGGTCCTCAACACGTGGGAGGTGCGCCGGATCGCGCAGCTGCTGCGCGAGTACGGCGACGAGCGCTACGCGGGGCAGATCGCCCGCGCGATCGGCCGCGTGCGCGAGGAGCAGGAGATCGAGACGACCTCGCAGCTCGTCGACATCATCAACAACGCGATCCCCGTCAAGGCGCGCTTCGCCGGCGGCCATCCCGCCAAGCGCAGCTTCCAGGCGATCCGGATTGCCGTCAACGACGAGCTTGGCCAGGTCGACGCGGCGCTCCCGCTCGCGTGGCAGATCCTCCGGACCAATGGTCGCTTTGCAGGCATTTCGTTCCACAGCGGCGAAGATCGTCGAGTGAAGCGTTTCCTCGCCGCACGTGCCGAAGGTTGCACGTGCCCGCCGCAACTGCCGGTCTGCGTTTGCGGACGCACACCCGAGGCGGAGTTGATCGGCCGGGGCATTGCCCCGTCGGCCGGCGAGATCGCCAGCAACCCCCGTTCGGCGTCCGCCCGGATGCGCGCCGCTCGCAAGCTCAGGGAAGAGGAAGACGCCGCATGACCCCACCAGCTGCCACCGCCGCCGGCCGGACGCTGACCCGTCCGGTCGCCCCACGTGCTCCGAGGCGCGTCTCCGGTCCCGCCGCACGGCCGCGCCGTGGGGCCGATGCTCCGCGCACTCGGCGTGCCAGTACGCCGGCGAGCGACCCCTTCATCCTGCGCGCGCTGCACCGCTCCCGCGCGCTCGCCGACTCCCGCTTCCTCGACCGCCTGATCCGCGGCCGCCTGTGGATCCCGATCGTCGCCGCCGGCCTCATGGGCATCGTCTTCATGCAGGTCTCGATGCTCAAGCTCAACGCCGGCATCGGCCGCGCGGTGCAGAGCGCCGCGACGCTGGAGCGCCAGAACACCAACTTGCGCGCCGCCGTGTCGGGCATGGAGTCGGGCACCCGGATCGACGACGCCGCCCGGCATCTCGGCATGGTCGTGCCAGCCGACGGCAGTACCCACTACGTGACGGCCGCGGTTCGCGGCCTGGCGACCGCGGCGGCCCAGCACATGACCTCGGCCGACGCCGAGGCGATCGCCCGCTCCAAGGCCGCAACCGCGCTGGCCGCGGGGCAGACGACGGGCGCCGCGTTGACCACCGGCGCCGCCGTGACGCAGACGGCGGCGGCCACGGCCCCGACGACGACGACCGCCGCTGCCCCGGCCGCGACGCCAACGGGCACCGTCGCCGCGGCGCCCGCCCCGGCGGCGAGCACCGCGCCCGCGGCGGCGACCACCACGCCGACGCCTGCCGCGCAGCAGCCCACCGGCGCCGCCGCGACGCCGACGACACAGCAGAGCCAGACCCCGACACCCGCGGCGACCCCGCAGACCACCGCCACACCCACCGCCGCCTCAACCTCCGGTGGCGCGGTGGCGCCCCCGCAGGGGTAGTTCCCGATGGTCTTGGTCGAACGCCGCATCGGCCTCCTCTTCGCGTTCTTCTTGTGTTTGATCCTGCTCGCGGGCATGCGCTCGCTGCAGCTCGGCACGCTGCAGGGCGGCAAGCTCGCCCGCGCCGCGACCAGCCAGCAGGTCACCGAGCCGATCGTGCCCGCCCACCGCGGCACGATCGTCGATCGCCACGGCACCGAGCTCGCCGTCTCCCAGGCGGCCGACGACGTCACCGCCACGCCGTATCTCGTCACCGACGCCGCTAAGGCGGCCACGCAACTGGCGCCGTTGCTGGGCGTCGACGAGAACGTCGTCCTCAAGCAGCTCTCGCGCCGCGACACCGGCTTCGTCTACCTCGGCCACCACGTCCCCGGCGACGCGGCGGACAAGATCCGCGCCCTCAAGATCCCGGGCATCGACTTCACGCCCGGCCAGCGCCGCACCTACCCGCGCGACTTCCTCGCCTCGCAGGTGCTGGGCGGCGTCAACATGGCCGGCAAGGGTTACGCCGGCGTCGAGTACTCCCTGGACTCCAAGCTTCACGGCACCGACGGCCAGCGGCGAATCGTGCGCGACGGCGTCGGCGAGGACGTCCAGGTCCGCGACATCAAGCGCGCTCAGCCGGGCGACGAGGTCGAGCTGTCGCTGGACGCCAACATCCAGGATGACGTCGAGTCGGTCCTCGGCGGCATCGGCAAGACCTACCGGCCCAAGGGCGCGACGGCGATCGTCACCGACCCGCAGAGCGGCGAGATCCTCGCGCTGGCCAACTGGCCACAGATCAACGCCAACGACCCGTCGGCGGCGCCCACCTACGCAAGCCAGAACCGCGCGGTCGGCATCACCTATGAACCGGGCTCCACGTTCAAGGCCATCACGGTCGCCGCTGCGCTGGAGGACCACAAGGTCACGCCCGACACCTCGTTCAACCTCCCGCCGCAGATCGTCGTCGCCGATCGGACGATCAAGAACGCCGAGGATCGCGGCTGGGCGACGATGACGACGTCCGACATCCTGGCCCAGTCCGACAACGTCGGCGCGATCACGATCGGCCAGCTCGTCGGCAAGCGGCGCTTTGACTACTACGTCCGCAAGTTCGGCTTCGGCAAGCTGACCGGCACCGACCTGCCGGGCGAGGAGCAGGGCATCGTCCCGCAGCTCAAGAACTACTCGGGCTCCTCGATGGGCAACCTGCCGATCGGCCAGGGAGAAGCGGTTACGCCGATGCAGATCGCGCAGTTCTACGGCGCGATCGCCAACGGCGGCGTCCTGCGCACGCCGCACCTGGTGCGCCGCATCGACGGGCGCCTGCAGGCCGAGCCAGCGGCACGCCGGATCATGTCCGCCTCGACGGCCGCGTCGCTGCGCACGATGCTCGAGGGCGTGCTGGCGCCGGGCGGCACCGCGTCAGAGGTCAAGCCGATCCCGGGCTACACGCTGGCGGGCAAGACCGGCACGGCGAACAAGATCGACCCGGTCACCCACGAGTACTCGCAGTCGGCCTACGTGGCGTCGTTCGTGGGCTTCGCGCCCGCGCGCAACCCGAAGCTCCTGATCTCGATCATGGTCGACGAGCCCAAGGGCGGGATCTACGGCGGGCAGGTCGCGGCGCCGGCGTTCGGCAAGATCGCCAGCTTCGCCCTGCAGTACCAGAAGATCCCCCCGTCGAAGTAGAGGATCGAGGGCTCTCGCTATGGTCGCCGCGATGCTCTTGGGCGACCTCTTCGCGGACCCCACGCTCCCGGACGTCGACGTCGCCGCCCTGGCCTACGACGCGCGCGCCGTCAGGCCCGGAACCGCCTTCTTCTGCGTGCGCGGCTTCACGGCCGACGGCCACCGCTACGCACCCCAGGCGGTTGCCAACGGCGCGGTCGCGCTGGTCGTCGATCATCCGCTGGATCTCCCCGTGCCCCAGGTGCTCGTCGCGGACGTCCGCACGGCGATGGCGCCTGCCGCCGCGCGCCTGGCTGGCGACCCCACCGCCGAGCTGGCGATGGTCGGGATCACGGGCACCAACGGCAAGACCACCACCTCGTATCTGACGCGTGCGCTGTTGGAGGCCGCGGGGCGCCGGACGGGGCTGATTGGGACCGTGACGTCGTGGGTCGGCGGTGTCGAGGAGCCCGTGGTCCGCACGACGCCCGAGGCGATCGATCTCCAGCGGATGTTCCGCGCGATGCGCGATGGTGGGGATGACTCCGCGGTGATGGAGGTCTCCTCGCACGCGCTCTCGCTACGCCGCGCCGACGCGATCCACTGGGACGTCGCCGCGTTCACCAACCTCACGCAGGACCATCTCGACTTCCACGCCGACATGGAGGACTACTTCCTGGCCAAGCGGCGGCTGTTCGAGGTGGCCTCTGAGCAGGGCGCTGCGCTGATCGCCTGCGTCGACGACCCCTACGGCGCGCGGCTCGCGCGGGACTTCCCGCAGACGGTGACGATCGGGATCGACACGGCCAATGCGGCGGTCCGCGCGACCGATCTGCGGGCCGGGCCGGCGGCGACCGACTTCACGGTCGACGGTGTCGCGCTCCGCGCGCCCCTGCCTGGGCGCTTCAACGTCCTCAACGCGCTGGTCGCCCTGGCTGCGGCGCGCGCCCTGGGCGTGGAGGACGCGACGATCGCGGCCGCGCTGCCCGGCGCCGGCGGCGTGCCCGGACGCTTCGAGCCGGTCGACGAGGGCCAGGAGTTCGCGGTCATCGTCGACTACGCGCACAAGCCCGACGCGCTTGACAACGTCCTGCGCACCGCGCGCGAGCTGGCCACGCGCCGTCTGATCGTCGTCGTTGGTGCGGGCGGTGACCGTGATCGCGGCAAACGGCCGCTGATGGGCGCGGCGGCCGCGCGGCACGCTGACGCGGTCGTCATCACCTCCGACAACCCGCGCAGCGAGGATCCGGAGGCGATCATCGCGGCGATCGCGGAGGGCGCGGGGTCAGCGGCGGTGCGGCTCGTCGACCGCCGCGAGGCGATCGACCACGCGATCGGCCTCGCTGGGCCGGGCGACGTCGTCGTCATCGCCGGCAAGGGCCACGAGACCTACCAGGAGATCGCCGGCGGCGTGAAGCTGGACTTTGACGACCGCGAGGTCGCCCGGGAGGCACTGCGTGCGCGGCTGGGACGCTGAACGGATCGCCGCCGCCGCAGGCGCGCGGCTCGTCGAGCCCGGCCCGTCCGGCAGCGGTCCAACGCGTGCCGTCATCGACTCACGCCACGCGGGTCCGGGCGATCTCTTTGTCGGGCTGCCCGGCGAGCGCGTCGACGGCGGGCGCTTTGCCGGCGACGTCTTGGGCGCCGGCGCCTGGGGCGTCTTGGTCGGCGAAGGCTGGGCCGGCGTGGAGGACCCGACCGACGGTGGCGGCGCGATCCTCGTGGTAGCCGATCCGCTGGTCGCGCTGCAGCGGCTGGCTACGGCGTGGCGGCGTGAGCTCGGCGCGCAGGTCATCGGCGTCACCGGCTCGACCGGCAAGACCTCCACGAAGGATCTGCTGGCCGCGATGGTCGACCAGCAGCGCCGCGTCGTCGCCACGCCGCTGAACCTCAACACCGAGATCGGGCTGCCGCTGACCGTGCTGAGCGCACCTGCGGGGACCGAGGTGCTGGTCCTGGAGATGGCGATGCGCGGGGCCGGCCAGATCGCTGAGTTGGTCGCGATCGCCGAGCCCGACGTCGGCGTCGTCGTCAACGTCGGGCCCGTCCACTTGGAGCTGTTGGGGACCATCGAGGCGATCGCCGCCACCAAGGCTGAGTTGATCGAGGGCTTGCCGTCTGGCGGGACCGCCGTCGTGCCAGCCGATGAGCCGCTGCTCGCGACCCATCTCGCCGCGCTGGCCGAGGGCGTCACGACCGTGACGTTCGGGCCAGGGGGCGACGTGGACGAGTTGCCGGACGGTCTCGAGTTGCCGTTCACGAGTGCTCATATGCGCTCGAACGCGCTGGCCGCGCTGGCCGCGGCGCGGGCCGTCGGCGTCGAGCCGACCGGCCGCCTCAACGTCGCGCTGAGCGAGCTCCGCGGCCAGCGCCGGGAGCTGCCCGGCGGGCTCGTCGTCATCGACGACTGCTACAACGCCAACCCGATGTCGATGCGCGCCGCTCTCGACGACCTTGCCGCGTCCACGTCTGGACGCCGCGTCGCCGTGCTCGGCGACATGCTCGAACTGGGGCCCGATGAGGTGCGCTTTCACGAGGAGATCGGCGCCCACGCCCGCGGTGCAGGGCTCGACCTGTTGGTGACCGTCGGCCCGCTGGCCGCCGCGATGGGCCCGGCGTTCGGGGGCGAGACGGTCGCCGTCGAGCGCGCTGCCGACGTCGTCGGCGCGCTGTGCCCGCTGTTGGCGCCCGGCGACACCGTCCTGGTCAAGGCGTCGCGCGGCGTCGGCCTCGAGGTCGTCGCCCAGGGACTGGCCGCCTGATGGGCGAGGTCCTGATCGCCGGGATGGCATCGCTGCTGATCTGCATCTTCCTCAGCCCGTCGTTCATCTCCTATCTCCGGCGCCGCGAGTTCGGCCAGAACATCCGCGAGGAGGGGCCCGAGGGCCATCACGAGAAGGCCGGGACGCCCACGATGGGCGGCATCATCATCTTCACGGCGATCTCGGTGCCGTTCCTGTTGTTGAGTGACTACGACTGGCGCTCAGTCGGTGTCTACGCGGTCGCGATGTTGTCCGCCTTGCTCGGCTTCGCCGACGACTTCACGAAGATCATCCGGCGCCGGTCGCTGGGGCTCAGCGGCAAGGCCAAGCTCGGCGGCCAGGTCGCGATCTCGTTGTTGTTGTGGTACATCGCGACCCAGAAGGCCGACCTGCCCGCAACGCTGCGGCTGCGGACGATCGACGCGACCGTCGACCTGGGGATCTTCTACCCCCTGTTCATCTACCTGGTGGTGGCGGGGAC
The DNA here is from genome assembly GCA_963836485.1 of uncultured Conexibacteraceae bacterium. Lineage (GTDB taxonomy): Bacteria > Actinomycetota > Thermoleophilia > Solirubrobacterales > Solirubrobacteraceae > Baekduia. Next base: position 195,132 of record CAWIJS010000013.1, on the reverse strand, counting down.
GACCAACGCGGTGAACCTGACGGATGGGCTGGACGGGCTGGCGGCGGGCTGTGCGGCGATCGTCCTGCTGGCCTACATCGGGATCACGTTCATCACCAGCGGCCAAGACGACCTCTCGCTGCTTGCGGGCTGCCTGGTCGGCGCCTGCGTCGGCTTCTTGTGGTTCAACGCGTTCCCGGCCACGATCTTCATGGGGGACACGGGGTCGCTGGGCTTAGGCGGCGCGGTGGCCGGGCTGGCGGTGATGACCAAGACGGAGGAGCTGCTGATCCTGTTGGGCGGGATCTTCGTCGTCGAGGCGCTGAGCGTGCTGATCCAGGTCTTCTCCTTCCAGACCTTCCGCAAGCGCGTGTTCCTGATGGCCCCTATCCACCATCACTTCGAGATCATGGGGTGGTCGGAGACCAAGATCATCCTGCGCTTCTGGATCATCGCCGCGGTGTGCGCGGCGAGCGGGTTCACGATTTATCAGCAGTCGATCTCGTAGGGCGGGCGTCGGTGGCGCCCAGTGCGCCGCGTCTTGGTTCCGCGCGGCGTGGTCTGTCGGCACCGAGGAGAGCGAGCGGTGCCGAGGCTCGAGGCGTCCGGAGTCGTCCGCGTGCCTCAAGGCGTCAATGTTGTTGAGGTGGTCGATCAAAGCGCCACTGGCTGTCGCAAAAGTCGACCACCTCAACAACTCAGTGCGATTCGGCCTCGAATTCCCCTCCTCGGCGTCCGCGGACGACGAGCCACGCACCGAGCCACCATTCAGCTCGCTCTCCTCGGTGCCGACGAACCACTCCGCGCAGCACGATCACCCAGCGCACTGGGCGCCATCAGCGCTCGTGCTCCCAACCGCCCCACCCACTACCGTCCCGGCCGTCGATGGCCCCGCGTCCACCACTCCCACCCGGTCCCTACCTCGTCGTCGGCCTCGCCCGCTCCGGCCAGGCTGCTGCGGCGCTGCTGCACGCCCGCGGCGAAGAAGTCCTTGCGGTCGACGCCGCGCCCGCCGAGCGCCTGCAGAGCGTCGAGCTACCGAGAGGCGTCGAGCTCCACGCCGGCACCGACGGCGTCGCGCTCCTGGAGCGCGTCCGCGCGGTTGTCAAATCCCCCGGCGTCCCCGCCACGGCACCCGCGATCGCCGCCGCCCGCGATCGCAACATCCCCGTCCTCGGCGAGCTGGAGCTCGCCTGGCGCTGCGTTCCCAACGAGGTCATCGCGGTCACCGGCACCAACGGCAAGACGACGACCGTCGAACTGCTCGGCCACCTGCACCGTGAGGCCGGCATCGCCGTCGCGGTTGTCGGCAACGTCGGGACCGCCTACTCGTCCCTGGCTCTCGACGCCAACACGCCGGCACATGACGCCATCGTCGTCTGCGAGGTCTCGTCCTTCCAGCTCGAGGACACGATCGCCTTCGCCCCCGAGGCCGCCGTCCTGCTCAACCTCGACAGCGACCACCTCGACCGCCACGGCTCGCTGGCCGCCTACCACCAGGCCAAGCTGAAGGTCTTCGCCAACCAGGGCAACGACGACGTCGCGGTCGCGCCCGAAGGCCTCAACGTTCCCGACCTCGGCGGCTGCGCCCGCCGCGTCTGCTTCGGCGACTCGCCCGAAGACGAGCTGTCGCTGCGCGCCGGCACGCTGTGGTGGGACCAGACGCCGCTGCTGCGCACCGACGAGCTTGCCCTACGCGGTCCCCACAACGTGCACAACGCGATGGCCGCCGCCGCGGTGGCGCTGGCGCGCGGGCTGCCGATCGACGCGGTCGGCAACGGCCTCAAGACGTTCGCCGGTGTGCCCCACCGCCTTGAGGAGGTCGCTGTCCGCGATGGTGTCACCTACGTCAACGACTCCAAGGCCACCAACGTGGCCGCGGCGCTCGTTGGCCTCGCGTCGTTCGACGTCCCGGTCCACGCGATCATGGGCGGCCAAGGCAAGGCGGAGGACTATGCGCCGCTGCGCGACGCGGTCGCCCAGCACTGCGCCGGGGTCTACCTGATCGGCGCCGAGGCACTCGCGCTGCACGCGGTCCTCGACGGCGCCGCCCCGCTCCAGGACTGCGACACGCTCGACCGCGCCGTGGCCGCCGCCCGCGCCGCCGCGCGTCCCACCGAGGTCGTCCTGCTGTCGCCCGCGTGCGCCTCCTACGACCAGTTCGACAACTTCGAGGTTCGCGGGGAGGCTTTTCGGGCGCTGGCGCGAATGTAGGGCCTGATGGCCCGCCGCCGCCATCCCCACCCGATCGAGCACAGCATCTTGATCACCGCCACCCTCTGCCTCCTGGCAGCCGGGGCGGTGATGGTGTTCTCTGCCTCGTCGGCACGCACGCTGCTCTCCGGGCAGGGTGACGGCACGTCGTTCATGGTCAGGTACGTGGCCTACGGCGGCGTCGGCTTCGTGTTGATGCAGCTCATCGCGCGTCGGGGACTCGATCTCGTCCTCAAGGCGACCGTTCCGTTGTTGGCGGGCTCCTTCGTCGCCCTGGTGCTGGTCAAGGTCCCGGGCTTCGGCGTGTCGGTCAACGGCGCTCGCCGCTGGCTCGGCGCGGGGCCGCTGGTCTTCCAGCCCTCGGAGGTCATGAAGCTCGCGCTCGTGCTCTACGCGGCCAAGATCCTCGCCGAGCGCCCCGCGCTGCTGCGCCGTCCGCAGAACCTGGGGCCGCTCGCCCTGGTCGCGGGCGGGGCCGTCCTGCTGATCGCCTCTCAGCCCGATCTCGGGACCGCGCTGGTCATCTGCTTCACCATGGCCGCGATGCTCGTTGCAGCGGGCATGCCGATCCGCTGGCTCGGCGCCGCGACCGGCGGCGGAGCGCTGCTGGTCTTGATGTACGCCATGACCGCGCCCTACCGGCGCGACCGGCTGATGACGTTCCTGGACCCGTGGGCGCACGCGGGCAACGAGGGCTTTCAGTCGGTGCAGGGGCAGATCGCGATCGGCTCCGGGCACCTCTTCGGCCGCGGCCTCGGCGAGTCGTTGCAGAAGAACCTGTTCTTGCCCGAGGCCCACACGGACTTCATCCTGGCCATCGTCGGCGAGGAGCTCGGCGTCATCGGGATCTGGGGCATCCTGTTCCTGTATGGGTTGGTCGCCTACGCGGGGCTCCGTGTCGCTAAGAATGCGCGCGGCACCTACGCCAAGCTCCTGGCGGCGGGCATCACGTCGCTCTTCCTCAGCCAGGCGATGTTGAACGTCTTCACGGTGCTGGGCCTCGCGCCGCTGACCGGCGTGCCGCTGCCGTTCATCTCCTATGGGTCGACCAACCTCATCGTGTTGCTCGTCGGCATGGGCGTCCTGCTGAACGTCGCGGGCGGCGGGAACGTCAAGCTGCGCGCCGTCCCCGATGTGGCAGGGTCCCGGAGGAATGGCACCGACGATTCTGATCGCGGCCGGCGGGACAGCCGGGCACGTGGTTCCAGCGCTGGCAGTCGCCGACGCGCTGCAGGCTGAGGCCGGCGCACGCGTCGTCTTCGTCGGCGGGGAACGGGCCGAGAAGACGTTGGTTCCGGAGGCCGGCTACGAGCTGCGCCAGATCGCGGTCGAAGGGCTGTCGCGGACCAATCCGCTGAAGGCCGCGCGCGGCGTGGTGCTGGCCGCGACCGCGATGCGCACCGCGCAGAAGATCATCCGCGACGTGCGCCCCGACGCCGTGATGGGCGGCGGGGGATACGTCGCCGGGCCGGTGGGCGCGGCGGCCGCGGCGGGACGTATCCCGCTCGTGCTGACCGAGGCCGACAGCCATCTCGGGCTGACCAACCGGCTGCTCGCGCGGTTCGCGCGCCGCGTCTGCCTGGCGTTTCCGCTAGAGGGGCGCGAAGGGGAGAAGTATCGGGTGACGGGGCGCCCGGTGCCGCCGGCGGTGACCGATCGCGAGGCCGCACGCGCTCGCTTCGGCTTGGCCGCGACCGACACCTGCGTGTTGGTCTTCGGCGGCTCGCTGGGCGCGCGCTCGATCAACGAGGCGGCGATCGACGCCTTCCGCGATGCGCCGTTCCGGGTTCTGCACGCGTGTGGCGTGCGCGACTACGAGGCGCTGCGCCAGCGGCTGGGATCGCCGTCGCCGGCGTCCTATGACCTGCGCGAATACATCACGCCCTTCGGCGACGCGCTCGCCGCAGCCGACCTGACGGTCGCGCGCGCGGGCGGCTCGATCTTCGAGGTCGCCGCCCATGGCCTTCCGGCGATCCTCGTGCCCTATCCGCACGCGGCCGCCGACCACCAGACCGCCAACGCGCGCTGGATGGTCGACGCCGGCGCGGCCGTGGTCCTGCCCGACGCCGAGCTGACGGCCCAACGCCTGAGCGACGAGGTCGGTGCCCTGCTCGGTGACCCGACGCGGCTGGCGGCGATGGCGGCGGCCTCACGCGGCCTGGCCCGGCCCGACGCGGCACGCGACATCGCTCACGAGGTGCTCGCCGCCGCGGAGTCGCGCCGGTGACCGAGGCTCCGTGGGCCGGCCGGAGCATCCACCTCGTCGGCATCGGCGGGGCGGGGATGAGCGGCTGGGCGCGCGTGGCGGTGCAGCTCGGCGCGATCGTGAGCGGCTCGGATCGTGCGGAGTCGCCGACGCTGGACAAGCTCCGGGCGCTCGGGGTCACCGTCTCGGTCGGTCACGACGCCGCCAACGTTCCCGACGATGCCGACGTCTTCGTCTCGACCGCGATCCCGGCCGGCAACCCGGAGCGCGTTGCGCGCGCACTCCCGCGGGCCGAGCTGCTGCGCGAGCTCACCCAGCTCAAGCGCGTGATCGCGGTCGCCGGCGCGCACGGCAAGACCACGACGACCTCGATGGTCGCCCACGCGCTGCTCGGCGCCGGAGCGCAGCCGGGCTATCTGATCGGCGGCGCGCTGCGGACGACCGGGGAGAACGCAGATTGGGGCGCAGGGGAGTGGCTTGTGGTCGAGGCCGACGAGTCCGACCGCTCGATGCTCGCGCTCGACGTCGACGTCGCCGTCGTCCTGAACATCGAACTCGACCACCACGCGACCTACGGGTCGCTGACCCAGCTCAACGAGGCCTTTGACAGCTTCCGCGCGGCAGCGCCCAAACGCGTCGTCGCACCCGAGTTGGCCCGCGAGGGCGACACCGTCTTCGCCCCGGAGGACCTCGTCCTGGAGCCGGGCGGCTCGCGCTTCACGTGGCGCGGCCACGAGGTCGTCCTGCAGGTCCCCGGCGCGCATAACGCCCGCAACGCCGCCGCGGCGCTGGAGGCGATCCGCGTCGCGGATGCGGCGGATCTCGGCGCCGCCGTCGCCGCGTTGGCGACCTTCGCCGGCGCCGGGCGCCGGTTCGAGCGGCTAGGCGAGACCGCGAGCGGCGCACTCGTCGTCGACGACTACGCCCATCACCCGACCGAGGTCGCGGCGACGATCGCGGCCGCGCGGTCGCTCGAGCCACGACGGCTGATCGTCGTCTTCCAGCCGCATCTGTTCAGCCGCACGCAGGAGCTTCACCGCGAGTTCGGCGCCGCGCTCGCGCGAGCCGACGTCGCCGTCGCGCTGGACGTCTACCCGGCGCGCGAGCACGCCGAGGACTTCCCCGGCGTGAGCGGCAAGCTGATCGCCGAGGCCGTCGCCGACGCGGCCGGTGGGCGCACCGTCTATTGGCTGCCGACCTTCGACGAGGCCCTGGCGGTGCTCACACCCCGGCTGCGCGCCGGCGACCTCGTCCTTGTCATGGGCGCCGGCGACGTCGACGTCCTGGGTCGCGCGCTGGTGGCCTGACGACATCCCGTGCAGGTAACCGCCGCCCCGCGGCGAACCTCCCACCCGGATGCACCGCGCCGCCGCCATGCCGCGGGTCCGCAGCGTTCCGCGCCTGCCGCGGACCGCCGTCTGGGCCCTCGCCCTGATCGCCCTGCTGATTGCAGGGTTCCTGTGGTTCCGTGACTCCCAGCTCGTGGCGGTCAAGCACGTCACGGTCACCGGGCTCTCCGGGCCCGAGACCGGGCGCGTCACCGCGCAGCTCGAAAACGCCGCGCGCGACATGACGACGCTGCACGTGCGGACCGACCAGTTGCGCTCGGTCGTCGAGCCGTATCCGGTCGTCAAAGACCTCAAGGTCGCCTCCGACTTCCCGCACGGCCTGAAGATCACGATCGTCGAGAACACGCCGGTCGCGGTCGTCGTGGCCGACGGCGAGAAGACGCCGGTCGCCGGGGACGGGCGCTTGCTGCGAGGCGCGGAGCAGCGCCAACTTCCGACGGTGCCGATCAACGTCGTCCCGGGCGGTGACCACGTCATCGACCCGGTCGCACGCCAGGCCATCGCTGCCCTCGCGGCGGCCCCGCCGGCGTTGCGCAACCGCGTCCTGCGCGCCTCTTCGACCAAGCAGGGCGGCCTCACGCTCGTCCTCCAAGATGGTCCGGACCTGCGCTTCGGCGGCGCCGATCGGCTCGCCGCCAAGTGGGCAGCCGCCTCGGCCGTGCTGGCCGACAAGGGCTCCGCCGGCGCCACCTACCTTGATCTCCGCTACCCCGAGCGCCCCGCCGCCGGGGGGCTGGAGGACCCCACTTTGCAGCGCGATCCGGACGCGGTCAACGCCGCCGATCCAGCGCAGACGACGACGTCGGCAGTGCCGGCGGCGGGCACCACGCCATAGCCAACCTCAACCTCAGCTTGAGCCTACGGAACGCCGTAAGTCTCAAGGGCAACTACAGACTTCCGCAAACTGCAAGCAAGATTGCGCTCTAGACTTGGCGTTGACACCCAAGAATGCCGATGCGTACGGTGCATCGGTCGGGAGTGGCGCACAAGCGCCAGGAACTCTCGACGCTACCTAGAGGGTCGGACAGGAACTTCAAGCACATGGAAAGCGGCAGCTACCTCGCGGTCATCAAGGTCGTCGGCGTCGGCGGCGGTGGGACCAATGCGGTCAATCGCATGGTCGACGCCGGTCTGCGCGGCGTCGAGTTCGTGGCCGCGAACACCGACGCGCAGGCGCTCGCAATGTGCGACGCCGACATCAAGCTCAACATCGGCCACGAGCTCACCAAGGGGCTCGGGGCGGGTGCGAACCCCGACGTCGGCTTCGGCGCGGCGGCCGAGTCGCGCGACGACATCAAGGAGGCGCTGAAGGGCGCCGACATGGTCTTCGTCACGGCCGGCGAGGGTGGTGGCACCGGCACCGGTGCGGCCCCCGTCATCGCCGAGATCGCCAAGAACGAGATCGGCGCCCTCACCGTGGGCGTCGTCACCAAGCCGTTCGAGTTCGAGGGCACGCAGCGGATGCGCCAGGCCGAGGAGGGCGTCCAGCGCCTCCGCGACGTGGTCGACACGCTGATCGTGATCCCGAACGAGAAGCTGCTGGCCCTCGTTGAGCGGCGCACGACGATCCTCGAGGCGTTCCGGGAGGCCGACAACGTCCTCCGCCAGGGCGTCCAGGGCATCACGGATCTGATCACGATCCCGGGCCTCATCAACCTCGACTTCGCCGACGTCCGCACGATCATGGCCGACGCCGGATCCGCGCTTATGGGCATCGGCCAGTCCGGTGGCGAGACCCGCGCGGCCGACGCCGCCAAGGTCGCGATCTCTAGCCCGCTGCTGGAGCAGTCGGTCGAGGGCGCCACGGGCATCCTGCTCAACATCACGGGCGGCCCTGACATCGGGCTGTTCGAGATCAACGAGGCGGCCGAGATCGTCCAGGGCGCGGCCGACGCGAACGCCAACATCATCTTCGGCTCGGTCATCGACGAGTCGCTGGGCGACGAGGTCCGCGTCACGGTCATCGCCACGGGCTTCGACCACGGCCGCGCGCGGCCGCGTCAGGCCCGCGAGGAGACGCGCGACAGCGCGCGTCGTCGTGATCGTTCACCGCGGGTCGAGCGCGAATCGCTCGAGATCCGCGACGACGAGATCGACATCCCGCCGTTCCTGCGGTAGCTCGCCGAACGGTCCGCAAGCGGACGCACTGAAGGTCGACAAGAGGTCTGACCACGACGGAGGACCAGGTTCCGGGTCCTCCGTCGGACGCAAAATCCCAAGAACCGGGGATGGCGCCGAACACCGGAAGTGACGACAATGTGTGCAGAACGCCCGTTCTGGCTTCGTCACCCCGCAAGGACGCACGCAATGCAAGACATGACAACGGATGAGCTCGCGGAGCTGCTGGCCCAGCTTGAGTTGAGCACCGAGGAATCGCGCGACGAGCTCCTCACGGACTTCCTCGTCCGTCCGTACCCGACCAAGAGCACGCAGGACAACTAGGACGCAGCAGCGACCACCGAGCCGCGACGCGCAGCGTCCAGCGACTCGAGCGTGCGCGTGACCGACTCGGGCAGCGTGCGGCCCGGAAGGCCGACGCCGGCGAAGACCTCGTCGACCAGGGAGCTGAGCGTCGCCGTCTCGCGGCGGCGTGCGCGAGCCGTCGCGGCGACGAGCACAGGGCAGTCGTCACAGCGCGGGCAAGAGCGGCAGCAGCGCGTCGTCGGAGACATCAGCAGGCCAAGCGTAGCAAGCTTCGTAGGGCGCCCTAAGCTTTCGTAGGAGTCCCTAATACGCTGGACGGCGGTGGAGTGCGACGGTGCCGCGTTGTAGGGTCGCGGCATGCCTTCCGAGCGCTTCGTCGACGCCCTCAACTCCCAGGTCTCGCGGGAGTTCGCCGCGGCCCATCAGTACACGGCCATCGGCGCCTACTACGCGGGCGAGACCTACCCGCAGCTCGCCGCGTTCTTCTACAAGCAGGCCGAGGAAGAGCGGGAGCACGCGCTCAAGATGGTCAACTACCTGTTGGACACCAACTCGCCCGTGAACTTCACCGGGGTCGACGCGCCGCGCACCAACTTCGAGGACCACGTCGCCCCGATCCGGCTCGCGCTGGACCAGGAGAAGTCGGTCACCGTCGCGATCAGCGAGCTCTTCGAGGTCGCCCGCGAGACCAAGGACTTCCGCAGCGAGCAGTTCCTGGACTGGTTCCTGGAGGAGCAGACCGAGGAGGAGTCCTCGATGTCGGATCTGCTCGCGGTCGCCGAGCGCACCGCCAGCGTGCCGATGCTGCTCGAGGAGTACCTCGCCCGCGAGACGCCGGGCGACCACAAGGATTGAGCTCGGGCGGGCCTGGGTCCGCGCGGCGCGCTGCTAGCCTCGCCGCGTGGCCGCCGCCTCCGCCGATACCGCGCTCAAGCGCACCCCGCTCTACGACAAGCACGTCGCCGCCGGGGCCAAGCTCGTCCCGTTCGCGGGGTGGGAGATGCCCGTCCAGTACGGCGACGGCGTCAAGGCCGAGCACCTCGCCACGCGCGCGACCGCGGGCGTCTTCGACGTCTCCCACATGGGCGAGATCGCCACGTCGGGTCCGGAGGCTGAGGCGTTCTTGCAGCACATCCTCTCCAACGACCTCACCAAGCTCCAGACCGGCGGCGCCCAGTACTCGGTGCTCTGCCGCGAGGACGGCGGCGTCCTCGACGATCTCTTCACCTATCGCCTGGGCGCCGACGCGTTCTTGACGGTCACCAACGCGTCCAACCACGACAAGGACCTCGCGTGGTTCCTCAAGCAGGCCGAGGCCTTCGACGTGACGGTGACCGACGCGCACGACCAGTACGCGATGCTCGCCGTGCAGGGTCCGCAGGCGCGCGAGATCGTCCAGGCGCTCGCCGATGGCCCGCTGCCCGACCGCTTCACCTGTCGCCACCGCCTGCTGCGCGGTCAGCGCGTCCTGGTCTGCGGCACCGGCTACACCGGCGAGGACGGTGTCGAGCTGCTGATCGCACCCCGCCGACGCGCCGATGATCTGGGACGAGGTCGTCCGCCGCGGCGCCGTGCCCGTCGGCCTCGCCGCCCGCGACACGCTGCGCCTGGAGGTCAACTACCACCTCTACGGCAACGACCTGATGGAGGAGCGCGGGCCGATCGAGGCCGGCCTCGGCTGGGCGTGCAAGGAGGAGACCGGCTTCATCGGCTCCGAGGCGGTCGCCGCGGCCCGCGCCGCCGGACCCACCGAGCAGCTCGTCGCCTTCACCATGGCCTCCGGCATCGCCCGCCAGGGCAATCCAGTCGTCGGCGGCGGCGAGGTGACATCGGGCACGATGTCGCCGTCGCTGGAGATCGGGATCGGCATGGCCTACGTACCCGCGGCGATGGCCGCCGAAGGCACCGAGATCCAGATCGACGTCCGCGGCAAGCAGCGCGCCGCGACCGTCGCGAAGAAGCCCCTCTACAAGAAGTAGGCTGCCGCGCCATGGCTGACGCGAGCTACCCCACCGAACTGCTCTACCACCCCGAGCACGACTGGGCCAGGATCGACGACGGCACCGCCGTCTTCGGGATCACCTGGTTTGCCCAGGACGCCCTGGGCGAGGTCGTCTTCTTCGATCCGCCCGAGGTCGGCTCGACGGTCACCGCCGGCGAGTCCTACGCCGAGGTCGAGTCCGTCAAGGCGGTCTCCGACGTCGTCGCGCCGCTGAGCGGCGAGATCATCGAGGTCAACCTCGGCCTCGGCGACACGCCCGAGAACATCAACAACGACCCCTACGGCGACGGCTGGATGGTCAAGGTCAAGCTCTCCGATGCCTCGGAGACCGATGGCCTGCTCGACGCCGGCGCCTACGAGGCGACGCTCTCCTAATTCCCGAAGGACGCTCTTGACGCAGTACACCGCCGTCACCGATGCCGATCTCGCAGAGATGCTCTCCGCGATCGGCGTCAGCTCCGTCCAGGAGCTGTTTGATCGTCAGATCCCCGCCGACGTGCGGCTCGGGCGTGCGCTGGACCTGCCTGCCGGAATGCCCGAGCAGGAGGTCTACGGCCACCTGCGCGAGCTCGCGCGCAAGAACGTGTCGGCCGAGGACGAGATCACGTTCCTCGGCGCCGGGATGTACGACCACTACGTCCCGGCGGTCATCGACATGCTGTTGGGACGGTCAGAGTTCCTGACGCCTTACACGCCGTACCAGCCCGAGGTCTCCCAGGGCAACCTGCAGGCGATGTTCGAGTACCAGACGGCGATCTCGGAGCTGACGGGGCTGCCGGTGTCGAATGCGTCGGTCTACGAGGGGCCGAGCGCGGTCGCTTCGGCCGGGTATCTCGCGCGGCTGGCCAACGGCAAGCCGAAGTTCGTGGTGTCGCGCGGGCTGCACCCGCACTCGCGCGAGACGCTGGCGACCTACGCGCATGGCTTCGGCGCGGAGATCGTCGAGGTGCCGTTGAAGGACGGCGTGACCGATGCCGCCGCGTGGGCGGAGGCGATCGACGGCGAGACCGGCGCGGTCTTCTTCCAGCAGCCGAACTTCCTGGGCGCGGTCGAGGATGCGGCGCGCGTTGGCGGCGGCGGCCAAAGACTCCCCGGCGGTGGTTGTCGGGCAGTACGACCCGATCCCGCTGGGCATCATCAAGCCGCCCGGCGAGTGCGGGGTCGACGTCTGCGTCGGCGAGGGCCAGACGCTCGGCAACCGCCTCGACTTCGGCGGTCCGTCGTTCGGCTTCTTCGCCGCGACCGAGGCCTACCTGCGCCGGATGCCGGGCCGGATCGCGGGGGAGACCGTCGACGCCGACGGCCGTCGCGGGTTTGTCTTGACGCTGCAGACGCGCGAGCAGCACATCCGCCGCGAGAAGGCCACGTCGAACATCTGCACGGCGCAGGCGTTGAACGCGCTGGCGGGCGTGGTGTATTTGACGTGGCTGGGCAAACAGGGGCTCGTCGAGTTGGGCGAGCTGCTGCTCCAGCGCACGCACTACGCCCGGGAGCAGTTGGTGGCCTTGGACGGCGTGACCGCGCTGCACGACCAGCCGGTCGTTCGCGAGTTCGCGGTGTCCTTGAACGGCGCCGACGTCGGCGCGGTGATCCGGCGCTGTCAGGACGCGGGCGTCAACCCCGGCTACGCGCTGGGCCGCGACTACGACGAGTTCCCGGATGGGTTGTTGGTGGCCTTGACCGAGCAGCGCTCGAAGGGCGACATCGACAAGCTGGTCGAGGTGCTCGGCACTGCGGTGGCCGCTGAGCGGTCCACGACCGTGGGCGTGTCGGCATGACCACGTTCAACGACAACAGGCTCCACGGCGATCCGGGGATCGAGGCGCATCCGTTGCATCACGACGTTCCGGTGTCATCTGAGGGCGCGACGCCGATGCAGCGCGACCGCGCGACGACGATCTTCGAGAAGGGCGCCGCGGGCCGCCGGGCCTTCGTGGCGCCCGCGCTCGACGTGCCCGAGGTCGAGGCCACCAAGCTGCTGCCGCCGGCCCTGCGCCGTGACGCGGCCGCGCGCCTGCCGGAGGTGAGCGAACCTGAGCTGGTGCGCCACTACGTCAAGCTCTCGCGCCGCAACTTCGACCTCGACACGGGCTTCTACCCACTCGGGTCGTGCACGATGAAGCACAACCCGCGGCTGCACGAGCGGGTCGCCGCTTTGAGCGGCCACGCGCGGCTGCACCCGCTGCAGGCGCCCGAGCGCTCGCAGGGCGCGTTGGAGTTGATGTACAACCTCGAGCGCGCGCTGGGCGAGGTCTCCGGTCTGCCGCACGTTTCGCTGCAGCCGAGCGCGGGGTCACACGGCGAGCTTGCGGGCGTCCTGCTGACGCGGGCCTTCCACGAGGACCGCGGGCAGGTCCGGACGAAAGTCCTGACGCCTGACACCGCGCACGGGACCAACCCGGCGACGGTGACGATGGCGGGCATGACGGTCGTCAAGGTCGGCACGAACCCCGACGGCGGCGTTGATCTCGACGACCTTCGGGCCAAGGCCGACGACACGGTCGCTTGCCTGATGCTGACCAACCCCAACACCTTGGGGATCTTCGACCCCAACATCACGGAGATCGCCAAGATCGTCCACGACGTGGGGGCGACGCTCTACTACGACGGCGCCAACCTGAACGCCATCATGGGCAAGGCGCGCCCGGGCGACATGGGCTTCGACATCGTGCACTTCAACCTGCACAAGTCCTTCACGCAGCCGCACGGCGGCGGCGGCCCGGGCTCGGGGCCGATCGCGGTCTCCGAGCGGATGAAGCCCTATCTGATGAACCCGCGGATCGTGCGCGGCGATGACGGGGCCTTCGACCTCGACGACCATGGCTATGAGAAGTCGATCGGCCGCCTGCGCGGGTTCCAGGGCAACTACGGGTGCTTCGTGCGCTCCTACGCCTACATCTGCTCGCTCGGCGGCGAGGGGCTGACCGACGCGTCCGAGACCGCGGTGCTCAACGCCAACTACCTGCTAGCGAAATTGACCGAGCACGGCGTGGCCGACAAGCTGCCGCTCGCGTTCGGCGAGGGCTGCATGCACGAGTTCGTGTTGTCGGGCGCGCCGATGAAGAAGGAGCTCGGCATCAAGACGCTCGATCTCGCCAAGCGCCTGCTCGACCACGGCTACCACCCGCCGACGGTCTACTTCCCGCTGCTCGTCGACGAGGCGCTCCTGGTCGAGCCGACCGAGACCGAGACGCGCGAGACGCTCGACGGCTTCGCCGAGGCGATCGCCAAGATCCTCAAGGAGGCAGACGGCGATCCCCTCATCGCCCAGAACGCGCCCTACACGACGCCTGTGCGCCGCCTCGACGAGGCCCGGGCGGCCAAGACGCCCGTGATTCGCCAGCCGCTTTAGGCGCGGGGGCGCTCGAAGCGCGTGACGTTCGCGTCGTCGCCGGCCTCGGCCGGCGTCTGCGTGCGCTTCTGCACCACGTTGGCCTCGGCGCAGAGCGTCGTGAAGCCGGTCTGCAGCCAGTCGTTGGCGGCGGCCAGCGCGAGGACGGGGAGGACGACCTGCGCTTCGCGCGGGCGCAGCAGCCGCATGCCAACCAGGCCGAGCGCGCTCCACGAGCCGACACAGCGCGTGCAGCTCAGCAACTCGCCGACGGCATAGCGCATCCGCCGCCCCTTCGGTCGCCGCTCACCGTTCGGCTTCTCCTCCAGGAACGGCTCACGCACCCACGAGTCGACCTTCTCCTTGGCGATCAGCTTCGCCAGCGCGAACGTCGCCAACCCCATCACCGGCAGCTCACCCGGCCGGATCGCCTGCGCCTCCTTGGCCCGCGCCGCCACCAACAGCGCACCGGTCAGCGCGCCATAGCCCGCGCTCAGCGCGGCGTAGTCGATCGGCTTGGTCGGGGTCTTGCTGACGGGATCCACGTCTCAGGCGGCTACCCGCCATGGCCGCTTCATAGACTCCGCTCCGATGCGCATCTTCAGTGGGATCCAGCCCACCGGGCGAAAGCACCTCGGCAATTACATCGGGGCGATCGTGCAGTACGTCGAGGGTCAGCACCGTGCGGCGGCTGCCGGCGACATCGCGATCTTCTGCGTCGTCGATCTCCACGCGATGACGGTGCCGTGGAACCCGGTGGAGATGCGCGAGCGGGTCTATGACACCGCCGCGATCCTGCTCGCCGCCGGGCTGGATCCCGAGCAGTGCATCTTCATCCGCCAGAGCGATATCCCCGAGCACACCGAGCTGGCCTGGCACATGGGCGCCGTCACCGCGCACGGTGACCTCAACCGCATGCACCAGTTCAAGGAGAAGTCGGCGCGCCAGCGCGATCTGGTCTCCGCCGATCTCTTCACCTACCCCGTGCTGATGGCCGCCGACGTCCTGGCCTACCGCGCCAACGAGGTGCCGGTCGGCGACGATCAGCGCCAGCACGTCGAGCTCATGCGCGACGTCGCCCAGCGCTTCAACGATCGCTTCGGCGAGATCCTCGTGGTGCCCGAGCTGAAGATCCCGGAGTTCGGCGCGCGGATCATGGATCTCCAGGACCCGACGTCGAAGATGTCGACCACCAGTGGCTCGCCGGAGGGCACGGTGTACGTGCTCGACGACGCCAAGGCGGTCGAGAAGAAGTTCAAGCGCGCGGTGACCGACTCCGACGACCCGCCGCGGATCGTGCGCGACCCGAGCAAGCCGGGCGTCTCGAACCTGATCGACATCCTCGCCGCGGCGCGCGGCACCTCGTTTGCCGAGGTTGAGGCGTCGTTGGTCGACGCGCGCGGCTACGGCGACCTGAAGGTGGCCACGGCGGAGGCGGTCAACGCGCTCCTGGACCCCGTGCGTGACCGCTACACCGCGCTGCGGGCCGACGAGGACGTCCTGGAGGCGACCTTCGCCGCCGGCGCCGCCAAGGCGCGCGAGATCACCCGGGACACGCTGGCGGACGTCCGCCAGGCGATCGGCGTCGGCCCGCGGGGCTGAATCTCCGCAGAATGCGGGCAGTCTCGGCGAGGGCGTCGGGGCCGGTCGCTACGGTCTTGCCGGTATGAGCACCCTGGTCGCCGAGCTCGAGCTCGACCTCGAGGTCTTCACGGGCCCCTTCGACCTCCTGCTGACGCTGGTCCTCCGCGAGGAGGTCGATCTGCTGGAGGTGGACCTGGCCGATGTCGTCCTCTCCTACATCGATGTCCTGGAGTCGCGTGGCGAGCTCGACCTGGAGGTCGCCACCGAGTTCCTGGTGCTCATCGCTGCGCTGCTGGAGCTGAAGTCCCGGCTGATGCTGCCGCGCGAGGACGAGGAGCTGCTGGACTTCGAGCCCGACATCGCCGCCGAGGAGCTGCTGGCGCGGATGCTCGAGGCCAAGCGCTACCGCTCCGCCGCGCTGCACCTGATCGAGAAGCTGCGAGGCGAAGACGGCGTGCGCTTCCGCAGCGCGACGCTGCCCGAGCATCTACGGGTGACCGAGGTCGTCGAGCTCGAGGGCGTCTACAAGCCGGCCCGCCTCGGCCGCGCGATCGGCAGCATGCTGGCGATGCCGCCGCGCGTCGACATCCGTCATCTGACGATCCCGCGCGTGTCGGTCGCCGACCGTCTGGCGCATCTGCGCCGGCTCCTGCGCTCGGGCTCGCGCACGACCTTCGAAGAGGCTGTCCGCGGCGCCGACCGCGTGACGGTCTGTGTGACGTTGTTCGCGCTGCTGGAGCTCTACAAGCAGGGCGAGGCGACGTGGTGCCAGGACGAGCCGTTCGGCGAGATCGAGATATCGGCCCGCCCACCCGCGGCTGAAGGTCTGGTGCCCGCGGCCGCGGGCGCTGCGGCGTGACGTCGCCGCTCGCACGCACCGTCGAGGCGTTGCTGTTCCTCTCGGCCGAACCGGTTACGGAGATGGAGCTGCTCGCCGCGTGTGAGTGTGAGGAGGAGGCGCTGAGCGAGGCGCTGACCGAGCTCGGTGAGGTGTTTGCGCCCGGCCAGCGCGGGTTGGAGCTCCGCGAGCTCGCCGGCGGCTGGACGCTGGCGACAGCGGCCGACACCGAGCAGGCCGCGCGCCGGTTGCTGTCCAAGCCGCGGACGCCGCCTTTGTCGCCCGCCCAGGCCGAGACGCTGGCGATCGTCGCCTACCTGCAGCCGGTCTCGCGCCCGGAGATCACGCGTATCCGCGGCGTCAGCGCCGACTCGGCGGCCGGCACGCTGCTGGAGCGCGGGCTCATCGAGGAGTCCGGCCGCTCACCCTTCGGCGCCGTGCTCTACCGCACGACCTCGCTCTTCCTGAAGCTCTTCGGCATGGCGTCGCTTGACGACCTGCCCGACATCGAGGAGTGGGATCCGTCGCCCGAGGAAGAGGCCGACCTGCGCGAGCGCCTGCTGCGCGCGGGCGAGGCACGGGCCGGCGCGACGCCGCCGACGCAGGGGTCGGTGGAGGATGAGGTGCCCGAGACCCCGATCGAGGGCGATGGGGCGGACCCTGCCGCCGCGGGGCTGACGCCCGTGGCCGACGCGGAGGCCGAAGAGGCCGAAGCGGAGGTCGTCTTCGACGACGAGCCGCCGACCGACGACGAGCCGCCGACCGACGACGAGCCGCCCAGTGAGGACGACGAGCATCCAACCGGCGAGGACGACGCGGCCTAACCGTCTTGGCGCGAACTCTCGCGGCGCTCAGCGGGTGCTCGCGCTGAATCGCCGGCCTCGCGCGGTCCGGGTCGAGCTATCGGACCATGTGCCGGTCAACGCGGCCTGCACCTTGGGCCGGAGGCGGATGGCACCCAGACGTTGCATCCCAACGTCGGAGTGCCACCGCGGCTAGACCTGCGATCGGCCTCGCATTGCCGGGACCGGGCGCAGGCGGACGACTCCTAGCGCAGCGCACCGCTCGACACGCTCACTCCTCGCTGCCAACAGACCTCGCCGCGCACCACGACCGGCGCTCGCGCTGAGCGCCACCAACGCGCGCGGCGCCCCTACTACCCCTCGCGCTCGCGCAGCAGCGCGGCGAGGGCGGTGTGGCCGCCCTGCTGCGCCCAGCCGGAGGCCGGGCCGTTGTACAGCGCGTCGCGCAGCGTCGGGTCGGCGTCGGCCGCCAACAAGACCTCGACCGCCGCCGTCTGCCCAGCCTGCGCCGCGATGTGCAGCGCCGTGACACCCTCGCCGTGCGTCGGACCGCCGAAGGTCGCGCGGGCGTTCACGTCGGCTCCCAATTCGACCAGCGCACCGATCACCGCCACGCGCCCGTTGGCCGCCGCCCACGTCAGCGCCGTGCCCCGGTAGACGTCTGCGTCGACCTGCGCGCCCCGCTCCACCAGCAGCGAGAGCGCGTCGACCCGATCGGCACGCGCGGCCCACGACAGCGCCTCGTCGACGATCTCCTGCGGATCGTCGGCCGGAGCCCACGCCGGAAAGCCGCCATGTGGCCGGTAGAAGCCGCGCAGCGCGCCCGCCGCCTCGCTGACGACGCCATCAGCCGACACCATCTCGCCGATCGTCGCCACATCGCCGGTGCCGGCCGCGACGCGTAGGTTGTCCGGGTGGCGTCCGGCCGCGAGCAGCACGTCGTCGACCACCTCGCGATGGCCCCAGAAGAGCGCGACGATCAACGGCGTGCCGCCCGCGCCGCGCCCCGAGACGTCGGCCGGTGCGCCCGCGTCAAGCAGCAGCGCTGCCAAGTCACCGCGGTTGCTGTAAGCCGCATGGTGCAGCGGCGTCCAGCCATGGGCGTTGGGATGGGCGACGTCGGCGCCCGCGTCCAACAGCATGCGGAACGTCTCGACGTCACCCGCCATGTTGATCAACGCATTGCCGTTGGTCCCGCGTGCCGTCGCCAGCTCGGGGAACTGCTCCAACAACGCCGCAAGATCATCATGTCGGCGCTCTTCCAAAGCAAGGTAGGCGCGCGCGAACGGCTCGCCGCTCTCGGCCAGCCCCTCGACGTGACGGCGCAGCGCCGACCAGCTGGCAAAGCCATGACGTTGCGCGACGACCACGCGCGCGCCCGCCGGCGTCATCTCCACCCGCTCGCCCTCAAACGCCGCGGCGGCGCTCGGCGTCCGGTCCTGGGCGGAGGCCAGCAGCCCGTCGGCGCGTCCCTCGTAGTACTCCATGTCGGTGTGGAACGCGTGCTCCAGACCCTCGCCGCCGAGGTCGAGCCGCTCGACGTAGGACTGCAACTTGACCCACGTCGGGAAGCCGCGCTCGCGGGCGATCACCAGCAGCGCGCCGGCGTCCTTGAGCGGCTTGACCGCGTCCGGGCGAAACGGCGCGACGCGGGCCAGCGCCTCCGGATCGCCGCGCCGGTGCGCGCGCTCCAGCTCGCGGGCCTCGCGGTGGAGGGCATCGAGGGTCAGCGCGGGCATCCCGCTCAACCTAGCGACCCGCGCCGCTCAGGAGGCCGAGGCCAGCGCCTTGGCGGCCAGCTGCCCGCAGGCGGCGTCGATGTCCTGGCCGCGCGTCAGCCGGACGGTCGCGCCGATCCCGTGCTCTTCGAGCGCGGCCTTAAACGCGCCGATCGCCTCGCGTCCCGAGCCATCGTACGAACCGGTCGGGTTGTAGGGGATCAGGTTGATCTTGTACTTCTTGGGATCGAGCACGTCGGCGAGCTGCACGGCTTGCGCGTAGGAGTCGTTGACCCCCTTGAGCATCACGTACTCGATGAAGACCATGCGCTTCTTGACCTCGTAGAAGCGATCGCATGCGGCGAGCACCTCCGCCAGCGGATAGCGGTCGTTGACCGGCATGATCTGCGAGCGCAGCGCCTCGTCAGCGGCATGCAACGACAAGGCCAACCGGATCGGCATGTCGCTCTCGGTCAGCGCCTCGATGCCCGGCTTCCAGCCGACCGTCGAGATCGCCGTGCGCCGATGTGACACGCCGACGTCGGGCAGCCGCCGGCAGGCCTCGAGCACGTTGTCGAGGTTCATCATCGGCTCGCCCATGCCCATGAAGACGACGTGATCGACCTCCTCGATGCGGCGGAAGTGCAGCGCCTGGTCGAGGATCTCGCTCACGGTCAGGTTGCGCCCGAACTTCATCGTGCCCGTCGCGCAGAAGGTGCAGGTCAGCGGGCAGCCCGACTGCGAGGACAAGCACAACGAACGCCGCCCGTCGCGGTAGCGCATCAGCACGGCTTCGACCGGCCGGCCGTCCTTCCGCGTCGAGAACAAGGCCTTGATCGTGCCGTCCTTGGAATGGGCCTCGTTGGTGACCTCCAGCGTGGAGAACGGCACGCGCTCGGTCAGCTCGGACCGCACCGCCGCCGGCAGGTTGGTCATCGCCTTATACGACGCCGTCCCACGCGCGGTCCACTCCCACACCTGCTTGGCGCGGAAGGGCGGCTGGCCGAGGTCGGTCAGGGTGCTGGCGAGGAGCTCAAGGTCCATGGGGCGGTCCCACAGGCTAGCCCTGCCCGACGGGCAGCTCGGCGAAGGTCACGACGACCTCCCCAAAGGACGCTTGCACGATGGGTGCGCCGCCGGTCCCGAAGTCCGTCGTGCCCGCCTGCGCGAAATCGCCCTCGAGCAGGACGAGGGTCGCGCCGCCGACCGAGAACACCTCGACGCGCCCCGGCGACGGGTCGATGAGCGTGATCTCGCGGTCGTCGACGCGCAGCAGGTGTCCGGTCACGCTCAGCGCGGTGTTTCCGGCACCTTGCATGGCCAGCATCACGCGCACGCCGAGGCGCTCGGTGAGCCAGCGGATGACGGCGTCGAAGTCGAGCGGCACGCGCTGAAGGATGTCAGCCCACCCACCGCGCTAGCCTCGGCCGCCGATGCGCCTCGCGAAGTACCTCGCCCACGCCGGAGTTGCCTCGCGCCGAGCGGCCGAGGAGATCATCGGCGATGGTCGTGTCACGGTCGACGGGGTCATCGTCACCGACCCCGCCCGTGACGCCGACGACACGCACCTCGTGACCGTAGATGGGCGCGAGGTCGCCATCGGCAGCGCCGTCCAGGAGCGCGCGGTGTGGCTCGTCCACAAGCCGCGCGGCGTCGTCTCGACCGCGAAGGACACCCACGGCCGCCCGACGGTCGTCGCGATGGTCGACGCGCCCGACACGCGGCTCTATCCGGTCGGTCGCCTCGACGCCGACACCACCGGCCTGATCCTGCTGACCGACGATGGCGAGCTGGCCAACCGGCTCACCCACCCGCGCTACGAGGTCCCGAAGGTCTACGTCGCCGACGTCGGTCGCGGTGGCATCGCGGTGCCCGAGCAGGCGCTGCGCCAGCTCAGAGAAGGCGTGGTCCTCGAGGACGGCAAGACCGCGCCGGCCGGCGTGCGCCAGCTCAAGCCCGGCGTCCTGGAGATCACGCTGCGCGAGGGGCGCAAGCGCCAGGTCAAGCGGATGTGCGCGGAGGTCGGCCACCCGGTCGCCAAGCTCAAGCGCGTTGCCTTCGGGCCGCTGCGGCTGGGTGATCTGGCCGAGGGCCGCGTGCGGCGGCTCAGCCCCGCGGAGGTCCAGCGGCTGCGCGACGCAGCGGCACCACCTGCGCGCGTGCCGGGCTAACGACCTGGTCGCGCCCGTGGGCCTTGGCCTGGTTGAGCGCCAGATCGGCGGCGGCGAGCGCCTCGGCGATCGCCTGCTCGCCCGTGCCGACCATCGCGATCCCGCCCGAGGCGGTCGTGCGCACGTCGAAGGCCCACGTCCCGACCTTCTGCTCTCGATCCCGTCGACGGCCCGGTCGACCGCGAGCGTCACGCCATCGGCGTCGGTGTCGGGCAGCAGGATCAGGAAGCCCTCCTCGCCGGCGCGGCCGAGGACATCGCGATCGCGCAGCAGCGTGCGCAGCCGACGGGCGACCGACATCAGCACGGCATCGGCGGCCAGCGGGCCGTGCTCGTCGCCGATCGCCTTGAGACCGTCGACGTCGATGAGCGCCAGGCCCAGCGGTGCGCCGGCGGCGCGGGTGCGGTGCAGATGGTCGGCGGCGACCAGCGTCGCCGCGCGCGTGCGCACGCCGGTCAGCGCGTCGACGGCTCCGGCGCGGACATCGGCCGCGCCACCGAGGACGCCGAGCCTGCGGACCCCGCCGAGCAGCAGGCTCAGCAGCAGCGCCGATGCCGCGAGATCGAAGACGCCGGCGGCATACCAGCCCACCGTGTAGCGCGAGAGCGACGCGAGCGTCAGCGCCGTGCCGGCCAGGATGCAGGCGACGACGACGAGCAGACGGCGCTCGATCGGCGTGCGGCGCCCACGGCGCGCGACGACGACCAGGGCGAGGAGGCCGAGCCCGAGAACGAGCACGGCGCCGACCAGGCCGCGATCCGAGAGGCGGTCGCCCTCGAGCACGGTCGGCAACGAGTTGCCGAGGCCGATGACCAGCCAGGCGAGCCCCGCGACCGTCGCAGCCACGAAGGAGAAGGCGAGCACCAGCGCGCGGCTGCGTCGCGCGGTCGGTCCCGCCAGGCGCCGGCGAACGCTCGCCGGACCACCCCAGAGCGCGGCGGCGAGCCCGAGCGGCAGCCCGCCGTGGCCGATCGCCCACAGCCATGCAGGAGCCTGGTCGCCGCCGGCGCCGAGCAGGCCCTCGTGGGTCAGCGCGCCGGGCAACACGAGCAGGTGGACGACGGCGAGCAACCCTGCCGCGAGGTAGGCGGCGGCGAGCCCGAGCAGCTGCGAGGAGCCGCGACCGAGGAACTGCGTCGCCAGCAGCGCGGCCGTGAGCAGGTCGCAGATCACGACCGCCGTGAGGCCGATCGACAGGAAGGACACCATCGTCACTGCAGTCGGCTGGTGTCGCTGCGGGCCGTAGCGGGCTGGACGAACGAGTGAGGCCCTGCCACCTGGCATGATGGCGCGCCGATGCGGCTCTTCGCCCTCAGAGGCGCCACCACTGTTGATCGCAACGGCTCGGACGAGATCCTCGCCGCGACCGAGACGCTGATGCGCGAGATCATGTCGCGCAACGCCCTGGAGCCCGAGGACGTCGTCAGCTGCCTGTTCACGCTCACCGAGGACCTTGATGCACAGTTCCCCGCGGTCGCGGCCCGGCAGCTGGGCTTTGCCCAGGTTCCGCTGATGTGTGCGCGTGAGGTCCCGGTGCCGGGGTCGCTGCCGCGCGTCATCCGTGTGTTGATGCACTACTACGCCGCCGACGACCACGTGGCCAAGCACGTCTACCTCGGCGAGGCGCGCAAGCTGCGCATGGACCTCGAGTCCGCCCAGTAGCCGCGGAACGCTCGCCCAGAGGGCGAGGTTCCGGGCGGCAAGCTCGCGCAGAGCGCTCGTTCCCGCGGCGCAGGTAGCCTGAGCGCAATGGCGATCGAGTTCTCCGCGGCGGTGAGCCGCATTCCCGTGTACCCCGCGGCCGCCGCCTACGCGCTGCCCGAGGACGTTGCACTGCTGGCGTCCAACGAGTCGCCCGAGCCGCCGCTGGAGCCGGTCGTGGCCGCGATCGCCGAGATCCTCACCGGCGTCAACCGCTATCCCGATCCGACCAACGCGAAGCTGCGCCGCGCGCTCAGCGACCGCTACGAGGTGCCTGTATCGCGGATCGCGATCGGCAACGGCTCGTGCGACATCCTGCTTGCTGCCGGCGAGGCGCTGCTGGAGCCCGGCGCCGAGCTCGTCTACGCGTGGCCGTCGTTCAGCGTCTACCCGCACCTCGCTGCCGCGACCGGCGCCACGCAGATCCAGGTGCCGCTCAACGAGGCCCAGGAGCACGACCTCGACGCGATGCTGGCCGAGATCACCGCCGCGACGCGGCTGGTTGTCGTCTGCAACCCCAACAACCCGACGTCGACGGCGGTCGGGCTGGCCGACATCGCCGAGTTCATCGCCAAGGTCCCCAAGCACGTGTGCGTCCTGCTCGACGAGGCCTACTGCGAGTACAACACGCTCGACGACCCCGACGCGTCGCTGGACCTCCTCAAGAAGCACCCCAACTTGGTCCTGCTGCGCACCTTCAGCAAGGTGTATGGGTTGTGCGGGCTGCGCGTCGGCTACGCGCTCTGCGGCTCTGACGCGGTCGTCACCGCCGTCAACCAGGTCCGTCAGCCGTTCTTCTGCAACGCGGCGGCACAGGCTGCCGCCGTCGAGTCGCTCAAGCACGGCGACGCCGTCGCGCAGCGGGTCGAGCGCGCGATCATGGCGCGGCTGGAGATCGAGGACGGCCTCGGCGAGCTGGGCATCGTCCCGGCGGCCTCGCAGGCCAACTTCGCCTGGTTCGACCTGCCCGTCTGGGACGGCCAGGAGCCCGGTGAGGTCGAGGCGGCGATCGTCAAGGGCCTCGGCGAGCGCGGCGTGCTCGTCCGCGCCGGCGCAGCTCTCGGCCGGGCTGGGGCGCTGCGTGTCACCTATGGCACACCGCAGCAGAACCAGCGCTTCCTGACCGGCCTGCGCGAGCTGCTGCCGTAGCCAGGCGGCACGGGCGGGGGTTCGCAAGTACCCCGTCTTGTGCTTACAATGGTCGCGGTTCATGTCCCGCACGGCTCTCACCAAGCGCACTTCCGACGGCCTCTCGGCCGGCGTGCGCATGGCAGTGGGCAGCGGGACCTCCGCCGCTTGGTATTGGCGATTTAGCTAGGCGCTCGGCCGGCCGTGAGGCCGCGTCCGCATCGGACCCCTCGGGTCGAGCGCCGGAAAGCACCCATGCGTGCACGTGTCGTTCACGTGTGTGCCAACTCGCCTCTTTAGACTTCACCCCCAAGCCGCAGAAGGAACCCCCAGATGATGATCGTGATGAAGCCGACGGCCACCGAAGACCAGGTGCAGGCCGTGATCGAGCGGATCGAGTCCGTTGGCGCTCAGGCGCACCCCAGCCGTGGCGAGGAGCTCACGGTGATCGGCGCCGTCGGCGACCGCGAGCACGTCGCGCGCCTCGGCCTCGAGGGCCACGAGGGGGTCGAGAAGGTCGTCCCGATCCTCAAGCCCTACAAGTTGGCTTCAACGCAGTTCAAGGGCGACGTCCGGACTGTCCTGGAGCTCGGCGGCGCGAAGATCGGCGGGGAGCACTTCGCCCTGATCGCCGGTCCCTGCACCGTCGAGACGCGCGACCAGACGCTCGACACCGCCGACGCGATGCTCGCGGCCGGCGCGACGATGTTCCGCGGCGGCGCCTACAAGCCGCGCACCTCGCCCTACGCCTTCCAGGGGCTGGGCCTCGAGGGGCTGCGGCTGCTCGCCGAGGCCAAGGAGCGCACCGGCCTGCCGATCGTCACCGAGTTGATGGACGCGCGCGACATCGAGGCGGTCGCCGAGGTCGCCGACGTCATCCAGATCGGCGCGCGCAACATGCAGAATTACCCGTTGTTGAGCGAGATCGGGCGCAGCGGCATCCCGGTGCTCATCAAGCGCGGGCTGTCGGCGACGCTGGAGGAGCTGATCATGGCCTCCGAGTACGTCCTCAAGGAGGGCAACGAGTCGGTGATCCTCTGCGAGCGCGGCATCCGCACGTTCGAGACCGCGTACCGTTTCACGCTCGACCTCACGGCGATCCCGGTGCTCAAGGAGATGACGCACCTGCCGGTCGTCGTCGACCCCAGCCATGCCGCCGGCCGCCGCGCGCTGGTCGAGCCGCTGTCGCTGGCCGCCGCCGCCGTCGGCGCCGACGGCATCATCGTCGAGACCCACCCCGAGCCTGATGAGGCGATCTGCGACGGGCCCCAGCAGTTGCGCGTCGACGGCTTCAAGGAGTACGCCGCCAAGGTCGAGCAGGCGGCCATGCTCGCCGGCAAGCTGCCGTTCGGCGCGGCCGCAACACAGAACGCCGCGGCGGCGTGACGGAGGCTGACACAGACGCTGCCCGTCCGCTGCGCGTCGCGCTCGTCGGCCTCGGCCTGATCGGCGGCTCGGTCGGCCTGGCCGCTCGTAAGCGGCTGGGCGCGCAGGTCGTCGGCTTCGATCCGGACCCGCAGGTGCGGGCACTCGCGCTGGAGCGTGGGGTGGCCGACGTGGTGGTTGACGATCCGGCGGATCTCGGGCCTGCGGATGTCGCGCTGGTCGCCGCGCCGGTGCAGGCGCTGGCGCAGCGGATCGCGCAGGCGTGCGAGCACGTCGAGGGCGCTGTGGTCACCGATGTCGGCTCGACCAAGCACGCGCTGGTGGAGTCGATCAAGGCCACCAACTACATCGGAGGCCATCCGCTGGCGGGTGCCGAGGTCGCGGGGGTCGAGCACGCGCGCGCTGACCTCTTCGCCGGCGCCACCTGGTATCTGACGCCACGCGCCGACAGCGAGGGCATCCTGCTGGAGCGGCTGCACCGCTTCGTCACCGGCATCGGCGCGGTCCCGACCGTCATCGGCCACGCCGATCACGACCGCCTGATGGCCGCGTTCTCCCACGTGCCGCACGTCGTCGCCAACGCGCTCGTCACGCAGGCGACGCGGGCACTGGGCGACGAGGCGATTCCGGTCGTCGGCCCGTCGTTTCGCGACGCCACGCGCGTCGCCGGCGCCAACCCGCCGCTGTGGGCGGGGATCTACGACGCCAACCGCGATGCGGTGCTCGACGGCATCGACGCGATGATCGCGCTGCTCACCGAGGCGCGGTCGCTCCTGGCGACGCAGGGCGCCGATGCGGTGCAGGCCTGGCAGGCCGAGGTCGGCGCCCAGCGCCGCGCGCTGCTGGACGTCGGCATGACCGGCGGCCCGCTGCGCGAGGTCCGCGTCGTCGTGCCCAACCGCCCTGGCGTGATCGCCGATCTCGCCCTCACCCTCTCCCGAGCAGGGATCAACATCCACGACATGAGCCTCTCGCCCCAGCCCGACTTCCGCAGTGGCGAGGTCGCCCTCTGGGTCGCCGAGGACCACGCCGAGCGGGCGCGCGAGCTCGTCGAGGAGGTGCTCTCATGAGCAACGTGAAGTGGTCGCCCGCCAAGCGCCTGCGCGGCACCGTCGCGCCGCCGGCCGACAAGTCGATCTCGCACCGCGCTGCGATCCTCGGCGCGATGGCCGCCGAGCCCGTCCGCGTCCGCAACTACCTGCACGCCGAGGACACCATGTCGACGCTCAACGCGATGCGGGCGCTGGGCGCGCTGGTCACCGTCGACGCCGACGTCGTGACGATCCGCGGCACCGGCCTGCGTAACACCACCGAGCTCGACGCGCCGATCGACGTCGGCAACGCCGGCACCCTGATGCGCCTGCTGCCCGGCTGGCTGGCGGGTCAGGAGGGCAGGGCCTACACGTTGGACGGCGACGCATCGATCCGCACGCGCCCCGTCGACCGCATCGCCGAGCCGCTCCGGCGGATGGGCGCGACGATCGACGCGGTCGACGATCGCCTGCCGCCGTTCACGGTGCACGGCGCGCACCTGCGATCCATTGCCTATGACTTGCCCGTCGCCTCGGCCCAGGTCAAGTCCTGTGTCTTGCTCGCCGGCCTGATGGCCGACGGCGCGACGACGGTCGTCGAGCCGGCGCCGTCGCGCGACCACACCGAGCGGATGCTCGCTTCGGCAGGCGTCACCGTGCACCGCAACGGCCGCCACGTCACGGTCACCAGCGTCGACGAGCTCGTCCTCGACGACATCACCGTCCCCGGCGACCCGTCCTCGGCGGCGTTCCTGATCGCCGCCGGCGTCCTGGTCGGCGGCTCGCGGATCGCGGTCGTGGGCAGCGGCACCAACTGGACGCGTACGGGCTTTCACCGGATCCTCGAGCGGATGGGTGGGATCGTGGTCGGCGAGCTGGAGGAGGCACCGGGCGACGGCGTCGTCGGCACCGAGCCCGCCGGCGACCTCGACATCGCCTACGGCCCGCTGACCGGCACGACCGTCGAGGCCGACGAGGTGCCCCTGGCCATCGACGAGCTGCCGCTGGTCGCGCTGCTGGGCTGCTTTGCCGAGGGCGAGACGATCGTGCGCGGCGCCCACGAGCTGCGCCTCAAAGAGTCCGACCGGATCGCGACCGTCGTCGACGGCCTCAACGGCCTGGGCGGGGACCTCGAGGCCACTGACGACGGCTTCATCGTGCGCGGCACGGGTGGCCTGAAGGGCGGCACGATCGCCTCGCACGGCGACCACCGCCTCGCGATGCTCGGCGCGATCGCCGGCCTGGCCTCCGACGAGGGCGTCACCGTCGTCGGCATGGAGGCCGCCGACGTCTCCTACCCGACGTTTGCCGACGACCTCGGGACGTTGTTGAAGGGCTGACCCAGCGTCGAGGGTTGCTCGGCCGCAGCGGCGGCGCGCGCGATACCGCCGTCCTCGCCGCGCAGGCCTGGGACCGCGTACAGCATCACCACCGTCAACGCGCCGGCGACCAGTCCGGCGACGAGCAGGACCGCGCCGGCGCCGAAGGCCGCGGCCGCCGGGCCGGTGAGCGCGAAGGACACCGGCGTCAGCCCGACCGACACCAGCCAGTCCAGCGACGCGACGCGGCCGCGCAGAGCGACCGGCACACGCACCTGCATCAGCGTCGCCCAGATCGGATCGCCCGCGCCGCTGAGCAGCCCGAAGGCGAAGCTGAAGAGCACGAGCTGCCAGACGGTCTGGCCCAGCGCATAGCCGCAGAGCGCGAAGCCCGCCAGGCCCCAGACCCAGTAGAGGACCGAGATCTCGCGCTTGGGCATCCCGACATGCCCGAGGACGAATGCGCCCAGCGTGGCTCCGACGCCGCCGGCGGCGAGCACGAGGCCGAAGCTGCCGGCCGAGGCGCCGAGGTCGTCATCGATGCGGATCGGCAGCAGGACCTCGATCGGGCCGAGGAAGAAGAGCAGCGCGATCGCGGCCATGATCAGCGTCGCCCACAGCCACGTCTCGCCGCGCACGAACGTCGCCGCCTCGCGCACCTGCGTGCGCAGCGGCTCGTGTTCGCCCTCATGCACGGGAATCCGCGCGCGCATGGCCAGCAGGCAGGCGATCGACACCGCGAAGGTGCCGGCATCGACCAGCAGGGCGCCACCGGTGTCCAGCAGCGCGACGGTCACGCCGCCGAGGGCCGGGCCCGCCAGGCGCAGCGCGATCGGCCGCAGCGAGCTCTGCAGCGCGTTGGCCTGCACGAGCAGCGGTCCGGGCACGAGCTCGGGGACGATCGCGCCCATCGCCGGGCCCGTCAGCCCTTCGCCGGCGCCGAAGACGAAGCCCAAGGCGACCATGTGCCAGATCTCCAGCACTCCGCCGAGCGACAGCCCGCCCGCCGTGCCGACCGCCACGAGGCGCAGCGCGTCGGCCACCAGCAACTGGCGGCGCTTGTCGTAGCGGTCGGCCAGCAGGCCGCCGGCGAGCAGGAAGCCGACCATGCCCAGCGACCACGCCAGGCCGACGAGCGACAGCGATCCGGCGCCGCCGCCGAGGCCCAGGACCGTGAAGGGGAGGGCGACCAGGTAGATCCCGTCGCCGAGCAGCGACACCAGGGTGCCGGCCCAAAACAGCGCGAAGTCTCTCTCCCGAAGAGGCCCGATCAGGCGCACGACCAATACGGAGGATGCCACACCATCCATGACCGCATACCCTCTCGGCCGTGCTTGTCGCCATTGACGGACCTGCCGGAGCCGGCAAGTCGACCGTGGCGCGCGCTGTTGCGCGCGCGCTCGGCTTCACCTACCTCGACACCGGGGCCATGTACCGCTGCACTGCGCTGGCCGCGACGCGCGGCCTCGACGAGGTCGCCGCGCTGGAGATCGCCTTCGACGGCGACCGCGTCCTGCTCGGTGGCGAGGACGTCACCGAGCTGATCAGGACGGCC
The DNA here is from genome assembly GCA_963836485.1 of uncultured Conexibacteraceae bacterium. Classification (GTDB taxonomy): domain Bacteria; phylum Actinomycetota; class Thermoleophilia; order Solirubrobacterales; family Solirubrobacteraceae; genus Baekduia. The sequence goes on along the minus strand of CAWIJS010000013.1, from coordinate 166,393 downwards.
GCCATCAGCGAGCAGGCATCGGTGGTCGCCAACGACCCGAAGGTCCGCGAGGCGCTCGTCGCCCAGCAGCGGGCGCTGATTGCCGGGGGCGACTATGTGGCCGAGGGGCGTGACATCGCGACCGTCGTCGCGCCAGACGCCGAGGTCAAGGTCTTCCTCACCGCCCATCCCGCCGAGCGCGCGCGCCGCCGGGCCGCTGAGCTGGGCGCCGATCCTGAGGATGTCGCCGCCGAGCTGCTCTCGCGCGACGAGCGCGACTCTGGCCACGGTCGCACCACGCTGGAGCCTGCGCCGGGCGCCGAGCCGCTGGACACCACGGGGCTGAGCGTCGACGAGGTCGTCGCCGAGATCGTGGCGCGCGTCCAGGCGGCCCGCGCATGAGCATCGCGGGCCCCAAGGTCGCCGTCATCGGCTACCCCAACGTCGGCAAGTCCTCGCTGGTCAACCGCCTCAGCGAGTCGCGGATCGCCGTCGTGCACGAGGCGCCCGGCATCACGCGGGACCGCAACGAGGTCCCGTGCGAGTGGAACGGCCGCCAGTTCACGCTGATCGACACCGGCGGCATGGACTTCTTCGACGAGGACCCGATGGCCGGCTCGATTCGCGAGCAGGCCCAGGCCGCGATGGCCGACGCCGACCTCGCGGTGTTCGTCGTCGACGGCCAGGCCGGCGCGCGACCCGGCGACGAGGAGCTCGCCGACCTGCTGCGCCGCTGGGACAAGCCGGTGATCGTCGTGGCCAACAAGATCGACTCGGTCAAAGACGTGCCGTCGGCGACCGAGTTCTACAGCTTGGGCCTGGGCGAGCCGGTGGCCGTCAGCGCCACGCAGGGCCTGGGCACCGGCGACCTGCTGGACCGCGTCACCGCGCTGCTGCCCGAAGGCGACTTCGAGCCCGAGGACGACGAGACGATCCGCCTCGCGCTGATCGGCCGGCCCAACGTCGGCAAGTCCTCGCTGGTCAACAAGTTCCTGAAGTCCGACCGCGTGATCGTCAGCGACGTCGCAGGAACGACGCGCGACGCGATCGACCTTCCGATGGAGGTCGACGGTCGCCGGGTGATCGTCGTCGACACCGCCGGCATGCGGCGCCAGAGCAAGGTGTCGGAGTCGGTCGAGTACTACACCACCTTGCGTTCGCAGCGGGCGGTAGAGCGGGCCGACGTCGCCCTGGTCATCTGCGACGCCCACGACGGCGTCACCGCGCAGGACCTGCGGATCGCCGAGCTGTCGATGAAGGCCGGCTGTGCGACGGCGTTGGTCCTCAACAAGTGGGACATCGCCCCGATGGAAGAGGCCGACCTCGACCACGAGCGCGCGCGAGTCAACAACAAGATCCGCCTGCGGCCCAAGGTCCTGACGGTCTCGGCGCTCAGCGGCCGCAACGTCGAGCGGCTGCTCAAGGAGGCGATCATCCTCGGCGACCGCGTCAAGACGCGCATCCCGACGCCGCAGCTCAACCGCTTCATCGCCGAGGTCGTCCAAGAGCGTCAGCCGCCGGCCAAGCAGGGCTCACGGCTGCGGCTGCTCTACATGGCGCAGTTCGAGACGCGCCCGCCGCGCTTCGCGATCCAGGTCAACAGCCGCAACCGGGTGACGCGCGACTACGCCTACTTCGTCGAGAATCGGCTGCGTGCGCGCTTCGGCATGGACGGGATCCCGCTGATCATCGACTTCAAGGAACGTAAACAGCGGGATGAGAAGTAGGGCAGCAGCGCTTGGCGCAGCCGGGGCGGTTGTCGTCCTGGCCATCGCGCTCCTCCTGCTCCTCTCCGGCGGCGACGGCGCCACCAAGGGCACGCCGCCCGCTAGCGCCGCGGCCAAGCTCGTCCCCGCCGACGCGCTGGTCTACGTCCATCTCTCCACCGACGGCCATCGCTCGGAGACGCGCGCGGCGGCCAAGCTCGCCAACGCCTTCCCGAGCTGGCCGAAGCTGCGCGACGCCATCGTCACCCGCCTGCAGGCCCCGGGCTGCGACCTCGCGACCAAGGCACTCAAGAACGCTGATGAGGCCGCGCTGGCGATCTTCGACACCGGCGGCAACACGCGCGCCAACTCGCTCGTGCTCGTCGACACCGGCAAGAAGCACCCGGGCGCCGAGCAGCGCGGCTGCGGCAGCCTGAGCGCGAGCTACGTCGGGACGTTCCTCGCGATCGGTCAGCCCGAGAGCCTGGCGCTGGCGGCCAAGCTGGCCAAGGCCGGCGGGCACGGCTCGCTCGCCGAGGCGTCCGGGCCCAAGAAGATGTTCGCCAAGCTGCCCGCCGACCGCGTGGTCGACGGCTGGCTGTCGGCCGACGGCGTGCGCCGCCTGCTGGCGCCGCAAGGCGGCCTGCTCGGCGTCGTCGGCACGCTCGTCGACCAGGCGACGCTGAAGGGGGCCGCGTTCGGGCTGGCAGCTGCCGGCAACCGCGCGAAGCTGACCGTCGCCTCGCAACTCGATCCGTCGCTCGCCACGGGTGCCGCCAAGGCCGGCAGCGGCTTCAAACCCTTCCATCCGACGCTCGCCAGCGCCGTCCCGGCCGACGCGATGGCCTACCTCGGCGTCAGCAACCTCGCTCCGGCACTCCAGCGTTTGCTGGCCACGGCGGGCGCGAGCGCGGGGTCGCTCAAGCCGCTGGTCGGCTCCCTGGACCAGCCGCTGCACAAGATCTTTCCGGGCGAGGTCGCGATCATCCTGACCGCCGCGACCCCGGCGCCTGTGCTGACGCTGCTGGGCGCCACCAAGGACGAGGCCGGGGCCCGCCAGGCGCTGACCGCGCTGCCGGCGGCGGTGCGCAAGACGCTGAGCACGGCGGTCTGGGACGGCAAGGTCGCGGTGGCGACCAACCCCAAGGGGATCGCCGCCGTCAAGCGCGACGGCAAGCATCTGACCGACCTTGCCAATTGGCAATTGTCGGTCGGGAATCACCCTGATTTGCGGTCCTCGCTACTCTTCCTGGACTTCAGCAGGCTGTTGACGCTGGGGGAGGAGACCGGCCTGAGCGCTTCGAGCGCCTACCGGTCCGCCAAGGCCGACCTTCAGAAGGTCCGTGCCATCGGCGCCAGCACCTCCGGCACCAGCAGCGAATCGACCGCGGAGATCTCCCTCCTAATTACGCCATGAGCTACGCCGACAACGAGTACCTCTTCACCTCAGAGTCCGTGACCGAGGGTCACCCCGACAAGGTCGCCGACCAGATCTCCGACGGTGTCCTGGACGCCTGCCTCAAGGACGACCCGCTCTCGCGCGTCGCCTGCGAGACGCTGGTCAACACCGGCTTGGTCGTGGTCTCCGGTGAGATCACGACCAACACCTACGTCGACATCCAGGAAGTCGCGCGGGAGACGATCCACAACATCGGCTATGACGATGCCGAGCTCGGCTTCAGCGCCAAGAGCGCCGCCGTCCTCAACGCCATCGACAAGCAGTCGGCCGACATCGCCCAGGGCGTGGACAAGGCCGACGAGGCTCGCTCCGACGGCTCGACCGATGCTCTTGACATCGCCGGCGCCGGCGACCAGGGGATGATGTTCGGCTACGCCTCCAACGAGACGGCCAACCTGATGCCCGCGCCGATCACGTTCGCCCATCAGCTGGCCGAGCGCCTGGCCGCGGTCCGCAAGGACGGCACGCTGGACTACCTGCGCCCCGACGGCAAGACCCAGGTCTCGGTTCGCTACGTCGACGGCAAGCCGGTCGCGATCGAGAAGCTGCTGATCTCCACCCAGCACGCCGAGCGCGCCACGCGCCAGCAGATCACCGACGATCTCTGGGAGAACGTCGTCCTGCCGGTCCTGCCCGCCGACCTCTACGACGCCAACACGCTGCGCCAGGAGTTCCTGGTCAACCCGACCGGCCGCTTCGTCATCGGCGGCCCCGTCGGCGACGCGGGCCTGACCGGCCGCAAGATCATCGTCGACACCTACGGCGGCTTTGCCCGCCACGGTGGCGGCGCGTTCTCCGGCAAGGACCCGTCTAAGGTCGACCGCTCGGCCGCCTACGCGGCGCGCTGGGTCGCCAAGAACGTCGTGGCCGCCGGGCTGGCCGACCGCGCCGAGGTCCAGGTCGCCTACGCCATCGGCGTGGCGCACCCGGTCAGCGTGATGGTCGAGACCTTCGGCACCGAGAAGGTCGGCCGCGGCAAGATCGCCGAGCTCGTCGATCAGTTCTTCGACCTGCGCCCCGGCGCGTTCCGCGAGGCGCTGGATCTGCACCGCCCGATCTACCAGAAGACCGCCGCCTACGGCCACTTCGGCCGCGACGACGCCGACTTCACCTGGGAGCGCACCGACAAGGCCGCCGCCCTGGCCGAGGCCGCCGGCCTCGCCGTGCCGGCCACGGCGTAGTACAACTCGCAGCGCCTGCCCGGCGGGGGGCGGCCTTCGGGCCGCCCTTCGGCGTTAAGCGGTCCTAGAGCGGCTGCTGATCGGCGCGCTCGGCGGCGACCGTGCGCTCGATGCGCTGGGCGCGATCGACCGCGGCGACGATCCCGGCGGGGTTCGCCACGCCGCGGAAGGTGAAGTCCGAGTCGTCGGTGCCGGCGGTATCGAAGTCGACCGCGCCGACGCGCAGGATGCGGTCAAAGAACGTCTGCTGGGTGTTGACGTTCTGCACGCGGTTGATGTTGGTCTGCTGCACGTGCTTGGAGAAGATCCCTCGGCGGATGTTGAGCCGCTCGGTGCTGATGACGTAGCGCGTCGCCGTGCGCATGATCAAGCCGACGACGATCACCAGCGCCATGACGATGGCAAAGGCGAGGATGCCGATGCCGGTCGAGATGGCAAACAGCAGGATCGCCCCGATCGCGAGCGCGATCCCCAGCCCCTTGAGGTAGAAGCTCAGCACGCCGCGCCACGACGGGTGGCCTTCGAAGACGATCTCTTCACCGGGATGGAGGTCCATGGTCTGCTCAGCCTATCCTCGGCGGCCCCGGTGTCTGCGCCCATTGTCCAAGTCGAGCCGCTGACGACGGCCCGTGCACTGCGCGGGCCGTTTGACTACCTGCGGCCCGACGGCGTCGACGTCGGGTCGCTGCTGGAGGTCCCGTTCGGGCACCAGCGGCTGACCGCGGTGGTCACCGGGCTGGCCGAGGAGTCCGAGCACAAGGTGGTCGCGCCGCTGCGCGTCCTGCCCGACGCGTTGCCGAGCGATCTGGTCGATCTCGGGCTCTGGCTCGGGCATGAGTACGCCTCGACCCCGGCGCGGGCGCTGTCGCTGATGCTGCCGCCGCGCGGCGCGCGCGAGAAGCTCCAGCTGTGGGCGGCGCGCACCGACGAGGGCGAGGCGGTCCTGCTGGGCTCCGATCAATCGCCGGGAGGGACCGCGACGCGCCTCACCGGCAAGCAGCTCGGTCTTCTGCAGCAGCTGCCGCGCTTCGCGGGCACCGATCTCGGCTCGCTGCGCCGGCTGGAGGCGCGCGGGCTGGTGGCGATCGGCCCGCGGGGGCGCCGGCGTGCACCGACCCACCACGCCGTGGGGCAACGCAAGCCCGCTCCGGCGCTCACGCCCGACCAGCAGGGCGCGTTAGACGAGGTCCTTGCCGCGATCGGCACTGACCCGCCCGCCCAGCTGCTCTTGCACGGCGTCACCGGCTCGGGCAAGACCGAGGTCTATCTCCGCGCCGCCGCCGAGACGCTGGCCCAGGGGCGCGGCGTGCTGATCCTGGTGCCCGAGATCGGCCTGACGCCCCAGATGATCGACCGCTTCGTGACGCGCTTCGGCGACACCGTCGCGGTCCTGCACTCCAAGCTCGGCGCGGGGGAGCGCTACGACGAGTGGCGCCGGTTGCGCTCCGGCGAGGCGCGCGTCTGCGTCGGCCCGCGCAGCGCGGTCTTCGCGCCGATCGCCCACCTCGGGCTCGTCGTCGTCGACGAGGAGCACGACGGCTCCTACAAGAACGAGGGCGACCCGCGCTACGACGCGCGGCTGGTCGCGCAGCGGCGCGCCGCCCAGCACGGCGCGGTGCTGTTGGTCGGCAGCGCGACGCCACGGCCCGAGTCGGTCCATGCGCTGCGGCGCATCCGGCTGCCGCGGCGCGTCGACGGCTCGCCGATGCCGCCGGTGGAGATCGTCGACCTCAAGGCCGCCGCGGGCGCCGTGCACCCGCGGACCCACGAGGCGCTGATCGACGCCCGCAAGGCCATCGTCTTGCTCAACCGGCGCGGCTGGTCGAACTTCCTCACCTGTCGCTCCTGCGGGCGCGTGTGGGAGTGCCCGGACTGCGACGTCGCGCTGATCCTGCACCGCGATCAGGGTGCGGTGGCCTGCCACCACTGCGGCCACCGCGAGCGGATCCCGAGCACCTGCCCGGACTGCGGGTCGGTGTCGATCGCCCGCCACGGCACGGGCACCGAGCGCCTGGAGCACGACCTCGCCTCGCTGGGCAAGCCCGTCCTGCGCCTGGACGCCGACATCCGCGACGCGGGCGCGGTGCTCAGCGCCTTCGAGCGGGCCGAAAGCGCGATCCTCGTTGGCACGCAGGTGGTGGCTAAGGGTCACGACTTCCCGGACGTCGACCTCGGCGTGGTGCTCGACGCCGACTCGACCCTGCGCTTCCCGGACTTCCGCGCCGAGGAGCGGACGTTTGCGCTGATCACGCAGCTGGCCGGCCGCGCGGGGCGCGGGAATACGACCCCACCCACCCGCGTGATCGTCCAGACGATCGACCCGACCGCCAGCGCCATCGTCTATGCCGCCACCCACGACAGCGACGGCTTCCTGGCCGAGGAGCTCGAGCGCCGCCGCTTCCTACGCTACCCGCCGTTCTCGACGCTGATCCGCATCGTCTGCGCGTCGGAGGTCGTTGGCGCCGCCCATCTCGCGGCCACCGAGATCCAGGCGCGGCTGCCCGGCTCGCTTGGCCCCGCGCCGCTCTTCCGGCTGCGCGGCAAGGAGCGCAGCCAGGTCGTCGTCAAGGCGGCCGAGCGCCGCAGCACGATCGACCAGGTCGACGCCGCCGTCCGCGAGGTCAGCGGCGCCAAGGCCCACAAGGCCGTCGCCTTCTCGGTCGACGTCGACCCGCAGTAGCGACACGGCGGCCTGGCGCGGCGCCCGGCTAGCATCCGGGCCGTGGCCCAGCACCACGAAGAGCTCGAAGAGGCCCCGGAGCCTGCGACCACCCTTGATCCCGAGACGGCAGCCCGACGCCGCGCGGCGCTCGAGCACGTCCGCAAGTTCGGGGACCCAGTGCTGCGCTCCAAGGCGAGGGCCGTGGATCGCTTCGACGACGAACTGCGCGACGAGATCGCCAAGATGGGCCTGCTGATGCACGACGCCTACGGGATCGGCCTCGCGGCTACCCAGGTCGGCATCCTGCACCGCGTGCTCGTCTACCGCGTCGAGTCCGACAGCCCGATCAACGCGCTGGTCAACCCCGAGATCGAGTGGTCCTCCAAGGACAAGGAGTACGCCGAGGAGGGCTGCCTGAGCCTGCCCGCCGTCCACGTCGACGTCGAGCGCCCGGTGCACGTGCGCGTCAAGGCCCAGGACGAGCAGGGCGAGCAGATCCTCGTCGAGGCCTCCGGGCTGGAGGCACGGGTCATCCAGCACGAGCTGGACCACCTCGACGGCGTCCTCATCCTCGACCGCACCTCGCGCGACCAGCGCAAGGAGGGCATGCGCGCCCTGCGCGCCGCCCTTGAGGCCGCAGAGCAAGACGACGCCGCCTAGTGCGCGTCGTCTACCTCGGCACCTCCGATTTCGCGGCCGGCGTGCTCCATGAGCTCGCCGAAGGCCCGCACAAGCCGTCGCTGGTCATCACGCGGCCCGACGCCAAGCAGGGCAGGGGTCGCAAAATCGGTCCGCCGCCGGTCGCCGTCGCGGCGCGCGAGCTGGGCATCGAGACCATCCAGCCGGCGTCGGTCAACGACGAGGAGACGAGCGCGCGGGTGGCGGCCGTCCAGCCGGAGGCGGTGATCCTCTGCGCGTTCGGCGCGCTGGTCAAAGCACCGCTGCTGACCGACCACGACATCTTGAACGTCCATCCGTCGCTGCTGCCGCGCTGGCGCGGCGCGGCGCCGGTCGAGCGCGCGATGATGGCCGGCGACGCGCAGACCGGCGTCTCGATCATGCGCCTGGTCGCCGAGCTCGACGCGGGGCCGGTCTACGCCCAGCAGCCCGAGCCGATCCTGCCGACCGACGACTACGCGTCGCTCTCGGCCCGGCTCCAGGACGTCTCGGTCAAGCTCTTGCAGCTGGTGCTGGAGACCCACCCGACCCCGACGCCCCAGCCCGAGGACGGCGTCACCTACGCCGAGAAGCTGACCGCTGAGGACCGTACGTTGGACCTCACGCGCCCGCCGGAGGAGAACGTGCGGATCGTCCGCGCGCTGCACCCGCACATCGGCGCGCGCATCGCGCTGCCCTCGGGCGAGTTCCTCGGCGTCCAGGAGGCCAGCATCAACCTCGACGGCACGCTCGAGCTCGTCACCGTCCAGCCCGCGGGCGGGCGATCGATGGCCTACGCGGAGTACCTGCGCGGTCATCCACCGGTGCTTTGATCGGTGATCGTCATCGGACATCACGTTCGACGAGCGGTCTCCTAGTCTAGGAGCAGTGTCCGCCAGCCCCGCCCGTCGCACCGCGCTGACCGTCCTACGGCGCGTGGAAGAGCAGGGTGCCTACGCCGATCGCGCGCTGCACGGCGACGCCCGCGACCTCGACCCGCGTGACCGCGCCCTCGCCAAGCGGCTCGTCTTCGGCACCGTTCAGCGACGCGCCACGCTCGACTGGATCATCGCCCAGCACGTCGACCGCCGGCTGGAGCCGCAGGTCCGCGCAGCGCTGCTGCTCGGTCTCTACCAGCTGCTCTACACCGACGTTCCGGCCCACGCGGCGGTCGCCGAGTCCGTCGAGCTGGCCAAGCCGAGCCCCGGCGCCAAGCTCGTCAACGCGGTCCTGCGCAAGGTCCAGCGCGAGGGCGTTCAGCTGCCGACCGACGACACGCCGGAGGGTGCCGCCGTTCGCCACTCGCATCCCGAATGGCTAGTGACGCTGTGGTGGGACTGGCTTGGCGCGCAGGAGACCCGCGCGCTGTTGGCCGCCGACAACGAGCCCGCTGAGCTGGCGCTGCGCATCAACCCGCTGGCCGGGCTCGACGTCGAGCTCGAAGGCCGCCGCGAGGACGACGCGCTCATCATCGACGGGCCGCTCGACGTGCTCGCCCATCCGCTGTACGCCGCCGGCGCGATCACGCCGATGTCGCGTGCCTCCCAGCGCGTCGCTCGCGCCGTGGATCCGCAGGCCGGCGAACGGATCCTGGATCTCTGCGCGGCGCCCGGCGGCAAGACCACGCACCTGGCCGCGCTGATGGGCGACGAGGGCGAGATCGTGGCGGTCGAGCGCCATCCGCGACGCGCCCAGGCGCTGGCGGCCCAGGCCGTTCGGCTGCACGCGAGCAGCGTGCGCGTGCAGGTTGCCGACGCCAAGGAGATCACCGCCGAGGCGCTCGGCGGCCGCTTCGATCGCGTGCTCGTGGACCCGCCCTGCAGCGGTCTCGGCACGCTGCGCAGCCATCCGGACCTGCGCTGGCGCGTGACGCCGGAGTCGATCGAGGCGCTGCGCATCGAGCAGGAGGCGATCGTCGCGGCGGCCCGCGGCGCGCTGGCGCCCGGCGGCCGACTGGTCTACTCGACCTGCACGCTCTCGCCGCGTGAGGAGATCGTCGCCGGCGAGATCGTTCGTACCTTGCCGCACCGCGACAAGACCGACGGCTTCTATATTGCCGTCGCAGATGGTGAGTAAGGATCTCGGCCTGAAGTGCCCCGGATGCGGGGAGCCGTGGCTGCGGCCGACCACGCTGGCCGGCCGCTATCGCTGCGTGTACTGCCTGCACCGCTACGAGCTACGCTCGGTCTGCCCCGACTGCGGCGAGCACGGGACGATCGTCCGGATGTCCTCGACGGCCACCACGCAGTGCAATCACTGTGGCGGCTCGATGCTCATCGAGGTCTAGCGGTTATGTTGCCCGCTCGTGCCTGACCGACGCATCGCCCCGAGCATCCTCGCGGCCGACTTCGCCCGCCTCGGCGCCCAGGTTGCCGAGGTCGTTGATGCCGGCGCGACCGTCATCCATGTCGACATCATGGACGGCCACTTCGTCCCGCCGCTCTCGATGGGCCCGCAGGTCCTCAGCGCGCTGGTCGATCTCGGCCTGGAAGGCGTCGAGTACGACGTCCACCTGATGATCGAGGCGCCCGACCGCCACGTGGCCGATTTCGCCAAGGCCGGGGCTCACAACATCACCATCCACGCCGAGGCGACGCCGCACGTCAACTACGTCGTCCAGCAGATCCGCGAGCTGGGCTGCACCGCGGGCGTCGCCGTCTGCCCGTCGACGCCGCTGAGCATCTTCGAGGAGGTCGATGTCGATCTCGCGCTCTGCATGACCGTCAACCCGGGATGGGGCGGCCAGAAGTTCATCGGCTCTTCACCGAACAAGATCGCTCGACTGCGCAGCATCCTCGCCGATGACGTTGAGCTCGAGGTCGACGGCGGCATCGACGTCACGACCGCCGGTGCGGCGGCCGATGCAGGCGCCACGTTGTTCGTCGCCGGGAGCGCGCTCTTCGGAGCTCCCGACCCGGCCCAGGCCTACCGCGACATCGCCGTCGCGGCCGGGGTGTAGCCAGCCGTAGATACTCGGTCCTGTGCAGGGCCGATCATTGTGAGTAGCCCGTGAGCACGAAGGTCCTCATCGTCGACGATCACCCGACCTTCAGGTCGACCGCTCGCTTGCTGTTGGAGAGCGAGGGGTTCGACGTGATCGGGGAGGCTCCCGACGGTCTGAGCGCCATCGCTGCTGCAGGGGAGCTCCACCCCGATCTGGTCCTGCTGGACGTCAACCTCCCCGACCTCGACGGCTTCGACGTCGCGGCGCGCATCACCAGTGTGCTCGGGGCACCCGCCGTGGTGCTGACCTCCAGCCGCGACAGCTCGGACTTCGGGCCTCTCGTGCACCGCAGCGGTGCGCGCGGGTTCATCCCGAAGGGCGAGCTCTCCGGCGCGGCGCTGACCGAACTGATCCGATGAGTTCCCTGCGGGCCGCGCTGTTCGCGCTGTTCGCAGCCTCGGTCGCGATGGCCGCGGTAATGGTGGCGCTGGTCGTCTCCAGCGACCACGAGAGCTCCAAGGAGCTGACGGCGACGCTTGGCCCGTTCATCGGGCTGAGCTTCTGTGGCACCGGTGTCTTCGCCTGGCTACGCCGCCCGCACAACCGCTTCGGCGCGCTGATGACCGGCGTCGGCTTCGCCTGGTTTCTCTCGGCGCTGACCCAGTCCAACGATCCGTGGGTCTACACGCTCGGCGTCTACCTCGGACCGCTCTACCTCGTCCTGGTCGGGCACATGCTGCTCGCCTTCCCCTCCGGACGGCTGGAGACGACCGCGGCACGGACGCTCATCGCCATCGCCTACCTCGATGCGCTGCTGGTCCAGCTTCCGTACTTCTTCCTCAACGGCGACATCTCCGGTACCGACCATGCGCCGGCCAACGCGTGGGGCATCATCGACAACCCCGACAACGCGCAGGTCTTCGCGACGGTCGCGCAGCTGGTCGCCGTCGCGCTGATCTTCTGGCTCGGCGCGCTGCTGTTTCAGAAGCGCAAGGTCGCCTCACCGCCGCAGCGGCGGGCGATGGCGCCGGTGCTGTGGACCGGCGTCGCGTTGATGGCGACGCTCGCGGTCGCCAGCGTCGAGCACCTCGTCAACGCCTCGAACCTGACCGTCGCGGGCCCGAGCCTGGCGTCGCTGATCGTGCTGGCCGCGCTGCCGTTGGCCTTCGTCATCGGTCTGCTGCGCACGCGCTACAGCCGCGCCGGCGCGGTGGGCGACCTCGTCGAGCGGCTCAACGCCCAGGGTGTCGAGGGCGAGTCGCTGCGCGATGCGCTCTCCGACGCGCTCGGCGACCGCTCGCTGACGCTGGCCTTCTGGTCACGTGGCTCGGAGCGCTACGTCGACGCCCACGGCCAGCCCGTCGACCTGCCGCCGGCGACGTCGCGATCACGCGCGGTGACCGAGATCGAGCGCGAGGCGGCGCCGGTCGCGGCGATCGTCCACGACGCGGCGCTGCTCGACGAGCCCGGCCTCGTGCGGGCGGCGGGCGCCGCCGCGGCATTGGCGTTGGAGAACGAGCGCCTGGAGGCCGAGCTCAAGGCGCGCGTCGCCGAGCTGCAGGTCTCGCGGGCCAAGGTCATCGAGGTCGGCATGGCCGAGCGCCGGGCGCTGGAGCGCAACCTCCACGACGGCGCTCAGCAACGGCTGGTCGCGCTCTCGCTCCAGCTCGGCCTAGCCAAGACCAAGCTGCGTGACGACCCCGACGTCGCCGAGCGCATCCTCGATGGCGCGCGCACCGAGCTGGCCTCCGCGCTGGAGGAGCTGCGCGAGCTGGCGCGCGGCATCCACCCGGCGATCCTGACCGACCGCGGCCTGGCCCCGGCGCTGGAGGCGCTGGCGTCGCGCGCGCCGGTCCCGGTCGAGATCGACGAAGTGCCCGAGGGCCGGATGCCGATGCCGGTCGAGGCCGTTGCGTACTTCGTGGTGGCCGAGTCGTTGACCAACATGGCCAAGTACGCCGACGCCGAGTATGCGAGTGTCCGCGTACTTCGAGAGAATGGCTATGCAGTGGTAGAGATCGAGGACAACGGCATCGGTGGGGCGGATCCGTCCGCAGGCTCAGGCCTGCGCGGGCTCGCCGACCGCCTGGCCGCCCTCGATGGAAGGCTTGAGGTCGACTCCCCGCCGGGCGTCGGCACAACGGTGAGGGCGAGGATCCCGTGCGCGTAGTGCTGGCTGATGACTCCGTGCTGCTCCGCGAGGGGCTCGCGGCGCTGCTCGAAGGCAACGACTTCGACGTCGTGGCCCAGTCGGGCGACGCCGAGGACCTGCTGCGCAAGGTCGGGGCCCACAAGCCCGACGTGGCGATCGTGGACGTCCGCATGCCGCCGACGCACACCGACGAGGGCCTCAAGGCCGCGCTGGAGATCCGCGAGCGCTTCCCGGACACCGGCGTGCTCGTGCTGAGCGCTTATGTCGAGGAGACGAGTGCGCTCGAGCTGCTGAGCGACGACGCCGCCGGCATCGGCTACCTGCTCAAGGATCGCGTGAGCGACATCGATCGCTTCACCGAGGCCGTCCGGCGCGTGGGGGAGGGCGGCAGCGCCCTGGACCCCGAGGTCGTCTCGCGGCTGCTCGGCCGCCGTCGCCGCGAGGATCCGCTGGAGGCACTGTCACCGCGTGAGCGCGAGGTGCTCGGCCTGATGGCCGAGGGCCGCTCCAACCACGCGATCGCCGAGGCGCTGGTCGTCACCGAGCGGGCGGTCGAAAAGCACGTCACGAGCATCTTCACCAAGCTCACGCTGCCGCCCACGGTGGTCGACCACCGCCGCGTGTTGGCCGTGCTGGCGTACCTGCAGTCATAGGAATCCGGCACCCACCCCCGCCCCCCACCGCCGACATCCCCTAGGGGCCAAGCGGGGGATAGCCGTACCCTCTGCAATTGGCCGCTCTGGGAGGGTTCTGTGCATGACCTCCATCGTCTCTGCCCAGGATCTGCGCCGTATCTACGGTGAGGGCGGCGCTGCCGTCACGGCCCTGGACGGCGTCAGCGTTGATTTCCCCGCCGGGGCCTTCACGGCCATCATGGGCCCGTCGGGCTCCGGCAAGTCGACGCTGATGCATCTCCTCGCCGGGCTCGACCGTCCCACGTCAGGTACCGCGGTGCTCGACGGCGTCGATCTCACGACCCTCAACGACGACGCGCTGACCCAACTGCGCCGCGATCGCGTCGGCTTCATCTTCCAGGCCTTCAACCTGCTGCCGGTCCTCGACGCGCGGGAGAACATCGTCCTGCCGATGTCGATCGCCGGGCGCGAGCCCGACGAGGCGTGGGTCGACCAGCTGATCGACCTCGTCGGCCTGCGCGATCGCATCACCCATCGCCCGAGCGAGCTCTCCGGTGGCCAGCAGCAGCGCGTCGCCGTCGTGCGGGCGCTCGCCAGCCGCCCGGCCGTGGTGTTCGCCGACGAGCCGACCGGCAACCTCGACTCCACCGCCTCGACCGAGATCCTGCAGTTGCTGCGCCGCTCGGTCGACGAGTTCGGCCAGACGATCATCATGGTCACCCACGACGAGGACGCCGCCGCCTACGCGGACCGCCTGCTCGTCTTGCGCGACGGCCAGATCGTCGAAGACCGCGCCACCACCCGGACCGCCTCCCCGGCGTCGGTCTAGAGACCCCTCTCCTCCTCCGAAGCCTCCCCGAACCCATGCGCAAGATCGCCATCCGTGGCCTGCTCGCCCGCAAGGTCCGCCTTGCCCTGACGGCCTTTGCCGTCGCACTCGGCGTGACGTTGATCGCCGGCACGTACATCTTCACCGACACCATCAACAAGTCGTTTGACAACATCTTCGTCCAGTCCAACAAGGGCACCGACGTCGCGTTGTCACCCAACAACGACCTCTCGGGCGACGAGGACCCGCCGCCGATCCCGGGCTCGGTCCTGCAGAAGGTCCTGCAGGTCGATGGCGTCGCCCAAGCCGAGGGCTCGGTCTTCAGCGCTGGCGGCTCGTTCCGCAAGGCCGACGGTTCCAAGCTCAAGGGCAAGGGCTTCAACGCCATCGCTGGCGCGCACGACATCCAGCGCTTTGAGTCCTTTGCGCCGACCGACGGCCACCTCCCGCAGACGGCTGACGAGGTCGCGATCCCCAAGGGCACGGCCGACACCAATAACTTCAAGGTTGGTGACAAGCTCGAGATCGCCGACGAGGCTCCGAAGAAGCTCTACACGATCTCGGGCATCGTGAAGATCTCCGGCGTCGACTCCTTCGGCGGCGGCGTGATCGCGGTTCTGACGCTGCCCGAGGCCCAGCGCATGACCGGCCACGGCGACGCCTACGACGAGATCGAGGTTGCCGGCAAGCCCGGCGTCTCGCCCGAGCAACTGCGGGCGCGGATCGCCCAGGTGGCGCCGCGCGGCGTCGAAGTCCGGACCGGCCAGCAGCAGGCCGAGAAGCAGACCAAGGACATCCACGACGACTTCCTCAACGGTCTGCGGACGATCTTGCTGGCCTTCGCGGGGATCTCGCTCTTCGTCGGCGCGTTCCTGATCTTCAATACCTTCTCGATCACGGTCGCCCAGCGCACCCGCGAGTTCGCGCTGCTGCGCGTGCTCGGTGCCAAGCGCAAGCAGGTCATGCGCTCGGTGCTGGCCGAGGGGCTGACGATCGGCATCGTCGGATCGGCCGTCGGGCTCGCGCTCGGGATCCTGGTCGCCGGCGGCCTGAAGGCGCTGTTCAAGGCCTTCGGCGCCGACCTGCCGTCCACCGGCACGGTCATCGGGACGCGGACGATCGTCGTCTCGCTGGTCGTCGGCACGGTCGTGACGCTGATCTCGACGATCGCGCCGGCGATCCGGGCGACGCGCGTGCCGCCGCTGGCCGCATTGCGCGAGGGCCTCAGCAACGAGCGCAAGCGCTCCCGCTGGGCGACGCCGCTGGCGCTCACGGTCACCGTCGGCGGCTTGGCCGTCATGGCGCTGGGTCTGTTCCTCTCGCTCAAGCCCAACGCGGCGTTGTCGCTCGTGGGCCTGGGCGCGGTCATGACATTCCTGGGCGTGGCGTTCCTGAGCCCGCGCCTGGTCGGCCCGATCGCCGACTTCGTCGGCGCGCCGTTCCAGTGGTTTCGCGGCGTCACCGGGCGCATCGCCCGCGAGAACACGGTGCGCCAGCCCGGTCGCACGGCGGTGACCGCGGCGGCGCTGATGATCGGCGTGGCGCTGGTCACGTTCGCCTCGGTCTTCGCCGGCAGCGCGAAGTCGACGTTCCGCGACGCGGTGACCAACGGCTCCAAGGCCCAGGCCGTCATCCAGAACACCGACGGCTTCAGCTCGTTCACGCCGCAGGCGGCCAAGTCGGTCGCGCAGCTGCCGGGCGTCAAGGACGTCGCCTCCGTGCGTTTCGGCGAGGCCAAAGTCGACGGCAAGAAGCAGGGCGTCACCGGCATCGACCAGGCGACGTTCGCCAACCTCTATCACCAGGGCTGGAAGCAGGGCAGCGACGCGACGCTCCAGCAGCTCGGCCCGGGCACCGTGATCGTCGGCAAGAAGTACGCCGAGGACAATGGGACCAAGGTCGGCGACGTGCTGATGCTGCAGACCAGCCTGATGCCCGCGCTGAAGTTGAAGGTCATCGGGATCTCCTATGACAAGGGCGGGCTGACCGGGAACCTGACGGTGGCCAACAGCGTGCTCGAGAAGGACTTCGGGTTCCGCAAGGACGGCTTCGTCCTCGTTGGTTACGACGGGTCCAAGCCCGACGCTGCGGTCAAGGCGTCGATCGACAAGCTGCTCGACACCCGCTACCCCGAGGCCGAGGCCAAGACCAACGCGGAGTTCATCGACTCGCAGGCCAAGCAGATCGACCAGGTCCTGTTCCTGATTTACGCGCTGCTGGCGATGGCGATCATCGTGTCGCTCTTCGGGATCGTGAACACGCTGGTGCTCTCGATCGCCGAGCGGACGCGCGAGATCGGCCTGCTGCGGGCGATCGGCATGTCGCGCCGCCAGGTCCGGCGGATGATCCGCTACGAGGCGATCATCACGGCCCAGATCGGCGCGGTGATCGGGCTGGTGCTCGGCATCGTCCTGTCGATTTTGGTGACGCGTGCGATCGATGACTTCCAGCTGTCGATCCCGATCCTCACGCTAATCCTGCTGCTGATCGCCACGGCCATCGCCGGCGTCTTCGCCGCGATCCTCCCGGCCCGTCGCGCTTCCAAGCTCGACGTGCTCGAGTCGTTGGCCTACGAGTAGGCCACCAGACCAACAGCACGCACAACTCCGGGGCGGCGAGCCGAACTCGCCGCCCCGGCCGCGTGCCGGGGCGCGTACTGTTGGCGCCGTGCCGACCCTCCGTGACCTCTACCGCCGCGGGCAGCAGGGCTGGCCGTCGCGCTTTGTCCTCGTGCAGCTCCCGAACGCCCCGCTGTGGGTGGGGCTGGGCGGGATCGTGGTGGCGAGGACGGTCGACGACGGCGTGGTCCACGACGGCGCGCGCATCGTTGCGACCGCGGGCCTCGCCGTGTGGGCGGTGCTGGAGGTGCTTCAGGGCGTCAACTGGTTTCGCCGCGCGCTGGGCGCGGCGTTCCTGGTGTCCTTGATCGTGTCGCGACTCTTCTAGCCGCAGCCGGCTAGATGGTGCCCTTGGCGGCGTCGCCGATCGGCACGGGCGTGGTGAAGGTGATGGTCGGCGGTGCGGCCAGCAACGGGCCCAGGGCACCGAAGAGCGCCTTGAGGTGCGGTGTCTCGCCGTGCTCGGTCAACGCCTCGGGCGTGGCCCACTTCTCGACGATCACGAAGCGCGTCGGCTCGTCGCGGTCGCGGTGCAACGCGTAGGCGATGCAGCCGTCTTCGCCATGGGTTGCCTCGATGGCGGTGGTGATGGCCGCCAGGGCTTCGTCCTGGGACTCGGGCTTGACTTGGACGGTGGCGGCGACAACGACCTGCGCGATGGGGCTCATGGCCGGGGAGCCTACGCTCGCGTCAGAACGTCGGCGGTGCTCGCGTCGATCGCGCGAGGTGGGTCCGCCACCGGCTCGGTCTCTGCCACGCCCTGGCGTAGGAAGAGCCAGACGCCGAAGCCCACGCCCGCGAGGGTGAAAACGGCCCACGGGACGCCTTGGCCGATCTGGGCGGCGATGGGTGCGGGGCAGGCGTCGGCGATGGCCCAGCCGATCCCGAAGAGGAAGCTGCCGACGATGTGGCGGCGCTGGATCGCGTCGCGGCCGTAGGTCAGCCGATCGCCGGTGAGGAGTGCCGTGCGCTCGCGGCGTTTGAGGAGGGAGAGCCCGAGCGCGGCGGTCGCGACGGCTGAGGCGAACATCAGGAAGAGATAGGACTGCTCGAAGAGCAGCGCGTGGCGGATGACCTCGGGGCTGGCCATCCCGCTCCAGCTGATGACGGTCCCGAACACGACGCCGACGACCACACCGGCCACGATCTTCATCTAGATCACCGCCGCGATCAGGAAGCTGATGCCGATCGCCGTACCGAAGAACGTGGCGGTCGCGACGAGGCTCGCGGGGGAGAGCAGCGAGGTGCCCGACAGGCCGTTGCCCGACGTGCAGCCGCCCGCCGCCTTGGCGCCGTAGCCGATCAGCACGCCGGCGCCGAGCAGCAGGACGGGGATCGCGATCCGGGTGCTGCCGTCGAAGGTGTCGGTCAGCCAGCCGTAGCCGTGGAAGTCCGGGCCTCCGGCGGCGAGCGCGAAGATCGTGCCGCCAAGGGCGACGCCGATCGCAAACCAGCCGCGCCAATCGAAGCGCACGCTGCCACGGCTCAGCTTGCCGATGAGCTCCGAGAAGCCGCCGGTGACGCCGAGGCGGGCGTTGAAGAGGATGCGACAGGCGACGACGCAGAGCCCGAGGATCGGCCCTGCGATGTACCAGGCCAGCTGGGTGTGCTCCATGGCACTGAGGATAGCTTCTCAACTGGTTCGGTGGACAAGCCGGAGCGGTTAGGGTGCCGCCCATGGCCAAGGTCAAGCTGCATCGCTGCTCGTGGACGTTCCTGCACACCGAGATCGACGCCTGCTGGCGGGTGCAGAAGGCGCTCGACGAGCAGGGCGTCGACTACGAGGTCGTCAAGCACGGCTTCGGCAAGGGCAAACGCCCCTCGGTCGAGGGCCTCAGCGGCCAGAGCAAGCTGCCGGTCCTCGAGCTCCAGGACGGTGAGGTCTACCGCGAGGAGTCCAAGGAGATGGCCGCGCGGATCCGCGCCGGGCACATCTAGAGCATCGCTCACAGCAGCAGCGCCACCGTCAGCGGGCCCGACGGGAAGGCGTCCGCAGTGAAGGCGTAGGTCGCGTAGGTGCGGCCGTTCCAGGCGACGCTGCCGCGCGGCGGGATCGTGGACGGCCCGGGCATGAATGTGCTGCCCGGCACGGTCTGGGTTGCCGTGCGCAGCACGACCGCGGCGCCGGTGAAGCGGTGCATCAGTTTGATGTAGCCCGTGTCGTCTTGGACCGAGAGCGTGACGGTGCCGATCGGATGGCCGTTTGGGTCGCGGATCGTTCGCGACGCCGGACCGAGGACGTAAGGGCCGCCGACGTCGCCGACCAGTTGGCCATTGGTGGTGGTCGCTCTTATGCGCACCACGTGCAGCGATCGCGTGCGAAAGAAACGGATGATCGCGGCGCGCAGCGCGACCGGGTCGTCGTCGGCGACCGCCCGGGCGAAACGCGCGTCGGTGGCGACGTGGCGGAGCACCCGCCGGACCGTCGGCCCCTGCGCCTCGGTCCGCGCCAGCCGCTGACCGACGGCGCCGATGGTGGCGGCGACGGTCGCAGCGGGGGTGGCGCCGCAGGTGGTGGGCGACGTGGTGGGGAGGCCCAGCGTGACGGTGAGCGCGCCGGTGGGGTAGGCGTGGGCGGGGAAGGAGAGCGAGCCGTGAGCGCCGACGCCTGAGGCCGCGACCAATCGGCCTGCCACGTTGCGGATCTCCACACGGCCGCCGACCAGCGATTGGGTGATCCGGGCGATCGCGCCGTCTTGAGCGACGGCCAGGACGTAGCGGCCGACCGGACGGCCGCTGGTGTCGCGGAGCACGCCGCGCAGCGGTGCCAGCGTTGGTGGTCCGTCGATCGCGGCGAGCACGTGCCGGCCGCGCGTAATCGTGATCGCGCGGATCTGGTGCTTGAGGAGCGGTATGAGCGCGGCCCGCGTCCTCGCTGGATCGCCGGCGGCGACCGCTGCCGCCAGCCGCCGTGACCGCGCCAGCCGCCGGCGCGCGCTCACCACGTTGCGCCCGTGCGCGGCCTGGCCGTAGATCCGCCGCGCGATCGCGCCGAGCGTGTGGGCAACGTTGGCCGGACACGACGCCCCCGCCACCGGTCGCGGCGCGGAGGTTGCGGCCGCCGCGCGCGCCGCTGGCTGTCGGCTGTTCCCGCAGCCCGCGAGCGCGAGCGCGACAACGGCGAGCAGGCGCGCGGTCTTCATCGCCGCGATCGTCGGGTGTGGGGGTTATGCGGCGATCAAGGTGGCGTTGGGAGGGTGCTGGGGGTTGGCTGCGTCGGTTCAGGGTTTGTGGCGCGCGGCGTCGATGGCGCTCAGTGCGCGGCGGCGGTCGCGCTGCGACGCGTGGTCTGTCGGCACCGAGGGGAGCGAGCGGGAGCGAGGTCCGCCGCGCCCGGGGTCGTCCGCGGGCGTCGAGGCCGGAGATCCGGGCCGTTCCGGGGCTCACTATGGAGCCCAAACCACCCCGGACCGGTCCGGGGCGTCTGGTGTCCCACATAGGGATTCCAGACGACACGCATCCACGATTCGGTGCCGAACCCTCGGTCCGGGGCGTCTCGTAGTCAACTATTCACCACGAAACGACCCGGACCGCTCGCGCCCAAGGTGCGGGGCGTTTTCGACGTCAGTAGGACGTCCAAACCGACCCGGACCCCCGCCGAGCGACGATTGCAGGCCGAACCCGCCAACCCCAGCGCCAGCGGACGACGAGCCCGCGCACCGAGCCACAATCCCCGCTCGGTCCCCTTGGTGCCGACAAACCGCGCAGCAAAACCTCGACCAACGCCGCGCACTGAGCGCCAACCAACGCCCAGCCCTACGACGAAGCGACCGCGACAGCGCCAGCCACAGCCGCCGGCCGCCGATACAACACATACAACAACCCACACAGCAACCCCGCCGCCCCCGCATAGCCCACCTCGGCCCGCACCAGCTCATCGCCCACCATCGGCAGCACCATCCACACCACGAACACCACCGCGGCCGCCAGCCAGCACGCCGCCGCCTGATGGGCACGCCCGCGCGCCAAAGCGGCCTGGTTGAGCGTCCCAGCCGTCAGGTGCAACCCCATGCCCAACGCGATCACCGCCAACCCAACACGGCCGTAGTTGGTGTCGCTCGGAAACAGCACATCCATCACGAACGGCCCGATCGCCAGCAGCCCCACAGCGACTGCCCCCGCAAACCCCGCGATCGCCAGGATCGTCGTCCGGATCGCGCGCGCAAACGCCGCGTGGCCCTCGGTCGCCTCCAACCCCGCCAGATGCGGCAGCAGCGACGTCTGCACGGCCTGGAAGAGCTGCAGCGGGGCCCGCGCGATCAGCAGCGCGCTGAACACCACGCCGGCCTTCGTCGAGTCCGCCACCAGCAGCACCGCCGCGTTCAGCAGCGTCTGCTCGGCCAGCTGGATCGCCGCCACCGCGCCCGCAAAGCCCGCGCTCTCGCGCATCTCCCCACGCGAGCGCGCACCGGCACCCGGCGCGCCCGCCTCCGCCGCCTCGTGCCGGCGCAGCGCCCACGGAATCACCATCAGCGACGCCAGCGGCGCCGCCACGATGCCCAGCGCCACCGCCGTCTCACCCGAGGCGATCCCCACGGCCACCGCGACCGGGAAGCAGAACCGCGACAGCGACTCGAACAGCACCAACGCCCCGTACAAGCCGAACCACTGATGGCCAGCCAGATAGCCGCGGGCGAAGTACGACGCCGCGTAGGCCATCGTCGCGGCGATCAAGATCCAGTACAACGCCGACTCGCCGTCAAACAGCCCGTCCTTGATCGGGCCATGGAGCGCGAAGGCGACCACCAGGAACACCGCGGCAAACGATGCCTGGATCGTCGCCGGCACCCGCAGCGGATGCCCACCTTCGAGACCGCGCGCGCGACGGTCGGCAATCGTCCGCGACAACAACTGCTCGACCGGCCGGTAGATCACCGACATGGTCACGAACAGCACCGACCACAACAGCGACACCCGCCCGTAGGCGTCGTCGTCCAGCACGTGGCTGGCGACCGAGAAGTAGGCGAACGTGAAGAGCCCGGTCGCCGCGATCCCAATGCTCAGCAGGCGTGCGCCGGACCCGTAGGACCGCTCACCACCCGTGGCGCCGGCGTCGCCCTCGGCGGACGCCGGCACGTCCTGCGCGCTAGCTCCCAACGCGGACGAGGAGCATCGTCCACGGGAACGGCGAGCGCGCCTCGACGACGGTCCCGTGCCGTCCCAGCAGCGCCATGAAGCTGCGCTTGGACCAGTGGTTCAGGTGACCGGGCGTGTTGCCCAAGTCCTTCCAGTAGGCGCCCCGCGCCATGTTTAGTCCGCGCCACAGCGGCTCGCGCGGCACGGAGACCATCAGCCACTTCGAGGCGCAGCGCGCCATCTCAGAGACCGTGTGCTCGGGGTCCGGCACGTGCTCGAGCACCTCGATCGCCGTGGCGACCTCGAACTCGTTGTCGGCAAACGGCAGGTTCTCGGCCTTCATCACGACGTACTGCAGGCACGGATGCTGGCGGCCCTTCCAGGCCTCGTGCAGCTGCGGGTCATCCAGGTCCAGCCCGACGATCCGCTGCATGCCCGGCGTCTGCGCCCACTGGTGGGTGAGCACGCCCTCGCCGCAGCCGACGTCGAGCAGCGTGGTGGGCGCCGCTTGCGCGTACAGCTCCTCCAGCGTGCCCTCGAAGCGCGCCATCAGGCGGCGGACGACCGGGTTGGTCGAGCCGTACTTGTCGTAGGTGTTGCCGGTGACGGTGCCTTCGCGGTCGACCGTGACGGTGGGGGGCGTCATAGCTTGAGAGCCTCTCGTTCCTCGGTGCGGCCGGCCTGCGCGCCGGTGGTGGCGGGCTGGTCGGACGTGCTCGGGTCGCCCGGCTCGTAGTGCGACGGCGGGACCTTGAGCTGCAACTCGATCCGGCGCACGCGCTCGAAGATCCGCTGGGACATGATCCGCTGGCTGTAGAGCAGGTCGCCGATGATGCCGAGCGTCCCGACGACGACGGCGGCGTTGAAGAGCACCGCGCCGAAGATCAGCGACTGGACGTGGCCGGCGCCCTCGCCGTCGATGTAGGCGACGACGAAGCGCACGAACGGGATCAGCGCCAGGACGAACAAGAAGGTCGCCATGTAGGTGAAGACCTTCAGCGGTTCGTACTGCGTGTAGATGCGCGCGATCGCCACGGCATTGCGCCGGACGTAGGAGCTCATCGACGGAAAGAGCCGTGACTCGCGCGTCTTCGGGTTGGTCCCGATCGCGACGTGGTCGGTGGCGACCAGCAGCTTGCCGGCCTGGATGATCGTCTCCAGGGTGTAGGTGTACTTCGAGACGACCGCCATCTGGATTGCGGCCTCGCGGTTGTAGGCGCGAAAGCCGGAGGTCGTGTCGGGCACGTCGGTGTCCGACGCCTGGCGCACAACCCACGAGCCGGCCTTCTGCAGCCGCTTCTTGAGCGGCGAGAAGTGCTCGATCGAGTCGGTCTCGCGGTCGCCGACGACCATGTCGGCGCTGCCGGCGATGATCGGCGCGACCAGCTTGGGGATGTCGTGGCCGCTGTACTGGTTGTCGGCGTCGGTGTTGACGACGACGTCGGCGCCCAGCTTCAGCGAGGCGTCAAGGCCCGCCTGGAAGGCCGCCGCGAGCCCCTTGTTGTTCGTGAGCTTGACGATGTGGTGCACGCCGTGAGTGCGCGCGACCTCGATCGTGCGGTCAGTCGAGCCGTCGTCGATGACCAGCACTTCGATCACGTCAAAGCCCGGGATCGCACGGGGGAGGTCTGCCAGCGTCGCCGGGAGCGTCTCCTCCTCGTTGAGGCAGGGGATCTGGATGATGAGCTTCATGAGAAGTGGGGTGGGGACGGCGCGCGAAGGGAGGGATGCGTGCCGTACACTCGCGGGCTCAGTATCTCAGAGGTTGGGGACGGTTGACGTCGCGCGCAACACGTCCTAACCGGGGCTGCTGGACCTCGACTCTGCATGGAGAGCAGCACGCTCACGTCGCCGCGGCCCCGGCCCGGCCTGCCCGCGCGGCTGCGCGCCGTGCCGGAACGCGTGTACGCGCGCGCCGGCTTCGCGCTGCTTTGTCTCGGGGCCGTCATCGGGTACCTGGTGTACCCGACCTATCCCAACTACGACTCGGCCTACTCGCTGATCTGGGGACGGGAGCTGCTGGACGGCGCGCTGCCATCCTTCGATGCCTACCGCGCGCCGACCGAGCATCCGCTGGCCGTCGCGTTTGCCGCGGTGCTGTCGCCGCTGGGCAATGCGGCGCCGCGGGTCTGGCTGGGGTTCACGGTCCTCGCCTTCTGCCTCCTGGTCGCGGGCGTTTACCGCCTGGGCCGTGCGGCGTTCACGCCGTGGGTCGGCGCGATCGCGGCGCTGCTGGTCCTCAGCCGCCTGGACTACGCCTTTCTGGCGGCGCGCGGCTACATCGACGTGCCCTACCTGGCGATGGTCGCCTGGGCCGCGGCGCTGGAGACCGAGCGGCCACGGCGCGGTGGGGTCATCTGGGTCTTGCTGACGCTCGCGGGCCTGCTGCGCCCGGAGGCATGGATCCTGCTCGGCGCCTATTGGCTCTGGTGCCGACCGAGCATCAGGACGACGCTGATCGCCGCGATCGCGCCCGTGCTGTGGGCGCTGACCGACCTTGTGGTCACCGGCGATCCGCTCTTCTCCCTCCGGCACACGTCGTCGCTGGCCAACGACCTCCAGCGCACCAAGCCGGCCTCTGAGGCACCCGGCTTCGCGATCCACTCGCTGACCGGCACGCTGAAGTGGCCGGTCCTGCTCGGCGCGCTGCTGGGCGTCGTCCTCGCGCTCGCCTTCGCCCGCCGTCGCGCGGCCGTCGTGCTGGCGATCACGGCCTCGGGCCTGCTCACCTTCGGCCTCATCGCTGTCGCCGGCCTGTCGGTCATCGACCGCTACCTCGCGGTCACCGCGCTCGGCCTGCTGGTCTTCGCGGGCTTCGCCATCGCGGGCTTCACGGTGCTGCCTGACGGCCATCCTGCCCGTCGTCCTTGGATCGCCGCCGCGGTGGTCGTCGCCCTGGGTGGCGCCGCGTTCACGGCCACGCATCTTCATCCTGGGTACATCGACCGCGAGCTCACCACCCGCCGCGAGCTGCGCCAGGAGCTGGCGCACCTCGTTAAGACGCCGGCCTTCACGCTGGCCAACCGTTGCGGGCCGGTCACGGTCCCCAACCACAAGCTGATCCCCGACACGCGGTGGGTCCTGCATGCCGACGCCGACGAGGTCCTGGCCCGCTCCGACCTCCCGGACTTCGGCCAAGACGAGCACGGCGTCCAGGTCTTCGTGACCGGCCCGATGATGTTCACCAACTCGACCTACGGGCCGTTCGTCCCCGGCTCCCGCGACGATGCACGGATCCAGGTGCCCGGCCCAGGACTCCGCCTCATCGACCGCAGTGCCCATTTCCTCGCGTATGCCAGCTGCTGAGCCCGCGGTGCGCAGCGAGCGTGAGCCCCTGCTCCGGCGCGCGGTCGGCCTGCCCTGGCCCGCGCTGGCGCTGCTCGTGCTCGCCGTCGCCACCTTCGTCGGCTTCCTCGTCTACCCGACCTATCCCAACTACGACAGCTACTACTCGCTGCTCTGGGGTCGGGAGGTCCTGCACGGCCACCTACCGAGCTTCGACGAGTACCGCTCGCCGACCGAGCACCCGCTCGCCGTGGCCTTCGGTGCCGCCCTATCGCTGCTGGGGCGCCACGGCGACCGCGTCATGGTCTTCTTCACCGAGGCGTCGTTCGTCGTGCTCTGCGCCGGGATCTACCGGCTGGGACGGCTGGCCTTCACGCCGCTGGTCGGCCTCGCCGCCGCCGGCATCCTGTGCACGCGCTTCGACTTCCCGTTCCTTGCCGCGCGCGCTTACATCGACATCCCGTACCTGGCCTTCGTCATCTGGGCCGCGGCCTTTGAGCTGGCGCGCCCGCGCCGCGGCGGGGTCGTCTGGGTGCTGCTCGCGTGCGCAGGGCTACTGCGCCCAGAGGCGTGGATCCTCATCGGGCTGTACTTCCTCTGGATGTGCTCCGGGGAGCTGCAAGCGCATCACAACCCCCGCGAGCGTCTCCTCCGCTGGGCCCGCTACGCCGCGTACGCCGCGGTCGGCCCCGTCGTCTGGGTGGCCACCGACTTCATCGTCACCGGTCACCCGTTCTTCTCGCTCCAGCACACCACCGGCCTGGCCGAGGAGCTGGGGCGCACCAAGGGTCTCTCCGAAGTCCCGACCGCGACCAAGAAGTTCTTCCTCAACCTGGCCAAGGCGCCGGTGCTCTACGCCGGCATCGCGGGCTTCGTCGCCGCGGTCTGGCTGGCGCCGCGGCGGGCGCTGATGCCCGCGGCGCTGTGGCTGATCGGCACCGGCACGTTCGTCCTGGTCGGCATCGCGGGCCTGTCGGTCATCGACCGCTACCTGCTGGTCCCGACGCTGATGGTGATGGTTTTTGCCGCCGTGGCGCTGGCGGGCTGGACGATGCTGCGCGAGGGCCTGGTGATCCGCAAGCTGTGGGCCGTCGCGGCGGCCGCGATCGTGATCTACGGCATCGCGTTCACCGCGACGCGGGTCAGCTTCCACAACTTCGACGGCGAGCTGCGCCTGCGCGGCAACTCGCACCGCTCGTTGGTCGAGCTGCTCGACCAGCCCGCCGTGCGCGCCGCGCGCCGCTGCGGGCCGGTCTCGACGCCCAACCACAAGCTCGTGCCCGACACGCGCTGGATCCTGGGCGCCTCGGCGAGCCAGGTGGTCGCGCGCGCCGACGACGCCCAGGCCCAGCGCGTCAAGCGCGGCGTCTCGCTGTTCGTGGTGGATCGTGGCGCGCTGCTGCGCCAGGCGCTGGTCGCCGACACCGACGACCCGTTCGACAACCTCCCGCTGCCGGACTTCCGCCGCCTCGCGTTCACCGACTACTACGCCGCGTATGTCCGCTGTTGAGGAGGCCGTGACCGCACTGCCTCATGACGACGCGCCGGTGACCGAGCACGCCGCGCGTGCCGCGGTGCGGCGGACGCAGCGGCGCGAGCGCCTGCGCTGGGCGCCGGCCGTCCTCCTGCTGCTGGCCGTCAGCTTCGCGCTGCGCGTCTGGGGCGCCAAGCAGGGGTTGCCCTATGCCTATAACGCGGATGAGAACGCGCACTTCGTGCCGAAGGCCATCGGGCTCTTCGGCCATGGGTTGAACCCGCACTACTTCGTCAACCCGCCCGCCTACACCTACCTGCTGCACGTCGTCTTCGCGGTCTGGTTCGGCGGCCGTGAGGGCGTGTCGAACTCCTACGCCGCAGACCCGACCGACGTCTTCTTCGTGGCGCGGATCGTCGCGGCCGCCTGCGGGACGATCGCGGTCTGGCTGCTCTACCTCGCCGGGACCAAGCTTTTTGCCGACCGCCGCGTCGGCTTCCTGGCCGCCGGCCTGCTTGGCGTCGGCTTCCTGCCGGTCTTCTACTCGCACCTGGCGCTTAACGACGTCCCGACGCTCGCGCCGATCTGCCTCGCGCTCTACGGCACGGCCGGCATCGTGCGCCAGGGGCGGCTGGTCGACTTCCTGGTTGCCGGTGTGGGCCTCGGGCTGGCGTGTGCGACCAAGTACACCGGCGGGATCGCGCTGCTGCCGATCCTCGCCGCAGCCGGCGGCTGGTTCGTCGGGCGCCGACGGCTGCGCGTCTCGACGGTCATCGCCGGCCTCGTCATCACCGCCTTCTTCGCGCTCGTGGCCTTCGTCGTCTTCAACCCCTATGCGTTGCTGGACTTCACCGGCTTTCGCGACGGCCTGCAGCACCAGACCTCGGTGGCCGACGACGCGCTGGGCAAGCTCGGCCTGACCGAGGACAACGGGCTGGCCTACTACCTCTGGACCTTGACGTGGGGGCTGGGCTGGGTCCCGGCGGTCGCTGCTGCCGCCGGCGTGGTCATCGTCGCCCGCGACAACTGGCGGATCGCCGCCGTCCTGGTTCCGGCGCCGCTGCTGTTCCTGCTCTTCATGGGGACCCAGGAGCGCTTCTTCGGCCGCTGGCTGATGCCGGTCTTCCCAATGATCTGCCTGCTGTCGGCCTACGCGGTGCTGCGCGCGATCGGGATCGTGGGGCGCCGTCGGCCGGTGCTCGTGCCGACGCTGCTGGTGCTCGCTACCGCGGCGCTCTGCGGCCAGGGCCTGATTGCCTCGCTGCACAGCGGCCAGGTGCTCTCGCGATCCGACACGCGCAACATGGCCCGCGCGTGGCTGGTCGCCCACGTGCCGCCGAAGACCAAGATCGTCGTCGAGCCGGTCGTGCCCGACGGGTGGGCGCAGGACATCGGCCACCCGTCGCCGCTGACCAGCAACGGCAACCGCTGGGTCAAGTTCCCGACCAGCCGCTCGAACATCGCCAACGACGGCTCGGAGATCCCGGGCCCCGGGCGGATCGTCAACATCGAGGACTACGAGCGCACGCTCTATCCAGGGCTGGTCGACCGCTACGAGGAGCAGGGCTACTGCTGGGTCGTCGTCGGCTCGACGCAGCGGGGCCGCGCCGAGGTCGAGCCCGAGGCCGTCCCGCGCGCGCTGGCCTACTACCGCGAGCTCGCGAGCCGCGCCGACACGGCGTACGTCGCCTCGCCCTACCGCTCCGGCGCCGACCCGGTCGCCTTCAACTTCGACTGGTCGTTTGACTTCTACCCGCTGGCCTACCACCGGCCGGGCCCGCTGATGTGGATCTACCACCTCCGCGGTGGCTCCTGCGCGAGCTGAGGCTGGCGGGGCTCGCGCCCTATCCTCCAGGGCGGTGCAGCGGACCGAGAACGACCACGAGCATCTGTCCCGCGCGATCGAGATCGCGACGCGAGGTCGTGGCCGCGTCCATCCGAACCCCGTCGTGGGCGCCGTGGTCGTCAAGGACGGCACGGTCCTCGGGGAGGGCTGGCACGCCGAGTACGGCGGTCCGCACGCCGAGGTCAACGCGATCGCCGACTGCAACGGCGCCGACCTCACGGGCGCGACGATCTACGTGTCGCTGGAGCCGTGCTGCCACCAGGGCAAGACCGGCCCCTGCACCGAGGCGATCGTCGCCGCCGGCATCACCCGCGTGGTCGTCGCCACCGACGATCCGACCGAGAAGGCCTCCGGTCGCGGCCTCGGCATCCTGCGCGACGAAGGTCTGACCGTCGACGTTGCCGGGGGCGAGCTCGCCGCCCGCGCGCGGCTCTCCAACCAGGCCTTCCGCAAGCACGCCCGCGCCGGCCGCCCGTGGGTGCTCTTCAAGTCCGCGATGACGCTCGACGGCAAGGTCGCGACCCGTACCGGCGACTCCAAGTGGATCTCCTCGGAGTCCAGCCGCGCGCTGGCGCACCGCTGGCGCGCCTCGGTCGACGCGGTCGTCGTCGGTATCGGCACGGCACTGGCCGACGACCCGCAG
Organism: uncultured Conexibacteraceae bacterium; assembly: GCA_963836485.1. Lineage (GTDB taxonomy): Bacteria > Actinomycetota > Thermoleophilia > Solirubrobacterales > Solirubrobacteraceae > Baekduia. The sequence continues at coordinate 137,247 of CAWIJS010000013.1, read as the reverse complement.
CTGACCGCGCGGATCGAGGATCCTGACCCGACGGCCCCGTCGCTGCGTCAGCCGCGGCGCGTCGTCTTCGACGCGACCGGCCGACTGCCGCTGGACTCCCAGCTCGTCCAGCAAGCGCCCGAGATCCCGCTGACCGTCGTCGTCTCGCGCGCCGCGCCGCGCAGCGCCGCCGACGCGCTGCAGAACGCCGGCGCCGACGTCATCGTCGCCACCGGCGAGCACGAGCCCGCGCGCGTGCGCTCGGCGCTGGACCAGCTCGGCGAGGCCGGCATCCACGCCGTCCTGCTGGAAGGCGGCCCGCACCTGGCCGGCGCCTTCCTCGACGCAGGCGAGATCGACGAGGTGCGCCTCTTCCTCGCGCCGCTGCTGCTCGGCGGCAGCAAGGCCCGCGACCCGCTGGAGGGCGAGGGCGTGGAGAAGATCTCCGAGGCGCTGAAGGCGCTCACGCTCGACTGCGAGCGTGTTGGCGACGACGTCTTGATCAGCGCACGGCTGCGGGAGTGGTGAATGTTCACCGGACTTGTTGAGGATCTTGGGACGGTCGTGGCGGTCGACCGCAACGACGGTGGCGCCGTGCTGACGGTGGAGTCGCGCCTGGCGCCGCAGATCGGCGAGGGCGACAGCGTCGCCGTCAACGGCGTCTGCCTGACCGCGACGGCGATCGAGGGCGACCGCTTCGGCTTCGACGTCATGTTGGAGTCCCTGCGCCGTTCGTCGTTGGGCGAGATCGACGCCGGCTCGAAGGTCAACCTCGAGCTCGCCCTGCGCGCGGACGCGCGCTTGGGCGGCCACATCATGCAGGGCCACGTCGACGGCGTCGGCACGGTCGCCGGGCTGCGCGACGAGGGCTTCTCGCGGATCGTCACGATCGACGCTGGGGCCGAGCTATTGCGCTACGTGGTGGAGAAGGGCTCGATCGCCGTCGACGGTGTGAGCCTCACGGTCTCGCGGGTCGACGAGACGTCGTTCGACGTGTCCTTGATCCCCGAGACGCTGGAGCGAACCAACTTGGGCGCCACCACGGTGGGGCGCACCATTAACTTGGAGGTCGACGTGGTCGCCAAATATGTCGAGAAGCTCGTCGGGGGAGGCGCACGCGCATGAAGGTCGAACCGCAGGCCACCCGCGACGACATCCAGTTCGCGACGATCGAGGAGGCGCTGGAGGACATCGCCGCCGGCAAGATGATCGTGGTCGTCGACGACGAGGATCGCGAGAACGAGGGCGACGTCGTCATGGCGGCGGAGTTCACGACCGCCGACGACATCAACTTCATGACGCGTCAGGCTGGCGGATGGATTTGCCTGACCTTGACGCCCGAGCGCTGCGAGGAGCTCGGCCTCGAGTTGATGTCCTTGAAGAACGAGTCCGCGCACGAGACGCCGTTCACCGTGACGATCGAGGCGCGCGAGGGTGTGACGACCGGCATCTCGACCGCCGATCAGGCGACGACGATCCGCACCGCGGTCGACCCCGCCAAGGGCAAGAACGACATCGTGGTCCCCGGCCACGTCCACCCGCTGAAGGCCCGCAGCGGCGGCGTCCTGGAGCGCACGGGCCACACCGAGGCCTCGGTCGACCTCGCGCGCCTGGCCGGCTGCACGCCGGCCGGCGTCATCTGCGAGGTCCAGAACGAAGACGGCTCGATGGCCCGCGTCGGCGATCTCGCCGCCTACTGCCACAAGCACGGCTTCAAGATGATCACGATCGCCGATCTGATCGCCTACCGGCGCCGCCACGACAAGCTCGTCGAGCGCGTCGTCTCGACCACGATGCCGACCGGCTTCGGCGACTTCACGGTCGTCGGCTACCGCTCGCTGGTCGACGAGAAGCACCACGTCGCGATGGTCAAAGGCGAGATCGCGGGCAAGGAGGATGTCTTGGTCCGCGTGCACTCCGAGTGCCTGACCGGCGACGTCTTTCACTCGCTGCGCTGCGACTGCGGCGAGCAGCTGGAGTCGGCGCTGTCAATGATCGAGGCCGAGGGCGAGGGCGTGCTGCTCTACCTTGCTCAGGAGGGCCGCGGCATCGGCCTGCTGAACAAGCTCAAGGCCTACAAGCTGCAGGAGGAGGGCTATGACACCGTCGACGCCAACCTCAAGCTCGGCCTCCCGGCCGACCTGCGCGACTACGGCATCGGCGCCCAGATCCTGGCCGACCTCGGGCTGTCGTCGATCCGGATCCTCACCAACAACCCCAAGAAGATCCGCGGGTTGGAGGGCTACGGCCTGCGCGTGAGCGACCAGGTGCCAATCGCCCATGCGCCCAACAAGCACAACGAGGCCTACCTGCGGACCAAGGCCGAGCGGATGGGGCACACGCTGCACCATCAGGGCCTTCCGCTGGACGAGGAGATGCTCCACGACGAGCACATCCACGACAGCAAGCGCGACGCGGAGGCGGGCTCGTGAAGGTCGCGATCGTCGTCGCTCGGTTCTACGACGAGCTTGCCGACCGGCTCACCGCCGGCGCGCGCGGCACGCTGGCCGAGGCGGGTGTGACCGACATCGACGAGTTCGCGGTGCCGGGCGCCTACGAGCTGCCGCTGGCCGCCAAGTACGCCGCAGAGTCAGGCCGCTATGCCGCGGTCGTCTGCCTGGGCGCCGTGATCCGCGGCGAGACGACGCACTACGACTACGTCTGTGGCGAGTCCGCACGCGGCATCCAGGATGTGCAGCTGTCGACGGGCGTGCCGTGCTCGTTTGGTGTGCTGACGGTCAACAACCTCGATCAGGCGCTGGCGCGCTCGGGCGGCGACAAGCGCGACTCGGGCCGCCACGCGGCCGAGGCGGTCCTGGCGCTGCTGAAGATCAAGGCGCAGCTGGCCGACGCTGCCGCCCTGCCTGCTGGCTGACGCTCGGCGCCACGGCGGTCGCGGCCGCCGCTAGGCTGGCATTGTGAGCCTGGAAGTCATCGCGATCGCGCTGACGCTCGTCGTCCACTTTCTCGGGGCGATCGTGCTCATCTGGGCGATCATCGGCGACGAGCAGATCGACTGGCGCGGCACACTGTGGCCGCGCGACGACGATGGCGGAGGCGGCGGCCCGGGCTTCGAACCGCCACGTGGTCCTGATGGTGGTCCCGGTGGCGGCATGCTGGCACCGCCACTGCCCGACGCCGCGCCATCACCCATCCGCCTCCGCGAGCCCGGCCGCATCGCCGACGCGCATCCACGGCCGGCGCGCCGTCCTGCACACGCGCCGGAGCGCACGCCGGTGCACGAGCCGGCCGGGGTCTAAGGCTCGACCGCGATCGCGGCCCAGGCACCGTCGGCGATGAGGTCGATGGTGCCGGGGTCGTCGAGGTCGATCGTGCCCCTGGCTGCGTGCTGGGCGACGATCGCCGGGGTGTTCATGCAACCGACGACCAGGGCGCTCAGCACGCGGACGGGGCCGGGCTTGACGGTCCCGTCGGCCTGCCCTTCCTGGATGAGGCGATCGACGATCCTGATGGGGTAGGGGAAGTCGGCGGGCAGGGCGGAGAGAAACTGTTGTTGGTGGCCAAGGACGAAGCGGTGCGCGGTGGGGTCGGTGCGGCGGGCCTGGAGCGCCGCATGGGCGAGGCCCTTGATGCGGGCCTCGATGGTGCGGCTGTCGTCGTCGGCGACCGTTTTGAGCAGCGTCGCGTAGCGGCGCATGTGGGTGGCGAAGAGCGCGAGGCCAACGGCCTCCTTGGAGGGGTGGTGGCGATAGAGCGCGGCCTCGCTGACGCCGGCGCGCTGCGCGATGTGGCGGACGCGTGTGGCGTCGTAGCCGCGCTCGGCAAAGCAGGCCAGGGCGGCGTCGAGGATCTCGGCCTCGCGGCTCGGGCGCGCCACCGTCTACAGCGTGTCGGTCTCTCGCAGCCGCCGGACCGACTGCGGGTCGTGGCTGGGGAGGTAGACGGTGGGGTTGGTCTTGGCGTGCGCGAGGATCGTCTTCATGGTGGTGATCGCGACGTCGTCCTTGGGGCTGACGCCATCGACATGAAGGTCTTGCAGCTGTGCCTGGTCGTAGGCGGTGTCGCCGCCGAGCAGGACGTGGTGGTCGGGCTGGACGACGAGGATGGCGATGTGGCCGAGGGTGTGGCCCGGTGTGGGAACGGCGACGATGCGGCCGTCGGCGGTGAGGGCTCTGCTGGCGGTGAACGCGCCGAGCGGCGGGCCGTCGAGGGTGATGGGCTGGGGTGCGAATCCCGTCGGCAGCGGCTGGCGGGAGACCGCGCGCTGGAAGCGGCCCATGGGCGCGTTGGCGATCGCGATCTCGCGCGCGTTGGCCAGGACAGTGGCGTTCGGGACGTGTGGGAGGCCGTCGATGTGATCGCCGTGGATGTGGGTGAGAACGACGGTCTTGACGTCAGTGGGCGCGAAGTTGGTGACCTTGAGCTGGTGGTCGAGCTCGTCGTCGCGGGTGACGTGGAACTCGGCGAAGGTCCCGTTGCGGGCCTCGTGGGTCTCGCCGGCGTCGATGAGGAACAGGCCTTCGGGATGCTCGATCAGCCAGGCGTGGATGGGGAGGAGTTCGCCCATCGGCCCTTTGCGCAGGATCTTTGCGCGGCGTCGAAGCCCGGTGCCCTCGCCGCGGTGCATCTTGGCGTGGATGCGGACCTGGCCGGTGGTCAGCGGGTGGATTCGGATGGCGTCAGGCATGCGGCTCTCGCTTCTCGCAAAGTGAATGTTCGCTTACTTTGCCGACGAGCCATGCCCGCTGTCAAGCGCACTGCGCGCGCCAGCGCGGGAGCGACCTCAGCCGCCTGCGGCCGCCTTGTGCGCCGTCTCCAACTCCTTGCGCACGATCCCGCGCTTGTAGTTGGAGATCTTCAGGCGCTCCTCCAACAACGGGATCGCCTCGGCGGGACGGCCGGCCAGGCGCAGCGCCCAGCCGTAGTTGTAGAGCGCGTAGGCGTAGTCGGTGCTCCTGGTGTCGCCCTCGGCGCGGAACTTCTCGACGGCGCGCGCCAGCAGCGGCAGCGCGCCCTGCGGGTTGCCCGGCAGCATCGCGTAGCCCGCGTTGTTGATGGCCGCGGCGGAGCGGCCGTCGTTTGGGGTGGCTGCCGGCGCCTGCGCCGTCGCCGTCCCAGACGGCGAGCTCGATGACGCACCGGCCCCAGCGGCCGGCGTCGTGGTCTTTCCTGACGGTGCGGCTGGTTGCTGCTTGCCCGACCCCTGCGGCTTCGAGCTCACCGCCCGCGGCGCCGTGGCGTCTCGGCTGCCGTTGTTGTTGCCGTTGTCGCCGATCAACGCCGCGCCCGCGCCGAGGACGACACACGCCGTCGCCAGCCCGGCCAGCAGGAACGCTCTGCGATGTGGGCTGCGCTCCCGCGCCACCGGCTCCGGCGGCGGCTCGCGCCGCCGCACCCCGGCCGCTGCTGGCGTGATCGCCTCGCGCGCGAACCGCGGCCGCTCCGCCCACTCCGGTCCGACCGTGCGCCGCGGCATCACCCGCGTCGGCTCCGCTGCATCGCCCAGCGCGTCCTCCAACGCCGCCACGAATGCCGTCGCCATCCGCGGACGGTCGCCGGGCTCGCGGGCGAGCCCCCAGGCCAACGCGTCCCCGGCGGCCGCGCACGGGCCGGTCGGCACCGCCGGCTCCTGCTCGACCCGTGCCCGCGCCTGCGCCATCGGCGTGCCGCCGTCAAACGGCCGCCCGCCGCACAGCAACTCGAACGCGACCACCGCGAGCGAGTAGCGATCCGACGCCGGCGTCGCGGGTCGCCCGCGCGCCTGCTCGGGCGACAAGTACGCGGCGGTCCCCAGGATCTGCCCGGCCGCGGTCATCGCCGTCTCACCCGCCAGCGACGCGATGCCGAAGTCGCCCACCGCCAGGCGCCCGTTTTTGTCGAGCAGCAGGTTGCCGGGCTTGACGTCGCGATGGACGATGTCGGCGGCGTGCGCGGCGTCCAACGCCGAGGCGGTCTCGCGTAGCCAGCGCAGCGCTTGGGGCACCGGGATCGGATCGCCGGTCTTCAACCGATCTGCGACCGACCCGCCAGCGAAGTGCTCCATGACGATGAAGGCTTGGCCGTCATGTTCGGCCGTGTCGAAGATCGTCACGACGTGCAGATGGTCCGAAACCCGCGCTGCCGCCCGTGCCTCGCGCGTGAACCGCCGCCGTGCCGATGGATCGGCCGCATAGCCGGCCGCGAGCACCTTGACTGCCACCAGCCGCCCCAGCACCGAGTCCTCCGCGGCCCAGACCGTCGCCATGCCGCCGTTAGCGACGTGGCGCACGACGCGATAGCGCGGAGGCAGGGCAACCTGCTGCGAGAGGGCGCGCATCCAGAGCCGGTTACCCTAGGCCAGCTGGCCTCACACAGGCGCGCCGCCCTGCCGCCACGGGCCCGCTACACTCCCCGGCCGAATGTCGAAGGTTTGCCACAGCTGCGGGCGCGGTCCCGCTTTCGGACAGAGCCGCAGCCACTCCATGCGCGCTACCAAGCGCCGCTTCGATCCGAACCTGCAGAAGGTCCGGATCTTCGTGGGTGCTGCGCCGCGTCGCGTGTACGTCTGCACGCGCTGCCTCAAGGCCGGCAAGGTCACCAAGGCCGCTTAGCGGCACGAGCGCCTTAGCGCTCGAACCGCCGCTCGACGCGCTACGGTCGCACCGTGTCCGATCCGAGTCTCGTCCGCTTCCGCGTGGCGGTCCAAGGCGCGCTCGCGCACCTCGAGTCCCGCCGCCAGGAGATCAATGATCTCAACGTCTTTCCGGTTGCCGATGGCGACACGGGCGACAACATGGCGCTTACGCTCAAGGCGGTCCTCGCCGAGCTCGACCGCCTGGCCGAGCTGCACGATCGCTCGATCGACGAGATCGGCCGTGACGAGATCGTCGAGACCGTCGCCCGTGCCGCGCTGCTCGGCGCGCGTGGCAACAGCGGCGTCATCCTCTCTCAGCTGATTCGCGGCGCCGCCGAGGAGCTGGTCTCGCGCCCCGGCGAGTTGGTCGATCCGGTCCTGCTCGGTGCCGCCTTCGCGACTGCCGCGCAACGGGCCTACGCCTCGGTCCGCGAGCCGGCCGAGGGCACGATGCTCACGGTGATGCGCGACATGGCGACCTCGATCGCCCACGACCTCGCGCACCTGCCCGAGGACCAGCGCCGCCTCGCGGCCGCCGCCGCGCCCGAGCAGCAGAACCTGCTGATCGCCGCGGCGCTGGAACGGGCCATCGTCGCCGGCGAGGCCTCCGTCCAGCGCGGGCCCGAGCTGCTGCCCGCCCTGCGCGAGGCGGGCGTCGTCGACGCCGGCGGCTACGGCGTCATCATCATCTTCGCCGGCATCGTCGCTGCGCTGAAGGGCACCGACGCACCCGAGCTCGACCACTACGCGCCCGCACGGATCACCCATCCCGAGCACGCGAGCGAGACCTACCGGTACTGCACCAACTTCGCGGTCACTGGCCAGGGCCTGGAAGCGTCGCGCTACGTGCCCGACCTGGAGGAGATCGGCGACTCGGTGCTCGTCGTCGGCGACCACGCCACGCTGAAGGTCCACGTGCACACCGACGACCCCGAGCAGGCGACGCTCGTCTTCGTTGGCGCCGGCGAGGTCTCGCGCCTGGACGTCGCCGACATGCACGCCCAGGTCGTCGAGCGTGAGGCGCGCCTCAGTGCGGCCGGATCCAACGGCCACACCAACGGGAACGGCAACGGCAACGGCAACGGCGCGACCGCCGGCAACGGCGGTGCCCCCGCGGTCGCCCACACCGAGCACCAGCACGCCTGCGGTGCGCTGGCCGTCGCCACCGGCGCCGGCCTCGTCGCACTCTTCGAGAGCCTCGGGGCGCGCGTCCTCGACGGCGGTCCGACGCTCAACCCCTCCACGATGGAGATCCTCGCGGGCATCCACGACGTGCCTGCCGAGGAGGTCGTCGTGTTGCCCAACAGCGCCAACGTCTTTATGGCCGCCGAGCGCGCCGCCGAGCTGTCGGACAAGATCGTCCGCGTCGTCGCGTCGCGCTCTCAGCAAGCCGGCCTGTCGGCCGCCTTCGCGCTCAACGCCGAGCGCGGCGCCGCCGAGAACGCCGACGCGATGCAGGCCGCGCTGGATGCCGTCCGCACCGGCGGCGTCGCGCCCGCCGCGCGCCAGGATCCCGATGGCCGCTTCGCTGTCGGCGACGCCGTCGGCTACGTGGGCGAGGAGCTCGTCGCGTGGGGTGAGCCGCGCTCCACGCTGGAGGCCGTGCTCGGCCAGTTGTCGGCCGACGCCGAGCTCGTGACCTGCATCGAGGGTGAAGGAGCCCCGCTCGACGATGCCGCGGTCGCCGCACTCGCCCCCGCCGGGGTGGAGCTCGAGCTCGAGGACGGCGGCCAGCCGTCCTGGTGGTGGCTGCTCGCGGCCGAGTAGCCCGGGACCGCCGCCGTGCCGCCTGGAGCCGACAGCGATGCGCCGCCCGTCTTTGGTCCGGGCCTGACCCCGCCGCTCGCCTTTGCCGAGCCACGTGAGCTGACGGCCGACGATCTGTGGCGGTCGCCCGCCCGCACGCCGCGGCCCTCACGCCTGCAGGAGCCGTTGAACATCAAGCCGCCGACCGCCGCGGCCGCTGCGGAGTCGATCGGCCTGGAGACCGTCGGCGACCTCCTCGCGCACCTGCCGCGCGCGACCGGCGAGGCGCGGACGATCGGCGAGCTCGCGCTCGACGAGACCGCCACGGTGATCGTGGAGGTCAAGTCCATCACCTCGCGTCCGGTCCGCCGCCGCGGCATGAAGCCGCTGGTCGAGGCGACGGTGACCGACGGCACCGGGATCATGAAGGCCACGTTCTTCAACCAGCCGTGGCTGTCGGCGCAGTATCCGATCGGCACGCGGCTGATGCTGGCCGGCAAATACCAGGGCAACGGGCGCTTTCGCGTCAATGCCCATGCCAAGACCGACGCGGTCGTGGCGATCGGCGACGAGGCCGGCGTGGCGGGGCAGTATCCGGCGACCAAGGGCATCAGCTCGACGCAGTTGCTCGCGCTCGTCCAGCAGCACCGCGGCGCGATCTTCGACGTCACCGACCCGCTGCCCACCGCGCTGCGCCAAGACCTCCAACTTCCCGATCGACCTACCGCACTTGCCGCCGCGCACTTCGGCGACCACGAGGGAGGCCGCCGGCGGCTGGCCTTCGACGAGCTGTTGGTCGACCAGATCGTCCAGCTGCGCCTGCGCCGCGAGCGCCGCGCCGACGTCCACGCCGCGCCGCTCACCGACGCGCCCACGATCACGAAGGAGTGGCGCTCCACGTCGCTGCCGTTCACCCCGACCGGCGATCAGGACATCGCGATGGCCGACGTCGACGCCGACCTCGCGCGCGCCCGCCCGATGCAGCGGCTCCTGATGGGGGAGGTCGGCTCCGGCAAGACCGTCGTCGCGCTGCACGCCATGCTGCGCGCCGTCGAGCACGGCGGCCAGGCCGCGCTGATGGCGCCGACCGAGACGCTGGCCGACCAGCACTTCGCGACGATCCAGTCGCTGATGGGTGGGCGGGGCGGATTCCTCCTCACGGCGGCGCTGCTGACCGGCTCGACGACCGCCGCCCGCCGCCGCGAGATCCTCGCCCGTCTGGCCACCGGCGAGCTGCAGCTGATCGTCGGCACGCACGCGCTGATCGAGGACCCCGTGATCTTCCAGAACCTCACCGTCGCCGTCGTCGACGAGCAGCACCGCTTCGGCGTCCGCCAGCGCGCCGCGCTGGACGCCAAGGCGCCGGACGGCATGGTCCCGCATCTCCTGCACATGACCGCCACGCCGATTCCACGCACGCTCCGGCTGGCCAACTTCGGCGCGCTCGACGTCACCGCGCTGCGCGAGTTGCCGCGCGGGCGCCAGCCGATCGCCACCCACGTCTGCTCGACCGAGGCCGAGCGCCATCGCGCCTACGAGCGCATCCGCGAGGAGCTGCGCGCCGGCCGCCAGGCCTTCGTCGTCTGCCCGCTGGTCAGCGAGTCAGAAGCCCTGAACGCCCGCGCCGCCACCGCCGAGTACGAGCGGCTGAAGACCGGAGAGCTGGCCGACTTCGAGGTCGTCCTGCTCCATGGACAGATGCGGCCGGCCGAGAAGCAGGCGGCGATGGAGCGCTTCGCGGGCGGCGACGCGCACGTCCTCGTCGCCACGACGGTCATCGAGGTCGGCATCGACGTCCCCAACGCCACGATCATGCTCGTCGAGGACGCCGACCGCTACGGCATCTCCCAGCTGCACCAGCTCCGCGGGCGCGTCGGGCGCGGCGAACATGCGTCGCTCTGCCTGCTCTTCGGACCGCGCGAGTCCGGGCGCCTGAAGGCCCTGGCGATGAACGAGGACGGCTTCCGGTTGGCCGAGATCGACCTGGAGCTGCGCGGCGAGGGTGAGCTGACCGGCACGCGGCAGTCGGGCTTGGCGCGCTTTCGCTTCGCGCGCCTGCCCGACGACGCGCTGGTCCTCGAATCGGCCTTCGCGACGGCCGAGGCGCTGCTGGAACGGGATCCGGAGCTTCAGGCCCCGGAACACGAGCTGTTGCGGGCCGAGTTGGAGCGCGCGGAGGCGGCGCCGCTTGCCGCATGAGTACGATCCCGCCCCCGTTGATCTCCTCCACACCCCAGAACGCATGACCGACGAGAAGCGCATCGCTGTCTGTCCGGGCAGCTACGACCCGATCACCAACGGCCACCTCGACATCATCGGGAGGACGGCCGCGCAGTTCGACGAGGTCGTCGTGGCGGTCGTCAACGTCTCGGTGCGCAAGAACCAGCCGATCTTCTCGATCGAGGAGCGCCTGTCGTTCATCGAGGAGGCGACGGCCAACCTGCCGAACGTCCGCGCGGAGCCCTTCAGCGTCCTCGTCGTGGACTTCGCCCAGGCCATCGGGGCGCGCACGATCGTCAAGGGCCTGCGCGCCATCTCGGATTTCGAGTACGAGCTGGAGATGGGTCAGCTCAACCGGATGCAGGCCCCGAACGTCGACACGCTCTACCTGATGGCCAGCCCGCAGTACAGTTTCCTTAGCTCCAGTGGAGTCAAGGAGCTCGCCACGTTCGGCGGCGACATCGACAGCCTCGTCCCGGAGCGTGTCGCCCGCCGACTGAAGGAAGAGCTCACCCGATGACGAAAGACGCTTAGCCATGGACGTCCTGGTCCTCATTGACAAGCTCGACGACCTTGTCCACAACGCCAAAAGGCTCCCTCTCACCGACGAGGTGCGGGTGGATCGCGACAAGATTTACGACATCTTGGATCAGATGCGCGCGACCATCCCTGAGGAGATCAAGCAGGCGCGGTGGATCGTCAAGGAACGCCAAGAGATGCTCGCCGAAGCCAAGCGCGAGGCGGAGCGGATCGTCAAGGACGCCGTGCGCAAGCAGGAGGAGCTCGTCTCCGATCAGGAGGTGACGCGCGAAGCAGAGCGCGCCGCCGAGGAGATCGTGGAAGACGCGCGGGCCCGCGAGCGCGAGATTCGTCTCGGCGCCGAGGACTACGCCGACGAGATCCTCAACACGCTCGAGGTCAACCTCTCGAAGTTCATCGCAGCCGTGCGCCGCGGCCGTGAGCGGCTGCAGGGCAAGGAAGAGGAAGACTCCGTCGAAGCGGCGTAAGCCGCTCGCAGTGCCCTAGCGGATCTCTCCGCGCAGGAAGCGCCACGCACCGATCGCCATCGGGAGCGCGAGCCAGAGCAGGAGCGTCGTGCCGACGCGCGCCCACGCGTGGGCGCTGTAGATGTGGTCGGTCAGGTCGGGCAGCGTCTCGCCCTGATCGAGCCAATGCGCCGCGCCGTCCAGGCCGGGGATCAGGTGCGTCGCCGCGCCGAAGCCGATCGGGAGGATGAACGACGCCACGATCGCGGGGGCCGAGAGCAGGATTGCGGCACCCAGCGCGACACCCATCAGCGTTGAGATCACGATGTAGAACGCGGTCTGCGCGAGCACGCCCGCCGACAGCGACCACGCACCCTCGCTGGCGGGGTCCAGCGCCGTTCCCACCAACGCGAGCGCCAGGGCCAGCGCGAAGGCGATCAGCGCCAGGACCACGCTGGCGCTGACCTTCGCCGCCAGCACGCGGCCGCGCTGGGGCACCAGCGTGAAGGTCACCTGCGCGGTGCGCTGGGACCACTCCGAGGTGACCAGCAGGATGCCGACGATCGGCAGCAGCAAGGTGATCACCTGTGACGTAGCGTTGAAGATGCTGCTCAGCGTGTGCTTGTCGGCGTCGTCGAGGAGGCCGGTGAGGCCGGCGACCAGGAGCGTCAAAAGCACGCAGATCAGCAGCAACCAGAAGCCTGCGCGCGTGTCATACATCTTGCGCAGCTCGACGCGGGTGAGCGTGACGAGGCTGGGGCGGCGGTCGCGCGCGGTGTCGGCGGCGCGCGGCGAGAGCGGGTCGTCGAAGCGGGCGGTGGCGGTGCTCATCGGACGGTCTCCTGCAGATCGGCGGGTGCGGACGCGTTTGGTGCGTCCGGCGCTCCGCTGGTGAGGTCGAAGAAGAGCTGCTCGAGGCCGGCGCTCTCGGACGGGCCCAGCCGCGAGAGCGCAACGCCGCCGGCCAGCGCAGCGCGACCGACCTCCTCGGGCTCGGCCTCGACGATGAAGCCACCATCGGGATGGGCACGGGCGGCAAGGCCGGCCGCCGCCATCGCCGACGCGAGCGCAGCGCTGTCATCGGCGGCGCGCACGAGCGTGCCGGCGCCGGCCAGCAGCTCCTCGCGGGTGCCGGCCGCCACGATCTTCCCGGTGCCGATGATCAGCAACTGATCGGCGACCACCTCGACCTCGTGCAGCAGATGGGAGGAGAGCAGGACGGTGCCGCCGCGGTCGGCGAAGTCGCGCAGCAGGCCGCGCATCCAGCGCATGCCCTCGGGGTCCAGGCCGTTGGCGGGCTCGTCGAGGATCAGGATCTCCGGGTCGCCGATCAGCGCGTTGGCGATGCCGAGGCGCTGGCGCATGCCGAGCGAGTAGGCCTTGACGCGCTGGCGCGCGGCGCGCTTCTCCAGGCCGACGCGCTCCAGCAGCTCGGGCACGCGGTTGGGGTCGGCGCCCATCGTCAGCGCCGACAGGGTGAGCGTCTCCTGGCCGCGGCGGCCGCCGTGCTGGGCGCTGGCGTCGAGCAGGATGCCGACGCGGCGGCCCGGGTTGGGCAGCGCGCGGTAGGGCCCACCGAGGATCTCGGCGTGGCCGGCGTCGGGGTCTGACAGCCCGCACAACATGCGCATGGTGGTGGTCTTGCCCGCGCCGTTGGGGCCGAGGAAGCCGGTGACGGTTCCGGGGGCGCAGGCGAAGGTCACGTCGGAGACAACGGTGCGACCACCGAGGCGCTTCGTGAGGCCGTGGGACTCGATCATGGTGCAAGCATGGTCGGTTCGCCGCCGCGATGCGGCGCTGAGCGATCGGGATGTCCGTGTTTCAGCGCGGGCGTAGGCCCAGCACCAGCCGCTCGACGACCTCGTCGAGCGTCTCGGTGAGCGGCGTGCCGTCGAGCATGCCGTTGTTGGCGAGCGCGACGAGGCCCTGGAGGGCGGCGAAGGCGACGATGGCGACGCGCTCGGGGTCGCCTGTGACGACCGCGCCGGCGGCCTGGCCGTCGGCGACGGTGGTCAGCGCGGGTGCCAGCGCGCGCTCGCCGGCCGCCGTCAGCTCGGGCGAGACGCCCTCGGCATGCTTGGTGGCGAACATCAGCGCGATGAGCGCGGGATGGCCGGTGGCGAAAGCGACGTAGGCGCGGGCGAGACCGAGCATCTGCGCGTCGAAGCCCTCGCCTGCGGCGACGGCCGTGGTCAGCGCCGCTCCGAGGCGCTCCCAGCCGCTGAACGCCAGCGCGTCCAGCAGCGCCTGTTTGTCAGAGAAGTGGCGGCGCGGAGCGGCATGGCTGACGCCGACCTCGCGTGCCAGTTCGCGCAGCGACAGGTTCTGGGCCCCGCCGGTCTCCAGCGCCTGTTCGCCGGCCAGCAGGAGCGCTTCGCGGAGGTTGCCGTGGTGATAGGGGCGCGCGGCGGTCGTCACGGCCACAGCGTACCGGCGGGAGTAGACGCTGCCAGCATTGTTGTCATTGACACCTTTGTCGACGGCGACTACATTGCGCCGCATGTCTCCTTCCTCCTCCTGGACCGCCGCCGACCTCCCCGATCTGTCCGGCCGCACCATCGTCGTGACCGGCGCATCGAGCGGCCTCGGCGCCGTCACCGCTCGCGAGCTGGCGCGGGCCGGCGCGCACGTCGTCCTCGCCGTTCGCGACACGGCCAAGGGCGAGCGCGTGGCCGCGCCGTTCACCGGTGACTGGGAGGTGCGGGAGCTGGATCTCGCATCGCTGGCCTCGGTGCGCGCGTTCGCCGACGGCTGGAGCGGCGACCTCGACATCCTCATCAACAACGCCGGGATCATGGCCGTGCCGCAGTCCAAGACGGTCGACGGCTTCGAGGCGCAGATCGGCACCAACCACCTCGGGCACTTCGCGCTGACCAACCTCTTGTTGGGGCACATCACCGACCGTGTCGTCAGCGTCTCCTCAGGCGCGCACCGCATCGGCAAGCTGCACCTCGACGATCTCAACTGGGAGCATCGCCGCTACGACCGCTGGCGCGTCTACGGCCAGACCAAGCTGGCCAACCTGTTGTTCACGAGTGAGTTGCAGCGGCGGTTGGACGAGGCGGGCAGCTCCGTCCGCGCGGTCGCCGCCCATCCGGGCTACGCGAGCACGCACCTGCAGAGCCACACCGGCAGCCGCATCAACCACCTGTTGTTCAACACGATCGGCAACCGGCTGCTGGCCCAGAGCGAGGAGATGGGTGCGCTGCCGACGCTGTATGCCGCGACGCAGGACATCCCGGGCAACTCCTTCGTCGGCCCGGATAAGTTCCTGGAACAGCGCGGGCATCCGAAGCTCGTCGGCCGCACGAAGGCGGCGAAGAACGCGGACGACGCTCGCCGGCTGTGGACGCTGAGCGAGGAGCTCACGGGCGTTGGCGCAGGCACCGCACCGGTCGCAGCGTAGTTCTACAACAAGGTCTGCTGCTCGCCGAAGTCGTCCGGCGGACCGCCGACGAGCGCGGCTTCCAGCTCGTCGGCGAGCGTGGGGACGGGCGGCACGGCGTCGATGTCGGGGTCAGTCCCCGTCGCCTCGCTCAGCTCGATGACGTCCAGCCGGCGCTTGGGCAGCGTCGCGCGTGCGATCTCCACCAGGTGCTGGTGGTGGGTGAGGACCAGCACTTGGGTCTTGGTTGCCAGCTCGGCGAGCGCGGCGAGGATGCGCTGGGCGCGCTCGTCGTCGGACTCCAGGAGGACGTCGTCGAAGAGCACCGGCACGGCCTCGGCCGTCGCGACGTGGCGCTCGATCGCGGCGAGGCGCAGCGCGAGGAAGAGCTGCTCGCGGGTGCCGTCGCTGAGCTCCTGCACGCGGCGGCGTGAGCCGTCGGCGGTGACGGCGATCAGGACGTCCTCGTCGCGCTCGTCGACGTCGGTCTCCAGACGCGCAAAGCGCTCGCAGGTCAGCGCGGGGAAGAGCGCGTTGGCGCGTGCCAGCAGCGGGCCCTCATGCGCCGAGCGGTAGCGGGCGATCGCGTCACGCAGGACGCGCTGGGCCAGGCGGGTTCGGGCATAGCGCTCGGCCAGCTCCTGGATCTGGGCCTCCAGGCTCGCCTTGGCCTGGGCGGCCTGCGCCGCCTCCTCGGAGCGCTCCAAGCGCGCCAGCTCGTCGCGGGCGCGGGTCAGCGCTTCGGCTGCCTCGTCACGCGTGTCGCGGCGCTTGACGGCGAGGGCTTCCAGCTCCTGTGCGCGGGCCGGCAGCGCGTCGGCGTCCAGCTCGGCGACGGCCGCGGCGACTTCGGCGGCGGGCGCGCCGCCGGCGCGAGCGAGCTTGCCGTCGAGGTCGGTGATCTCGGCGCGCAATTCGGCGGCGCGGGCGCTGGCCTCCTCACGGAGGAGGAGCTCGGCGTCGTCGCTCGCGCCGGCGGCGGCGCGGAGCGCTGAGAGCTCCTGCTCGGTCTCGGCGACGATCGCCGTCGCCTCGGCCTGCTCGGCGTCGAGGACGGCCAGCTCGGCAGCCAGCGCCTCGCGCTCGGCCGCGGCGGCACGTGCCTCGGTGGCACGGCGATGCAGGACCGCAGCCGCTGAGGTGGCGGGCTGCTCGGCGAGGTCGGTGGCGCCAGTGGCCGTGATGAACTCCGCGACCGCGGTCTCGAAGGCGTGGCGGCGAGCGTCGATGGCGTCGATGTCGGCGCTGAGCGTGGCGAGCCGCTCCTGATCGCGTGCGGCCTGCTCGATGGAGCGCAGCGCGCCAAGCGCATCTGCGGGCTCCAGCGTCTCGGCAAGGCCGCAGCCCGCGCGTAACGCGCTCCACTCGTCCTGCCACCGCGCCAGCGCGGCCTCGGCGCGGGCAAGCCCGACCTCGGCGTCCTCGCGGTCGGCGACCGTCCGTGCGACGGCCTCCGCGGCACGACTGGCCCGCTCGGCCTCGCCGCGCAGCGCGTCGAGGCGGCCGTCGGCCAGTTCGATGAGCGCGGAGAGGGGGAGGGCGGCGTCCTCGGCACTGCCGGCGTGGACGCCGAGCGCGGCTCGCAGCGCAGTGCGATGCTGCGCGCGCAAGACCTCCGCGGTCTCAGCCTGCTCGGCAGCGCTCGCGGCTTCAGACAGATGGGTCAGGACGGTCTCGCGGGCTGCAAGCCACGCGCCTGCCTCGGCCGGCGCAGGGGCGCTCGCGCCGGTCGGCGCCCAGGCCGATGACCACGCCGCTAGGGCGCGCTTGGCCACCGCGGTGTGCCGCTCGCGCCGATGACCCAGCTCCTCGACGTCGTGGGCGAGGACCGTCAGCTCGCGCTCGACGTCAGCCAGCCGCGCGACATCTTCGGCGCGCTGCAGGCGAACATCGGCGACCTCGTCGGCGGCTGCGACCGTGCGCTCGTGCTCGGCGACCAGCGCTGTCGCATCCGCAGGAACGACGCCCGACGCCAGCACCTCGCGCACGGCCTCCCAGGCCTGTGCCCGCGCCTCCCGCGCACGCTCCAGGGCAGTGGCGTCGAGCACCGGCGCCTCGGCCGCGAGCTGATCGCGTTGACGCTCCAGCAACCGCGTGCGGTCCTCGATGCCCTCGGCTTGGACGGCGAGACCGGTCGCGACCTGCTCGGCCTCGACCACCGCAACAAGCAATCGCTCGACCGTCGTTCGGTCGGGCACCGGCAGCGCGGCGAGCGTCGCCGCATCGAGCGCCGGCCGCATCTGCGCTGCCGCCTGCTCAGCGGCCGCGAGCGCGCTGTGCTCCTCAGCGCGCGCCCGCGCGGCGTCCTCGTCCACTGGCCCGGCGCCCCGCGCCGCCCGCAGCGCCGCGGCCAGCGCGGCGTCGTCGATCTCCGCCGGCGCCTCCTCCGCCGCGCGCTGCGCCCGCTCGGCCACGCGCTCAGCCTCGGTCAGCCCCTCACGTGCGGTGCTCACGGCCTGCTCGACGCCCGCCCGCGCCTGCAGGCATGTCTCCAGCCGCGCACGGGCGTCCTCGTCCAGTGCCAGCTCGCGGAGCGAGCGGCCGCCCAGCGCCGGCGCCAAGGACCCCAACAACTCTTTCAACCGCGGCGCCAGCGCCGTGCGCTGCGCGGCCAGGTCCTCGCGCCGCGCCGCGTCCTGGGCCACCGCGGTGCCCTGCGCGTGCACGTCCTCCAACTCGGTCACGAACGGCAGCAGCCCCTCGTCGACCGCCAGCGCGGCAAACCGCGTCCGGCGCCGCTCCACGTCACGTTCGGCCGCTGCACCGCGTGCGCGGGCCGCGTCGCGCCGCTCTTGGGCGACGCTCCGTCGTGCCGGGGCATCAGCGGCCAGCGCCGCCACCTCACCCAGCTCCTCGAGCTCAAGCGCCCGCGTCGTCCGCAGCGCCGCCAGCGGCAGCGCCCCGTGCAGCCGCTCCAGCCGCGCGCGCTCACGCTCGACCTCATCCAGCTCGGCACCCGCCCGCGCGTAGGCCGTCTCCAGCCCCTCCAGCGCTCGGGCCAGGGCCTCATGTTGCGGCGGTCGCAGGGCGGCGTCGCGCAGCGTGCGCACCGCTTCTGCGTGCTGCGCCAGCAACACGTTGAGCTCCTTCTTACGGCCCAAGGGAGTGAAGACCGCGTCCGCGTCGCCCTCCAGGCGCCGCAGCAGCGCGTGCAGACGGCTCGTTCCCGCGGCAGCGGCAAACAACGACTCGCCGACCGCCCCGCGGCCCGCCAGCAGCTCGTGGCCACCCTGCACCAGCGAGTCGTGGGTGATCTCGAAGAGCCCGGCGTGGACCTCGCCGCTCAGCCCGCCCAGCGCGCGATCCAACGGGGCCGGGTCAAGCACCTCGCCGTCGGCATCCAACAACGTGTTCTTGCGGCCCTTGCGCCGGACGACCTCGACCGGTGTCCCGTCGAGCTCCAGCCGCGCGCCGACGCGCAGATCCGCGCCCGGGCGGCCGAACGTGTCGCTCGTCCGCTCCGGCACGCCGAACAGCAGCGCGCTCACCGCGCGCCGCGTGGTCGACTTCCCGGCCTCGTTGGCGCCGAAGATCACGTGCAGTCGGCCTGCCGGCCCGAAGGTCAGGCGGCGTCCGTCGAAGTGCCCCCAGCGCTCGAGGTCCAGGCGCGCGATTCGGATCACGAGCCGCCACCGCCATCCAGCAGCAACGCGGGCAGCTCGCGCTCCACATCGACCAGCAGCGAACGCACGGTCTCGGGCGCCAGCGGATCCCAGCCGAGGTCGACCGGCAGCTTGGCCGCCAGCGGCGCGAGCTCCTGGACCAGCGTGGCGACCGCGTCGGCGTCGCCCGCCGCGTCGCGCACCGCGCGCGACAGCTCGGCGAAGACGTCGTCGGACTCCAGTTCGGAGCCGGCGCGCTCCGGCGTCGTGCGCACCACGACCTTCTCGACCCACGCCCGCTCGCCCGCGACCTCGCCGGCGGCGCTGCGCACGTCCCACTCAAAGCGCCGCGCATCGCGCACCAGCGCGCCGTGCGCCGGCGAGGCGCCCGTCACCCGCACGCGCGCGGCCAGCAGGCGTCCGTCGGCGGCCTCGACGGCCTCGGCCAGCGCATCTCCGGCCGCCGCGACGACCGCATCGGCATCGGTCAGGTCGCTCGCATCGACCGAGCAGACCGCCCAGCGCACCACGTCCAGCACGCGCTCCTCCAGCACCGGCCGGCCGTCGGCGCCGAACGTCACGACCGTCGCGCCCTTGGGCCCCGTCTCGCGCACGTTGCGCCCTTGCAGGCAGCCGGGGAACAGGATCGGCGGATCCTCGTGCAGCAGCACGCGCTCGTGCACGTGCCCGAGACCCCAGAAGTCGTAGCCGTGCGCGGCGAGCCGATCGACGCGGCACGGGGCATACGGCGCGTGGTCGAAGCGGCCGTCGGCGCTGGTGTGCAGCAGCCCGACGTTGACCATCCCCGACAGCGCGCGCGGGTAGTCCGCCGACAGATCCTCGGTCACCGCCGCCGTCGCGTAGCCCTGGCCGTGGACGGCCAAGCCGAGCTCCTCGAAGATCTTGGTCTGCGGCGCGTCGACCGGCAGGACGTGCACGTTGTCGGGCAACCGCAGCGCCTTGGTGATCCGGCTCGCCGCATCGTGGTTGCCGGTGACGAGCACGATCGGGATGCCCGCCTCGGCCAGCCGCTGGGCCTCGCGCACGAATTGGGCGCCGGTCGCGTAGTCGTGCCAGTCGCCGTCGTAGAGGTCGCCGCCGATCAGCAGCGCGTCGGCCTGCTCGTCCAGGCACAGCTCCACGAGGTTGCGCAGCGCGGCGCGCGTCGCCAGCCGCAGCTCGCCCACCGGCGCGGTGTCATACGCGGCCAGCCCGTGCATCGGGCTGTCGAGGTGGATGTCGGCGGCATGGACCAGCTTCATGGGCGATCGCTCAGTGTGCGGGTGGCGACGGACAGACGACCCCGCCCGTCCCCATAGGCTGCGTGGCGATGCGGCCGACGCTCACTGGCATCGAGCAGGTCCTGGCCGATGCGGGCGGGGCGGATGCTCCGCGCGAGCGCGTCGGCCAACTGCGCACGTTGCTGGGAAGAGAATTGCAGCACGGCGTCGAGGAGCTCGCGGCGGCGCGCTCGGGCTACGAGCATCCGGTGGTCGTCGCGGCGGCCGTGCACACCGATGGCCTGGTCGTCGTCGCGCCGATCGCGCCCGAGCTGCGGGCCGACCCCGATGCCGTCGACGAGCGCGCCTGGCTGCTGGCCGCCGCGCTGGTCGGGGCGCTGGAGGAGTCGGTGAGCGTTTCCGGTGAGCTGACCGCCGGCAGCTTTGACGGGTACTTTGCGCTGCACCTCCACGCGCCGGTCGCCGATGCCGTCGTCGAGCTCTTCCCGCTCGCCTTCGAGGAGCAGGTCGAGCCGGTCGACCGCCTGAAGGCGATCGCGATCGCGGTGCCCGAGGCGCTGCTGGAGGACGTCGTCGACCTCAAGGCCCCGATCGGCCCGGCGCACCCGCTGCGCGTCGCGCTGGAGATCGCGCGGCTCGGCGGCCGGCCGGCCGACCACGCCGCGCAGACCGAGCACGAGGACGCGATCCTCGCCGTCCTCGATGCCGCCGACCACGACGGCGTCGCGCGTCCGCACGATGACCCGGATCCCTCGCGCCGCGTGGCCCGCCGGATCCTCCAGCGGCTCGACGGAATGGGCAAATGGGGTGGGTACCACACGGCCTTCACACACCTCGCCCGCGGCTTTGCCGGCAACGACCGCGCGCTGGCCGAGGAGGTGGGAGAAGCGTTGCTGCTCTCAGGATTGCTGGTCGAGAAGCCGAGCGTGGGACAGCGCCATGTCTTCCTGAACCCGCGGCGCGCAGCCGACATCCGCGGGCTCATCGAGCGAGGCGACGTTCCGGGCGACCTGACCCTGCCCTGAACGCCAGGCGTCATGGCGTATCACCACGAGGAGTCCCGTTAGTGCCATATTCCCACGCAATGTCTCAGGTGCAGCACGTCTTTGACCTGATCGGCAACCGCGCGCAGGCCGTCAAGGTCCTCGCCGAGGCCGGCGTCATCGCGCCCATGCGGCCCGACAAGGTCGTCCATATGGCCTCGACGATGCTGCGCTGGGGCCCGACGCCCGCGGCCGGCTACGCGGTCTCCGCCGCGCGGCGGCCCGACAAGATCGGGATCGTCGACGAGCTGGGGACGCTGACCTTCAAAGAGATCCACGAGCGCACCAACGCGCTGGCCAACGCGTGGAGTGACCTGGGCATCGGCGAGGGCGACGGCGTGGCGATCCTCTGTCGCAACCACCGCGGCTTCATCGACGCGACCGTGGCGTGCTCCAAGCTCGGCGCCAACGCGCTGTACCTCAACACGATGTTCGCTGGCCCGCAGATCACCGACGTCTGCAAGCGCGAGAAGCCCAAGGCCCTGGTCTACGACCAGGAGTTCGCCGAGCTGGTGCAGGAGGCGGGCAAGCGGCGCAAGCGCTTTGTGGCCTGGTTCGACGGGGAGGACGGCGCACCATCCGACGATCCGTTGTTGGAGGACTTGATCGCGCGCGGCGACACGGCCGACCTCGTCCCGCCGGCCGAGAAGGGCCGCGTGGTGATCCTGACCAGCGGCACGACCGGCACGCCGAAGGGCGCCAACCGCAGCCAGCCCAAGTCGCTGCTGCCGGCCGCCGGGTTCCTCTCGAAGATCCCGCTGCGCTCCGAGGAGCCGTGGATGGTCGCGGCGCCGATGTTCCACTCCTGGGGCTTCGCGCACTTCACGCTCGGGATGGCGCTCGGCGGCCAGCTCGTGCTGCGCCGCAGGTTCGACCCCGAGGGCACGCTCAGCGCGATCGCCCAGCACGAGTGCACGACGCTGGCCGTCGTGCCGGTCATGTTGTCGCGGATCCTGGAGCTGCCGCCCGAGACGATCGACCGCTACGACACGCGCTCGCTGCGGATCATCGGCGCGAGCGGCTCGGCGCTGCCCGGCCCGCTGGCCACCGAGGTCATGGATCGCTTCGGCGACGTGCTCTACAACCTGTACGGGTCGACCGAGGTTGCCTGGGCGACGATCGCCCAGCCCGGCGATCTCCGGGCCGCGCCCGGCACCGCCGGCTGCCCGCCGTTTGGCACCGTGGTCAAGCTGCTTGACGACGACGGCCGCGAGGTCCCCGGCGGCGAGACCGGCCGCATCTTCGTCGGCAACGAGCTCGTCTTCGACGGCTACACCGGCGGCGGCAACAAGGCGATCATCGATGGCCTGATGTCGACCGGCGACGTCGGCCACTTCGACGCCGGTGGCCGCCTGTTCGTCGACGGTCGCGACGACGAGATGATCGTCTCCGGCGGCGAGAACGTCTTCCCGCGCGAGGTCGAGGACCTGCTGAGCCACCACGACGCGGTCGAGGAGGCCGCGGTGGTCGGCGTCGACGATCCGAAGTTCGGCCAACGGCTGAAGGCGTTCGTCGTGCTCGTCAGCGACGGGGCTGCGTCAGAAGACGAGCTCAAGGCCTACATCAAGTCGAACCTCGCCTCCTACAAGGTGCCGCGCGACGTGGTGTTCTTGGACGAGCTGCCGCGCAACGCGACGGGCAAAGTCCTCAAGCGCGAGCTTGCTGCCGACGGCGAGCCGGCGAACTCGTAGGCGTTGACGCGGGCGCCATTGGCGCTCAGTGCGCGGCGTTGGCCTTGGCGGCGCTGCGTGGCCTGTCGTCACCGAGGAGAGCGAGCGTGGCCGAAGCGGCTGAGCGCCGCTCGTCGTCCGCCGACGCCCGCGACTGTTGTTGGGGTGGTCGACATTAGCGACGGTGGATGTCGTCGCGATCGACCACCTCAACAACAGTCGGGTGGCGATGTGCCTCCCACCCGCGCGCCAGCGGACGACCGCCCGCGCGCCGAAATGCCAACTGCGCTCGCTCTCCTCGGTGACGACAGGCCACGCAGCGCACAACACAAGCGCCGCGCGCTGAGCGCCACAGCGCCAACAGCGCCGTCCAGCGCGGCTCGGGCACCGCAGAGGTTCTCCTGGCCGCCAGCACCATCGCGCGCACCGACCCATCTTCTACCCTCGTGAGCAAGATGTCTGCGCGTACCGACACCTTCGACCTGGGGCCCCTGCACCTGCGTGCCGGCGAGGCCCGCCACCTCGATCTGGAAGTTCCGCTCGACCACTTCGAGCTGAGCAACGAGCGCTACGACGTCCGCCCGACGCCGATCCCCATCCACCTCGACGCCTCCAAGATGACCGGCGGCGGCTGGTCGCTGCGGCTGCGCCTGCGCGCCGAGTTGCACGGGCCGTGCATGCGTTGCCTGGAGCCCGCGTCGCCGGCCTTCGAGGTCGACGCCTACGAGGTCGACCAGCCCGACAGCGGCGAGGAGCTGGACTCGCCCTACGTCACGGGCGAGGTCGTCGACGTCGGGGCCTGGACGCGCGACGCGCTCGCGCTCGAGCTGCCGGCCAACATCCTCTGCCGCCCCGACTGCCTCGGGCTCTGCCCCGAGTGCGGCATCGACCTCAACAACGCCGGTCCCGACCACCACCACGAGAAGGCGCCCGACCCGCGCTGGGCGGCGCTATCGGAGCTGAAGCTGGAGAACTAGCCGGCGGGCGGCGCCGCGATCCTCAGAGATACGCGCCGCTGGGCAGGTACGGCGCGAGCGGACCGAGTTCGCCGCGGACGAAGGTCGGGCCGTCGGGCGTGAGCGACAGGCCGGCGTCCAGCGCGACGGCGACCGCCCAGTCGTTGCCCTGGGTGATGAAGTCGATGTGGGTCGGCGCGCCGGCCTCGCCGGTGGCCAGGCAGGACCAGGTCAGGTCGGTCGCCGTCTCGTCGTCGAGCGCCGCGACGATCGCGGGCGCGCCGTCGCGCCCGACGGCCCAGCCAGCACCCTCGACGACGAAGAGCTGGCCGCCCGCGGCGATCATCGCGCCGACGTCCTCGAGGTGCGAGGCGCTGCGGACGAACCGCGACGCTGCGTCGATCGTCGCGCGGTCGGCCTCGGAGGTCAGATCGCCCGGGCGGGCGCGCAGCCCCGCCGGGATCCGTGTGCGGTTGAGCTCCCCGGCGGCGGCAAGGCACGGGCGGACCCGGAAGCCGGCGCGAAAGTAGCGGCGCATCGCCCGCGGGTCTGACGAGCTGAGGATGATCGCTGCCCGGCAGCCCTTGGCGGCCCGCAGCGCGCCGGCCAGCAGCGGGCCGCCGATGCCTTGGCCCTGGAGCCCGGGCTTGACGCCGAAGAGCGAGAGGCCCCAGACGCCTTCGCGCACCAGCGCGAGCGCCACCCCGACGATCTCCCCGTCGAGCTCAGCGACCCACGCGCCCGCGGGATCGCGGTCGCGGATGTGGCCCACCCGGGCCCGCGAGCGCCGGGTGAACTCGGCGCGCGTCGCGGCGTCGTCGGGGCGGAACTCGACCGGGTAGAGCACCTCGAGGGCGGCGGTGCCGACCGCGGCGGCGCCGTTGACGTCGTCGGGCGCCATCGGGCGGGTGATGACCGTCGCAGACACGCCGCCGCAGTCAACCACGCGCCGCGGACCCGCACGGCGGTGCGGTCCGCCGTCCGCTACCCTTCGGCGTCGCCCATGGCCGTCCCGAAGCAGAAGCAGTCGCACAGCCGCACGACCAAGCGTCGTTCGCAGCACAAGATCAGCTCGCCCGCGATCAACGCGTGCCCGCAGTGCCACAGCCCGCGTCGTCCCCACCGGGTCTGCCCCGTGTGCGGCACCTACGGCGGCCGTCAGGTCCTCGAGCCTGACACCGATCATCACGGCCACGAGCACTAGGCCGATGGCTTCCCCGGACGACGGGGCAGCCGACCGCCGCATCATCGTCGCGGTCGACGCCAACGGCGCCGACCTCGGCCCCGCTGAAGTCGCCGCCGGTGCCGCGATCGCCGCGCGCCAGGGCGTCCGCACCCTGCTCTTCGGCCCCGCCGAGAAGTTCGGTGAGATCGACGCGCCCGACGGCCTCGTCGAGATCGTCGACGCTCCCGTCTCGATCGCGAAGGTCCCGGACCCCGTCGCCGCCGCGCGGTCGACCAAGGACGCGTCGATCGTGCTGGCCGCCAAGGCCGTCGCCGACGGCCGCGCCGACGCGCTCGTCTCCGGCGGCTCCACCGGCGCCGCGCTTGCCGCCGGCCTGCTCAACGTCCGCCGTGCCCAGGGCATCTACCGCCCGGCGCTGGCGATTCCGTTGCCCGTC
The DNA here is from genome assembly GCA_963836485.1 of uncultured Conexibacteraceae bacterium. Classification (GTDB taxonomy): domain Bacteria; phylum Actinomycetota; class Thermoleophilia; order Solirubrobacterales; family Solirubrobacteraceae; genus Baekduia. The sequence continues at coordinate 112,223 of CAWIJS010000013.1, read as the reverse complement.
CCCGGCGGCCGTCAGCCCGTCACGCTGCTCGACGTCGGCGCCAACGCCGAGGTCCGCCCCGAGCACCTCGTGCAGTTCGCCTTCATGGGCGCCGCTCTGGCGTCGACCGTCCTGGGCATCCAGCGCCCGCGCGTGGCGCTGCTGTCCAACGGCACCGAGGCGATCAAGGGCACGCCGCTGGTCCAGGAGGCCAACAAGCTGCTGCAGGAGCGCGCCGCCTCCTCACCGCTGGTCGACTTCGTCGGCAACACCGAGGGCAACGTCGTCATGGACGGCGTGGCCGACGTGGTGGTGGCCGACGGCTTCACCGGCAACGTTGCACTGAAGCTGATCGAGGGCGTCTCCTCGGCGACGCTGCGCTCGATCCGCGAGGCCGCGTTGGGCTCTACGCGCGGCAAGCTCGGCGGCCTGCTGCTGCGCGGCGATCTCCAAGCGCTGCGCGCCGAGATCGACCCCGAGGCCCAGGGTGGCGCCTACCTGCTCGGCCTGCGCAAGCTCGGCGTCGTGCCGCACGGTCGCTTCACGCGCATCGGCTTCTCGCAGGCGATCCTGCTCGCCGCACGCGGCGTGCGTAACGACGTCGTCGGTCGTACCCATGGCGCGCTGGAAGAGGCGGGAGCATTGAAGGGTCCCGCGCCAATCGCGTCCGCATCGGGCTCTACTGTGCAGCAAACGCCATGACCCGCGAAGCCGTCCTCACCTTGATCCGCAACCATCTCGCCGACGAGCTCGAGCTCGACGCTGGCCGGATCGAGGAGGGCACACGCTTCAAAGAGGACCTCGACGCCGACTCGCTCGACCTCTACACGCTGGTGCAGGAGCTTGAGGACTCCTACGGCGTGAAGATGACCGACGAGCAGGCCGCGCAGATCCTCTCCGTGGGCCAGGCGGTCGACTTCGTCCTCGCCCACGCGCCCAGCGGCACGGCCTAGCTCGGGATCCGGTTCCGCTGCATCAGCTGCACGCACTGCTGGAGGAGGTCCCGACCGACCTGGCGCGCCAGGTCTTCACCCACGCGTCGTGGACCGCCCGCCGCTCGGACTCCTACGCGCGCCTCGCGTTCCTGGGCGACAGCGTCCTGGGGCTGGCGATCACCGCGCACATCTACCCGCTGCTGGAGGCCGAGCGCTACGGCGCCGGGCGCCTAACGAAGATTCGCGCCCAGACGGTCTCGGGACCGTCCTGTCGCAACGTCGCCGAACGGCTCGGGGTTCCTGAGCGGCTGCGCGCCGCGGCGCCCGAGGGCGCCGAGCAGACAACCGCGCTGATGGAGACCGAGCGCGTCCTGGCCTCGATCATCGAGGCGGTGATCGGCGCCTGTTTCCTGCACGCGGGCTACGAGCGCACCGCCGCGGCGGTCGTCGAAGCCTTCGCGCCGGAGCTGGAGAACGCGCTCGAGCATCCCGTCGACTACAAGTCGACGCTGCAGGAGCGCCTGGCGCAGCGCGGCGAGGTCGTCGCTTACGAGGTGACCGCCGAGCACGGCCCGCCGCACGACCGCACCTTCGAGGTCGCCGCTGGGGTCGAGGGCAACGTCATGGGGACGGGCTCCGGGCGCTCCAAGAAGCACGCCGAGCAGGAGGCCGCGCGCGTGGCGCTGGAGTCGCTGGAGCCAGAAGAGGCCGCCGAAAGCCCTGCATAGGGCGGACGGTCCACGCTTCGGTACCGAACGTCCGGGGCACCCGCCAGGATATGGGGGTGCATCTGAAGTCGCTGACCCTGAAGGGCTTCAAGTCCTTCCCCGACCGCACGAAGCTCGAGTTCGGCGAAGGCGTGTCGGTCATCGTCGGGCCCAATGGCTCCGGCAAGTCCAACATCACCGACGCCGTGCTGTGGGCGATGGGCGAGCAGTCGCCGCTCGCCGTGCGCGGCCAGTCGATGCAGGACGTCATCTTCGGCGGCGGCCGCGGGGTGCAGGCGCGCTCGTCGGCCGAGGTCGAGTTGGTATTGGACAACTCCGACGGGACGGTCGATCTGCCGGTGGGGGAGATCTCGATCCTGCGGCGGCTGGACCGCAACGGCGACGGCGAGTACCGGCTCAACGGCGCGCGCTGCCGGATGGTCGACGTGCTGGAGGTGCTCTCCGACACCGGCCTGGGCAAGGAGTCGCATTCGGTCGTCTCGCAGGGGCGCGTCGAGGCGATCGTCACCTCCAAGCCGCGCGACCGCCGGCTGCTGATCGAGGAGGCGGCGGGCCTGGGCAAGCACCGCAAGCGCCGGCGCCGTGCACAGCTCAAGCTGGAGCGCACGCAAGACAATCTGGATCGTGCGCTGGACGTCGAGCGCGAGGCGCGCTCGCGCCTGCGGCCCCTGAAGCGCCAGGCCGAGGCGGCCGAGTTGCACGAGCGGTTGGAGCGCCAGACGGTCGAGGCGCGGTGGGAGCTCGCGCGCGAGACGGTGCGCGCGCGTCGTGCCGAGATGGCCGAGGCGCTGGAGACGGCGACCTCGGCGAAGGCCGCGCGGGAGGAGGCTCAGGGCGAGCTGCGCGAGGTCGCCGCTCGCCGGCAGCTTGCCGAAGAGGCGCTGGCGCAGCGCTCCGAGCAGCGCGAGGCGTTGGCGCGGCGCGTGGAGCGAGCGCGCAGCGCCGCTGAGCGGATCGAGCTGCGCCTGGAGCGCACGCGCGAGACGGCCGAGCAGGTCGCCGAGCGTGCGGAGGGTCGGGAGCGTCAGCTGGGCGCGCTGCGACTGCAGGCGGCCGAGGACCAGCCCGACGAGAACGGCCTGGAACGGATCGAGTCGCTCGAAGCACAGCTGAAGGCACTGGACGAAGACCGCCAGGGCGCGCTGGAGCGTGAGCTGGCGGCGCTCGAGCAGCAGCGGGCGGCGGCCGCGGCGCGGGTCGAGGAGCTGCGCGTGGTCGTCGACGCCAAGCGCGCGGCGCTGGCGGACGCCGATGGCGCCTGCGAGCTGGCGCGCCAGGCGCGGCGGGCGGCGGAGACGTCGGCCGAAGCCGCGCGGCGCGAGGCGGCTAAGGTCGGCGCCGAGCTGGCGCGGGCCAATCAGTTCCTGCGCTCGGCTGCCGGACCATCCGGCGGCGCGCGGTCGTTGAGCGATGACTTGGAGGTCGAGGCGGGCGCCGAGCTGGCGCTCTCGGCCGCTTTGGGTGCGCGGCTGTCGGCTGCGGTCGTCGAGGACCGCGCAGCGGGCGGCGCGCTGCTGGATCGCGCCAAGCGCGACGGTGGTCGCGCGCTGGTCGCAGGCGCCGTCGCAGGTTCAAATCCTGTCTCCCCGACAGGTTCCGGCGCCGAGGACCCTGTCGCCGCCGCACCGCCTACCCCTGGCGCCCGACCCTTCTCCGACCTCATCCGCGGCCCCGAGCCGGCGCTCTCGCTGGCCCTCCGCCTGCTCGCCGACGCCTGGCTCGTCGACGCCCTCGACGATGTTCCCGACTCCTTCACCGGCGTCGCCGTCACCACCGCCGGCCGCGCCTGGCTCGGGGCGACGCGCGAGCTCCAGCAGGCCGCCGAGGGCGGGGCCGAGCGTGTCCTGGCGATGCGCAACCAGCGCGACGCCCTGATCGCCCAGGCAGAGACCCACGTCCAGGCCGAGCACGAGGCGGGCAAGGGCGTCGAGTCCGCCTCGCAGGCGGTCGCCGCCGCCGACGCCTCGCGTGACGAGGCCGAGCACGGCCGCCGCGACGCTGAGCGCTCCTACGCCGAGGCCAAGGAGTCCGAGCGCCAGGCCGCCTGGTTGATGGAGGAGCGCCGCAAGGCGCCCGAGCAGGGCGAGGCGGCCGTGCGCCGCGCGCAGCTCGAGGGCGAGCTGACGTCCGAGCGCCGCGTCGCCGAGCAGGCCGCCAAGGCGCGGGCAGAGCGCACGCAGCGGATCGCGCACCTCGAAGCGCAGCTTGCGCGCGACACCGCGCTCGGCCCGGCCGCCGGCCGCGTCGCCGACGTCCTGGCGACCGTCCACGAGGCGGTCATGGAGCGGATGCGCGAGATGGAGGCCGCGCTGGCCGCCGACCGCGCCGAAGGTGAGGGCGTCGCCGCCGAGCTGCGCGCTTGCGCCGCGTCGGAGGCCGAGATCCAGCAGCGGCTGGGCGAGCGCAACGAGCTCGTCACGCGCGCCGAGGTCCGCGCGCAGCAGCTGCGCGACCAGGAGGCCGAGGCGGTCCTGGAGCTCACCGCGCTGGCCGAGAAGCTCGAGCTGCCGGCCGAGCCGCGCGAGGACGCGCTGGAGCCCGAAGAGGCGGTCCAACTCCGCCAGCGCGTTGAGCGTCTGATCAAGCGCCGCGAGCAGCTCGGCCCGGTCAACCCGCTGGCCAAGCAGGAGTACGACGAGGCGGTCGCCCATGTCGACGAGCTCGAGCGCCAGCGCACCGATCTGGAGACGGCGCTGCGCGAGTTGAAGGCCTTCATCCGCGACACCGATCGCCAGATCCGGACCACCTTCACCGAGACGTTCGAGGCCGCGGCCAAGAACTTCGAGGAGCTCTCGCAGACGCTCTTCCCCGGCGGCAGCGGGCGGCTGACGCTGGTCCGCGAGGAGAACGCGCCGCGGCCGGTGCTCGGCGGGGCGAAAGCCGACGACGGCGGTGACGGCTCGTCCGAGGTCGAGGCCGAAGCAGCTGCCGAGGCCGCCGCGGACGCCGAGGCCGAAGCTGCCGAGGGCGGCATCGATCCCGACGACGATCTCGGCGTCGAGATCGAGATCACGCCCGCGGGCAAGTCGATGAAGCGCTTGACGCTGCTCAGCGGTGGGGAGAAGACGATGACCGCCATCGCCTTCCTCTTCAGCGTGTTCCTGGCCAAGCCGTGCCCGTTCTACATCCTCGACGAGGTCGAGGCCGCGCTCGACGACCTCAACATCACCCGCTACCTCGACCTCCTCCAGGCCCACGCCGACCGCGCCCAGTTCATCGTCGTGACCCACCAGAAGCGCACCATGGAGGCCGCCGACACGCTCTACGGGGTGTCGATGAGCAACGACGGCGTCTCAAAGATCGTGTCGCGGAAGATGCCGAAGGAGTACGTGGCGGATGCCGAGGCGGTAGCCGCCGGCGTGGGTGGGTAGCGTTACCGGCATGGACCACGGCGCACCCGGCTCATACCTCACGCTCACCCCCGGCACCGACGTGGTGTCCAGCGACGGCGAGACCGTCGGCAAGGTCGAGCACGTCCTCGCCGACGAGGGCACCGAGATCTTCGACGGCCTCGTCGTCGACACCCGCCTCGGGCCGGGCGGTCTGCGCTTCGTCGACGCACCCCAGGTCGACGCCATCTTCACGCACGCCGTCGTCCTCACTGTGTCGGCCGCCGAGATCCACCGACTCCCCGAGCCCACCGCCTCACCAGCTGTGCTCGAGAACCACGGCGAAGAAGACTCCGAGAGCGCGCTGCAAGGCAAGCTGCGCCGCGCCTGGGACCTCATCTCCGGGAACTACTAGCCGCGCGCCGCGGGGCGCTACAGGATCTTCTCGCCCCAGAAGCTCGCGAACGGGTTCGCGTTGAAGTTTCCGATCTGCTGATAGCCCGCGCGCTCATACATCGCCTGGGCGGCGGGCTGATGCACGCCGGTATCCAGCCGTGCGATTGCGTACCCCAACCGCCGCGCCTCCTCCTCCAACGCCTGCAACAACCGCGACGCATGCCCGCGCCCGCGCGCCTCCGGCACCACATACATGCGCTTGATCTCGCAGGCAACATCGTCAAGGCGCTTCAAGCCCCCGCCGGCCACCGGCACATCGTCCTCGAACACCACCAAGAACACGCCGCCACGCTCGGGCGAGAAATCCTCCGGCGTCGCGCTCGGCGCGCCTGGCACGTCGATGCGGCCATAGAGCTCGGAGACCTCATCGACCATGGCGGCGACGAGGTCGGTGGCGGGCGGTTCGCCCGACGGGACGGTTCGCGACTCGATCACCCCGCTATCTTCGCGCGCCATGGCCCGTGACTGGCGCGACCTCTTCCTGACCGGCGACGCCGGTGACGCTTCGACCTCCGCCGGGGACGGCGAGCAGACCGACGAACGTCGCGGCGGGTTCTTCAAGCGCCTGCGCCAGAACCTTTCCAAGACCCGCGAGGCGCTGACCTCCGAGATCCAGGCGACGCTCTTCGACACGCTCGACGAGGAGACGTGGGAGCGGTTGGAGGAGGCGCTGATCATGGCCGACGTCGGCGCGCGCACGACCGCCGGCGTCGTCGGTCAGCTCGAGCAGGAGGCGACCGCCGGCAGCGTCGAGGGCGGCCCGGCGTTGCAGGAGCGCCTGGTCGAGCTGCTGGCCGGCATCGCCAGGACCGGCACCGACACGATCGACCTGCGCCACGAGCCGACCGTGATCATGGCCGTCGGCGTCAACGGCACGGGCAAGACCACCACCATCGGCAAGCTCGCCTGGCACCTGCGCCAGGAGCTCGGCAAGACCGTCCTGCTCGGCGCGGCCGACACGTTTCGCGCCGCCGCGGTCGAGCAGCTGACCGAGTGGGCGCGGCGCGCCGACGTCGACATCGTCACCGGCCCCGAGGGCTCAGACCCCGGCTCGGTCGCCTTCGACGCGGTCAAGCAGGGCCGCGAGCGCGGGGTGGACGTCGTCATCATCGACACCGCCGGGCGCCTGCACAACCAGGACGAGCTGATGAACGAGCTGGCGAAGATCCGCCGCGTGATCGGCAAGCAGATGGCCGATGCGCCGCACGAGACGCTGCTGACCATCGACGCGACGACCGGCCAGAACGGCGTCCGCCAGGCCAAGCTCTTCTCCGAGGCGGTGCCCGTCGACGGGATCGTCTTGACCAAGCTCGACGGCACGGCCAAGGGCGGCATCGCGCTGGCGATCGCCGGCGAGCTGGGCATCCCGGTCAAGCTGATCGGGATCGGCGAGGCGCTGGAGGATCTGCGTCCCTTTGACGCCGACGACTTCGCCCGCGCCCTGGTCAGCGCCTGACGGGCTCTGCTTCCGCCATCTCGGCGGCGTGTGATACTCGCCGGAGAATGGACGCTTGGATCATCTGGCTGATCGCGGGGGTGTTTGCCGCCGTGGGGGAGATGCTCACCGCGGGCTTCTTCCTCGCTCCCTTCGCCATCGGCGCCTTCGGCGCGATGCTCGTGGCGCTGGTCGGCGGTGGCGCAGCCATCCAGACCATCGTTTTCGCGGTGCTGGCGCTGGCGTGCTTCGCGCTGGTGCGCCCGATCGCCACGCGCCATATGCACACGCCGCCGCGGATCCGGACCGGTACCGCTGCGCTGGTCGGCCGGTCGGGCATCGTCCTGGATCGCATCGCCAACGACGAGGGCGTCGGCTCGGTCCGCCTCGACGGTGAGGTCTGGACCGCCCGTGCCTACGACGAGCACATCACCATCGAGGCCGGCACCAAGGTCGAGGTCGTTGAGATCCGCGGCGCGACCGCGCTCGTCGCACCATGACCATGGCCATCACCTTCTTCGCAGTGACCCGCATCCCCTCACCGGAGGTATCCCCGTGGCCGCGCTGATCGCACTGATCGTCATCCTGCTCTTCGCGCTGTTCGTCGCGTCGCAGACCATCCGCATCATCCCGCAGGCACGTGCCGGCGTGGTGGAGCGCCTCGGCCGCTACAGCCGCACGCTCGATCCCGGCCTGACGATCGTCCTGCCGTTCATCGACCGCGTGAAGCCGCTGATCGATCTCCGCGAGCAGGTCGTCAGCTTCCCGCCCAACGGCGTGATCACCGAGGACAACGTGACGGTCAACATCGACACGGTGTTGTACTTCACGATCACCGATCCGAAGTCCGCGTCCTACGAGGTCGCCAACCCGCTACAGGCGATCGAGCAGCTGACGGTGACAACGCTGCGCAACGTCATCGGCGGCCTGACGCTGGAGCAGTCGCTGACCAGCCGCGACCAGATCAACACCCAGCTGCGCATCGTCCTCGACGAGGCGACGGGCAAGTGGGGGATCCGGATCAACCGCGTGGAGCTCAAGGCCGTCGACCCGCCGGCGGGCATCCAGGAGGCGATGGAGAAGCAGATGCGCGCCGAGCGCGACCGTCGCGCAGCGATCCTTACCGCGGAGGGTTCCAAGCAGTCGCAGATCCTCGATGCCGAGGGCGAGAAGCAGTCCGCCGTCCTACGCGCCGAGGGCGCCAAGACCGCCGCGATCCTGCGCGCCGAGGGCGAGGCGAGCGCAATCGCCACGGTCTTCGACGCCATCCACAAGGGCGACCCCGACCCCAAGCTGCTCAGCTACCAGTACCTGCAGATGCTGCCGAAGATCGCCCAGGGAGACGCCAACAAGGTGTGGGTCATCCCCTCGGAGTTCACCGCCGCGCTGTCACAGGCGACCCAGGCGCTCGCCGGCACAGACCCCGAGAAGGAGCCGCCGCATGTCGGACCTCGTCCGATCTGACGTCGAGGCCTACGCGGCCGCCCACACCACGCCCTTCGGGGCGCCGATGGAGCGGCTGCACGCCGAGGCGACCGCCGATTTGGCCTACCCGCAGATGCTCAGCGGGCCGGTCGTCGGACGGCTGCTGGAGACGCTTGTCTTCGCGCTGCGCCCGCAACTGGTCGTCGAGGTCGGCACCTACGCGGGCTACAGCGCGCTGGCGATGGCCGCCGCGCTGCCGCCCGGCGGGCGCGTCGTGACGCTGGAGATCGACGACGCCAACGCCGACTTCGCCCAGCGCCACATCGACGCCTCGCCCTTCGTCGACCGCATCGAGATCGTGCGCGGGCCGGCGCTGGAGTCGCTCGCCGCGCTCGACGGCCCGTTCGACCTGGTGTTCATCGATGCCGACAAGACCGGCTACCCCGACTACTACGAGGCCGCGCTGGCCAAGCTCGCGCCGACCGGCCTGATCGTGGCCGACAACACGCTGCGCGACGGTGGCGTCCTCGCGCCCGACAGCGAGAGCGACCGCGTGATGGCCCAGCTCAACGACCGCTGGGCGGCCGACGAGCGCGTGATCGCCACGCAGCTGACGGTGCGGGACGGCCTGACGGTGATCCGGCGGCGCTGAGCCGGGCGCCGGCCTCACGAAGTCCTCACGCAACCCCGGCGATCGCGGTTACGTTTGCGTCGTCATGTCCGTCTGTCGCCGTTTCGCCACGGTCGCCATCGCCGCGGCGCTGCTCGCTCCGGTCGCCTCCGTCTCGGCCGACGCGCCCTGGTCGCCGCCGACCACGCTGCCCGGCGCCACCATCGCCCAGGCGGTTCCGGCCGCGATGACGCGCGACGGCCACGCCGGCGCGGTGACAGCCAACGCCAACGGCGCCACGACCCCATCGCAGCTGGTGCGGCTGAGCGACGCCGGCGCCGTCCTGGCCGACGATGGCCTCGGCATCGTCAGTGCCCAGGTCGTCGCAGGCAAGGGCGACGGCTTGGTCATCGCCGGCTCGTCGCTGGGCTCAAGCGGCACGATCGACGACAGCAGCCACGTCCGCGTCGCGATCACCCTCGGCGCCGGCGGGCCGATCACGACCGCGCCGGTGCACGGCTCCACGGGCTACCACGTCGATGCGGTTGCGGCCAACGCCGCAGGCGACATCGTGCTCGTGGCGGCCAACACACAGCAGCGCATCGTCTTCCTCAAGCAGCACGACTGGCAGGAGTTCCACGCCAAGCTGACGATCAAGGTCAACGCGAGCACGGCCCGCAACGCCACGGTCGCGATCGGCGCCAAGGGCGACGTGCTCGTCGTGTGGGAGAACAACCACACCGTCTATGCGCGCCACCGCGGCAGCTCGTCGTGGGGCTCGGTCGCGACGCTCGGCGACGGGATCCAGTCCGACCTCAGCGCGGTGGTCGACGACACCAACCGCCTCAGCGTCGCCTGGAAGTCCCAGCGCGTCGGCGAGGGAGAGTCCAACACGCCCGCGATCGTCTCCTTTATCACCGCTGCGCCGGGCCACGGCTGGGGCAAGCGGCGGCAGATCGAGTCGGTCGACACCGCCTTCGGCGCCGGCCACTACGTCGCCTCACCCGGCGTCTTGCTCGACACCGTCGACGCCCACCACGCGCTGCTGACCTGGACCGGCATCAACGCCTCCAACTACGCCGTCAAGGCCATGACCATCGCCGATGGCCACACCAGCACGCCGCAGCTGCTGAGCCCGGCGGGCACCGACGCGGTCCTGGGCGACGCGACGACGGCTGGCAGCGGTGGGCCTGCGATGGTCCTCTGGCGTTCGGGTGTGCGCGGTGCGGATCCCTCGACGCCGACGACCATCCCGCGCCTGTACGCCTCGGTCCGCGCGGCCGGCGCCACGACCTTCGCCGTCCCCGAGGCGATCAGCGATCCCAGCGACGACGTGGTCCAGCCGCCGACCGCGCTGATCGCCGCTCCGTCGCGCGCCGCACTCGCGCTCTACGCCGTCACCGCGGGCGGTCAGAAGGTGTCGGCGCGCCCGCCGATCACGCCGTAGCAGCTGCGCCACGGGCCGTACACTGAGCGGCCTCGTGTTCGACGCCCTTGCCGAGAAGCTCCAGGAGACCCTGTCCGACGTCCGCGGTCGCGGCACGCTGACCGAGGACGACGTCAACAAGGCCATGCGCGAGATCCGGCTCGCGCTGCTGGAGGCCGACGTCAACTTCAAGGTCGTCAAGCAGTTCACGAGCACGGTCAAGGAGCGCTGCTTGGGCGCCGGCGTCCTGGGCCAGCTCAACCCCGGCCAGCAGGTCGTCAAGATCGTCAACGAGGAGCTCACCGCGTTGATGGGCGGCTCCTCGGCCGGCATCACCTTCGCGCCGCGCCCGCCGACGGTCGTCCTCATGGCCGGCCTGCAGGGCTCGGGCAAGACGACGGCCACGGCCAAGCTCGCTCGCCTGCTCAAGGAGCAGAACGGCTCCTCGGTCGCCGTCGCCGCCTGCGACGTCTATCGCCCGGCCGCCGTCGAGCAGCTGATCAAGGTTGGCGGCCAGGCCGGCGCCGACGTCTACGAGCAGGGGACCGACAAGGACCCTGTCGACATCGCCCGCTGGGCGCTGGACCGCGCCAAGCAGGAGGGCAAGGACGTGTTGATCGTCGACACGTCCGGCCGCCTGCACGTCGACGAGCGCCTGATGCAGGAGCTCAAGGACATCCGCAAGGCGGTCAAGCCGACCTCGATCCTGCTGGTCGTCGACGCGATGACCGGCCAGGACGCGGTCAACGTCGCCCAGCAGTTCTCCGAGGCCGTCGACTTCGACGGCGTCGTGATGTCCAAGCTCGACGGCGACGCCCGCGGTGGCGCCGCGCTCTCGGTCAAGGCCGTCACCGGCAAGCCGATCCTCTTCGCCTCCGTCGGCGAGAAGCTCGACCAGTTCGAGGCCTTCCACCCCGATCGCATGGCGCAGCGCATCCTCGGCATGGGCGACGTCATGTCGCTCATCGAGAAGGCCGAGCAGCAGTTCGACGAGGACGAGGCCAAGGAGCTCGAGCGCAAGCTGCGCAAGGACGAGTTCACCCTGGAGGACTTCCTCAAGCAGCTGCGCCAGCTGCGCAAAATGGGCCCGCTGACGTCGCTGCTGGGCATGATGCCCGGCTTCGCGGGCCAGCAGATGAAGGGGTTGAAGGTCGACGAGAAGGAGCTCGATCGCGTCCAGGCGATCATCCTCTCGATGACCCCGGAAGAGCGCCGGCGACCCGAGCTCATCAAGGGCTCGCGCCGCCTGCGGATCGCCAAGGGCTCGGGCACGAACGTCCAAGCCGTCAACCAGCTCGTCAAGCAGTTCGGCCAGATGCGCAAGGTCATGAAGCAGATCGGACGCGGCAAGATGCCCGACCTGCAAGCCATGATGCGCCAGGCTCGCTAACCTCCCACGTCGCTTTCCTGCTGCATCAGCTGCGGGTTCCGACGCTCTTTCAGTACCGACGCAAGGACTTTTATGGCAGTTCGACTCCGACTCACGCGCGTGGGCGCCAAGAAGAACGCGATCTGGCGCATCATTGCCGCCGATCAGCGCTCGCCGCGCGATGGGCGCAACATCGAGATCCTGGGCCAGTACAACCCCCAGACCGAGCCCTCGACCATCACGGTCAACGAGGAGCGCGTGCGCTACTGGGTCTCCACGGGCGCCACGGCGACCCCGCAGGTCCGCAAGCTCCTGCGCACGCAGGGCATCGACGTCTCCAACGTCTAGCGCCCGATGAAGGAGCTGCTCGACTATCTGGCGCGGCAGCTCGTCGACGATCCTGACGCCGTCGCCGTCGAGCAGTTCGACGAGGAGGACGGCACGGTCGTCCTCGAGCTGTCGGTCGGCGATGAGGACTACGGCCGGGTGATCGGCAAGGGCGGGCGCACCGCCAACGCCTTGCGCACGGTCGTCAAGGCCGCGGCGGTCAAGGAGCAACGCCGCGTCCTCGTCGACATCGTCGACTGAGATGGCCGACGCCGATCCGGCTGCCGCCCAGGCCGCCGGCGCGCTGATCAGCGTGGGCCGCATCGGCCGGGCCCACGGCCTCGACGGATCGTTCTATGTGACCCAGCCGCGCGAGCGGGTGCTCGGCGGCGCGGTGGCGCTGATCGTCGACGGCGCCGAGGTGGCGATCGTCCGCCACGACGGCACACCCTCGCGGCCGATCCTGCGCCTGGCGGGCGTCGGGTCGCGGGAGGCGATCGAGCGTCTGCGCGGGACCGACCTCTGGATGCGCCGCGCTGACGCGCCGCCGCTGGAGCAGGACGAGTGGTACGCCGAGGATTTGATCGGCTGTCGCGTGGTCGACGGGGAGGTCGCGGTGGGCGTCGTCGCCAAGCTGCTGCCGTATCCGTCCTGCGATCTGCTGGAGGTCCAGCGGCCGATGGCCGGTGCCAAAGCTTTGTGGGTACCCCTGATCTCCGATGCGGTGCGCACCGTCGACCTCGAGGCCCAGACCATCGATGTGGACCTGGCCTTCCTCGGAGAGGACGCCTAGCTTCTTATGCAACTTGATGTGGTGACGCTCTTCCCCGAGTGGTTCGAGTGGTTTCAGACCCAGCGCCACGTGCGCAACGCGACCCAGCGTGGGGCCGAGCTGCGGACCTTCAACCCCCGCGACTACACGCCGCTGAGCGGCGGCCAGGTCGACGACACGCCCTTCGGTGGTGGCGCCGGCATGGTCCTGCGCGTCGACGTTATGGACAAGGCGCTGCAGGGGATCTATCACCAGGATCCGGTCGACCTGCGGCGCGAGCGGCGCGTCATCGCCTTGACGCCCGGCGGCCGGATGCTCGACGACGCGCTGGTCGACGAGCTGGCGGCCGAGCCGGCGATCACCCTGCTGTGCGGTCGCTACGAGGGCTTTGACGAGCGCATCGTCCAGCACTTCGCCTCCGACGCGATCTCGGTCGGGCGCTTCGTCCTCAGCGGGGGCGAGCTGGCGGCGATGGTGGTCATGGACGCGGTCCTGCGCAAGCTGCCGGGCTCGCTGGGCCACGCCGAGTCCGCGTTGGAGGAGTCCTTCAGCCAGGCGCTGGGCGGCGACCCCGAGTACCCGCACTACACCCGCCCGGCCGAGTACCGCGGCTGGAAGGTCCCGCCGGTGCTGCTGTCGGGTCACCACGAAGAGATCCACACGTGGCGGCGCATGCGCAGCCACGAGCGTGGGGTGGTGGGTCCGACGGCACGGCCACCGGATCCCGAGTCGGGCGAGACGCGGCAAGGTGGGGGGGCGGACCCCTTCGGGCCGATGTCCGGCGACGACAAGCCACGCAGCGCCGGACCGGACCCCTTCGGCCCGATGTCGGGCTAGGACGGGCCCAACACAGGCCCAAAGGCGTCGCGGCGGCCCCTTCGCTACCATCACCCAGCCGACGCGCGGAGCCGATCTCCGCGCCTTCTCTTTGCCATGAGCACTGTCATCGAATCCCTTGAGCGCGCCCAGCTGCGCCGCGTCCCCCGCTTCCAGGCGGGCGATCGCGTCCGCGTCCACTTCCAGGTCGTCGAGGGCACGCGTCGCCGTACGCAGGTCTTCGAGGGCGTGGTGATCAAGCGTCAGGGACATGGTGCGCGCGAGACCTTCACGGTCCGCAAGCAGTCCTTCGGCGTCGGCGTGGAGCGCACGTTCCCCGTGCACTCGCCGAAGATCGAGAAGATCGAGATCTCCGCCCGCGGTGACGTCCGTCGCGCGAAGCTCTACTACCTCCGCGATCGCGTCGGCAAGGCCGCCCGCGTCCGCGAGCGCCGCTACATCGGCCCCGAGGAGGTCGTGGAGACCGGTCTGGTTCACGATCCCGCCGCGCAGCTCGAGGCCGAGGCAGCCGCCAGCGATGGCGCCGTCGATGCCGAGGGTGTGACCGCCGACGAGGTCGTCGTCGATGCCGACGGCGTCGAGACCGCTGACGCGAGCTCCGAGGCTCCGGCCGAGCCCGTCGCCGAGGCTTCGGCCGAGGCAGACGCCGACTCCGAGCAGTCGTAAATGAGCCCCGCCGCCGGCGGAGCCAAGAAGGAGAAGTCGGCGGGCAGCTCGTTCGTCGAACTGGTCGTGATCGTGGTGGTCGCGCTCGGCCTCGCCTTGGGCATCCAGGCGTTCCTGATCAAGCCGTACAGGATCCCGAGCGAGTCGATGGTCCCGACGCTGAAGGTCGGCCAGCGCGTGCTGGTCAACCGCCTGGGCAACCGCTTCAACAAGCCCGAGGTCGGCGAGGTCGTCGTCTTCCACCCGCCCGCCGGCTCTGACAGCAACACCTGCGGTGATCCGCAGAAGAAGCCCGACCAGGCTTGCGACCGCCCGACGGCGACCAAGGCCAAGGTCAACTTCATCAAGCGCGTCGTGGCAGGGCCGGGCGACACGGTGTACATCAAGGGCGGCCATGCCTTCGTCAACGGCAAGCGCCAGGCCGACGGCTTCACGCGTCCGTGCGAGGGTGGGACCGGCTGCGACTTCCCGCGGCCGATCAAGATTCCCGCCGACCACTGGTTCATGATGGGCGACAACCGTGGTGAGTCCGACGACAGCCGGTTCTGGGGCCCTGTCCCGCGCAAGTGGATCATCGGTGGCGCCTTTGCCACCTACTGGCCACCCAAGCGCATCGGCCTCCTCTAGCGCCATTTCGGCCGAGCCGACCAGCCCGACGCTCGCGGCCGAGTTGGCCGCGGCGGTGTCTGCGCCCAAGCTGGCCAAGCCGCGCAAGAAGAAGGGCAAGGCCCGCACTGGCCGCCGGCTCTTCGAGCACGATCGCGCGCTGGGCATGCGGTTCGTGGCCGGCGCCGACGAGGCCGGGCGCGGCTGCCTGGCCGGCCCGCTGGTCGCGGCCGCCGTGCTCTTCGACTACGACCGCCTCGGTCCGCGCGACGTCCGCGCCCTCTCGTTGCTCAACGACTCCAAGCAGCACACCGAAGAGGCTCGCGAGGCGCTCTACCCGGTCGTGCTGCGCATCGCCACGCGCGTCGCGGTCGTCTCCCGCAGTGCCGGCGGCATCGACCGTCGCGGCCTGCACAAGACCAACCTCGCCGCCCTGCGCGAGTCGCTGCTGAAGGTGGCGGGTGGGCGGGATGGGGTTCTCTGCCTCAGCGACGGCTTCCCGGTGGGCGACCTCGAAGGCCACCGCGGCCGTGCGATCGTCGAGGGCGATGCGACCAGCGCCGCCATCGCCGCCGCCAGCATCATCGCCAAGGTCACCCGCGACCGCTTCATGCATCGCGCCGACGTGCGCCACCCCGGCTGGGAGTTCGCGGCCCACGTCGGCTACTCGACGCCGGAACATCGCGACGCGATCCAGCGCCAGGGCGTCTCGCCGCTGCACCGCATGTCGTTTCAGAGCACGGCCTACCAGCAGCTCGCGCTCTAGCGCCGCAAGCCCGCGCGTCGCCTGCGCCATCAGAACGCGTTCTCCAGATGCTCCAGCCGGGTCAGACGGCCGCGCAGGTCGATAACCACGCCGATGGCGTCGAAGCGAACCAGTTGCGTGCGTGGCCGGTCGGTGGCGTCGGTGAGGTAGGCACGCGCCATGCGGCGAACTTGTGCGCGCTTGGCCTCGTGTAGCGCGTCCCACGGCTCGCCACGGCCGCGGCGCGCTTTGACCTCGACGAAGACGAGCGTCTCGCCCGCGCAGGCAATCAGGTCGATCTCCCCGAAGCGCGTGCGGTGGTTCCGGCACACGATCGTGTAGCCGAGACGCTCCAGATGCTCGGCGGCGAGCTGCTCGCCAAGGCGGCCGAGGTGCTGGCGGGGGTCGGTGGACACGGGCACGAAGCTACGGACGGAGCTGCGCCGTGTCTGGCCAAGAACGTGACGATCTTGCGCGGTCACCGTTCCGGCATCGATGAGGCCCAACGACGATCGCCCGGAGGCGCCAGGCGCCGGAGGTCTGCGCGCGTTGGGCGGTCGGCTGCGCCGCGCCGTCGGACGGCCGCCACGCGCCGGCGATGTTCCAGTGCTGGTGCTGCCGTCCGCGCCGCCCGGGACGCAGATCCTGCTCGGCCGCTCGCGCGCCAGCGACGTTCGCTTCCTGGAGCCGACGGTCTCCCGACGCCATGCGGCGCTGCAGCGTGTCGCGGGCGGCTGGCTGCTCGTCGATCGCGGCTCGACCTACGGCACGTGGGTCAACGGGCGCCGGATCGACCGCGCGATCGTGGCCGACGGCGACCAGCTCCGGCTCGGCGACGCCCAGCTGGTCGTACGCCTGTGACCTCCGAAGGGGCTCGGCCATGCGTCCAGCCGGCTGCGATCGCGAGCATTCGGTGCCGTTGCATGGGGGGTGCGGCGTCTCTCGGGAGCCCTGCTCTGCCTGCTCGCGGCCTTGACCGCGCTGTTGGCGCCCGCGCTCGCCCAGGCCGACGGCCCGACGGTTGTCCTACAGGCACCGTTCGTCAACGACGCCGCGCTGGCCAGCGGGCCACCGGTGAGCTTCGCGCTGCCGACCGTCGCGGGCAGTCCGATCGAGGGCCGGGTGCTGACCGCTTCCTCGGGCTCCTGGAGCCCGTCGGCGACCAGCGTCGTCTACCAGTGGCAGCGCGACGATGGCGATGGCGACGGCTTCGTCGACATCACCGGCGCCACGGCCACGACCTACATCTTGGTCCACGGCGACATCGACGCGTCGTTTCGCGTGCACGTCGTCGCCACCAACGCGCAGGGCAGCGCACAGGCCGACTCCGCGGCCGTTGGCCCCGTCATCGCCGGTGAGCCTGCCAACACGGCTGCCCCGGTGATCACCGGGAGCACGCAGGGTGGCAAGCCGCTGACCGTCACGGCCGGCAGCTGGTACCCGACCGCGACGACTTACGGCTATCAGTGGCAGCGCGGCACGAGCTCGGGCTTTGTCGACATCGCCGGCGCGACCAGCCCCACCTATTTCACCGTTCCGGCCGATGTCACCCACACGGTCCGCGCGCGCGTCACGGCCATCAACACCTACGGGTCGGTCACCGCGACCGTCACAGCCGTCGGCCCGATCACCTCGGGTGCGCCCGTCAACAGCGTCTTGCCGATCATCGGCGGAGCGGCCAAGCGCGGCGTCCCGCTGGCGGTCAACTCCGGCACCTGGATGCCGTCAGGGAGCTTCAGCTACCGCTGGCAGCGTGACGACGGCGACGGCTTTGCCGACATTCCCGGCGCCACCGGCACGAGCTACACGCCGACGGTCGACGACCTCGGCCTTCCGCTGCAGGTCGTCGTGACGGCGACCAACGCCTTCGGATCGGCGAGCGCGACCACCGCCGCCACCGCCGGCGTGGCCACCGATCTGCCACACAACATCGGCGCGCCCAGCATCGCCGGCACCGCCAAGCGGACGCTGACGCTCACGGCCTCTGCAGGGACGTGGACGCCGACGGGCTCCACCTACGCCTACCAGTGGCAGCGCGACGATGGCGACGACGGCTTCACCGACATCACCGGCGCGACGGCTGCCTCCTACGTTCTCGCGACCGCTGATGTCGACACGATCATCCGCGTGCGGGTCACCGCCACCAACGTCGACGGCGCGACGGTCGCCGCCTCGGCGCCGACGGCGGTCGTGGTGGCTGCCACGCCCGGCAACCGCGTGGCCCCGGGCCTGACCGGCGGCTCCCGCGTCGGCGACACGCTCACGAGCACCGACGGCGCGTGGAGCCCGGTCGCCGAGAGCTTCGCGTACCAATGGCAGCGGCGCGTCGCCGGAGGCACGTACACCGACATCGCCGGTGCCACCGCCAAGACCTACACCTTGGCTGCCGCCGACGCGGGTGCCACCGTGCGCGTCGCGGTCACCGCCACCAACGACGATGGCACGGGCGTGGGGTACTCGGCGGCGACGCCCACGATCGTCGCGCCGCCGGTCCCGCCGAGCACCATCGACGCGCCGACGGGCACGCTGCAGGACACCGAGACGCTGTCGATCGACCCCGGTGTCTGGACGCCGGCGAGCGCGACGTTCACCTACCAGTGGCTGCGCTGCCCGTCGGGCGCCTCGGCGCTGGGCGGCTGCGTGACCGTCGGCTCCGGACCGGCCTACATCTTGAGCGGCAACGACGTCGGCCACGCGATGACCGTCCGGGTGACGGCCACGGCCGCCGGCGTGTCAACGGCGGCGACATCGACGTTCACCAGCGACGTCGCCGGGCGCGCGCTGACGTTGACCAGCGCGCCGACGATCCAGGGCATCGTGCAGGTCGCTCAGACGGTCCGCGCGCTGCCGGCCGTGTGGACGGTGCCGACGCGCAGTGAGAAGTACCAGTGGCAGCGCTGTGATGCGGACGGTGCGCACTGCGTCGACATCCCGGACGCGGGCGGACAGACCTACAAGATCGCGGTGGCTGACAAGGACCACACGCTGGTGGTGCACGAGGTCGCGACATCCCCAGGTCGCAGCGCGACCGCCGACAGCGCCGCGTCGACGGTCGCCGATCAGCCGGTGCCGGTCGCGAGCGTCCTGCCCGTGATCTCCGGAACGGCGATGCGCGCGGCCAACCTGCAGGCGACGCGCGGCAGTTGGACCAACGATCCGACGAGCTTCTCCTATGCCTGGATGCGCTGCGACGACGCGGGCGACAACTGCGTGGCGATCCCGGGCGCGACGCGCACCAGCTACGCGCTTCAAGCGGCCGACGTGGGCTCCACCGTCACGGTGACGGTGACGGCCACCAACACTGAGGGCGCCACGGTCGCCGCCGCGGTGCCAACCGCGGTCGTCGCGGCCGTGCTGCCGCAACTGGCGACCCTCGGCGCGATCAACGGGACGCTCCAGGTTCCGAAGACGCTCCAGGTGATCCGCGCGACGTGGCACACCACCGTCGACACGCACTACGGCTATCAGTGGCAGCGGTGCAACGCGACTGGGGCGGCGTGCGTCGACATCGCCGGTGCGCGCAACCTCTCCTACCGGCTGCAGACCGCCGACGCCCGTGCGCGGCTCCGCGTTGTCACGGTGGCAACCAACGTCGACGGCGCGACAACGGTGGCGACGGCGCCGACGGCGGCGATCGCTCCTGCGCTGCCGGGGATCCAGGTCATCCCGCGCCTTTCGGTCCAGGGACGCGCAGACGTCGGCAAGACGCTGACGCTCACCCCCGGAGCGTGGAGCGCGAGCACGGAGATCGCCACCAAGGTATTGCGGTTCTGGCGGTGCAACCCGCGCTGTACCGAGCTAGCGACCGGCGGCGCCGGGTCCTACGTGCTCGACGATGCCGATGCCGGCGCGATGATGCGTGGCTCCGAGACGGCGACCGGGCCTGGCGGAAACACCGTCGCCTGGGCCGCAACGTGGATCGGGCCCGTGCGGTCGGCTAGCGCGGGGTCTGCGGCGATGTCGGCGATGTCGAGCGCCACGGTTCGGACGGCCCGCGGGGTGGCGCTGGCACAGGCGAGCGTCGGACCGGCGCGCATCGGCGCGGCTGCCGCGTCGGCGAAGGTCGTGACGGCGCCTCGGCGCGATCGCACCGTGCGCGTGTTGTTGCGTCGTGCGCGCCACGCGCCGGCCGGAATGCTACGCGCGTGGGTCTGTCTCGCGAAGCCGTCAGCCGCGGAGACCACGCCGTGCTCGAAGGCGGTCGCGCTGCGTACCCGGGCGACACTGACGCTGGCGGTTGCCAAGGGTCAGCGGGTGCGCGTCGTGGTCGTGCGCGCGCGTCATCAGTAACGCACGGGAGGCCGGCGCGGGACCGATCGGAAGCGAGTTGTAGGAGTCGCTGCGCACGATTGTCGCGATCGCCGCGCCCGTGTCGCAACCTGCCACATAGCGTCGCCGGGCATGTTGGCCCACGTCACCACCTTCGCGATTCACGGCGTCGAGAGTCGCCAGGTCACCGTCGAAGTCGATATCCGTCCGGGGCTGCCGGCGTTCACGATCGTCGGGCTCGGCGATCGTGCTGTGCGGGAGTCACGCGAGCGGGTGCGCTCGGCGATCCTCAACTCCGGCTTCGAGTTCCCCGCCCGTCGGATCACCGTCAACCTGGCGCCGGCGGCGCTGCGCAAGGAGGGGCCGGGGTTCGACCTGGCCATCGCCTGCGGCGTGCTCGCCGCCGTCGGCGAGCTGCCGGCGTCGGTGCTGGAGCGTGTCGCCATCTTCGGTGAGCTCGCGCTGGGTGGTGAGCTGCGCCCCTGCCGCGGGGTGCTGGCGGTGGCCGAAGGTGCGGTCGCAGCGGGGCTCGGTGGCCTCGTGCTCCCGGCCGTTCATGGGCGGGAGGCCGCGTTGGTCGACGGGCTCGGCGTCCACGGGGCGACCGGCTTGGCCGAGGTCGTGGCGATCCTGCGCGGTGAGAGCGATGGCCAGCCACCGCCACCGGAGGATGAGGGTGCGAGGGCGCCTCTCGGTCCTGCGCTCGACCTCGCCGATGTGCGCGGCCATGGCGGGCCGTTGCGGGCGTTGACGATCGCGGCGGCCGGCGGCCATAACCTGCTGCTCGCGGGTCCGCCCGGCACGGGTAAGACGATGCTCGCGCAGCGCCTGCCGTCGATCCTGCCGCCGCTGTCGCGTGCCGAGGCGATCGAGGTCACGCGGATCCAGGGCGTGGCCGGCATGCGCCCTGGCGGAGGACTGGTGACCGAGCGACCGTTCCGCGCGCCGCACCACACGATCTCGGCGTCCGGCCTTGTTGGCGGTGGCTCGCAGCCGATGCCGGGGGAGGCCACGCTGGCCCACAATGGCGTGCTCTTTCTCGATGAGCTTGCGGAGTTCGCCCGACCCGCGTTGGAGGCGTTGCGCCAGCCGTTGGAGGACGGCCGCGTGGCGATCGTGCGCGGTCAGCGCCGTGCGGTCTTCCCGACGCGGTTCATGTTGGTGGCCTCGACCAACCCGTGTCCGTGCGGCTACGCCGGCATGTCGCGCTGCCGCTGCGGGGAGGTCGACATCGCGCGCTATCGCCGCCGGCTCAGTGGTCCACTGCTGGATCGCCTCGACCTGCTCGTCGATGTCCAGCGTCCAACGCCCGCGGACTTCGCGGCCGGTCCGGTGTGCCGCAGTGCCGTCGAACGCGAGCGCGTGGTCGCCGCGCGTGAACGCCAGGTGGCGCGGCTGGACGGCACCGGTGCGAGCTGCAACGCGCACCTCGATGGTGCGCTGGTCCGCCGTCACGTGGC
Source organism: uncultured Conexibacteraceae bacterium (assembly GCA_963836485.1). GTDB lineage: Bacteria > Actinomycetota > Thermoleophilia > Solirubrobacterales > Solirubrobacteraceae > Baekduia. Next base: position 90,849 of record CAWIJS010000013.1, on the reverse strand, counting down.
GCTCGACCCTGCCGCTGCCGCCGTTCTGCGCCGTGCCTATGAGCGCGGGGCGCTCAGCCCGCGCGGTCACGACCGTGTGCTGCGCGTCGCCCGCACCATCGCTGACCTGGAGGATGGCGGCACGGTTGGCGCCGATCATCTGCTCGAGGCGCTGAGCTTTCGCCAGGACGTCGCCGAGGGCTCCGAGGAGGAAGCGGCATGAGGCTCGATGACCACGCGGTCGCGTGTGCGGCGTGCCTGCGTCGCACGTGGTTGCTGGCCCAGGTCGCCGGCGGGCTGGAGGTGGCCCACAGCCGCCGCCGTCCGATCCGCTCCGTGCTGGCGCTCGACGAGGACGCGCTCATCGATGCGGTTTGTGGCGGGACCGGGTTGCGTGAGCGGGTGGCGGTGGCGCGCCCGACGGATCTGCTGGCGGCGGCTGCCGGCGCTGGGCTGGACGTGCTCTGCCGCCACACCGCCGGCTATCCCGTGCAGCTACTGGACGACGCCGCGCCGCCTGCGGCGCTGTTCGTCCGCGGCGGTAACGACGCGCGGGCGCGACTCGCGCGTCTGGTGGGGCGCCCGGGTGATGACGAGGACGATGCCGGCCAGCTGCCGGCGGCGGTCGCGGTGGTCGGGACACGCCGCGCCTCGCCCGAAGGGCTGGAGGTCGCGCGGGTGCTCGGCCGTGGTCTGGCCGGCGCCGGCGTGACGGTGGTCTCGGGCTTGGCGCTGGGCGTCGACAGCGCCGCGCACGCCGGTGCCGTCGACGTCTGCGGACCGACGGTCGCGGTGCTCGCCGGCGGCGCCGACGTGCCGTATCCGAGACGCAAGGCCGGCGTCTACTCGGCGATCCTCGCGGCGGACGGTGCCATCGTCTCGGAGATGCCGCCGGGCTTCCGGGCGTTCCGGTGGAACTTCCCGGCGCGCAACCGGATCATCGCGGCGCTCGCGCCGGCGACGATCGTTGTGGAGGCCGCCGAGCGCTCAGGCTCGCTGATCACCGCGGAGCTCGCGCTCGATCTCGGCCGCGACGTCGGCGCGGTGCCCGGCCCCGTGTTGAGCTGGCGCTCGCGCGGCACCAACGCGCTGCTGCGCGATGGCGCGACGTTGATCCGCGACGTTCAGGACGCGCTGGAGATCGTGCTCGGCCCCGACGGTGCGGCGGCCGCGATGCGGCGTGCCGAAAGCGAGCTGATCCCGCCGCCGACGACGCTCGCGCCCCAGCTGCGGACGCTGCTGGCCGCGGTGGAGAACGGTCACGACAACGTCGCATCGCTGACGCGCGATCCGGCCCGCGCGCCCGCTGTCCGCGCCGGCCTCGCCGAGCTCGAACTGCTCGGGCTTCTCCGCCGCGTGTCGGGCGGCCGCGTGCTGCGCACCACCCGGGCGGTGGCGTCATGACGTTGGTGGCTGCCCCCGGTAACGGTGCCGGGCTAGCATCGGCCGTGATGTCGACCGCTCCCGCCGGGCCGCCGCTGCCCGCGCCGCACGTGCCCGTCTGCCTGTCGATCGCCGGTTCGGACTCCGGCGGCGGGGCCGGCATCCAGGCCGACCTGAAGGCCTTCGCCCGCTGTGGCGTTCATGGCACGACGGCGATCACGGCGCTGACCGCACAGAACACGGTCGCGGTGACGCGCGTCGCGGCCGTGGAGCCAGCGATGGTCGTCGCGCAGATCGAAGCCGTCGCGGCCGACTTCACGATCGGCGCGGTGAAGATCGGCATGGTTGGCGCGGCGGAGGTGATCGCCGCCGTCGCCGGCGCGCTCGACGCGCTGCCCGCCGGCACGCCGGTCGTCCTCGACCCCGTGATGGTCGCCGAGTCGGGTGCGAGGTTGCTGCCCGCCGACGCCGAACGCGCGCTGATCGAACTGCTGCTGCCGCGCGCGACGGTCGTCACCCCAAACGTCCCGGAGGCACGCGCGCTGGCGGGTGTCGACGCCGCCGCGCTCGACGGCGCGGCGCTCGCCGAGGCCGTCCAGGCGGCCGGCGCCAACGCGGTCGTCGTCACCGGCGGCCATCGCGCGCAGGCGATCGACGTCCTCGTGGCGGTCGACGGCGCGACCGTCGAGATCCCCGGCCACCGTTACCCCGACGGCGCCGCGCACGGCTCGGGCTGCACGCATTCCTCAGCGCTGGCCGCGCACCTCGCGCTCGGGTTCACGCTGACCGCATCCGCGCGCGCCGCCCGCGCCATCGCCGCCGAGGCGGTCCGCTACGGCCTGCGCGAGCTCGGTGCCGGCCCCGGCCCGGTCAACGTCCTCGGCGTGGGCTACGGCGACGTCCACGCCGTCGCCAACACTGGCCGTCTCGGTGCGCCCACCTGAGCGGCGACGCGCCCAGCCATAGGCCAACCGGCAGCCGCCGTGGTCTGCCCCTCTGACCACCCCTCACCCCTTTGCCATAATCCCGTCCGTGAGGCTGCTGCGCATGAAGCCGGGTCACGGCGAGGTCCTCTTGGCCGAGGGCGATGTCGACGTAGCCGCCGACGAGCAGATGCTCGTCGACGAGTTCCGCCGCCAGCTCGACGAGGGCATGTGGGCCGCGGTGCCCGTCACCTCCTCCGCCGGCCGTCGCGAGGCGCGGATGGTCAAGGCCTTCGAGGACGTTCCGCGCGACGCTGATCGCGTCATCTTCTTCCCGCGCGCCGCCGGCGGCAGCTGAGCCACCCGGGAGCGACGTCGCGATGGTCCTCGCCCTCAGCGCCACCCTGATCGTCATCGTGGCGCTGCTGTGGGAGGTCGCAGCTCCGCGCGTTACCGAGGGCTGGGAGCGCCACCGCGCACGGCGCGCCCGCGTGCCCGTCGACGTCTACGACCCCGGTCGTGAGCGCCGCGCCGAGCAGCGCGCTCGCCAGCTGCTGCGCTCCTGCGTCAACGACGAGGAGTGGGACATGTACCGCGAGCTCGGGTTCATCCGGGTCTGGGGTGCACTGTCGGCCGGGCCCGAGCAAGGCGGCACGCAGGCCACCCGCGCCGGTGCGCCCTACGCCTACATCATCTACCCGCACAAGCCAATCGTCGCCTACCTCCCGCAGACCCGGGACCTGCTCGCCGAGTACTGCGTGGCCTTCCCGGACGAGACGCGCCCCTACGGCAGCGCGCGCCTTCCCGACTCCGACGACGCGCTGGCCAAGTGGATGGCCTTGACCGGCGACGAGCATCACCTCGTCGGCCAGGCCAACATGCACCTCCCCGGCCGCCAGATCGATCCCAAGCAGGTCCGCCGCGACCTGTGGCGCCTCTCGCAGTGGGAGCAGTCGCGCCTGCGCCGTCTCGCGCGCGAGCAGCGCACGCCGACCTCCTAGGTCTCCAGGAAGTCCTCCACCAGCGCGTTGAACGCCGCCGGGCGCTCAAACATCGACACGTGCCCGGTGTCCTCGTAGACGACCACGCGCGCGTCGGCGATCAGCTCACCGAAGACCCAGGCGTCGCGGACCGGCACGAGCATGTCCTTCGTGCCCCACACCACCAGCGTCGGCGCGGTGATCTCGCCGAGCCGGTCGCGGATCGGATAGCTGGTCAACGCGTCCAGCGCATCGATGAAGCCCGGCTTGCCGGCCCCGCGCAGCTGCTCGGCCACCAACGGCGCTGGCAGTCGCTCAGGATGCGCGGCGACGATGTTGAGCATCGCCAGGCGCGAGCGCGGCCGTCGCGCGAGCGCGTCGGATTTCGACGCCAGCCACCCGGTTCCCAGCGCCAGCAGCCCGGACCCGCGCCGCAGCAGCGCTAGGGCGCGGTCGTTGCGCTGATGTTCGACCGTCAATCCGGCGGCGCTGACCAGCACGAGCTTCTCGACCCAGGTCCCGAAGCGGATCGCCAGCTCGGCGCCGATGAAGCCGCCCATCGAGTTGCCCACGACCGTCGCGCGTGTCACGCCGAGCACGCCCAGCAGCTCGTCGACAGCGGCCGCGTAGCCGCTGATCGTGATCTTCTCGATCGGCAGCTCGGACTCCCCGAAGCCGGGCAGGTCCATCGCGATGCAGCGATGCGTCCGAGCGAAGTACGGCAGGTTCTCCAGCCAGTTCTGCCAGGACCCCGTCAGCCCGTGGATCCAGACGATCGTGTCCGCCGAAGCATCGGCATCTCCCGACGGCCCGATGTCGATCACGTTCATCCAGCGGCCGCCGACCTTCACCCAGCGCTGGTGATCACGCCAGTCGATATCGAGCCACGCGCTGCGACCCACCGGTCCGTATAGGTCGAGGGCGATGGTCGGTCGGTCAGCCGTCGTACGCGTCGCCATGGCCCTACGATAGAAGCGCGGACCGGCGGGGGAGACGGTCGCGCGGACTGACCCATGCGCATCGCCATCGATATCGACTCCACGTTGCATCACTACTGGGACGTGCTTTCGGCCGCCGCCCAGCGCCGCTTCGGCATCGACCTGCCCTACGAGGAGCAGTTCGACTGGGGCATCACCCGGCTCAAGCCCGAGCAGCTGGTCTGCTGTATCGACGAGACCCACTGCGAACAGGCGATCCTCGCCGGCCGGCCCTACTCCGGCGCGGTGGAGACCGTCAACGGATGGGCCCAGGCGGGCCACTTCATCCACATCACGTCGCACCGTGCGCAGCGCGCCCACACCGCGACCGCCCAGTGGCTCAACGACATCGGCCTCCAGTTCGACGAGCTCTACTGCTCCCAGGACAAGGTCACCCGCTGCGTCGAGATTGGCATCGACCTCCTGATCGATGACAGCCCGCACAACATCGAGACTGCGCTGGAGCGCGGGATCGCCGTGGCGACGATCCGCCACCCGTGGAACGCCGACGTCTGCGAGACCGAGGACGTCGTCTGCGCCCACGACTGGATCGAGCTGGCGCTCAAGCTCCGTCCGCTGCTCGTCCGCGAGTCCGTCGCGCGCGGCTGAACAGAAGCTCCATAGCTTGGAACGCGCCCGCCTGGGACAATCTCAGGCGGATGGCCGACACGAAACGCAGCACGCTGCGCCAGGAGCCCCGCGAGAGCGCGCGGATCGACGACGAAGATCGGCTCGCGCTGGTCGATCAAGAGGCCACGGCGGGCTCCGGCAGCGACGTCGCCGAGCGCGAGCCCGACCTGCGCGAATACCTCGCACCGATCGAGACCGAGCGTCAGGTCACCGACTGGGGCCGCAGCGAGCGCGTCGAGGGCTTCTTCGACAAGACGCTCGTCGACTTCTACTACAACTTGTGGTTTCGCTGCGAGGTCGAAGGCATCGAGCACGTCCCGGCCGAAGGGGGCGCGCTGCTGGTCTCCAACCACTCCGGCGCGCTGCCGCCCGACGCGCCGATGATCGCCAAGGCGATCAAGGAAGAACACCCACAACCGCGCCCGCTGCACCTCACCGTCGAGCACTTCTTCAAGGGCTATCCCGGGCTGAGCATGCTGATCCCCAAGATCGGCGGCGTTCCCGCGCACCCGGCCAACGTCCACCGCCTGCTCGCCGACGAGCAGCAGCTCGTGCTCGTCTTCCCCGAGGGTCGCAAGGGCACCGAGAAGCTCTACAAGGACCGCTACCGCCTGCGCCGCTTCGGCCGCGGCGGCTTCGTCGAGGCCGCCATGCGCGCCCGCGCGCCGATCGTCCCGATCGCGCTCGTCGGCGCCGAGGAGGCGATGCCGGTCTTCGCCCAACTCGGCGCGCTGCAAAAGCTCACCGGCCTCATCTACTTCCCGATCACGCCGACCTTCCCGCACTTCGGGCTCTTCGGCGCGCTCGGCTACCTGCCGGCCAAGTTCAAGATCAGGTTCCTGCCACCCGTCCCGACCGACGACCTCGGCGTCGAGGAGCCGTGGGAGGACCAGGCGCTCGTGCAGACGATCGCCCACGACATCCGCGCGACGATCCAGGACGAGCTGCTCGACATGCTCGGCAAGCGCCGTTCGGTGTGGTTCGGATGAGGTCACGCCGCGTCCTCATCACCGGCCTGTCGACCTACTGGGGCGGCCGCCTGGCTCAGGCGCTGGAGCAGGATCCCGAGATCGAGACGGTCATCGGGATCGACCGCCGGCCGCCGAAGCTCGCGCTCGAGCGCACGGAGTTCGTCCAGGTCTCCGATGCACACTCGCTGATCCGCCGGATCGTCGACGCCGCCGAGATCGACACGATCGTCGACACCCGCCTGGTCGTCGACTCGATCGTCACGAGCCGCTCGCGCGCCCACGAGAACAACGTCATCGGCACGATGAACGTCCTGGCCGCGGCGGGTGGGCCGTCCTCGCCCGTGCGCAAGTTGGTGTTCAAGTCGTCAGCGCGCTACTACGGCGCCGAGCAGGACGACCCCGCCTTCTTCACCGAGACGATGCGCCGCCCGCACGCGCCCGGCACTCCGATCGAGCGCGACATCTGCGAGGCCGAGGCCAACGTCTCGGACTTCCGCCATAAGAACCCCGAGACCACCGTCACGGTGCTGCGTTTTGCCAACGCGCTGGGCCCGGACCTTAAGACCTCGTGGCAGAGCTACCTGCACCTGCCCGCGATCCCGACGATCCTCGGCTTCGACCCGCGCGTGCAGTTCATCCACGAGGACGACATGGCCAACTGCCTCGAGCATGCGGTCAAGTACGACCTCGACGGCACGTTCAACTGCGCGGCTGACGGCGTGCTCGTCCTCTCGGAGGTCGCCGACCTGCTGGGCAAGACGATGCTGCCGGTCTTGCCGCCGTGGGGGACCGGCCTGGCGACCCAGGGGCTCCGTCGCGCCGGCGTGCCGATCCAGTCAGAGATGCTGCCCCAGTTGCGCTTCGGCCGCGCGCTGGACAACCGCCGCTACAAGGCGACGGGCTTCGTCTACCAGCACACGACGCGCGAGACCGTCCTGCGGCTGCGCGAGCAGCAGCGCCTGGAGCCGATCCTGCGCGGTGCGGTCGGCTCGAGCTACCGCTATGAGTCCGCGGTCGAGGAGTTCCTGCGCTTCAGCCCCAGCGTGCGCCAGTCCAACGTGCGGCCGGCGCCGCTGCCGCCGGCCAACTCGGCGCCGCGCGAGCATCCCGACCAGGAGCAGTTGGCGGCCCCCGCGTCCCCGGGCACATCGCCGCCGACGACCGCCTACGGCTCCCTGCCCGCGCGCGAGATCCTCACGATCCTGCCCTCGCTAAGCCACGAGGATCTGCGTGCCCTGCGCGAGCACGAGACCCACCACGCGGCGCGCGCGACCGTCCTGCGCGGCATTGACCGTCTGCTCGGCGCGCCGGCCACGTCCGCACGCTGACAGCGAAGCTGGCACCGTCGCATCCACCGGCCCAGCAGCGGGCCTTGCAGGGGTTCTCCGCCGCCGCCAGAGCCACTACCCTGGACGCGAACTCCTTCCCCTCGGTTTCGCTCACCATTGCTCGCACGTCCCGTCATCGCCGTCGCCGCCCTCTTGGTGGCGCTCGCCGCCATCGCTGCGGCGATCGTCGTCTATGACCATGGCCAGCAGGACAAGATCGGCAAGGGCGTCACGATCGGCGGGGTCGACGTGGGCGGACTTAAGCGCGACGCCGCCGAGAGCAAGCTGCGCCAGCAGATCCTCGCGCCGCTGAACCGCGAGATCACCGTCGACCACGGCAGCCGGCGCTGGCGCCTGACCGCGCGTGAGGCGAAGGTCGCCACCAATTTGGACGCGACCGTCGCCGACGCCGTGGCCCGCAGCCGCCAGGGCAACCTGCTCAAGCGCACCTGGCGCGGCGTGACCGGCGAGCAGCTCGACGCCCGTCTGCAGCCCGAGGTCACGTTCTCCGACGCGGCGGTCATCCGGCTGCTGGATCGCGTCCGCAAGTCGGTCAACCGGCCGGCGATGAACGCGACGATCAAGTTCGCCGTCTCGGGCCCGACGACGACGCCCAGCCACGAGGGCCTCGCGCTCGACGCCACGGCGCTGCACAAGAAGATCAAGGCGGCGCTCGGCTCGCCGACCGCCACCCGCCGCTTCAGCGCCACGACCCATCACGTCGCGCCCGCCGTCTCCACCGACAAGCTGATCGCCCAGAACGCGACGACGCTCGTCGTCAACCGCGAGGCCTTCAGGCTCACGGTCTTCAAGAACCTCAAGGCGGTCAAGAGCTACTCGGTGGCGATCGGCGCCGTCGGCCTCGACACGCCCGCCGGGCTCTACCACATCCAGAACAAGGCGGTCGACCCCGCCTGGACCGAGCCGAACTCCGACTGGGTTCCCGTGGCTGACCGCGGCAAGGTCATCCCCGGCGGCACGCCCGAGAACCCGCTGAAGTCCCGCTGGCTGGGCATCTTCAACGGCGCCGGCATCCACGGGGTGGACCCCAGCGAGTACGGCACGATCGGCCATGCCGCCTCACACGGCTGCGTGCGCATGCGGATCGCCGACGTCGAGGATCTCTATCCGCGCGTCCCGGTTGGCGCGCCGATCTTCATCGCCTAACGGTGTTGCAGATCGACGTCGCGGATCGCGTCGACGTCGACCTCTTCCCAGCCGTCCTTCAGCAGGGAGGCATGGTGGTCGGAGTGGCGAAAGACGAGCGTGCCAATGAAGATCCCGTTCGTCCTCTTGCGGAGCACCGCGTACCACATCGTCGAGGAGTCGAGGTTGCCGCGCACGCGGTGCCACGGCCGCGGCGGATCGTCGCTGTCGGGCGAGATCCCGGCGTCGATCAGCTGCCGATGCGTGGCGACCTGACCGGAGTTGGTGTCGATGAAGAAGAGTCCCACGGTGGTTGAGGATAGGGCTGGGGATAGCGCGCGCGCCGACGCGTTGAGCAACGCCTGGCAGGAGGCGCTGCGGCTCTTTGACGCCGACCTCCTGCGCCGCGGCGCAGCTGCCCGCACGCGACGCGCCTACGGGTTCGACTGCGCCCAGTTCGCCCTGTGGTGCACGACCCAGGGCCACGAGCCGACCGACGTCACCACGCGCATCCTGCGCCGTTATGCCGCAGCACTGGGCGAGCGCGACGTCGTCGCCGCCACCGTCGCCCGCAAGCTTGCCGCGCTGCGCTCGCTCTACCGCACGCTGCGCGAGCACGGCCAGATGGCGGCCAACCCGGCCGACCTCGTGCCGGCGCCCAAGCGACCGTCCAAGCTTCCGCGGGTCCTGAAGGCCGACGAGGTCGCCGAGCTGCTGGACCGGATCCCGCAGACGACGCCGCTCGACGTCCGCGATCGCGCGCTCTTCGAGCTCGCCTACGCCTGCGGCCTGCGCGCCGAGGAGCTCGTCAACCTGGACCGCGGCTCGCTGGACTTCGACGCCGAGGAGGTGCGCGTCGAGGGCAAGGGCGGCAAGACGCGCATCGTCCCGATCGGCGAGTCGGCCGTTCAGGCGCTGGCGCGGTATGTGGAACGCGCCCGTCCCGCGCTCCAGGCCGACCGCGCGGAGCAGGCCTTGTTCCTGTCCAAGTCCGGTCGGCGGCTGTCGACCAGCGACGTGCGGCGGCGCTTGCGCGTGTGGTCGCGGCGCGCCGCGCTGCAGGGTGGGGCGCACCCGCATGCGCTACGTCATTCGTTTGCCACGCACCTGCTCGATGGCGGTGCGGACCTCCGCGCGATCCAGGAGATGCTGGGCCACAGCAGCATCTCGACGACGCAGATCTACACCCGTGTAGAGTCCGCGAGGCTCAAGTCCGCGTATGCGCGTGCACATCCGAGGGCGTGAGGACAGGGATGGAGACCAACGTCAAGGCCATTGAGCTTCGGGACCTCTGGCGCCGGTACAAGGCGACCGGCGACACGCACGCGCGTGAGCGGCTGGTCATCGCCTACTCGCCGCTGGTCAAGTACGTCGCCGGGCGCATGGCCTCGGGCCTGCCCGCCCACGTCGACGAGGGCGACCTCATCTCTTACGGCCTCGTGGGCCTGATCAGCGCGATCGAGCGCTTCGACCTCGAGCGCGAGATCAAGTTCGAGACCTACGCGATCACCCGCATCAAGGGCGCGATCATCGACGAGCTGCGCTCCCTGGACTGGGTGCCGCGCTCCGTGCGCGCCAAGGCGCGCGAGATCGAGCGGGCCAACACCAAGCTCGAGCACCAGCTGCAGCGTGCGCCCACCGACGAGGAGATGTCGGCCGAGCTCGGCGTCAGCGTCGACGACTTCCAGGAATCGCTGCTGCAGATCTCCAACTCGACGGTCGCGGCGCTGGACGAGCTCTGGACGGTCGGCGACTCCTCGGGCGACGCGGTCTCGCTGCTGGACACCCTGACCGACGAGAACGCGCCCGACCCGGCGGCGGTCATGGACCAGACCGACCTCAAGGATCGCGTGGCCGACGCGATCGCGCGCCTGCCCGAGCGCGAGAAGCTCGTGGTCGCGTTGTACTACTACGAGAACCTCACGCTGCGCGAGATCGGTGAGGTCCTCGGCGTGACCGAGTCGCGCATCTCCCAGCTGCACACGAAGGCCGTCTTGCGCCTTCGGTCGCGTCTGCTCGAGCAGGAGTAGGACCGCCGGCACACCTCGCGGTTGCGAGCTTGTGCGCATCAGCGCTAGGTTCGCTGCAACCCGAACATCAGGCCGCGTGCCTGGGCATGCGGTCTCCGAGGAAAGGAGCCTGGCATGCACAAGGCTGCGGACCGCATCCGCAACGTGGCCCTCGTCGGTCACCGCGGCAGCGGCAAGACCTCGCTGTTCGAGGCACTGCTCTTCCAGGCGCAGGCCACCACGCGCCTCGGCAGCGTCGCGGACGGCACATCCCTGTCGGACTCCGAGCCCGACGAGCAGGCGCGCGGCATGTCGATCGGCGCCGCGCTGAACTCGTTCGAGTGGCAGGACCGGCGCATCAACCTGCTCGACACGCCCGGTGAGCCGAGCTTCGTGGCCGACGCGCTCGGCGCCCTGCGCGTCTGCGAGTCGGCCGTGTTCGTCGTCAACGCCGTCATGGGCGTCGAGGTCTCGACCGTCCGGCTGTGGGAGCGGGCGACCGAGCTCGACCTCGCGCGCATGGTGTACGTCAACATGCTCGACCGCGAGCGGGCGGACTTCTTCCGCTCGCTGGAGTCCCTGAAGCGCGCCTTCGGGCCGCACGTTGTTGCAGTGGAGATCCCCATCGGCAGCGAGCAGGACGTCCGCGGGGTCATCGACCTCGTCGACATGAAGGCCTATGAGTACGACGACGTCTCGCGCGACAACTGCCGCGAGATCCCGATCCCCGACGACCTGCTCGCCCAGGCCGAGGAGTACCGCGAGAAGTTGATGGACGAGGTCGCCGAGGTCAGCGACACGCTGATGGAGCGCTATCTCGAGGGCACCGAGATCGCCCACGACGAGATCGTCGCCGCGCTCAAGGACGGCACCAACCACGGCGGCCTCTTCCCGGTCGTCTGCGGCGTCGCCACGCGCAACCTCGGGACCAACCGGCTGCTGGACGCGATCGTCGAAGACCTGCCGTCGCCGGTCAAGCACGGCGTCATGGAGGTCGCCGACCACGGCGCGCTGGAGCCGGTCGAGGACAAGGAGCTGTTCGCCTACGTCTTCAAGACGCGCGCCGACACGTTCGCCGGGCGCATCAACCTGTTTCGCGTCTACCAAGGCGTGATGGCCCACGACAGCCACGTCCTCAATACGCGCTCGCACCACAAGGAGCGCGTCGGCCAGCTGCTGCGCTTCAGCGGCAAGGAGACCGAGACGGCCGACGAGTTCGGCCCCGGCGACATCGGCGCCGTGGCCAAGTTGAAGGAGACGCGCGCGGGCGACTGGCTGGCTTCGCGCGACGAGCCGATCGCGATGCCGCAGATCAAGCTGCCGGCGCCGGTGATGGCGTTCGCCATCGAGCCCAAGACCAAGGGCGACGAGGAGAAGGTCTTCACCGCGCTACGGCGGTTGCAGGAGGAGGATCCGACGATCGACCTGCATCGCGATCAGCAGACCGGTGAGGAGATCGTCGCGGGCCTGTCGCAGATGCACGTCGAGGTGATCGTCGACCGCCTGAAGTCCCGCTTCGGGGTCGAGGTCGCGCTCAAGCCGCCGCGCGTGCCCTACCAGGAGTCGATCCGCAAGCCGGCCAAGGCCCACGGCCGCCACAAGAAGCAGACCGGCGGGCGCGGGCAGTTCGGCGACTGCCACATCGAGATCGCGCCACACGAAGACGACTTCGAGTTCGTCGACGCGATCAAGGGCGGCGTGATCCCGCAGGGCTACATCCCGGCCGTGCAGAAGGGCGTCGTGGAGGCGATGGCCCACGGGCCGGTCGCGGGCTACCCGCTCAAGGGCGTGCAGGTCCGGCTGGTCGACGGCAGCTACCACTCGGTCGACTCCTCCGAGCATGCGTTCAAGACCGCGGGCGCGAGCGCGATGCGTCAGGCGATGGAGGACGCCGGTGCGGTCCTGCTGGAGCCGATCATGCACGTGACGCTGTCGGTGCCCGAGGACTCGGTCGGCGACGTGATCGGCGACCTGAACTCCCGGCGCGGGCGGCCGCAGGGGATGGAGCCGTCTGCCGCAGGCATGACGGAAGTCAAGGCCGAGGTACCGATGGCCGAGCTGCTCACCTACGCGCCCGACCTGCGCTCGCTCACCGGCGGCCAGGGCGACTACACGATGGAGTTCGCGCGCTACGAGGAGGTGCCGGGCCACCTCGCGGCCAAGGTCATCGCGTCGGCCACCCACGAGGAGGAGGCGGTGCGCGCCTGAATCCCGCCTGCACGCCCCGACGCATCACGGCTTGCGGGCAGCCGTGGCCGGCGGTCACGTTGCTACCCTCGACGACGACTTGACCCGCAAGTCGATCACCACCAATCCTGCCGTCATCACGTGTGACGTCTGTGGCCGCACGCTGCTGCGCGGCGAGCACCACGACGTCTTCATCGGCGGTGGCCAGCGCCGCAGCGTCTGCGAGCTCTGCACCGGGCGCGCCGTCCACGAGGGCTGGATCCGCGAGGGGCTCGACGACGTTGTCGCCCGCAGCCGCGAGAACCGCCGCGGGGGATCGCTGCTCTCGCGCCTGCGCAGCCGCCGTGCTCCCGAGCTGTCGCCTGACCAGCTGCCGCGCGATCCGTTCGCCGATGACGGCGCCTACGAGCATCCTCCGGAGCCCGCCGCTGGCTATCCGGAGGACGAGTACGTCCTGGATCCGGAGCCCGCTGAACCGCGCTACGCCGCGCCCCCGGAGCCGCGGCCCGATCGCGAGCCCGAGGCCGAAGCAGCCGAGCCGACGGACCACACGCTCTATGAGTCGCGCTCGGTCCGTGGCGTGCCGACCAACGCGGAGCTGAAGGTCGCCCGCGCGATGGAGCTCTTCAACGGGTCGCCGCAGGTCCGCACCGTCGCCGGCGTCGCGCGCTCGCTGGGCGCGCCGATCGTCAGCGCGCGGCCGTCGCGCACCGAGGGCAGCGTCGTGACGATCGTCGTCGCGTGGGAGCTCTCCTGGTACCGCTTCGAGGTGGACCTCGGCAACGAGGCGGCCGGCGTGCGCGTCACCGCGCAGGGCTCGGAGCTCTCCGAGCTGGACACGATCGACCAGACGCCCAACGCGGCGGCCGACGACGCCGGCCGCTTGCACCCCGCCGCGTCGCTCGCCTAGGGTTCGCTGCGCCGATGATCTTCTGCGTCGTCCCCGAAGAGCTGGCGCCTGACCTCTACGACCAGCTGTCGTCGTATTACGCCGACGATCCGCACGTCGAGGTCATCATCGACCGCCGCAAGTCCGAGCGCCGTGACGGCCAGGCCGAGAATGGCTCCCACCGGCGCGAGCTCCGCGACCGGCGCCGCTCGCGCGTGCCGGGCGAGTTCCCGCAGCTCGACCCGGAGTGATCAGGCGATGAAGGTCGTCGTCCACGTCGACGGCGGCGCACGCGGCAACCCGGGCCCGGCCGCAGCGGCTGCCGTCCTGTCAGACGCCGCCGGCGGTCAGGTCGTCGACGAGGCGACCGAATACCTCGGCCGCACCACCAACAACGTCGCCGAGTACCGCGGGCTGCTGCTCGGCCTCGCGCGCGCCGCCGCGCTGGGCGCCACAGCGGTCGAGGTCGTCAATGACTCAGAGCTCGTCGCCAAGCAGGTCAACGGCGAGTACAAGGTCAAGCACCCCGACATGAAGGTCTTGCACGCGCAGGCACTCGAGGCTTTGTCCGGGTTCGACTCCTGGGCGATCCGCAGCGTCCCGCGCGCCAAGAACGCTGACGCCGACGCGCTGGTCAACCAGGCGCTCGACGCGGCGCGCGAGTAACGGTCGCTAGGCGACGGTCACGATCTCTACACCCGCCGCCTCGAGGACGTCGCGCCCGTCGAGGACCGCGTAACCGCGGCGGTAGTAGAGCTTGGCGATGCCGGCGTTGGCGATCAGCTTCGCGCACGGGGGGCAGGGGAAATCGGTGACGTAGATCGTCGCGCCGGCGGTGGCGCGACCGTCGCGGGCGGCCTGGGCGATCAGCGCTGCCTCGGCGTGCGTCGCGGTCGAGAGCTCCAGCTCCACGCCTTGGGTGAAGTTGCTGCGCGGGTCGCCGGCGGCGTAGGGCGCCAGCTCATGGGGGTGGTGGACGTTGGTGGCGGTGGCCACGGTGCCATCGGCGAAGCGCAGCGCGGAGCCGACCTGGCGCCACCAGTCGACGCTGCGGGCGGCGGCGCCCTGCGCGGCATCCTCCAGCTCGGCGACGAGGACGTCCTCGGCGACCGACGCCACCGGCTGAGGGTCGAGCATCTGCACCGTCTTGGTTTTGTCCCAGCGCAGAAAGACCGGGTCATAACGGACCGCGGCGCGCGGGAAGAACCGCTCGACGACCTGGTAGCTGACGTCCTCGGCGGGGAGGACCAGCGCTGGGTCTTGGGCCGCCAGCGCCTCGGCGCCCGCGATGTCGAGCACAGTGACCGATGAGGCGATCTTCCAGCCGGCGATCGCGGTCGCCGCGTCGGCAGCGGGCAGCGCGCGCACGTCCTTGGCCAGCGGCCGGTAGTCGGCGTACAGCTCGGGTCCGATGACGTACAGCGCTCGGTCCTTGGCGTGGCGCTCGAAGAAGCGCCGGTAGCCCTCGTGCAGGACCGGGACGTAGGCGACGACCGTCGACGTCATCCCCGCCGGATCGTCTCGTCGATCAACCCCGGGAGGATCTGCGCGAGCTTCGGGCCGAGCTTGTCGCCGAGATTCATGTACATCTGCCGGATGCGCTCTGACGTCGTCACCGACGCCTGGCGCTCGATGACGGCGATCTCGCCGACGATCTCCCCGAGCTGGGCCAGTTCGTCGTCGGTGTAGGAGTGGTCGGCGGTGAGGACCAGGACGTCGGGCTCGACGGCCTTGATCAGGCCCCAGGCCGGATCCTCGTCCTGCTTGAGGTAGATGAGGTCGACCGGGCGCTGGTGGGCCAGCAACTCCAGCCGCTCGTCCTCGGGCACCATCGGCCGGTCGTCGCCCTTGCGCCGGCGGATCTTCGCGTCGCTGTCGACGCCAACCACCAGGATCCCGCCGAGCTCCTTCGCGCGCGCGAGGTACTTGACGTGGCCGAGGTGGATCAGATCGAACGAGCCCGACGTGAGCACGACGCGGTAGTCCAACCCCTTGAGGTGGGACACGGTGCGCGTCATCTCCTCCAGGGATCCGACGAGCCGGTCCTCGAAGTTGACGCCCGGGCTCAGGACGCCGCTGGTCGACATGCGGTGCAGGATAGAGGCGCGCACGGCGGATCGTTCGGGCCTTGAGGGTCCGTCCGCCGCGCCCTCCACCATCTTCGGTCCCGCATGCCCAACTACCTGCCCTACGACGAGCGCCGCCCGAGCACCCAGTACCAGGATCTCCTGCGCACGATCCGCGATGACGGCGTCCGGGTCGAGACCAAGCAGGGGGAGGGGGCATTGGCCGTTGCCGGGGTACAGATGCGCTTCCCGATGGCCCACGGGGCGGCGGTGATCACCGAGCGCTCGATCGCCGGCTTTGCCAACAAGGCGATCGGCGAGCTGTGCGCGTTCATCAACGGCGCCAGGACCCTGGAAGAGCTCGCCGCGTTCGGCTGCGACTGGTGGGACGCCTGGGCGACGCCGGAGAAGACGGCCGCGCGGGGCCTCGCGCCCGGCGACCTCGGCCCCGGCTCCTACGGCCACGCGTTCAAGAACTTCACCACCAACATCGATGATCCGGAGGACCCGGGCTTCGACCAGTTGCCGCATCTGATCCAGAAGCTCAAGGACCTGCCGCTGGACCGCACGGCGGTAATGAGCCCGTGGATTCCGGTGGCCAACCACCGCGAGGCCGACGTCAAGTCACGCAACACGATCGCGCCGTGCCACGGCTGGATCCACGCGCTGGTCTTCAACGACCAGTTGCACTTGGTCCATAACCAGCGCAGCGGCGACACGCCGATCGGCGTCCCGTCCAACATGGCGCAGTACACCGCGCTGGGGCTGATGATCGAGCAGCTCACGGGCTATGAGTTCGTCGAGTACGTGCACTGGATCCAGTACGCCCACATCTACGCCAACCAGTTCGCCGCGGTCGAAGAGATCCTGTCGCGCGAGCCGCGCGCGCTGCCGACGCTGCGCCTGACCGAGGCCGGCCGCCGCATCACCGACATCCACGACTTCCGGGCCGAGCACTTCGTGTTGGAGGACTACGACCCGCATCCGGCGATCCGCGACATCCCGGTGTTGACATAGATGGGCTTGTCGCTCGTGGTGGCGTACGCGCGCAACGGGGTGATTGGGCGTGATGGTGACCTTCCGTGGCAGCTGCCGAGCGACATGCAGCACTTCCGCGAGCTGACGATTGGCGGGACGGTCGTGATGGGGCGCAAGACCTATGCCTCGATCCCAGAGAAGTTCCGACCGCTGCCGGGGCGGCGCAACATGGTGTTGAGCCGGGATGCGGCCTATCGCGCTGTGGGTGCCGAGGTCTTCCCGAGCTTGGTAGCCGCGCTGGACGCCTGTGGGTGGGATTGCTTTGTCATCGGGGGCGGTGCGACGTATGCGGAGGCACTCCCGCACGCGGGGCGGGTGTATGCGACCGAGGTTGCTGCAGACGTCGAGGGCGATACGTTCTTCCCGGTGTTGTCCGATGCTGACTGGGCCTGCGTGAGCAGCGGCGAGCCGGTCGCCGAGAACGGTCACGAGTTCCTGATCCGGGTCTATGAGCGACGCTGATCGCCTCTACCACCTGCCGGCCGCGCGCAGCGAGGACCAGCGGGCCTACATGGAGGGGTTGGAGGCTGCTGGTGTCTGCGTCTTCTGCCCCGAGCACTTCGACGCCTACCACCGCGAGCCGATCGCCTTCAGCGGCGAGCACTGGTACGTCACCGAGAACGACTATCCGTATGCGGGCGCGGCCGCCCACTACCTGATCGTGCCGCACCGCCACGTGATCTCGTTCGACGAGCTGCCCGACGAGGCCGGCGCGGAGCTGTGGGCGATCAAGCGTCGGTTACGCGAGCAGCTTGCGCCACTGGCCACCGCGACCGTCGAGCGCTCGGGCGACATGCGCTACAACGGCGGCTCGGTCGCGCACCTGCACACGCACTTCGTGGCCTTGAAGGCGTCGCCCGAGGCGACGGTGCGGTTCAAGGTCAGCGAACTGGGTCCGGACGGCTGAGAACCCGGTTGCGTTGGCGCGCTTGCGAGAGGGGCGCCGCCTGACGGAGACGGAGCTCCATCGTCGTGCCGACGGCCGCGGCGTTCCGGGGGATAGCTGTAGTGCGTGCGGGGCGGGTGCGGGCCTACCCTGGTGATGTGGCTTCCGTTCTGGATGAGGAGCGGCATCGCGGTGGCGGCGTCGCTGCCTCCGGTTGCCTGCGCGCGTTCGTGCATCGCGTCCACGAGGGCCTCCAGCGCCACCGGCGCATCGTGGCCGTCGTCGGCTCCCTCGCTGCGGCTGGGCTTCTTGCCTTCGTCCTCGCCGGCCATCGCGACGACTTCGCCACCGCGCTCTCCCGTGCCTCGCTCCGCGTACTCGCGCTGGCCGCAATGCTCCAGGTCGTCGCGCTGCTCGCACGCACCGAGGCGTGGCACCGGACGATCGAGGCGGCGGGTGGCACGGTTGCTCGTCGTCCGCTCTACCGGGCGTCGAGCATGGGCTACGTCGGCAGCCTTCTTAACGCCCAGCTCGGGACCGTGGCGCGTATCACCGCGCTGCGGCGCTCCAGTCCCGCCGATGCGCCCGGCGTTGCGACCTTGTTGGCCGCCGAGCTGCCGATCCTGGCGATCGAGGCCGGCCTCGCTGCGCTGACCTCGGTGACGCTGATCGGCCCGCTCGGGCTGCCGTGGTGGTGCCCGATCATCTTCGTGGCGGTGATCGGTGCGATCACGTTCGGGCTACGTCATCTCAGCGTGCGCGCCGCCCGACCGCTCTGGCAGGGCCTGACGATCCTGCATCGCTTGAAGGACGGCCGCAGGTTGTTCCTGTTGGTGTTGATCGCGGTCTTCGCGCAGATCGCTCGCAACTGGCTGTTGTTGCACGCTGTGGGGGTCAACGCATCGATCTTCGACGCGATCGCCGTGTTGATCGCCATGGTCGCGATCGGCCAGCTGCCGGTTGGCCCGAGCGTCGGGGCGGGGGCGACGGTGCTCATCTTGGGGCACAACGGCGTGGCCGCCGCGGCAGCCGCCGGCGTCCTGGCGACCGCGACCGGCCTCGTCGGCGGCCTGTCGTTCGCGGCATGGGCCGCAGGCGATCGCCTCTGGATGCGGCGTGGACGTTTTGCAGCAGCAGGGCCGAAGGGGGTACAGTCGGCCACTCGGGTTGAACATCAGGTTCGACCACCAGCGCCAGCGCCCGCAGTCGTTGCCTTCACCAGCACCCTCCGCGTCTCGCAGGACACCAACAAACAGGAGGGCCGCTCCATGGCCACCGGCACCGTCAAGTGGTTCAACGACGACAAGGGCTTCGGCTTCATCACCCCCGACGACCAGGGCAAGGACCTGTTCGTCCACCACTCCGGCATCGCCGGCGACGGCTTCAAGTCGCTGGCCGAGGGCGCTCGCGTGTCCTATGACGCCGAGCAGGGCCCAAAGGGGCCGGCTGCGGTGAACGTGGCGCCGGCTTAGATCAGCAAGCCCAGCTTCCGCAGTACACGGCCCGTCTCCAGGCTTGGAGGCGGGCCGTTGCGCGTTTGAGATCTAGCCGGCGCCCCGCTCTTGCTTCCGAATGTCGGATCGGATCTCGCGTTCCATCTCGTCGAGGCGGATCGCCAACATGCCGAGAATGCCGGCCGGATTCTCTGCGGGGCGCACGTAGCTCTGACCACCTTGTGGGCCGAGTCCCGTATCGCCGATATCCCACAACAGCCCGCTGGAGGTACTGGAGGTCTGTTGGACGGTGATACGAACATCCAGCACTTTGTTCGCCTTGCTCGACCTCGGCTTGGCACGAAATGGCAGGGCCTCTCGCAGCTTGGTCAGGTCAATTGACACGAGTGCTCCTCGATAGACGTCTCGGTGATCGCATAGCTCGATTGCTTCTCCTCAGGGTCACGAGACCGCACGAACGCGAGTAGCTCGCTCGGCGAGGATGTCAGGTCGTTCGCATCTACTGCCATGGCCTCTGCGTGGTTGTGCTCCCGGTGCTTCTTAGGGCAGCCGCTTGGCGGCTATGTGGGTCGATGCGGCGCTGGCTCGCGGGAGTGTGCAGATGACCATCGCACCATGCGTGTGCTTAGTCAGGACTCCCAGAGCGGAAGGCCGGCAGCGCGGCCCAGGTCTCGCCACCAAGCATCGGTCAGCGCTCGCATCTGATCGTTGCTAGGAGACGCCAGTCGGCCGGTGAACAGGCGTGGTGTCCCGGCGATCACCTTGCCGCTGTCTGTTGCTGCCCAGACTGTGAGGAATGGGCCATAGCTTCCGTCGGTGGCACGGATTAGCAGAGACCCTCGTACGAGGATCGAGCCATCGACGTCGCCCGTCTGTAGTGCGGCGACTACCAGTCGGAGCAGGGGTAGGAGAATGTCGTCGCCGATCGTTGGTAGATGATGGGTTCCGCGGAACAAGCGGGTCGACCATCTAGCCACGGCAGCACCGGACGAGTCGACAGTGAGGGTCATCTGGTCGCGGGTCGTGAATGACTCTCCCCGGATCTCGTACCCGTTGTGACGCGGCTTGGTTTCAGACCACAAGTCCCGTTCGCTCTCGCTGAGATGACGGAGGGCTTCGGCAGCATCCATTTCAATTTTCTTGACGGAGGCGCCGCGGAGCATTAGTTGGCCGAAGTCGGGCGGCCCGACGAGCGGGGTAGCCACGACGTACCAGTTGGCGATGCGTGTCTGTCCATTGGCCGACGGCCCCTCCATGCTTGTTGCTAGTGCCTCGCGCACGAGCGGCAGAGTGGTAAGTCGGTCCACGGCCGTACGCTCGGCGTCGCCGGCCCGCTGGCACATCGACATCAACTTGCTTTGGCTGTCGATCGGGCGCGATGAGCCCGAGGATCGTTCGTAGACGACGCCTGTGCGCTTCAGGACGTGAGGCGCCGTGGTCGACGGAGGAATCCGAACAACGACAACCTCTGCCGCACCTGCTGCCACCACGGCCGTGCGGAACTCCGGGATCGGATCGACCCTGGGACGCAGGTGATCTCGCAGCCAGTCATGAGCCTGGCCGTTGCCTGGGACGCTGAACCCTTGTACCTGCCCATCGTTGTCGACACCGAGCAGTAACCATCCGCCGCGGGTGTTGGCGAACGCTGCGAACGTCGGCGCCAATCCCTCGTCCTTCTTTGGACGGATCAGCTTGAACTCGACGCCTCCGGGCTCGCCAGCTGCGATGAGCCGTTCAAGCTCGACATTTCCAACTCGGTCGATAGTGATGTCTTCGACTTCTGCCTCCATGCCCACAGCCTGTCGTATTGCGGAAGCAGTGGCGTGCCACGACACACGCTTTTCGACTACGGCGTTAGCGTTGAAGGAGTGGGCGGAGCACCGCTACGCCGCAGCGTGGCGGAGAACGTCGGCGACGACCTCGCCGATGTCGCGCCCTTCGCGGGTCGCGCGGTCGCTCAGGCTCGACAGCGTGCTGGGGTCGACGGAGACTTCAAGGATGGTCTCGATGTCGTCGCGTGGCGCGAGCCACTGCCCGCCGTCCGGGTCTTCGGCGATGAGGCGGTTGAGGTCGTCGCTGATTGGATCTTCGGGCATCGGTTCTCTCCTCATGATGAAGGCTCAGCGCTTGGATTGGTAGTCGGTGACCTGGCGCGGGTCGGAGTCCCACCCGGTCATCACATGCCAGCGCGTGGGGTCCGCTTCGTCAGGCTGGAGCACGACCGTCAGGAAACGCGCTGAGCTGGTCGGGCCGATCGCGTAGATCGAGCCGGGCACGCGTCCGTTGGGGTTGTCGCGTACGCGCGGCCCGTTCGCGACGACCTCCTCGATCTCGCGGGGGGTGATCCCGCGAGCCGCGAGCTTCGCGCGAACGAGCGCGTTGAACACGAGGCGAAGGATCAGCACCGGTCGAACGTAGACGGGAGGGCGGACGAGCGTCGGGGACCTACGTGCAGGCCCACAGGCGGCGCCGGAGCCGAGTCGACTAGGCGGCCTGTCCAAGGCCAAGCGGTAGCCACGTGCGGTAGCCATCAACACCAGGCCGGTGGGGAAACCAACCCCCAGAACGACGGAAGCCCCACGATGTGGGGCTGTTGCGCAAAGCCCGCCGTAGGCGGGCTTTGTTGTGTCCGGGGCGGTTAAGAGACTTCCGGTCATGCCGCAGAACTTCTTGGAGTGTGACCGCGAGCAGGTGTTGTTGTTGCCGCCCAGCCTGCACGAGTGGTTGGATGACGATCACCTCGCGTGGCTGGTGCTCGACGTGGTCGCAGAGCTTGACCTGGGCGGGTTCTATGCGGCCTATCGGGCTGACGGTCACGGTCGCGCGGCGCATGACCCGGGGATGATGGTCGCGTTGTTGCTCTACAGCTATGCGTTGGGACAGCGGTCCTCGCGGGCCATTGAGCGACGCTGTCGCGAGGACGTTCCAACGCGGGTCATCTGCGCCAACCAGGCGCCCGACCACACAACGATCGCGCGGTTTCGCGTCCGCCACCAGGAAGCGCTGGCGGCCACGTTTACGCAGGTGCTGGCGCTTTGTGCCAAGGCCGGGTTGGTGTCGGTCGGGGTCGTCGCGGTCGACGGCACCGCCATCGCCGCCAACGCTTCGCGGGAAGCGACGCGGACCTATGGCGCGATCCGCGACGAGGTCGATCAGATCTTGCAGGAGGCCGACGCCGTCGATCGAGCCGAAGATGCCGAGCACGGCTCGGCGCGCGGCGATGAGCTCCCGCTCGAACTGGCTGATCGTCGCTCACGGCTGGCCCGGCTACGGCGCTGCCGCGAGGAACTCGAGGCCGAGCAGGCCCAGGTCCAAGCCGACCATGACGCCAACCGCCGGTGGCGCGCCGAATGGGAAGCCGAGCACGGCCGCAAGCTCGGCGGACGCAAGCCTGCACCATTAGACCCCGATCGCTTGGCCAAGAAGTCGATCAACATCACTGACCCCGACTCGAGGGTCATCGTCCGCGCCGGCAAGCCCGCCGTTCAGGGCTACAACGCCCAAGCGGTCGCCTCGGCTGATCAGATCATCCTGGCTGCCGACCTCACCCAACAGGTCAACGACGGCGGCCTGCTCGCCCCGATGATCAACGCGGCCCGCGACACACTGCAGGCCGCCGGCACCGGCAAGACGCCCGAGACCGTGCTGGCCGACGGCGGCTACTGGAGCTCACCGCAGATCACCGCCCTGGGCCGCGACGGCCTAGAGGTGATCGTCCCGACCAAGTCCTCGACCCGCACGGCCTCACGCCGGCTCGGGCCCAAACGCGGGCCTGAGGCCCAACGCATCCAGGCGCTTCTCGACACGCCCGCGGGCGCCGCCAAATACCGTCAGCGCCAGCACATCATCGAGACCGTCTTTGCCCGCACGAAGTTCCTGCGCGGCATCACGAGGTTTCACCGTCGCGGGCTCGATGCCTGCCGCGCCGAGTGGCAGCTGATCGCCACCGGCCACAACCTCCTCAAGCTTCACACCGCCCTCACCGGCTGAGACACCGACGCCGCCCAAGCCACGAGCCCGACCTCGAACGACTGGCCAGCCCAGCTACCCACAAACGACAAAGCCCGCTTCCGCGGGCTTTGCGCAACAGCCCCGACGTGCAGGGCTTCCGTGTAGAGCGGCTGAAGAGACTCGAACTCTCGACCTTCTGCATGGCAAGCAGACGCTCTAGCCAACTGAGCTACAGCCGCGTAAGGCGGCAGTCTAGCGAAGGACTGGGCCCGGAGGAGTTCTCATCTGCGGTGCTAAGCGCGGCGCGCAGCAAGCGCGCTCATCCCCACGAAGCCGCTGCATCGGCGTCGTCCCACTCCTGCTCCGGATGGTCCTCCGCATACGCCGCGCGCCCATCCCACGTGGCCGCCGACGACGGTCCCGGCATCCGGCCCCCGTCATCCCAGCCGATCCGAAGCGCGACGCCCGCAAGGAGCAAGAGCGCACACGGCACGCCGATGAGCAGCGCGGTGATCGAGAAGCCTCCGACGTCCGCGACAACCGCCGCCACCGAGACGCCCAGTGGCAGCAACACCGTCCACCACCGCGGGACGATGAGGCCGAAGCCGAGGTGGACGATCGCCAGCGCTGCGAGCAGCGGCAGCCAGGGGTCGTCGCCGATCACGAGCAGCAAGGCGACGACGACGGTGCCCACCGCGATGGCGTAGGTCGCCACGATCGCGAAGGGCTTGAGCGTTACGCGCACCGGTCGAAGTATCGAGACCGACCCGGACGGCGGGTACTCAGGTGTCGTCAGCCGCCGAGATTGATTCTGCCGGAGCTGACGCTCGGTGCGTTGACTCGCGAGCCGGGTGTCGTGCTGTCGTGCCGTCGCCGGTCGGCGCTTTCACGATTGCGGGTGGCTCGGCGGGTTGACCGCTGGCCTCGGCGCCACCCGACAGCTGGTCCCACCTCGTCTGGCACGTGCTTTGTCCCTGCGTGCGCCGTCCGGTCGCGTCGGCAGTGGCCCCCGCTGAGCCGAAGGGAACCTCGTGCACATCACCCGTGCCGTCGCTGGATCGAGACCACCGACGCCGTGCCCGAGTCGCAACTGAGATCCATACCCTGGCCGTGGACGACAGCGGCGCGCTGCGCACCGATCGGCCGCCCACTCCCGAGGAGGCCGCCGCCGTCGACGCGAGCAACCAACACCTCATCAAGCGGCGTGCCGAGCGCTCCGTGCGCGAAAGCGGCGCTGAACGATCCTTGTAGAGGGGAGAAAAGGAACCGAACGTTCCTGACCGCCCGCGAGAGGAAGGAGGAGCCCTCCATTGGTCTGACCTAGGAGTCCGGCCGGGCTTTACTCAACTGGGGGCTTATCTCGCGTAGGCAGCCACTTCGGCGGGTTGTTGTGGTTCTAACCGAGCAGCGTAAGCACACCGAATATGACCGCGACCAAGACTCCCACGAGGCCCGCGATTGCACCGACCTTGCCCCAGTCGATCCCGCCTTGATGTGGCGGTTCATGTTGCGGCTCATGCAACACTCGGTCGGCAGCCACGTTCTGCGCACCGCCGGGGCTGTGCAACAAAATATCTGCCGAGCTCTGGATGTCCTGAAAAGTGCTGTCGCTGACGCCGCCTTCGCCGAAGTCGAACGTCCTATGCGGCCTGTCGGTCATGCGCCGTGGCACCTCTTGAACTTCTCGCCGGTGCCGCACCAGCACGGGTCGTTACGCCCGACGCACTGGCGGAGGAGTTGCTGCCGCTCGACGGGATGGTGGATCACGCGCCTGAAGATGGCGTTGCGCACCGGCCCGGTCGCAGACACTGCGACCGGGGTAGCCGAGACGTACAGCCCATCAACCTCGAGGCCGTCGATGCCTCCGGCGAGGTGGATGGCACTGCCGCCGCAGTTGATCACCCTTAGGTCGCGGATCGTGATCATTGCCTCAATAGGGTAGATGGCGCTCCGGCGGACGGAGGCAACATGAATCGGAACGACATGCGAGGGGTCTGGAGAGGCGCCGACCAGAATCGAACTGGTGTAGACGGCTTTGCAGGCCGCTGCGTAGCCACTCCGCCACGGCGCCGGGTGGATACGCAAGGGTAGATGGTTCGTCGGTCGCGCGTCCGGTCGGAGGGTGCCAACGCGTCTGACCAGGACGATCAACGATCTAGGGAGGCCCGCATGCCCAACATCTACGAGCCGGACTTCGACGTCGAGCAGGACAACGAGCCCTACGTCTGGCAGCGCGCGCTCCTCGGGCGTGCCGCCGGCTCCGAGCGCCTCGGCGCGTCGCTGTTCGCTCTGCCACCCGGCGGCGTGACGTTCCCGCTGCACGCCCATCTCCACAACGAGGAGCTCCTGATCGTCGTCGCCGGCACGCCGACGCTGCGGACCCTCGAGGACGAGCGGACGCTCGCACCTGGCGAGGTCGTCGCCTTCCTCGCCGGCCGCGCGGGCGCCCACCAACTGCGCAACGACTCCGACCAGCCCGTCTCGCTGATGATCGTCTCGACGATGGTCGCGCCCGAGATCAACCTCTTCCCGGACACCGACGAGATCTGGGTCCGCGACTACATCCCGGGCACCACCGCGCCCGACGGCGCGTTCGACGCCAAAGCACCGCTGCCACGCGGCGGTTGCTAATCTTCCCGAACCCCAGGGGCGATTAGCTCAGCTGGGAGAGCGCCTGCTCGACAAGCAGGAGGTCACTGGTTCGAGCCCAGTATCGCCCATGACAAAGGCCCCGGAAACGGGGCCTTTTTCGTGTTCGTGGCACCACTTGTGTGGCCACGAACACCCTGTGGGTTGTCCTTGGCAGCGAAGCGAAGGCGGTTCATGACTCGCCCACATGCCACTGGGTTCGCGGCTGCTCAGGCCGACGTCATGACCGCGCGGTACCGTTGCGGCATGAGCGACCCGAGTGACGATTCGACCGCGCAGCTTTGAGGAGCAACTCGACGGCGTCTCGCGACGCTGTCGAGCATGGAAGAACTGAACGCCCGGCAGGCGGAACGCGTCGGTGCTCGCATGGATCGCCTCGCGTCACAGCTACTAGAACTCAGCCAGCCGCCCTCGATGGACGGGGTCTACCAGCGGCTGAGCATGGCTCCCGCTACCGACGAGGAGTTCGCGTCGCTGGTGGACGAGATGGGCTCGCCAGACGGCGAAGGCTGAATGACGTCGGCCGCGCCGGCTTACGGTCCGCTTTGATGAGGCCGTCTGGCAAGAGGCGATACGCGGGTTCTCTCGCGAGCCGTTACAGATCGCGAGGAGCGCACGTCGCAGTGCCGAGCGGCGCGGTATTGCGCGCGCTGACGTGCGTCAGTGCGAGGCCATTGGGCCGGACGGGACCCAACTCGTCAGTTGCGCGTGCCGCCGGAGATCTCGCAGCTCGTCGCAACGCCGCTCCCATCTGCGGACGACGTGACCGCCGCGGACGCCGGCGAGCAGCTCCGCTGACCGACGCGCCGGTTTAGGGGTTAATCATCGCCCGCACGGCACCCGGCGACAGGGGCGGCGTCTTGCTGTGCACAAGGCGATGGCAGTTCGCGCAGACGACGGCGAAGTCCAGCTTGTAGCTCAGCTTCCGCGGACCGGCGTCGAGCGCAGAGAACGGCTCAAGATGGTGCGCGTCGATGCAACGCTTTCCCAGCTCGCCGAGCTCTGACGCGAACGCCCGTGAGCAGATCTCACAGGTCCAGTCCTTGTGCTCCTTCGCCTTCCGAGCGATGACGCTGTTGCGCCCTTCGGCCCGCAGGTGCCAGCGATAGCGCTTGGCCTCCGTGCCGCTTCGGGCTTCGTCTGGAGCATCGGTGCTGGCCTCGGCGTCTTCCTCGTCGAGCTTCTCGATCGTCTGGCGGTAGAGGTTCAAGAACCGCTGAAGGTCTGCCACCAGAAGCGCGTCGTGCGGCATGGCGTTGGCGGACATCCAACGGCCGACGATGTTCCCGGCCTCATAGTTGATGGTCCGCTGAGCGTTCCCACCGAGATCGAGAGGGGCGGTCTCAAGGTCGGTGATGGCGGTCGCGTCGAGGAACCTCCGGAATCGCTCGGCCTGGGCCAGCAGACGATTGCGTCCACCGGACCCTGTCACGGCTTGCATGAGCGTCAGCGCGACACCTGCGCCATCTTTGCGAAAGAGGAAGGCCAAATAGTGTCCCTTCTGCGCCGTCTCTGTAACGCGACGTCAAAGACGCTGATCCAGGGCGTTTCGGCCCAGGCGAAGTTCTGCTGGCCAGCGCTGCCGGCGACCTTGTAGATCGCCTCCTCACCGAGGATGTGGCGAAGCGTTGCCGGCAGGGTGTGGACCACAAGCCGCTGCAGCGGGTCAGCAGCGTCGGTGGTAGCTGTTGAGCGTGGAGCAGCTACCAGGGCGCAGGCCTGTTGGAGCTGATCACGAAGTGGCGAGGCGTTCGCGAGCCGGACGACGGTCGGCGGCCCGGACACGTCCGTCCCGGGCAGCGATGCGAGGACAGCCCCGATGAACGAGCTGCGGCGGTAGCGCCCGAACGTCTCCGGCGTGATTGGCACCTCGCCATCAGACGACAGAAGGTCGAGGCCCTCCTGCACCTTCGCAATCGACACCGGCTCACCCGCAGGTGAGGTCGTCGTACCGACGATGACGTTGGGGCCGTCAACCCGGAGAACGATGTTGGGCGCATCGCGACCAGGGGTTGTGATGGTCGTACCTACGAGCTCTGAGATGACCCGATGAGCGTCGAACGTCCGAGGCATGGCCGCTGAGCTTAGGGCGTGGGAAGAGGCGTGCTTCAGGCGTGAATAGGGGTGCTGCACATGCCAATGGCTTGGTCGTCTTGACTCCGCGCCGCCTAACCTCTCCGCCCGTGTCGCCCTCCGTCGCCCTCGGACTGCTACTCGCACTTTGCTGCTCGGTCGTCGCCCTGCTCGGCTTCCTGTTCAAGCAGCGCGGCGCCGTCACCGCGCCCGCGGTCCAGTGGCGCCATCCCGTCCGCTCGACCGGCGCGCTGTTCGCCAACCGCTGGTGGACGCTCGGCATCGTCGTCGCCACGGGCGCCTGGGTCTTCCATGTGGCTGCGCTGTCGCTCGCGCCGATCAGCTTGGTACAGAGTGTCATCGCCGGTGGCCTCGTCCTCCTCACCCCGCTGGCCAGCCGCGTCTTCGACCTCACGGTCACCAAGCGCGACTGGATCGGCGTCGCCGTCACCGCCGCCGGCCTCGCACTCCTGGCCGCCACGCTCGGCAACTCGGGCGAGAGCGCACATCGCTCCTTCGAAGCGCCCACGCTCTGGCTCTACGTCGGGATCCTCACCGTCGCCGCGCTCGCAGCCTGCGCCGCGGTCGTCAACGACACCCGCCGCGCCGGCCCGGTCCTCGCGCTCGCGGCCGGCCTGCTCTGGGGCGGCAGCGACGTGACGATCAAGGCCGCATCCGGTGATCTCATCGACCACTGGTTGTTTGCGCTCCTCACGCCCGAGGCGGCGGCGATCACGATCCTCTCGCTCGTCGGCCTCGTCGTCAGCGCCCGTTCGCTGCAGCTCGGCCCGGCGGTGGCCGTCATCGCGATCACCAGCGCCGCGGCCAACGTCGTGACGATCGCCGCTGGCCCGATCGTCTTCTCCGAGCCCCTGCCGGACGGCGCCCTCGCGCTCGTCGCTCGGCTCGTCGGCTTCACCGCCGTGATCGCCGGCGCCGTCCTCACGCCGGGGCCGGAAGTCGAAGAGGCGCTCGCGCCGGAACCTGAACCCGCGCCCGCCTGACCAAAACGCGCGCGGCGACCGGACGTCAACACCCGCATCGTCCTCCTGTCCAGTCCGAATTCAGACACCCGTACCCTCGCCGGTCATGCGCAGGCTCATCGCCCCGCTGGCGCTCGCTGCTGCCCTCACCGCAGCCGGCCCGGCATCCGCCGCGATCACGGTCGCCAAGACCGCCGCGGACACCATCACCGTCACCTCGACTGCTGAGACGCCGGCCGACACCCTCGGCTACAAGCTGACCGCCGGCAAGCTCGGGATCGACCGGACCGCGGGGGAGAGCCTGGCGCCCGGTCTCGGCTGCACCGGCAACGGCAACAACGTGACCTGCGCGGTCGACTTCATCACGCGCCTGGTCATCAACCTGGGTCCCGGCGACGACCAGATCGTCGCCAACCCGACCATCCCCATCGGCATGCACGCCGAGATCCACGGCGGTCCCGGCCGGGACACGCTGCGGGGGGCCGACGCCAGCAACGACCTGCTCTTCGGTGACGAGGGCGACGACGTCCTGGACGGTGGCTTCGGCGACGACAAGCTCGACGGCGGCGCCGGTGACGACACGCTGACCGCCAACCTCGGCGTCGATACCTACCGCGGTGGCAGCGGCATCGATGCGCTGAGCTACACGGCCTACACCTCGCCCGTCCGGGTGACGATCGGCGCGGGCGGTGCCGACGACGGCTCGGTCGGCGAGACCGATGACGTCGGCGCTGACATCGAGCGCGTCGACGGCGGCACGGGCGACGACACGCTGATCGGCTCGGCCGGCAACGACCTGCTCTACGGCAACGCCGGCAACGACACCATCGACGGTGGCGGAGGCGCCGATCTCCTGGTCGGCGGGGCCGACAACGACACGATCGCCGCGCGCGACGGTGTCGCCGACCTGATCTCCTGCGGCGATGGTGCCGACGCGGTGACCACCGACCAACTCGACGCCTCAGACTCGTGTGAGTCGCTGCAGAGCGAGACGGTGGCGCTCGCCGGTGGCGGGCCCAACACGGCCGCGACGACCGACGCCGACGGCGACGGCAGCCCCGTGGGCCCCGACTGCGACGACCATGACAAGGCCGTCCACCCGGGTGCGACCGAGATCCCCGCCAACGGCAAGGACGACAACTGCGACGGGCTCGCGGCATCACTGCTCTTGCCGACGTTCACGCTGACGACCGCCCAGACGGCGGGAACCAAGACCACCATCTTCCGCAAGCTCACGCTGGCCGGGGCGCCCGCCGGTGCGACCGTGACGCTCACGTGCAAGGCGCCCAAGAAGACCAAGGGCTGCCCGTTTGCGAGCAAGAGCGCGAAGGCGCGCGCGAGCAAGATGGTGTCCTTCGCCTCCGCGCTCAAGACCGTCAAGCTGCCCGTCGGCACGGTTCTGGAGCTGCGTGCCGAGGCCGGCGCCACGACCGCGACCCGCGTCGAGCGGCTCACGATCCGCGCGGGCAAGGCGCCCAAGCGTCAGACGAGCTGCGTCAACCCGGTAACCAAGGCGACGCTGTCGAGCTGCTGAGCAAGCTCGGTGCGCCGCCCGATGTCAGCTGGACGACGCCGCCCGCCTGCTGAGCAGCAGCGCGCGGGCGCCGGCTACGTCGGCGGGCGTGAACCAGGGCGTGACGTCGTCGTGGCGACGTGTGCAAACGCGGACGGTCAAGCCGTATAACAACCGTGCGGCGCCGAGCTCGTCTAGCGGACCGGTGACGAGCGCGAGGTCCAGCCGCGGGTCATCCGCAAGGCCGAGTTCCTCGGCCAGGGCCGAGATCCGCGCGGCGGCCTCCTCGGCATCGAAGGTCGAGGCGTCCACGGCGATCGTGACGTCGTCCAGATCGCCGAGCGCCGCCGCGCACGTGGCCAGGACGGCCGGTTCGCGGACGACGTCGTCGGCGTCGAGGCAGGCGACCAGCGGCCGCGCGCCGCGTAGGGGATAGGGGCCGCCGCCGTCGGGCAGCGCTCCGCGCACAGCGTTGAGGACGCCGCGGGCAGCCTCGGAGAACGGGTCGGCCGCCGCGGCACGCACCGCGGTTGCGAGGGCCTCATGCAGGTTGTCACCCGCAAGTTGCCCTTGTGCCTCTGCCGCGAGCGTCTCGCCCACGCGCGAATCGTCCTCCGTCACCTCCACGAGCGCCACAAACGGCGTTCCCGCTACCTCCAGCGCTTCGCTCGCCAGCCGCGCGAACGCATCCCAGCACTGTTCAAGCTCCCTGACCGTCATCTCCTCCGCCTGCACCCGGCGCAGGAACCACCGCTGTAGCGCCAAGCCCTTGCGCAGCTCGCGCAGCTTCGCCGACCCCTCGGCCCCGAGCGACATGTTGGTGGCGTGGAAGCGATACAGCGTTCGCGGGATCGGCAGGTACGCGATCTCCGAGAACTGCGCGGCGCGCGCCGCCAGCCACCAGTCTGCCCAGGCCATCTCGTCCGGAATGGGGAAGAGGACGTCGCGTAGCGTCCCGCGCACCACGATCGACGAGCCGGTCACGAGGTTCTCGCCCAGGAACGTCGACAGCCCACGCCCGGTCGGCGGCCGCGCATCCGACAGCCAGGACTCCTGCAGTACCGCACCGTCGGCATCGATCACGCGCATGTCCGTGTAGACCAGCCCGACCTCCGGACGCTCAGCGAAGACCGAAGCCTGTGCCACCAACTTGCCCGCAGGCCATGCATCGTCAGCATCGAGGATCGCCAGCAGATCGGCCTCGACCGCCGCCCGCTCGGCGGCCGCACGGTTGACCGCGGCGACCGAGCCACGGTTCTCCTGGCGCACCAAGGTCACACGACCGGGATGGTCGTCGGCGATCCCCGCCACCACCGCGGCCGTCGCGTCGGCCGAGCCGTCGTCAACCACGACAACATGCAGCCGGTCGGCCGGGTAGTCCTGCGCGAGCGCCGACCGCACCGCCTGCCCGACGAACGGCTCGGCGTCGTAGGCGGCAACCAGGACCGCGACGCTGGGCAACACGTTGGACATCACCTACACGAGCGCCGTGAGCAGGCGTTGCACGTCATCCTCGTCATTCCACGCACCGACCGACGCGCGCAAGCGCCCGGTCCCCGGCAGGTTGCGGATCGTCACGCCGACGGCCTGCAGACGATCGCGCACCGCGACCGCCGCCTCGTCGCCGCCTTCCGCCGTCCAGGACACGAGCGTCGTGTCTCCACGCGGCAGCACGGAGAACCCGGCAGCAGCGAGCGACGACGCCAACGACGCCGCCAACCCGATCGCGCGCTCCTGCACCGCGGCCAGCCCCGCCTCGGCGAGGATGTCGAACGCCGCCGCCGCGGCCGCGATCGTGGCGAGATCCTGCGACGCCATGTCGTAGCGCAGCGCGTTCTCCACCAGCCCAGACGCCAGACCCACGTCGTGGTCGGCGACCCCGCGATAGCCGGGCGTCGGCGCGGCGATCCGCTCCGCGAACTCCGGTGCGACCCACAACATCCCGCAGCCGACCGGCCCGCAGAGCCATTTCTGGCCCGAGCCCGCGTAGGCCGCCACGCCGAGCGCGCCGACATCGACCGGCACCGCACCAACACCTTGGGCGCCGTCAAGGAGCACGGGGATGTCAGACGCGCGAGCGGCGGCAACAATGGCCGCCACCGGCGCCATCGCCCCGCTGTGCCACGACACATGCGAGCACGCGATCAACTTGGTGTTCTCGCTCACTGCGTCCGGGATCTCGGCCAGCGGCACCGCGCGCACCGTCACGCCGCGTTGTAGCCGCGCGGCGATCAGCGGACCCTGCAGGCCCGGGTGCTCGTCATCAGCGGTAACGACCTCGTCGCCAGGACCGAGCGCCAGCCCGGCGACGACGCGCCCGCACCCGTCGCTCGTGCCCGCCGTCAGCGCGACGTCCTCGGGGCGCGCGGCGCCCAGCATACCCGCGTAGCGCTCCCGCAGTTGATCGGACATCGGCATTAGCCGCTCATAGAACGCGCCGCTGCGACCCTCCTCGGTCCCGAACCGCCACGCCTCGACGGCAGCCCGCTGCGCGGCAGCCGGCAGCGGCCCGCAGGTGCCGGCGTTGAGATACGCGGTGCGCTCCAAGACCGGGAAGGCGGCGCGCAGGCGGGCAGCGTCCATGCATCGCACCTTACGAGAGCACCCGGCGGGGTGGGCGGGCCGGCATCCCTGCCAGCGGGCAGGACCGCCGTCCGCGTTGCGCTCGGACGTTCTCCTAGGATGGGCCCCATGAAGGTCACCCTCCCGGACGGCAAGGAGCTCGAGCTCGCCGACGGCGCCACTGGCGCCGACGCAGCGGCCTCGATCGGACCGGGGCTCGCGAAGGCGGCCCTTGCGGTAAAGGTCGACGGGACGACGCAGGACCTCTCTCAGCCGCTGCCCGACGGTGCGGTGCTGGAGATCATCACCGACCGCTCGGGCGACGACGCGCTGGAGCTCATCCGCCACGACACGGCCCACGTGCTGGCCGCGGCGATGATGGAGCTCTACCCGGGCGTGAAGATCTCGATCGGCCCGGCGATCGAGAACGGCTTCTACTACGACTTCGACTTCCCGGAGGGCGCGCAGTTCACCGACGCCGACTTCGAGCGCGTCGAGGCCAAGATGAAGGAGCACGTCGCCGCCGACGAGGCCTTCGTCCGTGAGGTCGTCTCGGTGCCCGACGCGCTGGCGCGCTTCCGCGACCAGGACCAGGACTACAAGGTCGAGCTGATCGAAGACCTCGTCAAGAACGAAGGCGTCGACACGGTCAGCCTCTATACCAACGGGCCGTTCACCGATCTGTGTCGCGGACCGCACGCGCCGACCACCAAGCGCATCGGCGCGTTCAAGCTGCAGTCGGTCGCCGGCGCCTACTGGCGCGGCGACTCCGACCGCCAGATGCTCACGCGCGTCTACGGCACCGCGTTCTTCAAGCAGAAGGAGCTCGACGCCCATCTCCACATGCTCGAGGAGGCCCGCGCGCGCGACCACCGCCGCCTGGGCAAGGACCTCGGATTGTTCACGTTCTCCGACCTTGCGCCGGGCATGCCGCTCTGGCAGCCGCCGGGCATGACGATCTGGAACGCGCTGACCGAGCTGTGGCGGACCGAGAACCGCCAGCGCGGCTACCAGGAGGTCAAGACGCCGATCCTCTGGGACGTCGAGCTGTTCAAGGCCAGCGGCCACTGGCAGAACTACCGCGACAACATGTACTTCACGGACATCGAGGACCGCCCGATGGCGCTGAAGCCCATGAACTGCCCGGGCCACGTCCAGCTCTTCAAGGACGTGCGGCGCTCCTACCGTGAGCTGCCGATCCGCTTCAGCGAGCAGGGCCTCGTCCACCGCCACGAGCCCAGCGGCACGCTGCACGGCCTGATGCGCGTCCGCCACATCACCCAGGACGACGCCCACATCTTCTGCACCGAGGAGCAGATCGAGGACGAGGTCGTCGGCTGCCTGGACTTCGGCTTCGACCTCTACCGGCTGTTCGGCTTCGAGCCCAAGCTGGAGCTCTCGACGCGGCCCGCCAAGCGCCTGGGCTCCGACGAGACGTGGGACCACGCCGAGACGGCGCTGGAGAACGCGCTCAAGCGCCAGGGCCTGGACTACGAGATCAACGCCGGCGACGGCGCGTTCTACGGGCCGAAGATCGACCTGCACATGCGCGACTCGCTGGGCCGCTCATGGCAGCTGGGCACCGTCCAGCTCGACTACCAGATGCCCGAGCACCTCGATGCCACCTACATCGGCTCAGACAACGGGCTGCACCGGCCCGTGATGATCCACCGCGCGTTGTTGGGGTCCTTCGAGCGTTTTATCGGCATCCTCATCGAGCACTACGCCGGCGAGTTCCCGCTCTGGCTGACCCCGTCCCAGGCGATCGTGCTGACGATCGCCAGCCGTCACGAGGACGCCGCCCGCACGGCCACTGACGCGCTGCGGGCCGCCGGGCTGCGGGTCAAGCTCGACGACCGCGTCGAGTCGGTCAACCGCAAGATCCGCGAGGCGGAGCTGGCAAAGATCCCCTACATGTTGATCGTCGGCGACCGCGAGGCCGAGACCGGTTCGGTCTCCGTCCGTCGCCACCGCGGCGGCAACGAGGGGACCTTCACCGTCGAGGAGTTCGTCGCCCGCATCGCGTCCGAGATTGCGGCCGAGCGCGACGCCGAGCCGGTGCTCAGCCCGCAGGCCTAAGCGGGCGCGCGGCGCTGCAGTCGCCGCGTGCGCAGCACCACGAGCGCCACCGTCGCGGGAGCGACGGAGGCGATCGCGATGACGACGGGCGTCGCCGCACCATGGCGGTCGATCGCGCGCAGGGTCATCGCGGCGAGAGGGAAGACGCCCGCGAGCGCGAGCCGCGGATCGGTGGGCAGTAGGACGATCGCCGCCACCACGACGGTGAGCGCTGACAGCCACACGAACGCGACCAGCAGGCCGTTCTGCTCCCACGGCGGCGGACCCAGCACAGCGGCCAGCGCGACGGGCAGCGCCAGCCATGCGAGGCGACGCGCGTCGGGGCGCCGGCGCCGGGGCGCGGCGATCAGCACCGCAAAGCAGGCGACCGGCACGACCGTGGCCACCAGCACCTCGCTGACCGAAATGTCGTGCAGCAACGCCGGCACGCGGGTCGCGGTCCACAGCAGCGCGCTGATGCCACCGACGCGGTCGAAGCCAACGACCACAAGCCCCAGGACCACCGCCAGCAGCGCGATCGACCACGGCGCCAGCAGCGCATCCTGCTCGCCGCGGACCCGCTGGCCGAGCAGCGTGGCGAGGTCCAGGGTGAGCATCCACGCGGCGGCCAGGCACGCGCCATCGGCGATCAGGCGCGCGGGGCCGACCTGCGCGGTGTGCACGGCCCGGACGCGCAGCCCGGCGCGCACGAGGTCGAGGATCTCGCGCGCGAAGTGCCACACGCGGCGGCCGTCGGTCGCATCGAGCACCGTCGCTCGCAGCTCGTCGCCGCGTGCGTCGCGAAATGTCGGCGGATAGGCCGTCAGCGCCATGCACGTCACGCCGTCGCGCGTCATCGCGGCGCCACCTGCGCCGTGGCGCGCAGCCGCCGCGAGACCGTCCGGGACGCCTGCGCCAGCCGCTGGGCCTCGGCGTCCAGCGCCGCGCGCCCGGCGGGGGTGAGCGCGTAGTCACGACGCTGGCGCCCGCCCTCGACGTACGGCTCGCCTGCGGTGATCAGCCCGCCCTCCTGCGCGCGGTCCAGCAGCGCATAGAGCGTGCCGGTCGACAGGCGGACGGCGCCGTCGGAGAGCTCGGTGGCGCGGCGGACGATCGCGTAGCCGTGCAACGGCCCATCGATCAGGGCGGCCAGGGCGAAATAGCTCGGCGTGCGGAACTCCATCCGCCGACTATAGGTCGATCATCGACAGGTCGTCAAGCGCGTGTGCCGGCCTTCGTGGCCAGCAGTGCGTCGTCGGCGATCGCCAGCAGGTGGCTGCCGCTCTGCCCGTTGGCGTGCTCGGCGGTGCCGATCGTGATGCCGATGGCCGTGCCGTCGGGGGCAAAGCAGCGGGTCGCGATGGCCATCGCGATGCGGGCGGCCACCTCCTCGGCCTCGGCGAGGTCGGCTTCGGGGAGCAGGATCACGAACTCGTCGCCGCCCCAGCGAAAGCAGCTGTCGGGCGCGCGGACGACGTCGCGCATGACGGCGGCGACGTGCTGGAGGATGCGGTCGCCGCCGTGGTGACCGAAGCGGTCGTTGATCTGCTTGAAGTTGTCCAGGTCGCCCACGAGTGCCGCCAGCGGACGATCGGTCCGGGCGGCCAGCGCCACCTGGGCGACGAGCGCCTCGTCCAGCGCGCGACGGTTGCCCAGACCGGTGAGCGCGTCGACGCGGGCGAGCTCGTCGGCCTCGACGCGCTCATCGACCAGCGTGCGACGGATGCGCCGCATCCGCTCGGCGTGAATCGCGCACACGCAAGCCAGCGTCCAGACGATCCCGATCGTCGCGATGTCCTGCACCACCACGTTGGGGTGGCTGCTGTAGAGGCTCGGCAGGAAGACGACCGCGGCGTCGAGCCCAGCGACGACGGCCAGCCGCAACGGTGGCAGGACGGTCCCCGACCACAGCACCGAGAGGATCAGCAGCTGGGCGTATGCGGGCTCGCCATTGGTCAGCCACTGCAGCGCGGCCAACATCACCGGGCCCGACAGCCCCGTGGCCATCAGCTGGTTGGTGCGCATGGTGCGCCGGTTGAGGATCATCGCCAGCCCGCTGACGAAGGCCAGCAGGATGAGCATCGCGGCCGGCAGCCAGCCGCCGTGGCCGGGTGCGTCGGGCGGGTCGAAGGCCAGCATCAGGGCCGCCAGGACCCCGGCGCAGCAGAACAGGAATCCCGCCAGGTGGCCGGCGCGACGCTGATCGATCAGCGCGTAGTGGTCCG
This sequence comes from uncultured Conexibacteraceae bacterium, assembly GCA_963836485.1. GTDB lineage: Bacteria > Actinomycetota > Thermoleophilia > Solirubrobacterales > Solirubrobacteraceae > Baekduia. The sequence goes on along the minus strand of CAWIJS010000013.1, from coordinate 53,989 downwards.
GAGCCTCGCGAAGGGCCCGGAGAGCCTGGCGCGCGCGTGTGCGGGCAGGGGGCGTGAGCAAGCGGGTTGCCACGTCCCGGTTGGTCGGCATCCCAGGACGGTCCTGAAGGCCCGCGGACGAGGGGTGGCGGATGCGTGGACGATCCGTCTATACTCGGTGTCGTTGACTTGCATCACGACATGGTCGGCGCCGCGGTCTTGATGACCCGCCGACAGAACAGCTAGTGCCGGTCCCGAGACGGTTCGACCGGCGCCCGCCCGAGCGGGACACGACGCGCGTCAACGAGCGCATCCGTGTACCCGAAGTCCGGGTCATTGGCGATGACGGCCAGCAGATCGGCGTCATGAAGACCGATGAGGCCCTGCGCTACGCGCAGGAGCGTGATCTCGATCTGGTCGAGGTGGCCGCCGAAGCGCGTCCGCCCGTCTGCCGGGTCCTGGACTATTCGAAGTACAAGTACGAGCAGGCCCAGAAGGTCAAGGCCGCCAAGAAGCACCAGCAGCAGATCGTCATCCGGGAGATCAAGTTCCGGCCGAAGATCGCGCAGCACGACTACGACACCAAGAAGGGTCACGTCGAGCGGTTCCTGCGCCACAAGGACAAGGTGAAGATCACCATCATGTTCCGTGGCCGCGAGGTGACGCACCCCGAGCGGGGGCGCATGATCCTGGACCGCCTGGCCGAGGAGCTCGCCGAGCTCGCGATCATCGAGCAGCGTCCGAACCTGGACGGTCGCAACATGACGATGATGCTCGGTCCCTCCAAGGCCGTGCTCGCCGGCACCATCGACGGTGGCACGGCGCCGCCGGCCGAGGCAGAGGCCGAAGCACCGGAGAGCGCTGACGGCGAGGCCACCACGGCCACGGCCGAGGCTCCCGCTGCCGAGGTCACCGAAGAAGCAGCGCCCGTCGAGGCCGCTCCTGCGGCTGCCGACGACGAAGCGCCCGCCGCCTCCTAGCGGGGACGGCGCTCAGCCTGCAGCGAGCCCGAGGCGGTGTGCGACTGCCGCCGCCTCGGTTCGACTGCGCACGTCCAGCTTGGCCAGGATCCGCGAGACGTGGACGCTGGCCGTCTTCTCGGCCATGAACAGCTCGGCGCCGATCTCGCGGTTGGTCGCACCGCGCGCCACGAGCGTGAGGACCTGCCGCTCGCGAGGGGTGAGGCCGAAGGGGTCGAGGTCGTCGTCGGTGTCTGGTGCCGTCCCGTCGGCGGCGTTCGCGCCATTGCGATCGGGCTCCAGCGTCAGGCGCGCCCGCGCGATCAGCCCCTCTAGCTCGTCCACCAGCCAGACCGCACCGATCCGCCGCGCGCCCGCCAGCGCGATGCCGGCGGCCTCGGCCGCGCTGTCGCGCCGTCCGCATGCCAGACACGCCTCGGCCGCGTGGCGCTGCGCAGCGGCGACGAGCAGCGGACGCTCGCGCTCCGTCCACGCCTGAGCCGCGGCGCTCCACGCCTCGCCCGGATCGTCACCGGTCGCGCGCAAATGGTGGGCGACCGCCGTGGCTGCGTAGGCCGTCTCCATCGGCCGTCCGGCCGCCGCGGCGGCCTGCGCGCGCGAGAGCATGATCGCGGCGCGGGCGATCGCGTCGGCCTCTGCCTCGGCGTCGCCGAGATCGCGCGCCCGCTGGGCCAGGTCGGCCTCGACCGCGACGCCGGTGGCGGCCAGCCGCGCGAGCCGGACCGTGTCATCGCTGCAGAACTCCAGGCGCTCGAGCGCGCTCTCGACGGCCTCCCGCGCGCAGACCGGATGGCCGCTGCGGCGATCCAGTTCGGCGCGCAGGACGCCGGCGACGGCGACGAACTGCGGCTCCAAGGAATCGACCAGCAGCGCCTCGGCCTCCTCGATCGACGTTCGCGCGACCGCGTCGTCGCCCCGTCCCAGCGCGAGCTCGGCGCGGCGCAGCTCGACGTTGACGCGGCTGTTGCCGCTCGTGCGCCCCGTGGTGCGCAGGTACGCCGCCGCGGCGTCGTACTCGCCGGCGTCGATCGCCAGCTCGGCGGCGAAGGTCGGCACCCACGCGCCACCCGGCACGTTGCCGTGGATGGCTGTCATTGCCTCGTCGATGACAGCCTTGGCCTCGTCGGACCGGCCGGACAGGTGCAGGGCGTCGCCAAGGTTGACGTAGGAGATCGACAGCAGGACGTAGTCGTTCTTGGCCCGCGCGATCGCCGCCGCCTCGCGCAGGTTGGCCACGCCACGCTCGTGGTCGTCGGTCATGATCTGCGCGAGCCCGAAGTTGTTGTAGGTCTCGCAGCGGAGGATCTCGCCGTCGTGGGTGTCGGGGAGCTGGGGGAGGACCTCCTCGGCCAGCGCGATCGTCTCGGCGTAACGCGACTGCAACGTCGCGAGCTTCATCCGCGAGATCGTCAGGCTGATGCGCTGGGTCTGCGGCGCGTCGTCGGCGAGCAGCCGGCGGGCGAGATCGAGCGACTTGCGGCTGGCCTCCCCGCGGCCCAAGCCCCACTCGGCCATGGCGCGCTGCTGCAGCAGCAAGGGGACGCGGCGGTCGTCGGTGTCGGCCGCGCGCGCCTCGCGCAGCGCCTGGTTGAGCAACGTGACGCGCCGCGCGTCGTCGGTGTTGCGGTGCGCGCGGGCGGTGCGCACGAGCAGGTCGATGTGGTCGCCGTCGGTCAGGGCGTCCGGCTCGGCGACACGCTCCCACAGCTCCAGCGCGCGCTCCAGCAGCTGGGCGGCGTCGGCTTCCGCGTGGGCGGCGGTGGCCGCGTCGGCGGCGCGGATCGCCGAGCGCAGCGCCTCGGGCTGGTCGCCGGAGCGGTGGAAGTGGTGGGCGATGGCTGAGGCGAGCCCCGGGCCGCCGTCGCCGGGCAGCCGCGCCTCGAGCGCACGGGCGACCGCGCGGTGCAGCTCGGAGCGCTCACCGGGCAGCAGGTCGTCGTAGACGACCTCGCGCAGGAGGACGTGGCGGAAGGTGTAGCGGTCGCTGTCGTCGACCGCGACGACGTGGCCGGCGATCGCGTCGCGCAGCGCCGTGCGCAGCGCGGTGTCGTCGAGGACCTCGAGCTCCTCCAGGAGTGCGTGGTCGGCGGGCTGGGCGACCGAGAGCGTGCGGACGACCTCTTGGGCCGATTGCGGCAGCCGCTCGACGCGGACCATCAGCGCGTCGCTGAGGCTTGGCGGTAACGGTCCGGGGCCGGCGGCCAGGAGCTCCTCGATGAAGAGCGCATTGCCGTCGCTGCGGCGCACGAGGCGGTCGACCTGCTCGGGCGAGGGCTCGTGGCCGGTGACCTCGTGGGCCATCGTCTTGATGTCGGCGGGCAGCAGCCCGCGCAGCTCGATGCGACGCGCTTGGGGCGTGCGCTCCAGGACGGCGAGCAGCGGACGCAGCGGATGGCGGCGGTGCAGCTCGTCGGGGCGGTAGCTGAGCGCGATCAGGACGCGCTCGTCGGCGAGGTTGCGCCCCAGGAAGGAGAGGAAGTCGCGGGTCGAGCGGTCGGCCCAGTGGACGTCCTCGATGATCAGGACGACGGGCGCGTCGCGGCCGAGGCGGTCGATCGCGGCCAGCAGCGCCTCGAAGAGCCGCGATTGGGCTTGGCCGTCGGACTCGCTGCGCTGCTGATCGCCGGCGCTTACGCCGCCGTTGCCATCGGCGTTGGCCAAGCCCGGCAGCAGCGCGGCCAGCTCGTGGCGCGCGGCCGCTGGAAGCTCCAGTAGCGCCGGGTCCTCCGCGCGGACCAGCGGCCGTAGCGCGCCGACCAGCGGCGCATAGGGCAGCTCGCCATCGCCGAGCTCGACGCACTCGCCGCTGAGCACGCGCGCGCCGTCCTCGCGCGCCTGCCGTGCCAGCTCGCTCAGCAGCCGCGACTTCCCGACGCCCGACTCGCCGGCCACGAACGCCAGCGTCGGGCGGCACGCGTCGGCCTCGCGCACGGCCTCCACGAGCGTCGCGAGCTCGTCGTCGCGGCCGATCAGGCGGCTGCTGATGGTGGAGGCGGCCACATCGCTAGCCTACGGGGCGAGCCAGACCGCGCCGCCGCGCATGTCCTACTACACTGGCTCGCTCCGCTATGCCGAAGATGAAGACCCATTCGGGCGCAAAGAAGCGCTTCAAGCTGACCGCCAAGGGCAAGGTCAAGGCTCGCCACGCCTTCACGAGCCACATCCTCGAGAAGAAGTCGCCGAAGCACAAGCGGCACCTCGGCAAGGATTTCGTCCTGTCGCCCCATGACCAGCCGCGTGTCAAGACCCTCTTGGGAGCGAAGAAGAAGTGACCCGCGTCAAGCGCTCCGTCAACGCCAAGAAGAAGCGTCGCAAGACGCTGGAGCTCACCAAGGGCTTCCGCGGCGAGGCGAACTCCAACTACAAGCGCGCGAAGGAGGCCTTGACCAAGGCCGACTCCTACGCGTACCGCGACCGCCGCAACCGTAAGCGCGATTTCCGCCGCCTGTGGATCACACGGATCAACGCGGCTGCGCGGTTGAACGGCCTCTCCTACGGTGAGTTCATCCACGGCCTCAAGCTGGCCGAGATCGACCTGGACCGCAAGGTCCTGGCCGACATCGCCGTGCGCGATCCCGAGACGTTCCGACGCTTTGCCGAGGCCGCCCGTGAGGCGTCGGCAGCCGCTGCGTAGCGACTCCGCCGACATCAAGCCTTACAGGGCGCCGCTCCTCTCCAGGACGGCGCCCTTTCTTTTGCCCGTTTGCCCGCTAGACCATGATCACCTCCCACCACAACCCGCTCTTGAAGGACATCCGCCGGCTCGCCGCGCGGCGCGAGCGCGGGCGCTTCGTGGCCGAGGGCGAGGATCTGCTGGCGGCTGCTGAGCAAGCGGGTTGGAACCCGGTCCATCTCCTGCGCGCGGGCGTCGAGGTCAGCGAGGACGCGCTGGCCAAGGTGTCGTCCTTGGGCTCGGGCACGCGTGCCCTGGCGGTCTTCGAGGAGCGCTGGGCGCCGGCACCGGTCGGCCCGCTGTGCGTCGCGCTCTGGGGCGTCAAGGACCCCGGCAACGTCGGCACCGTGCTGCGCGCCGCGCTGGCCTTCGGCGTCAACTCGGTCGTCCTTGGACCGGGCACCGCCGATCCCTACGGACCTAAGGCGGTACGGGCATCGATGGGCGCGATCTTCGCGGTCGCCGTCGCGCGCGCGGCCGCAATCGAGGAATTGCCGGGCGTGCGCATCGCGCTGGACGCGCGTCGCGGCGAGCCGCTGCGGGGACCGGCCGGAGGAGAGGTCTCGCTGGTGGTCGGCGCTGAGCGTGCCGGTTTGGCACAGGACGTCCTGGACGCCTGCGACCGTGCCGCCCACATTCCGATCGCCAACGAGTCGTTGAATGCTGCGATGGCCGCCACGCTGGCCGTCTATGAGTTGACTAGGGTCACGGACCCGGAGGCCCCGTGCTGACACGCATCGAAGAGATCCACGACGAGGGCCTCGCCGCGATCGACGCGGCGGCCTCGACCGAGCAGCTGGAAGAGCTGCGGGTGCGACTGCTCGGGCGCAAGGCCGAGCTGCCGAACCTGCTGCGCGGAGTCGGCGAGCTAGAGCCCGCTGAGCGCGGCCAGGTCGGCAAGCGCGCCAACGAGGTCCGCAAGGCGCTGGAGGCTCAGTTGAGCGCCGCCGTCGAGCGGCTCGACGCCTCAGAGCTCGACGCCAAGCTGATCACCGACCGCGTCGACGTCACGCTGCCCGGCGACCCGCTGCAGCCGGTAGGCCGGCTGCACCTCATCACCCAGACGTGGCGGGAGCTCGAGGACGTCTTCGTCGGCCTCGGCTTCACCGTCATGGAGGGCAACGAGGTCGAGACCGTCCGCTACAACTTCGACGTGCTCAACCACGATCCGACGCACCCGGCGCGCGGCAAGACCGACACCTTCTACGTCACCGACGACACCGTCCTGCGCACGCACACGTCGCCGATGCAGGTGCGCGCGATGGAGGCGCATCCGCCACCGCTCTACGTTGTGATTCCCGGGCGCGTCTACCGGCGCGATAGTGATGCGACCCACACGCCGCAGTTCCATCAAGTCGAAGGTCTTGCCGTAGATGAGGACATCACCTTGGCCGACCTGAAGGGCACGCTGCTGGAGTTCTCGCGCGCAATCTTCGGCGATGAGCGCGACGTGCGCCTGCGCGGCCACTTCTTCCCGTTCACCGAGCCGTCGGTCGAGGTCGACGTCTCGTGCTTCAACTGCAACAACGGCTGGATGAAGGACGGCTCCCGCTGCCCGCTCTGTCGCGGCGAGGGCTGGATCGAGATCCTGGGCGCCGGTGAGGTGGACCCCAACGTGTACTCCTACGTCGACGACGACCGCTACGACCCCGAGAAGGTCCAGGGCTTCGCCTGGGGGATGGGGATCGAGCGCATCGCCTTCCTCAAACACGGCGTGAGCGACCTGCGGTTGTTCTATGAGAACGACCTGCGCTTCCTGGAGCAGTTCGGATGAGGGTTCCGTACTCCTGGCTGCGCGAGTACTGCGCGCCGGACATCACGCTGGAGGCGCTCGAGCAGCGGCTCACGCTCTCGGGCACCAAGGTGGAGGCCATCCACCATCACGGCGTCGGCGCGGCGGAGGGCTTCGTCGTCGGCAAGGTGCTGACCTGCGGCAAGCACCCGGATGCCGACCGGCTGAACGTCACGACGGTCGACGTGGGTGACGGTGAAGAGCCGCAGCAGATCGTCTGCGGCGCGCCGAATGTGGCTGCCGGGCAGACCGTTGCCGTGGCGCGGCCCGGCGCGACGATGCCCGATGGCACGAAGCTCAAGAAGGCCAAGCTGCGCGGCGTCGAGTCGCTGGGGATGATCCTGTCGGAGGATGAGGTCGGCCTGGCGAGCGACCGCGCCGGCGGGATCATGGTGCTCGACGACGCGCTGACCCCGGGCACGCCGCTGGTCGACGTGCTGCCGATCTTTGATGAGGTCATCGAGTTCGAGATCACGCCGAACCGACCTGATTGCCTTGGTGTGTATGGGCTGGCGCGTGAGGTTCACGCGGCGACCGAGGCGCCGCTGGCGCCGGCTCCCTGGGCGGACGATCTCGGCACGTCGGGGTACGTTCCGGGCGCGCACATCCGCATCGAAGCGCCGGACCTCTGTCCGCGCTTCACCGCGCGTGTCTTCGAGAACGTCACGATCGGTCCGTCGCCACGCTGGCTGAAGGCGCGCCTGATCGCCGCGGGCATGCGGCCGATCAGCAACGTCGTCGACATCACCAACTACGTGATGTTGCTGACGGGCCATCCGCTGCACGCGTTCGACCTCGACAAGGTCGCCGGCGGCGAGCTGACGGTGCGGCGGGCGACTGACGGCGAGCAGGTCGAGACGCTCGACGGCCAGACGCGGACCCTCGACAGCGAGATGCTGGTCATCGAGGACGCCGAGGGCCCGACGTCGATCGCCGGCGTCATGGGCGGCGCGCGCTCTGAAGTGCAGGACGACACCACGCGCGTGTTGATGGAGGTCGCCTCCTGGGTCGGCCCCAACATCCACCGCACGTCCACCATCCTGGGGTTACGCAGCGAGGCCTCGGGGCGCTTTGAGAAGGGCCTGGCGCCCGAGCAGGCGATGGACGCGCAGACCGTCGCGACCAAGTTGATGATCGAGCTGACGGGCGCGACGGTCGCCGGCGGCACGATCGACGCCGGGCCGTTTGCGACCGAGCCGTGGCCGAACGCGACGATCCGCCTGCGCGAGCAGAAGGTCGCCGCGCTGCTGGGCCTCGTTATCCCGCGGGCGCGCCAGTGGCAGACGCTCACCGCGCTGGGCTTCGGCGTGGTTGACGCCGCCGACGGGCTCGACGTGACGGTGCCGGGCTTCCGGCGCAACGACGTCACGCGCGAGGCTGATCTGGTCGAGGAGGTCGGGCGCTTTGACCTCGACAAGCTCCCGGCGACGCTGCCCAAGCGGCGCGGCACGGCGGGGCGAATGTCGAGCGAGCAGCGGCTGCGCCGGCGTGCGGTCGACGCGCTGGTCGGGCGTGGCGCCTACGAGATCGTGGGCTGGTCGTTCACGGAGGCCGGCGTCGCCGATCGCTTGCGGCTGCCGGAGGATGATCCGCGACGCGACTTTGTCGCACTGCAGAATCCGATGAGCGAGGACCACTCGGTCCTGCGCACGATGGTGCTCGGGTCGCTGTTGGATGCGACGAAGCACAACGTCGCGCGCGGCAACGCGGATCTGCGACTGATCGAGCAGGGCGCGGTCTATGTGCTTGCCGAATCACAGCAGTTACCGCATGAACATCGGGCGCTCGGCGCCGTCCTGCACGGTCGGATGAGCGCGCCGTCGTGGGGTGACGAGGTCCCGCCGAAGCCGGTGGACTTCTTCGCGGCCAAGGGCCTGCTCGCGGCGACACTCGACACCCTCCGTGTCGAGTGGTCAGTGCGCGCCGAGGCGCAGCCGTTCCTGCATCCGGGCCGCTCAGCCACCGTGTTGGCCGGCGAGGACGTCATCGGCTGGGTCGGCGAACTCCATCCGCTCGTGGCTCGGGCCTGGGAGTTGGATGGCGCGGTCGCCGCGTTCGAGCTCGACCTCGACCGCACCGTCGCCCACGCCATCGCCGTGCCGTACTTCGAGGACCTCACGAGCTTTCCGCCCGTGCGCCAGGACCTCGCGGTCATCGTTGCCGAGGACGTGGCGGCCGACGACGTGCTGGGTGCGGTCCGCGGCGCCGGCGGCAAGCTGCTGCAGGCCGTACGAGTCTTCGACGTCTACCGCGGTGCCCAGGTCGGCCAGGGGCGCAAGTCGCTGGCGCTGGCGCTGACCTTCCAGGCGCCGGACCGCACGCTGTCGGACGAGGACGTCGCGCCGGTGCGCGACAAGGTCGTCGCGGCGCTCGGCAAGCAGGTTGGGGGTGAGCTCCGTGGCTGACTCTGACGGCCCGTCCGTTCTGGTCGCGGGTGCCTCCGGCTTCGCCGGCGCATTGGCTGCGCGCCTCATCGACCGCCACCCGCACTTCCGGCTGTCGGCGATCACGTCACGCTCGGATGCCGGCACGCCGCTCAACGCGCTCTACCCGCACCACCGCGTGCCGCTCGTGCTCGAGGAGCTCGACCTCGATCTCGACCGCCACGGCGAGGTCGACGCGGCAATCGTCGCCTACCCGCACGGCGCTGCCGCGCCGTTGGTCGCCGAGCTGCTGGAGGGCGGAATCAAGGTGGTGGACTTGAGCGCCGATTTCCGGCTGCGTGATCTCAAGGTCTACGAGGAGTACTACGTCCCGCACGCGCATCCGGAGCTGCTGGGCGAGGCCGTCTACGGGCTCCCGGAGCTCTATCGCGCGGCCATCGCCGAGACCGATCTGGTCGCCGGCCCCGGCTGCTATCCGACCGCCGCGATCCTGACGCTGGCGCCGCTTGCTCGCGCAGGCCTCATCGATGACGTGATCATCGACGCGAAGTCCGGCGTGAGCGGCGCAGGGCGGGCCGCCACGCAGAAGACGCACTTCGTGACCGTCGACGAGAACGTGGTGCCCTACGGCGTCGGCACGCACCGCCACGCGCCCGAGATCGACCAGGAGCTGGCGGTCCTCGGCGCCGACGTCGCTGTGACCTTCACCCCGCACCTGCTCCCGCTCGACCAGGGCGAGTTGGTCTCCTGCTACGTGACGACCACCGACGTGGAAGCCGGCGATGTCGTCGCGCTCTACGAGGAGGCCTACGCCGCCGAGCCGTTCATCGACGTCGTCATGCGTCCGCCCGGCGTGCGCGACGTGCGCGAGACCAACATCTGCTCGATCAACGTCCAGACCGATCCGCGGACCGGCAAGGTGTTGGCCTTCGGCGCGATCGACAACCTGTGGAAGGGCACGTCCTCGCAGGCGGTTCAGTCGTTGAACCTCATGTTCGGCCGGGATGAGACGGAGGGGATTCTGTGACCACCCCGGAAGCCCCGGCGACCTTCTTTCGCTCCCGCTGGGTCGACGTTCCCGACGGCGTCCGCGAGGTCCCGGGCGCGCCGTTGCCTGCGGGCTTTCGTGCAGCCGGCGCGGCGGCCGGCATCAAGCCCTCCGGCGGACTAGATGTAGGACTGCTCGTCTCCGACAGCGACGAAACCACGAGCGCCGCGCGCTTCACGCGCTCGGGCACCGCCGCGCCGCCCGTGCTCGTCACGCGCGACCGCGCGCGGTTGGACGCGCTCAAGGCCATCGCCGTGAACTCCGGCAACGCCAACGCCGCCACCGGCGGCCGCGGTATGGACGAGGCAGCCAGGATGCAGGGCGCCGGGGCGATGATGGGGCGGACCACGGAGGATCGCGTCGCGGTTTGCTCGACCGGCGTCATCGGCGTGCAGCTCGACGGCCACAAAGTGGTCCGCGGGCTGCTGGAGGCCGGGAAGGCGCTTGCGCCCGAGGGCATCGACGACTTCCAGCAGTCGATCATGACCACCGACCTGTTCGAGAAGCGCGGGACGATCGAGATCGATCTCCCGGGCGGAACGGTCCGGCTGGCGGCGCAGTCCAAGGGCGCGGGCATGATCCAGCCGTCCTTCGCCACCATGCTGTGCTTCGTCGAGACCGACGCGATCGTCGCGGCCGAGACCGCGGAGCTGCTGCTCGGCGTCTGCGTCAAGCGCTCGTTTGATCGCATCACGGTCGACGGCCAGCTGTCGACCAACGACACCGCGATCCTGCTCTGCGGCGGCGCGTCGGGCATCGAGGTCGAGCCGGAGTCCGACGGCGAGCTGCTCTTCGGCCAGGCGCTCGACGCGCTCTTGCGCCAGCTGGCGATCGACATCTGCCGCGACGGCGAGGGCGCCCGGCGGGTCGGTCGCGTGACGGTGCGCGGTGGACATGGCCCGAACGTCGAGCGCGTCGGCCGAGCCATCGCCAACTCGCCGCTGGTCAAGACCGCGCTCTACGGCGGCGACCCCAACTGGGGCCGGATCGCGCAGGCCATCGGTCTGGCGCTGCCCGACACCGCGCCGTTGGCCTATGACATCGCGATCGAGGGCGTGCAGGTCTGTGTCGCGGGCAACGCGGTCGGCCATGACGAGGACGACCTCAAGGCGCGCGTTGCGCGTGAGGAGGTCGAGTACGCCATCGGCCTGCCCGGCGACGGCTTCGAGACCGAGGTCTTCTTCAGCGATCTCGGCCACGAGTACATCACCATCAACGCCGAGTACACCACCTAGGTTCAGGCTCCTCATGCGCGACGTCAGCACGCTCCTCGAAGCCCTTCCCTACATCCGTGAGTTCCACGGACGCACCGTCGTCATCAAGTACGGCGGCGCGGCGATGGAGGACCCAGCGCTGCGCGAAGACTTCGCGCGCGATGTCGTCCTGCTCAAGTACGTCGGAATGAACCCGGTGGTCGTCCACGGTGGCGGCCCCGATATCACCGCCTACATGGAGCGGCTCGACATCCCGGTCGAGTTCGTCGGGGGCCTGCGCGTCTCCAGCGCCGAGACGGTGGAGATCGCCAAGATGGTGTTGATCGGCAAGGTCAACAAGGACATCGTGGGTCGCATCAACCGTCATGGGCAGGAGGCAATCGGCCTCAGCGGCGACGACGGGCGGCTGTTCGTCTGCGAGCGCGCGTCGGCGCCGGGCGGGGAGGACGTCGGTTTCGTCGGACGCATCACGCGCGTCAACGTCGACGTGCTCAACCACATCGCCGACGACTACATCCCCGTGATCGCCTCGGTCGGCTCCGACCGCGACGGCAACTCCTACAACATCAACGCGGACGAGGCGGCAGGCGCCGTCGCGCGCCATCTGAAGGCCTACAAGGTGCTCTTCCTGACCGATGTGTCGGGCTGGCTGAAAGATCCCTCCAACCCGCTGTCGCGCATCTCGCAGGCCAGCGCCGACGAGGTCGAGGAGGCGCTCGAGCAGGTCGCCGGCGGCATGCGGCCCAAGCTGGCGGCCTGTGTCGAGGCGATCCACGGCGGCGTCACCGCGGCCCACATCGTCGACGGGCGGGTGCCGCACTCGATCATGTTGGAGCTGTTCACCGACGAAGGTATCGGCACAAAGATTCGAGCTGCGTCATGAGAGGGCAGAGCGTGCGCTCTTTGCGCGGCACGAAGATTCGGGCGGCGTCGTGAGCGCCGAGACCGCCTTTGACGACAGCGGGCTCGTCCCCGCCTACGCGCGCCAGCCGATCCAGTTCGTCCGCGGCCAGGGCGCACGGCTCTGGGACGCCGACGGCGTCGAATACCTCGACCTGCAGACCGGCCTGGCCGTCAACTCGGTCGGCCACGCGCACCCGGCGGTCGTCCAGGCGATCACCGAGCAGGCCGCGGCGCTGATCCATGTCGGCAACCTCTTTCACAGCGCGCCCGGCGCGGAGCTGGCGCGGCGGCTCGCGCAGTCCTCGCTCGGCGGCCGCGTGCACTTCGCCAACTCCGGGACCGAGGCCAACGAGGCCGCGATCAAGATGGCGCGCAAGGCCAAGCGTGGTGGCGACGTCGTCTCGGTCCATCGTGGCTTCCACGGCCGGACGTACGGCTCGCTGAGTGCGACGCCCCAGGAGGCCAAGCAGGCGCCGTTCGCCCCGCTGGTCCCCGGCTTCTTCGCCGTCCCGCCGACCGTCGAGGCGCTGACCGCCGCGATCGGCGACCAGACCGCCGCGGTGATCCTCGAGCCGATCCAGGGCGAGAGCGGCGTCTACGTCCTCGACGATGATGTCCTGCGCGCCGCGCGCGAGGCCTGCGATCGCCACGGCGCCGCGCTGATCTTCGATGAGGTCCAGGTCGGCCTCGGCCGGACCGGGACGCTCTGGGCCTACGAGCACTCTGGCGTTGTCCCAGACCTCATGACGGTCGCCAAGGCGCTAGGCGGCGGCTTGCCGATCGGCGCGCTGATCACCAACGAGCGCTTCGCCGAGGGCTTCGAGCCCGGCGACCACGGTTCGACCTTCGCCGGCGGGCCGGTGCAGTGCGCGGCAGGGCTTGCCGTCCTGGACATCGTCAGCGATCCGGCGCTCCTCGCGCACGTGCGGGAAACTGGCGAGCGCGTCGGCCACCTGCTGGCCGAGCTGCCCGGCGTTGTCGAGGTCCGCGGTCGCGGCTTCATGCTCGCCGCCGAGCTGGACCCGGCGCGCGCCGAGCCGGCCACCGAGCTCGTCGGCCGCGCGCTGCGCGACGAGCGGCTGGTGCTCAACGCGACCGGGCCGACCACGTTGCGCCTGCTTCCCCCTTTGACCATCACCGACGCAGAGCTGGACGAGGCCCTCGCCCGGCTTGGGCGCCTCCTGACGACGGGCGGTTAACCGCACCCTGGGGTCCCGGCGGGGTTCCCCTGATGCGCGTCTGGTGGCCGGGCGCGAGGGTGGGGCCATGCTTTCGAAGGTCCGCCTGCTCGTCCTCGCCCTTGCCGCGCTCTGCGCCGCCGGCGTCGTTGTCGACGTCGCCGTTGCCGCTGCGGCCGCGAAGCCCAAGCGCTGCGCTGCGGGGAAGGTCCGGGTCGTTGCGGGTGGTGCCTGCGTGAAGGTGGCGCCGGCGCGGGGCGGCGCGCTGGTCGACGCGCCCGCAGCGCTGCGGCGCGATGCGCGCTTCCGTCGCATCGCAGGCGCGCGTGGGACCAGGCGCGCCGAAGCGCTCGTCAAGGCCGGGCGCCGGCTGAGCATGCAGGCGCCGTCGGCCAAGGCGGCTCGTCGTGCCCACGCCCGTGCCGCGGCCGTTGCCGCGCCCGTCTGGACCCCGATCGACGTCGGCGGCGTGCCCGGCCGCCAGCGCCACAGCGTCCAGGAGTCCGAGGGCGCGACGCCGACACAGGTCGTCGACGCCGAGACCGAGATGACCCAGAAGGTCGACGGCGCGACGCTCACCATCAGCGTCCTGGTGCGCCACACGATCACGCTGTCGGCCTGTCCCGACGCCGCCGGCATCGTCACCGGCAGCGCCGAGGAGCTGCGCGTCGAGCGCCAGGCGGTCGTGCGCGGCACGGAGAAGGCCAGCACCGAGCAGCGCGTGACGACCCGCGCGAAGATCACCGGGCAGGTGGGCGACGACGCGCGCATCGCCAGCGCCACCTACGCCGGGACCGTCGACATCGAGCTCCGGGCGACCGGGGCGCCGACCGCCCGCTATCTCGTCAACTGGAGCGCGCCCGCGCCGCTGCCCGACGCTCCGCGGACGAGCGTCTTCGACCGCGTCAAGGCCGACCCGGCCGGCATGCTGGCCGGCAGCTATCGCGGCCCCAAGGGCGCCAAGCTCACCGACGACGAGGGCGAGATGCTCGTGCGAGCGCGCATCATCGGTCAGGCGAGCCTGGAGGACGACGTCGTCAACGTGTTGAAGCTCATCCAGGCCTCGATCGCCTCAGACAGCGGTGGCTGCGTGCAGGTCGTGCTCGATCCCGGCGCGGTGTCGCTCGCCGCCGGGCAGACGCAGACGTTCTCGGCTGTGGCGCACGCCAAGGACGGCGCGCCGGTCGGCGGCGCCACGAAGATCATCGCGCTCGGCGCCACGGCCGATCCGGAGGCCGCCACGATGGTTGCCGGCAGCTCGCTGCCGTTCCGTCTCACGATGGGCGACAAGGACAAGGCGCAGCTGCTGGTGGAGGTCGCCAGCAAGCGCGGCAAGGGCTCCACGCTGATCGAGATCCCGCGCTCCAAGGGCTGGGACGTCACGTTCACCGCGACCGGCAGCTTCACGCGCACACGGACCGAGCACAGCGACACCGACACGACCACGGCCGCGTTGCAGTGGACGACGCCGTTTCGCGCCGTGCGCTTCGACGGCGGCAGCTATGACCCGCTCGCTGCAACGGCGATCAGCGGCACGTTGCACCAGGAGGGCACGCTGGGCGACGGCCACTACGCCTGCGACGGCACCCCGATTCCCGGGATGGCGACGCTGCTGACCGAGCCGGCGCCCGGCGGCGCGACGCGCGTGACGCTCCTGCCGTTCAGCGCGGTGGTGGCCGACCTGGCGACCGAGCAGTGCGTGCGCGAGGGCTACGGCAGCGACTACGGCACGATTGCCGCGGTCCTCCACGCGGCTCCCTATGCCGCACGCGTGACGATCACGCCCGAGCTGCTGAGTCGCGCCGAGTTCTCGCTGCCGGTAGACCTCGGCGCCGACTTCCCCGCCAACTGCGACGAGCGTGTCGAGGTGGTGTGCACGGAGACCGGCGAGATGGCCGGGACGGTGCGCTTCGTCCGGCGCTGAGTCAGCGGGCGGGCGCGCGGGCGGTTCTCGTAGGCTTGGACGCCGATGACCGACGATCAGCTGCTGCATCCCCACGAGCCTGCCGCCTCCTACCTGGCACGCCCCGACCAGGTCGGCCGCGTCTGCCTGCTGTACTCCGGCGGCCTGGATACGAGCGTCATGCTCAAGTGGATCCAGGACCAGTACGACGCCGAGGTGGTCGCCTTGACCATCAACTTGGGCCAGCCTGGCGAGGACTACAACATCGTCCGTGAGAAGGCGCTGCGCCTGGGCGCGATCGACGCCCGCGTGATCGACGCGCGCGAGGAGTTTGCCAACGACTTCATCGTCCCGGCGATCAAGGCCAATGCCATCTACGGGCTGAACTACCCGTTGTTCACCGCCTTGGGCCGGCCGCTGATCGCCAAGATCGCCGTCGACATCGCGCGCGAGACGGGCTGCGACACGATTGCCCACGGGTGCACCGGCAAGGGCAACGACCAGGTGCGCATCGACGGCACGGTCGCGACGCTGGCGCCCGAGCTGAAGATCATCGCGCCGGTCCGCGACTGGAAGATGGGGCGCGAGGAGGAGATCGCCTACGCGCGCGAGCACAACATCCCCGTCAAGGGTGGCACCGAGACCGCGCCGTACTCGATCGACGACAACATCTGGGGCCGCTCGTCGGAGGGCAAGTGGATCGAGGATCTGTCACACGCTCCCGACGACGACGTCTTCCAGTTGGTCACGCGCCCCGAGGAGGCGCCGGATGAGTCGGAGGTCGTCACGATCACCTTCGAGGAGGGCCGCCCGGTCGCGGTCAACGGCGAGGCGCTCGGCATCGTCGAGCTGTTGGACAAGGTCGGCGCTCTTGGCATGAAGCATGGCGTCGGGATCGTCGATCACATCGAGGACCGGATCGTCGGCCTGAAGGTCCGCGACATCTACGAGGTCCCGGCCGCGGCGATCCTGCTGCCCGCCCACGCCGAGCTCGAGCGGCTGGTCGGCACGATCCACCAGAACCGCTTCAAGCCGTCGCTGGATCAGCAGTGGGCCTACCTCGTCTACGCGGGTCTGTGGTGGGAGCCGCTGCGGACCGACATCGACGCTTACATCAACGAGGTCAACCGCCAGGTCACCGGCACGATCGGCCTCAAGCTCTACAAGGGCATGGCGCGCGTGGTCACGCGCGAGTCGCCCAACGCGGTCTACGACGCGTCGCTGGCGTCGTTCAACGAGTCCGGCGGGCTCTTCTCCCAGCAGGCGTCACCGGGCTTCATCGAGCTGTGGTCGCTGCAGTCGCGGCTGGCTTGGCGTCTGCGCAACGAGAAGCGCGGGTAGACCGGTCCGACAATGGGCTACAAGATCCTCGGTTACGTCGTCTGGCACGGCGGCAAGTGGTACATGAAGAGCCGGCTCCGCGTGCTGGTCTCGCGCAAGGCGCTGGCGGCCGGTGCCGTCGGCGCCGGCATCACGGTGCTCGTCGTGCGCGGCAGCCGCGCCACGCAGGGCTCGTAGTCGTTCGGGGGCGAATTCGTCCGGACGGGGGCCTAGTCTCCCGCCCGGATGTCCCAGCCTCCTCCCGAGAGCGGCAACGTCGTCGACCCTGACGTCCTGGCCGCGCGGCGCGCCCGCCGCGCCGAGGTCAGCGAGGACGCGTCGCTGGAGCTGCGGCTCTTCGAGGCCGACCGCCGGCTGGGGGAAATCGCGGCCGAGCGCGATGCGCTGCGGGCGCAGATCGAGGGCTTTGAGCGTGACCTGCGCGGCACGCGCCAGCGCGAGTGGTCTGAGCAGCAGCAGCGGTTGGAGGCCCAGGGCGAGGCAGCGGCGACGCGCGAGCTCGCGGGCACCCAACTGGCCGAGCTGCGTGAGCGGCTGGTCGAGACGGAGGCCGAGCTGGCGACCGTCGCGGCAGAGCGCGAGCGGGCGCGCACCGCGCTGGAGGACGAGCGGCTGCGCGCGACGGCCGAGCGCGAGCGGCGTGAGGCGCTGGAGCGTGAAGGCGTGTTGCTGCGCGCCGAGCTCGTCCGGCGCGAGAAGCTGACCGAGGCGGCGGCGGATGCCGTGGCGCAGGCGCGACGGGAGCTGGCGGCGGGGCGCGCGTCGGTCGCCGACGCGGCGTCGCTGGAGCAGCGGCTGGCGGTCGAGCGGCGCGAGTTCGCAAATCGGGTTGTTGCCGTCGAGCGCGCCGTTGCCGCGGTGCGCGAGCGGCTCGGCGCCGCGGCGCGCGTGCTGCGCGAGCGGCTGGAGGCCGAGCGTGGTGCACGGTTGGCCGCCGAGGCAGCGCTGGGCGCCGAGCGCACGGCGCGGATCGCGGCCGATGCGGCGGTCGAGGGCGCGGCGGCGCGGGCGAGCATCGCCAAGGGGCACGCCGCGGAGCTTGCCGGTGAGCGCGACGCGGCCGTGCGCGCGGTGGCGCAGGAGCGCGCACGGGTCGGTGAGCTCGAGCGGGCGCTGGCCGCGCGCGTGGAGGTCGAGGTGCAGTTGCGCCAGGCGCTCGACGCCGTCAACGGCGAGTTGTCGGCGGTGCGTGCGGGCGACGGCGAGCGTGCGGCGAAGCTGGCCGCGCGCGTGGAGTCGGTGGTCGCCTTGGCGACCGGGCTGCGGGACGGCGTGCGCCGTGAGCTGGGGGCCGAGCAGGACGCGCTGACCGCATCGCTGGCGGCCATGCAGGAGCGCGTGGCCGAGCTGCAGGCCGGCGTCGCGGAAGCCACGTCGCTGCGCGAGGAGCTGGAGACCGAGCGCGCTGCCCGCTGGGTCGCCGAGGCCGAGCTGGACGCAGAGCGCCGCCGTGGCGACGAGGACCGCGCCGCACGGGCGTTTGCCGAGCAGCGGCTGGCCGATGTCGAGGCCGAGCTGGAGGAGCTGCGCTCCCAGCCGCGTCCATCCGTGGCCGCGGCGCCGGACCCCACGGCGCTCGCCTCGCTGCGCGCGGCACTGGAGCATCTTCAGGCGCCGGCGGCGGGGGAGACGAAGGGCGACGCACCCGCGACGCCCTCGCTCGGTCTGGACCTCGCCGCCGCCGCCGAGCGCCTCCGCGCGACCGTCGCCGCGACCGAGGAGCCCGAGCCCGAGCTGGCAGCCGACGCCGACCCCACTGTGAGCGATCCGCCTGCGCCCGCGTTCGACGCGTTCGCGCCGACGACGGCCGCCCCCGAGCCACCCGCTGCGCCCGCGCCTGAGATGGCGCGGGTCGAGTTCGAGCCCGCTCCAGCGTCGAGGGACGACGTAACCACCGAGGACGTGGTTGCCTCGTCCCCCGATGCGCCGGATGCGCCCGCCGCGCGCCAGCCGCTCGCCGCGCGCGAGCCGATCACCAACCCCGGCCCGTGGCTGCGCGACGCGCTGAAGGGGCTCGCCGTCGACGAGCCCGACATCGCCGAGCTGCTCGTCGTCTCGCTGCTGTCGGCCCAGGCCGGGCTGGTCAAGGACGAGCTGACCTACGAGCTGGCCGTGCAGGGCGGCACAACGCATCGCGTCGTCGTCGACCCCGATCGCGTGCGCGTGGAGCTCCCGGGCTCCGGGCCGGCCGCCATCCGCGTTGCGGGGCCGCTCGCCGCGCTCGTCCCGCTGGTCGCCGGTGGCGCCGGCATCGCCGGGCGGCGCCTGCCGGGTACGCGCATCGAAGGCCGCCGCCAGCTGCGCTCGCTGCTTAAGTCGCGCCGCGCGCCGCTCGGCCTCGCCGAGCTGGCCGAGGCCGGGATCGCGCCGTCGCCGGGCTTGCTGCTCACCGTCCTGGCCCGGGCCGTCGACCCGAGCTGGATTGTCCGCCCGCTCACCGTGGACGTCGCCTCCGAGGGCTCGGACCGCTGGCGCGTCGTGGCCTCCGGCAACGGACCGCTGGCGATCGTCCCCGTCACAGAGGACGGGGCGGTCGGACCAGCATCGAGCGCCGTCCTGCACACCGCACCGCACCGCCTCGCCGCCGTCCTCGCGGGGACCGCCGCACCCGGTGACGCGTCCGTCGAGGGCGACGTCCGCGACGTCCGCACGCTGCTCTCCTGGCTTGACCGCGCGCAGCGCCAGCAGCCCTGATCGCAGCACCGCAGTACCGAAATCCGCACCTTGCGGGGAGCCTGCGCGAGCCACCGTCGCACCCCACCCCGCCGTCCGATCCGCCACCTATCCT
Source organism: uncultured Conexibacteraceae bacterium (assembly GCA_963836485.1). GTDB lineage: Bacteria > Actinomycetota > Thermoleophilia > Solirubrobacterales > Solirubrobacteraceae > Baekduia. The sequence continues at coordinate 34,806 of CAWIJS010000013.1, read as the reverse complement.
CGACCTCTGCCCGTGAGCCAGTCGCCCGCCGTCCACCTGCACGTCCACTCCGAGTACTCGCTGCTGGATGGCGCGTGCAACATCAAGGCGCTCGCCAAGCGCGCCGCCGAGTTCGGCCAGCCCGCCCTGGGCCTCACCGACCACGGCGTGATGAACGGCGCGGTCGAGATGTACAAGGCCTGCAAGGACGAGGGCGTCAAGCCGATCCTCGGCTGCGAGATCTACCTCGTCGACGACCACGCCAACCGCGCTCCGGGCCGGGTCGAGCGCAACCACCTCACGCTGCTGGCCGCCAACGAGACCGGCTACCGCAACCTCGTCAAGCTCTCCAGCGCCGGCTTCCTCGAAGGCCTGCACCGCGGCAAGCCGTCGCTGGACATGGCCCAGCTCGCCGCCCACGCCGACGGCGTCATCGCGCTGACCGGCTGTCTGGCCGGTCGCTTCTGCCAGCGCTTGATCGCCGACAACACGGCCGAGGCGCGCGCCCACGTCGACGACCTGCTCCAGGTCTTCGGCCCCGAGGACGTCTACTACGAGGTCCAGAAGAACGGCATCGCCGACCAGGACAAGGCCAACGAGGGCATCGTCAAGATCGCCCGCGAGCTCGGCGGCAAGCTCGTCGGCACCGGCGACGTTCACTACCTCCGCCGCGAGGACTACCACCACCACACGGCGCTGCTCTGCGTGCAGACGAAGTCCACGCTCGCCGCGCCGAAGATGACCTTCGATACCAACGAGTTCTACCTGCGCTCGTCGGAGGAGATGGTCGAGAAGTTCGCCGAGTGGCCCGACGCGATCCCGAACACGCTCGAGGTCGCCGAGCGCTGCAACGTCGAGATCGCCCTCAACCAGCAGCTGATCCCGCGCTTCCTGCCCGAGGGCGAGGACGAGAAGGCCTACCTCCGCGCCCGTGTCGAAGAGGGCATGCACGCCCGCTACGGCCTGCCGCTGCCGGCCGAGGCCGTCGAGCGCATGGAGTTCGAGCTCGGCGTCATCGACTCGATGGGCTTCAACGCCTACTTCTTGATCGTGTGGGACTTCGTCAAGTGGGCCAAGGAGCATGGCATCGCGGTCGGCCCGGGCCGCGGCTCGGCCGCCGGCTCGATCATCGCCTACACCTTGCGGATCACCGACCTCGATCCGCTGCGCTACGACCTGCTCTTCGAGCGCTTCCTCAACCCCGAGCGCGTGTCGATGCCCGACATCGACATCGACTTCTCCGTCCGCGGCCGCGAGCGCGTGATGCAGTACGTCGTCGAGAAGTACGGCCGCGAGTCGGTCGCGCAGATCATCACCTTCGGCAAGATGTTCCCGCGCGCCGCGACGCGCGACGCCGCCCGCGTCCTCGGCCACGAGTACGGCCAGGGCGACAAGCTCGCCAAGCTGATCCCGGACCCGATCATGGGCCGCTCGCCGAGCTTCGAGGACTGCCTCAAGGAGGGCGAGCCGCTCCGCGCCGAGTACGACAAGGATCCGATCGCCAAGCAGATCGTCGATGTCGCCAAGGGCCTCGAGGGGATCGTCCGCAACAACTCGATCCACGCGGCCGCGGTCGTCATCGCGGGCATGCCGCTGACCGACATCGTGCCGCTGCAGCTGGCCGACGCCAACGAGACCGACGCCTCGGGCAACAAGATCTACCGGCAGGTCACGCAGTTCTCGATGAAGCCCGTCGAGGAGCTCGGCCTGCTCAAGATGGACTTCCTGGGCCTGCGCAACCTCGACGTCATCGAGGACGCGCTGGACATCATCGGCCGCTCGACCGGCGAGCGGCCCGACATGACCAAGCTGCCGCTCGACGACGAGAAGACCTATGAGATGCTCGCCGCCGGCGACTCCGTGGGCGTCTTCCAGTTTGAGTCAGAAGGCATGCAGGAGGCGCTGCGCAAGGTTAAGCCGACGGAGTTCGACGACCTCGTCGCGCTCGTGTCGCTCTACCGCCCGGGCGCCATGGAGCAGATCCCGACCTACGCGCGCGGCAAGCGCAATCCGGATCTGGTTTCGATCGCCGACGAGCGCTTGGAGCCGATCATCGGCCCGACGTACGGGGTCATCCTGTACCAGGAGCAGTCGATGCTGATCTCCAAGGAGCTAGCGGGCTTCTCGGGGGCGCAGGCAGACGACCTCCGCAAGGCCATCGGCAAGAAGAACCGCGAGGCGATGGCCAAGCTGGAGCCGATGTTCCGCGCCGGCGCCGCCAAGAACGGCGTTGCGCAGTCGACCATCGACTGGCTCTGGGCGACCAACCAGAAGTCCGCCGACTACTCCTTCAACAAGTCCCACGCCGCGTGCTACGCGCTGATCTCCTACCGGACGGCCTGGCTGAAGGCCAACTACTGCGCGGAGTACATGGCCGCGCTGATCTCCTCGGTGATGGACACCAAGGACAAGGTCCCGTTCTTCGCCGCGCGCTGCGAGGAGATGGGGATCGAGATCCTGCCGCCCGACGTCAACCTCTCCGACCACGAGTTCGTCGTCGTCGACGGCAACATCCGCTTTGGTCTGGATGCCGTCAAGGGCGTCGGCTACGCCGCCGTCGAGGCGATGAAGCGCGCCCGCGAGGAGGGCGGCGAGTTCCGGTCGATCTGGGACTTCTGCGAGCGCGTCGACCCCAGGGCTGTCAACAAGCGGTCGATCGAGGCGCTGATCAAGTGCGGGGCCTTCGGCTCGACCGGCGCGTCGCGCAAGGGCATGTTGGAGGTCTTGGAGCAGGCGCAGGGCGCCGGCCAGAAGATCCAGCAGGACGCCGAGATCGGCCAGGGCTCGATCTTCGACCTCTTCGAGGCTCCTGCTGGTGACGCTGCCAACGGCAACGGCGCCGCCGCAGCCGCAGCCTTTGCCGGGCCGACGCACCCGCCGATCCCCGAGGAGGAGTTCGAGAAGAACGAGCTCCTGGCCCACGAGAAGGACGCCATCGGCCTGTTCCTCTCGATGCACCCGCTCAAGGAGGTCCGCGAGGCGCTGCTGGCCGCCGTCGATCGACCGCTGAGCGAGCTGCCGCAGGTCAAGGACGGCGACTGGATCACCGTCGGCGGCATCATCACCGCGGCGCGCAAGCTCAAGACGCGCACGGGCAACATGATGATGTTCGCGACGCTCGACGACCTCGAGGGCTCGATCGAACTGATCTTCTTCGGCGACCAGCTCGCCGAGTACGAGCACATCGCCCAGGTCGACAAGATCGTCACGGTGCGCGGGCGCGTCGGCAACGACGACCGTGGGCTAACGATCAAGGTCCAGGCCTGCGAGCTCTTCACGCCCAGCGAAGAAGAGGTCGAGACGGCACGGGCCGCCGCGGTTGCCGTCGCCAAGGGGCCGGAGGCGCTGATGATCATCCTCGACGCCGCCAGCCATCCCGCCTCGATCATCGACGAGCTCAAGCACGTCTTCGGGAACCACACGGGGGAGGCCGACGTCGTGCTCGACGTTCAGACCTCCGGCGGTCCCCGCACGCTCAAGCTCGGGCCCGACTTCCGCGTCGATCCGACGCCGTCGCTACGCGCCGAGCTCGCGCGCATCCTCGGGCCCGAGGCGCTTGCCGCGCCGGCAGCGCCCGCCGCGGTCTGAACGAGCGCCCGCGCGTCAACCGCTTCACAGCGCTGAGCCGGGGCAACAATCCCCCTGAACTCGGGGTGAGCGATTTCCCCCGCGCACGCGCGCGAGCGCGGTACGGTCGCGAATGCGGCCTCCGCTCTGTCGCTGGACCGGGGGCGGAGGCCGCACTCTAGGACTGCTTCCCATGCGGACGCTTGCGCGCCCAGAAGCAGTGTCACCGCTCCGCGCCGGCGCGAAACCAGCGTTCAGCCGCGCGCCTTGATGCCACGCTTGCGCAGCTTGCGCGCCAGCGCGATCTCCTCCGGCGGCGTGCCCTTCTTGTCGGGGCCGGGCGTCTCGAGGATGATCGGCAGCGTCTCGAACCGCGGCTCGGACAGGAAGACCGCGCAGCCGTCCTCGCCGATCTCGCCCTTGCCGATGTCGGCGTGGCGGTCGCGGTTGGTGCCCAGCCCGTTGACCGAGTCGTTGAGGTGCAGCGAGCCGAGGCGATCGAGGCCGACGATGCGATCGCAATCGTCGAGCACGCTGGTCAGGCCCTCCTGCGTGCGGATGTCATAGCCCGAGGCGAACAGATGGCAGGAGTCCAGGCAGATCCCGAGGCGCTTGCCCGCGCCGCCGGCGTCGATCAGCGCGGCCAGCTCGTCGAACGAGCGTCCCAAGGTGCCGCCCGCGCCTGCGGTGTTCTCCAGGTGCAGCGCGCAATGCTCGCTCTCGGCCAGCGCCTCCTTGAAGACCTCGCCGGCGCGCGCGATCGCCGGCGCGACCTCGCCCTTCAGCGCCGAGCCGGGATGCAGGACGACCGACACAGCGCCCAGCGCGTCGCCCGCCTGCAGCGAGGCGGTCAGCGACGTCAGCGTCTTGGCGCGGATCTCCGGATCCTCCGAGCCTGCGTTGAGCAGGTAGACGGCGTGGATGACGAGCGCGTCGACGTCGGAGTCGGCCATCGCGGTCCGAAACTCCTCCACGGCCTCGTCGCTGTAGATCGTCGGCTTCCACGCGCGCGGGTTCTGGTTGAAGATCTGGATGGCGTTCGCGCCGCGCTCGACGCCGCGCGCGACGGCCTTGGCCGGACCGCCGGCGGGGGAGACATGGGTGCCGATGAGCATGTGCCTAGAGTCCTACCTCATGCGTGTCCGCTTCGCTCCCTCGCCGACCGGCGCCCTCCACATCGGAGGCGCTCGCACCGCCCTCTACAACTGGCTGATGGCGCGCGGGAACGCTGGCACGCTGGTGTTGCGGATCGAGGACACCGACCGCGAGCGCTCCACGCCGGAGAACGTCGAGCAGATCCTCGATGCGCTCGCCTGGCTCGGCCTCGACTACGACGAGGGCCCGATCTCACAGATCTCACGGACCGAGCGCCACCAGGAGTTGCTCACCCAACTCCTGGACGAGGGCAAGGCCTATAGGTCGAACGCCACCGGCGAGGACGTCAAGGCCTACAAGTTGGCCCATGGCGCTGACAAGGGCTTCCGTGGGGAGGCGGAGCCCGAAGGCGCCGTGCGCCTGCGCGTTCCCGACGAGGGCTCCACGACCGTCCACGACATCATCCGCGGCGACACCGTCTTCCAGCACCTCCACCTGGACGACCCGGTCATCGCCCGCGCCGACGGCAGCGTCCTCTACAACTTCGCGGTCGCCGTCGACGACCTCGACGCCGGCATCACCCATGTCGTGCGCGGAGAGGACCACCTCTCCAACACCCCCAAGCAACTGCTCGTCTACGAGGCGCTCGGCGCCGCCGCGCCCGCCTTCGCCCACCTGCCGCTGTTGCACGGCCCCGACGGCAAGAAGCTCTCCAAGCGCCACGGCGCCGCCTCGGTCCAGGAGTTGCGCGACGCCGGCTTCCTGCCCGCCGCCGTGCGCAACTACCTGGCCTTGCTCGGCTGGGGCGCGGCCGACGACCAGACGATCCTCTCGACCGAGGAGCTCGTCACCCAGTTCGACGTCGCGCGCGTGCAGAAGAACCCGGCGCAGTTCGACGTCAAGAAGCTCACGTGGCTCAACGGCCAGTACGTGCGGGCGATGAGCGTCGACGAGCTGACCGCGGCGCTGGAGACGTTCACCGGGCGCGCCGGGCTGCGTGACGCGGTCGCGATCTCCCAGGAGAAGATCGGGACGCTGGCCGACTTCTGGCCGCTGGCCGGCTTTCTCTTCGACGGTCCGGTCGACGATGAGCAGGCGCGCGAGAAGTGGCTCGATGCCGACCATCGCCACGGGCTGGTCCAGGCTCGTGAAGCGCTCGCGCACGTCGAGCCGTTCGCGGTCGGGCCGATCGAGCTCGCGCTGCGCGAGGTCGTCGAGGCCAATCCGGAGCGCAAGCCCAAAGACGTCTTTCAGCCGATTCGCGTCGCGCTGGCGGGCACGACGATCTCGCCCGGCATCTTCGAGTCCCTCGCGGTGCTCGGCCGCGAGGTGTCGTTGCAGCGGCTGGACGCGGCGCTGGCCACCTCGTAGCGGAGCGCCCCGCGCAGGAGCGGCGGCGGGACGGCCGAATACCACGGGACGGCGGTGTCCCGGACAACTGTTCGATGTCGGGCTCAATCATCCGTCCACGGCTGCCGATAACCGGGAGGTAGACGGGCCGCGGTGACCCCATCCGTGCCCATGCCCCCATGGAGCCCAGAGACCCTATGCCCCCAGCAGCAGCCGCCTCTTCGAGCCAGCACACGCCGGCCGCCGATGTTCAGCGACGTCACAACGAAGGCCACGGCCGTCGTCTGACGGCCGCGTTCGAGGCGCTCGAGGCGTTCCCCGCGCTCGCTGAGTCCCGCAACCGCCTGCTGCGCGTCGTCCGCCAGGAGCGCGTCTCGACCGGCGAGGTCGTCGCCGCCGTCGAGTCCGACGTCGCGCTTGTGATCTCCGTCCTGCGTCTTGGTAATCAGGTCGAGGGCAAGTCCCGTGGCAAGGTCGAGTCCGTCGTCCAGGCCGTCGAGCTGCTCTCGCCCGAGGCCGTCCAGGCGTTGGCGACCCGCGCGCGCACCTTCGACTTCTTCGAGCGCTCGTCGGTCTGGGACGCCGCGCCGGAGCGCTTCCGCCTGCACGGCGTCGCCACGCAGCGCGCTGCCGACCGCCTCGCCACCGAGGCCGGCTACGAGCACCGCGATCGCCTGATGGTCACCGCGCTGCTGCACGACATCGGCAAGCTGGTGTTGATGCACGCCTACCCCGGCTACCCGGGCCAGGTGCACGGCAACGCCCGCACGCCCGAGGAGCGGATCCATCGCGAGCGGCGCGAGCTCGGTGTCGACCACGCGCTGGTCGGTGGCGTCCTCGCTCGTCGCTGGGGCCTGCCGAAGGCCGTCGCGTCGGTCATCGAGCGCCACCACGCCGACGATGCGCAGGGCGAAGCCGCCTTTGTTCGTCTGGCCGACATGCTCGCCCACTACTCCCAGGGGGGCGCCGTCTCGCCGACCGAGCTGCTCAAGTGCGCCCGCACGATCGGTCTCGGCCCGAGCGAGCTGCGCAGCGTCATGTACGACCTGCCGTACCCGACGACCGGCCGCACGCGCCAGATCGACCCGTGCCCGCTCAGCGGTCGCGAGCTCGAGGTGCTCAAGCGCCTGGCCGAGGGCAAGGTCTACAAGCAGATCGCGCTGGAGCTGTCGCTGTCGACGAGCACGGTGCGCACCCACTTGCACAACATCTACGGCAAGCTCGGCGCGGTCGACCGCGCGCAGGCCGTGTTGATCGCCACGGAGCGTGGCTGGCTGTAACAGCCCGCTCCTCCTGCAAGACCCCTCGGGGGACGATCGACGTCCGGCACCGCGCCGGGCCTCGCTCGTCCCCCGAAATCGTTCTGCGGCGCGGTGTCTTGTCGTAGAGTCGATCGGGCGATGCTCTCCATCACCACCAAGTCGCCCTACGCGCTCAAGGCGCTGACCGAGCTCGGCCGCCAAGGCGGCGATTCACCCATCCCGATCGGCGAGCTCGCCCGCCAGCGCGGCATCCCGGTCCAGTTCCTCGAGCAGCTCTTCGCCGTCCTGCGGCGTGCGGGCGTGCTGAAGTCCCAGCGCGGGGTCAAGGGCGGGTACTCGTTTGCTCGGCCGGCGTCGGAGATCACCGTGCTGGAGATCGTCGAGCTGCTCGACGGCCCGCTGGGCGCCGGCTCGGAGGGGATCTTCCTCGACGCCGCCAACGCTGCGCGTGAGGTGCTGGCCAAGACGACGGTGGCGGATGTGGTGGAGTCGGAGAAGAAGGCGGCGGGGGTCGCCATGTACTACATCTAGGACGCTTGACCCTTCAGGAGACGTCGATGTCCCTGGCAGCGTGCAGGCGGTCGCGCCCTGCTAGGTTCGGCCGCGATGGGACTCCGTAACGGTCATAGCCGATTGGCGGCGGCCTTCGTCGCCGTCAGCGTGGCGGGGGCCTGTGGCGTGGCCACGTCGAGCTCGCCGGCGGCCAGCTCGATGAAGGTCACCGAGCATGTCGCCCTGAAGCTGGCCAAGCGCACCGGTGCGACGAAGTTCGCACACACGGGACAGGCGACGGGCACCCTGTCGGGCTCGGTGCGATCGGTCACCACGCTCACGCATTCGGTCGTGCTCCGCGGGACGGTGACGATCAACACGAGCCGCGGCAAGCTGCGACTCAAGATCGACGGACGGGCCCGCACGCTGGAGCTGCGCACGAGGTTCGAAGGCGCCGCGACGATCGCCGGCGGCACCGGTCGCTACGCGCACGCTCGGGGCACCGGCACGTTCAAGGGCGTCGTGAACCGCTCGACGTGGGCCGCGACGATCGACGCTTCGGGCTCATTCGCCTACTGAACGGAACCTGGTGGTAAGACGCCCGTCCGTGCTGGCGCTGTTGCTCGTGGCCTTCGGTCTGCTCACGTCGCCCGCTGCCGCCCAGGCGCCGGTTCGCCTTGCGGCACGGTTCTCCGACCAAGCGCGGCTCGGGCGTTCCACGGCCGTGGACATCAACCTCAGCATCGACCACCGCCTGCCGCGGGTCACCGAGGTTCGTCTGCTCACCCCGTCTGGGATGACCCTGGCCGACAGCCGCCTCGGCACCGTGTCCTGCCGGCGGCCGGCGGCTGAGTTCGTCAATGTGTTGAACGCCGTGGCTCGCAGGCGCTGCCCGGCCAACTCGCTGATCGGCAAGGGGTCGGCGACCGCGGGCCTCCTGCTCAGCGAGGACGAGCCGATCCTCGGCGCCGCGTTCCTCGAGCTGAGCTCCGGCCCGTCGGTCGGTGACAAGCCGGGTCTGCTGATCAGCGCCGACACCTACAACCCGGTCCGCATGCAGCTGACCTACGCCGGCTACCTCTACGTTCCGCCCCCGGCGTTTGGCCTCGGCCTGGCGATCGAGATCCCGTCCTTCGCGAACCTCCCGTTCGACTCCGAGATCGCGCTCTCGGACTTCCACCTGGTGGTTGGATCGTCTTCCATCACCTACAACAAGGTCGTGCACGGGCGACGCGTGAGGTACCACCCGGGCGGGATTCCGCTCCCCGACGCCTGCCCACGTGGAGGCTTTCGCATGCGCGCCATCGTGCGCTTCGCAGACGCCACGCGGCGGACCGCCGACGCGAGCGTGCCGTGCCCACCGGCCGGAAAGGCGGCCGGCGCTGCTTGAGTTCTGTGACGTCCGCAAGCACTACCGAACGGGCGAGGAGGTGGTGCGTGCGGTCGACGGCCTGTCGCTGACCATCGGCGCCGGGCAGCTGGTTGCCCTCTACGGACCGTCGGGGTCCGGCAAGAGCACGCTGCTGCGCATCGCCGCCGCGATCGAGCCGCCCGACAGCGGCACGGTCCTGGTCGACGGTCGCGACGTGACGTCGCTGTCTGAGCGCGACGCCGCCCGCTATCGCTTGTACGTGCTCGGCTGGATCAATCAGCAGGCCGATCTCATCGGTGGTGTGACCGCGCTCGACAACGCGGCGATCAAGCCCCTCGCCGCCTTCGGCAGCATGCGGCGCGCGCGCCGGACTGTCGCACCGCTGCTGGAGCGGCTCGGGCTCGGTGGGCGTCTGGATCATCGCGCCGAGACGCTGTCGACCGGGGAGCGCCAGCGCGTGATGATCGCCCGCGCGCTCGCACTGGATCCGCAGGTGGTGCTCGCCGACGAGCCGACGGGCAACCTGGACAGCCGGCGCAGCCGCGAGGTGTTCGAGCTCCTCCGAGAGGAGACGCACACCCGCGGGCTCGCCACGCTGCTCGTGACCCACGACGAGCACGCGGCCTCCTATGCCGACGCGGTCCACAGCCTCCAAGACGGCGTGCTCACGGACTCCGGTCCAGAGGCCGCGTTGGCGCCGTGAGCGTCCCCGGCCTGGGGACGCGCCGGCCCAGGTCAGGCTGGGCACAGCTGTCGAGCGCGCTGGTGCTGTACCGAATCCGCCTGCGCCGGCGCTGGCCCCAGGAGCTCTTGGCGGTCATCGGCATCGCGCTCGGCGTCGCGCTGCTCTACGCCACACAGGTCGCGTCGACGTCGCTGTCGGGGCCGGTGCGGTCGCTCAACAAGGGGCTCGTCGGCACCAACCAGCTGCAGCTGATGTCGCGCGGCGGGACCGGCATGTCGCAGGCGACCTACGACCGTGTGATCAGGCTGCCAGGCGTTCGCCGGGCCGTGCCCGTCCTCGAGAAGCCGGGCAACCTGGTCGGCCCGCGTGGGCAGCAGGGCGTGACCCTCTTCGGCGGCGATCCGCGGATCGCGGCACTGCGCGGCAATCTCTTGCGCGGGTTCTCGCGCCAGGACGCCGCGGAGATGGAGAGCCTCGTCGTCCCGGCACCGACCGCGCGCAAGATCGGCGTGCGCATGGGCGACGACGTTCACGTACAGCTTGGTGGGCGCAGCGTGACCGTGCCGGCCGTGGTGGCCGGCCGCAAGCAGATCGGGGTGGTGGTGAACACCTCGATCGTGCTGCTGCCGCTGGCCTACCTCCAGCGCCTCTCCCGGTCGAGGGGGCTGGTCACGCGCATCCTGGTGGAGGCCGAGCCAGGCCGGATTGCTGCCGTGCGCGGCGAGCTGCAGCGGCTTGCCCGCGGGCAGGCGGACGTTCGTCCGGCCGATTACGAGACGCGACTGTTCGACGCGGCGGCCAGGCCGACGAGCGTGGCATCGGCCGTGTTCAGCATGCTCAGCGCCCTCGTCGGCTGGCTCTTTGCGGTCTGCGCCCTGCTGGTGACCGCCGCCGAGCGACGCAAGCTCGCCGCCCAGCAGCGTGAGCAGGGCTTCTCGCCGTCGGCGACGCTCGTCACGCTGCTCGTCGACGCTGCCATCATCGGCCTCGTCGGCTCGGCGATCGGGCTCGTCGCCGGTGAGCTCCTTTCCCGCCGCGGCTTCTCCTCGGACGTGAGCTTCCTGTCGGGCGCGTTTCCGATCGGCGACCAGCGTGTGGTGACGTGGCAGAGCGTGGCGATCGCCGTGACCGGTGGTCTCGTCGCGGCCGTCGTGGGCGTCCTAGGTCCGGCCCGCGAGGTGGTGGTCGGCAGCCTGCCCCGGCGCCTGCGCCCGGCGCAGGCGTTCGAGCCACAGGACTCCCGGCGCACGGCGATCACGCCGCTTTCGGCGCTCGGCCTCCTCTGCCTGGCCGCCGCGGTGACGATCACGGTCGCGGCGCCGGGTGCCGCGATAGCCGGGCTCGTGCTGGCCGCGCTTGCGTTGATGATGGTGTTGCCCGCGCTGCTCGGTGCGGCGATCGGCGGCTTGGGGTGGTGCAACCGGCACGGCCGCTCGATCGTGGCCGTCGAGCTGGCGCTCCAGCAGCTCCGCGAAGCGCGCTGGCGGTCGCGCGCCCTGGCCATTGCGGCGACGGGGGCGGTCGCGGTCTTCGGCGCGACGGCCTTGCAAGGCGCGCGCTTGAACCTGGAAGCAGGGCTGAGCGGCAGCGCGGACGGCATGGTCGCCGTCGCTGACGTGTGGGCGGCGCCGCCCGGGGCGGGCAGCCTCATCGGCACCCCCTCGTTCGAGCCGGTGGCGACCGCGTCGCTGGCCCGGCTGCCCGGCGTCGCGAGCGTCGGCCTCTACCGTGCCGGGCTGCTCGACGTGGCCGATCGGCGCGCCTGGGTCCTGGGTGAGCCGCGTGACGTGGCGCACCCGATCCCGGCCCATCAGCTCCTCCACGGCAACGGGCAGCTTGCGGCGCGGCGCGTCCGTGCGGGCGGTTGGGCCACGGTCTCCGACGCCCTTGCCGACAGCCTCGGCGTCCATGTCGGACAGCGGCTCGTCCTGCCGACCCCCAAGCCGATCGATCTGCGCGTCGCGGCGATCACCACCAACTTGGGTTGGTCGAGTGGGGCGATCATCGTCAACGCCGACGACTTCGCACGTGCGTGGGGGAGCAGGGCGATCGCGGCCTACCACCTGCGGTTGGCGCCCGGCGCCAGCGCGGGCGACGTCGGTCGTGAGGCCAAGGTCGCCCTCGGGCCGCACGCGGCGCTGCACATCGAGACGGCTCAGCAGCGGGCAGCCGGTGAGCGTGCGGCGGCGCGCGCAGGGCTGTCGCGCCTGCGCCAGATCGCCGGGCTGTCGTTGTTCGCCGCAGTGCTGGCGATGAGCGCGGCGATGATCGGTCTTCTGTGGCAGCACCGGCCTTCGGTCGCCGAGCGCAAGCAGCATGGGCTGGGCTCGGCGCTGATGTGGCGCTCGCTGGTGGTCGAGACCGTGGTGCTGTTCGGCACGGGCGCGCTCGCGGGCGGTGCGTTCGGGCTCCTGGGCCAGATCCTCTGCACCCGCGGCCTTCAGGCCATCACCGGCTTCCCGGTCATCGAGGACCTGCAACTCGACGTCGCCGGCCTGAGCATCGCGGTAGTCATCGCCTCGGCGTCGTTGGTGGTGATCGTGCCCGGCTACCTGGTCGCACGGGTTCGGCCGTCGTGGCGCGCGTAGCCTCACGGTGGTCGCGATCGTAGGTCGCGAGCGGGGCCTGCTACTCCTCTCTCCATGCGCATCCTGGTCACCGGCAGCTCCGGCCATCTCGGCGAAGGCCTCATGCGGGTGCTGCGCGCCGACGGTGTCGAGGTCGTCGGGCTCGATGTGCTTCCCGGCGCCTACACCGATGTGGTCGGTTCGATCGTCGACCGCGCGCTCGTACGGCGTGCGCTCGACGGCGTCGAAGCAGTCCTGCACACCGCCACCCTGCACAAGCCCCACGTCGGCTCACACAGCCGCCAAGACTTCATCGACACCAACATCACCGGCACGCTGAACCTGCTGGAGGAGGCCGTCGCTGCGGGCGTCGACCGCTTTGTCTTCACCAGCACCACGAGCGCGTTCGGGCGGGCCCTGACGCCGATGCCAGGCGAGCCGGCTACGTGGATCACCGAAGACGTCTCACCGATCCCGCGCAACATCTACGGTGCCACCAAGACTGCGGCCGAGGCGCTGTGTGAGCTCGTCCACCGCGACCATGGCCTGCCCGTCCTGATCATGCGCACCTCACGCTTCTTCCCCGAGGCCGACGACCGCGATGAGGTGCGTGCCGCCTACGACGACGCCAACCTCAAGGCCAACGAGTTGCTCTACCGGCGCGTCGACCTAGAGGACGCGGTCGCGGCGCACCGGCTCGCGCTGGAGCGGGCGCCGCAGCTTGGCTTCGGGCGCTACATCATCAGCGCCACGACCCCATTCACCCCCGAGGATCTCAAGGAACTTCGAGCCGACGCGCCCGCCGTGGTCAAGCGTCATGTGCCCGAGTACGCCCAGCTCTACGATCGCCTCGGCTGGCGGATGTTCCCCACCATCGAGCGCGTCTACGACAACGCCCACGCGCGCACCGAGCTCGGGTGGACGCCGCGCTATGACTTCCGCCACGCGCTCTCGCGGATCGCGCATGGCCTGCCAGGCCGCAGCGACCTGGCGATCACCGTCGGCGCGAAGGGCTACCACGCGGTGAGCACGGGGCCCTACACGGTGCGCTAACCGTCGGCGTTCGGCGTGCCGACGATCACGTGCAAGGCAATGCTCTTGCTCGTCCCGTCGACGATGTGCTCGAGCTGATAGCTGCCCGCCGCCGTGGTCTCCCAGGTGATGGCCATCGGCAGCACGAAGCCGTTGAGCCAGTCCTCGCGTGCGTTGTCGGTGTCGATCCCGAACTCGCCGCCGACGTCGGCGACCACATCACCCTCGGGGCCGGTGATGACCGTGCGGCTGTGGTGCTGGTGGCCGGAGCCCAGCTCATCGGCGGTCGCCGTCAGGCGGATCGCGCAGACGAGCTGTAGCGGGGCCGGCAGCTCGGGCACCCAGAAGGTGTCGATGCCGGCGCCGACCAGCGTCCCGAGGTTGTCATGCACCTCGACGTAGCGGCAGGGGATGACCCAATCGACGTTCATACACCGGTGAGTCTAAAGGTGCTCCTCGGCGCGCTGCGCATCATGCGCGCGCAGGACCGTCGCGGGAGCCTTCGACGCCCATGCCTCCAGGACCAACTCCTCCAACAACTCCGGAGGCATCGACCCATACGCCACCCGGACGGCCGCCAGCCGCTGCCCCCACCAGCGCTCCGTGCAGAACTGCGGGTACTGCTGCGTCAGCGCCCGGATCGCGGGCTCGCCGGGCATCAGGTTGACGCCCTCGTCGTCGAGCATCGTCGCGAAGCGCTTGCCGCGGATCCGGAAGGCCGGCAGGTCCCCGTGGACGTACTCCTCGACCTCGGGCAGCGCGAGGATGGTGGTGCGGACAGCGTCGCGATCCATGATCGGTCCAACGCTAGCGGCCTACCGGCGCGGGGCCAGCACGGCAGACCGCGTGCGCAGCAACTCCCAGAGCGCGGCGGCCACCAAGACGGTCGCCCCGGCCACCGCGAACCCCCGTACGCCCGAGCCGCTCCCGCTGAGCGTGCCGGCCAGGGCGGCGCCCGCCGCGCTGCCGACCAGGAACGACGACGTCAGCCAGGCGAACGTCTCGGTGATCGTGCCCGGCAGGGCGCGGGCGCCGGTCAGCACGAAGATGCACGCGAGCGTCGGCGCCAGGAACGCGCCCGACAGCGCCAGCGCGCCGGCCATCGCCGGCGTCGAGCGCGCCAGCAGCGCGGGTCCGAACGCCACCCCGAACGCCACCAGCAGGCGCGTCAGCCGCCGCTCGGGCGGCAGCGTCCAGCGCCGCGCCGCGGCACCCAGGCCACCGGCCAGCGCTCCGACCGCCCAGGCGGCGAGCAGCCACCCGGCGAGGTCGCGGTTCTCCAGCGTGTGCTCGGCAAAGGCCGTGGCCGTCACGTTGACCATCCCGGTCGCTGCGCCCGCCAGGACCCCGAGCGTGAGCAGCAGGCCGACCTGCGGCGCACGCACCGCGGCGCTCCAGCGTATGGCCGCGTGCTCACCGGCGCGCCATCCCCGTGCCGGCGGCGCCAGCGCGAAGGCCAACGTCCCGAGCAGCCCGACGGCCGAGGTGAGATGCAGCGCTGTCGACGGGCTGCCGACCGCGACGGCCACCGCAACCAGCAGCGGGCCGACGACGAAGATCAGCTCCTGCGCGCCGGCGTCCAACTCATACGCAGCGCTCAGCGCATGCTCGTCATCCCCGGCCAGATCGGGCCAGAGCGCGCGCAGCGCCGGCTCCAGCGGCGGCGTCAGCGCACCGGCAGCGGCCGCCAACACCGCGGCGACCGCCAACGACGTTGGCGCTACGAGCACAATCCCCAAGAGCGCCGCGCTGCGCGCGATCGCCACCACGATCAGGACGGCGGTCTGCCCGAGCCGGTCGATGATCCGCCCGGCGACCGGCCCGCCGACCGCGGCACCGATCGCAAACGCGCCGGCCAGCGCACCGGCCGTCGCGTACGAGCCGTGTTCGGCCCGCGCGAGCAACAGCAGCGCCAGCGGCACCATCGCCTCCGGCAGCCGGCCCACGAGCGCGCTGAGCAGCATGCGCAACGCGTACGGGCGCCGGACCAGGGCGCGGAGGTCGTTCATCGGCGGGGAGGCTACGCGAGCGAGCTAGGGTCCGAGACATGGCCGAGACCCCCGAGCTGCGTGCGTCGGACGCCGATCGCGAGCAAGCCGCCGAGCTGCTGCGGCGGGCCGCGGGCGATGGGCGGCTGACGGTTGACGAGCTCGATGATCGGCTTGCGGAGGCGTTCGCGGCACGCACGCGTGCCGCGCTCGAGCTGCTGGTCGCCGACGTCGTGCCCGGTGGCGACGGCATGCCGGTCGGAGCACCCGGCGCGTCGCTGCCGGTGCTGCCCGGCGAGGGAGCGACCAAGTGGCTGATCTCGATCATGTCGGGCCACGACCGCCGCGGGCACTGGCGTGTCGGGCCGAAGGTCATCAACTTCAATTTCTGGGGCGGCAGCGAGATCGACTTCAACGATGCCGTGCTGTCCGCCCAGCACACCGAGATCCGCATCATCTCGATCATGGGCGGCGCCGACGTCTACGTGCCCGAAGGCCTCGACGTCCAGGTGTCGCAGTTCGCGCTGATGGGTGGCAACGACGTCCGGCTCGGCCGTGGTCGCCCGCTCCCGGGTGGGCCGACCGTCCACCTGCGGCTCTTCTCGCTGATGGGTGGCAGCGACGTCAAGCGCGGGCGCAAGCTGACGCGCAAGGAGCGCCGCGCGCTCAAGGAGCAGCGCCGTGCCGAGCGGCGCCTCGACCGCGGCGAGCGTCGCGACCGCGACTGAGCGCTACTGCACGCGGTTCGGGTTCGTCGCCGAGGCGAGGAAGGGCCGCGGCGGCGCCGAGCCGTCGGCCGGCACCTCCTTGACCTCTTCGCCGACGCCGTAGGCCAGCCGCTGGTCGTCGAGCCACGCGATCTGGTCGTCGACCGACTCGGTCTCCTGCAACGCGGTGACCTTGCCCGTCTTGAGATCTAGGACGTGGAAGCGCCACTGGAACGGCGAGCCGACGCGCGCCTTAAAGCCGATGCGCGTGCCGTCGGGCGAGAGCGACGGGCATTCGACACCGTCGCGGATCACGGTGGCCTGCTTGGTCGCCGCGTCGCCCTTGATCAAGTAATGGTGATTGCCGGTGCCCAGCGTTGCGTAGAACTGCGCGCCCTGGCCGGTGAACGTCACGCCCCAAAAGTTGAAGTCGGCCTTGTTGATGGACTTGCCGTTCAGGGTTACCTTGTAGGTCTCGAGGTCGCCGAGCGCCTTCCCGGAGGCGACGTCGTAGACGCGCGTGCGGGTCGAGAACGCGCCGGGCGTCGTGTAGCCGTCGCCGCCGACGAAGGTCGTCGAGGCGGCGTAGCGTCCGTCGGGCGAGACGCGGGCACGGCTCGGAACGCCGGGGACCGAGATCTTCCCGATGACCTTCTGGTCGGCGTCGAAGAAGCGCGCCTCGTAGGTCGGCGTCGGCAGGCTGTGAGCCTTGGCCAGGCAGATGCCGTGGCCGGCGGCGAATGCGACGCGCTCGCAGGTCAGCTTGCCGAGCTGACGTTGGCCGCCGGCGCCGATGATCACCAGGCGGCCCCAGGCCTTGGGGTGCTTGCGGTCGCGATCCAACAGCACCATGTCGCCCTTGACGATCTTCACGGCCGGCGCCGAGGCGTCAGGCAGGGCGCTGTCGCCCTTGCTGTTGTTGACGAGCGTGATGCCGAGGTAGACGGCGATCACCGAGACCGCGATCGCCGTGATCGCGACGAAGAGGCCGACGCGCCGCTGGCGGGTCATGCGGCGTCCGCGATCGTGCGCCCCGGGCGGATCAGCAGGATGACGAGCGTCGCGGCCAGCGCGACCGCCAGGCCGATGGCGAAGACGATGAACGCCGTGTGCACGCCGACCGTGGTCCAGAGAGCGCCGAAGGCGATCGAAGCGCCCAACTGGGCCAGCCCGGTCGCGGTGCCCAGCGCGGCGAGGCCGGTGCCGCGCACCGCCTCGGGCACGGCGGCGGAGCCGAGCGCGGCGAGCACGCCGTCGGTCGAGGCGTAGAAGATGCCGAGGCCCAGCAACGTGGCGGGCAGCAGCAGGTCGCCCGACGCGCCCGACAGCAGGACGACGTAGAGCGCCAGCAGGATCGCGTAGCCGAAGGCGAAGACCTTGGCGCGGCCGATGCGATCAGAGAGTCGGCCGGCGGGCACGGCCATGACCATGAAGATCGACGACGTCCCGACGTAGAGCAGCGGGAAGAGGCTGTCGGCGAAGTCGAGGCGCTCGTGGAGCTGGAGGTAGAGGAACCCGTCGCCGATCGTGGCGAGCCCCAGCAGGAAGGCGATGACGACGAGGCCGCCGAGGGGGCCGTCGCCGAGCAGGTCCGTGGCGCCGCGCAAGGTGAGGCGCCCGCCGGCCGGCTCGTCGGCCTCGGTCGGCGCGGGCGCAGCGGGCGCCGCCGGGGCGACAGCGATGTTCTCGGCCGCAGCGGCCTCGACCCGCTCGGGGTCGCGCGCCGGGTCATCGACGAGCAGCAGCAGGATCGCCACGCCGATCAGCGCGAAGCAGAACGAGATCAAAAAGATGCCGTGGTACTCGTTGGGCGTCAGCGCGAGCAGCACGAACCCGAGCAGCGGGCCGAGCATCGCGCCGCAGGTGTCCATCGCACGGTGCACGCCGAAGGCGGTGCCGAGCTCGGCCTCGGGGGTGCTCAGCGAGATCATCGCGTCGCGTGGCGCGGTCCTGATCCCCTTGCCGATCCGGTCGATCAGCAGGACGGCGGCCAGACCGCCGAACGCGGTCGTCGCCAGCAGGCCGAGCTTGCAGATCGCCGAGAGGCCGTAGCCGAGGCCCGCGATCTCGCGGTAGCGGCTCATCCGATCGGCGACGAAGCCGAAGATCAGCCGCGCGAAGGCCGAGCCGCCCTGGTAGATGCCGTTCAGCACGCCGTAGCTCAGCGGGTTGAGGCCGAGCACCTGGACGGTGTAGAGCGGCAGGATGGCCGACACCATCTCGGAGGAGATGTCGGTGAAGAGGCTCGTCAGACCGAGCAGCAGCACCGTCCTGGCGACGAACGGGCGACCGGTCTTGCGGGCGGCGGCGAAGCCGCGGCGGGCGCGCAGGAGCGCGACGGAATCCTGGACTTGGTACATGGTGGGCGGGGCGGCGGTGACCGCTCGACCAGGAAGGTAGATGCGAAGCCGGAAATGGGGCCTGGCCGATCGGGGAGGACGGCCTGCCAGGCCTGGCCGGAGGAGTGGGTTGGTCAGTTTGTCCGGGTTGGGCCTAACCGGCTGGACTCGGGGTCGCGCGAGTTATAAGGTCGGGCCCGAAGGAAGCCTTCTCATGAGCGATCCAGGACCCGCCCAGCTCGATCTCATCCGGCGTTACGCACGCACCATGCGCGCGATGCACGCGGATGCGATGGCGGCCCGTGGGCCGCGCATCGGGGCGAGAGCGGCACGTGATCGCGCAGCGGCTGATCCGCTGCCCAAGGGCGAGCGTCCCTTGTCGGGCCGCCCGCCCGGCAGCCGTCGCGCCGGCGGCACGCCGACGCTTCCAGCCTCGTAGTCCGGCCTTTCCGCGCCCCACCGCGTCCCGACGGACGGCCTCGGTAGCCTCGTCGTGGGTAATGGGGCAAATTCCGACCAACATCTCCGATCACATCGGCAACACGCCGATGGTGCGCCTCAGCCGCATCGAGCCCGAGGGCGTCGAGCTGTACGGCAAACTCGAGGCCTACAACCCGGGGGGCTCGGTCAAGGATCGCATCGGCATCGCGATGATCGAGGCCGCCGAGGCCGAGGGCCGGATCGAGCCGGGCCGTACGACGATCGTCGAGGCGACCTCGGGCAACACCGGCATTGCGCTGGCCTTCGTCTGCGCCGCCAAGGGCTACGAGTTGGCGATTTTCCTGCCGCAGGGCATGTCGCGCGAGCGTGAGGCGTTGTTGAAGCTCTACGGCGCGCGTGTCGAGATCGTCGAATCGCTCGGCGGAATGGACGAGGCCGTCAAGGCCGCCCGCGGCGCGGCGTCCACCGGCGACGCCTTCCTGCCCGACCAGTTCTCCAATCCCGCCAATCCGGAGGCCCATCGCCTCGGGACCGGTCCGGAGATCCTGAAGGCCATGGAGAACCGCGTTGACATCTTCGTCGCCGGCGTCGGGACCGGCGGGACGATCACCGGCGTGGGGGAGGCCATCAAGTCGGTCAACCCGGCCGCGCAGGTGATCGCGGTCGAGCCCGCGAGCTCCGCCGTGCTCAGCGGTCGCGGCCCCGGCCCGCACCGGATCCAGGGCATCGGCGCGGGCTTCGTCCCGGCCGTCCTGGACCGCGAGATCATCGACGAGGTGCTGCCGGTCAGTGATGACGATGCGATCGACACCGCTCATCTGGCCGCCGCACGCGAGGGCGTGCTGGCGGGGATCTCGTGTGGCGCCGCGCTGTGGGGCGCCATCCAGGTCGGCAAGCGCCCCGAGAACCAGGGCAAGCGCATCGTCACGGTCCTGCCGGACTCCGGCGAGCGCTATATCTCGGCGCCGTTCTTCGCGCCGCAGTAACGCCTCGCTCAGGCGCCGACCGGATCCTCTCGCGGCGTCAACGCGTCGGCCTCGCCCAGCGCCCACGCCTCCATCGCCGGCCACGGCCCGTAGCCGGCCTCGACGTTCAGGTGTCCCGCGCCCGGCAGCAGGTCCACCACCAACTCCAGCGGCGTGCCCCAGTGCTCGGCGGCGCCGCGCCCCGGGCAGTACGCGTCGTTGTCGGAGCAGACCAGTCGCGTGTGGCCTGCCGCCGCGTCGATCGCGGCCTTGTCGGCGCCAGTCGGGTAGAACTCGGCCAGCTCGGCGACCTTTGCGCCCGGGCACGGTGGCGCGACCAGCACCACGCGATCGACCCGCTGCTGCGGGCCGATCGCAGCCGCCTCACGCAGCCACAGAACGCACCCCAGCGAATGGGCGATCACGATGCGTTCGCCCTCGCCGCGGGCCAGCGCGCGGAGCTCGCGATGCAGGGCGCCGCCCCAGCGATCGGGGCACGGCACGTCGCAGTCGGGCAGCTGCGGGAACTGGACGTGCGCACCGGCGTCGGCAAGCCGTCCCGCCAACCAGCTCTGCCAGTGGTCGGGCCCGGACCCCTGCCAGCCGTGGAGGATCAACGCGCGAAGCCCGGACATCTCTCCAGTACGGTAGTGGCCCATGCTGGGACTTGGCACCCTGCGCCGCGTCAGCTCCGAGTTGCGCCTCGACATCGCGGCCGCGCACCAGCGCGATCCGGCGGCGCGTGGCGTCTCGTCGATGGAGGTCCTCATCGCGTGGCCGGGCGTCCAGGCGGTGCTGGCCCACCGTGTCGCCCATGCGCTGCACGACTCCAACGTGCCGATCGTCCCGCGGGCGATCGCCTACCTGTCGCGCATGGCCACCGGCATCGAGATCCACCCGGCCGCCAACATCGGCGACGGCCTCTTCATCGATCACGGCATGGGCGTCGTGATCGGTGAGACGGCCGACATCGGCGACGACGTCACGCTCTATCAGGGTGTCACGCTCGGCGGCACCGGCTTTGCCACCGGCAAGCGCCATCCGACGGTCGGCGACAACGTCACCATCGGGTCGGGCGCCAAGCTGCTCGGGCCGATCGAGGTCGGCCACGGCGCGAAGGTCGGCGCCAACTCGGTGGTCATCACCGACGTGCCGCCGAACTCCACCGTCGTCGGCAACCCCGGCCACGTCGTTCGCGTCGACGGCAGGCGGCCCGAGGGCCCCGACGCCGACTGGATCCACCTGCCCGACCCGGTGGCCGACGCGATCCGTGAGCTTTCGGGCCGCCTCACCGACCTGGAACACCGCCTTGCGGCATTGCAGGGCGAGGAGCCGCCGGCCGAGGTGCGCCGGTTGCGGCCGATGCTCGGCAGGAATCCGGCCGGCGGCTGATGTCTGCCGCCGTCTGCACCTCCGGATTGCGGGGACGCAACCCCGCCGGCGGCTGAAACCTGCCCGCCGGCGGGGCCTCGCGTCCGTCCGCGAGTTGGTGGAGTGCTTAGAGCGCTGCCGCGTCGGCGATCGCCTGTGCCGTGCCCGGAAGGGCCGGCGCCGGGCCGCTGAGGCGGACCTCGCAGTCGGCGGCGACCGTGTCGCCGGCGTCGGCCCACACGACATCGTGGCCGGCGCCGCAGCTGATCGTGTCCGGCGAGCCGGAGCCGTCGGCGGCGTTGATCTGGTCGTTGCCGGCGCCGGCGGTGATCGTCGAACCGCCGTTGACCGACGTGATGCGGTCGGCCGCAGCCCCGCCGTCGACGCTTTCGCCGTCGCCCTGGGTGACGAGGATGTCGGCCCCCGCGCCGCCCGTCAGCGACGCACGCCCGTTGCCGACGATGCGATCCGCGCCGTCGCCGCCGTCCAGCGTGCCGTCGCTGAAGCGGCCGCCACGGTTGGTGAGCAGGTCTGCGCCGTCGCCGCCCGCGAGGTTGTTGGCGGCGCTGGAGGTGCCGAGGATCGCGTCCGGGCCGGCGCCGCCGTCGGCGGTGCCCAGGGCGTTGGCGTTGACGGTGATCGTGTCGGCGCCGTCGCCGCCGGTGACCTTGACGCGCCCGACCGAGCCGCCGGTGATGGTGTCGTTGCCCGGGCCGCCGTCGATCGTGGTGTCACCCACGCCGTTGTCGAGGCTGGTCTTGTCGGCGCGATCACCGAGGAACACCTGGAGGCTGGACGCCCCGGCGCAGACGAGGGGCAGTCCGGAGATGCAGCCCAGACCGGCGGTCAGGCGCGCTGTCGCGTCGGTCAGGGTCATCGGGACCGGGGTGAGCAGCGCGGGGGAGTTGACCTCCCGCGGTGCGGCGAGATAGGTGACGGTGGTGCCGTCGGAGGAGACGGTCGCGGCTGATGCGACGCCGGGCACCCCTGCCACGGCGACCACTGCGAGGGAGAGCAAAGCGGTCTTCATAGGCCGAAGGTACGCCTGCCTCGCTGCCACCGACCTAGCCGTTCGACAAGACCGGAACTCCTAGTAATAGACCGTCCGGCAGCGATGCCGCGGTCGCGCTTTGAGCGCCGGCTCCTGGCCGCGATTCCAGAGCCACATGTCAAGGACTCGTGGCGGCACGTCGAGGCGCGCGCCGAGCAGCTCGCACGCGTGCAGCGCGCAGGCGCGGATCTCGCGCTCCTCGCGGCCGGTGGCCAGCGGCTGCTCGGCGTCGATCCGCGCGGCGAGCCCGTCCTCGTAGACGAGGATCCCGTCGCAGCGCAGGACGTGGGGGACGAGGTTGTCGGCGAAGATCGTCAGCGCATCGAGGTCGTCGAACGTCGCGACGCCGGCCGCTGCCAGGTCGTTGGGCACGATCTGCGCGCGCTTGTAGAAGCCGCGGTCGTCGTAGAAGGCCAGTGCTTGGGCGAGCGTCGCGGCCAGCCGGTCGGCCGAGCCCTGGGCTTCGGCGACGACGTCCAGGACCGTGCGGGTGCCGAGGAAGCGGCCGAGCTCGCGCAGCGCCTGGCTGTAGAGGCTCATCAGCTCGTGGTCGGCGGTCTGCCCGAGCGTCGCGGCGAGCTCCTCGGTCCGCATCGTCTGCAGCTGCTCGGTGCTCCAGGCGCCGTGGGCGCGAAAGTGGTCGGCGAGGTTCCAGGCGACGGTGAAGTAGCCCGACACCGTCCGGCCGGTCGTGGGGTCGATCCGCTTGCGCAGCGTCGGAAACCAACCCGAGCCGAAGTTGATGGTGTCGAGCGAGAGCGTGTACATCGCCACATCAGCCGGTGTGCCGTCGAGGTAGTGGCGGACCGGATCGAGGCCCGGGTCCTCGATCGGCGAGCCGTTGACACCCGCGTCGTAGATGGCGAGGCGATCGTGGTCGATTCGGACCGATCGCGCGTCGGACGCGAGCTGCGCGCACGAGGCGCGGACGTGGTCGGTGAGGCGGCCCATCGTCGCGCAATGTAGACGAGCGCGGGCTCAGCGACGGACGCGCCCGAAGTCCAGCGCGATCGTCAGCGCGCCGGCTCCGGCGCCCTGCGGGGCGCCGCGGGCGATGCCGATGCCGAGGTCGCGGAAGCCGGGATCCAGCAGGATCGCGCGGTGCGGCGGGCTGTTCAGGAGCCCGCGCAGGATCGCCTGCGGCGCCCCGGCGCCGCCGTTGCCCCAGGCCAGCGCCTCCCCGAGCCACCACTCGCGCGCGCTGTGGAGATAACCCGCGTGCTTGACCCGCGACGCCATCGTCGTGCCGCCCGGCGACGCGTGGGCGAAGTAGTCGCGGCCGACCATGTCATCGGCGTGGCGACGGGCCGCGGAGCGCAGATGGCGCTCGGCCCGGACGGGCCGCAGGTGGTGGGCACGCCGCACGCTGTTGATGAGGCAGCGCAGGGCATGCGAGGCCGCCGGCGTGCTCAGGTGCGCCGGGGCCGCGCTGGCATGTGCGCAGCGAGAACTGGCGGCCGCCGCCGGGGATGAGAAGGCGGCGGCCGCCGCCAGCAAGATTAGGGACTGCGCGGCCGCGCGGCGCGTCCAGATGTGTCCATGGCCGCGCCTGGCGGCCATGCCGTCGAAAGTCCCCCGCACGCTCCGCGTTCTGTCGCATGTCATCCAACAACTGGGAGGTGCATTGGCAAGTGCGCTGTTCTTGGGGCGCCAAGCTGTGCACTTGTTAGCCCCTCAGACCGCCGCGGGCGCGCCTATCCTGCAAGTGTGCCGTCCGAAGCTCCCGCCGACCAGCGCGTCGCCGATCTCCTCGAGGGTCTCAACGCTCCTCAACGTGAGGCCGTGATGGCCGGCGACGGTCCGCTGCTCATCCTCGCGGGCGCCGGCTCGGGCAAGACGCGGGTGCTCACGCACCGCATCGCCTACCTCATCCACACGGGGCGCGCGCGGGCGGGAGAGATCCTCGCGATCACCTTTACCAACAAGGCCGCGACCGAGATGCGCGAGCGCGTCGGGCTGCTGCTCGGCCACTCGACGCGGGCGATGTGGGTGATGACGTTTCACTCGGCTTGTGCACGGATGCTGCGCTCCGAGGCCCCGCGCCTGGGCTACACGCGCACCTTCACGATCTACGACCAGTCCGACTCCCGGCGCCTGGTCAAGCGCTGCCTGGACCAGATCGACGCCGACCCCAAGCGCTTCACGCCCAACGCGGTCCAGCATCAGATCTCCGACGCCAAGAACAAGCTGCGCAGCGCCGAGGACTACGCGCAGATGGTCGATGGCTGGTTCGAGAAGACCGTCGCCGAGGCCTACAAGCTCTACGAGACCGAGCTCGTCCGGATGAACGCCATGGACTTCGATGACCTGCTCTTTCGCATGGTCAACGTCCTCGAGCTCTTCCCCGAGGTCCAGGCCCGGTACAACGCGTCCTTCCGCCACGTCCTCGTCGACGAGTATCAGGACACCAACCACGCGCAGTACAAGCTCTTGCAGCTGATCGCTGGAGAACATCGCAACCTTGCAGTCGTCGGTGACGATGCTCAGAGTGTCTATTCGTTCAGAGGCGCTGACATCCGCAACATCCTGGACTTCCAGGATGACTTTCCGGACGCGCACGTCATCAAGTTGGAGCAGAACTACCGCTCGACGCAGACGATCCTGGATGCGTCGAACGCGGTGATCGCGCAGAACCGGGCGCAGATGCACAAGACGCTGTGGACCGATCAGGGCGCAGGTGATCCGGTCATCGTCCGCGAGCTCGATGACGAGTACGCGGAGGCACGCTATGTGCTCGGGGAGATCGAGCGGTTGCGCGATGAGGGCGTGTCGCTGGCCGAGATGGCGTGCTTGTACCGGACAAACGCCCAGTCGCGGGTCCTGCAGGATGCGCTCGTGCGCGCCGACGTGCCGTTCCAGATCATCGGCGGCACGAAGTTCTACGAGCGCGCCGAGGTCAAGGATGCGCTCTCGTATCTGACGCTGTTGGCCAACCCGGCCGATGCGATCTCGTTCACGCGCGTGGCCAACTCGCCCAAGCGCGGGATCGGCCAGACGTCGCTCTCGCGGGTCCTGGGGCACGCCGAGAACATGGGCATCACGACCTGGGACGCGGCGCTGGACCCGGCCGGTGTGCCGGGTCTCGGCACCGCCGCGATCCGCTCCTTCGAGCGCTTCATGGCGACGATGGAAGGGCTGCGCGAGCGGGTTGCCGACAACATCCCGATGGGCGACCTGCTGGAGGCCGTCCTGCACGACACGGGCTACCTCGACGCGCTGGCCGCCGAGCGAACGATCGAGGCGCAGGGTCGCATCGAGAACCTCGAGCAGCTGGTCGAGGTCGCGCGCGAGTTCGACGGCACGCACGCCGCCGAGCAGGACCGCCTCGACGTCTTCCTGCAGGAGACCGCGCTGCGCTCCGACACCGACACGCGCGTCGACGACGGCGGCATGGTCACGCTCATGACCCTGCACAACGCTAAGGGCCTGGAGTACCCCATCATCTTCATGATCGGGATGGAGGAAGGCGTCTTCCCGCACTCGCGCTCGCTCGACGAGGGGACGCTCGAGGAGGAGCGGCGCCTCTGTTACGTCGGCATGACGCGGGCGATGCGCTCGCTGACGCTGACCCACGCGCGCCAGCGCAACGTCTTCGGCTCACGCGCCTACGGGCTGCCGAGCCGCTTCCTGGCCGAGATCCCACCGGATCTCGTCGACCGGGAGTCGGCTCAGGGCTCGTGGGCTTCCGGGGCGGGGGCGGACCGCAGCGGCGCCGGTATCCGCCCGCGCGCCTCGGCCTCGTGGGCCTCCATGCGCTCCGAGGCGCCGGCTGCCGCCAAGGGCGACTTCCGGACCGGCGACGACGTGCTGCACGCGGCCTTCGGCGAGGGCGTCGTCACCGCGACCGAGCCGGGCGGCGTGGTGATCATCCGCTTCGCCCGCGACGGCAGCGAGCGCAAGCTGATGGCCGAATATGCGCCGCTGGAGAAGAGGTAGCGTGCAGGACGTGAGCGCGGAGATCATCGACGGCAAGGCGATCGCGGCGAAGGTCCGGGCGGAGGTGGCCCGGGATGTCGAGGCGTTCGTGGAGCGCACCGGCCGCACGCCGGGGCTCGCGACGATCCTCGTTGGCGAGGATCCTGCCAGCGCGATCTACGTCGCCAACAAGCGCAAGTCGGCGGGCGAGGCCGGGATCGCGTCCTTCCACCACGAGCTGCCGGCGGACGCGACGACCGAGCAGGTCGAGGCGCTGATCGAGCAACTCAATGACGATGAGAACGTCAGCGGCATCCTCTGTCAGCTGCCGGTGCCCGATCACCTCGACGGCGTCCACCTCACCGGCATGATCGACGCGCGCAAGGACGTCGACGGGTTGACGCCGCTGAGCGCCGGCTACCTCGCGCTGGGGCGTGACGGGCTACGGCCGTGCACGCCGGCCGGCTGCATGGTGCTGTTGGCCGAGACGGGCGTTGAGCTCAGCGGCAAGCACGCCGTCGTGATCGGCCGCTCCAACCTCTTCGGCAAGCCGATGGCCCAGCTGCTGCTGGCCGCCAACGCGACGGTGACGATCGCGCACTCGCGGACCGCCGACCTGGCCGCGGTCGCGCGGACCGCCGACGTCCTCGTTGCCGCTGTCGGGCGCGATCGGATGGTCAAGGGCGACTGGATCAAGCCTGGAGCGACGGTCATCGACGTGGGGATCAACCGCGCAGAGGACGGTCTTCACGGCGACGTCGACTTTGCTGAGGCGGTCGCGGTCGCGGGCGCGATCACGCCGGTCCCCGGCGGCGTCGGGCCGATGACGATCGCGATGCTGCTGCGCAACACGCTGACGGCCGCCGAGCTCGTCGCGCGCGAGGGGGCGCCGGCATGAACCGGTTGCGTCTCGGGGAGTGGGTCGCGGCGGCCGGCGCGGTGGGCCTGTTCGTCGTGCTGTTCTTCGACTGGTTCGGCGTGTCGGTGCAGCAGCCACCGTCTGGCAGCGGCGTGCTGAATCTCCTGCACCAGATGTCCACCGGCTCGCTCAGCGGCTGGTCGAACCTCGGCTGGTTCATGGACCTGCTGCTCTGCGTCGCGATCGTCGGCGGTCTGAGCTTGTCCTACATGACGGTCAAGCGCACCTCGCCTGCGTGGCCAATTGGCGCCGCCGTCCTGACGGTCGGGCTCGGCACCGTGATCGCCCTCGCCCTCGCGCTGCGGCTCCTCGACCTGGCCGGCGACACCCACCTGGGGGCGGTCAAGTTCGTTACCAGCGTCCAGCTCCCTGCCTACCTCGGCCTGCTCTTCGCGGTCCTCATCCCCTTCGGCGGCTTCCTGAGCCTCAAAGACGAGCGCACTGACTCGCCCGAGGCGCGCGCCTACACGCCGCCGGCGCCGCGCCCGGCGCCCGGAACCTGAGCGCGACCCGCACCGCCGCGGCAACGGTCCTCTCCTAAACTCGCGGACCGTGATCGACCGCGAGCAGGTACTCCACGTCGCCAAGCTGGCCCGCCTCGAGCTATCTGACGACGAGGTCGGGCGGATGGCCACCGAGCTGTCCTCCGTCCTGGGCCACATCGAGACGATCAGCAAGCTGGAGCTCGACGACGTCGCGCCGACCAGCCACGTCGTCGAGGTCGCCAACGCGCTGCGCGCCGACGTCGAGACGCCCTGCCTGCCCCGCGACGTCGCGCTCGCTCAGGCGCCCGCCGTCCAGGACGGCGGCTTCCTCGTCCCGAGCCCGCAGGCATGACCGACGTCACGCTCCTCACCGCCAAGCAGGCCGCCGACGCCGTCGCGGCCGGCGACCTCGATGCCACCGAGCTCTTCGAGGCCTACCGCGCCAAGGCCGCGGCCGACGAGCTCAACGCGTTCACGTGGGTGGCCGACGAGGCTCCTACCGCGAACGGCACGGCGTCGAGCCCCCTCGCCGGCGTCCCGCTCGCCGTCAAGGACCTCTTCTGCACCGAGGGCGTCCCGAGCCAGTCGGGCTCCAAGATCCTTGAGGGCTACCTGCCGCCCTACAGCGCCTCGGTGGTCGACCGCCTCGCCGCGGCCGGTGCGCCGCTGCTGGCCAAGACCAACCAGGACGAGTTCGCGATGGGCTCGTCGAATGAGAACTCCGCTTACGGCCCGGTCCTCAACCCGTGGGATCGCACGCGCGTCCCGGGCGGTTCGAGCGGCGGCAGCGCCGCCGCCGTCGCCTCCGGCGCGGCGCCCTGGGCGCTGGGCACCGACACCGGCGGCTCGATCCGCCAGCCCGCTGCGCTGACGGGCATCGTCGGCCTCAAGCCCACCTACGGCAGCGTCTCGCGCTACGGGATGATCGCCTTCGCGTCTTCGCTCGACCAGGCCGGCCCGCTCACGCGCGACGTCACCGACGCCGCGTTGCTCTACGGCCAGATGACCGGCCGCGACCCGATGGACTCGACCTCGCTGCAGCACCCTGAGGCGATCGTCCTGCCGACTGCCGAGCGCCTCGAGGGCCTGCGCCTCGGCGTCCCGGAGGCGATCACCGGCGAAGGCATCGAGCCCGGCGTCTTCGCCCGCTTCGAGGAGACGCTGAAGCTCGCCCAGGAGCTCGGCGCGACGGTCCAGCGCGTCCCGCTCCCGCACGCCGAGTACGGCCTCAGCGCCTACTACGTCATCGCGCCGGCGGAGGCCTCCTCGAACCTCGCGCGCTTTGACGGCGTCCGTTACGGCCTGCGCGCCGAGTCCTCCGACCTGCTGTCGATGTACACCAAGACGCGCCACGACGGCTTCGGCGACGAGGTCAAGCGCCGGATCATGCTGGGGACCTACGCGCTCTCCTCCGGCTACTACGACGCCTACTACGGCAAGGCCCAGCGGGTCCGGACCAAGATTGCCCAGGACTACAAGAACGCGTTCGAGGCGGTGGACTTGGTGGTCACGCCCACAGCCCCGACCGTCGCCTTCACGCTTGGCGCCAAGACCGCCGACCCGCTGGAGATGTACCTCAACGACCTCTTCACGGTGCCGATCTCGCTGGCCGGCATCCCCGCGATCTCGATCCCGGCTGGGTTGAGCGACAACTTGCCGGTCGGCTTCCAGATGGCCGGTCCGGCGTTCAGCGAGAACCGCATCCTCGGCGCGGCCTACGCGCTGGAGCGAGCGATTGGCTTCGACGCGACGGCGGGGAGGGTCTAAGGCGATGAGCGCCATCGAGTACGAGACCGTCATCGGGCTGGAGATTCACGTCCAGCTGGCGACCAAGACCAAGATGTTCTGCGGCTGTCCGCTGAGCTTCGGCGACCCGCCCAACACGCACACCTGCCCGGTGTGCCTGGCGCTGCCCGGCAGCTTGCCCGTGACGAACGCCGAGGCCATTCACTTTGGGTTGATGATGGGGATGGCGCTGGGCAGCGAACTGGCGCCGCGGTCGATCTTTCACCGCAAGAACTACTTCTACCCCGACTCGCCCAAGGCCTACCAGATCAGCCAGTACGACGAGCCCCTGTGCCTCGGCGGCCGGCTGGGTGACGTGCGCATCCATCGCGTCCATCTTGAGGAGGACGCGGCCAAGCTCGTCCACGCCGGCGGCTCCGGTCGGCTGCACGGCTCCGACGCGTCGGTCGTCGACTTCAACCGCGGCGGCACGCCGCTGGCCGAGATCGTCACCGAGCCCGACCTGCGCGACGCGACGGCCGCCGCCGAGTGGCTGCGGATGCTGCGCTCCACGCTGCGCGCGCTCGGGGTGAGCGACGTCAACATGGAGGAGGGCTCGCTGCGCTGCGACGCGAACATCTCCATCCGGCCCGTCGGCACGACCGAGCTGGGGACCAAGACCGAGCTCAAGAACATGAACTCGTTCCGGTTCATCGACCGCGGCATCCGCGCCGAGGCCGCCCGCCAGGAGGCGATCCTGCGCGCCGGCGGAACCGTCGAGCAGGAGACGCTGCACTTCGACCCGCGGACCGAGGCGATCACGTCGCTGCGCTCCAAGGAGGACGCGCACGACTACCGCTATTTCCCCGAGCCCGACCTGACGCCGGTCGCGATCTCCCAAGCGATGCTCGACCGCGCGAAGGCCGCGCTGCCCGAGCTCCCGCTGGCGCGCGCCGAGCGCTTCGAGCGCGACCTCGGCTTGAGCGCCGAGTCCGCTCGCCTCCTCGCGTTCCGGACCGAGTTGGGGGACTACTTCGAGGCGGCGATCGACGGCGACGGCGCCAACGCGCAGCCGATCGCCAACTGGCTGGGCAACGAGCTGCTCTCGCGCCTGGAAGCCGACGCCGATCCGGCGCAGTCCAAGGTCGCGCCCGGCGCGCTGGCCAAGTTGGTGGCCATGGTCTCCGCCAAGCACGTCACCCAGGGCGGTGCCCGTCAGGTGCTCGACAAGCTCATCGCCGACGGCGGCGATCCGGCGCAGATCGTGGAGGCCGAGGGCCTCGGCGCCGTTGGCGGCTCTGATGAGCTCGCGCCGATCGTGGAAGCCGCACTAGCCGCCAACCCCGACGTCGCCGAGAAGCTGCGCGGCGGCGACATGAAGCCGATCGGCGTCATCGTCGGCCACGTCATGCGCGAGACCAAGGGCCGCGCCGACGGTGGCGAAATCACCCGACTGGTGCGTTCGCAGCTCGGCCTGTAGGCCGGCGCGCGACGAGCTCCAGCGCCGCGTCCAGCGGCATCGGGCGGGCCAGCACGTAGCCCTGGCCGTGCGGGCAGCCGAGCGCCTTCATAGCGTTCAGCTGCGCGTCGTTCTCCATCCCCTCGGCGATGACGTCGAGCCCGAGCGCCTGGGCCATCTCGACCACCGCGCGGGCCAGCGCCGCCGCCGGGCCCGACTCGGCGGCCGGCACCACCAGCGAGCGGTCGAGCTTGAGGATGTCGACCGGGTAGCGCTGCAGCGAGCCCAGCGAGGACCACCCGGTGCCGAAGTCGTCGATGGCGATCGCGACGCCCAGCGCGCGGACGGCCGCGAGCACCTCGACCGCGCCCGGCCCGTCGACCAGCAGCGTCTCGGTGACCTCGAGCGTCAGCTGGCGCGGTTGCAGCGACGCGGTCGTCAACGCCTCGCCGACCGCATCGACGAGGCCCGGCGTCAGCTGCCGCGCCGAGAGGTTCACGGAGATCCGCAGCGGCCGGCCGGCCGCCTCCTGGAGGATCGCAAGCTGGCGTGTCGCCTCGGTCAGCACCCAGCCGCCGATCGGCACGATCAGCCCGGTCTCCTCGGCGACGCCGATGAACTCGTTGGGCCCGACGAGGCCGCGCGTCGGGTGCTCCCAGCGCACGAGCGCCTCGAAGCCCGCGAGCTCGTCGCGATGCAGGTCGACGACCGGCTGCAGGTGCAGCAGCAGCTCGTCGCGTGCTAGCGCGTGGCGCAGCTCGCCCTCGATCGCCAGGCGCTGCACGACGCGGGCGCGGAGCCCGGCGTCGAAGACCTCGTAGCGCGCGCCGCCGTGCTCCTTGGCGCGGTACATCGCGACGTCGGCGTCGCGCAGCAGCGACTCGGCGGTCGCATCGGCGTCCTCGACGAAGACGAGGCCGGCGCTGGCGCTGATGTGCAGCTCGCGGCCATCGACGACGTACGGTGCGGCGATCGTCGCCAGCAGCCGCTGCGACAGCGCCGCGACCTCGTGCGGCGCGCCGCCGGCGCCGGCGCAGACGACGACGAACTCGTCGCCGCCGAGGCGCGCAGCGAGGTCGCCGCGGCGGATCGTCGAGCGCAGACGGTCGGCGACCGCGCACAAGAGCTCATCGCCCGCGCCGTGGCCGAGCGTGTCGTTGACGACCTTGAAGCGATCGAGGTCGAGCAGTAGCACCGCGATCGTGTCGCCACGATCGGCGCCGGCGATCGCCTGCTCGACGTGGGCGGCGAGGTAGGAGCGGTTGGCCAGACCGGTGAGCGGATCCTCCAGCGCCTGGGTCCGGAGCTCGTCCTCGACGGCGGCGCGATCGAGCGCGGTGCCCAGGACGTTGGCGGCCGCCTCCAGGAAACGCTCGTGGGCCGCGGCGAACGGCGGGTGCTCGGTACCGCGGCGGGCCAGCAGCATCGCGGGCACGTTCGCGCGGCGGTCCATCCGGACACCGAGCAGGCGGGGATCGTCGTCTGCGCCCGCGGTCGCGCCGTCGGTCAGGGCGACCTCGTCGGCGGGCAGCGCTGAGCACAGCAGCGCGGTCACCTGCTCGAGCAGCTCGGCAGGATCGTGGACCTCGAGCGCCACCCGGCTGAGGTCGACCAGCGCGCCGTTGTGGCGGGCGATGCGCCGCGCCTCGGTGACGTCCTGGACCTGGCTGAACATCTGGCGCTGCCCGTCGTCGCTCTCGACGACCGCGATCGAGATCGCCAGGTCGACGACGGTGCCGTCGGGGCGCAGCGCGCGCCGCACATAGGGCGCGGGCGTCTCGCCGGCGCGGACCGTCTCATGGAGCCCGCGCGACGCGTCGACCTCGCTGGGGTGGATGACCTCGGCGATGGGGCGGCCGACGAGCTCCTCGGGGCTGCGCCCGAGCATCGTCGCCAGCGTCGCGTTGACGCGGATCCACGTCAGCTCCGTGCTCGACACGAAGGCCATGCCGATCGTGGCCTCCTCGAAGCCGCGCGCGAAGCGCCGCGCCTCGTGCAGCTGGCTGAGCTCCTGGAAGGTCAGCGCGGCGCGGCCGAAGGCGACGGCCAGCGCGGCGATCGCCAGGCCCTCGGTGATCGCGTCGCCGGCGTCGACGAAGACGAGCACGACGATCACCGAGAGCACGCAGGCCATCGGCGCCAGGACGAAGGCAAGCGTGCGCGCGAGGACCGGCCGTGGCGGCGGCGCGGGGCGCCAGGCGGCGACGCCGATCGCCAGCATCGTCAGCGGGTAGCAGGCGGTCGTGGCGTCCAGCGGGTCGAAGGTGCCGTTGAGCACCGCGAGATCCTGGGCGACGTGGGCGACCGCGGCGAGCACCATCGCACCCGCCAGCCACAGCCACTGGCCACCGCGGCGGCCGGCCATCGCGCAGGCCCACAACAGCATGCTCAGCAGGATGAGGTCGCCGGTCGGCAGCGCGAGCCCGGCGACGACCTTGGCTGCCGGCTGGCTAGCCAGGTCGTGGCGGAGCAATGCTGCGCAGACGGTCATCAGCGTCAGGCCACCGAGCACGCCGTCGAGGATCAGCGACAGCGTGAACGGCCGCAGCCGCGCACGCAACATCGCCAGTAGCGCGGCGTAGGCCAGCGGATAGAAGGCGAGCCAGCCGATCCAGGCCAGCAGCGGCGGATCGTCGGGGGCGTTGGAGGACGCGAAGCTGGCGACCGAGCCGAGGCCGAAGAGCAGGATGCCGAGCCCGAGCAGCGACCACGCCTGGCGATCCTCCGCGGTCCGTCGCGCGGCGGTCAGGCAGAGCGCGGACGCGGCGGCGTAGATGAGGAACGAACCCCACCACTGCACGGCCAAATGGCCGTCGTGGCCCAAGGCAGGCAGCAGCCGCCCCGCCAGGTAGGCGAGGGCAAGTGCTGCTGCGAGCAGCGGCACGGTGACATGACGCGGGGGAAGAGGAGGGAGCAACGGCGTCCTTTGTCGCTTCATCGGCTTCTGGCACATCGGACCTGAGAGCTGGAGTTACCATCGCAATGGCAAGCGAACACTGGAGGTGGGGATGTCACGTCTCGTCCGTATGGATCGCACCGGCCACACCACGCTGGCGGAGTGGAGCGCGGGAGACTCCGCCACTGCGGAGGCCGCCGCCCTCGCCTTCCGCGAGCAGCTCGATCGCGGCTACTTCGCGATGGTCTCCACCGGCGAGGGCCACGCCGAGCAGGTCAAGAAGCTGCCGATCGACGCCGAGCTGGTGATCCTGCGGCTGCCGATCAGCGGCGGCTGATGGCGCTCGACGCCGCGCTTCCCGAGCGGGCAGCGGTCTATTGGCGACCGCCGATGGACGGCGCGCGCCTGCGCAAGCGCGGCTGGCTCTGGACGCTGACGACCATCGCGCACGTCGTCCCGTTCGTGGCAGCGGGCGTCATCCTGTTCCTCGTCCAGCCGCTGGCGGTCGCCGTCAGCGTGGCCAGCTTCGGGCACGCGTGGATCATCCCCATGCTCTACGCGGCACGTGGCGCCAACGTCCTGCGCCCGCGCATCCGGGCCGGTGCTGAAGCGGAGCGCACGGCCGTCGGCCTGCTTGGCGACCTCATCGGCCATGACGCGCGCGAGCTCCACGTACGCACCGGCCTCGTGGTCGAGCGCGGCGCGCTCGGCGTCTGGGTCGTGGGGGAGGCGGGCGCCGTCCTGCTCACCGCACGCGGGCGGCGTGCGACCTGCTTCTGCGTCCGCGTCGCCGACCCCGGTCTGCCCAGCGCCGATCGCATCGCCCACCTCCTGCTGGCGCTGCGGGCCGACGAGGTCGGCTTTGCCACCGTGGCCAACATGACGTTCTCAGGCACGCGCTGGCGGGTGCGGCGCCGGCTGCCGGCGGCGCTGCGGCCCGCCTTGGAGGCCGCAGCACGCCTCGACCGCGTGTAGGACCGGCCGTCGAGAACTTCGGACCGTGCGGCGATGGGCAGGGCTCTCGCCGTCGCGCATCATGATGTCCATGACCACCGCTTCTGCCACCCCGCTGTCGAGGATCATCCTCGTCGGCGAGCGCTCGCGGCTGGGGTCGGGCGAGGACGCGCCGGCCATCCGCCGCTAT